>JAPPKS010000017.1:421637-425914 GCA_028819845.1 Candidatus Poribacteria bacterium | reverse complement strand
GCGGACCGGAGTGTGCCTGCTACTTTATCGCGGCTGGAAGCCGCTCCCACAGGGGGCTGGTTTTTGAAAGGTTGGAGGGGATTGGGATTGGCGATGCTGTCTGAACTGTGATTTGTGTGATTAAATGATGGGCTGTGATTGAGGGAATTGACTGGTGTTCGCGGCGGTGTGGGTGTTTGGGAGTCATTTGGGATGGGTGAGGTTTTAAAAGAGTTGGGTTTCGCTCGATTCATCGGGTTTTGTGCGTGGATAGATTGACGATGGCGGTTCGTTTAATTGTGCGTTTTTTGGGTGAATCCGCTCTACCCAACCTACAGGAGCGACTGCTACTTTGCGGACGGCACACGGAGTGTGCCTGCTACTTTATCGCGGCTGGAAGCCGCTCCCACAGGAGAAGGAATTTGGCAGGTTGGGTTTGCAGTTGTCGAAACGAGGTATGATTTTTGAGTAAGTTCACTCCAATCGAAAAGCAAAAAGCGAACGACATTCCACTCCGAATCTTGGTGATTGGCATCTTCTTCGCTCTGGTTAATGCGTATTGGGTTTCGACAAATGATCTGCTGATTGGCCTCGTTCACAACTATATGTCGCTGTTCAGCAACGCGGTTTTCACGCTGTTTCTACTGGTGTTGCTGAATTCCCTTCTAAAGAAATACCTTCCGAGGCTCGCATTTAGAGCCGCCGACTTACTGGTGATTTATGTGATGACCGTAATGGTTACGACCTTTGCGGGGAATCGAATGAACCGGTTTGTCGGACTGCTCTCCCACCCTTACTGGTTTGCCACGCCCGAAAATGACTGGCGAAACTTGTTCTGGCGATATATCCCGCCTTGGTTTACGGTCAAGGATGAGCATGCGTTGAGCGCCCTTTATCACGGCGAGACGACGTTTTTTAGCCGCGCAAACTTTATGCCTTGGTTGGGGCCGATTGTCTATTGGTCGGCGTTTCTGATTGTGTTGTACGTCGTCCTGATCTGCATCAATACGTTGATACGCAAGCAATTTACGGAACATGAGAGGCTGACCTACCCCGTTACCTGGCTGCCGCTGGAGATGGCGAAGGACATCACGTTTTTTCTGAAGAATAGGCTGATGTGGGCGGGTTTCGGCATCGCGGCGGCAATTGGTATTCTAAATGGACTGAGCGTGTTATTTCCGTCGCTTCCGGATATTCCTGTCGGGTGGACATCAATTCATTTCCGTGAGAAACCGTGGAGCTACATGGGCGGCACCCGAATTTCGTTCCAGCCGTTTGTGATTGGGCTTTCGTATTTCATGCCGCTGGATCTCGCCTTTTCTGCCTGGTTTTTCTATTTCTTAAAAAAATTCACGCAGTTGACACTTGGGGCGACCATGGGTTGGCGCAACCTTTACTTCCCCGAACAGGCTCAAGGCGCATGGAGCGGGTTGGGGATTTTGGCGCTCTGGGTCGGACGCAGGCATCTAAAGCGGGTTTTCACGCAGGTATTCACGCGCAAGCGGGTTATTGACGACGCTAAAGAACCGATGTCGTATCGGACCGCGGTATTTGGCATCGTCGCCGGCATAATTTTTCTCCTGTTTTTTGCGTACAAAGCCGGGCTTTCGTTGTGGATTATTTTGGTGTTTTTTGTAATTTACGTATGCAGCGCCCTCGGTGTGAACAAGATTAGAGCCGGGCTTGGTGTAGCGGTGCATGAGTTGCTGTGGGTCGACCCCGGTGAGACGATGGTTAGCTCGATGGGAACACGGACGTTTGGCGCACGAAATCTGACGGTGCTTTCATTTCTATTTGTGCTGAATCGGGATCAGCCCGGCCACCCGATGCCGAACCAACTGGAAGCGTTTCGCATCGGCGAGCAGGCGAACATCCATCCGAGAAAACTGGCCTGGGCAATAATTTTGACGTGCGCCATCGGGATACCGGTGACCTTTGTGATATTTTTCAACCATCTGTATCAACAGGGGGCTGAAAATTCGACGGGTACGATTTTCATGCCCATAGGGAGAGAAGGGTTTACCCAGCGGCTGCAGATTTGGCTAACGAATCCGACGGGACATGATTATGCGGCGGCGGGTTTCATGGGGTTTGGCTTCGCTATGACGGGGATTCTGTTAGTCATGAAGATGCGGTTTCTGTGGTGGCCGTTTCACCCCGTGGGATATGTGTTGGGATCGAGCCCGGCGGAGATGATATATATCTGGGTACCAGTGCTGATTAGTTGGTGCCTGAAGTTTGCCATCCTTCGGTACGGCGGGTTGCGGGCGTATCGCAGCGCATTGCCGTTTTTTGTGGGTTTGATATTAGGGGATTATTCATTGGGATGCTTTTGGAGTATTGTCGGGGCGGTGTTCAGGATTCCGGTGTATAATATGGGTTGGCATCCGGTGACATCGTGATAGGGGTGGTAGGATTGAAAAGCGTTGGGTTTCGCTCGATTCATCGGGATTTGTGCGTGGATAGATTGACGATGGCGGTTCGTTTAATTGTGCGTTTTTTGGGTGAATCCGCTCTACCCAACCTACAGGAGCGACTGCTACTTTGCGGACGGCACACGGAGTGTGCCTGCTACTTTATCGCGGCTGGAAGCCGCTCCCACAAGGGATGATTATTGGGAGGTAGGAATGAAATGCGATTTTCGATGCAACCGAACCTACAGGAGCGACTGCTACTTTGCGGACGGCACACGGAGTGTGCCTGCTACTTTAGCTAGGAAAGCAGCGAAAATGATTTTGGATGTGGTAAACCGGGTTGGAATATCTCACGTTTACGGGTTTGAGAATCTGAAAGTAATGAGGAGAACCAAGTAATGAAACGAATCAAACAACTTGTTTATGCAGCAGTCAGCTTGTGCATGGCAGCGGGATTGTGCTCGCCTGTTTTCGCCGGGGCTGGGCGAACCGGCGCACAAATTCTCGACCTTGGCGGCGGTACGCGTGCGGCGGCGCTGGGCGATGCCTTTTCTGCGGTTGACGGCGATGTCACCGCAGCGTTTTGGAATCCAAGCGGCTTGGGAATAATCCAAGACACACAGGCTGCGATTTCATATATGGACTATAGTCAACTTTTTGGCGAAGCGAGTGCGGGGTTATACTACGCTTTTTTCGCCGGTGCCATGCCGCTCGGTGCGTCGGGAACGCTCGGCACAACGCTTCAAATACAGGGGCAAGGCGAGGTTGCAATTACGACGGATTCACCGCTAATAGAGCGGTATGAGAACCTTGGGACGAATTGGGCATGGACGGTGTCTTACGCGGACATGTTGGCAAACGGATTGTCAGCGGGCATCAGCGGTAAGATAATTCAGATGAAATTGGGACGTTACGCTGGGCGCGCTTACGCGATTGACTTCGGCGCACAGTACAATCTGCAGCTTCCAGATTTCATGCCGCCGGTGCGCATTGGCGCTGCTGTACAAAATTGGGGCACGGAGATCGCTTTCATTGACGCAAATCAGAGCGACCCGCTGCCACGTAAGTTCCGGCTGGGAACCGCGGTAACAATCTATGAAGCAGGGTATCATGACCTACGGCTCATCGGCGATTTGACTGCGTTTATTGATAAGCTGAAAGAGGACGACGAAGAAGGGGTACAGGCGTTTATTGAGGCGAATCCGGAGGTCACACGCGATCAGCTTCTCGCCGACCGCGGCGTTGGCAGGCATGCGTTTGAGTGGCGGCACATGCAGAAGAGCGTTGGCATAGAATATTGGTTGAGTAACCTGCTGGCGCTGCGAGTCGGTTACAAAACCGAACCCGGCATAAACCGCCCGGATTTTTCAGATCATATCACCTACGGTTTGGGGGTGCGTTTGTTGAATTATCAGTTTGATTATGCCCGCGTGCCCGGCGGTGGACCGAACAATCAGCGCCTCAATGTGTTTGCGTTGGTGTTGCGGTTTTAGGGATTGTCGTTTATCCTTGGGTTTCGGAGAAGACTGTCTGACCGGCACGTAATTTTCGCACGGTAGTTATTAGCAGTTACCCGCTTAACCCAACCTACAGAAACTAAACATTGGGGGTAAATCTAAAGGCAAGACTATCGCCTTCGCTATTCGCTCAGCTGATCGTTGGGTTTCGCTGCATGGATTTTACGAATGCAGCATGCCGGAGTTTTAACGTTTAGTGGGTGTAGTTACGGCATTAAGGTTATCCGCTCTACCCAACCTACAGAAGCTGGAGAAACCTTAGGAAAGACTATCGCCTTCGCTATTCGCTCAGTTGATCGTTGGGTTTCGCTACATGGATTTTACGAATGCAGCATGCCGGAGTTTTAACGTTTAGTGGGTGTAGTTA
>JAPPKS010000017.1:413990-421537 GCA_028819845.1 Candidatus Poribacteria bacterium | reverse complement strand
CATGGATTTTACGAATGCAGCATGCCGGAGTTTTAACGTTTAGTGGGTGTAGTTACGGCATTAGGGTTATCCGCTCTACCCAACCTACAGAAGCTAAAAGAGCTTTTGTGATAAGGAGTAGACTTGAAAAAGATAGGTGAAATTTTTTTATTGTTTAACTTGATTGGGTTGGTAGTCTTGCCTGTGAATGCAAACTCGGGAGACACAACCGCTAGTGGCTCGGGAGAAAATGGAGGTGTGTCGTTTCGGCTTGTGTCGGCGTTGGGTGCAAGACACCTAGATGTTGAACAGATTGGCGGCGAAACGGGCGTTGAACGGGCGACACCATTGAAATCGCCGAACCGGGCGTTTGTGTCGTCGCTGATAATTCCGGGCGCCGGGCAGTTGTATCTCGGCTCGAAACGGGGTTACATATACATTCTGGCAGAAGTCGGAATGCTGGCGGCGTATTTCGTCACGCGCAGCGATGCGGAGAATACACGGGAGAGCTATCGAGAACATGTAAGGGCGCACGTGGCTTTCGAATGGCCGTACCAGGCGGCCGAGCAATTTGAAAAGTGGGATCCAATCGAAGATTATGAGCATGCCACGTTATACGATAATTGGCTCAATGTTTATACGAAAGGCAACGATGGTGAACCGCTTGAACGAGTCGGGGCGTGGTATTGGAAGGATCGGCAGGCGTTCAAAGATGAGGAGCGGGGAGAAGGCAATCATGATTCGCCGCAGCGTGAAATTGCAAAAACGTTACGGTATGAAGCCAATGACAAATTTGAACGGGCGCGCACCTTTTTGGGTATTGTCATCTTGAACCATGTGATTAGTGCAGTTGAAGCGAGAATTTCCGCAATACGGAGCAATCGACGGTACATGGCTCAAGCCGCGCCGCCACGTTCCTTTGAATTCGATGTGCGGACATCAGTCTCGCCGCATGCTGCGGAAACTCGGCTTGTCTTACGCAAACGGTTTTAGTTCGGGCGCAGGCGGCATTTATGCGCATTTCATCTGGTAAAACCAGTATTCAGTTCAACACGGCGGCCGGTTCGGATTCTTTGCCGAACGTGAATTTATCAGGTCTCGCAAGCGCGGTTGGAAAACGCACCTACCGAATGGAATGACGGCAGCCCCGGGCTGAAAGCATGGGGCGGGTACAAAAAAAGGGGAATTGGGATATTCCCAATTCCCCTTAAAATGTATGCGAGATGATGGGTTACATCATCGGACTCGGGGGTGTAATAAAGACCTCGACGCGACGGTTTTTTGCAGCCCCGGCTTTTGTTCTCACGGATGCAATCGGGTCGGTGTGTGCACGTCCAACAGATTCGATGTCGTTTTGCACGCCCTGCGTTTTGAGATACTTCACAGCGGAATCTGCGCGTGCTTGAGAAAGGTGCCAGTTACTGCGGTATTTTCCGCTCAACACCGGTTTCCCGTCGGTGTGGCCAATGACCTTGACCATGGAGTCCGGGTGTGCCTCCATGATAGCTTTAACCGCATTATTGAGGTTTTGTTTCGCTTCCTGGTTCAAACGGGTTCCGCCGCTGGGGAAGTGCACGGTTGCAATCAAGGTCGGTTTTGCGGCAACCATGGCTTTTAGGGTTTTGGTCTCTGCTTTTACCTCGGCGATCGCCGCTTGCATCTCCATATGGTCCGCCGCTTGTTCCTTGGACTTGTTGTCTAAGCTGCCAATCATCATACGCAACTTTTCATCTTCGTCCATAGCAAATGCTTGAGCCTTTTCACGCGCCATATTAACGGCGTTCGTGAGGTCTTCATGCAATTTGGCATGCTGCTCTTTTGCGAAACTCTTGGCGGCGCTGATTGTGTCCGCATCGCCTTGTTCAGCGGCAGCGACAGCGTCATTCTTTGCTGTAGAGATTTCCGACCTTAAAGAATTCCCTTGCTCATCAACCTTGCCGCCAATCATAGCGACCTCTTCCCGCAACTTCGAATGTTCCGCTGCAGATTCCGCGTTGTATTTCTCCATCTCTGCATCAAACTCCATCTTGCTCAATTTACCGCACCCGCTGAGACCGATACCCAGAGCAAAGATGGCGACAATAGCCACTGAGGCTAAGTTTTTCATTGTTTCCTCCCAAGAATTGAATGCGTTAACATTAGTAATACAGACTTTGAGGATCTGATACGCGCATAAGTTTGCAGGGTATTTTAGCACAAGTCCCGTCTGAAAACAAGAAAAATCGCTACGCATTTTTGGGTGGGTGTGCAGATTTTGGCTAATGCTAACCTATCCAGATAATACCGGTTAACGGACGGACTTGGCGGCGGAGCATTACAATTGTTTCAGATGGTTCGGAGAACAACGGTACGGACGGGCTACTCCGGATGTGCCGACAGGTGGATGCTGCCATTTGAGCTGCGCAGTTTGACGGTTGCATTGCCGCCTTCGCCAATTTGACCTTCAAGCCGATTGTGTTGTTTCTCGGTGTGAGAAATTGGCAATTCGGATTTTACATTGCCATTACTAGTTTTGGCGTTCAATTGTCCGGCGAAATCCACGGGTAGTGTCAAATGAATTGAACCGTTTGTCGTCTGTGCGTCAATTGGGGCGACGCCGTCGGCAATCTTTACGTCAATCGACCCGTTGGTCGTCGAGAACTCCGCAGCGTCCTCGAGTTGCCCGACGGTGGTCACAATATTGCCGTTGGTGGTGTCAATGTCGATGGGACCGTTATCGCCATGTACCGTTATTGTGCCGTTGACGGTTTTTGCGGCGATGGCGCCCTCGATTCCGCTGACTCGGATGGCACTGTTTACGGTGGCGAGATTCGCGCCCATTCGGTGAGGGGTTTGAATTTCATAACTGACCGTCACATTGACGCCCTTGGGTGGATTGGGGTAGTCTCTGTAAACGCGAATTTCGCCATCGTGCAGTTCGGCGTGGACTTCGACGTTTTGGGCAAACTCCTCAGCTTCTTCCGCGCTGGGCGCACGTACTTCTTTTAGTGCGGTGACAGCGACGTGATTGACGTCGGCGCCTTCAAATGAAATTGAACCATTTACGGTTTGCGCGTCGACGGTTGCAACATCGGCGCTATCAAACTGCCACTGAGTTCTTTCTTCAAACTTTCGTTTGCCGCTGGTTTTCTCAATGGCATTGATTGCGTCTGAGACCGACGTTTTCACCTGATCTACAACATCACCGACAGCGCCGCCTACGACCTTCCCGACGTCAGCCGTTCGATGCACGGATTCAACGGCTTTATTGACCCCTTGCTTTATCTCCTGCCTAATCTCCTGAAATATTTCTGCGACCTCTTTGGATTTTCGATGTTTTGCACTGCTTTGAACCCCCGCATCGGAGGTATCGCTTATGGCGCGGATGAGCATGTCCGCTTCGTCCGCGTTGATTGTGCCTTCTTCAAGCATTCTGAGAATTTCGCGCCGTTCATCGCTCATAATTTTCCTCCTTACTCAATCTCGGTGTTCCTATTTCAACGACAGTCGAGTTAATGATTACTCCGATTCTTTTCCGGTCTCTTGGTTTAGCACCGGATTCATTCGTTTCGACGCGCGCTCGGTATTGTAGTAATGGATATAGATATCCGTTACGTATTCCTGTGTTTTCACAACGTGCTCTTTGAGCGCGCGGAGATCTGAATGGATTCGGACCAACTCTTGATTTTGTTCTACGTGCTTACTGCCTGGACCGTATTTAAATTTTACAAATCTGCAACCCATAATTCCAAACGAAACGGCAAATATCACCAATGCGATTCCGTACAATTCACCCATAGTCGTAACTCCTTTTTGATGTAGTTGAATGTATCGGTAATGGAAAAGAACACAAGAATAACGACGATTTGCGGGAACCACCCACGAACGCCGAGAGTTGCTGCGTGCTAACGGTGAAAGAGCTGTTTGCACTCGCGGGCCGTTTCCCGGAAGTTTCGGTTGAGAATTCGCTTTTGTTCGCGCACGAGCCGCTTTAAATTATTGAGACTGTCCCTTTTGGCGGTCTCCAGGCGTTTTTGCGTGGATTCGGTGAAGGCGTTTAGTGCATCTCGGACGGGGAGTTGAGACAGCCGCGCACGCGAGTCATTGAGCGCTTGCGTCAGCGGATCCGCCGCTTTCAAAGTGAATTTTACCTCAGATACCATTTTGAGGAATGCCGCATTTTGTTTTTTCATTATTGTTTCCTTTAGGTTATGTTGAGTTGGTGAATGAGTTCTGCAGCCTCCGCCGCGGAAATCTCACCCGCATCGAGCCGCTTTAGAATTGCGCGGCGTTGTTCAGGAATGTCATCAGTCTGCTGCGTGCCGACCTCAAAGCCGAGTTCGGCGATGACTGCGTTCAGACGGCTTCGGACGGTCGGATATGAGATTCCGAGTTCACGTTCCATTTCCTTGACATTGCCGCGATTCCTGACGAAGTTTTCCAAAAACTCGAGGCTTTCCTTTGAGAGCCGGCAGAAACGGCAGGTTTCATACTGGCTTTCGATTTTGGTATCGCAGGCGTGGCATTGCAACTCTGTGATTGTTAATTCACCACCGCACGTTGGACATTTTTCCAATATCTTTCGCAAGGTCAACCTCCATTTAAGTTTGGTGTGATTTTTCAGTTAATGAATTATGGTGAATAAAATATACCATAGATATAAATGATTGTCAAGAAAAAATACAATATTTCGTAAAAACAGGCGCAATACATAAAAATATGAGAAATATGACGTTGAAACAAAAAAAGAGCCATGAGTCTTTTGCTGTGACTCATGGCTCGGTTTACATATCCTCGGATGGGTTGCCGCTTCCTTATGCAACCAACAAATTGCGTGTCAAAACATCATAGGTAACTTTTTTGATTGGGGGATTTTTCTTCGAAAAGTAATTCCTGTTGAATCCATGAAATGATATATTCCACCCGTTTTCCGCGCCGCAGGTCCGTGAATACAAACGGTTTTTCGCCGCGCATACGTTTTGTGTCGCGTTCCATTATGCCGAGGTCGGCTCCGACGTGGGGGGCGAGATCGATTTTGTTGATGACGAGCAGATCGGAGCGGGTAATGCCTGGACCGCCTTTGCGGGGGATTTTGTCGCCGCCGGCGACGTCAATTACGTAAATGGCGGCATCGACTAGTTCCGGACTAAAAAATGCGGCTAGATTATCGCCGCCGCTTTCCAAGAACAGGATATCCAAATCGGGAAAGCGTTCTATCATCTGCTCAAGGGCTTCTAGGTTGCTGGAGATGTCCTCTCGAATAGCGGTGTGCGGGCAGCCGCCCGTCTCAACACCGAGGATTCGATTGGAGGGAAGCGCTTCGACGCGCAGTAAAATTTCCGCATCTTCGCGCGTATAAATGTCGTTGGTGATGGCGGCGAGTTCGTAGTCACTACGCATTGACTTGCACAAGCGTTCGATTAGTGCAGTTTTACCGGAGCCTACGGGGCCGCCAATCCCAATTTTCAAGAGTTTCATGGGTGAAAATCCTTTCGCGACAAGGCAAAGATTTCGCCGGACTATGCGAATGACGTTTTGTAACCCGATATTAACGGTTTAGGAGATGAAGAGTCTGGAATAAAGCCGTTCGTGCTGCATGCTCCGAATGTCCAGCCCGTGCGTAAAAGCCACGAAATCATCGAGGTTTGCGTTTTGTGCGAATTCTACAATTTCCCGTAGATGCGGCTTGAGTGAGTGAATCGTCAGCTGTCCTTCGGTTGCGCCGAGCGGGATAAGCCGCACGGCCGCGGAGACTTGACCGACGACGTAGGCGTGTAGAAACCCGAGCAATGCATTTGGCAGTTCAATTGAAGCTGCGGCGGTGACCAATCCGAACGCTATTGCATGGTGACCGGCGCAATCCTTAGCGCGTATTCGCTTCTCGTAAGCGTCCAGTGCTGGGTGCGGTACAAGATGGCGCGCATTTCTAAGAAACTGTTTGCCAATGTGCGCACTGCCGTTCCGCGATTCACGCGGCAGTTTGAGCGCGGTGAGACGCATGTCCAAGTCAGCGATTTGCTCGATGCTAGCATCAGGGGCATTCTCGTAGGTTTGAGCGGATTTGTATGCCAACGCCAGCGCAACGGCATCAGTGTTCCGTATCCCTTCCAATAATGCGTTCCTCAATAATTCCTCGCAAGAGGGCTGATCCGTAACCAATCCGTTCTGAACGTAGGTTTCCAACCCAAAGGAGTGCGCGAATGCACCCGTCGGGAAGAAACTATCTACAAGTTGAAGCAGTGTGAGCAGCGCATTATGGTTGTGATTTTTGGGTTGCATTAGGTGCGGCCTCTGCGGTGAAGTTATCGCACAGTATTCTCAATGGCAACGCGCAGCGGCGTGCGTGAATACCAGTTCTTCAATCGTATATTCAAATCCGAGCCGATCCATTTGGTTTTCCAAAACCGGTTCGTATGGAATGAGTATTGCGCCCCCGCAGAATCCTATGGGACGATGGAGGTTTCCAATCTGATAGCACGCGATTCCAAACGCCCGGCGCGTTTGTGGACGTAGAACAAGCACCTTTTCCGGCAAGCCTTCTACGACAATTTCGAATTGTTCATTCCGATAGAGGACATCGCCTGGTTGAAGTATTGTCCCCGTTGGGAGCGCCAAGCCAATCTCCCGCCCTTCCGTCGTCGTCAAACGCTGCCTGCATTTACGGCGTCCTTCCCAAGTCAGCGGCACCGCGTCTTTCGCCAAGACACTTTCATCTAACTTTTCCGATATGATGTTCTCTACAATAATCATCAACGTTTTTTCGTTGCCCGCGGTGCAATGCGGCAGTCTAGACTTATGACTAAATGCAGTGAAATCCGAATCCTGATTACCTTTACATCGCCACGAGGATATCGTATACTTTAACAGATAATCGCCACTCGCGCAACGGCAAATCCATGCGTGTAAATCCTCGTAAATCCCATGAATCTACTCATAACCGGAGGAAAACATGGCATCAAAAGCAGTCTTCAAAAGCGTTAGTCCTTATTTGGACGATGAAATGAATTTACCCGTCGAGAATGTGGAGGAGGCAATACCGTTCTATGAGACGATCATGGGGTTCGAGGTTATATCCAAAGGTGAATCTCCCCATGAGTCGGTTGTATTATGTAGAGACAGTATTAAGATAGGATTGGCTGAGAACGGCGGGGATCCGTCGCAAGACGGGTGCTTCTTTGAAGTAGATAATGTCGAAGCGGCTTTTAACGAGTTGAAAGCGAACGGCTTCGACAAGGAAGATCCGGAGTATCGGGTAGACAGTCACGGTGACAAATCGTTCAAGTTGTTCTTCGTAATTGCGCCAGACGGGCTTTGCTACTGTATCGGTGAACGGGTGTGATGTGGTTAGGTGGATGCGCGCGACTGACTGAAAGTCAAAACTATCGCCTTGGCTGTTCGTTGAGTTAATCCTATTCGGTCGCTAGAGTCCACCAAAACCCTTACACCAGAGTTGGGCGGGGCAAGATGCCCGCCTACGGGGGGCGGGGGCGCATGCGGGGCAAGATGCCCCGCCTACGGGAGGCGGGGGCGCATGCGGGGCAAGATGCCCCGCCTACAGGAGGCGAGGGCGCATGCGGGGCAAGATGCCC
>JAPPKS010000017.1:284685-413890 GCA_028819845.1 Candidatus Poribacteria bacterium | reverse complement strand
CGGGGCAAGATGCCCCGCCTACAGGAGGCGAGGGCGCATGCGGGGCAAGATGCCCCGCCTACAGGAGGCGAGGGCACATTCGGGGCAAGATGCCCGCCTACGGGAGGCGAGGGCACATTCGGGGCAGGATGCCCCGCCTACAGGAGGCGAGGGCGCATGCGGGGCAAGATGCCCCGCCTACAGGAGGCGAGGGCACATTCGGGGCAAGATGCCCGCCTACGGGAGGCGAGGGCACATTCGGGGCAGGATGCCCCGCCTACAGGAGGCGAGGGCGCATGCGGGGCAAGATGCCCCGCCTACAGGAGGCGAGGGCACATTCGGGGCAAGATGCCCGCCTACGGACCGCCGCTTGGCAAGGGGGAGGATTCACTGCGCATTCGTTCTGGTTGAACTCCGCGATTCTGGCGGCGATTGACAATTATAACGCAATCTGATATAATCTGAAAATATAATGTAAATTTTAAATTTGACAAATTTGAGAATATGGAGTGTGTCATGGCAAAACTCCTTCCCACTGAACTAGTGGGCAGCTACGCGCTCCCGAGTTGGCTGCATATTGCGATTGAGCGCATAGAGCACCAGGCCGATCTTGGCGAAACGGATATTAACGAGACACTGGACGACTCGGTGAGTCTCGCGGTGTTAGACCAGGAGCGCGCCGGGTTGGATGTAATCACGGATGGCGAGATGCGGCGCCGGGACTTTATTCAAAATTTTTACGGCCTCATGACGGGCTTGAAGGAAATCGCACCTGCCCGCCGATTTGGGGCGGCGGGATACGATCAGAACCCGCGCTATGAGGTGAACGGCGAAGTCACGGCGCCTAATGGGCTGGGCATTCTGCCGGAGGTTGAGTATCTCAAGCGAATTACTTCCAAGCCGATTAAAGTTTGTGTGCCGGGCCCTATGACGCTTGCGCTTCCCTTGATTGTTAAAGGCGGCGTTTCGTCCAAGGAAAGTTTGATTGAAGCCATGGTGGCTATTGTCAATGCGGAGATGAAGGCGTTGGTTGAAGCCGGCGTTGATAATCTGCAAATTGACGAGCCGCGCTACGCAACGTCTCAAAAAGATGCGCAGCGGTTGGTACAGCTTTTTAATGCGACCCGCGAGGGTGTTTCTGCGCGAGTTGGACTGCACCTCTGCTTTGGGAATTTCAAGGGTAGATCCCGCGATCGGCGCGACTACGCTGCCCTGTTTCCTGCGCTGTTAGAAGCGCGGTGCGACCAGTTTAATCTTGAGTTCGCCAACCGGGAGTTTGCACAAATCGAATTGCTGTCCCACTTCCGTTCCGGCCAACAGATTGGCATAGGCGTTATCGATATCAAATCGTACTTCGTGGAGACCCCTGACGAAGTGGCTGCGTCAATTCGTACCGCATTAGAACACACCGACGCTGAGAATCTAGTCATCATCCCGGACTGCGGCTTCAACCATTGCCCTCGCCACATTGCCTTTAGCAAAATGCAAGCGATGGTGAAAGGGGCAGCGATGGTACGGCAGGATTTGGGTTGAGCAGGTGGAAATGGGAAACACCGATTTAATGCACCACAGTAACCCGGAAGCCAAGTTCATTGGATTTCCCGTTATCCTTGAAGCAGCAAGCGTTTAATTCTTGAATCTCTGACAGAGGAATTCATGCTAAACCCGTTTCGATTAAGGCGATTGGCCATTGTGGTACTGCTGGTTTCATGCACAGCCGGGGCTTACAGCCAAGAGTACGCCTCAATTTACCTGAAGAGCGGAGACCGCATTACAGGACGCTGGCTGGGCGCAAATGACCAATCCGCTCGGATAATTTTTCACGCCCAAGAGTTATCCATCCCGCTTAACGACGTGAACTCTATTCGGTTTGGGGACGATCTACGCCTCATCCCGGATGCGGTTGCCGAAAAACAATTCCGCAATGGTCAGGCTTTGTTGGAGTTGGGGCTGCGAGCGGAGGCGAAACAGAAGTTTCGAGCAGCAATTGAGGCGTTTCCGAGATTTGCCGATGCACACTATAAGCTCGGTATACTTCTCCAGGAGGACGGAGAAATCGACGAAGCCGTGAAATATTTCGGTTTTGTCGCAAAGATTAATCCCGAAGCTTACAACTTGGCGACGCAGCTAAAGGGTGCGGGCGATGCTTATCTTAAAACTGAAGCATTCCGTAAGGCGAGCCAAGCGTATCTGTTGATTTTCAACCATTATCCTAGCCACAGCGATGGTGAATATGCGGGATATACGGCAGGATTTCTATTGGCAGAGAATCTAGAATCCCATGAAGAGGCCTTGCAGGTGCTACAGGAGGCGAAGAATCGTTATCCGGTGAGCCTTTACATGGAAAAGACAGATTACCTAATTGGGGTGTTGCACGCCAAATTGAGCCGATACGAACCGGCGATTGCCATACTAACCGAATTCATTAGTAATTATGAAGAGAGCGAATGGCTTGATGACGCCTATTTGGCGCGCGGTGAGGCTTACCTGCTATTGAGGCATAATCGCGCAGCCATTGCAGACTTCGACCATGCGATTGAAATCGCGCAGGATGGGAAACTTCGGCGCGAGGCTCGGAAGCGGCGCGATGCGTGCGTATGGACTGTTTACAGAATTTCGGATGGACTGCCAAGCAATCAGATACAGGCGCTTGAAGTTGACGGAAATACATTGTGGATAGGTACACCCAAAGGGGTGGCTCGCGCCGATGTCAGCATCAATGCGGACGGGTGGCAGTTAATTACGGAGAGAGTCAATAAAATCAACAACATGTTCGATGAAACTATCAACGTTCGGGCGATCGCTGCTGATGACGCGGACGTGTGGATTGGGACGTTGAATCACGGTGTCATTCGATACGATTTGTACAAAATATATCCAGAAATCTACGACGCAAGCACAGAATTTCCGCATAATCAGGTGAACGACATCAATATCCTCAAGGATGAGGTGTGGATTGCGACTTTCTCAGGTGTAGCGCGTTTCAATCGAACCAGCGGTGGGTGGGTGTTTTTCAATAAAAAAAATGATGGATTACCCGCGGATGATGTCACCGCCCTTGCGGCTACGCCCAAAGCTGTTTGGATAGGCACCTCTGGGCACGGTATCGCAAAATACAATCGGGGAATCAATTACTGGGAAGAATTTGGCCCGGACGATGGGCTGAATCTCGGTCGGGAGAGTACAATTACCAGTTTCGATGTGTGGCGAGATCGGCCGTTTGCCACGTGGTACAATGATGAGGAAAACGGCTACGTCGAGATAGACCCGCAGGGATCGAACAGTTCTGTACAACCGGTGGATTCTGTCGGAGATTTGGTATCGCTTCGAGATATCTACATTGCCGTGGGGGAAATTTCGGGCGAGAACTCTGGGGAAATAAACAGACAGCCGCCGTTGTGGATAGCAAAGAATGATGTAGTGTACTTAAAAAGTGCGGGTAATTGGGAATGGTTTGAATATCCTGCCATTCAGCTTGGAGATCCGATTGTGAATTGCATTGCGATCGGCGACGGCGTTGTCTGGGTTGGTACATCTAACGGACTTGCCAAGCTGGACAGAAACAACCCCGCCATGGACAGGCAAATTCAAAACGAAGAAGAATAGACGCGTTCGAAAAACGACTTGATTATCCCACCCTGAGACTCTTCTAGTCTAGATGGGTTGAACGTGACAATGACTCACGAGGTTGAAAATGTACGGTAGACTGTCCGGATTCAGCTTTTTTTTAGTGATGTGTATCGGGTTGCCGGGTTGCGTTTGGCTGTCAGCCTTGTCAACCCAGTGGAGCGAGAATTTTGCGCTCAAAAGTTTTGGTACGGAGGCAAACCATCCGTCCATCAATGATGGAAAACTCGACACGGTGGCGGCAGTAGGCGGCAGCAATAAACCGCGGATCTTTATACTTAAATTTCCCGAAGCTAAGAAGGTGCGAAGAATTATTATCCACAATGAAAATCTGTTTTGGTTTCATGTGGACTATTTAGACATGAAGACTTCCGAATGGGAAACGTGCTACTCGATGCGCCAACGAAGGAATATTGGTACTGGACGAACGCAAACGCAATATCTCGTCGATCGGCTGAACGTCGAGACAAATATGATTCGAATTGATGTGTCCCGCACAGTCGATGATGACATTGTTCCGAAGCCAATCGCGGAGCCGGGGGACAAGGTCGTGAATAGAAAGCTGACGGTGGGTCGGCTCTATATTCCGCATTACCGCGTTATCGACCAGGCGCCCGCGAAAATTCGAGAAGTCGAAGTGTATCAGCTTGCAGAGCGGTGACGGATATTGGCGGATAGGCGCAGGGATTCCAAATTGATTCGGCTGGTTAGATTTGGCTGGTTACCAGATAACGGCTTTCGTGTCGGGGACGAAACGTGTTTTCTTAACTAGTTTCCCGGTTGGCGTGTTTTCATAGAGCGGGTATGCGACACCTTTCGGATCGATAGACACGACATCTGAACCGCGAATAACCAATTTATAGGGGATTTCGCCAAGAACTCGATGTACAACGCGTTCTGGTACCGGGAACTTGAGGGTAACTTGGTCACCGCGATTCAACCAACCGACTTGTACGTAACGCCCATCTATGAGCGTTCGGCGTTCTTCACCTCCGACGGTGGCATGGACATCGTTTGGATTGCACCATTCGGGAATTCGCACGGCTACAGTAGGCGCGTCTTTAATGTGCAGCACGACCTTCCCTTCGACAGGCAGGTAGCTATCCACATCAAGCCACTGAGAGGCGCGGTTCAGCAGTAGATTGACTTTGACAAGCCCGTCCGTTTTTGCCACCATTTTGTCCCACACAGAGTAAAGCGTGCGAGCGCCGTTAGCGGTGCAGCAGTGCATGATGCTTGATGCGTCTAACTTCGGTCCGTCGGGCGTCTGATGGACTGTCAGCGCTTCGTTTGCGCGCATCCACCCAAAAAAGGAGCCGACGGAACGCTCGCGAATGTTATCGTCGTCCCGGTATTGGTGATTATCGGGTTCGGTGTTGTAGTAACTCTCCGGGATTCGATCGAACAGACTCACATCGCAGAGTTGCCCGTTCGCATACACATTGCGTACCCACCGGTCTACATCGTCCCAATAATCGCCTAAACCTGCCTCTGTCAGGTAAAGCGCCAACCAGACCATGTCCGCGACTTCACAGATTTCGACGGAGTTTCCGCGCCGGTCCAAATACCAATCTGTACCGGGTTGGGCTTCAGGGAAGAAACCGATGAGCGGATCTCCCATCTCGCGCGCG
The DNA here is from genome assembly GCA_028819845.1 of Candidatus Poribacteria bacterium. Lineage (GTDB taxonomy): Bacteria > Poribacteria > WGA-4E > WGA-4E > PCPOR2b > JAPPKS01. Next base: position 408,653 of record JAPPKS010000017.1, on the reverse strand, counting down.
AAGCGATAACACGCGTCCACACGTTCTAAAACCTCCCGATCGCTGGTGGCAAAACCGTATTCACAAACTGCCATCAATGCGTAAAGCCCGTGGTGAAAGTGCCAGAATTTGTATTCACCGTCCGCACTGTTAAAGAGGCGAGCCAACGCCCACCGAGCTAATCCGCGCGATAATTCGAGCGCTGGTTCATATCCGGTTACGCGGTAGAAAAGCCCGGCGCCATGGCCTGTCGATCCTATGCAATAATATATGGTGAAAAGATTGTCCTTACTGTATAAGCCGCCGCCTTCGCTATCCATCAAGCCAGGTTCATCTGCATCGCTTGGCGGAGCTTGACCTGGTACGAATTGCGCTCTCCACAGGAATCGAAAATCACCTTTTTCCCGTGTGAGCGAAAGGAGGCGGTCGACTTTGCGTTTGCCAATCTCAATCCATCGCGGGTCGTCGTCAATTTGCGCGAGTGTCGATAGTGCGATGAGTTGCCTACCTTCACCCCAAATCTCTGAGAACGGCGTCATTTCCCCACTTTCAGATTCTGCGAAACTGGGGATTCCCATGGAAACGGTGTCGAAAATATCGGTTGGGCAGTAGGTCAGCCCATCCTCGCCGACGAAGCTCAACTGCGCTCCAAGTACACCTTTATCTACCTCAATGTTTTGTTTATTGCCAGATGCTAGCCGGCACAACGCCAACGCTTCGACGAATTTTGGCGGAATATTCAGGTAGACATCGATCAGGTGATTGACGAACAGGACAGCTGGTTTACGGGAAAAATCCACGATAAACTTCAACCCCCACTTTGCTTGAGGGTCCCAAACGTTAGTCAATGCGGTAATGGCTAAGCCCATTCTGTCAGCTAAATCGAGTGTGTCCGGCACCTCAACTTCGTAGCGTTCACCCAGCGTACATTTCGCCATTGGATTGTGATTGAGCATTTTATTTTATTCCCTTTCAGACAAAGAAATTTATGCGATTTAGTGGACGTATATTAAAGCTTGTTTGATTAATAGGTGACAAAGCCATACTTGGGGGGTTGAGTTGGTATAACCGGTGTAACATCTATCGCACCGGATTTACTATCGCCTTCGCTATTCGCTCAGTTGATTCTATTCAGCCGCTTGTTCCCCGCCTACCGCGGGTAGAGGGGTAATATACGCCTGCCTCCTCTCTTGGGCTTTGATGAATGCAGTAGCCATTAAAGAAACCGAGTTTTGAAGAAAAAACTCGGTTTCAAGTTAAATTATGCAATATGTCAAGCAACTACTGAACCAGTCCAGTTATTTTATTCGTTTATTGTTTCCCGGTCAACATAAATATTTCGACAGCGGAGTTTTGTTGCCGGGTTGGGAACACCGCCCTTATTGGCATTTTCAACGCACATCTGGCGGCGAATTCTCCTTGATATGTTTGGTGCTGTGGTATATTATAGCTACTGCGTTTGCGACTACGGAATTAGATGCCGCGATACGTAGAAGTCGCGATTCGGAGATTGCTCCTACGGCGCGAAGGCAGAGGCTGTAATACGGAGATCGCTCCTACAATTATCATTCTGACTGTACAACAGTGAACGTAATCCTCCTCTCGCCATGATTCAGATTGATCATCCTCTCTTATTTTTGTTCCTGATTTCTTTGCCGCTTGTCTTAATAATCAACGGTCGCACACGGGTTGAAGCCGCACCATGGCGGCGATTTACGCTACTTGTGCTTCGAATCGGAGGATTAGTGTGTCTGATTCTGGCAACCGTCGGATTACAACAGAAAAGCCGATCGGATATACTTTCTGTGACGTTTCTCCTTGATGTATCTGGCAGCATTCCGTCTTCAAAACAGGCAGAGGGGATAGCTCGGATAAACGATGCCGTAAATGCGATGAATTCCGAAGATGAGTTCAGTGTGATTCGTTTCGCAGCGCGAGCTACCATCGGTACACCAATGCAACCTCGGTTGACTGCGCCGACTTTAACTTCGGAATTTTTATCGGACACAAGTATCGACGGTAACGCAACCGATATTGCCAGTGCTATTCAGTTGGGTATGGTAAACTTGCCGGAGGCAAGGCAAACCCGATTTGTCTTGCTCAGCGACGGTTTACAGAATATAAATGACGCAAATGAAATATTGGATCTCGTGGAAGCAAGCGGGATAGAAATATTTACAATTCCTCTGAACGCCGAGCGGGAAAATGAAGTTTGGGTGCGAGATTTACAGGTGCCGCCGCGAGCCAAAGCCGATGCACCCTTTACAATTCGTGCGATTGTCGAGAGCACGACAGATACCCAAGCGACGGTGCGGCTGTATCATAACAACGTCCCCGTTTCAACAGCGCAAACGGTTCAACTTGAAGCCGGCAAGCAGGTTATTGATAGTTTTTTACCACAGCGAATCAGGGAAACGCGGAACCACGTGTATCGTGTCGACATCTCCGCGCCTATTGATTCAATTTCCGAAAACAACTCGGCTTACGGTTTAGTTGGTGTGTACGGGCGCCCGCGCATCTTGTACGTTGAAAGCGAAGCAGAAAATGCCGCCAGACTTAAGACGGTGCTTGAAAAAGACCATTTCAACGTGGACGTTATCGCGCCTTCCGGATTTCCAACTGATTTGGCTCTCCTTCAAGGCTATGACGCAGTCATCCTAAGTAATGTCTCTGCGGATGAAATTCCACAATCGCAAATGGTGCTAATCGATAGCTACGTCCGTGATTTGGGCAATGGCCTGGTGGCAATAGGCGGAGATCGCGCTTTCGGCGTGGGCGGCTATCACGATACGCCGCTGGAGCGCGTATTGCCCGTCGACATGACGCCCAAGCAGCGTAAAGAATCGGTCGCACTCATGCTTGTGGTTGATGCGTCCGGCAGCATGGAAGACTATGTCGGCGCCGACCAAAAGATTGAGTTGGCTATTGAAGGGGTTCGCGCCGCTGTTCGTGTGCTTGATGAAGAGGACCGCGTTGGGTTAATTGGGTTCGCGGCGAATCCGCCGATTAAGATGTTCATCGCACCCACGAATGAACACGAACGAATCAACCGAGGTGTTGGAAAGTTATCCCCAGGCGGCGGTACGGAAATGTATCCCTCGCTCGAAAAAGCACATGAAGTTCTCAAGGAAATTGACGCGAAGCAGAAACACATCATCCTGTTGTCGGACGGAAAATCGGATGGTGCATTCACCCCTTTAGCGAGGCGGATAGCCGCCGATCAGATATCCGTAACAACAATCGCCATTGGCGATGCCGCCGGACAACAGTTAATGCAATCAATTGCTCGCGAGGGACAGGGGAATTACAAATACGTGCGAAACGTGAGCCAACTACCGAAGGTTTTCGTGAACGCGGTGAGGCAGACGCAGAAGTACACGATCCAGCAATCGTTTCAACCAACTATCAGCGAATTCGGCAGTCAGATTTTGGCGGAAATTGGCCGTCTTCCGAAACTCTACGGCTATATTGCGACATCTGGAAAGGAGCGTGCGCAGGTTATCATCCGCTCTCACGAAAATCACCCAATCTTGGCTGCATGGAATTACGGCTTGGGGAGAGCTGCCGCATTTACTTCCGACGTGAAACCGGGTTGGGGCGCCGATTGGATTGAATGGAAAAATTTCGGAAAGTTTTGGGGTCAAGTGGTCAATTGGGTGTTGGCACCCAACCAGGGCGGCGGAGAGTTCAATCTCCACGTTCTTCATCGCGGTGGGGAGGGACAGGTTGTAGTTGATGATTTTGACGTGACGCGCTCGGTCCGGCGTCACGAAGGAGGCGTTGGGGGCGTGGTTAGCGAAACAGATGGGTTTGTCGGTCATGTTGCACGACCACGCGGGGGCGGCGAGTCAATAGAGTTGCAACGTGTCACGCCGACACGGTACGAAGGCGGTTTCCCGATTCGCGAACTCGGTGCATATCACGTTACCGTGCAGGAAAAGTTGAACGGCGCGCTCAAGAGTTCGCGGCGTGCAAATCTGATTGTTTCGTACCCGGGAGAATTCGCTGAATTCAAGACCAATCGACAGTTACTCGCTGAAATATCCAGGCGAACTGACGGAATTTTCGACCCGTCGCCAGACCAAATTCTGGAGCGATCGGGTAAAGGAATAGAACACCTGAAGCCGCTATCGGGTCTTTTGCTGGCGGCGAGCTTTGTGTTGTTTGTCGTTGAGATGATACTCCGCCGTGTAACAATTGCAAGCGGCTACTTATCTGAACTTCGGGCGCAGTTGCGTGTGTTTCGCCGGCGAGACCGCAATGCTTTGTCACCGACACTCTCCCGTCTGAGCGAGACAAAGTCCGTTCTACGCCAGCCAACTCGAACAGGCGCATTTCAACAAAGGCAGGTTCCGACAGATGCACTTTTATCGCAACAGGCATCTGCAAGCGCGAGTGTTCAGCCGCAGGTTGAACACGGCGGGACGGGGCGTTTATTGGCAGCCAAAAAACGCGCCGGTTCAGGCAGCTGACGTAACATGTTTGCGCACAAGTTAGGCGACTTGGAAAAGGTAACATTAAACCTCCGCATTAAAACAATTGTCATGTCCGATTGTTTTGTTCAACGTGTAAACCGTTATATCTTGGAACATCACATGATTCGACCGGGGGAAATTGTAGTAGTCGGCGTTTCCGGCGGCGTTGATTCGCTCTCGCTGCTGTATTGCTTGCACGCATTACGGCATGAATTCAGTTGTTCTCTCCATGTTGCACATTTAGACCACGGCATTCGCCCAGATTCGGTTGCAGATGCCGAGTATGTCCACAAACTCGCGGAGGAACTGAATTTGCCAATTTCCGTCGAACAGGTTGACGTGCCGCAAATGATGAGGCATCGCGGACTTTCGATAGAGGCGGCAGCTCGGGAAGCACGATTCGATTTCTACGAACGCGTTTCTGAACAGATTGGCGCAACGAAGATTGCACTGGGGCATCATCGCGGGGATCAGGCGGAAACCGTTCTGATGCGCTTATTGCGCGGCGCCGGTTCGATTGGCCTCAAAGGCATGCTACCGGTTCGAGAGGGAAAGTTCATCCGCCCGCTTCTCAAATTTTCGCGGGAAGAAATTGAAGCGTTCGCAGCGGAACTCGGTTTGCAACCGCGGCGGGATTTGACAAACTATGAACCTAGTAGCCTTCGTAACCGCATTCGATTAGAGTTGATTCCGCTGTTAGAACAGTTATATAATCCGAATATCCAAAGCACGATTAACCAGACTGCCGAGCTGCTGCGCGTCGAGTCAGACTACTTAGAGGGGATTGGCGGCGAAGCATTTCAAGCGTGCCGCGAGAAGCCGGATGTGACCGATGTTGTTGTGTTGAATCGCCGCACCTTCCTTCGATACCATCTCGCAGTGCGTCAACGCATCTTGCGCTGTGCTATCGGGGAGTTATCGGGTAATATGACGAGTTTTTATTTTAATCACTTTTCGGCGATGTTAAAATTGATTGAAGGGGAATCGCCCAACGCTTCATTAAATTTACCCGGTAATCTGCGGCTGCAACGCGAATATGATCAGCTAATTTTTCACAAATCCGAATATGCTTCAAACGCGTTTGAATACGAGGTTGTTGTGCCGGGTACAACGGATTTGCCGCTGTTAAACGCACGGATAATTGCTACCGTTGAGGCGTCCCAACCCGCGAAATTGCCTGATGGAAAATTTCGGGCGGTGTTCGATTTTTTCCAATCTCCGCTTAAACTGCGAAACCGGTGGGCAGGCGATCGATTTCAACCATTTGGGATGCAGGGCAGCAAAAAGGTTAAGGATTTTCTTATTGATTCCAAAGTTCCCCGCCAAGAACGAGACCGTGTTCCGATTCTTGTGAGCGGCGAAGAAATCGTGTGGGTTGTGGGACATCGGACGAGTGAGCGGTTTAAGGTCGGAGATGAGACTAAGCAATGCGTCTATCTAGCTTATACGCCGTACGATGGATTGGCGGATTAAGCAATTAACAATCGAGTTGTCAGCACCCAAGAATATACGAGCAAGAGAATTGTCTACCGCTATGAAATCTCGGACGCAATCAATTTTAATAACGGAATCACAAATTGGCGAACGAGTCCGCGAATTAGGGCGGGAAATTTCCGGCGATTACGCCAATTCCGACCTCGTGCTTCTCGGTGTACTCAAAGGCGGCGTTGTGTTCTTTACCGATCTCATGCGTGCCGTTTCTATTCCCGTCCGGTGTGAGTTTGTCCAAATTGAGAGTTACGGTGCCAACTGTGTTTCGTCGGAGAATGTCGAAGTCATCCACGGTATTAAAGGAAATCTTCGCAACGCAGATGTCCTCGTGGTGGAGGACATCGTTGATACCGGACATTCATTGAACTTTCTCATGAATTATGTCAGTACGCTGCAACCAGCGAGCGTAAGGGTGTGTAGTTTGCTCGATAAGCCTGGTCGGCGCGTGGTTCCGGTTTCCATTGACTATGTGGGATTTGAAATCGATGATGTTTTTGTAATCGGGTACGGTTTGGACTACAATCAGCAATACCGCAATCTACCGTACGTTGCCGTGTGCGATGATTGAGAATCAAGGAGCCAGAAAGCTCATTAACGACCATCTTGCCGGCGATTTCAGATTGGCTTATCGGCGGCAATCGGCGTAGTTTTTCGTTGACAGCGCATAAGCCAGTTGATATTATAGTGGCCGTTATTTTGCATTCATAAACTTCCAAAATGTCAAGAGGAGATGCTAATGCGTAAAGTTAAAGGTGTTGTAATCGTTACAATCTTGATTCTCCCGCTCGCAGCGATGGCAAGCGCGGAGATGTCCGAAAAAGCTCAGATGGGCCGTGAACTATTCTATGACCCCTCTTTCGGCGGCACACTCGAACCTCAAAAAATTAGCGGCCTCGCCTGCGCGCATTGCCACGCTGATTTTGATGAAGATGCGAACCCTGACGGTAAAATACGGGCAGGACACAGCATAATTGGCGTGCCGCATCGCGGCGAGGCAAAAGGCGGGATGATTAAGGCAGATATATTCCGGCGCGCTGCCGGCGGCGGGGGTTTCTGCTATCAGCATTTCTTACAGCGGATTCCGGAGGATAAGGTCGATCCGATTGCCATCCCGGAGGAACAAGCAGAAGCCTTGATGGCTTATTTTGAACATGTTTCCGGGGATAACAAGGGGCCGGAATTCGAGATAAAGATGCTTGACAGAGAAGCGGCAGCCGAGGCGGCTGAGAAGATTCTTGTGATTGAGGGTGACCCGCAGGCGGGTTGGAAACTCTTTAGCAGAGCCTGCAACGATTGCCATCCAACGGCTAAAAAAGCGGGCATCGGCACGCAGCTTGTGCGCAGAAGACCGCCGTCCAACATGAAAAAATGGAAGGTCAACATCGCCGCAAAGGTCCGCGGCGGCGGATTTATTATGCCATTCTACGGTGAAGATCGGTTGTCCGACCAAGACATCTCTGATATTGTGGCGTTTCTGGAAAAGTTAGTTACTGAAAAGAAGAGATAAACGCATTAATACGCTGCTCTACTTAGAACCTGTTTGAATATTAGGCGACAACGCCATTCTTGGGCGTTCCACTTAGTATCACTGGTGGAAATTCTATAGCGCGAGGGCGGGATTTACTATCGCCTCTGTAATTTATTCAGCTGATCCTATTTGGTCGCTTGATTCCACCAAATACCTTACTCCAGCATTGGGCGGGGCAAGACGCCCCGCCTACGGTGGGTAATAGGGAACTACACACATGCCGCCCTTCTGGGGCTGTATAAAATGAGTTTTCAAACAGGTTTTTATTGTTGTGCAATTCGGGTTTCGCACAATCGGGGCGATGATGGTAGTTCCCGGCTAAGCGCAACTGCAAATCTGTTAAATTCCCACCGGCATTTCCTTGAGCCGCCATCCAAAATAGAAACGCCTACCGCTAGCAGCATGATGCGGCGGCTTCCCCGCCCGTTCAATAACCGAGCAGACTGATGCCTTCGCGATAGGTTTGAGCGGAGTTTTGCAATTCCTGAAGTTCGTCGTCGGTCAGTTTGATTTCGATGATTTCCTCAACGCCGCCAGCACCTAATTTAATTGGAACACCGATATACAGGTCGTCGATGCCGTACTGCCCGGTGAGATGAGCCGAGCAGGCTAAGATACGCTTTTTGTCGCGCAAAATCGCTTCTGCCATTTGAGCGAGGGAGGCGCCCGCGGCATAGTAACCGCTCGTTTTGAGGAGTTGGACGACTTCAGCACCGCCATCGCGCGTGCGTTGCGCAAGCGCTTCAATCCGATCAGCGGACATTAGCTGCGTAATTGGTATCCCCGCAACCGTCGTATAACGCGGCAGGGGTACCATGGTATCGCCATGGCCACCCAGCACAAATCCGGAAATATCTTCGACAGAAACGCCGAGCTCGATTGAGATGAAGTAGTGAAATCGTGCAGAGTCAAGCACACCCGCTTGTCCAACGACACGGTTGGATGGAAAGCCGGAAACCTGCCACGCATGATAAGTCATGATGTCCAGTGGGTTGGTCAATATTACAATTGTGCAGTTGGGAGAATGCTTCACCGCGTTTTCAGTTGCGGTTTTGACGATGTTTGCGTTAATATGCAAAAGATCTTCGCGGCTCATGCCCGGCTTACGGGGCGAACCGGAGGTAATGATGACTAGATCTGAACCCGCGGTCGGTTCGTAATCTAACGACCCCGTTACGTTGGCGTCAAAATTTTCGACGGGCGAGGCTTCTGCCATGTCCAAGCCTTTTCCCTGCGGAAGACCGTCAACGATATCGACCATGACGACATCGCCGAGCTCCTTCTGGGCGATGAGAAATGCCGCTGTCGCTCCGACATTTCCCGCACCTATAACACTGATTTTCTGTCTAGACATTTGTTACTCCTCTGTTCTGAAGCGTGCTTTTCACCGATGGATGTTCGTGCCGCGGCAATCGAGTCTCGGCGTGCTTTTGCCTGACAACGCCAACCGTCCTAATTTGAAAAATTCTCGATTATCGCAGATGCGAAGGCGGACGTGCGAATTGATGTCGCGCTATCCATCAAACGCGCGAGGTCATAAGTCACGCGCTTTTGGATGATTGTCTTTTCAATTCCCTGAATGGCGAGATTTGCGGCTTCCTGCCATCCGATGTGCTCAAGCATCATCACCGCGGAGAGGATGAGCGAACTCGGATTTACGACATCTTTATCCGTATATTTGGGAGCAGTACCGTGCGTTGCTTCAAAAAGCGCTGCCTCCGCACCGATATTGCCGCCCGGTGCCATTCCAATGCCGCCGACTTGGGCTGCACAAGCATCTGAGAGATAATCCCCATTCAGATTCGGTGTAGCGATGACATCGTACTCGTCGGTGCGCGTCAGAATCTGCTGCAGCATACTATCCGCAATTCGGTCTTTAATAACAACCTTTCCTTCGGGCGCTTGTCCGTTGTGTTGACTGTAGACCTCATCTTCTGTGATTGTTTCGTGCGGAAATTCTTCGCTGGCGACTTCATATCCCCAATCTCGGAACGCCCCTTCAGTGAATTTCATGATGTTGCCTTTGTGAACCAGGGTGACGCTGCGGCGGTTGTGTTGGATTGCGTATTGAATTGCCATTCGCACCAAACGCTTGGTACCGAAAATGCTGATGGGCTTAATCCCAATACCTGAATCGGCCCGGACTTCCGTATCCATCTGCGTACGGAGGAATTCAATGACGTTGCCCGCCTCCGAGGTTCCTTGCGCCCACTCGATTCCGGCGTAGACATCTTCCGTGTTCTCACGAAAGATGACAACGTCCATTTTTTCGGGGTGAGTTACAGGCGCGGGCACACCTTGAAAATAGCGTACGGGCCGCACACACGCATACAAATCCAACTTTTGGCGGAGCGTCACGTTTAAGCTCCGAAAACCACCACCGACTGGTGTAGTCAGGGGACCTTTCAATGCAACGCGGAAATAGTCTATAGCTTTAAAGGTATCCGCGGGCAACCATTCCCCATATTTCTCATTGGCGATTTCGCCAGCGAAAACATCAAACCATACAAACCGCCTATCACTTCCGTAAGATGTTTCCACGGCAGCATCAATGACCCGGCGTGTGGCTTTCATGATGTCTCGCCCAATGCCGTCCCCCTCGATTACCGGAGTGATTGGATAATTTGGCACAACTAGCCTGCCATTTTCTTTTTCAATCCGCTCACCATTCGCCGGTGGTGTGAGATTATCAAATTCGATCACTTGTCCTCCTCATTTTACGTGTTTTTGAACGTAGAGAAATTTTGTACAAGATGATTTCAGTGTTCACTTAAGAAAAGCGGCGCTTATCATTGCGGCGCGAACGCATCTCCGTGAGCCAGCCGGTTATGTATGGCGGCGACTACATCGGGCACCGTTGTATCTTCGCCAGGTGTAGGAATAACGCTAGGGTCGGGCGGAATGACGGGACGTATAATTCTCTGCTGCAGTTGTTCTCTGGCGTCCATCATCCATCCGAACCCCCTAAATATGTAAGTCAAAAGCGTTCTGTCTTCTTCTTCGATTCCCATACCTTCTTGGACAGACCATCCGCCGAAATCGGTGTTTGGCGTTAGGCGGAGCGGCGGACTGTTTTCTCTCCCGGGCTTAATGACGCCTTCCACGAAAGCTATTTGATAAATTCGTTGAATCATGTTGAGTCTTTCTCTCTGGTGTGCGTTCAGTACAATCTGCCCGTTATCAATTGCATGGAAGAAGGATTCAAGGTATATTGCCGCACGTGGATCCTGTTGGATTTCGTTTGATCTGCCAGCGGCAGCAATTTCCGGGTGTCCGAACGTTGGAAGTCCACCGCCCAGCAATCTGGTCTTGATGAATTCTTCGCGTTCGTCCGCGGGCACATGTTCTAGTTCGTTAATGAAATGGGTCATGTCGTGAATGGCGCCAAAGTGCCGGGCGCCGTCCAGGGTAATATGGGCTGCAGTCAAAAAATCGGATACGTGTTCTGTATGCAGTGTTGCAGCGTACCGTGCTACCATGTTAGATCCGGCAGAGCCGTGGTGCGTTTGAATCAACCCCATCTTCTCCAAAATTGTACTTTCAGTGTCATTAGCGTGATGACCGATGAGCAGGCTATAAGCCACCTGGAAAGCGGATTTACCTGAATTTTCCTCCTGTGAAATAAAGTCGTCCACCTGTTGCGCGAGTGCTTGCGCCGCTAGCCCCGTGTTCTGCCTCAGGAGACGGCGCATGTAGACGGACATTGCCCCTATCGCAACATTTTCCATATGTGTGCTTATCATCTCGACTAGCAACGTGCTGGGATGCCGGTCATCGTCCACCCCGCGATCTGGCAATCGGTTTTTGGTGATATGTGCTTTTCTAAGCGTCGAAAAATATTGAATCACTACCTCGGGACCTGAAGTTGAAAATGTTTTCACAAATTCTGCGAGCTGATTGATTAACGGGCTCTGCCCCGATACACTATCTCGGGTCACCCTTCTCGATCTGTAGAACTTCCGATCGATGAGTGTTTGAAGCATGGCTTCTTCGTCCAAACCGTCCTCAATTTTTTCGGGTTTTCGACCGAATAAGCCAACGAAAATCAGGTGAGCAGGGCTAATACTACCGGCGACAATTTCTCCTTCCTGTAGGACGCCGCGAATTCCGAAACTTCGAATATTCAATATCATTTCCGCCCCATCGCAGGCAACGGGTGTTTGATACAAGACCGGATTCGCGAACACCATGGTTGATTGCGGCATTGAGTTAAAATTCCTTAGACTTCCGCCGATACCCTTTTCGCCCAATTTCGCGGCTTTTTGAATCGCATCCGTCACAGGGCCGTACGCAGAGGACTTAGGGTTCTCTGTAAGTGTCCTCCGTATTGATGCTGCGGTTTCCGTCCATATTCTCTTTTCTGCCATATATCATCTCCTTAAAGCCTCATTGATTTTGAGTGGGTGTGTATTCTCGCCAATCTCCGATGCTGCGAAACCCTCGCCTGATATATTTCGTAGAAAAATATCCGTTCATTTGAAGAATCGTGCGGTTTCAATAACGCTCTGTTGTGTTATCCAAAATTCCATACCTGCCATGATACCTTTCGGTGTTTAGCCGAGGATTCACCGCAAAAAGGATTCGTATTTTGGGAAAGGAAAAAGGCGAAAGGGGATGGTGAATAAGGAAAACAACCGGAGGTCCTCCACTTTCCCCTGCCCAATGGCGCAATACGGGGCGAGTGCCTATCGAAGGGAATCATACAAAACATTGCAATTTGGAGTGTGAAACATTAAAAACATAGGGAAGAGAGGGCCGGCGAAATCAGATTGACCGCAATATCGGAACGCCAATCCTTTATCTCAATGTTAACCCCAAAACCTGAGCGATTCCAGCGTCTTTAAAATCAATTGTATTTTAGCAAAGGCATCTTTGAAAGTCAAGGTAAAACAGGGAGAAAAGGGATATCATCATTTATCCAACTCAGGGGGATTGGCGGCTTCTTCCGGCGTGAATTTGACTGTGCGGTTTTTCAATGGTTTCGACAGGATAGGAATGGACATCATTTAGGGCGGATTTTGCTGTTCCTGCCTATTAGGCGAGCGTTGATTTGATAGGATACGTTGAATTCTAAACACATGGTATTAACACGCAAGCAATTGCCGATTGATGTGCTTTGTGTTGGTTTCATGAAAAAAGCCGGCAACATCAATTGATTACCGGCTTCAGCAAGTCGTCATGGGGCGGCGGCCACAACATTTCTGGCGGCTACAAGGGAGAAACCTTCCGGAAAATCGGCAAGTAATGATCCCAGTTAGATAAGATTTCTTTAGCCCGGGCACTGCCGGTAAGTTCCGCGTGATGCTCAATTTCGGCCAATATCAGTGTGATATCTTTGTTGTCATTCACAGGTTCTAATTTCACGGATTGTGAATTATAATTTTTGGAGAGGTGCTGCTCTTCGTCAAGGACATAAGCCGTTCCGCCTGTCATTCCCGCTCCAAGGTTGCGGCCGGTCTCGCCGAGGATGACAACCATTCCCCCGGTCATGTATTCGCAGGCGTGGTCGCCGACGCCCTCTACTACGGCGTTACCGCCGCTGTTACGGACGCAGAACCGTTCTCCCGCCCGACCGGCGGCATAGAGTGAGCCGCTTGTGGCGCCATACATTACGGTGTTACCGATTATGACATTCTCATGGGAACGGAATTGGGCGTTTTCCGGCGGCTTAATGATTAGCTCCGCACCGGCCATACCTTTGCCGACATAGTCGTTGGCTTCACCAATTAGGATGAGGCGCATGCCTTTGATGCAAAATGCGCCAAAACTCTGACCTGCACTGCCTCGGAAATGGCACTCAATAGTCCCGTCAGGCAGGCCTTGATCGCCATATCGGAATGCAATTTCACCTGCTACAGTTGCCCCGACTGTTCGGTGAATGTTGCGAATCTCATAAGAGAGGTTAATGGGATTTTCCCCTGTCAAAGCGTCTTTGGCGTCCTGTAAAATTATATCGTCGAGATGTGAATCTTCTAGCCGATTATTGCGTTCCCGCATGCGGCGGCGCGGCCGGTTTCCGGTCGGATCGCATTGTGCTAGAATAGGGCTGAGGTTGAGGGACGCTGCTTTCGGATGTTCGGACAAGTCTTCTTGCTCTAGGAGCTCCGGACACCCTGTCACATCGTTTAAGCTGCGGAAGCCGAGTTGGGAAAGGATTTCCCGCACTTCTTGGGCGACGCCTACCATAAAGTTAATCACCATCTCGGGTGTGCCGCGAAATTTTGCCCGGAGCGCAGGGTCTTGTGTAGCGACGCCTACTGGGCACGTGTTAAGGTGGCATTGACGCGCGACAATACACCCGGTTGCGACCATGGCTGTTGTGCCGAATCCGAATTCTTCAGCGCCGAGCATTGCCGCAACGACTACATCGCGTCCGGTACGGAAACCGCCGTCTACCCGGACTACGACCCGTCCCCTAAGGTCGTTGCGCACGAGTGTTTCTTGAGTTTCTGCGAGTCCAAGTTCCCATGGGACACCCGCGTTCTTAATTGAACTGAGCGGCGAAGCGCCCGTTCCCCCTTCGTGGCCGCTAATTTGTATGACATCAGCGTATCCTTTGGCGACCCCGGCGGCAATTGTCCCCACACCGGCCTCCGACACTAGCTTTACGGCTATTTTGGCGCGCGGATTGGCGTGCTTGAGGTCGTAAATGAGTTGTGCGAGATCTTCTATCGAGTAGATGTCGTGATGCGGCGGCGGAGAAATCAGGGGTATCCCCGGCGTAGAATGCCGAATGGCAGCGATTTCTGTCGTGACTTTGTGTCCAGGAATCTGACCGCCTTCACCGGGTTTGGACCCCTGTGCCATCTTAATCTCTAATTCTTTAGCTGAAGTCAGATATTCGGGCGTGACTCCAAACCGTCCTGAAGCCACCTGCTTGATTGCGCTGGAAGCTAAATCTCCGTTTGAACGGCGATGGTACCTCGCCGGATCTTCCCCTCCCTCGCCGCTGCCTGACTTGGCGCCGATTCTGTTCATGCCGATGGCAATAGTCTCATGCGCTTCTCGGCTTAGGGCGCCGAAGGACATACTTCCAGTTGAAAAACGCTGAATAATCAATTCGATAGGCTCAACCTCTTCAATGGGAATGGGTTTCCCTGCCTTGAAAGATAGTAGCTCACGAAGACTTGATTGCTCACCCTTCTCTACAGCTTCAGCGTATGTTTTGTAGTCTTCGTAGTCGCCGCTCTTGGCTAGCCGATGGAGTGACTTAAAGACCGAAGGATTAAATGCATGAAATTCTCCCGTTCTGCGAAAGCGAAAGTCGCCGGATTCCTCAAGTGCGTCTTTGCTATCCAGACCGAAAGCTTTCGTGTGGAAATGGAGTACTTCCATGGCAATATCCGTGAAGCCGATACCGCCCAACGGTGATGCAGTGCCCGTGAAACAGGTGTCGATGACGGTACTGTTTAGGCCGATTGCTTGAAAGATTTGTGCACCGCGGTAGCTCGACACCGTCGAGATTCCCATCTTCGACATAATCTTGAGGATTCCTTTCTCGACCGTTTGGCGGTAATTGACCAGTGCGTTCTCCAATGGGATGCCGTCAATTTCACCCGTATTCACAAGATGAGCAATTGTTTCGAAAGCCACGTAGGGAAATATTGCGTTCGCGCCGTAACCTAGCAAAAGGGCGTAGTGATGTTCCTCTCGCGGTTCTCCGGTTTCCACGACCACACTGACCTGCATCCGCTTGCCTTCGCGAATAAGGTGATGATGGACTGCTCCGACCGCCAGGAGCATAGGAATAGGTGCATGTTCGGCGTTCACGTCGCGGTCGCTCAATATCAGGATGGTGACCCCGTTATCAACCGTAGCCGCGGCCGATTGGCACAACTGCGTAAGCGCTTTCTCCAGTCCTTCCTTTCCGTTCGCGACGGGGAAGAGCGTGGAAAGTGTCGCGGCTTGGAAGTCGGACGCGTCAAAGTCTTTTAGCCACTGCAACTGCTCACGCGTCAGGATAGGGGAGGACAATTGAATTAACCGGGCGTGCGCTTCAGTCTCCTCAAGTAAACTCCGCCGCCGCCCTAGATAGGTTGAGAGCGACATGACGAGCCGCTCGCGGAGGGAATCAATGGGCGGGTTCGTGACTTGAGCAAACAACTGTTTGAAATAGCTGTAAAGCAGGCGAGACTTTCGAGAAATTACTGCAGGCGGTGTGTCATCTCCTAGGGAGCCGACCGCTTCCTTAACTTCGATAACCATCGGTATCAAAAAGCGCTTCACATCTTCAATGGCATATCCGAATGCCTTTTGTTGGCGAAGGAGCGTTTCGGGCTCTTCGGCGGCTGTCTCACGATCATGGTTCTCAATAGACTCTGGCTTTATCAGATTACGCGATACCCATTCCGCGTACGGTTTTTTCCGGGCGACCGCCATTTTAATCTCCGCATCCTTCAGAAGCCTGCCCTGTGCCGTATCTACGGCAATCATCTGTCCGGGACCGAGACGCCCTTTTTCTATCACGCGGCTATCATCAAGCTCTATTAGCCCGACTTCCGACCCCATTATAACGATGCCGTCTTCGGTCACTTTGTACCGCGCCGGGCGCAACCCGTTGCGATCTAAAGCGGCGCCGACAATCACTCCGTTACTGAACGCTACGGACGCAGGGCCGTCCCACGGTTCGCTGAGGCAAGATAGGTATTCATAACAGCCGCGCAGCGTTTCATCTATTCCGGGCATGTTCTCGTAAGAGTCCGGAATAAGACACATCATGGCATGAAGGGGATTTCGTCCGGAGAGTGCCAAGAGTTCTAAGGCATTGTCAAGGCTCATGGAATCACTGCCGTCGGGATCGATAATTGGTTTGAGCTTTTCCAATAGATTGCCCCAAATCGGGGAGCGAAGTTCCGATTCTCGAGCACGCATCCAATTTCGATTTCCTAGCAGCGTGTTAATCTCCCCATTGTGGCCAAGCATGCGGAAAGGCTGTGCTAGAAACCAGTCAGGGAAAGTGTTGGTGCTGTAACGTTGGTGAAAAAGCGCCAGCGCTGTTTCATATTCGGGGTCGCGCAAATCGTGGTAAAACCGATCGAGTTGAGGCGCAACAAACAACCCCTTGTAGACAATGGTGCGGTGCGAGAACGACGGGATATAAAAATCTTGAATCCCCTTGTTCGCTACATGATGTTCGATTTCTTTGCGTACCAGATACAGGCGTTGTTCGAACATCTCATCCGTGAAGCTACTGGGGCGGCCGACCAAGATTTGTTGAATCTCTGGCATGGTTGTTAAGGCTTTTTCGCCGAGTATTGATGCATCTATCGGCACAGGACGCCAACCCAATAGGGGAAATTCATAGTAGGACAACAATTCCTCAATCACGGTACGGCAACGTTCTTGAGCGGCAGGGTCATGGCGTGGCAGGAAAATCATACCGACGGCCAAGTCGCTGCTAGATGAAAGATGTACGCCGAGTTTTTCTGCTTCTCTCCAGAAAAGTTTTTCCGGTATTTGCGTCAGGACTCCGGCACCATCGCCAGTCTTGGCATCAGCGTCAACCGCGCCGCGGTGGGTAAGATTTATGACTGATTGAATCGCTAGTTTGAGGATTTCGCGGCTGCGGTTGCCTGAGATTTCAGCGACAAATCCAACGCCGCAGGAATCGTGCTCAAACCGCGGATGGTACAACCCATTATAAGTATCTCTCATCCAACACCGCCTATTTTACCGGATCCAGTTTCATGTTGGAACGTTCTCGCTGCTAGTGATTCGAAAGCTGCCCAATGTTTTATCTGTAGCATGTGTATTAATTGATGGCTCTTAATCTGTTAAGTAGATGAAGGTTTTGTGAGGCAATTGCTATTATCCCTTCTGCTTAATGCCGAGTATAAATTACCAATGTCCGATTATGCTGAAAAAGGGTATCTAAAATTAACTGTTTTTTCGCATGCCATTCTGAGCCGCAAGGAAGAACCGTGGAAATCAAAGATTCTTCGCAAATTTAATCCCAATCCTTGAGTTGAGGCTCAGGATGGCATGCCTATACGCATGCCGATTAAACCCAGAATTGGACTTCGGCACCGTTAATTTAATCTTGAGCTAAGGGAACCGCATGTCTCACAATCCCCTGGGGGAAGTGTTTCCTGCGGTGCATGAAGGCTAGGGCGAAAGGGGAGTCCATCTCGCAGGAAGGGAAGACCATCTTTCGGGGATACTGCAAACTAATCACTGATTCTTGTTTTCGTGGAATTATCGCATACATACAATTTAAAATGATACATCAGATCGAAACTGTTGTCAAGAAAATTCAGTTACGGCAGATTTTGGATCCAGCGTATTAAACACGGCGGCCATTCTGGCGGATTGGCATTTTTGCCATTCCACCGGATACCTCAAACCCGCTCCATGGGGTTTCTCGCTGCTGCCGTTCGGCGATTCGTGTTAACATTTATAATTATCAAATGGGCATCATGTTACTGCACGAAATCGGTGCGGTTGTGCCACTATATCACAATTTGATGGCGAGATCAACGAAAAATGCTAGGGCGTGATTGCTAATTCCTTTTTGGTTTGACAGGAAGCGTGGTTAGGTGATAAGATAATACTTTATATCTGAAATTGGTTTTTTCAATTTTAATGTGAAATCGTACGGAACGCCTGTTAGCTGCTGCAACCGCCGCAGTGCTGGGGGATGAACATTAGCGTGTAACGCACGGTTGATATGTCCGAGGCGAAGAATTTCATTCATTAGCAATCATCTGATTCGCAACACGAAACATTGAGCACAAGCGATTTGGAGGATACGAAATGGCACTCACGCCCCGATTAGTTGTTGAAGTTTTTGAGCATGTAAACTATCAGGGACGCAAAGCCACAATTATTGATTCCGTATCAAATACGGAAGACGTTGGTGTCCAAGATGTCATTTCCTCGATCCGAATCTATAAGGGGCCGGGTTTCAATGCTTCCCCCAATTACAAAGCGATTTTCCATGAGACCGCCAATTACCAAGGGCGAAGATTGGTTCTTGGACCGGGATTCTATCCAAACATCCACGATATTCCATACAACTTTGGCGATATAATTTCTTCCATTAGTTTTAGTCCTGCTGCCAACCCGACCCCGCCGGATTATGGTGCGATTCCTGTCATTATTGAGGCGTTTCAAGATCTCGACTTTCATGGTCAAACGAGCATAATTATGCGGGATGTCAGCAATCTGCGAGATATTGGAATGGACGACGCAATCTCGTCCTTGCGCATTCAACGCGGCCCTAACTTTCCTTTCAGCGGTTGTCATGTGGTTTTTTACGACCAGCCGAATTTCGAAGGGCGGCGGATGAACATTCAGTTAACTTCGCGCGAGTTCAGGGTGAGTCTTCGGAATCTCCACGAGGTGCCTCAATCATTTTCGGACATTATCTCCTCTGTGAAAATAGTGCCGCTCGGCGCCTTTCGCGTCCTGGTTGTGGTTGGCTACCGCACTACCCCGGAACCGTCCATATTGGAATCTCTTACGAAAATTGAGGGACACGAATTTCAGTTTAAAACAATCAATATTAATCCTAACCCCGACAACTTTGGAGATTCGAAAACCGCCGTAAAACTTTCTAGCGAAGTCCTATCGGAATACGACATTATCTGGTTTACATGGTTTGCGGCGGCGCACGACCAAGAATACTTTGTTGAGGACGCCGACGAGGCGATTAAAGATTTTGTAAGAAGGGGTGGGATTGTCTGGGCTTCATCCATGGATAACAACATTATTCCCCCTGATGGCGTGTACACGCACGAACCGATGTGGCGCGGCGACTGGCTGCCTGTGGATCGGCATCCGATTCGTATCGTCAACTCGGACGATGTGAATATCAACATTACACCCGAAGGGCAGAAAACAGGGTTGTTCACGTGGCCCCACCAGGTTGATGTGAATGCGTTGGTGACCGATGATCACTGGGTTACAGACGATCCCGCGTACACGCGATTGGGAGTGCGCAGCGACAATAACGAAATTGTGAGTTTTCAATTGCGGTGGGGCGATGGGTATTATGTCACTTTTGCGATAGATACGCGCGATGCACGTAGAGCGTCCCTCGCCAAAACCTTGATTGAAAACGCCCTTTGTTATCTGGCGAGCCTCGCGTGGCAAACCTCACCTCGACAACCGCTCAAAGGGCGGCACCGAGCCCCTTCGAGTACTGATTGGCACGGACAAATTATTTAATCATAATCTTAAATTGTGACACCAATTGGAAGGAACATTCGTCCAATTTTGCCGTTTTCCCGAAACCTGGTTTTTTGAGTTTTAAGTTCACACCTTTGAACCCTCCACGTTAATAGGAGAAGTCAATGCGTTTGATCGGTGTCATCGTAATCACCGTGTTGGTTGCGATAGTGGTTGGAATCTTGGCTAACGAGCAGCTGGCGGATGCTGTACAAGGGTTGATTCGCTGGCTGATGATTACGGGCGTCATAGTCCTTGCGATCCTCGTTGCCTTTATTGGTTCTGTCATTCGTTACAGAAAGCCGAAATCTGATATTGCACTGGTTCGGACTGGCGGCCGCCGCGAGAAGATAACCATTACCGGCGGTATGTGGATCAACACGATTATCCACGAAGTCAAGGAAATCTCACTGAATACGATGCGCATTGAAGTTGTTCGGGAAGCGCAAGAAGCGTTGATTACCGTCGACTTAAACCGGGCGGATACCGAAGCCGTGTTCTATCTCAAAGTTGAACCGATTACGGATGAAATTTTGAGAGCGGCTCAAGCGCTCGGAGATAAATCGATGACGCCGGAGACCGTGCGTGAACTCATTGAACCAAAACTCGAAGGCGCATTAAGAAGCGTGGCTGCCGAGACCGAAATCCAAGATTTGTTGCAGAAACGACAGGAGTTCGCGGACAACGTCCAAAGAGCAGTTGGCTTAGATTTAAAAAATCAAAACGGACTTACACTTGAAACCGTCTCAATTATCCGTATCGACCAAACCCCAGTCGCAACGCTGGATACGGAGAACCGATTTGATGCGGTCGGTATTCGTACAATTACCGAAATTACGGCGGACCAGGCGCGGGAAAAGGAACGGATTGTTCAGGAAAAAGAGGTTGCGATTGTCCGCATTGATGTTGATGCGCGCATCCAAAAACTCGAAGCGGAGCAAGCACAGGCATTGGCGGAATCCGATCAACAGCGGAACATCGCCATCTATGCGGCGGAAAGAGAAGCCGATACCCTAAAATTCCAATTCGAAATGGAACAGGGTGTGCAAGAGCGCGAGTACGTAATGAAGCAGGAGGTGGAGAGGGCGCGGATTGTTCAGGAGCAGGTGGTTCAAGAGCGGGAAATCGAGATGAACAGGGAAGTAGAACTTGCCCGCGTTGAACAGGAGCAGGCGGTCGCAGAGCGAGAAATCCAGATGAACCTCGTGGTTGAAACGAAGCAGATTGAGCAGTCCAAGGCAGTGGAACTGGCTGAGATTGAGCGGGTTTTGACTGTCGAAACGCGGCGGATTGAACAGGAAGAAACCGTAGCTATCCGAGAGTTTGAGAAGACACTAGCAATCGAGAAGGCGCGCATCGCCCAAGAAGAGGGCGTTGAGTTGAGAGACATTGAGCGGACGTTGGCGGTAGAGACCTCTAGGATTGCACAAGAGCAGCAGGTACAACTGCGTGATATTGAGAAAAACCTTGTTATTGAAACCGGACAGATAAGCCAGTCCCGACAGGTCGAACTCGCCGAGATTGACAAGATGCAGGTCGTGGAAGTGCGCGAAATGGAGAAGACCCTCTTCGTCGAGAGGGCACGCATCGCTCAAGAGGAAGGCGTTGAGTTGAGAGATATTGAGCGGCTGTTAGCCGTGGAGACCTCCCGCTTCGCGCAAGAGCAACAAGTGCAGCAGCGTGAAATTGAGAAGAACTTGGTAGTTGAAACCGCACAGATTGGCCAGATGCGCCAAGTCGAGCTTGCAGAGATTCAAAAAATCTTGACGGTTGAGCAGGCGCGAATTAGTCAGGAACTGACAGTCGCGTTGAGGGACGAGGATCGGAAAATCGAGGTCGCCCACAAACAGCAGGTCACGGCATTGGCGGAACGCGACAAGTTGTTGGCGCAAGCAGAGGAAGTGGGCGCACAAGTTACGGTTACAGCGACCCAGGAGGTTGGAGAGGCTGAATGGCAGCGTGATGTTGCCGTGATCGGTGCAGAGGCGCAGGCGCAGCCGATTGAACGCCTTGCTGATGCGGTGCTCGCCGAAGCAAGAGCGAAGGCGCAGGGTGAAATGGCGCATTTACAGGCGCGAAATGTTGCCGAGCAACGTGTCCTGGTTCAGGAAGCGATTCTGGATCTCATTGATACATCGCCTGAACTTGTTGAGAGACTCATGAAGCCGGTCGAGCAGATTGACAGCATTAAAATCCTCGACATGGGCGGCGACAATCAGGGCGGCGTCAACCGCAGCAACATGGGTCGCCTTGCAAACACGCTGCTTGACACCGGCGCAATTTCACCCATGTTGAAGGAATTGTTCAATTTTGCCGATGTCGACGCCCAGCAAGTCGCTGATAAAATCGCTCAATATCTTGCCGATTTGGTAAACCGCCCTAGGGAATCCTAGCGGGACATTGCGCCGCCAGTAAGTGCGTATTCCGCCCAATAATCTAACTCTAGGCAGCGGCTGTAGATTAGTTTCTCGCAGATGGCATTTCAAGTTGCGGTCCGAGTCCAAACTTTGGAAGATGAGGTGCTTGGATGGCGCGGTTTAATCCATTTGGACTACCATGGAGACGACTCAAAAAGAATCGCTGCCGTACTTGCCGAACGGATAATGGCAAGCGTGTGTGTCCGGCGTTGAGCGGCGTATTGATTTGTCCGGCGTGCTGCCAAGCGAAACGGGCAAAAATCCCGGGCTGCGATGAACGTTGCCGTTATTATATGCCTCTGATTCGAACGAGCAAAATACATCCCCCGCCCGAATATCCCATCTATAAATGCTTAATTAGTAGTTCAAAACGCACCGGTATGCAAAGCGTTATCGTTGCGCGGGAGCGGCCTGACGGTAATTTGAAGGCGATGTTTCTGCTGATCGATCTCTGGAAAAGGGGCATCCGCGACTGTTTTGTCGACGCTAATCTGCCCAAGGCACATCTCGACCGATTTTGCGAGAAATTGGGTAAATCTTACGATCTTGCCGATCACCTGCCGGAAAACGAGGTCAAAGCCGAGGGGAATTTAATTGAAATGCCTCACAACACCATTGTGGTCGAAGCAGAATCTGCTATGCAGATGGACGATGGAGTAAATATTATTGAGGTGGATGGCGCGTCCGATGGAAAAGCAATTGACAGCGCGACCGGTGCGCGGACGGTGCATGAAATTAACATACCGAAAGCGGGTAAGTGGTATGTATGGATTCGTGCATTCTTTCCGGAACGAAGCAAGGATTCGTATTGGATTGGGATGGACGACGCCGAGCCTCATCCGTGGGATAGCGCTGGGGGACCAGGCGCAATTAAGATTTACGCCGAACAAGGTGATTCAGACAGTAAAACGGATTCAGCTTGGGGTGTATGGTACTGGGATTCTGGAGTGAAAAGCGCATCTTTCTCCAATGCGTTTTTTGATGTAAAGAAGCGCGGGAAATATCGATTGTGGTCTAAGGGACGCGAACCCGGTTCTATATTAGATCAGATATTGTTGACGATGGACGAAAAGTTTAACCCGGAAGAGGCGACCGACGGGGCGACTTTACCAGTGCCAGCCACCGTATATCCATTTGAGCCGATTCGGTTTGCCGAGTGCCAAGCGCTGATCCGCTACGCGTTGGACATGGCAACCGAAATCAAAACCGAAATTCCGTGGGAATTCGAATATTGGCGAAGCATTGTGGGCGACCTCTCTAACGTGCCGGCGATGGAGGGATCGCTGTACAAATGTCCCAAATGCGGCGAGGATTTGCCTGAACCTGCCGTCGATTTGATGAAAGAACATGCGCAGTCGGACGATATTCAGTTTTATATTCTGTGCCGCAAATGCGGCGGCGAATTTGATTAAATAGCAGTTCAAAATTACCGATTTGGAATTTTCGGACTGTGTGTTTTTTGTTGCAAAGGATTAGGTTCTGATATATAATTTATGGTAGCGAGGGCGAATTGAGGATGTAAATTTTTTTTGCTTACGGCTTGTGATATTTTTCACAAACTCCGTTTGAAAGGCTCTGAAATACATGGATCTCGATTTTGCGAATGTATTGATTTTCTTGGTTGTCGGGTGTGTATTTGTGCTTCTTAACCTGACTGTTTCCCGCCTGCTTCAAACCCGGCTATTCACCGAAGAGAAATATATTCCATACGAATGCGGCGAAGATCCGGTAGGCGATACTCGAATCAAATTTAACGCACGGTTCTACATCATCGCTCTCATATTCTTAATTTTTGATGTTGAAATTGTTTTTCTATTTCCGTGGGGGGTTGTGTTTCGCGAAATCGGCGTCCTCGCATTTGTCGAAATGGTGATATTCATTGCCATTTTGTTGGTTGGGTTGGCTTACGTGTGGGTCAAGGGTGATCTAGAGTGGATACGGTCGATTCAGTCGGGAAGTAAGGAGAGTGAAGTACAATGATTATCGAAGAGAGACTCGACAAGAATGCAATTGTAACGTCGGTTGATGCAGTTGCGAATTGGGCGCGGGCATCGTCACTCTGGCCAATGACGTTCGGGCTTGCCTGCTGCGCAATCGAGTTTATGGCGACCGCTGCTTCCAACTACGATTTGGATCGCTTTGGCGCCGGTGTGCCGCGCGCGACGCCGCGTCAATCCGATCTCATGATTGTTTCAGGCACGGTTACGTTAAAAATGGCGACACGCATCAAACGCCTCTATGAGCAGATGCCTGAACCGAAATATGTTATTTCTATGGGGAGTTGCGCCACGAGCGGCGGCCCGTATTGGCAGCACGGTTACCATGTCCTGAAGGGGGTAGACCGCATTATACCAGTAGACGTTTATGTGCCGGGTTGTCCGCCGCGGCCTGAAGCGGTGCTCGAAGGGTTGATGAAGCTGCAGGAAAAAATCAAAACGCAGACAGTTGCAAAACGCCGCAATATGCCTTTCTTGAGAAAACTCTTTACCAAGACAGAGTTGGCGAACAATGCGGCAGCGATGGAAGAAGCAAAAGCACATCTCGCTGAACACGAGGAATCTGAACGCGAAGAGGCTGCGGACTAAAGTAATTAGGAGAGTTCCATTTCTGTGACGCCGCAAGAGATTTATACTCGGTTAAAAGGTGAATTTGGAGAATCGATTCTCTCATTTGAAGAAACTGTTGTCGATCCCTTTATAGTTGTTGCCCCCGAGTCGATAGCCGATGTCGGACGATACCTTGCGGAAGGTGAGGCGTTGGTTTTCGATTTTTTAATGTGCCTCAGCGGGGTTGATTTGAGCGTTAAAGCTGAAGACCTTGAGGTTGTGTATCACCTCTACTCAATGACCCACCGCCACAACGTTGTCCTCAAAGTCATCGTCCACAAGGAAAACCCCCGCGTACCCACCGTCGAAAACATCTGGAAGACCGCCAACTGGCATGAACGCGAGACGTTCGATCTGTACGGCATCGTCTTTGACGGTCACAGCGATCTAAAACGCATTCTGCTTCCGGACGATTGGGAAGGACACCCGCTGCGCAAAGATTACAAAGAACCTGATTTCTATCGGAGTATGCGGGTGCCGTATTGATTCGTGGAATAGATTGGGGGTAAGTGCGTTTGAAGGCAGTTTCTGCAGTACCTATTTCGGCGGATTTAAGGGCTTTTTGTGCAGAAATTAGCAAATCCACCCAAACCGTTGCATAAATGCTGCGCCGCGGAACACGGTTGAATAGCAGGGAATTTTACTATGGCAGCGCCAAAACCCGAAAGCAAATTCATTGAACTAAAGCCGTTTACGGATGAGATGGTCGTGAATATGGGACCGCAACATCCAAGCACGCACGGTGTGTTGCGGCTTGAACTGAAGCTAGACGGCGAGGTCGTCCGGGAGGCAATCCCGCATATCGGATATCTGCACCGCTGCTTTGAAAAACATTCCGAAAATCTGTCTTACCCCCAGATTATTCCGTTCACCGACCGGATGGACTATATCGCTGCGATGAACCAGAATTGGGGGTTTTGCCTAGCTGTTGAAAAGCTGATGGCGGCTGACGAAAAAAAGGGATTCGAGGTGCCCGAACGCGCCGAATATCTGCGGGTGCTCATCTGCGAACTGAATCGGATTGGGAGCCATCTCCTATCTTTTGGCACCTACGGTATGGACATCGGTGCGTTCACTCCGTTCCTCTACGCTTTTCGAGACCGCGAGAAGATCCTCCTGCTTTTTGAGAAAATCTGCGGTGCGCGCCTGACATACAATTATGTGCGTATCGGCGGCGTGTCGAGGGATATGCCGCCACAATTTCTTGACGAGGTCAAGGAATTTATCGACTACTTTGAGCCGAAAATTGACCAATACAACTCGCTACTAACGGATAACGAGATTTTTATGGAACGCACCACAGGCGTCGCCGTGATGGATAATGCGATGGCGATTAACTACGGCATCACTGGCCCTAATCTTCGAGGCGCAGGGTCTCAATGGGACTTGCGCAAGGATGAACCGTACTCAATTTATGATCGGTTCGACTTTGACGTTGCGTACGGGAAAGAAATTCCGGAAATTGGGGCGGTCTTAGGTGATTGCTGGAATCGGTACAAGGTGCGAATGGACGAAATGAAAGAGTCCGTGCGTATAATCCGTCAAATTCTTGAGGGTGATATCCCTGATGGGCCAATTATGGCGGAGATGAAAGCGGTTCGCCCGCCAAAGGGCGAGATATTCTTCCGAAGCGAGGCGCCGCGCGGCGAGCTTGGGTTTTATATCGTGAGCGACGGTACGCCTAAACCGGTGCGAGTAAGAGCCAAATCGCCGTGTTTCACGGCTTTGAGTGCGTTGCAGGAACTCAGTAGAGGATTAATGGTTGCCGATATTATCGCGATTATTGGCAGTATAGATATTGTGATGGGAGAAGTAGACCGCTAAGCGTTGGAAACGCTGAATCTCTGCTTCAGATACCGTGATGGCAGCGTTATAATATTCGACATAGGAAATTCCGATGTTACCTGTTTTTCAGCAGTTTGTTCAAAACCCATTCCCAGAATTCTTCGCCCAAGCGGGCAGTGAAAATTTGTCGCAGTTGGTTCTGGAATTTTTGCGGTCGCACGTCCCGTTTCTGGCGACACTTCCCGACCCTGTGTTGCAATTGATTGCGATGCTCGCCGTATGTGTTATCTTCGTTGCGGTCGTGCCTTTGCTTCCGCTGTTCTTGGTCTTGGCGGAAAGGAAGGTGTCCGCCCATATCCAGGATCGCGTCGGACCGATGCGGGTGGGGCCCCATGGCGTACTTCAGACATTGGCAGACGGCGTTAAACTCATTTTCAAAGAGGACCATATTCCGCGGCAAGGCGACAAAATTCTCTTCATCGTTGCGCCGTATATCATCTTTGCATGCTCTTTTGCGGTGTTTGCGGCTATCCCGTTTGGCAAATCAATCTTGGTGAGTAACCTGAATATCGGCATCTTTTACATCATGGCAATCTCCTCTGTCGTTGTGATTGGCGTAATTATGGCGGGTTGGGCGTCGAATAGCAAATGGTCGTTGTTAGGTGCGTTGCGCTCCGCAGCGCAGATTGTCAGCTATGAAATCCCAATCGGCCTTTCAATTTTGGCGGTCGTGATGCTTGTGGAGAGCTTGAAAATGCAGGATATTGTGATGAATCAGGGCGGCTTGGGGATATTGAGTTGGATCGTCTTTCGTACCCCGTTCACCTTTATCGCTTTTTTTGTATTCTTTATTTCGGCGATTGCGGAGGTAAACCGAACCCCCTTTGATTTGCCGGAGGCGGAGTCCGAACTGGTAGCAGGATTTCACACGGAATACAGTGGCATGCGATTCGCGTTGTTCTTCATTGCGGAATATGCGAATATGTTTGCCGTGAGCGCAATTGCAGCAACGTTATTTCTCGGCGGTTGGAAGGGCATAATCCCCGGCTACGAATTTCTGGGCGGCACACCCGGTTTTGTTATCAAGACGATGTTACTCGTCTTTGTCATGATGTGGATACGATGGACGCTGCCTCGGCTTCGCGTCGATCAACTCATGAACCTGTGTTGGAAATACCTTATCCCAATTTCATTCTTCAACATTCTTGGTATTGGGATTTGGGTGCTCATTTTTCAGAACGACAGAAATCCAGCCCATATTGGCATTAGCTTGTTGATTATCATTCTAGGAATCATCGGTGCATATTTGGTGTTAGGTAAGCGTTCATCGCAAAGCCCCGCGCCCCGGGCGAGTTCTGCGTAGGGCAAGGAGGATTAAAAATGCGTCAATATTTCTCAAATATCTACCTCGGCGTTTACTCGGTTTTCATTGGTATGGCAATCACGTTTAGGCAGTTGTTTAAACCTTCTGTGACTCACCAATATCCGTACGAGCATTCGTTTGAGCAGAAGAAAAACGTGCGCGATATCCCCCAAGGCTATCGAGGGCAGCTGTTCAATCGTATTGAGGACTGCATCGGCTGCAAAAAATGCGAGATGATTTGCCCGGTTGACTGTATCTACATCACCACCGAAAAATTGCCCAAGGGGGAAAGGCTTTGGGACAGCATGAACGTCGTCCACCTCAAGGATAGGACGGAAATCGTCGGAATGATTGAAGGCGACGAAAAGATTGAGGCGGACACGACAGTTTCGATTCAGACGCGGGAGCGCGGGGCTGTGGAAATTCCAAGTGAACAGGTCGCCCGTGTTGTCGAACGGAAGCCGGTAATTTTTTACCTCGACAAGTTCGACATTGACATGTCGCTCTGTATGTATTGCGGTCTCTGCACCGAAGTCTGTCCGACAGAATGCCTGATAATGATCGATACACTTGAAGGCATAGAGTATTCAACGTTTGACCGGACCAACTTAATCTTCAAGTTTGCAAAGCCGGAGATGTACGATAAACCGCTTGATGAAGCTGCTGATGCTGAGGCTGCCGATTAAAGTCTATGGAACTTAAACCGTTAGTTTTTTATGTTTTTGCCCTGCTCACCATTGGATCTGCGGTTATCGTTGTGACGGTACGCAACATCGTTCATGCCGCTTTTTCGCTGATGGTAACGCTTTTTAGCATAGCAGGGCTTTATGTGTTTTTGCAGGCGGATTTTCTCGCCGCAACCCAAGTCATCGTCTATGTCGGCGGCATCCTTGTGCTCATTCTGTTTGGCGTGATGATGACCAGCGGCCGTTTGGACATGAAACTTAAGATGGAGCGCGGGCAGCTCTTCTGGGGAGGATTGGTCACCATATTAATCTTTGCGCTGCTCTTGGGTGTTATTAGAAGAACCCCGTGGAACGTCCAAGAAGAACTGGGTACTGTGGAGGGAACGACCGCTCAGATAGGAAAAGCCATATTGCAGAGTGAGTTCCTGCTCCCCTTTGAGGTTGCGTCCGTAATTCTGCTGATTGCGTTAATCGGCGCGGTGTTAATTTCACGCAAGGAAGTCCGCGAAGATGAATGACCTCACACCATACCTTGTCATTAGTACAACCCTATTCTGCCTTGGCATATTCGCGGTTTTGACACGGCGCAACGCCATTAGCATATTGATGGGGATTGAGCTGATTCTCAACGCCTGTAATCTGAATTTTGCCGCTTTTTCTCGGTTTGTGACGCCCCCCGATGACATCAGCGGACAGATCATCTCCATTTTTGGAATTGTATTGGCGGCTGCAGAAGCGGCGGTGTTTTTGGCGATTATCCTGGCGATTTATAGAGAGTTTAGTACGATTAGCCCGGATGAAACTGATACGTTGAAGGGATAGGTGTCTCCGCGTTTTATCGGGCGGCGCGTGTTGGATGTCTTAAAGCAGTGCTAGTGGTGTTGCCGCAGGTGATGGTAAGGGGCGCTCTGCTCTGCGCGATCTAAGTTATTTTGCTACGAAATTCAGTCCGTTAACCTATAGTTGCGGTATTTGACCATTCAGGAAGGGTGGCATGTCGGTTGTTGTTCTTTTTAGTATAATTCTGCTTTGTCCGCTCGCAGCCTTCTCGGTTTTTAGCTTGCTGTCGCTAGCCGGACGCAATTCCCCCCGCCAAGATCTCATCTCAACCGCGGCAATGCTTATTGCATTTGTCTGCTCTCTGCTGCTCTTTGTTACCGCCAACCCTGAAAATCCAGATCACCAAACGCTCACCTGGCTACCGCTCGAATCGGTCGATTTTTCGATGGGGTTTTACTTTGACAGTGTAACAGCCGTCATGTTGCTGGTTGTCACAATTGTCAGCAGCCTCGTGCACATCTTTTCGATTGGTTATATGCACGGCGACCCGCGCTATCCTAGATTCTTCGCATTTCTTTCGTTATTTTCCTTTTCGATGCTGTTCTTGGTGGTATCGGACAATCTGCTCGGCATCTATATTGGCTGGGAGCTAGTCGGGTTGTGTTCATACCTGCTTATTGGATTCTGGTTTGAAAAAAAATCGGCGGCGGATGCGTGCAAAAAAGCCTTCTTAACAACCCGCGTGGGTGATGTTGGGATGTTCATCGGGATGATGATGCTGTTCGCCAAATTCCAAACGCTGGCGCTCTATGGAGAAGATGGCATTTTCGCAGCGGTATCGGATTTGGGCGCTGGGGACTTGACATGGCTGTCTATTGCCGGTGTGCTTATCTTCTGCGGTGCTGTTGGGAAGTCCGCGCAAGTGCCGCTGCACACATGGCTGCCGGATGCGATGGAAGGGCCCACGCCGGTCAGCGCATTAATTCAC
This sequence comes from Candidatus Poribacteria bacterium, assembly GCA_028819845.1. Lineage (GTDB taxonomy): Bacteria > Poribacteria > WGA-4E > WGA-4E > PCPOR2b > JAPPKS01. The sequence continues at coordinate 378,387 of JAPPKS010000017.1, read as the reverse complement.
GCTGCAACCATGGTCGCCGCCGGCGTCTATCTTGCCGCGCGCATGTTCCCGCTCCTAACGCCGGATTCGTCGTTGGTCATCGCTTACATCGGTGGCATTACGGCGTTGATAGCAGCGACCATTGCCATCGTTCGATTTGATATCAAGCGCGTGTTAGCTTATTCAACCATCAGCCAACTTGGGTATATGATGTTGGCAATCGGCGCGGGCAGCTACGTCGCGGGGCTCTTTCACTTGACTACGCATGCATTCTTCAAAGCACTGTTGTTCCTCGGATCGGGGAGCGTTATCCATGCGTTTCACGCCAGCCACCAGGCACACAGCCACCACGATGAGAATGGACATTCGCGCGGATCCGAGGCGCCGTTCGCGAGTTTTGGTATCGACCCGGCGCAGGATATGCGTCATATGGGCGGGTTGCGGCGGAAAATGCCTCTCACATTCGTCACCATGCTCATTGCAACGTTGTCAATCTCAGGTGTGCCGTTTCTCTTCTCGGGATTCTGGAGTAAAGATGCAATTCTGGTTGAGGTTCTCTACAGAGCGATGTCGTGGCACTCCGTTCACCACTATATTTTGTTTTGCACCGCGGCACTTGCCGCTGTCATTACGGCATTTTACATGTTCCGCCTTATTTTCATGACCTTTTTCGGCGAACCTCGCAACCGAGAGATGTATGACCATGTCCATGAGTCGCCGAAGGTAATGACAGTTCCGCTCATAATTCTGGCGGTACTCAGTTTTCCAATTTTCAACACAATTGTCAACAAAGGGTTTTTTGAAAACTACGTAAAAACGCCGGAACAACCTCACGTTGGTTCGCCAAAACATGCACACGACAGTCAAAGCCAAGGCGTCCTGTATGCGCAAGCGGGGCTTTCAGTAGCGTATGCTGCCGAAGACGCGCACCAACATCATGATGACCATGCAGCAGGAGAACATCACAATCCAATCCATGACAAGGCGCACAATATCGTCATACCTTTATCGTTCGTAATTGTGATTTTGGGCATTGGGCTGTCCGCACTATTCTACTACTGGAAAAAGATTTCCGCCGAAGCTGTCGCCGCCAAATTCCGCCCAATCTATAATCTTTTCTGGAACAAATATTATTTTGACGAATTTTACAACGGCGCGATTGTTGCGTTTACCGTCGCAAGTTCTAGGTTATTTGGGCTTTTCGATCTGCGCGTCATTGATGGCATTGTCAACGGAATCGGATTTACCGTGCGCGAGTTGTTTTCCCGGTTAATCGGCTGGGTCGACAACACCTTCGTCGATGGACTTGTCAATTGGGTAGCGCAAATTACCTTGTCGGTGGGAGGCAGAATCAGGCGAGTTCAAACGGGGATGATTCAAAACTACCTACTAATTATTTTGGGCGGGTTAGTGCTGTTGATTTTAATTTTCCGAAGTTTATAGCGTGCCTGTCGCCATCGTTGCGGCACGGCCGCAATTAAGAGGCCGGCATTAAACAGCGCATTTGATTGGGCAGCGTTATTCTAAGGCGGGCAATTCAGAATTAGAAGTAAATTTCACGGGAAACGAAGCAATAAAACTGTAGCATATAAATACATTCGGGGCTATTGACAGGAGGGTTTCACTGGATGTTCCTATCATTGATGATTTTTATTCCGCTCTTGGGGATGGTTGTGGTTTTGCTCCTCCCGCGCGATCAAGAAGAGTTAGCGAGACGGGTGACGCTAGGTTTTACACTGATTCCCCTGCTACTGGCGGTAGTTCTATTTATGCAATACGACCGATCGGCTTCAGACTTGCAGTTTGATTTTGACACGGTTTGGATCAAAGCGTTCGATATTCACTATCATATCGGCATAAACGGCATTAGCGTCACTTTGCTGCTCTTGACGGCGTTGTTGGGGCCAATCTGCGTCCTGGCGTCGTGGCGGAATATTGAGAAGGGGGTCAAAGCCTATCTGGCGCTGTTCCTGCTGCTAGAGACGGGGATGATTGGCTTCTTCTGCGCTCAAGACCTATTTCTGTTCTACGTTTTCTTCGAAGTGACATTGCTGCCGATGTATTTTCTGATTGGGATTTGGGGAGGTCCCCGCCGAGAGTATGCGGCGATAAAGTTCTTTTTGTATACACTTTTCGGCGGAGTGCTGATGCTGATTGCCATCATTGCTGTCTACATTAAAGGCGGCACTTTTGATATTCCGACGCTGATTGACCTTGCTAGCCGGGAAGGCCATCCACTCGCAGACCGCACATTTCAGATTTGGGCGTTCTTAGGTTTCTTCATCGGCTTTGCAGTGAAGGTTCCCATCTTTCCGTTCCACACCTGGCTTCCTGACGCACACGTGGAAGCGCCAACCGCAATTAGCGTCATCCTTGCAGGTATTCTACTGAAGATGGGCACCTATGGGTTAGTGCTTATCAATTTTGCCATGTTGCCAAAAGGCATGGAACTCTTCTGCAACGGCGAGGGCAGGTGGGGAAACGCCTTCGCAGTACTTGGCTTTGTCAACATTGTCTATGGATCCTTGTGTGCGTTAGCGCAAAAGGACTTCAAGAAACTTGTGGCTTACTCCAGTATTGCGCACATGGGATTCGTGATTTTGGGGCTTGCGGCGCGCAACGAGAGCGGGATGAACGGCGCAATTCTTCAGATGTTCAACCACGGCGTGATTAGCGCCATGTTGTTCCTATTGGTAGGCGTCGTTTATGACCGTGCGCATCATCGTGAAATTGGCGGTTTTGGCGGATTAGGAAGCCGGATGCCAATATATACCGGCATTACAACCGTAGCGTTTATGGCGTCGCTGGGATTGCCCGGACTCAGCGGTTTCGTCGGCGAAGCGCTGTCTTTATTGGGAGCGTATGACAAATTCCCGAAACTGACAATTCTTTCGACCATCGGTATTGTGATTGGCGCGGCTTATTTCCTCTGGACCTTGCAGCGGGTCTTCTTGGGACAACTCAATCCGAAATACGCGGATATGCCCGAAATAAATCGCCGCGAAATCGTAACGCTGGTACCGCTCGGTATTTTAACAATTGTACTCGGCATTTGGCCGTCATTTGCCATGGATATGTTTAATGAGGCAGTTAAGGGTTTGATTGCGCCATTAGGTTAGAGGCGTTCGGCCGAGAGCAGCCGGAGCCGGAGGTACGCAAATTTGGATACATTGAACAACGTCCAAAGCATTCGTTATTTTATCCCAGAATTGATTTTAGTTGCATTTGCAGCAGGGGTAATCATATACGATCTGATCGGTCGGCAGGAAGGCGGCAGAAGAGCAGCCCATCTGTCACTTGCGGGACTTGCGGCGGCGCTCATCGCAGTACTCCTAGTCGGCGCCGCGGACCGCTCCCTATTCCTAGGGATGGTTCAGCTTGATAGTTTTGCGGTGTTCTTTAAGGTCATCATCTTGATAACGACCGCCGTCACAATCCTGTTTTCTATGGGTTCCGAGGAACTCGATCCGCGCACAAAAGGGGAATACTACGCGCTGCTGCTGGCAGTTACGCTGGGTATGTTCCTCATGGCGTCATCGACGCATCTGCTCATGATTTACCTCTCGATTGAAACCGTCAGCTTGGCATCATACATTTTAGCCGGCTTTTTAACGCACAGCCCGCGGTCGAGTGAAGCCGCGTTCAAGTATATCATTTACGGCGCGGTCGCGTCGGGAACTATGCTGTTCGGTATTTCGCTGATATTTGGCTTGACTGGCACGGGAGATGTCGTGCAGGTCAGTAATGTGCTGGCAGAGTTGTTCAGTTCAGGCGGGGGCGACTATCAGTTAGCGGTGTTGGTGTCGATAATATTTGTCCTTGCGGGCGTCGGTTATAAAATCGCTTCTGTTCCGTTTCACATGTGGTCGCCCGATGTGTACGAAGGGGCGCCGATTCCGATAACGGCGTTTCTGTCAGTTGCTTCCAAATCTGCCGGTTTTGCACTGTTTATCCGCCTGTTTTATTCTGGGTTTGGGTCAGCAAATGTCATCGAGTCCGTTGATTGGTCGTTACTGTTAGCCGTCGTTGCCGCCTTAACCATGACGGTTGGTAATCTGGCGGCGCTACCACAGCAGAATGTCAAGCGCCTGCTTGCGTACTCCAGCATTGCGCACGGCGGGTACGTGCTCATGGGCGGCGTCTTACTGACTGCCGAAGGCGTTCACGCAATTCTTTTTTACCTCATCATTTACCTCTTCATGAATTTGGGCGCTTTCTTCGTTGTTATTCTTATCGCGGAACGGATTGGCAGTGAGACCATCGACGGGTACCGCGGGCTTGTTACCCGTGCGCCGTTAGTGGCGATATCCATGGGGATTTTCCTCTTTTCTCTGACCGGCATTCCGCCGCTTTCTGGATTTATTGGTAAATGGCTGCTTTTTAAGGCGGTGCTGACCGAAGAATTCTACTGGTTGGCGATTGTTGGCTTGCTTAACAGCGTTGTATCTCTGTATTACTACGTGCGAATTGTTAAAGCCATGTTTCTGGATTCGTCAGACGAGCCTAACCCCGTATCCTTTTCCATAGGCAGCCGCGCATTGCTCGTGGTGTTTGTTGTTCCGACAATCATATTAGGGCTTTATTGGACGCCAGTGTATCAGTTGTCTAAGGCATCGCTCGGAAAAATCCTGGGCTAAACCTTGACAAAAACCTGAGTTACTGTTATAATTCTTCATGGCTTTGCCGGGTCGTCTAATGGTAGGACGCATGGCTCTGGACCATGTCGCGAGGGTTCGAGTCCTTCCCCGGCAGCCAATTTATCACGGCGCTATCGTCTAGGGGTTAGGACGGGTGGTTCTCAGCCATCAAACCGGGGTTCGATTCCCCGTAGCGCTATCTCAAAACAATTTATATACATACCCAAAGCCGCATTCGGATGGGCATATTTCCGCGCAATGAGTCCGCCGAGTGCGGCTTTTTGCGTTTGGAATCGCTTAACGAATGCAGCGCCCGCTAGCAGATAACGCCTCCTCTATCGTTTCCTTCAATTACGAACGGAATTCATGGTTTCAGCATTGACATTTGCGGCAAATCATGTTATAATGTGTTAAGTAAACATAAAAGGAAATGGAACAGCTGTTATTTGGAGGTAAAATTCTATCATCCATCGATATTCAACGCCCGTGAGCAGGCGTAAGCCGATGATTCCATAGCATCGTCAGAGAAATAACAATCGCATCTCACAATTAGGAGCCGTAATATGAAGTTACTTATAGTCTTCACAATTTCCCTGTGTTTATTGAGTTGTCAAGTCGACAAACCACGTGTGAGTTTCGGCAAGAATGTTGATAATATCCAGGAGCAAGTTAGAGAATTGGAAAAGAAAGTTGCGAATCTCGAGAAGCGAGTCGCCGCAAATGAGAAGCGAATTGTTGTGAATGAAGAACGAATCACCGTAATTGAACTGAAAATGTCTATTTCTAAAGCCAACCGCATCGCCATGATTGAAACCTTGAATCAAAACGGCTATGATGGCGGCGGTTGGGCTGCCGAAGTTGACGCGTTCTTTGATGGACTTACTGAGGAGCAACGGAAGGAGTTCGTTAAAGTACCAATGGAAGATTTCGTGGACTTGATGCATTCATACGGACTTACTTTCCCTTGGGAACGGCGATAAACCATACAACGGAGGAGGGAATAGTATCGCATGGAACGCGCTAAACAACTGCTTACCGAGAAATTTGGCTTCGACCAATTTCTGCCCGGACAGACGGAAGTCATCCAACACTTGCTCGCCAAACGTTCAGCGCTTGCAATCTTTCCCACAGGCGGCGGGAAATCGCTTTGCTACCAGTTGCCGGCGCTCACCTTCGACGGTGTAACGGTTGTAATCTCGCCGCTGATTGCCTTGATGAAAGATCAGATTGATTTCCTAAAAAGCCGCGGCATTCCAGCCGAGCGGCTCGACTCAACCTTGTCTACCGAAGAATCAAGGTCTGTCATGTCTGCATTATCGTCTGGAGAATTGCGCCTCCTGTACGCCGCACCGGAGCGATTTAGCAACGAACGCTTTTTGCACGCAATGAAGCGCACGAAGGTCTCAATGTTTGCTGTTGATGAAGCGCATTGCATCTCGGAATGGGGTCACAACTTTCGACCGGATTACCTTAAACTCGCTCGATCGGCGAAGGAATGTGGTGCGGAGCGATTGTTTGCATTGACAGCAACGGCGACGCCTAAGGTGGCGAAAGACATCTGCGCAGGATTCGGCATATCGGGTGAATGCGTTGTTCGGACCGGTTTTTACCGAAAGAACCTCAAAGTGTTAACCACCTCAATAACCGCTGACGGCCGCGACAGGGCGTTGGTCGAAAGGTTGAACGGACTTCCCAAAGGCCCCACAATCGTCTACGTCACCCTGCAAAAGACAGCGGAGCAAGTCGCAGACAACCTCGCCTCGGCAGGACTTCCGGCACGAGCCTATCATGCTGGAATGAAAGATGAGCATCGAACTGAAGTGCAAGAGTGGTTCATGGGCTCAGACCAAGGCATTGTGGTGGCTACCATTGCATTCGGCATGGGTATCGATAAGTCAAACATTCGCTATATCTACCATTATAATCTGCCAAAGAGCCTTGAGAATTTTTCGCAGGAGATAGGGCGCGCCGGGCGGGATGGAGAAAATTCGATTTGCCAGATGTTTGTCTGTCTTGATGATGTTTGTACACTTGAAAACTTTGCCTATGGGGACACACCAAGCCGAAACGCAATCAGGGGTTTAGTCGGGGAAATTTTCTCCTTTTCCGGCCAGTTCGACGTTAGTCTATATGAACTTTCGAGGCGCCATGACATTCGGCATTTAGTGATACGGACGCTGTGCGTGAAAATGGAACTTTACGGTTATCTACAGGAACTGACCCCGTTCTACAGCCGTTACAAATTTCAACCGCTTGTTTCGTCGTCTGAAATTTTATCGAGGTTTGAAGGTGAACGCCGGCAATTCCTGACATCGGTTTTCAACAAAACTAAAAAAGCCAAGATTTGGTGTCACATCAATCTTGATGAAGCGGCAGCCGCGATTGATTGCTCCCGCGATCGAATAGTGCGGGCTTTGGACTACCTCGAAGCGCAGGGATTGTTGAAAGTGCAGCCCGAAGGGGTTCGTAATCGCTTTGTAGTTCTCAAGCAGCCCGATGACCTCGATCAGCTAACCGATGCGCTGTTTCAAAACGCACTTGAACTTGAAAAGCGTGAGGTAGAACGGATAGGACAAGTTATTGATTTGGCATCGTACGACGGGTGCCAAGTCGCACACTTAGCCGCGCACTTCGGTGAAATACTCCCTCGCTACTGCGGACATTGTGCCTGGTGTTTAAACGGCCATCAACCTACGAGCCTATTACCCGCCAAACCGGGGGCAATTGATGAAGGACTGTGGAAGCAACTACTTGATGCGTGGCATGGCCAAGATGAGCTAATTGACGACGCCCGTTCAATAGCCCGATTCGCGTGCGGCATTACCTCTCCACGATTAACGCAGACTAAAATGTCGAGACATCCGCTTTTCGGATGCCTTGCCCACGTCCGATTTGATGAGATTCATAAGCGCGCCCAAACGGTTGCACAAGATTCAAAGCGTTAAGCCGCAACAGAAGTTTCCAATGAAACCAATCACTAAAACCATCGCCCCGTTTATTGTGTGTGAAAATTCAAACACATTCCTCTAGTTGGGTCGGAAACATCCAATTGCAGGTTGAGTTTGCGCGCCAATACCACAGAAGGAAAAAGGGACATTTCCCGGATTCTCCTCCGTAAGCAGACGCCGCTTGCACACAAAGCCCCAGCCGCAATCGGGGAGTGTTGAATGACACGAGACGAAGCACTGCGCATCTTGGGATTGCCTAGCGCGGCAAATCCCAACGATATTAAAAAGGCATACCGGAACCTCGTCAAAATTACACATCCGGATAGGGATAGTTCCCCCGGTGCACAACAACGCTTTATACTTGTTCAAACCGCATATGAGATATTAACCGACCCATACCAACAATCTGGGCACGAACAAGAACAAGCGAGACGAGAACGCGCCGCGCGGGAGCGGGCTGAGCGGGAACGTCAAGAACGGGAAGACAGAGAAAGAGTAGAACGGGAAGCACGGGCGAGAGCAGGGCGAGAACATCAGGAACGTGAAAGGGCAGAAAAAGAACGCCAAGAACAGGAACGTCAGAGGAAAAAGGATGACAACAAAATTGGCGATTACATAGGCGGAGGATGTGGTTGCCTGATCATTTTCGGCATTATATCTGCCATAATTGGGGGGATACAAGATTCATGCGATGATAGATCGCCGAAAGCGCGTGCAATTAAACACGTTATTTCTAGGCAATATGCCGAAGCCATAGAAGATTTTGATGAGGCAATACGGCAAGACGCGACTGATGCAGACGCATATGCCCGCCGCGGCAGAACTAAAGCTAAATTACAGCAGTATAGCGATGCTATTAAGGATTATGATGAAGCGATTCGATTGGATCCAAATAATCCCAATAGCTATATCGATCGGAGTGATGCTAATCTTGCATTGGAACGGTATGTTGATGCTATAAAGGACTATGATGAATTGATACGACTAGATCCTAACAATCCACGCACTTATATCGATCGAGGCGATGTTAAACTTGCATCGGAACAGTATGCGAAAGCCATCGAAGACTATGATGAAGCGATTCGCTTGGATCCCAACAATCCGTATGCTCATTTTCATCGGGGTGATGCCAAAAAGAATTTAGAACAACATGCGGATGCCATTATGGACTGTGATGAAGCGATTCGTTTGGATCCCAATAATCCGCATGCGTACATTCATCGCGGTGATGTTAAACTTGCATTAGAAAAATATGCCGATGCCATTAAAGACTTCGACCAATCAATACGTCTGGATTCCCAAGATTCGTATACGCATTATGCTTATTTGTATCGTGGGCGGGGCAAATATGAAATGGGTTATTACCAGGCAGCAATATACGACTACAACGAAGTTATACACCTAAATTCTGGATTTGTTTGGGAGGCGTTTGGTGAGCGCGGGTTCTGCAAAGCCCAACTTGGGCAGCATGCCGCTGCCATTGAGGATTACAACGAGGCGACACACCTCAATCCTGACAGCGCGGCGGTATATTATCGTCGCGCCTTATCTTATCTGAAATTGGGGCAGGATATTGAATCCAACAAAGATTTCGATAAAGCAATTGAACTTGCCCAAGAACAAGGTGATACAGAACTACAGAAGAAAATCAGGAGTGCTCGTGAATAATCGTGGGAAATACACCAGACAGTATGGTATTCGGAAGTGGTTTGAATATCTAATCTCGAGCCGAGAGAGGTCTGGCCTTCAAGACGTTTGAACACGTTCAGGGGTATGATTCCTCAATTATTAGTCGTTGTTCCGTAGATGAGCCGCTGAATCGCGGCAGCGGCAGTCTGTGTGTCTCGGAGCGGTTCAACTGGCGAAGAATCTGCCAGCGCGCGCGCAATGTCTTCCTCCAGATTCTTTATGTCGCTCCACCTGACGGATGCGAGACGTAGGATTTCTTGATAGACTCGGTTGCGCTTGGGATGCCGGCGTGTCTTGCGGTCAACCTCCAGAATAATCACCCGACGGCCGCTGCTTGCGGCTTCGCAGACCATCGAAAAGCTGTCTTCGGTGACAACCACAAGATCGGACAATGCGAGAATCTGATTAACCGGATTGGCCAGGCTATTCTCACGGTGCGCTAATACAAGGATTGGGCAAAGCGCTGTGTTCGACAGCCGCGCGCCAATCAGATTTTCAATGTCGATCGGAGTGCGGCGGGACGTTGTCAACAGAATTTGACAGTTGCGTGTTTCAGCGCTTCGGCATAAAACTTCAATCAGATGAGTTGCTGTATCTCCGCTGATTCCCGCATAGCGGTCCTCGCCGCCGATGAGCACGCCAATCCGCCGGTGGTTTGGGGCATGGATAGCTGTCGCGCCAAAGTTGGAGTTTTCAAGATATTGGGTACGCCGAGCGTCTAAATCTGCGGGCGAGATTCGGTTCGGCACGCCGATAGTCTTACATACATTGCGTTTGTCACGGCGGGGCCAGTGCATTTTGGGAAGGATAGCAAGATTAAAATGCGAAATGCCGAGCGGCGACGGGCGCCGGCAGGTAACAGTCTTTGCGTTGAAAAGCTGTCCAAGAAGCAAGTTGACGGCGGCAACGGACGACCCTGTTGAAAGGATAAGATCTGCGCGTTCAATCGCGTCAAGTTGATTTAAGACGTTTCGTTCCAGGCCCATGCGCAGGGCACACCTGATGAGCCCGCGCCGCAGTCGAAATCTAGCAATTATGCGCACCAGCACACGCAGGAGGTTGTCACGCACTTTGCTGCGGAAGGCAATGTCCAGCAACTGATAGCTGCATCCAGGGAGCTGTTGTATCACGCCTAACGACTGGTTGTAATGGCCCGGTTTGCCGTCACTCAACACAATCGCGCGGATCGTAGACTTGGACATAATCCGTACGCTTAAAACGTAAACAGAAGCAGATTCCGCCCTGAACAGTCATTGCCTGTCAAAATTCAGCTAGTGCTGTTTCTTCGGAATCAAAAACGTCAATACTCTGGGTCAGGCCAATCACGTCGAAGAGCTCCCGTGTTTGATCGGAAGTATGCGCCACACGCAAAACGTGGCCTGAGTTGCGAGCTTGCCAAATCAACTTGACGATGAGGCCAAAGCCAGCGCTTGTAATAAAACTCTGCCGATCGAAGTTAATCAGGATTTTGGTTAGTCCTTCGTTCTGTGCCTGCTGATATGCCGTGTCCATCTCCTTTTCCGATCCTTCTGTTAGGGAACCCGTCACGTCAACTATCGCCACGTCCCCAACTTTCCTGACTGAGATGTGGGTTTTTGACCACATGCTTCTCCTTTTGGTTATGTTGTCTCTGATTGAAATTTCAACGGCTTATTTCAGATATTGTGTGTCCATATCAGGCTAAACGTTCGGCGTTTGCGGAAGCCCCGGCTCGACATACAACGTCTTTTCGCGGGTATACGTCACAAAACCGGGCGCGCTGCCTTTGGGTTTAACGACATACCGCGCCCACGTATAATCGACCGGAGCATAACTTGTATGGCGCGCCTTGCTGAAAAATGCTGCTATTTGGGCGGCTTGTAGTAGTGTTGGCATTGGAATATCGGGTCTGTTTTCAGGGTTTCGGATAATCACGTGTGAGCCGTGAATCTGTTTTGCGTGAAGCCACATATCCCGAGCGGTGGCAATCTGGCGGAGAAGGAGGTCATTCTCCTTGCTATTCCGTCCAACGTACATTTGAAAGCCGTTAGGCGATGTAAACTTGCGAAATGTTGTCTCGCTCATCGCCTTCTTCTTGCCCGCTTTTCTCGACTTTATCCATCTCTTTGCCACGAACTCTGTGCGTATTGCGAGAAGTCCTTCCAGTGTGCTCGCCTTCTCAACTTCCAACGCATAAGCCCGTAATACCTCCTGTTCCGCGGTGTTGTCGGCGATTAACTGAATGATGACGGAACGCCCGCGTTTTGCCTTTGTGTAGCGTTTGAAGTATTGTTGCACATTTTCAGTTGGACTGCGTTGTGGATCGAGTTCAATCTTAAGGGGATTCATTTCCGGGCTGTAATAATTCTTTACCTCGACGCACGTTTGCCCGCGTTTGATACGGTGTAGATTTGCGGTGAGAAGCTCGCCCTTTATCCGATAATCATCAGCCTTTTCTGAATCCGCCAAATCCTGGTGCAGCAAGACTAGCTTCCGATCGATTGCAGTGCTCAGTTTGTCCAAAACTTGGTTCAGTGCGTGCCGTTCCAGCTTAATTGCCTCAACACGGCCTATCGTGTCGTAGTAGGCGCGGGTTGCCTCATTCATGGTTTCAAATGGAATGCTTTCGGTATGCGGGAATTGCCGCAACGGCAGCGCGGATACGGCGACCAGTTGGCTGCTATCGTTGAGTAATTCAAGGGCCGCTCTTGGCTCGGGCATAACGGCTCCATCGGGTCTAGTGCCTTCATCAGAGTTCGCAATCAGTATCTGCGGCTGGCTGTGCAATGGATTGAACGGAACAATAATCTGCTGGTATGCCTCCCACAACTGATTGGGAGTTGGACTATCGCCGGCGCGCACAATTATCTCTTTAGCGAGCGCCGGGCTTAGGCCATCGATTCGATTGAATAGCAATTTCCAGTTGATTTCGCTCTGATTTTCAATCAAGGCAGCAAACGTCCCATAATTCAGCGTCAGCGGAGGCAACTTCTCCTGGCTCGGCGGGAGCGTGTAATTTAAGCCCGGCAGAATTTCGCGATACCGGCTCACTGTTCCGTCAATATGCTTGATGCTCTCAAGGATTTTGCCGGTGGCTTCGTCAATAAGAATGATGTTACTATGTTTACCCATAAACTCCCCCACGAGTGACCGGAGAGACGGCTCGATAATATCGGATTTAAGTTCGATAGTGATTTTAAGCACGCGATCCCAGCCCATCTGTTCGATAGCGGTGATTTTTCCGCGGGCGATGTGCTTCATTAAGAAATCCGCAAAATGCGAATCTTCATGTTGGTTCGAAGGCCGCTCAATCAGATGCGTTCGCGCCTCAACGGGATGTGCTGAAATGAGCAGGCGGTAGGTTTCGGCTTTCTGAGAAACCTTGAGGACAATACTCTGCCGGCCCAACTGCTCAACATGACGAATCTGCCCGTTGAGAATTGTACCTCGAAGTTCATGAACCACAAGATGTAAAGCTAAGCTATCGAACGACATGGTGCGTACCTCTTAAGCGGCCGGCAAAAATGCTAGAGTTTTTGCAAGAAGATAAGCATGCGATGCGGTTTTTGTTGAGGATACCTGCACGCTGTAGGTTCTGAAATCGTGCAGGATTGTTATTTGCTGTCCAATCCCAATTGCCCAGCCAAATCGTCGACAAATTGCCGGGCAACGCGGCCCGAACGTCCGCTTGATGCAGTTTCCCATTCCAAGGCGGCGCGATGGAGGTCGTCCATCGGCATGGACAACCCTGCTTTTTGGGCATAATGTGAAACGATTTTCAGATAAGTGTCTTGCGGGATGCGGTAAAAAACCAGCCTTAACCCAAATCGATCGCTCAAGGACACCTTCTCCTCGGTTGATTCGCGCGGGTATAACTCATCTTCATCGCTGTTCGGGAACTGATTTTCGCCGATCTGCCGTGGCATCAGATGCCGGCGATTTGACGTTGCATAAATGATGGTGTTTTTAGGGCGGGCGGCGATACCGCCTTCCAGCATGGCTTTCAGCTCCCTGTATGCCGCTTCCCCTTCGCTGAAGGAAAGGTCATCGCAAAAGAGGATGTATCGTTCAGGTCGCCCCCACAACAGGTCCGTTATCTCCTGCAGGTGAAGTAACCCCTCCTTATTCACTTCGATGAGCCGCAAACCGTCCGACGCGTAGCGATGGAGTATGCCCTTGACCAGCGACGATTTACCTGTGCCGCGATCGCCCCAGAGTAAGACGTGGTTCGCTGGTAGACCGCGAAGGAATTGCAGCGTATTTCGATTCAAGATTTCAATCTGCCGCTCAATGTCAATTAGATCGGCGATGTCAACGAGGTCAGGACGTTTGACGGGAATCAAATGCCCCCACCCATCGTGGTTTTTCCACCTAAAAGCGATGTATTTGTCAAGGGAATTGGTGGAATATTGAGACGACTCCGCCTTTTTAGCCAATAGCGGCTCCACGCTGTCGATGAGCCGCTCCAGGCGAGAAATAACCCTTTCCCAGTTGTCAGCCATATTTCCGATGATTCTAACCTTCTTGATGTTTTGTGTGTATCTCGATTATACCATAAATGAACCTTGCACCCAAAAACAAAAAACACGAAGTGGAACCTCATACAAAATTCCCCCTTCGCTTGACAAGGGTGGGCAAATACAGTATAATCATCGTCATCCTTGCCTACGCAATGACCCTTGGATTTGGCGCGAAACTTCTGCTAAATTCACGTTTCTGCACCCCCGCAATTAGAGGCGTTTCGCGATTTCAGGTGTTGCCCAAGAGGAAAAATTCAAAACGCAGCGGACGCACCTCAAGGACATGTTCTAATGGCTCGAACTCACGCGGCGATGCGTTGCGTTATTTGCACTGGAGGCTATCATGCATCTAATTACGCTTAAAGACTGGTCTAATGCAGGTGTAATGGAAGTTGTAGAAAACAGCATCGCTATCAAAAAACACCCGGGACAATACGCGGACGCCATGAACGGGCGGAGCCTTGCCTTGCTCTTTCAGAAAACCTCCACACGGACACGTTGCGCCGGAGAGGTGGGCATGGCGCAATTGGGTGGACACGGCATGTACCTCGACTGGCAAACCACGAATTTCACCCTAGCTGATTTAGGCGATGAAATTCGGGTGCTGTCAACTTATGCGGATATAATCCTTGCCCGTTTCTTGAAGCATGCAGATGTCGTGCGTGCAGCCGAGTGCGCAACAATTCCCGTCATAAACGGGTGCTGCGATCGATACCACCCGACCCAGGCATTGGGCGATCTCATGACAATACAGGAAAAGCTAGGGCGCTTAGAAGGTGTTAAACTCACCTATGTCGGGGTACATAATAACGTTTGCAATTCTCTGATTGCCGCTGGCCTTAACGTAGGCATGGAAGTGACCGCAGTTACGCCCGAAATCAATCCGGCGGCAGTCGATGAGCCGCTGTTTGAGGATGCACGCAAAGCAGGTTGCTTCGCGGTGTCAAATCAACTGCAGGCATCAATCGCAAAGAGTGACGTTGTTTATACGGATACGTGGATTGATATGGAGTTTTTTCTGGATTCGGGGTTCAAAGCGGAAAAAGAGCGGCGTATCCAGTTATTTATGCCCTATCAGTTGAACCGGGAATTGTTGGATGGCCACGATGTTTTAATTATGCACTGCCTTGCTGCCCATCGCGGCTACGAAATTTCTGACGACATCATGGACGATCCACGGTCAATTGTTTTTGAGCAAGCGGAGAACCGGCTTCATAGTATGAAAGCCCTGATGCTGAAGATTTTAGAGACGAATAATGAGTAAAGAGTAAAGAGTAAAGCGTAAGGAGTAAAGCGTAAAGAGTAATGCGTAAATTACCCATAAACTGATAAAATTCCAGATTTGCACATGTCCCAATCTTCCCTCATTCCTATCAGAACCCGCGATGAAATCGAAGTTGACAAGTTGTTAACCACGATTCAAGCGAAGCGGGATCAGGTCGCCGAAATGACCCTTGAGCTAGAGGAACTCAAGCTGGATGTTCGCCGGTTTGAGAGCGAATATAATGCGCGCGTTGGCCGATATTATATTGAGCTCGACAAAGTTGACCTCTTGACCAAGGAACAGAGGCTGCGGCTGCGACTATTGGAAGAGGGCGTATCCCCCGATAGTCCGGAAATGGAAAAACGGATTGAATCCTGTTTCCGTTCGGAACGTATTCGGTTGGCTGATTATGAACGGGAGATAGACTCGGATGAAGATGACTTCAACACGCCGAAAGCCCTGTCAATTCCACCGGAACAGATGAAGCAGCTTCGCGGGCTTTATCTCGGGCTGGCAAAGACATACCACCCGGACAAGGCGAATTGTGATGGCGAACAAGATGAACGGAAGCGGATGATGCTGCTGATTAATCGTGCTTACGAGGATCGAGATATTCAGACGCTCAAGCGAATAAACATTAAGATTGAACCCGAAATCGAATCAGTTGAGGAGACAACACAGCAGCGCAGGACACGGCTGTCACAGGAAATGAATCGGCTGATGCGTGTCCTAGGCGAATTGCGTCTAGAAATCAATAGAATTAAATCGAGCAAGACATATCATTTCAAACAGGAAGTAAAACAATCCCGTGAAAGCGGCGCCGATCTCTTGGCCAGCCTGGTTAGGGACTTGCAGCAGAAGATTAATGCCAACAAACGGCGGTTAACGGTTTTGATTGAACAATTCCAGCAATTCAGTCGAAAGTTGATGAATAATCAGGAAAATGTCCTATAGTCCGCCTGCCGCTGCAATAGAGAAATTTTGCACCTATTGAAGCAAATTGGGCGATAGCCGCTTGTCTGAAATCTAGCAGCCTCTGCAAAAACGCTTGGATTTAATTGTTCAATGTGTTATAATTTCAATTATTGTCGCGCAGTTGATTTCAATATGTATCTGCGTTTGGACTGAAGACATTCAACCCAAAATCAAAAATAATATCTATTTTCAAGGAGGCATGAATAATGGCACATGAACTACCCGCGTTGCCGTATGCGCACGATGCTTTAGAACCACATATAGATGCGCGAACCATGGAAATCCATCACGGCAAGCATCATCAAACCTATGTCAACAACGTCAATGATGCTCTTGATGGGCTGGATGACCTTGCGGCGTTGCCCATTGAGGAGTTGCTTCGTAACATCGACAGTGTACCGGAGGCAAAACGGCAAGCCGTCATTAACAATGGCGGCGGTCATGCCAACCACTCACTCTTTTGGACGATTATGGGGTCCGACAGCGGGGGCGACCCGAGCGGCGACCTTGCTGCTGCGATTGACTCCGCATTTGGATCGAGCGATGAGGCGTACGGAACGTTTGCCAAGGCAGCAGCCACCCGTTTTGGATCCGGTTGGGCTTGGTTGGTCGTTGATGAGACAGGTGGACTGCAAATTTACTCAACCGCAAATCAAGATAGTCCGCTCATGCAGGGCCATACTCCGATACTTGGCGTCGATGTCTGGGAACATGCTTACTATCTGAATTATCAGAATAGACGACCGGACTATGTGGCAGCCTTTGCTAACGTTATCAACTGGGATGAGGTTGCAAGGCGGTATGCGGCTGCGAAAGGCTAGTTGATTCGTCAAAAGAGAGATGGATAGATCAACTCTTGAATTTTTGCAAATAACTTGACATCTCTCATCGCCTTATGTATACTTAATGGAAATACTTGAATTTCATACGGCAAATACGATGAAGGGGAGGAGTAGGCTGCCAAGCCTTGACAGAGCGGGAAATCCACCGGCTGAGAGATTTCCTCAAGCGCTGCAGCTGAACGTCGCCCTGGAGTTGCTAGCCCGAAAATACAACGTAGGGTTAGACGGTTGATGCCCGTCACCGCATCCCAATGAGTGCCCTTTTTGAAAGCGAAGCTTAACAGAGAGGGAATTGGAGTGGTACCGCGGCAAGATCTTCGAAAGAAGCCCTTTTCGTCTCCAAGTTGGAACGAGAAGGGCTTTTTTGATTCAAGTCACTCACTATGTTTCCGGAACGCTGGGGAATATAGTTCCGATTCCGTTTTGAATTGCCGCGGGAAAGTCGTATTTAGTGAACTCAATGTAGTATCAATTCTAGAAGAGGGCGAGGAAACGATGGAACAGATGCGAGGTGCACAACTCCTTATCGAAAGTCTTCGGCGAGAAGGCGTCGAGTACATTTTTGGACTTAACGGGGGCGCAGCGATGCCAATCTTTGATGCGCTCTACGATGCGCAAGGTATCAAGCTCATCCCGATGCGGCACGAACAGGGTGCAGTGCACGCCGCTGACGGTTATGCGCGCGCAACGGGAATCGTGGGTGTTGTGCTTGCCACTTCGGGTCCCGGTGCGACAAACCTTGTCACTGGCATTGCTACGGCTTATATGGATTCTATTCCAATGGTGGCAATCACAGGGCAGGTATTCACCCATTTGATGGGCAATGACGCCTTCCAAGAATGTGATATCATTGGGGTAACACGTCCGGTCTGTAAGCACAGCTTCTTAATTAAATCAAGCGACGAGGTCGCAGAAATTGTGGCGGAAGCCTTCCACATTGCTAGCACAGGGAGACCGGGGCCTGTTGTCGTTGATTTCGCGAAGGACGCTCAAATCAGTGAGTCCATATTCAGATATCCGGAGTCGGTCAATATTCGAGGCTACAAACCCAGCGTCGATGGACACCCACGGCAGATTGCCAAAGCCGTTGACCTGATCCACAACGCCGAGCGCCCCATAATTTACGCTGGAGGCGGTGTTGTTCTCTCCGACGCTAGCGAAGAATTGCGCGAATTGGCAATCAAAACCGGTATTCCCATCACGGTAACGCTCATGGGGCTAGGTGCATTTCCCGAAACTCACCCGCTGTCAATGGAGATGCCGGGCATGCACGGCTCTTGCTGCGCAAACTATGCGTTTACGGACGCCGACCTCCTTATTGCGGTGGGGGCGCGGTTCGACGATCGGGTCACAGGCGACCTAAGCAAATTTGCTCAGAAGGCGAAGAAAATTCAAATTGATATCGATCCCTCCTGTATCGGCAAGAATGTTCCGATAGATGTTCCCATAGTGGGTGATGCCAAACGCGTATTGGCGAAGATGAATCAGCACGTGCATCACGTGGACATTGAGCCGTGGATACGCCAAACTGATGAGTGGAAGGAAAAATATCCCTTCGAGTATCAACAAAGAGGGGATAAGATTATGCCGCAGTTTGTGATTGAGCAAATCTATGATGTCTTTCCCGATGCGGTTGTCGTCGGGGACGTGGGACAACATCAGATGTGGGCAGCGCAATATTTCAAATTTACCCAGCCGCGGCAGTGGTTGAACTCGGGCGGACTCGGAACTATGGGGTTCAGTTTGCCCGCGGCGATTGGCGCGCAACTCGGATGTCCGGACAAAACTATTGTGAACATTAATGGAGACGGTTCTTACATCATGACAATTCAAGAACTTGTTCCTGCTGTCACGCTGAAACTTCCGCTCAAGATTTTCATCATTAACAATATGTATCTCGGTATGGTGCGGCAGTGGCAAGAACTCTTCCACGAAAAACGGTATGCGGCGGTCGATTACCACGATAACCCCGACTTTGCGCTGCTTGCTCAAGCGTTCGGCGCAACAGGACTCCGCGTCGATCGGATTGAAGATGTTCGACCAGCGTTGGAAAAGTCGAAACATATTGATGATGGTCCCGTGGTTATTGACTTCATTGTTGATGAAGATGAGAACGTGTTCCCAATGGTCCCCGCAGGTGCGGGACTCGGCGATGTCATACGAGGTTTAGCATAATGGTTGAGGAGAGACACATCTTTTCTGTTCTCGTTGAAAATCGATTCGGCGTACTCGCGAGGATTGCGGGGTTATTTAGTGGTCGAGGATACAACATTGATAGCCTAAATGTCGCCGAGACGGACGATCCAGGCGTTTCCCACATGACAATCGTTACACATGGCGATGCGCAAATTGTCGAACAGATATACAAACATCTAAATAAGCTAATTGACGTAATAAAGGTGACCGATCTTACCGCTGAAAACCACGTTGAGCGGGAGCTAGTCTTGATTAAGATGAATGCAACACCCAATCGGCGTGGAGAGATTCTTCAAATTATGGAGATTTTCCGCGCACGTGCGGTTGATGTTAGCCCCGCAACATTGACGATTGAGGTCACCGGTGACGAAGGTAAGCTGAAGGCTGTGGTTGACATGCTGCGTCCGTATGGTATTCAAGAATTGGTCCGCACGGGAAAAATCGCAATCATGCGCGGGGCAGCGAAGTAATTGATGATTGGCCGTCGGCACTGCCGATTTTCAATTGTCAGTTGAAAGGAGCGTTTTATGGCAACAATTTATTACGATACGGATGCGAATTTTGATTTACTCAAAGAGAAGACGATTGCCATCATCGGCTATGGGGCTCAAGGTCGTGCACAAGCGTTGAACCTAAAAGACAGTGGTGCGAATGTCCGGGTGGGGTTGCGCCCAACCAGCCGGTCGTGCGAACAAGTGGAAGCGGATGGGCTGACTGTCAGCAGCGTTGAAGAAGCTGCTAGCGCAAGCGAAATTGTCCAGATTCTCATCCCGGATGAGTTGCACGCTACGGTGTATAAAACGGAAATCGAGCCGAACATGCAAGCCGGGAATATGCTGATGGTTTCGCACGGCTTCAGCATCCACTTTGGACAGATTCTTCCCTTGGAAAATATTGATGTGACGATGATTGCGCCGAAAGCACCGGGCGACCTAGTAAGGGATGAATTTGTGGCGGGCGGCGGGACACCATGTCTGATCGCTATCCATCAAGATATCACCGGCCATGCGAGAGATGTTGCACTGGCCTATGCAAAAGGAATTGGCGGCACGCGGGCGGGTGTGATTGAAACCACTTTTCGTGAAGAAACAGAAACAGATTTATTCGGCGAGCAGGCGGTGCTTTGCGGCGGTACATCGGCACTCATCAAAGCCGCATTCGATACGCTGGTCGAAGCGGGGTATCAACCGGAAATGGCGTACTTTGAATGCCTGCACGAGTTGAAACTCATTGTTGATCTTATCTACACTGGCGGGCTAAATAAGATGCGCCGCGTTGTCAGCAATACCGCGGAGTTCGGCGACCTCACCCGCGGGCCTCGCGTTGTTGATGACAACGTACGGGAGCGTATGCGAGAGCTTCTCAAAGAGGTGCAGAGCGGGAAATTCGCGCGGGAGTGGGTGCTGGAAAACCAAGCCAATCAGCCTGTCCTGCAAGCCTTGCGCCGCAGTGAATCAGAGTTGCCTATTGAAAAGGTTGGAAAAGACCTGCGCAGTATGATGAGTTGGATTGAAGAGTAAAAACCCGTTGGGCACGCAGCGAATTTCACCCTTTCGCTGTATTAGCGCTAACTAGGGCGTGTTGACATTTATGTAAAACACCCTGTAATCGTAGGGGATCAACCGAGTGAATAGCGAGGGCGATAGTGTTTATCAGGCCACCTCGCCCATTGACCAACGCGGGCAGGGAACTTCCAACCATACAGATTGAGTCGAGTTTGGTCAAACAACCTACAGCAGTCCGAAATCGTATCTGATTGTGAAAAAAGGGTTGGGGAACCCAACCCCTACGAAGCGTCATGTGTATGTGCACCGTTCTTGATTGTCCGGTTGCGATGAAATGTCAACAGAACCTAGTCTGATTAGCGGGTTTTTACTGGAGCGCAGGACCTCAACCAGCTCGAGCTAAACTGGTTTCCCCTTGCCGAATCCTGCGTTTCCAAAACACTTGTATCATTCACAGATTCATTGTATAATAAGCCGTGGCGCCAGCGATTTTGCAGGCGAATTTCATCGATGTATGCATCCTTAACCTAGACGTATGTCAGATTGGTCGAAAATGGTGTGGGGGAAATTTTATTCGAATCGAAAATGTGACGGATTTCAATCTGGCGCATACGCTTGAGTGTGGGCAGTCGTTCAGATGGAAGCGAGTTGACGATGGGTATTACGGCGTCGTTGATGGAAGACTACTCAACATTTTCCAAGACGGGGAAGCGCTGGTTGTAAAGAGTTCCGCCGAAGAAGACCACAATCAACTTGAAGTTTTTCTTAATCACTACCTCGACCTGAATCGAAATCTGCCGTTAGTTCTTGAGGCAGTGGACATTGATACAACGATTCATAGAGCGATTGAGACGTTTTGGGGGATGCGAATTCTGAACCAAGACGTATGGGAATGTATCGCCTCGTTCATCCTTTCCCAAAATAACAACGTGCCTAGAACCAAGGGATTAATTGAAACGATTTCCGCACGATTCGGGGAGAAACTTACATTTGCAAATAGGGTTGACTACACCTTCCCAACCCCGCTATCCCTCGCCCAAGCCGGGGTTGACGCCCTGTTTGATTGCCGTATGGGATACCGTGCGCCTTATCTCTGGGAGGCTGCATCAGTAATCGCAGCGGGAAAATGCGACCTTCAGGCGCTAAAGATTTTGCCATACGCTGAAGCGAAATTAGAATTGATGGGATTTCAAGGAATTGGCGAGAAGGTCGCCGATTGCGTGTGCGTGTTTTCGTTAGGGCATATAGAAGCAATCCCCATTGATGTGTGGATGAAACGCATCATAGAACACGTCTACTTGCGGCGCAGAGCCTCGATTCGGGAGATTCGCGAGTTCGCCCAAAACTATTTCGGTGAATTTCTCGGCTACGCACAGCAATACCTTTTTCACTACGGCCGCACGGTTGGATTTGAACAATCCTTAACTGCGAAACCGGGTGGTGGATGATGCAATAACCGAAATCCTTTTAAGCTATTAAATCTGCGAGCGGCGTTACAAAACTTGCAGTGCGTTCAATCCAGAGTAAATTCCACCGCCTAATGCGCATTATTCGAAGGTCAGACCGTATCATAGGAATAGTTTTCGCCAGCTGCAATCCTTAACAACTTTTCAACAGAATTGAGATAAATTAAGGAGAATCTTACATGCTCGAAGAATTACGCGAGACCGTACTCACAGATTTAGAACAGCGTGTTGCACGTGCAATTGAGCTGATTGAGCAATTGAGGCAGGATAAGCGGACACTAGAGTCGCAGATTAGCGAACTCCACGAGCAAATTCAGGCAAAAGATGAATATATCGAATCGCTTGAAAAACGGAATGCCGAATTACAATACGCTGAATCGGAGTTAGAAACGCTCAGAGCGAAACAAGAGCAAGATCGCGAAGAAATTGATATAGAAAAAGCTGAACTTCGCGATCGGCTCGAAGGGGTCATGAATCTACTCAACGGGACTGATGACAGCCCAGATTCATCCTTGGAACAGCCGGCCGATGTAGAAGATGAACCTGCAGCGGCGTCTGAATCAGCCGCAGGTGCGGAACTGACAAATAATGAAGTACCTGAATCGCCGCTAGATTACGACGCAGACCCGCCTGAAGAAGAAGAGGCGGCTGCTGAAGATGATGAACCAATAACCGAATCGTCCGAATCAATTGACGATGAGGAGACATTTGAACCGACTGAATCTTCGCTAGATTCTGACACCGCCGCGGCGGAAGAAGTAGCGGTTAGTGCTGGCGATGACCAAGAAATAGCCGAATCGACAGAGATGACTGAATCGATCGCAGATGACGAAACAGACGAAATACCTGAATTGCCGCTAGAATCTGACTCACCCGCGGCGGAAGCCATGGAGGCGGCTGCCGTCGCTGACGACCCAACATCCGAGTCGTCTGATTTATCGTTCCCTGAGGACGAAACCACTGAACCACCTGAATTGCCAAACGAGGAGTCAATCTCTACATCTGAATCAGCAGCGGATTCTGACGCGCCCACCGAAGAAGAGGACGCGCAAACTGAGACAGAACGTCATGTGATACATCCGCCATGGGAATGAGTCCGCTTCGGATTTTGGTTCTATCCCATTCTTATATCATGATGCCTTATCGCCGGAAATTCGCATTAATTGGCGAAAAACCGGACGTTGATATCCGCGTAGTCACGCCTAACCGATGGTATGAAAGTTTTCAAGAAATTGTCTTCCAACCCGATCCGACAACACGTTGCGGCGAATTTCCGCACCCGGTCCGGTTTTCAGGGTATAGCAGTCGTTTTTACTATCGCCGCGATTTAAAAAGACATTTCAAATCGTTTCAACCCCACATTATTCACCTTGAAGAAGAAGCTTGGAGCCTGAACGCACTCCAAACCTTACATCTCAGACAGAAATTTTGCCCGCACAGCCGATTAATTTTTCGGACTTCATTAAGTATTCCGACCAAACAGCGGTTTGGATTCCTACCCATCTGGATTGAACGGCGCAGTTTTCGGGAGGCTGTTGCCGCATTGCCCTTAAGCCAAAATGCTGCACAAATCTTAAGGCAACGCGGTTATAGTGGAAAATTAACTCCGATTTCGAACGGTGTAGATCTTCGCCTATTTCGCAAATTGGAGATGAGTTATCTCCAAGCGCAACTCGGCCTAAAAAGTGGTTTCGTAATTGGCTACATTGGCCGTCTATTGTATATGAAGGGTCTTGATACGCTTCTTCAATCGGCGGCGGTTCTTGAAATGGATTACCAGCTATTGATAGTCGGGCAAGGTGAGTACAAGCCGGAGTTAATCAAGTTAGCGGATTCGCTCGGCATAGCCAATCGGGTGGTTTGGATAGATGGCGTGCCGCCTGAAAATGTCCCGGAATATATTAACTGTATGGATACACTTGTTTTACCTTCACGTACGACGCCGGGCTGGGTTGAGTTTTTCGGACGGGTGCTCATTGAGGGGATGGCGTGTGAAGTTCCGGTGATTGGGTCCGATTCCGGCGAAATCCCCAACGTCATCGGAGATGCCGGTCTGGTGTTCCAAGAGGAAGATGCACGGGCATTGGCGAATCAAATCACAGTCATAGCGTCGGACGAGTCGATTCGTGCACAATGCGTCCAGCGCGGTTTAGAACGTGTTAAGAGATTCACGTGGGAAACCATTGCTCAAGAGACTTATGCGGTCTACCGTGACCTTGTACCGGCATAGCGAATTTCAGTCGCAAACAACACACTAACGCATTGAACGTTGATGGCACGTCCGCGGTTGCTTATGGATACCTGATGACGTGACTTCCTTAATCTTTCGAAAAACCGATAAACCGTTGAAGGGTTGCAAAATGGGAGATGCGTATTTTGGCGAAAAACGCCCATTCCAATACCTCACTTTCTACGTTAGGTTAATCCCTCCAAGGCACGCCCACGTGACGCGCCATGCGTGTTACGCGTCGCGTTTCAAATTTTACGCGCTCGCCAGTCTCTTCCTAGCCGTTAGTCT
This sequence comes from Candidatus Poribacteria bacterium, assembly GCA_028819845.1. Lineage (GTDB taxonomy): Bacteria > Poribacteria > WGA-4E > WGA-4E > PCPOR2b > JAPPKS01. The sequence continues at coordinate 353,869 of JAPPKS010000017.1, read as the reverse complement.
GGACTCTGCGCCGCGCAGTGCCGCAGATGCCGGATCTCCGCAAAGCCAAAAACCAATTGATTATGTTGTTGCTGTGGTAAATGATAGGGCAATCACATTGAGTGCACTGGAAAACGAACTGATCATTAGACAGATTCGAGAGTCATCGGACGGGGTGAATCGAGCGCGGTTATTGAAAAATCTCATCGAACAAAATCTGTTGTTGCAGGAGGCAGAACGGTGGGGAATTCCACTGGCACGCTGGAAGGATAAGGTCAATGCAGAGGTCGAGGATATCAAATCCAAATACGACTCGGAATTGCTGTTTTTTGAGGAACTTGAAGAAAGCGGGTTGGAATTTAAAGATTTGGAGGAGTGGATTAAATCTCGTTTAATCTTGAACGAACTGATAGTCCGCCGATTTCATAGCAAATTTGATAAGGAGGCTATTGAACAGGCTGCGATTCAATACTTCAAGCAAAACCAGTTCTTTCAATTCCAATATATCATAGTGTTCTCAAGCCCTGAAGATTCGCTTGATCAACAAGCCCAAACGAAGCAAATCGCGGAGAAGATTTACACGCGGTTGCAAGCGGGCGCGGAGTTTGACGGCATTCAACAAACCTACGAATCTGCGCCCAATGTTAAGGTGGAATACCAGCCTCAAATCATTGCCGCTGACACCAAGTTGGGACGAACCGTTGCAAAACTTGGGAACAATGAACTGAGCCACCCTATTTTAACGCCCGAAGGCTTCCTAATCTGCAAATTGATGGACGAATCGTCGCCATATTGGAAAACTGATGAAGCGGCTATTGAAGATATAAAAATTACGATGATTCAGAAGGAAGAGAGATCGCAAGTTGACGCGTGGTTAAAGGCGCAGTGGGAGGTGGGGAGTATTCGTATCTTGGATGCCGAACTGGCGCATATACAGACAACCGAACACCAATCAGAGCATTAATCTTAGGCGTGTGAACTCAACTCAAATCCCTCGTTGCGGCGCGTTGGTTAGCCTAGTAAATGACGGATTCATTCCTAAATTTGTAAACTTAGGTTTTCGAAGGTTGTAGATTTATGTTGTGCTCCGCTGTAAACGTCTATTAACCCATAACGTGAAAGGAAAATCGAAACTATGGTTTTAACATTTTTGAATAAACATAGGCATATTGGGCTTTTAATTCTCCGTATTGGACTGGGGTGCATGTTCCTCATTCACGGCGGCCCCAAGCTGTTTGGCGGACCTGAGAAATGGGAAAAAATTGGCATGGCGATGAATTACCTTGGCATTGGGTTCATACCAGGGTTTTGGGGGTTCATGGCTGCATTTTCAGAGTTCATAGGGGGTGCCTGCCTAATTCTCGGACTATTCTTCAGGCCGGCGTGTATCCTTTTAACGATTACCATGCTGGTCGCCGCTATCTTCCATCTGGGTCGAGGCGATGGTTTTTCGGGAGCGGCTCACCCCATCGAAGTTGGCATCGTTTTTCTGAGTTTAATCCTGATTGGAGCAGGAAAATATAGCCTTGACGAAAGACTCAACCCTCAACAAAGCGAGGATGGCTAGTTTTTGTAGGTTGGGTTTCGCTGCGTCCATCGTATTTTGCAGGCAGTTTGCCTAACAAAGCGGTTTGATATAATAGACATCTTTCCAAATTAATTCCGCCGCCCGATAGCCCCAGACGGGATCTTCGATCGTCAAATCGAAGATAGTTTTTTCAGGCATGTTCAGAAACTACATTCGACAACTTTCCAAAATATTTTCAGAGTCCGATGTTGCTTCAGTTTTGTCAACCACATTGAGTAAATTAGGAAAGATGTCTAATGAACAACTTCCAATGTACCCGCTCTATCCAACCTACAAATGCTGTCACGGGGAAGTTCTTGTAGGTTGGGTAGAGCGGTGATGGTGAGACAGTCGAAGTATGCCGCAGGGTATTCGTTCGATGAGATTTGTTGATAATTTTTATAGTGAAGCGAAACCCAACGTTTTTGGAGCGTTCGGGTAAACGGTTGTCGGTCTAAACGACGGGGACGATCGGAATAGGAAAAAACAAGGCGTTGTTTGGTGTTCGGAGTGGCAGGTTGAATACGGAATCGTATTGGAATGCTGGAGGTTTTAAGGACGTTGGGTTTCGCTGCGTTCATCGTATCTTGTGCGCCGTCAGCGTAACAGAGCGGTTCGTTTTAATGTGCGGTTTTCGGTTTACCCGCTCTACCCAACCTACAAGAACAGAGTAAACATTATCCCAATTTACTACTGATACTTTCGCGAAGCAGGGCTGTATATCCCGCGTGCTTGTCCTAACGCTTACCCAAACACGGACTAAAAAATGAACGTCGAGAGAGATTATTTCTGGTTTCGGCTCTTTAAGACGCGTGATATCGGTACCAAGTCTTTGATCGAGATTGACAAAATTCTCGAAAAGAAGAACCGCACCGCTGAAATCTCTTCGTGGAGCCATAGCGACCTTTTGATGCAATATCCGGAATTAGCGGAATTCTTTTCCAAAATCTCTGAAGAAGATGAGAACGCGGTGCGTGAAGAGTATGAGGAACTCAAAAGCAATAGTGTTGAAATTATCTACCCGTCGCACCCCGATATTCCGCCAAATTCCCTTGAAATTGCACCGATTCTATTTTTAAAGGGAAAACGAACGCTGCTCGCTTCCAATGGGGTTGCAATCGTAGGATCGCGGAATGTGTCAGATACGGGGATTTGCGTGGCGGGGAAAATCGCCGCTGAACTCGCGAACGAAGCATTAAACGTCGTATCCGGATACGCCAAGGGCGTGGACTCCAAAGCCCACTTGGGTGCGTTAGCCGCAGAGGGAACAACTACGATAGTACTTCCCTACGGCATCAAGGAATTGCGTCAGAAAAAAGCACTGAAAGAATTTGACTGGCGGCGAGATGTGCTGGCAGTTTCGCAATTTGCACCGGGCGCCAAGTGGCTAGCGCGGAACGCGATGGTTCGGAATAACCTCATTTGTGCGCTTTCCAAGGCTGTAGTCGTGATTGAATCGGGACCTGAACGAGACGCAAAGGGTAAAATGTCAGGAACTTTCAACACCGCACAAACGGCGCTACGCATGAAGTTACCGCTGTTTGTCATAAATCCGGAATGCTTTGACAATCCTCCGATTGGTAACGCTAACCTAATTGACCTAGGCGGTGAACGCCTCAATCCAGACGGCGCCGCGAAGACGATTTCCGAACGCATTTTTGCCGCACAAACGGAATTGTCTCCCGGCAAAAAGCAGGATTCTCATGTGCAATTGGAGTTCTTGTAGGTTGGGTAGAGCGAGTGCGGCGAGTCGGAAATCGTTCCTGCAGAGAGAGAGTAAGTTCCAGATTCGCAATGAAACGTTTCTCCGTGCCGTGACATACGAGCAGTGCAAAAGAATATGAGAAATCTGAATTAATCCTCCAGTGGGTTATCATTCGTTTTTGGGTGCTTCGCAAGTTGTTCTGAATCTATCAACTTAAATTTTCCGTTGTTCTGGTCCGTCAAGGAGACCAACAGTTGAGCTCCCATCGGACGGTGCAAATTTATTTCAAGTCCGATAACGTAAATGCTAGCATTGTTGACATTCTTCGCTCGAACGGTCTCAAGTATTTTCCTAGAATCAGTTTCAATATAGACTTGCGTGTTTTGGCCTGCCGTGGGCACTCCATCGGTGACCAACACGATGACAGACGTGTCAGTTTCAAGGGCTTTTTCAACCGCTGCAAGTAGGTTTGTCCCTTGGTAATTCGCGATGCGTTCAGGGGTAAATCGATTGAGGTATTTTGACGCTATTTCAATATTTTCAAGCGTCGCAGGCAAGAGCGATTTGCTCATCAGTGTAGCTTGAGCCGAGAACGTGACAATATTGAAATTATCGTCGCTGCCAAGCGAACGCAGCGATTGTTTAATTGACTGAAGTGCGAGTTCAAGTTTCTTCAATCCTGCTACCTGCATGCTTGCAGAGACGTCAAGGCAATAGACGATGTTTTGCGGGCCTTCAAACTCGTCAAGAAAGTCGATGATACCCAATTTATCGCCGATTCCCGAATTCCCACCCCCGCCAAGCAGTCCGTCAATGGAATCGCCGTAAGAATCAACACCGAACATTCCGTTGCGCTGCCCGGGTACCCGCACACGTCCCGTGACCTTGCCTTGCCCGTCCACCGGTCCACGGTGGGAAACCAGCCGTTCAAGATTTGACGCTTCAGCGTCACGGAGTTGGGCGTCCGTCATTAATTCAGGAATCTTCTCACTTGGCGCTGCCGTGTTGACTTCGATATTTTTGTACACAATGCGCTCACTGAGACGCATGACTTCTCGAATCTTGTTGGGTGAGGATTCGGCGAGTTTGTTTTTTGCCTCGCGCGCAAGCAGTTCATCGGGTCTGCGGACCGTCTTTTTTAACGGCGGTTTGGTCTTGGGCTGCCGCAGTTTCGGTTTAGGTACGTCCTTGACCCATTCCACGGCTATGCTATCTTCGTCTTTGACAGGTTTCTGCTGAAGGACAAAAAGATAGATGATTACAGCGATGACGTGGAAGATTAACGACAGGAGCAGCGCCGAACGCCTTCGAGTTTTGCTGCGCACAATCTGCTCTTGTCTGGCAGCCAAGGTTGTCGATTGTAACGTTGTCATAATAGTCTCCTCAATTCATCGGGCGAATCCATCAAAGAAACTCTTGAATCTAGCTGGGCATCATCAACACACTTGAGTATAGCAATTAATGTGCCATAAGGAAGTATGCGCTACACTTTTGCACATTGTGCTAGAAAATGAGCGAAAAACTGTCATCTATCAGAAACATATAAAGGGAATCCTGTGGTAATCTTGATACAGAAGCGGCACTAGAATGAGACGCGAATCAATTTCTTGTAAGTTGGGTAGAGCGATTGGCCGAATATGTGCCGCGAATGCCGCGATTAGGAAATCGCTCCTACAAGGGGAGCAAAAAACTTACCGCCATTTTTCCCTTGACACGCCAACTTACCATTATGTATAATCTGACAAGATTCTGCTAAAATTCATGAAGTTATATAACGGCGAGGCGAGGGCGCTGTATCGTGTCTACCCTCGTTTTTTTTTTTTGCTTGAGAAAACACAACATGTGTACAACCCGATCCGTGAAACGTGTCCCAAAAATGGAATTCTTGATTTAAGGGCACAAAAGGGCACAAAAGGACACATTGCGTCAGGCGCATTGAGAGGACGTTCGATACGCCGCGGAGCTAGTGTTTAACGTGTTTCTTAAGCAATCGAATGTGCCAAAATCAAAATAAATTTTGCCGATTGGGGAAAGTGCCCCCAAGGGCAAAATCGCGGCAGCGGGGACACGAATCTTTAAACGATTTGCGGTTGACACTCAAACACGATACGAATATAATACACGAGCAATGGTGGATTTTCAATTCGCACCGAGGTTTTTCAAGCGCTTCATAATGTTAATCGCCTACGGAATTCAAGATGACAAACTTTAGAGTAAATTATCTGTATGTTGTTATTGCTGTCATGTCCTCAATAGTGATTGCCGGTTGCAGCACAACCAAATTAACTGTCAACCAAACAGTGAAGGTTTTTGCAAAAGCCTCCAAAACCTACGACAAGGAAGCTGACCTAATGCTTGCGGATGCCGGCATCAGGTCGAACCTCAAGACTTTCGAGGGACTGCGGGAGATTGTGCCTGAAAATCAGCGGCTGATGACGCTTACGGCGAGATCATTCGCCTCGTATGCATTTGGCTTTGTTGAAGACAAGATGGAAGCTGCAGCGGCAGTTGGCGACTTTCAAACTGAATCTGAAATGCGTGCGCGCGCGATCGATTATTATGGACGCAGCAAACGCTCTGGTTTGAGGGCTTTGTCGAAAGTGAATTCAAAATTTCCGGATGCATTGGACGGTGCGCCGGAGAAGTTGGAACGCGCGTTAAAGGGCTTCAAGAAAAAACACGTGCCGGCGCTATTCTGGACGGCGTATGCATGGGGTAGGTCGATAAATCTGCAGCAGGACAATCCGATGCTGCTCGTCGATCTTGCCAACGTCGAGATGATGATGCGCCGCGTTATCGAACTTGATGAATCCTTTTATTTCGGCGGCGCGCATCTGTTTTTCAGCGCTTACTACGGCAGCCGTTCGCCGCAGTTGGGAGGAAACCCGGAGAAAGTGAAGCAACATCTGCAAAAGGTGGACGAAATCAACAATGGCAAATTTCAGTTTAGCAAGTTGTTTCTCGCCCGCTATTACGCTTATCCCCTTCAGGATAGGGCACTTTACGAACAGACGCTGCAAGAGATTGTTGATGCGCCGATTGACGTGTTCCCGGAACATCGAATTTCTACCGCGATTGCTAAAGCGCGCGCCAAGCGTTGGCTTGCCCAGACTGACGATGTGTTTGGTGAAGCAGATGCCCGCGATGAGTAACATTCAGTAAATTGCGTTGGAGCGTGATTAGTGTCGAGTTGAGATTGTTGACGCGCATTTTACGATTCACGCATGTTTCGCGGCACCTGCTAGATTTATTAGGTTGATCAGATTGGAGACACGAATGACTCGATTCACACCAATTTGCCTTATTATTTTTATATATGCCAACCTTCTCATTTTACCCGCCGCTAGCGGTGAAGAAACCATTAAATTGGCTACACTCGCCCCCAAAAACTCGTCGTGGATGAAAATCTTTTATGCCATGGGGAAGGAAATCGAGGAGAAAAGCGGTGGACAAGTCAAGATTCGATTTTATCCGGATGGGGTGCAGGGCGATGAGATTGATGTGATTCGTAAAATGCGTGCGGGACTGCTTCATGCCGGTGCGATGACCGATGTCGGATTAGGTGAGATTCATAAACCTGTGCTTATTTTTCAAACATTCCGCATGTTTAATAGCTATGCCGAACTCGACTACGTGCGCAATCAACTGCGGGACGGACTTGAACAAGCGTTCGATGAGGCGGGCTATGTCCTGCTGGGATGGGGGGATATCGGTTACTACTATATTTTCAGCAATCATCCGATAAAGACCATCGAAGATCTCCGCAGTCCAAACGTCAAGGTGTGGGTACGCACAGGCGATCCGGTCTCGGAACACTTCTACAAGACTATTGATTTCATCGGCGTTCCAGTATCAGTACCGCAGGTGTTGTTATCATTGCAAACCGGGCAAATCAACGCGCTGCTTGTTTCGCCGTTGGCGTGCGTTGCGCTGCAGTGGTACCCAAAACTGAAGTACATGTCCGACATGCCAATTAGAATAGGAATCGGCGCAACGCTAATCACAAAAGAGAGATACAATCAATTGCCTGCCGAAGCACAGAATATTCTCCGCGATACGGCGCGGGAATATCACCAGAAACTCATCCAGCGCGTCCGCGAGGACAACGATAAATCGGTCGAGGCGCTGACAAAGAAAGCGGGCATCCAGATTGTGAGAGTTAGCGAGGCAGAGCGGGAGAAGTGGAATACCCGATGCTCCCAAATGCGCGATGATCTTGCGGGAAATATATATCCGCAGCCGCTGCTTGAACAGGTGGACGCATTATTGGAAGCGTATCGCGCAGGTCAATAACAAGTTCAACACTAGCCAATCGGCTGAGATTTTCAGATTGAACGCCGTCAAACGAATCAATACCCTCCTTGGAAACATCGAAACTGCGTTGCTATGCCTGATTATCCTTTCAGTCGTTGGATTGGGGATTCTGAAGATTTTTCTGCGGTATGTTTTTCAGATTAGCCTCCTGTGGAACCAAGTTGTATTGCAGCATTTCATATTGTGGTTAGCGTTCTTGGGGGCATCGCTCGCCACATGCGAAAACCGCCACATTAGTATTGATGTCCTCACCCGATACCTTCCGAAGCGCCTCGTCCAATTTACCAATATCCTCATTCATTTTGTCAGCTTTGTTATAGTCTCCATCCTCGCCTATACCGGTTTCGAATTCATCCGTGATGAGCAGGCGAGCAGCGCAACGCTCGCGGGCGCCATACCAATTTGGTGGGCGAAGCTCATCATCCCGATTGGGTTTGTATTGATAGCACTTCACTTTGCTCTCCACACCGTCATGGAGATTTTGAGTAAGACAAAAGGGGAAGTCGCATCATGGGAGCGTTGATAGGGGCCGGCTTGGGCTTGTTCGCGCTCTTCGGCGGCGCGTTGTTTGTCCTGCTCGGCGGGTTGGCGATCCTCGGATATGCTGCGTCGGGAGATCCAATCAGCAGCATCATTATCGATCTTAATCGCCTCGCGCGAAATCCGACCATCATGACAATCCCGCTGTTCACTTTCGCCGGCTACGTGATGGCGGAGAGTAACGCACCCAAACGCCTCATTGCTCTGGCACAAACAAGTGTCGGTTGGCTGCCCGGCGGTGTTGCCATGGTTGTGTTGGTAACATGCGCGTTTTTCACCACGTTCACCGGGGCTTCAGGGGTGACAATCGTCGCGCTGGGAGGGTTGCTTTATCCAATCCTTCGGCAGCATTATACTGAACGATTTTCACTGGGCATAATTACAACCTCGGGCAGCCTCGGACTGCTTTTCCCGCCGAGTATCCCGCTTATCCTCTATGCAATCATCGCCCAGGTGCCGATCGATTTGATGTTCTGCGCTGGGATTATCCCTGGATTTCTCCTAATTCTGATTCTTGGCGGCTACTGTTCCGGATGGAGTATATTCAAAAGGGTCGAACATACGCCATTTGATTTGCGTGCATTTGGAAGGGCGCTTCGGAATGCTTTGGGTGAGGTACTACTACCGTTCATTGTGCTCGGTTGCATTATATCGGGTATTGTCACAATTGATGAAGCGGCTGCATTGACCGCAATTTACCTGTTGATTGTCGAGATGGTTATCCATCGCGACATTAGTGTAAGGCAGTTGCCGAAAATTGTACGGGAGAGCATGCTGCTCGTCGGCGCCATTTTGATCATTCTCGGCATCGCGCTTGGACTGACAAATTATCTGGTCACAATTGAATTGCCAAGTATTGCACTAGACTGGATTCAAGGGCAGACACAAAACAAAATTGTCACACTGATCGGGCTGAATCTTTTTTTGCTAGCTGTCGGATGCCTGATGGACATTTTCTCCGCAATTGTAATCATTGTTCCCCTGCTGATTCCGATTGCGGAGGGGTTCGGGATAGACAAGGCGCACCTTGGAATCATCGTGCTGACGAATCTGGAGATTGGCTACCTCACACCGCCCGTTGGTATGAATCTTTTCATCTCAAGCCTCAAGTTTGAAAAATCCGTTATTTCGCTGTACCGATCTGTGTTGTTGTTTATCGGGTTGCTGCTATTCGCGCTGGTGATCGTCACCTACGTCCCCGAGTTGAGCTTGTGGCTGCCGCGGGTACTGGGAAAAACGTCCACACCGCTGTTAATCGAATAGCTTTCAATACATTGCAATTCTCAACTGGATTCTGCGGGCGAGTCTTTCAAAATGTATTTGGGAGCTAGGGCGGTTAGCGTCAAGCCGCGCGCGACAGAATACAGTGTCAGCGCCAACCATAGGCCGTGGTTTCCGAGCGGTTTGAGCAAGAAATATGCTGGCAAGAAGACGACGAATGTTGATGCAATCATTGCGTTTCGCAGCGGTTTTGAAGCGGTCGCGCCGATGAAAATTCCATCCCAGAGGTATGCCACGGCATTAATGATTGGCGTAAGAGCGACCCAAATCAAATATGGGAACGCACGTTTCACAATATCAAATTTGTTTGTAAAGACATACAGCAACGGCTGTCCGAGCAATCCGAAAATCAAGGTGAATACCCCCGCCAGGCCTATTCCCCAGATAAATACATGCCGCACTGCTAATCTTAAGTTGCGGATGTCGACGGCGCCCTTGTATTTACCGATAATGCTTTCCGCCGCAAAAGCGAAACCATCAATGGCATAAGCTAGAAAATAAATGTACTGTAGAAGGATAGTGTTGACCGCTAGAATGGTATCGCTCACAGCAGCCGATTTCGCGGTGAAAAACGTATGGGAGAAAACTAAGCATAACGTTCGTATGAATATATCGCCGCTAATTGCGAAGAACCGTTTCAAATCGGGTAGATGCAGTGCCTCTTTCACGTGCCACCCATCCAACAGATCTCCATGCTTTCTGACGAATAGAACTGCGGCACACACAAGTCCAAGATATTGAGCGATAACCGTTCCCAATGCGACGCCGTTCGATTTCAACCCCATCGCCTTCACGAAGAACAGGTTGAGTCCGATGTTCAGAAGGTTCATCAGCACCGTGAGTATCATTGGGTATCGTGCATTCTGGACACCCAAAAACCATCCGTGAAACACAAAAATACTCAGAGCTGCCGGGGCGGCGTAGATACGGATTAAAAAATACTGGCGGGCTAATTGTTCAACTTCGGTACTGGCATCAATGAGATAGAAACTGATATTTGCGATGAGCGACTGAGTTAGGATTAGTGAAACGCTCACGGCAACCGCAACCAACAGGCCTCTCGTAAGAATCAGGATGCTTTCTCTATGGTTATTCGCGCCGTGGGCTTGTGCTGTAAGTCCAGTTGTGCTCATTCTGAGGAATCCAAATCCCCAGTACAGCATGTTAAAAATGGCTGCCCCGATGGCAACTGCACCCAAATGCCGCTCTGATTCTAGCCGCCCCATCAACGCGATGTCAACGGCGCCCAAGATTGGAACGGACAAGTTGCTGATGATATTGGGTACAGCCAGTCGAATAATCTGCTTGTTCATTTCATGATGCTGATAGTTGCAAAGGGGGTAACCGATGTCAACATGTAAGTTTTTGCGGATATACAGGCAGTCGCACGGCCGCAAGGCTCAACTCATTTTTTTGGCTGCGAGAATACCGTATTCTACATTGTACACCTTTGTTTTCCACTCCGGTGAAGCCTCCAGATACGGTTTTAGTAATCTTCCCTTGTCCCCCCATAATACATCATCAACAATAATTATAGCGTTCTTTCCGAAGAGGTTTTCAACAGCTTTGAACTCCTTCCAGATATGATCGCCATCGTTGACAGAATCAAACAAAGCGAAGTGAATTGCCTCGAAGGCATGCCCTTCAACCATATTTGTCAAGTTTTCAACCGAATCGCCTTCAACGTAGTTAATGTGCTGGTTATAGTCCACACACAATTCTTGACAGACCGCAATGTGTTCGCTGCTAATCTCGAATGTGTAGAAATCACCCCGCCCCACTAACACCGAAGAGATGGCTAAAGTGCTTTCAGTGCCTTCGTTGGCATCCCGAATACAGCCAGTTTCAATGATAATCGGATGAGGCGTACTGTCAAGCACTTCTAACAAATGTCTCTCAAGAATTGCCCTGTGCGCCCGCATATGCTGCCGAAACCCTAGTTTGTAAAGAATGAGATGCAGCGCTTTCCACGCTTTGTTTGCCAATCGACTTTTGCTGATTGACATATTTTGAGTCTCCTCTTTGGGGCGTTATATCGCCCGACCTGAAATCGTTCCGGCGCTTCTTATTTGATTGCTGTAATTCGATTGTTCGTCCGCTTGACAGCCGTTTTAATGATAACAAAAGAGATTAATAGGACGATAAGCAGGACCCCGGTTATTCCTTTCATGAAGGCATAGGCTTGCTGCTTTTTGACATAATTCAGGGTAGCTTGCACCTCTTCATTATTGGCGTCTAGGGTTAGCACGGCTTTAAGGTGTATTGCTGATTTCTTGAAATTCCGATTCTTGAGGTAGACGTGCCCCAAACTGTTATGCGTTTGAGCGTTCTTCGGGTTCAACTCTAGCAGTTTTTGATATGTTAGAATCGCGCCGTCTAAATCGTCGGCTATGCTCTTTTGCCAGCCGGTTTGTGTCAAGGCTGCTTCCAGATTTTGGCTGGCATGCCAACTATCCGGGTGGTACTCCAACGCGCGTTCATAGCACCGTATTGCGCTCGTCCAATCTTCGACCCGCGCCTGTTGTGCGCCCAGATTATTCAATGTTGTTGCAATTCCCGTGCGCACGGCTGGGTCCTGGGAATCAATCTCCAATGCGCGGAGATAAATTTCCAATGCCTTTCGATAATCTCCCGCCGCATCGTAGGTAACGGCGAGATCTTGCAGCAGTATATTGGAGAATGGATAGCGCATAAGCCCGTCATTCAGGCGGTTGATTGCCGGTGAAAACTGCTTTGCCTGCAGTAGTTGAATTCCCCATCGGTGGTAAGTTGCCAAGAGGTTATTGTTCAGTTCGGACGAATCGGGATTAAGCCGTAACGCACGCTGAAAGAAGTTCACTGCCTCACTGAACTGGCCTTGAAGCACCGAAATGCTGCCGAGCGCTCCAAACACTTCAGCAGTTGGTTTTGTGCGTGACGCCATTCTGTAATGTGAAATCGCCAAGTTGTACATCCCCTTGGACTGAAAGATTTGAGCGAGTTGAACTGCAGAATTATGGAAGGATGGATTAATCTCAAGGGCTTTTTGAAACGCATTGATGGCTTCGTGATAATCGCCGAGATCGGCGTGCACCATGCCGAGTGCGTAATAGGTGCCGGCAGTGGACGGCGATGTTTTGATTTCATCTTGAAGCACTCTGATAGCTTGGCTGTGAAAGGGTGTTTTTACGGGTGTTTCCCGCACCTTCATCCATGTCGCCGAATCTCGTGTTGTCGGCTTTTGAGCAGTCGCAGCGAAATACATCACATCATTTGGGTTATCGCTGTGTCCCCACAGTCCGATGGCGTGCCCAATCTCGTGCAGCATCACGGCTTGAATCACGTTCGGCGTGAGTAATTCCAACTTTGTGTCGTTCTGTAGAATTATCTCAATTTCGACATGAAATCCGTTCGCGTTTCGAATCAAAACCGCCTCACCGATATTCTTATACATCCCGGCTCGACTTCGCTGATGTACCCACTTGATACGAATATCTGCCGCCGCCGGCGTTGGCGAAGTCTGAAACTGTAAATGCCCGTTGGTTGCCTTATGCCATAAGTCTAGAGATTGATTCAGCGCATGACGGTAAACCGCTGCTGTATCCGGCGCAAGTGGAATCGCTTCCGTATAGACTGATATTGATGCCCGGTCAAACCGAGTCAGACGCCCATTGGAAGCGGTGGTAATCCGATCAAAATAGTCATCCGCACCGACAGCATTTCCAATGAGAATATACACAACAGATACAATTAGTCCTAAAATCCGCGATTCCTGAATTTCGTAAAAACGGTTTGCCATAGCTTGGACTTTCGCGCGCCTTAGCGTTTTTGCATTTCGCCTCTCTGTCTTCTGGGTTTTACACTTGTTGACTCCCCGCCGCAGTTGCCCGTTGTCAGCCGTACACCATCAATCAGTGAAATGCAATGGTATCACTTTGATTCGTCCTTTGTCAATTGTCTTTCATTAGCCAGAAATGGATTGACAGCGGATTGGCTCATTGCTATAATGCAAATTCTTGAGTGGGTGAGTAGTGAGAATCAGGAAACGGTCTGAAATGGCTACTGGTGCCTTCGCTTTACAAAAACCACCGGTACGGCGTGTTTTGCAGCGGGTGCGAGATTATACGAAAACAAGCGTGGGAGGTGAGGTTAGAACGATAACGCTATGAAAATTTTAGTGCGCTTGTCTCTTGTTGATAATTTCCGGCACTTGGTTCGGGACGCTGCTGGCGATAATACTGTTGTGTTTGCAAATTCAGACGAAGACTCGCTTCATATCGAAGGCGTCGACGCGGAAGTCTATTGCGGGAATTGCAGTGAAGCGGAATTTCAACATCTGCCCAATGTGAAGTGGATGCAGTTCGGCAGTGCGGGGATGGATGCCTTTCTGTATCCGGCACTCCGGGACAGCGATGTTATCGTAACAAATGGCGCGGGATTGTACGGACCAGAAGGCGCAGAACACGCGTTCGCGCTGCTGCTCAGTTTGACGCGGGGAATTCATCACTGCGCACGTAATCAGACCAATCCCCCCGCTGACAGTCCATCATTTCAATCCGGCAGAGCGTGGGGGACGGAAATTAACGGCTGGACGCTTGGGGTTATTGGTATAGGCGGGTTTGGGCTAAACATGGCAAGGATCGGCAAGGGCTTTAACATGCACGTCATTGCCGTAGATGCGTACCGCACCGATAAACCGGACGCTGTCGATGAACTAACCCCGTTGGGCGGGCTTTCAGACTTGATGCGCAGCGCCGATGTGGTGATGACTGCTTGCCCGCTGACGGCGGAGACGTACCATTTGATTAATGCGGACAACTTAGCGTTGATGAAACCAACGGCTTATGTAATCAATGTCACTCGGGGCGGGGTAATCGACGAGTCTGCGCTTATTGAAGCCCTTAAAGCGGGTAAGATTGCCGGTGCGGGGCTAGACGTTGTTGAAATTGAGCCGCTAGCTGAAGACAGCCCGCTTCGAAATATGGATAATGTCGTTCTTTCTCCGCACTGGGCTGGAATTTCGCAACAATCGCCGCATCGGTTCGCCGCGTTGTTTTGCGAGAATCTGAGGCGGTATTTGAACGGTGAACCGTTGAAAAACGTCGTAGATAAACAGCTCGGCTTTTAGAAATAACCCGCAGGATATTCACCCTTGTGCACCGCCCGCCTACCGCCCTCTTACCCCGACCTACAGGCGCTTCCACCATGGCTGTAAATTTCCAGAGTTTTAGCAGTTTAGAAGTATTTTCCAATCGGGGATCCAAAAATTTGCTATTGAAATCCTACCTTGACAAATAGCTACTACACACCCAGTGTGTCAATCATTGAGTTTGAAAAATGTATGATAAATTTTGGAAATAAAAAAAATTAATTTGATGAGGAGAAAATCGCATGGCAGAGATGAAAGTAAAACCCCAGCGTGTAAAAGACTTCTGCGTGTGCGCCTTAGAAAAGGCCGGGATGGCATCCGACGACGCTCGCATCGCTGCAGAGGTGCTTGTTACCGCAGACATGCGGGGAACCGCAACGCACGGCACCATCGGATTAAGAGGGTATATCAGGCAGATACGGGAAGGCGGAATGAACCCCAAAGCCGATATCGAAATTGTTCGCGAGGGGCAGACATGGGCGGTTGTAGACGGACACGCTGGATTGGGCGTGGTGACATCGTTCAAGGCGGCGCAGCTCGCAATAGCCAAAGCAAAATCAAATACTGTTGGCATGGTTTGGGTCAAAAACAGCAACCACTTCGCGGCAGCCGGGTATTACGCCATGATGTGCGCTGAAGCGGACATGATTGGATTGGCGATGACAAACGCAGACATTTCGCTCAGCGCTCCGGGTTCCGCGGGCCGGGTCATCGGAAATAACGCGTTTGCTTACGGAGCGCCAGCGGGAGCGGCGCCCCCGGTCAATCTGGATATTGCGATGGGTGTGGTCGCCGGCGGCAAGGTGCACGCCGCGGCGAGAGAGGGAAGAAGTATTCCAATGGGGTGGGCAATTGACAGTCAGGGGGTGCTTACCACTGACCCCAAAAAGTATGAGGAGGAAGGCGGCGCAACGGTTCCCTTGGCGGCGCATAAGGGTTTTGGACTGGCGCTGCTGATCGAAATACTCGCCGGCGTCATGACGGGCGGAGGGATACGGACGGAATTGAAATCCTACGCCCATAATCCCGAAAGCCCAAGCGGCATAGGGCATTTCTTTATGGCTATCGACATTGGAACCATCATGCCGATTGAGGAATTCAGAATCCGCATGGATGGCTTGATAACCGGAATTAGCTCGTCGCCCAAAGCGCAGGGGGTGGACCGCATTTATCTGCCGGGTGAAATGGAATATGAACGGGAAGAAAAAACGAATACAGAGGGATTCGTTCTTGATGACGGCGCATTGAACAATCTCAAAGGGTTGGCACAGGATTTGGGGTTGGAAGACGAAGGATTCTGGCATCAATAGGCAAGAATTTAATTCGCACCGCGAGTAAACAGTAAAGAGGGCTGTATTATGGCTGTAAATCAAACCGCGAGACTCAATTCGGGCGTTTTCGTCCTTTGCCAGTTGGTTATGATTTTTTTCGTTGCAACGCAATCGCCAGTGCGGGCGAATGAACAGAGTGCAGATATTGATGTCAAGGCTATCATTCAAGCGGTTGATGAACTCTATCGGAGTCAGACCAGCCGCGCGGAAATCGAAATGCAAATATTCACGCCCCATTGGGAGAGAACTTTGACTATGAAAATCTGGACAAAGGGGATGGATCGAACGTTTATCTTGATTACATCACCCAAAAAAGAGAAGGGCGTTGCCACCTTGCGAATAGGGAATGAAATGTGGAACTATCTTCCCAAAACCAACAAGGTGATGAAGGTGCCGCCGTCAATGATGATGGGATCTTGGATGGGTTCGGACTTCACGAATGACGACCTTGTCAAAGAGTCATCGATGCTCAATGACTACACCTACAAACTCATCACACCGAGGGATGCCCAACCTGACCATCTCTACATTCAGTTGCTGCCAAAGGAAGATTCACCGATTGTCTGGGGCAAACTTATCGTCGCAATCCGAGAGAGCGATAAGATTCCGATCTGGCAGCATTTTTATGACGAAACGAGCCGTCTGACACGAGTTCTGAACTTTAAAAAGGTCGAATCATTCGACGGAAAGACCATACCTTCAGTGATGGAGATGATACCGCAGAACAGAGAGGGACACAAAACCGTTGTGAGATTTGTGGACGCCGCATTTGACACGGAGATTGACGAAAAAATCTTCACCCGCCGAAACCTCCGGAAGCGGAGATAGCTAGCGGGCATATTTGTATAAATCAACATGCGGGTTTTAATGTTTAATTGCTAAACTGGCTTTTGTACCGCTTACGCATTACTTTTTGCGCATTATTATTTTGCGTTATGGTGACACTCAAGATTGCATTCCGCAATATCTTCCGTCAAAAACGACGCTCCATATTAACTGCGCTCGCGATGATTGTCGGATTTACACTCTCGTCCGTGTTCATAGGATGGTCCGATGGCGCGTATTCCGATATAATCGAGATGTTTACGAAGAACCGCATCGGGCATATTCAGGTGCATCAACGGGGTTATCTTGATAAACCCTCGCTCTACAAAACCATCGACGGCTACGAATCAACTGGCGAAACCATCGGGGGTATAAAAGGCGTAGCAGCGTGGACGCCGCGGGTGTATTCGGCGGGGCTTGGCTCGGTCGGCGCAAAAAGCACCGCTGTACAAATTATCGGTATTGATGCGGCACGTGAGGTCGACGCAACTCGATTTGACAAGAAAATAATTGATGGCAGTAAATTCTCGGTGCAGCCTGTGCGTGAAGCGGTTTTGGGCAAGGGGCTTGCACGGGTGCTTGCCGCAACGGTCGGCGGCGAAATCGTGCTTGTATCACAAGGAGCTGACGGTTCAATCGCTAACGAGCTGTATGAGATTGCCGGAATTGCAGAAAGCGGCGACGACATTACGGATCGCACGGCGTGTTATCTCCACATCGGAGACGCGCAGGAGTTACTTGTTCTCGAAGGGCGCTGCCATGAAATTGTCGTGATTGTATCCAACATCAATCGAGTCCACAAAATCACGAAAGCAATTGAAGCCGGCCTTGATGATTCGAGACTGGATGTTGCCCCTTGGCAGGTGGTCGCCAAGGCTTTCTATCGGGCGATGCAGGCAGACAAGCAGGGAGATGCCATCGGACGGATTATCATCATGCTCATCGTCGCTATCGGTGTGTTGAATACGGTGCTGATGTCGGTGCTGGAGCGGACAAGTGAATACGGTGTGTTAAGGGCGGTCGGAACGAAACCGGCGCAAATCTTTTGGTTGGTGATTTGCGAAGTGCTCATCATTGCCCTCGGCAGCATCGCTGTCGGCGCTTTACTCGGTGCTTCAATCAACCATCTACTATCGATATACGGTATTTCCATGCCCCAGGAGTTTACCTACGGCGGTATCAAATTTCAGACGATGTACGCCGAGGTGAACGCACGAAGTCTCATTATTCCTGCAATTACCGTTGTTCTCGCGGCAGCGGTTGTCAGTCTGTTTCCGGCGCTGAAAGCGGCGCGAATTCTACCGGCGAGGGCGATGCGAGCGAATTGAAGCCAGCAATCCGCAACCGAGTCTTTGCCAAAAACTCGGTTTCTCTTATCATGTTCATCAAATTTCACGGCGTAAAATCATGTGGTTAATCCTCGTTAAACTGGCTTGGAGAAATCTGTTTCGAAATAAACGGCGCACCATTATTGCTTCGATAGCGATTGGTATTGGTCTGGCTGCGCTAATCTTTGTTGATGCATTGTGGGTTGGGATGGAGCGGAACATGGTCGAAACTGCCACTGCCTCGTTTCTCGGCGATGGACAGATTCATCGGGCTGGCTTCCGCGAGGCGCAGGCAGCCGAAATGACTATCAATGAACTGGGTAAAGTGGCGGGCGATCTCTCGCAGGAAGCTATTGTTGAACGTTTCTCACACCGAACGTTCACCTTTGGGATGATTACCTCCGCGGCAAATGTCAGTGCAATTAGCCTTGTGGGGGTGCAACCGCCGACAGAACGGTTCTTAACCCAAATTGATGACGCCATCACGGAAGGGGCGTACTTTGAAGGGGACAACAACCGCGATATAGTGATTGGTGCGAAGCTGGCGGAACTGCTTGACGTGACGCTTGGCACCCGGGTCGTTGTGACCGTGGCACAGTCGGAGAGCGGCGATTTGTCACAAGAGATGTTTCGGATTTCGGGGATCTACCGTTTTGGCGATGAAGCGATGGAGAGCGGCATGGCGTTTGTACGCTTGGCGAAAGCCCAAGAGATGCTTGCCATCGGTTCTCAAGTGCATGAGATTGCTATCAAATTTACGGACACAAAATACGGACAGGATACAGCTTCGACATTTTGGGATCGGTATTCCCAGCACGGCAACGAAGCGGTAAGTTGGACGGAAATTTTGCCCCAACTACAAGTTGCGTTCGAAATGTCCAAGTTCACCAAATACATACTGGGGGTTGTTCTGTTTGGCGTTGTTGTGTTTGGGATTATCAACACGCTTTTTATGTCGCTATATGAGCGGATGTTCGAGTTTGGTGTCTTACGCGCCGTTGGCACCCGCCCGTTAGGGATGGCGCGACTGATTTTGTTTGAAGCCGGAGCGTTGGCAATTGTGAGCATTGTCCTCGGCACTATCCTCGGTTTCGCCTTGACGTGGATATTCGCGATAGTCGGGATTGATTACACCGGCATTGAAATGATGGGTGTGACGATACGAGATCTCATCTATCCCGTCATGACGATTCAGCCGTTCATCTTATATTCCATCTGGGTATTTATCTTCACCATTATCACAGGGCTGTATCCGGCGAGATATGCGGCGAAGATAGCCCCAGCGGCCGCGATGCGAAGGAGTTTTTGATTCGGCAGAAATGGCGGGATGGGAGATTGGAAGAAAATGCACTGCGGAATACGTTAGGAGCGAAGGGTGACGAATTCTGATGTCATTGTCACAGAGAGCATTACGAAGGTGTATGCGGAAAATGGTGTGCCCGTCGAAGCCTTACGGGGCGTGGATTTGACGATCCGGTCAGGCGAGTTCACGGCGTTGGTGGGACCGTCGGGATCGGGGAAGACTACGCTTCTCAACATCATTTCCGGGCTGGACGCGCCGACAGCGGGGAAGGTTTGGTTATCGGGCAAGTTGCTGTCGGGCATGAGTGGCAATGACTTGTCCGATTTTCGCCGAGACAACATCGGCTTCATTTTTCAGGCTTACAATCTCATTCCGGTGCTGACAGTGGAAGAGAACGTGGAATATATTATGCTGTTGCAGCGCGTGTCCAAAGCGGAGCGGCATAGGCGCGTTGCCGCAATGCTTGAAGAGGTTGGATTAAAGGGATATGCGAATCGAAACCCGCCGCAGCTCTCAGGCGGGCAGCAACAGCGCGTCGCCATTGCACGGGCGATGGTCTCCGAACCTGCGATTATTCTTGCGGATGAGCCGACCGCGAACCTCGACTCCAAAACAGGTTCAGATTTGCTTGAGATGATGAACCGCCTCAATACGCAGACTAGTATGACGTTCTTATTTTCGACCCATGATCCAATGGTGATGGAGCGGGCAAGGCGATTGATAACGCTCAAGGACGGAAAAGTTGAGAGCGACGAGAGTAAATAAACCTTCAAATTTTACTGTGGTTTCAGTCGTAATTCCCTCTGCATACTGAAATGACAATTCTATCCGCTTCGACTCTGTAAACGATGCGATTCGCCTTGTCGATTCGCCTTGACCAGAAACCTGATGAATCGCCTTTCGGTGCTTCAGGTTTACCCGTTCCGCGGAAAGGATCTCGCCGAATTTCCCGAAGTAAATTGAGAATGCGTCGAGTTGTCCTTTGGCCTCGCTGAATCCACCACGCAAGATCTTCAAACGCTGCAGGTTCAAATTCCAAGTTTCTCGCGGACGACTTCATAAGGAATTTCTTCGGTACTGTTTCTCGATTTCAAAAGTCGATCTTTCATCTTCGGATCGCTCAACAGGTATTCCGTTTCCTTTTCTGCGCTTTCTGATGCCTCCCTGACCATTTCCTCAATAATTTGGGCAACAGTCATCATCCGCTGTTTTGCTTGAATGGATAACCATTCGTAATCTGAATCGCTGATATGAATAGAAATTGTCTTCATTTTTAGTTTTTATGTGGAAACTGCCACACTGTTAGAGAGGAAGCTACGCTTCTCCATACATCGGTTGAAATTTCTCTGAAAAATTTCCATTACATACCCATTATACCACAATCCTAAACGTATAAACACGGCTATTTTAAAGTACAATAGATAAAGGGCATCACTTTTCCGATACCTGTTTGAGAAAATGGTGAGAAAATTCCTTGGAATTACTATCTTTCTGATTATTATCGGGATTGCCGATTCCACTGATGCCGAATTTCAAATTGGTGGATATTACAAAAACTTTTCCATTGGCTTGAATTCTCCCTTACCGGACGAACCGATTATCGGTGCGGTGAACAACCGACTGCGGTTTAATTGGGCTTATGTTCCCGCCGATGCAGTCTCGTTTGACCTCTCTTACGATATTGGGTCACGTGTTCAAGACCCCTCGCTGTTTTTTGAACCGACAATCGTGGGTGCTGCCAATTCACTCCGCTACCGCGTTGTGGATTTTGATTCCGAAATCTATCCAGGCGAGAGTGACACAGTGGGAAGTTTCGGCCTATTTCAAAATTTCGACAGGGTTTCAGTAGCTTACACCGGCGGTTTCGGCGACATCACAATCGGCCGCCAAGCCATCGCATGGGGGAGTGCGCGGGTCGTGAACCCAACGGACGTTCTTGCGCCTTACGCCTACAATCAACTGGACACGGAGGACCGAATCGGTGTGGATGCGGTACGGGTACAAATTCCGATTGGCGTGTTGGGAGAGTTTGATGCCGGTTATGTTTTCGGGCAGGATTTAGCTCTTGAAAAGAGCGCCTTTTACGTTCGGAGCCAGTTGAATGCGGCAGCGACTGATTTCTCAATATTACTATTGGGATTTCGTGAACACTTGATGACAGGCTTTGACTTAGCGCGGGGTATTGGCGGCGCCGGATTCTGGTTTGAAGGTGCTTACGTTTACGCCGACGCCATCGAAGGTGAAAACGGTGAGGTGGAAACCTACCTCCGCACGTCAATAGGGCTGGACTACAGTTTCCGTGGGGTGATTTACGGGTTCATTGAATATCATTTCAGCGGTGCAGGTGCAGGCAAACCGGCAGATTATCTCGACAACCTTGCCAAACCGGCGAACACCGACGGCGCAGTCTACCTTATGGGCAGACACTATATTGTTCCCGGATTGACCTGCCAAATATCGCCGCTCATGTCGTTGAGCAGCTTCGTGCTATGGAACGTCTCTGATCTTTCAGTATTACCTTCTGTGCAAATTGAATACGATCTCGCACAAGATGTTTATCTCTCTGCTGGCGGATTCATCGGGATTGGCAAACGCGCTGTAACCGAGGGGGAAGAAACACAATTCAGATCGGAGTTTGGCGGATATTCTAACGTCTATTTTCTTTCGTTTCGAATTTATTACTGACGATCCGGCGATTTCCAATTTTCGCATCGTCGGATTAATTGCGCGATGCCTATAGGTTATTTTCTTGCAAAAGGACATCGAATATGCTATACTTAAAACCAGAGTTCAGCTATCGGTAGTTCAACAAATTCTCCTTTTTAATCTGATCCGGTGAGGTTGGAAAAGGGTGCAATACGTTTCACGCGATTATATATATTGTCCATATTCTATTGTCAGATGACCTCCCTTTATTGAGGGAGGTTTTTTTATGCACTGGATTTCCAAAACGATTATGAATGCACAAGCGGTGTTAGATTTGGTAGAAGAGATTGGCGTGCTAAAGAATCTTCCGCGTACCGGTTGGCGGTTTCGCGGGATTAAAGACGCCGAGAGTGTCGCAGATCACTGCTATCGCGTGTCCTTTTTGTCAATGCTGTTGGCTGATGTGTTGGCGAAACAGGGCGTTCAGCTCGACGTTGAAAAGGTGATGCGAATCGCCTTGCTGCACGAAGTCGCCGAGGCAAGAATCGGCGACGTGCCATTTCCAGCTTTGGAATATATTCCTGAAGATGTCAAAGAAGCGGGGGAAAAAGCCGCATTTCGGTCGATGTTTGAGGGCTTTGACACGCTTTTACCGAAATACACCGACTTGTGGGAGGAGTTTGAGAATGGAACGTCGTTGGAAGGAAAATTAGTGCGGGCGGCGGATAAACTTGAATTGATGATTCAAGTATTTGAATATGAACAGTTGGGGTATCGCTCGCTCGACAAGTTTTGGACGAACGCTTGGAACCTCAAAGGATTTGATGACTATGCCCTAGTGCGGGAAATCATGGATTTACTTGTCGAAAGAAGGATTCAACTGAGTGAATAGCGAAGGATCAAGCGACCGAACAGGAACCGCGATAGTCTCCAAATAATCACTAGCCTTAGGGGAAATAAAACTCTTATTAAATTACCGCAAAATTGACTTGTTCAGCGTAATTCAGTGAAGAGGTGTTTTCAAAATGCGCGAAAAAACACAGGTAATGACGTCCGAGGATATTCGACGTGCGTTGACCCGAATATCACATGAGATTGTGGAGCACAATCATCGAGAAATTGCCGATCTCGCGCTGATTGGGATTAAGAGCCGCGGGGATCACTTGGCAAACCGCATTGCAAAAAACTTGGAAACTATTGAAAATATTGAAGTCCCGGTGGGCGTAGTTGACGTGCGATTGTATCGAGATGATGTCAATCTGTACGAAGAAGAGATAAAAATTAACCGGACGGACATCCCGTTCAGCGTTGAAGGTAAATGCGTGATTCTGGTAGATGAAGTTATCTACACCGGACGCACAATCCGCGCCGCGATGGATGCCGTCATGGATTTTGGACGTCCTGCGGCAATTCGACTTGCAGTGCTCATCGATCGAGGACATCGTGAACTGCCAATCTCCGCGAATTATGTTGGCAAAAATATCCCGACATCGCGAAAGGAAATTGTGCGTGTCCAATTGGTCGAAGAGCACGGGTCGGATCGAGCGGCGATTTATGAGGGCGGCGAATGAATCGGATTCTCATCTGCAATGGCCACATCGTTGATCCCGCCAATCAGGTTGATTCGATTCAGAATCTACTCATCTGCGGCGGAAAAATCGCCCAAATTGGGGAACGAATTGAAGTTGAAGCGGATAGGGTTATTGATGCGGAGGGATTGATCGTTACGCCGGGATTGATTGACATGCATGTCCATCTGCGGGAACCCGGTTTTGAGCACAAAGAAACCATCAAATCGGGCACCCGTGCGGCAGCCGCGGGTGGATTTACATCGGTTGCCTGTATGGCGAATACGCAACCGGTTGCTGATTCCCCGGAGGTCATTCGATTTATCCGGTCGCAAGCTGAAAAAAGCGGTGTCGCTAACGTGTTCCCCATCGGCAGCATCACAAAAAACCTCACGGGGGAAGAAGTTACCGATGTTCCTGCATTGCTAGAAGCCGGAGCGGTCGCATTGTCCGATGATGGCAAAACCGTCATGAACGCCGCGCTTATGCGCGAGGTGTTAGCCTGGAGCGCGCAACTCGGCTTTCCCGTTGCAGTCCACTGCGAAGAACACAATCTGAATGCGGGCACGGTGATGAACCTCGGCGAAACCTCGAACAGGCTGAATCTGCCCGGCAGTCCCAACGCAGCGGAAGACATTATTGCCGCCCGTGACATTATGCTTGCCGAGTTAACAGGCGGACATCTCCACGTTTTACACGTCAGCACGGCTGGAACTGTCGAGCTGGTTCGGTGGGGAAAGCGCAGGGGCGTCCATGTGACGGCTGAAGCCACACCGCACCATTTCACGCTCACCGAAGCCGCTGTCGAAGAGCACGGTGCAAACGCAAAAATGCACCCGCCCTTGCGAACCGAGGCTGACGTTCGCGCAGTGGTTGATGGTCTGATTGATGGAACACTTGATGCCATTGCTACTGATCATGCCCCTCACGCTCCGTTTGAGAAAGCGCAGGGGATGGACGACGCCCCTCCCGGCATCGTCGGGTCGGAAACCTGCGTTCCGCTAGTTTTCACTAAACTCATTGGTTCTGGGCGGCTTAGGCTATCGGAAGCCATTGCAAAGATGACGTGTACCCCAGCGAAAATTTTGAATATCGACCGCGGTACCCTCTCCATCGGTGCGGCCGCTGACGTAACGCTAATCGATCCAAAACGAGAAGTTAAAGTTGATCCTGCGCAATTCGAGTCCAAAGGCCGTAATACGCCTTTCAGGGGCTGGGCGTTGAGGAGTTGCCCCGTGATGACCATTCGTGGCGGAGAAGTGACGCATTCAGTCCTCAATGACGGCTAATGCCAAAGAATCAGGTAAATTTCATAAGCAGGCGCACACCACTCCGTCTAATGCACAACACGCACAAAGACTTCCGCTTCCAGTGTTGAGGTGATTCAAAATAATGAAAGCAATATTAGCATTAGCAGACGGCACAATCTACGAAGGCGAACATTTCGGCGCCGCCGGGGAGTCCGTCGGCGAGGTTGTCTTCAATACTAGTATGACGGGTTATCAAGAAATCCTCACGGATCCATCCTATAAAGGACAGATTGTGGCGATGACATATCCGTTAATCGGAAATTACGGCTGCAATGATGTTGATGTTGAATCAATTGTCCCACAGGTCGAAGGATTTGTTGTGCGTGAATATAGTGCGCATTATAGTAATTGGCGCTCCCGCCGCAGCCTGGGTACGTACCTAGAAGAAAATGGAGTTATCGGAATCCACGGTGTCGATACTCGCGCCTTAACCAAAAGGCTTAGAGTTCACGGCGTTATGAATGGGGTTCTATCGTCGGAAAGTTGTGACGCCCGGCAACTGATTGCAAAAGCGCGGGCGTGGCAGGGGTTGATAGGCGCAGACTTAGTTAAACGCGTGACCTGCCCAAATCCGTACTTGTGGAAGGATGCTAATCCGCATCCGAATTCTTTGCCTCATTCAGATTTAACCAAGCGCCAGAGCAGTCAGCAAATGACAATTGATTTCGATTCATCGCCAGTCGGAGCCGTACCGGAGCCGCAGTTTCGTGTTATCGCAATGGACTTCGGGATAAAGTACAATATTCTGCGCCAACTCACTCAACACGGTTGTCAAGTGCAGGTTGTTCCAGCCCAAACCAAGGCGGAAGAGATTCTTGCGGCGAACCCTGATGGTATCTTTTTATCGAACGGCCCCGGCGACCCGGACGCAGTTGATTATGCACTTGAGACAATCAAGAAACTTATTGGCAGAAAGCCAATCTTCGGTATCTGTTTGGGCCATCAACTATTAGGGCTTGCGCTCGGGGGAAAGAGATTCAAACTCAAATTTGGACATCGAGGCGCAAATCAGCCGGTCAAACGGCTTGAAACTAACAAGGTGGAAATTACCGCCCAAAACCACGGTTTCTGTGTAGACATCGACTCATTGCCAAACACCATAGAGATTACACACCTAAATCTGAATGACTATACCCTCGAAGGAATTCGGCATTTGGAACATCCCGTTTTCGCCGTACAGTATCATCCGGAAGCGTCGCCCGGCCCTCATGATGCAAGTTATCTTTTCGAGCAATTTACAGACCTTATGAAATGAAAAGCGATCAATCGAACGACGAGCGGGTGCGATGGTCTTCGGAAGACTATCGCCAGTTGCTCAATTGATGCGACGAAGACCATGCCAAAGCGAACCGACATTGAGAAGATATTAATCATCGGCTCAGGGCCCATTATTATTGGCCAGGCCTGCGAATTTGACTATTCCGGGGCGCAAGCCTGCAAAGCCTTGCAAGAGGAAGGATTTGAGATTGTCCTGGTGAACAGTAATCCGGCTACGATCATGACTGACCCGGAATTTGCAGACCGAACTTATATTGAGCCGATTACGGCGGATGTGGTCGAACGGATCATCGCGAGCGAACGTCCTGACGCCTTGCTGCCAACGTTGGGAGGCCAAACCGGGTTAAACGTCTCAGTTGAACTTGCGGAAGCCGGCGTGCTAGACACGTATAAGGTTGAATTGATTGGCGCGAAGCTTGAGGCTATCAAAAAGGCAGAAGATCGCGAACTCTTTAAGCGGTCAATGCAGCGAATCGGATTGTCGGTACCAAATAGCGGCGTCGTGCATTCCGTTGAAGACGCCGTAAGTGTAGTTTCTTCAATTGGATACCCCGCAATTATCCGTCCGGCGTTCACACTGGGCGGAACAGGCGGCGGCATTGCGTATAACATCGAAGAGTTTCAGGTGATGGTCGAACATGGCTTGGCATTGAGTCCAGTCAATGAGGTTTTAATTGAAGAGTCAGTAATTGGGTGGAAAGAATTTGAACTAGAGGTGATGCGCGATCATGCGGATAATGTCGTGATTATCTGTTCAATTGAAAATGTTGACCCAATGGGCATCCATACGGGTGATAGCATTACAGTTGCGCCTGTCCAGACGTTGACAGACAAAGAATATCAGAAGATGCGAGATGCAGCCATCAAGATAATCAGAGAAATAGGCGTAGATACGGGCGGCTCAAATGTCCAATTCGCCGTCCACCCCCAGACAGGAGAACAGGTCGTCATCGAAATGAATCCGCGCGTTTCGAGGAGTTCTGCACTCGCGTCCAAAGCCACAGGATTTCCAATCGCCAAGATTGCGGCAAAACTTGCAGTTGGCTATACGCTTGATGAAATTCCCAACGACATCACCCGCCAAACCCCGGCTTCCTTTGAGCCTACAATTGATTACGTTGTCGTCAAAATCCCGCGTTGGGCGTTCGAAAAATTTCCGGATGCCGATGGAACCCTGACCACCCAAATGAAATCGGTTGGAGAAGCGATGGCGATTGGGCGGACTTTCAAAGAAGCATTGCAGAAGGGTTTACGTTCGTTGGAAACAGGGTGGTATGGGCTTGGAGATCGGCACGTACAAAATCTCCCAGTTTCTGAATTGCCCGAAAAACTGACCTTTCCGAACGTTGAACGGCTCTTTTATATCAAACAGGCCTTCCAAGGCGGTATGAGTGTAGACCAGGTGTACGGCCATACAAAAATAGATCCCTTCTTTTTGTATAACGTCAAGGAGATAGTCGATTTTGAAACACACCTGACGAAACAGGGAAGGGAGGAAATGAAAAAACCGACATCAGAATCGCGTGTTGCCCCATTGCCTCGCGAGTTGATGTCCCTGCTCCGCAAGTCGAAACAGTATGGATTTTCAGACCGCCAGGTTGCCGGGCTCTGGGATGTTTCTGAATCAGACGTCAGGTTGTTGCGGAAGAAAGCTGGAATCGAAACAACATATAAGACGGTTGATACATGCGCCGCTGAATTTGAGGCGGTAACACCCTACTACTATTCAACTTATAGCAGCGAGGATGAAGTTCACCCAACTTCAAAAAGCAAGATTATCATTTTGGGCGGGGGGCCAAATCGGATAGGCCAGGGAATTGAGTTTGACTATTGTTGCGTTCACGCAGCTATGGCGCTTAAGGAGGATGGGTTTGAGACGATTATGGTCAATAGCAATCCTGAAACAGTGAGTACAGACTATGATACCTCGGACCGTCTGTATTTTGAACCGCTCACGCTTGAAGATGTGTTGAACATTATCGATCGCGAGCAACCTGACGGCGTTATCGTTCAATTCGGTGGGCAAACCCCCTTGAATCTTGCACTTGCACTTAAAGACGCAGGCGTACGCATTGTCGGAACCAGTCCCGATGACATTGCGCGGTCGGAAGATCGAAAACTGTTCAAAGCTGTATTGGATGAAATAGGTCTGGTACAACCGCCAAACGGAACTGCAACATCGATTGAAGAAGCCAAACCAATCGCCGCGTCACTTGGCTATCCAGTCATTGTTCGCCCCTCGTATGTTCTCGGCGGGCGCGCAATGCAGATTGTCTACGACCAAACCCTGTTGCAGGAATACATGGACTCCGCAGTTGCCGCTTCACCCGAACATCCGGTTTTAATCGACAAGTATTTGGAAGATGCAATCGAGGTGGATGTCGACGCAATTTCAGACGGCAGAACAACCCTCGTCGGGGGTATCATGGAGCACATTGAAGAAGCTGGAATCCATTCCGGAGACAGTGATTGCGTGCTGCCCCCTTATACTCTTGTGGAAGAACAACTTGGCGAACTGAAACGGTATACTTACGCGCTGGCAAAGGCACTCAACGTTCGTGGACTGATGAACGTTCAGTATGCTATCAAGAACAACGAAATCTATGTGTTGGAGGTCAACCCGCGCGCCTCACGGACTATACCGTTTGTCAGCAAAGCGATTGGGGTACCGTTGGCAAAACATGCGGCGCGGATTATGGCGGGAAAAACCCTAGAGGAAATCGGATTTACCGAAGAAATCGAAAGGAACTATTTCTGTGTGAAAGCCCCCGTATTTCCGTTCAATCGCTTTCCGGGAGCAAATTCGCAACTTGGGCCCGAGATGAAATCGACAGGCGAGGTGATGGGCATCGACGAAGATCTTTCTCAAGCATTTGCCAAAGCACAAAAGGCGTGCGGCTACTCCTTGCCCGTCAATGGACGGGCGTTCATCAGCGTCAAAAACAAAGATAAGCGCGCAATCATATTTATCGCCAAGAAGCTCTCTGACATTGGATTTCAATTGATAGCAACTCACGGAACGGCAAAGGTGTTGCGTAGGAATGGGTTGGAGGTTTCGTTAGTCCATAGTATAGGAAAAGGACGCCCCACAATTCACGACTATGTTAAAAATCAAGATGTAGACCTTATTATCAATACTCCTACAGGTTACGACCATCATCCCGCGGAACAGTTGATAAGAAAGATAACAATTGATTATGGCATTCCACTGTTTTCCACTATCCCCGGTGCATCCGCTGCCATCAACGGTATTGAGGCGCTTCGCCGTGAAAAGTTAACTGTTGCGCCGCTTCAGGATTATTACACAAAATTGTAAATTAGTAAGCGCGTCCGTACTAGGACAGCTCAGTATGCAACGTGTTAATGGTAGTCAAACCAGCTATAAAGAAATGAGGAACAGATGAGAGATTTGAAAATGGAATCTTATTCTAACGACTGGAGGCAGCGGGAAGAAGCCGCCGAGTCGATGATCCCACTGATTGGAGAACTTTACCGTAATCATGGCGTGGTTACTACCGTTTACGGCCATTCTCTAGTTCATGGCTCGACCATTGATATTCTAAAGGCTCACCGTTTTTCTCGGCAGATTGTCCAAGACGAACTTTCTGCTTTCACAAGCTTACCCATTCTTCAAGCGATGAGCCAATTGAACCTTTCACCAGCTCGAATTGACATCGGCAAGTTGACTACAATGTATCTGCGCAATGAGACAGGCGCGTCCCTAGACACCTTTGTTAGAACCGAACTGGCTGATATCAACAACGGTGAAAAGATGACCTTGGCTGCACCGCAAGATGTCGTCCTTTATGGATTTGGACGGATCGGACGAACTCTCGCTCGGATTCTCATTCAAAGAAGCAGCGGCGGCGGCAGGTTGAGGTTGCGGGCAGTCGTCGTGCGCAACGAAATCAGAGGCGACCTGCCGAAGCGGGCAAGCCTCCTACGCCGTGATTCCGTCCATGGTTCGTTCAAAGGCACCATTATAGTCAACGAGTCAGAAAACGCCTTCATTGCTAATGGTAACATGATTCGTCTCCTATACGCAGATAGCCCTGAACAGGCTGACTACAGCCGATATGGCATTCAAAATGCGATTGTCCTTGATAACACCGGTGTTTGGCGGGATCGGCGCGGACTTGAACGGCATCTCAAAGCCGAAGGCGCCGCAAAAATTATCCTCACTGCGCCGGGCAAAGAAGAAGTTCCAAATGTTGTTTATGGCGTAAATAACCATGCCATCATGGATGGCGAGAAGATTGTCTCCGCTGCTAGCTGCACTACCAACGCTATTGTTCCGGTTCTTAAGGTGATGCACGACCGATTCCAAATTGAAGAAGGTCACATTGAAACTTGCCACGCTTACACCAATGACCAAAACCTGATTGACAATTACCACAAAAAGAGTCGAAGAGGGCGTGGCGCGCCGCTGAACATGGTAATTACAGAAACAGGCGCTGCTGAAGCGGTAGGCAAAGTATTGCCGGAATTGTCCGGCAGGCTAACGGCTAATGCGATTCGGGTTCCAACCCCGAATGTATCACTCGCTATCCTGCATTTAACGCTAAACGAGGTGAGTACGGTAAGGGAAGTAAACAACTATCTGCGCGCCATTTCGCTCGACTCGCCGTTGCAAGGACAGATTGATTTCACCAGTTCGCCGGATGCGGTTTCGAGCGACTTTATCGGCACTTTGAAGACGGGAATAGTTGACTCGCTAGCAACCATTGTGTCTGGCAATCGGTGCGTGCTATACGTCTGGTATGACAACGAATTTGGTTACAGCCACCAAGTGATTCGCATTCTCCAGTACATTGCAGGTTTGGAACTTCCCGCTTTTCCGCGGTAACCCTTTCAACCTCGAAGATTTAGCATCCTATTGATTTTCGCTGCGCTAGCTGATTTCGAAAATCGGCGTGAAATCAGTTGCCGTAAATATCACACACGTTTACAGGATAAAATATCCTCACTACTAATCTTCCTACATCCAGCATAGTTGACATGTCTCCCATGCATAATGAAAAGAGTTGCTTCTGTTCGCCAACTTGCGTTGGACTGTCTAATCCGATTGGAAGAAGACAATGCACCTATTGCTCGGTTAATTAATTGTACAATTCTTCAAAGCCGTTTGGATGCTTTAGATTGCGGTCTGCTAAATGAGCTTGTTTATGGTGTGGTTCGGTGGAGGAAGAAACTTGACTGGATTCTCCGCCAATTTGTAGATTCCCGCTTTCAATTGGATTTGAAAAGCCGCAACATCTTGAGACTAGGGGCATATCAGTTGCTCCACTTGGATAGGGTTCCACCGCATGCGGCTATATATGAAACAGTCGAACTAGCGAAGCCTAAACGGAAACATGCGCAATTCATCAACGCGGTACTGCGTTCGGTGCAGCGAAATGCAAATCGCCTTGAGTTTTCCTCACTACAAGCCGATCCGCTTCAGCATATCTCAATTTCTCTTTCCTATCCACAGTGGTTGGTGAAACGGTGGCTAATTCACTACGATTCCGAGTGGACACTGGCGTTCTGCCGCGCAAGTAATCAGATTGCACCGCTATCTATCCGGCTTAATTCCTTGAAAACTAACCGCGAAGAATTAATCGAATCGCTCAGAGCGGATAGCGTTACGGTAAAGGAAAGCCAGATTTCGCCCGACGGTTTGATTTTGGCGGATTCACCTTCGTTACAGTCGTTGCAAGCTTACCGCAATGGCTGGTTCTACGTACAAGATGAAAGTGCGATGTTAGTGGCGCACCTGCTAAATCCTCAACCGGAGAAAAAGGTTGTGGATCTATGTGCCGCACCCGGCGGGAAGACCAGCCACATCGCGCAGCTCATGGGAAACACGGGGCAGATTGTTGCTGTAGATGTTTCGCAGGACAGGGTTAGAAGAATTGAGGAGAACTGCCAGCGACTCGGTATAACAAATATTCTGCCACAGGTTGCAAATTCCGTTAACGACTCGCTCGAATTCGTCAAGTATGCGGATTTCGTCCTAATCGACGCGCCCTGTTCAGGATTCGGAACCCTTCGCCGCCATCCGGACATTCGGTGGAATAAATCCCCCGAACAGATTAACGAGCTTGCTCAACTACAGCTTAACCTTCTGCAAAACGCGGTGCGCCATGTTAAGCCAGGCGGCGTACTAGTTTATAGTACATGCAGCACAGAACCGGAAGAAAACGAGATGGTCGTGCGCCGTTTCCTCAAAAAACGTCCGAATATTGTCATCGAAAGCGCAGGAGAATTTCTACCGGCTATGCCTCCGCACGCTATCACTTCGGAAGGTTTTCTACAAACCTTTCCGCATGAACACGGCACTGACGGCGCTTTTGCCGTGCGTCTGAGAGTAAGTTAGAATTAAAAGTCAACAGAAGAAAACTGCGGTTAATCGAACGCGATTCACTTTGATTTTACAATGACACACCCGCTTCTCGAAATGCAATCCATAACAAAAGACTTTCCGGGCGTCCGCGCGCTCAATGATGTTTCATTCAATGTGCAGCATGGCGAGATTCACGCGTTGTGCGGTGAAAACGGCGCGGGCAAGTCGACGCTAATTAAGGTACTTGGCGGCGTGTACCCTCATGGCGATTACGAGGGTACGTTGTGTTTCAATGGGGGCGATCATATTTTTAGCACAGTCGGCGACTCTGAAAATGCCGGTGTAGCGATAATCTATCAGGAGCCCGCATTGGTGCCAGATATGACGGTCGGCGAAAATATTTTTTTGGGCCGCGAGCCTGGACGGTTCGGTTTCATTGATTGGAATCAGTTGTATCACCGAGCGGCGCGTCTGCTGTCAGACTTTGGCCTCCCTCTAGAACCTCAAACCGCCGTGAATCAGTTGGGAATCGGAGGGCAGCAGATGGTGGAAATCGCCAAAGCCCTGTCGCGAGACGCTCGCTTGCTCGTACTTGATGAACCGACCGCAGCGCTAACTGAAAGTGAAATAGAAAAGTTGACGCACATTCTCCGCCGTTTGCGGGAACAAGGAGTCTCTTGTATTTACATCACGCACAAGCTCAAGGAAATCTTCGAGATTGCGAATCGTGTAACTGTCCTGCGTGACGGAAAGACAGTGGGTACCTACACGGTAAATGAGTGCAGTGAAAGTGAATTGATTGCCCGGATGGTTGGACGCGAATTGACGGATTTTTACCCGAAAAGTGAAAGGAAATTTGGAGAACTCGCGTTGCAAGTGCGAAATCTGAATTCATATCATCCAGAAAGACCTGACCGGCAGTTCCTGAGAGATATATCCTTTTCTGTACGGCAGGGGGAAATTTTAGGTATCGCCGGGCTGATGGGATCGGGGCGGACAGAATTAATCAATGCCGTTTTTGGTGCATATCAGGGCAAGTGCACGGGAGACATCGTTGTAGATGGTGTTCAAGTTTCGATTGAATCTCCCAGCGACGCGATTCGGCACGGAATTGGGCTTGTCAGCGAGGATCGCAAGCGATTCGGGCTAATCCTTGACGCTGTTGTGCAGTCGAACATGACGTTAGCCAGCCTTGATGCTAGGTGCACCGAACGAGGGACTAAGATTGCACCACATGGGATTATCAATTGGAACGAAGAGTTTCGTCAGAGCCGTAATTATGTCGATTCTCTGCAAATTAAAGCGCCGTCGCTCGATTCCCAAGTTAGCCACCTTAGCGGCGGCAACCAACAGAAGGTAGTATTGGGCAAATGCTTGATGACGCTGCCGAGGATTCTTCTCCTTGACGAGCCTACCCGCGGCATTGATGTGGCTGCGAAAGCGGAGATTCACCGGTTGATTGCTGAACTTGCCCGCCAAGATGTTGCGATCGTGATGGTTTCGTCTGAGTTCCCCGAAATCTTGAACATGAGTGATCGAATCCTAATTCTGCATGAGGGTGAAATTTCGGGGGAATTTGATAATGACGATGCGACTCAAGCCGAGATTTTGCGTTGTGCCGCTGGTGGAACGTAAAATCAAAAAACTCACATGACGTAAATTAAACTTAAGGGAAATATGCTATGGAAAACGCAAAGATAGTGTGTACAGGCCCCGTTGATGATATCGCAGTTGAAATATTGCGTCCATACGGCGAAATCGTGATTGCTCCGGTATTCGAGGAGGAAGCGTTGCTTTCGCTTGTTGGCAGCGCCATCGGCCTGGTAGTACGGGGAGCGGAAGGAAGCGTGAACGCGCGTGTGATAAATGCCGCAACAGACCTAAGGGTAATCGGCCGCTCCGGCGTAGGATATGACAACGTCGACATAAATGCAGCCACGGCACGTAAAATTCCGGTCGTTTACACGCCCGGAGTTAACGCCCGTGCGATAGCAGAGGCAGCTATGGCACTTATTTTTACCTTGTGTAAGAAGGTCGTCTTT
This sequence comes from Candidatus Poribacteria bacterium, assembly GCA_028819845.1. Lineage (GTDB taxonomy): Bacteria > Poribacteria > WGA-4E > WGA-4E > PCPOR2b > JAPPKS01. The sequence goes on along the minus strand of JAPPKS010000017.1, from coordinate 319,399 downwards.
TGGGACGCTCAGCTAAAACTGGGCAACTGGAGCAGCCGTTTTCGAAACCAGCCAGGGGATTTGGACGGCGCCACGTTGGGTATCATCGGTTTCGGACGAATCGGACAGATGCTTGCACAGTTAATCCGCCCATTTAATGTAACAATTCTAGCCTATGACCCCTACGTGTCACACGAACAGGCGAACGAGCTAGAAACAGAACTGGTCAATCTTGAATCATTGTTACAGCGCTCAGATTTCATCTCTATCCACGCGGCCTTGACACCTGAAACGCAGGGGCTAATCAACCGCGACCGTTTGCAACATTTAAAGCAGGGCGCTTACATCGTTAATTTGGCGCGGGGCGGACTAATTGAAAGTCTTGACGTATTATATGAATCGTTGAAATCAGGCAGATTAGGAGGCGTTGGACTGGATGTTTTCCAACCTGAACCGCCGGACGTCAGCCATCCTATTTTTCAATTGCCCCAGTGCATTACGTCACCTCACGCTCTAGGATTGACGCCGCAAGCCATGACGAAAATATTCGAGAGCATGGCTACAGACATGGCAGCAATATTAGATGGAAAGCCGCCGCGGCACGTTGTAAACCCAGAGGTTTTAGGATAGAATGGCCCCGTTGATTCCGTATTGTTGTTGCCCACTCGCATTGATGGCTTAAATTAAGGTGACAACATGAATAACGCTCATGAGTTCGAGACGAAAAGCGCAAGCGGCCTTACATACCGTGTAATATTCATCGGGCTGATACTCGTTATCATCAACTCCTACTGGATCAATCTCTTCATCCCCTTCTACGGCGGCATCCTCCACAGTTACATGTCGCTCTTCTCCAACACCGTCTTTACCCTGCTAGTTATTCTTCTGCTTAACCCACTCCTGGCACGTATGCACCCTCACTTCGCCCTGCATGGCTCGGAGGCGTTAGCGATTTACATCATGCTAATTATGGTCTCCACTGTAGGCGGGGCGCCGCACCTGAGCTATCTGGCTTATATGCTGCCTCATCCGTTTTGGTTTGCCTCCTCAGAAAATGACTGGTCAAACTTATTCCTTGGGCACGTTCCCGACTGGATGACGGTAAAAAATCCGCAGGTGTTGCGCGGGTTTTATGAGGGCGATTCGTCGTTTTGGATGTCACAAGTCTTTAACAGTTGGATAGTCCCGCTGCTGACATGGTCTGTTTTTATGCTGGTTCTATTTTTTGTATTGATGTGTATGAACACCATACTGAGAAAACAGTTCACGGACTATGAACGACTGACATATCCAATTACGTGGCTGCCGCTGGAAATGGGCAAAAACCCATCTCGCTTTTTTGCGAACAAGTTGATGTGGATAGGGTTCGGTATCGCTGCAGGCGGCGGGTTGCTCAACGGTCTTAGCCATCTATATCCGGCGCTTCCCTCGCTGCCCATCCGAGCGCTAGACAACCGAATCACACACCTTTTCCTCGAACGCCCATGGAATGCGGTCGGAACAATGCTGATTGCACTTCACCCGTTTGCTATCGGCCTCTCCTTCTTTATGCCCTTGGACTTGGCGTTTTCGTCGCTTTTTTTCTTTTTCTTTGGAAAAGCGGTCCTAGTGCTCAGAAGCGCTTTGGGGCTGCAAATAGATCTTTATCTCGACGAACAGTCGGAAGGGGCGTGGATCGGGTTAGGCCTTCTCGCCTTGTGGGTGGGGCGAAGACACTTGAAACAGGTGTTCGCCGCAGCCGGTAGAGGGAAAGGGCATCTAGACGACTCGAAGGAACCCATGGCATATAAATGGGCGATATGGGGAATCATCGGGGGTATGATTTTCCTGATAATTTTCGCGATTAAAGCGGGGTTTTCGCTATGGGTTTTTCTTCTGTTCATCGGAATCTACTTCTTGATGGCAATCAGCCTGACAAAGGTCAGAGCCGGCCTTGGCCCGCCGATGCACGAGGTCATTTTCAAGGATCCGGCAACAACGATGGTTTCTGCGCTGGGGACTCGTACAATCGGCGCCAAGAATCTAACGCTTATGTCGTTCCTATACTGGCTAAACCGAGTCAATACGTCGCACCCGATGCCTAACCAGCTTGAAGCCTTTCGAATAAGCGAACAAGCACAGTTAAACAGTCGAAAACTCACCGTTGTCATGCTCGCTGCACTGGCGGTGAGCATCGTTACTACGTGGACGGTCTATTTTTCCCACGCGTATGAGCGCGGCGCCGGTCTGGCTGGTGGGGGAATTGCTTGGGAATGTTTCAATCGCCTGCAGCGCTGGCTAAATTCGCCGACAGAATATAACTATCCCGCAATAATCGCCATGGGCACCGGCTTCGGCGTCACCCTTATTCTATCAGCGTTGAAACTGCGTTTTCTATGGTGGCCCTTCCACCCGATTGGGTATGTAATTGGAACAGGCAGGTGGGGGGACCTCTCCTTCATCTGGTTTCCCATGCTTCTCTGTTGGGCGCTCAAGCTGGGCATTCTACGCTATGGCGGGCTGCAAGCCTACCGCCGGGCGATTCCGTTTTTTGCGGGTTTAATTCTCGGAGATTATTCCATGGCGTGCCTATGGGGCATCATCGGGTGGGTTTTAAAGCGGCAGATGTATCAGATTTGGGTTTAGTGGAGGATTTGCGGAAACGGCGAAATTAAAAATTGACATCTTTTCGTAATCCACGCAATGTTGCTATGATTTTTTATACCTGAAAATCTCTATCGCACTCGCTATTCGCTCGCTTGATTCGGTCTGGGGCTGCGGCAACTGGCGGATCGAATTGGGCAACCACAAGGGTTGCCCCTACAGGGTGTGGAGGTGTACGCGTGTCAAGATTCCCCGGCTACGTGGGAGGAAGAAACGGTCGTCGGCGGCGCGTTTACGGTGAGTAGGTAGCGGGATTTCGGATGAGATTACGGCACACGGAGTGTGCCTACTACTTTGTGCGTGGCAGGATGACCCGGCTACGGGGGTGGTGGCATACGCGTAGAAAGATGTCTACTCTATGCAAAGAATTGAAACTCAATATTGGACGGTATTACTCCTCGCCGGAGGCTGCTTCCTTCCCGGATTCTGATTCCACGAGCGTCGATTTCAAAGAGAGACTGTAATCAAGCAGCATCCTTGCGTACGGGATATTGTGGAGGCCATAACCGCTGTCGCCTTTAACCATGTCATAGTTCCACTTTGCCGCTTTGTACGCTTCGCTGTTTGGATCGGCCGCACCGTCTAGCATAGCCTTTACCGCGCCCATTTTGCCGCCAATCTCCTCACGATACCTTTTTAGCCTAGCTTCCATGTCATCGTGGCAATCTCCGCAGATTGAAAAGTCTGCGATAAACGTGTGCCCGCCTCGTTGCGCAATCTCCTCTTTCGATTCCTTTTTCGCCATGTGGCAGTGTACGCATCGCTTCTTCATCACTCTAACGTGTGGAGAAGGTTTCCGCCTGACGCCCTTCCCGTCGCGGCCTAAGAACATCTCTGTTTGAGATTTGTGGATGATCCCATCTCCGGCGCAGCCGCAATCCATTTTGTGGCAGGAAACACAGAGTTTCCGAGTCGACTTCACCAACAGATGCTCGCGGGTACTGCTATGCAAATGGCACGACGAACAACTGACAGCGTTCACAGCAGTCTCTAAATTGTAAGGATGGTCTTTCGATCTGCCGATTCTGGAATGTATTTCGTAGCCAGCCGAATGACAGCTAAGACAGGAGACGCGTACGGGATGGTCGCCGTGATCGAGGTTGATTAACGCCTTCGCGTGTCCAGCCATCTTCCATTCAGCGTAAGCAGCTTCGCTTCCATGGCATGTGTAGCACTTTTCACGGAAAGGAGAATCTTCATGTGTGTCAACTCCACCGTGCGTTGGCGTTGAATGCCCCGCTTCCCCCGCTTGCAGACTGTTAAATGAGATTAATCCTACGGTTAGCATGAGCGCTGTCAGCAAAAAAAACAAGAGCGATTGTTTCATCTGTTAGAGAATTTCTCCCTTCCTTGCTTCAATGCAATATCGCCGCAGTGGAGGCGGGCGCGGCGAAACTCGGATTCGCTCCGCAATTGTGCGGTGCTACTTCACTATCACCATCCGACGTAACGCGTTGTAATCACCTGCGCGGAATTGATAGAAATAGGTACCGCTTGTGACGCGTTCGCCGTTTTGGTTCCGCCCGTCCCAATACGCTGCGTTCGTTTTGTCTCGGTAGACGCCGGACTTTTGACGTCCCATGTCCAGTGTTCGCACGATTTGGCCGCTCTGGTCGTAGATGTTTAAGGTCACGAGTGCATCGTTTGCCAACTGATACGGTATCCAGGTTTCAGGGTTGAACGGATTCGGGTAATTTTGAAGCAACACTGTCCGTTTAATGTCGCCCAACGTAGTCAAGAAATTTCCCAACGGTTCCACGCCGACCCCAATGCCGGTATAAGCGTCAAGTTCCCAAAGCAACACGATTCCATCGTAACCCGAGCTAGCCAGGGTGCCTCCGTCAGGGCTGAATGCAAGGCTATGCACCCACAAGGAATGCCCCTGGAGCGAAGCCAGGAGTTCCCACGAATCGGTGTCCCAGAGACGAACCGTACCGTCGAAACCTCCACTGGCGAGTGTGCGTCCGTCGGGACTGAACGCGAGGCTATTGACGGAATACCCAATCGGAATATTAAGGGTTCGCAGCAGTTCTCCCTTATCAACATTCCACAATAAAATTGTCCCCCCGCCCCCGCTTGCGAGGGTGCTGCCTCCTGGGCTGAACGCAACGCTATAGAAAGGGCCTTTATGCTCATGCAGTTTTCGCAGTTGTTCGCCTGTATCTACGTCCCACAGAATAAGCGCCTCCCAACCCGCGCTTGCCAGCGTTCCTCCGTCCGGACTGAACGCCACGCTATTCAGATCGTGCATATCCACGGTGAGTGTATGCCTAGCGTTGCCAGCATCGGCGTCCCACAAACGTACGGTGTTGTCCCAACTCGCGCTTGCGATAATACTGCTGTCCGGACTGAACGCAACGTCTTTAATCGGAGCCGTATGACCCTCAAGCTTTAGCTGCTCTTCTCCGGTATCGGCGTCCCGCACACGGACCGTGTTGCCCCAACTCTCGATGGCAATGGTTTCGCCGTCGGGGCTGTACGCAACGCTGCTGCTACCATAGAAATTGCCAAACGAGCGCCTGAGTTCTCCCGTTTCGGAGTCCCAAAGCCGGACAGCGTCACCACTCGCACTTGCGACTGTGCCGCCGTCCGGGCTGAACGCGACGCTGTGAACTTGGGGGTAGTGTCCGGTGATAGTGCGAAGCAGTTTACCCGATTCGGTGTCCCACAGCCGGACAGTCTGGTCATGGCTCAAACCGGCAATCGTGCGTCCGTCGGGACTAAATGTAACGGTATCGCACCAATACGATTCGTTAAGGGACCGCAACTCTTCTCCGGTTGCGGAGTTCCACAATCGGACAACTTGCCCTTCCGCGCTAGCAAGGATGCTCCCATCCGGACTGAATGCGACTGTATCGACCGAACCCGAAGCGGAAAGTGTACGCAGATGTTGTCCGGTTGATGCATCCCATAAACGGACAGTTTTGTCATTGCTGCCGCTTGCGAGGATGCTGCCGTCCGGACTGAACGCAACGCTATACACGTACGCCGTATGCCCCTCCAACGTGCTTATGAGGTCTCCAGTATCGGCGTCCCACAGGCCGATGGTTCGGTCTGCGCCTGCGCTAGCGATAATGCCGTTATCCGGGCTGAACGCTAAGCCGTTGACCCAGCTCCCGTACCCGTTGAGCGTGCGAAGGTGTCTTCCCGTTTCTGCATCCCAAAGTTCAATATCTCGATTCCCAGTTTCGCTTGCGATGGTGCGTCCATCGGGGCTGTACGCAAGGCTGTTGGCTGCGCCCGACCCTTTAATCGTTTGCAGATGTTTTCCCGTTGCGGCATCCCACAATCAAATGTCATCGTTCCAACTTGCCCCGGCGATTGTGCTGCCATCGGGGCTAATCGCAATGCTGTCGACGTCCGTATTCCCGACAAACAGGTCGGTTTCCTTATGGGTGGCCGTATCGTAAAGCCAAACACCGATTCCACTGGCGAGCGCGAGTCCGGTACCATCGGGCGTATACGCAATTTCGTGAATCCGGCCTTGCCCAATGCGCAATTTGGCGCCTTCGGGCAGCCCCCATTGCAGAGAATGCTGGGCATAGCTTTGCGGTAAACACAGCGCGGCAACGAATAACAAGCTGAATTTGAAAACCAATGCCTTCTTCATTGAAATTTTCCTCCTTGTTGAGTTCGCGGGTGCATCTCCGCGATTTCTACTTTTGGCGTACGTCCCTTGATTTAAAGCCTGGCTGAAGAAGAAAAAATTACATGAACGTTTGGAGTTCTCGACTATTCATTTCAGAATTTTGATTCTGAACCAATACAAGAAGAAATTATAATCTTCAAGCGATTTGCCCGCGAGTTGTGAGATGTTCAATTGGAATATCCGACTCCCCGCACTAGTTCCATTACAACGAAGGCATTCATGCAAACCTGTATTTGGCACGATAGGACCATTTACATGTAAATTATACACCATTAGATGATTTACTTCAACTTTGACGCGAAAAACCTGATGTATCAAGGCGCGCAACAGTTTGAATTCCGTCATCTAGAGTGTTGGGTTTCGCACCAAGCTGCGCAGATTGAACGAATCCTTTGAAGAATAACCGCGCTTCGCACTGTTCTGTTAGGCGTTACTTAACAATCGCCATCCGCCTAAGAGAAGCGTAATCACCCGCGCGGAGTTGATAGTAATACGCGCCGCTTGTGACGTGTTCTCCGTTCTGGTTGCGCCCGTCCCAATACGCGGCGTTCTCTTTGTCTTGGTAGACCCCCGGTTTTTGATGTCCAATGTCCAACCTGCGTACGATACGGCCGCTCTGGTCGTAGATGTTCAAAGTCACGAGCGCATCGTCTGCCAACTGATACGGTATCCAAGTTTCGGGGTTGAACGGATTTGGATAATTCTGCAGCAACGCAGTGCGTTTGATGTCGCCAAGAGTCGTCAAGTGATCTTCCCTCGGTTCGACCCCAACTCCGATTGAAGTGCGAAGATCCCATAACAACACGGTGCCGTCCCAACTCCCGCTGGCGAGGGTGCGTCCCTCGGGACCGAATGTAACGCTATAGACATCAGCCGTATGGCCGGTAAGCGTTTGCAGGTGTTTGCCAGTATCAACATCCCAGAGGCGGATTCTCCGATCTGCATTCGCGCTCACGAGGGTGCCGCCATCAGGGCTGAAATCAACGCTATTGATCCATCCGCCATGCCAAGTAATCGTCCGAAGGTGTTTGCCGGTATCGACGTTCCACAAGCGGATGGATCTATCCCAACCGCCGCTTGCAAGCGTACTGCCATCTGGACTGAACGCAATGCTCTGGATGGATAGCGTGTGTCCTTTAAGGACGCGCAGCCTTTCACCGTTATCGACGTCCCATAGTACGATAGTGGTTTTTCCCCCACTGGCGAGGATTTTGCCGTCGGGGCTGTACGCAAGGCTTGAAACCCCAAACCTAGGGGTATGTACGCTCCTTCGCGTTCGTAAGAGTTCACCGGTATCGGCATCCCAAATACGGACGGTATTGTCCAAACTCCCGCCGGCAATGTGACGCCCATCGGGGGTGAACGCCACGCCATAAATCGAATCCGTGTGCCCGATGAGCGTCCGAATGTGTTCGCCAGTAGCCGTGTCCCACAGACGAATGGTTAGGTCGCGACTTCCGCTTGCGATGCGGCGTCCATCCGGACTGAACACGACATTCGTGACGTGCTTCTCATGCCCGGTAAGTGTGTGCAAGTGCTCACCGGTATCGGCGTCCCATAGGCGAACAGTTTCGTCCCCCCAGCTGCCGCTGGCAACCGTTCCGCCGTCTGGACTAAATGCGACACTTCTGACCGAGCCCGTATACCCTGTCAGCGTTCCTAAGTGTTTGCCAGTAGCGGCATCCCACACGCGGACGGTACCGTCCCAACTCCCGCTTGCGAGTGTGCGTCCATCGGGACTGTACGCAACAGTGCCAACCCAATCCGTGTGTCCGTTTAGCGTTTGCAGGTGTTCGCCTGTTATTGTGTCCCACAGGCGGATTGAATCGTCCCAGCTTCCGCTCGCAATGGTGCCGCCGTCGGGGCTGAACAAGACACTATTGACCGAGTGCGTATGACCGCTTAGTGTTCGCATCCGTTTTCCCGTGTTCGCGTCCCACAGTAGGATGGAATTATCGTCACTACCGCTAACAATCGTATCACCGTCGGGACTGAACGAAACACTGTGTACCGGATTCGTGTGATCGTCTAGCGTTAGCAGGTGTTTTCCCGTAGACGTGTCCCATAGGCGGATTGTGGTATCTCTACTCCCGCTTGCGATGGTGCCGCCATCGGGACTGTACGAGACGATAATGACGTTGTCTGTATGCCCGCGGAGCGTATGCAGACTCTTTCCCGTTTCCGAGTCCCACAAATGGATGGTATTGTCGTAAGTCCCTCCTGCTAAAGTATCGCCGTTGGGACTGAACGAAACGTTAATCACCCAATCCCCGTAACCGTTCAGGGTTCTAAGGCGATTTCCCGTTTCCACATCCCACATACTGAGGATGTCCACACCGTCACTGGCACTGGCAATTGTACCCCCGTCGGGACTGAACGAAAAACCGCTAATTTCTCCGGTATCCCCGGTAAGGAATGCGGCTTCTTTATGGGTTTCTGCATCGTAAAGCCATATTCCGATGCTGCTGGAAACTGCAAGTCGTTTGCCGTCTGGTGAATACTGTATTTCGCCTATCGAACCTCTACCGAGCCGCGCTTTGGCGATTTCGGGTAGATGCCATTGAAGAGAATCTTGGGCGTAGCTGAATGGTACACATAGCGCGGCAACGAAGAAATAGTTAAGCTTGAAAATTGTGGATTTTTTCACTGGAATCCTCCTCCGATTTTGCGTTGTGCATCCAAAAATACTCGTTCTATGTATCGTCAGACAACAATTTTATTAGAAATACTCGGATTATCACCTCCAATCGTTATGTGCTATTTCAATATCACCATCTGCCTTAACGAAGTGTAATCGTCCGCGCGAAATTGATAATAATATCTGCCGCTCGCGACCGGTTCCCCGTTATGATTGCGGCCGTCCCAATATGCTGCGCTTGCTTTGTCTCGGTAGACGCCCGTTCTTTGAAGTCCAATGTCGAGTGTGCGGATAACATGACCGCTCTGATCATAGATGTTCAGCGTCACGAGCGAATCGTTTGCCAACTGATACGGTATCCAGGTTACCGGGTTGAACGGATTCGGAAAGTTTTGCAGCAGCGCTGTCCTTTTAATGTTTCCCAGCGTAGTGATTTGACTTCCCAATGGTTCTACACTCAAAGCAATTAAAGAGGTAAGGTTCCACACCAACACGGTCCCGTCCGAACTTCCACTGGCGAGCGCGCGTCCATTGACATTGAACGCAACGCTCCGGACCTCGTCCGTATGTCCAATTAAGGTTACCAAATGTTCTCCAGATTTGGCTTCCCACAGCCGGACAGTATAGTCACCGCCTCCACTAGCGATGGTTTTGCCATCGGGACTGAACGCAACACTGTTTACCCTAGCCTCGTGCCCAGTCAGCGTTCGTAGGTGTTTTCCCCTATTAGTGTCCCAAAGACGGATGGTAGCGTCCGCACACCCGCTGGCGACGGTGCGTCCATCGGGGCTAAACGCAACGCTCCAAACCCAATCCGTATGTCCTTCAAGTGTTCGCAGAAGCCTTCCAGTAGCTGTTGCCCATAGACGGACTGTATGGTCCCCACCTCCGCTGGCGATATTGTGTCCATCTGGACTGAACACAACACTTTCCACGGGCAATGCGTGCCCATTGAACGTGCGCAGCCGTTTTCCGTTATTAACGTCCCAGAGATGGATAGAAGTGTCCGCATTCCCGCTCGCTATTCTCTGTCCATCCGGGCTGAATGCAACGCTTATCACCGCCAACGTATTCCCTTTAAGCGTACGTAGGGGTTTTCCAGTATCGGTGGACCACAGTTGAATGGTATGGTCCCAACTTCCACTGGCGATGGTGTTGCCGTTGGGACTAAACGCTACACTAGGAACCGCCGATTTATGCCCCTCTAGGGTTCGCAGGTGATTTCCCGAATCGGGGTTCCACAAACGAATGTATCGGTCATTACTTCCACTCGCAAGCGTATCACTAATGGGATTGAACGCAACGCTCTTCACCGGCCTTGTATGCCCGGCGATAGTTCTCCGGAGTTCCCAGGTATCGCCGTCCCACAGACAGATTGTCCCGTCCAAACTCCCGCTGGCGAACATGCCGCCGTCGGAACTGAATGCGACGCTGTCGACCCAATGCGTATGCCTGACTAGCGATCGAATGGCTTTGCCCGTATCCGCCGCCCACAGCCGAATTGTGTCGTCCAAGCTGCCGCTCGCAATCATGAATCCATTGGGACTAAATTCAACGCAATCGACCATAGCATCATGTCCTAGGAGGGTTCGCAGGAGGTCACCGGTATCGGTGCCCCACAGTCGAATGGCATTGTCGCCGCCTCCGCTGGCAATAGTCCCGCCGTCCGGACTAAAGGCTACACTCCGCACCGAATCCTCATGCGCCTTTACTCTCCAAAGGCGTTCCCCGGTGCGGACGTTCCACAGGCGCATTGTATTGTCCGCTCCCCCGCTAACGAGCATGCTGCCGTCGGGGCTGAACGCGACACCATAAACCCAGGACGTGTTCCCAGCAAGCATTCTCAAATAATCGCCGGTATCGGCGTCCCACAGTCGGATGGTACGGTCTCCGCTTCCGCTTGCGATAATATCCCCATTAGGACTGAAGGCGACACTATTCACCGGACCCGTATGCCCTGTGAGCGTTTGCAGGTGATGGCCAGTATTGGCATCCCACAGACGGACCGAACGGTCCTGGCTCCCGCTGACAAGCCTACTGCCATCGGGGCTGAACACTACGCTCCAGACTCGACCCGTATGCCCGGTCAACAAGGCGACCTCTTGACGCGTCGCCGGGTTGTAGATCCAAATACCGATGCTGCTAGCCACCGCAAGGCGCGTGCCGTTGGGATAAAATTGTATTTCATTTATCCTGCCCTTACCCAGCCGCGTTTTAGCACCTTCAGGTAAGCCCCATTGGGGAAAATCATGCGCAGTGCTGTGTGATAGACAGAAAGCGGAAGCGAAAAAATATGCACTTAATTTGAAAAACAACGCTTTCACCATTGAAACGATCCTCCGTTAGCAGACCGAACATAGCGTCACTACTTTTCTCACCCGAAGTGTATGGCGCTACTTCAAAATCACCATCTGCCTTAACGACGTATAATCACCGGCGCGAAGTTTATAGTAATACGAGCCGCTTGGGACGCGTTCTCCGTTTTGATTGCGTCCATCCCAATACGCTGCGCGCACCTTGTCTCGGTAGATTCCCGATTTTTGATGTCCAATTTCGAGTGTGCGGACGATATGACCGCTCTGGTTGTAGATGTTCAACGTCACGAGCGCATCGTCCCCCAACTGATACGGAATCCAAGTTTCGGGGTTGAACGGATTCGGAAAATTTTGCAGCAGCGCTGTCCGTTTGATGTCTCCCAAGGTGGTAATGCGGTTTCCCAACGGTTCCACGCCAAATGGTATCGAAGAGGGAAGTTCCCACAGCAACACGGTGCCGTCCCCACTCGCGCTGGCGAGTGCGCGTCCGTCGGCACTGAACGCAAGGCTTCGGACTTCACCTGTATGCCCTGCGCGCACTTGCAGTTTTTTTCCCGTATGGATGTCCCACAAGCGAATGGTACAGTCCACACCGCTACTGGCGAGTATTCGCCCATTGGGGCTGAACGCAAGGCTTAAGACCCAATTCGTATGCCCTTTGAGCGTTCGCAGACGTATTCCGGTATCAGTGTCCCACAGACGGATGGTAAGGTCACCACTCCCGCTAGCGAGCGTTCTGCTATCGGGACTAAATGCTACGCTCGTAACCGAATTCGAATGTCCTTTCAGCGTTCGCAGGTGATTTCCGGTATGGGTGTCCCACAGACGCACCGTAGTGTCGCGGCTGCCGCTAGCAATCGTGCCACCGTCTGGGTTAAACGCAACAACTTCAACCTCGCTATTATGCCCCATGAAGGTCAGCAGCAGTTTTCCGGTATCGGTGTCCCGCAGCCGCACTGTACCGTCTCGTCTCCCGCTAGCAATTGTTCGCCCATCCGGACCGACCGCAACGCAACTGAACCCTATCCCTTGCCCGTCGTGGGTTCGCAGGCGTCTTCCGGTATCGGTGTGCCACAGACTTATGGTATCGTGTGCACTTCCACTTGCGATAGTGCGCCCATCGGGACTGAATCCAATGCTAAATACGCTTGATGAATGCCCCTTCAGCGTTCGCAGGTGTTTTCCCGTATCGGCATCCCGCAGTCGGATTGTATGGGTTTCACCGCTGTACGCGATGATGCTGCTATCGGGACTAAACACAACGCTATAGGCCCCTAACGTATATCCTTTGAAGGTTCGGCGGTGATTTCCGGTATTGGCGTCCCACAGACGGATTGTAGTGTCGTCGCTCCCACTTGCGATGGTGCCGCCATCAGGACTGAACGCTACGGTATCAACATCATCCTTATGACCTATGAGCGTTCGGCGGTGTTTTCCGGTATTGGCATTCCATAGACGGATTGTGTCGTCCCGGCTCCCACTAGCAATGGTGCGACCATCTGGACTGAACGCAACACTATAGACGGCAGATTCATGTCCCGTAAGCGTTTGGCGGTGTTTTCCGGTATCGGCGTCCCACAGGCGAATAGTCTTGTCCCAACTCCCGCTTGCAATTGTACGTCCATCGGGGCTGTACACAACCTTAACGATGCCGTCTTCATGCCCCTTGAGCGTTTGCAGAAGTTTTCCAGTATCGACGTCCAACAGTCGAATAGAGTTGTCCCCAATCGCACTAGCGATGGTGCGGCCATCTGGACTGAACGCAACACTAGAATGCAAACCCCCACGCAAACCATCCCTGAATATATGCAGGAGTCCTCCGGTGCGGGCGTTCCACAGACGGATGCTGCCCAAACCCGTACTAGCGATGGTACGGCCATCTGGACTGAACGCAATGCTAGAGATCCAATTGCTATGGTTGAGCGTTCGAAAGGGTTTTCCCGTGTCGGTGTCCCATAACCGAATAGTATAGTCCCAACTCCCGCTAGCAATTGTGCGGCCATCCGGACTGAACGCAACGCATTTGACATAGTATGAATGCCCGTTGATTAGGGCGACCTCTTGATAGGTCTCCGTATCGTAAAGCCAAATTCCGATGCTACTGGCAACAGCAAGTCGAGTGCCGTCAGGCGAATACTGAAGTTCACTTATTTCGCCTTTACCGAAGCGTGCTTTAGCGTCCTCGGGACGACCCCATTGCGGAGAGTCTTGGGCAAAGCTGGGCGGTAGATATAGGGAGGTTACTAACAGTAAGCTAAGCTCGAAAACAATCGCCTTTTTCATTGGAATAATCCTCCATGCAAGCGTTCGGGATATATCTTCTCAATCTCTAATGGGTTATTCCAGAGATTTATCGGACGTGCAAAGTGAACTAGGCTCTTAATCTTGGCGATTGTACGAGCAAATACCGTGCCATTGGCACAAAATCAGGACTTTATAGATGGCTTAAACGTGCACGCTGAAAGAGATGAAAGTTGAGAATTGAAAATGTAGCGATATTCCGACATCACTGTGTCAATTTCGCTACACCATTTGAATTATTTTCAGACGCGTTCCACACGCTGAAAATCCGATCCCCGGGTGATTGAAACCCGTGAGATTCAAATAGCATCGTCTTTTTTTCGGGGAACTTGAGAAGTGTCGGTTAGGTATTGTGCAATGGAGTCGGACTATGCGACCACATATACGGTGAGGTTTAATTCGAATTGAATTAGAAATTCACAATTCAAATAATATTTCCGTTACTGTCGAATAGGGCAATTCTCGCCGCAAAAGGCAAATCGGCTCAAAACCTTCACGTCGAATCCGTTAAGATAAAACATCTGAAGAGCTGCGGCGAGAATCTAAGTGAGGAGCGGCAATTTTGACTAGTCTTAACCAGTTTACCGGCGTCGTGGGTCGTAACTCTTCGCCGTTGGATAGGTCGGCCTCAACATGCACGCCATTTACAGATATTCTTGTTGCGTTTCAGCCGACCTACCGAAGGACTCAGTGTAAGAATCATTTTTGAGTATGAATCAGACGCCGCGTTGGACCTCATCGTGATAATTGACCAGTGAACGCTACTGACTTGACTCTACAGCCGAATCGCGACTGCAAGGAAAAGCTTGTTCACAGACAAAAATTCGATGTGACAAGTTTAGAGCCTGTTTGAAAAATAGGTGACAAAGCTATTCTTGCACTTTTGAGATGCTATAACCGGTGGAAATTCTATCGCGCGGGATTTACTATCACCTTTGCTATTCGCTCGCTTGATTTCACGAAGTTCCTTACTCTAGCATTGAGCGGGGCAAGATGCCCCGCCTACAAGGGGTGTTGGCGTACTGTATAAAAGGCCTTTTCAAGCAAGTTGCAAAACATGACTATGCTGCTATTCACGTTCAAGCTTAACTTTGGGGTATCATAGGAGGCTGTGCTGTGCGGTCTGTTGTAACCGCCACGGCCACACCGTTATCTTGCCGATGAACTGCCCAACTGCTTAACCCATCCCCAACTCAGCGGCTGCTTGCCCGCGGGAGATACGGCAAATTCGACGACAAAATCGGGATCAAACCAAGCGGGTCCCCGGTTAATCGATCCAGCTTCTCCAATAACCGGCAGGTTAAACCGATTTTCGTGATTTCCTTTTCCAGCTGCATTCTTCACATCGTAGATGACTATCCAAGCGGAACCGCCCGCGAACATAATCGTTGCTACTTGCTTGTCGTTCGGATTCCAGGTTATATCTTGTTTTTCTTCCTGGCTAAAGATTTCAAATACGTTTTGGGCTCCATCTTCGCCAACTTCGGCGTCCATTACCCACACGTTTCCGGTTCCGTCTCGCCGCGTAATCCATGCAATCCGGTCTCCTTCAAACGAAAATTCCGGCTGAATATCCTCGCCCTTATGATTTGTGTAATTCACCTGGTTTCCGCCATCGGAATTCATCACGTAGATGTCTCCGAGCGTGCGTCCGCGTTTGGATGAGAACGCAATCCGCCGACCGTCCGGCGACCAAGATGGCATTTTGTCTGGGGCGGGGTCGTTTGTGAGATTGGCAATAATATTGCCACCATCCGACATTACATAAATTTCGAGGTTCCCGTCCCTATTAGAAGCGATGGCGAGCTTTCTGCCGCCAGGGTGCCAATCGGGCCAGCTATCTACGCCTTCATGATCGGTGATTCGCCGCAGATTCTTGCCGTTGGCGTCTACGATATAGATGTCGGTATTTTTCTGTGAAGTCGCATGGAAGGCGAGTTTGCGGCCATCCGGTGACCATTCAAGTCCAAGCGGCCGCGGGTCTTCGTTATCTGTTGCAAGGTTGAACAATGCATTCACAGCACCGCCGCCTTTCCCTTCAGGATTAGTCAAAAAAATTGTCTCCTCGCCGGATACAGCTATTGTCGCTTCGTTGGGTGCGATCGCCTGCCCGCCCATAGGAAAAACGAGGTTGATTAGGATTACTAATTTGGAGAATGCCAAGATTCTCAAAGTCAATAGCGTTCTGTTTTGCATAAGTCTTTCCTCCTCTTTACAATTTGAAAATTCACGGCAAACGCCGTCTATCAAAAAACTGTCCGAGAACCAATTGGAATAGTAAATTAATTTGGATCGAGTGTTGTGCTGCACCTTATTTTCAACTGTATGGCTCGCAAATTCTGCACGTGCCGTAGTGCCTACTCAACCATGCCAATCTTCGCCGCCTCGGGCGCGCGTGTCGGCAAGCTCTGTGTTGCAAGCTGATCCTCCGGGACGTAGCGAGAGTAATCTGAAATCTTTCCGTGGGTCAAAGCGTATACCGCTACGTTGGTCATAAACCGATACACGCCGGGAGAATAGTGCACGGACCGCGTCGGCAGGCTTACGGCTTCCATTGCGCACATGTAGTCACGGCGGACCAGCAACACCGAAAGCTTTTCGCCTACGGAAATGCCTTCGAGGAAATTCCGCTTCGGCGGCTGTGTGCCAAACCAGAAGATATCGAAACCGACCGGCGGTCCGCCCATTTCGTAAAAGTTGTTATAGACTTCATGGTCATTGGGAATCCGTTCCAACTGGTATTCTGGCATCACATAGCGCATTTGAGCCATGAATATGCGAACAGTTGCTTGAGCCGCCCGATTTACGCCGCAATCATCGAATATTAGAATTCCGCCCCTGTCAACAAGATATCGCCGCAACCCAGCCGCTTCCGGCTCAGTAAACCTGCTGTTCAGCGTTGCACCTAAGCCGCCCTTGTTCACATGCGTCCGCACGAGGGCAGGATCATGCCCTGTCATGAATGCCATTGGAGTCTTTTGCAGATTGGCGTCCGTTAATTTCAGCGCGCCACCTTCAACGTTCATGTCGGTTTTGATTTTCGTCCGCTCATTGAGCCATTTTGTCAGCGCATTCAGCGATGACGCATCTGCCCACCAATCGGCAAGATTGTGCCGGATTCGTGCAAATCGGAAGACGCCTTGTATGTCGCGCCCTTTGCCAATGACTCGACCTCCTGGCTCACCTCTCGGCAGGGGCGGAACATCGACATTGCCAAGCGTGATGCTTTCAACTACATCGCCTAGCGCATCTCGTGCAGCACCAACTTGCTCCACCATCGTCAGACCCGGTGGACGTTCAAATGCAACCTTTACCTGCACTATCCCGCCGGCAATCCCGCGTCCAATATTCGACGGGCCGGCACTTGGTGCAGACGCAACAGGCCCAGAAAACGCCAATGCGCCCGGCGCATCAGAAACCGGCAAATCGGCATGCGTTGTTATTTGCGGAACCGGCGCATTCGGGTTAACGACTTTGGGAACATTAGGATTGATGGGTTGGTCTAGTTTGACGACTTTATTCGAAAATTCGAGCACGGTTTGGGGCTCGATAGTAGACGTACGAACGACCGCAGCGGTTGTGACTCTGGGTTGAACCTGAACCTGTTCAACGACAACGGTGTTATCCGTTGGAATAGTCGGTTTAATCTGTTTGACAACCGGTTTACGAACTTGGGGTTTCGGCGGCTCAGGCGGTTCAAGCACTTGTGCACCGACTAAGTCTTTGAATTGCGGGGTTTGTGTGACGAGATAAACACCTAGAATCAGCACGGCGACGCTGTGAAGAATCAACGATGTCATCAAGGCACCTGAAATCTTCTTGGCACTCATCTTCCGTGTCGCCTCCGATTCGTATTAGTAAGCGCGGCATGGGACCTATAATTCAACTGCGCCGCCAGTACAAAGCCTTTATTCTGGCCTGTAAATCCCTGTGCCTAGCTGTTTAATCCAACTCCAGGTCAAGGGGCGCTTTTTGCCGGGCGATACTGCATACGGCACAACAAAGTCCGGGTCAAACCAATCCGGAGAACGGCTGCCTTGCCATTCTGCGCCAAGCGGCAAGACTTTTCCATCTGCACGTACATCGTCGACAACCTTATCTGATTCCATCACGGCAATTTCCACAAACGGAGCATCTGAAAGGACGAGCATTGTTCCATCGGGAGACCACGCCGGGTCAAAGTTACATCGCGGCCCAGGCGTGAGGTTTTTCACGTTTTCACCGTTGGCGTCCATGGTGTGCAGATCGCCCGTCCCATTGCGCCTAGATGTCCAGACAATCTTTTGGCTGTTCGGCGACCAACGGGGATAGCTGTCATCGCCGCGGTGGTTAGTCAAATTCAAGGGGTTTTCACCACTCGCATCCATCGTGTATACATCTGAAATAGTTCTACCCCGCTTGGAAGCGAAGGCAATCATTCGACCGTCGGCTGACCAATCAGGTTGCCTGTCGGGAGCAGCGTCGTTAGTCAGGTTCACCCCGACGTTCCCGTTAGCTGTCAATGTGTAGATTTCGTAATTGCCATCCCGATTGGTGGTGAACGCAAGCCGTTGTCCGCTAGGATGCCACGTGGGCCAACTATCCTCGGCTTCATGGTTGGTCAGTCTCTTGAGCTTCTCGCCATCGGCGTTAACCACGTAGATATCAATGTTGCCGTCCAACTTGGTATGGAACGCCACCCTTTGTCCATCTGGCGACCACCTAACCCCTAACGGCTGTTCGTCCGCTTTAAGCCGTAAATCAATTAACGGACGAAGATTTGCACTGTCGGGGTCCATCAGCCAAAGGTCGCCTTCCGGTTGGCTGCTCGAAAACACAATGGTCGGATCCTCGGGTGCCCGCTGCGCAATTGCGCCGGACGCAACAACCATGCTGCCAATAAGGAACGTAGTTACTGAAAATACAAGCCGCGTTGCGAATGGTATTCTATGTTGCATTCGTGTTTTCTCCTCTCGCTGTTTCAGTGTTGCCGGTTAGAGATATTTTATAACTAACGGCTCCAATTGTCAATCAATTTAAAGGGCGATTGCGTAACTGCTCATTGGGAAGGAACGTACGGTATTCGTGCCTGACTCGACGTTTCAGCGTCTGCGTTAGCCTGCATTTAAACGACGGTCCGCGGATATTTGGCAACTGTTGCACTACTTGCTTACCCTCTGCCTAGCTTGCCGAATGGCATCAAGGCCCTGCTGATACGTTGCGTTCTCGGGCTGCAGCGCCAGCGCTTTCTGAATTGCGTCTTCTGCCCTCCCGTAGTCTTTCGTGCGGTATAACAACCAAGACAGCGTATTCAGATGTTCCGCCGCGTTGGGTTGAAGTTTGACGGCTTCTCGCGCGAGTTCCACCGCCCTGTCAAGGTGGATGTCCTGGGCGCCGTATAGATGCGCCAGCCGTTCGTAGGCGTGCGCAAATGAGGTACCTAGAGCAACTGCCCGTTCAAATGCCCGCACAGCTTCGTCGTTCCGACTTTGCGCCGCATGGATTGTGCCCAAAAAGTAGTATGCATCTGCCATGTCCGGTTGACGCCTCAGCGCCGCATTCAAGTTATTTGCCCCGTCATCTAACCGTCCTTCCCGGACAGCGATGACACCGAGGATGTAATGCGGTTCAGCAAGCTCGGGGTCGCTGGCAGTGACCAGTTTATAGTGGTGAACCGCTTGTTGAACCAGTCCTTGGCGCAAGTAGACGCGGGCCAGCCCCAGAAAAACCTTTGGGTCGCTTAACCCGAACGACAGCAGTTTTTCAAATGCCGTTTGAGCTTCTTTAAAACGGGATAGTTGAAAGGCGATATTGCCCACGTTCTGCCACGATTCTACAGAGTCGGGTTCAAATTCCAGCGCTTTTCGATACGCCGAAAGGGCGCGGCCGTAAGCCGCAGCATCTTTGGATGCCTGCGCTTTCTTAAACCAGATTAATCCCAAACCCCGGTGCACGGCAGCCGACTCCGGTTCCAATTCAACTGCGCGTTGCTGCGCCGTAATCGCGTCGTCAAGTTTGCCGCGCATCGTATAAACATGCGCCAACCCCTTATGTGCTTCCGTCGAGTTTGGATAGTGCGCCACGGCTTTTTGGAACTGTTTTATTGCTTCTGCATAAATTTTGTCCCGATTGGGTTCCCACCCAGGCTGCGCGGCGAGTGCATCGGCTTGTGCCATGCTCTTGAGGCCTGCGTCTATAGCATCATTTGCTGTCAACTGCCCTTTTATCCGCCGATACCGCTGCATCTCGGATTCGGCTTCCGCTGTTCTCCCTTGCTTAAAATACAACAGTCCCAACTGATAGTACGCGCTTTCCATCTGAGCGTCAATGCGAATAGCTTCGCGGAAAGCAGCCTCCGCGCCATTCTCCTGTTCCTTTGAGAGATTTACCATACCAAGTTGGAAATAGACTTTGGCGAGCGGCGGCCCCAAATTTATCGCGCGTCCGAAATGTTCGGCAGCTTGGTCAACCCTGCCCTGTTCAAATGCGATTCGCCCAAGAAAGTAAATCACATGCGCGGGCAGCAGCGCATCCACGCCATACGCGCCTAATCCCGCTTGAGGCGAGGACGGTGCAGTACGGTATTTCGGCGCGTCCGGCGACACCATCAGTGCGAAGGCCTTTTCGAATTCGGCGATTGCGCGATCATAATCATGGCGCTGAAAGTGAACCATTCCCAGCTGCGCGTGAGCCTGGTCCCAATCTGGGAAGAGCTGAATAGCTCGCTCAAGCACGGGTATCGCCCGCTCATATTCTTCTCGCAGGTAGTAGATGCCGCCCAAGCGGTGGTAGATACTGGCATCTTCTGAATCTAACCGAAGCGCGTTTGAAAAAGCCGCTTCCGCTTCGTCTGTCGCATCAAGCGACAGGTACGCCAATCCCAGATTCAAATGGGCTTCGGCCGAGTCGGGGTTTTCATCGACCGCCTTTTTGTACGGAGCGACCGCTTGCGACAACCCGAATGCCGCATCTTGGGGCTGTGAAACCGTGCACAGTCCAATTAGCATGACCGAAATAAAACCCGCAAAAGCGAAACTCCGGCTTGTTCGCGGAAGGAAGCAGGTAATCAAGAACTAACCTCATTTTTGTGGATGAATTAAATCACTATGGATAAATAGCGTAGGGGCTAGGAATTTTCAGTCTCGCGGCCCTAAATTTTTTATCCATCCCCACGTAAGCGGGCGCTTGTCAGCAGGCTCAACATCGAATGGCGGCGCTGGAAATGCGGGGTCGAACCAAGCTGGAGACCGGGCGCGCCTGCCTTTATCTAGCACAAGAATCTGTAAGAAATTTTTCGCCGCCTTGAGGTCCGCTTCGAGCGTTTCTCCAACGCCAAGCTCGTCGATTGCGTGGTAAAGGAAGATGCCTTGCGGGAATGACAGGGAGGCGATGCTTTTGCCGTCTGGAGACCATGTAGCATCCTTCTTCTCCTCGGTGCTCTTTACCCACCGCTGATTTTCGCCATCCGAATCAATGATGTAGATGTCACCCGTGCCGTCTCGCCGAGATACCCACGCCAATGTTTCACCGTCAGGCGACCACCTCGGTTGAATATCCTGGCCTTTATGATTGGTGATATTCTGCAGATTTTCGCCTTTCGAATCCATCACATAGATATCTGCAATCGTGCGGCCTCGCTTGGTCGAAAACGCAATCTTTCGCCCGTCAGGCGACCAAGACGGGTCAATATCGGGCGCAGCGTCTGCTGTGAGGTTTCCGCCGACATTGCCTTGCGCCGTCATGGTGTAGATTTCAAAATTCCCGTCACGGTTGGTGGCGAACGCCAGTTTTTGACCGCTCGGATGCCACGTGGGCGAGCTGTCTTCCGCCTCATGCTCGGTAAGCCTCCGCAAATTTTTCCCGTCGGCGTTCACGGAATATACGTCAATGTTGTCCTTCAAGTTAGTATGGAAAGCCAACATTTCACCGGTTGGGGACCATACCAAGCCCGCCGGCACCGGCTCGCCGTCAATTTCTAATACCAAGAAAGGAGGGTTTACACCTGCCGGATCCATTGACCAGATGCCTACTTCGCCCGCCACACCGTCGGTGCCCACGACTATCGTTGGCACCATTGGTGCTTGAGCCTGCCCGCTCTGGAGCGGAGCAATACAGTTTATGAGAAGCACGCCGATGAACACGACCGGCATGAATATGTCCCGGATCTGAAGGTTTTGTCGGATTTGCATGGTTATCACCTCATCGTGTTGGTTAAGGTTAATGGACAATCGCTAAGAGAATCCGGGAAGACGAATTCCTCGGCGCATTTACGCTCGGTATTGCCTGTGAAAACTCGACCGGTTTTTAGCTTGTTGAAACACGCGGTGAAGGCGGTTAAATATTACTCACGACTCGACTCGGTAACGACAATCTCCTGATTAACCGTTACTTTTTCTAGGATTTGAACAATGCCGCTCGGCCAATGAATTTCAAGGCGATCCACAATGGAATTATCGCCGAGACCAAAGTGGCAGCGCGGATCATTGCTGCACATTATACTTGACCCCGCACGCACCTCTTGAACCCAAGACTGGGTACCCGCCGTCAAAGTCAGCCGCGCGCCGATGCCGCCGCGATTGCTAAGGACGCCCGCGAGTTTTACCCGCAACCAGTTTTTTTGATTGCCGCCTTCGTTGCGGAGTAACTGCGCTGCCTGATTCACCTGGGTCGTGACGATATCGCAATCGCCGTCGTTGTCATAATCTCCAAATATCGCGCCGCGGCTGACGCTCGGTTCATGAAAATATTTTCCCGAACTGAATGAAACTTCCCTGAACGTCCCGTCGCCTTTGTTATGAAACAGTTGATTTCGCTGCGCGTAAGTTAGAATGTCCGTTACTTGCGCTATATTGTCGATAATATGTCCGTTCGCGATAAAAATATCCAGATATCCATCGTTATCATAGTCGAAAAAGCGCGTACCAAATCCGACAAATAGAAAACTTTCATCACCGAGATGTGCGCCGTAGATTACATCGGAAAACGTACCATCCCCGTTGTTCTGGTAAAGCGCGTTCGTTTCATAGGAAAGGTTGGTGACAAAGATGTCTAGATATCCGTCGCCGTTATAGTCGCCGGCATCAACCCCCATTCCCGCCTGCGCTACGCCGTTGAAGCTATAGGCGCAGCCCGCCAATAGCCCCGTCTCGGTAAACGTACCGTCCCCGTTGTTGTAGTAAAGGTAGTTCGGCGTATCGTCGTTTGCTACATAAATGTCAGCTTCGCCGTCGTTATTGAAATCTGCCGCGACGACACCCAAACCCTTCCCACTGTGCGGTCCTTCAGCTACTTTGAAACCTGCCTCCTCGGTGACGTTCGTGAATGTACCGTCTCCGTTGTTGCGGAAAAACTGATCGGGCGCGCCGTCGAAGTTTTTTGGGTGGCACAAAATGCGGATCCCGTCAACTTCACAAGGTGCATGCGGCACATCCAACGAATACCGCAAGTAATTCACAACGTAGAGGTCGAGGTCGCCGTCGCGGTCGTAATCAAGAAATGCGGCGCTGCTGCCCCACATCGGGTCCCCTACCCCTGCGGTTTCCGTGACATTGGTAAAGCTGCCGCCGCCGTTGTTCCGATAGAGCACATTGGCGCCGAAATTCGTTACGTATAAATCTGGATCGCCGTCATTATCGTAATCGCCGCACGCAGCGCCGACGCCGTAATTTCCGACATTGCCGGCGCCCGAATCGCTTGTCACATCCGTAAATGTGCTATCGCCGTTGTTGCGGTAGAGAGCGCATGTGACCGTACTTTCTCGTCCTTCGCCCGGTAATTCGCCGCTGTTCACGAGATACAAATCGAGGTCGCCGTCGTTGTCATAGTCAAGAAACGCTCCGCCGGCACCGAGTTGTTCGGGCAGATGGTAACCGCCTTTCGCCCCGTTTTGATGCCGAAAATGAATCCCCGCCTCCGCGGTAGCATCAATGAACTTAATCTGTTCCCCAACGGCAAAGGCGTTGAGGCATATCATCATGAACGCCGTTGCCGCCGATAAACGAGTTAGATTCGTGACGAAAAACTCCGATTGACTATGGTTGATTGTCGATGTCCTTTGCCAGCCTAAATCCGATAAAACTTGTCCCAACCGCCGGGTGGTGTCCCATGCGTGTAATGCACCGAGCTAACTGCGGCCCATTTGCCCATGACCCGCCCCGCACCACGCGCCGACTGCCCACATCAGGACCCGCCGGGTTTTCGGTAGGGCTGCGATAGTAATAAGATTCAGAAAACCAATCTGCGACCCACTCCCAGACATTGCCGCCCATATCGTATACGCCGTACGGGCTTGCGCCAGTCGGAAATTTCCCGACAGGCGCCAAGACGTTGTCATATCCGTCTCGCCCATTCCACACATTTGCGTGGACATTTGCGCCGCGTATCGAAACGAAGAAGGCATTCCCCCACGGCCAAACACGTTGGTCGGTTCCCCGAGACGCTTTCTCCCACTCCGCTTCGGTGGGCAGCCGCTTATTCGCCCATTTGGCATACGCGTCCGCTGCGGCCCAAGAAATACCCACAACGGGATAGTTCGGCTTGGACTGCGCAATCTCGGGCCAATTCCCCAGTCCGACCTCCTCGCCGTAACTGACTGGAGTGTGCTTACTGCGCTCTCCGCCATCCGACATCCAGAAGGCAAAATAATCCGCGTTGGTGACCTCGTGTTTGTCGATGTAATAAGCGTCAATCGAAATCTGGTGCGCTGGTTTCGCGCCAATTCCCCCGGCATCGTCGCCCATGGTAAATTCACCGCCCGGTATCAACACCATCCCGCCGGGCGGGGTCAATGGACGCGGCGTTTCAGCCCCCTCGGCGTGCCCATGGGTTATCGGGAGATGCAGGACAGCCCAGAAGAAACAGAATAGATTGAAGGATAAACGGCAGTTTGCTGACATCGTAACGGGTTCTATTTTTCAGTTGTGAGACGCTGATAGACGCGGTATTCCTCTTGCGCCTTGGCGGTGTCTCCTGCGAATTCATAGGTTTTCGACAGATTCAAGCGAAAACGCGGTTCGGAAGGATCCAAATGAATCGCATTTTGATAGGCTTCAATGGCTTGGCGATATTCCGTCATCATCAAATAAACACTGCCGAGACCGTTATGATACGCCGCAACATCAGGGCGGCGCTTTACAACTTCTTGGTATGCCTTCAATGCGCGCCCGTAGGCTTTCAATCGAAAATAGACGAATCCTAAGGCTTCATAGCTCCGCACAGATTCAGGGTCGAGCGCGATGCACTTTTCAAAGGCGAAGACAGCGGCGCCCCATTGCGCCCGTCCCACTTGGAGGCGGCCCAATGCATACCAGGCATCCCGGTTCGCCGCATCGCCGCCTACGATGCGCTGCAAACGCTCAATCTCTTCCCCTTCTTGCGTCAGCCGTTGAAAGGTTTCTAACGCCTCTGCCGCCTCCTCCGACAAGCCCATGCGGTGGTAGCAGTTGCCGAGGTTCAAGTATGCCTTGGCATTGAACGGATCTTGTTCGATTATCCGTTGGAAGAGTGTGCTCGCCGCTTCAAATTCTCCGCGCTGGAAATAAGCCAATCCGAGCGTATAATACGATTCCAATCGCGAAGGGTCGAGTTCTGCGGCGCGCCGGAGTTCGTGAATCGATTTATCCAGGCGTTGCTGCCGGAAGTAGGCTAAACCTAAAAGCCGTCGGCTCTCTGCATGATGCGGATCCATCTCGACCGCTTTCTGCAGCGGCGGAATTGCCTTCGACACCTGCGCCAACACCTTTAGGTAAGTATCGCCTAATTTGTAATGGGCTTCGATGTAGTCCGGGTCGGTTATTGCGGCTTGTTGAAATGCACGCGTTGCGCTTTGCCACTTCTGTTGCGACCCGTAGACCATCCCCAAGTAATAGTGTGCGTCAGCGAGCGACGAATCCAGTTCTACGGCGCGTTGAAACGCTGCCTCCGCCTTATCATAATCTCGATGAAATATAGCCCGCTGCCCTTCGTCGTAGGCGCGAAGCGCCTGGTGGGCATCGGATTTCGCATGTGACGCTGCTATAGCGCGGAAGGTCAGCGCTAAAAAAAACACGCCAACCAGAATTGGTGTGTTCAGCGTAATTAGACCACTTTTCATAACATCGCAAAATGCGAATAGATAGGGGAAAACCCGCCATGCGTAAGTGCACACGACGGGATTTTCCCGAATTCAAATTCAATCAGAGCGCCGCGAATTGCTAACGGCCAACAATACTAGCGTCGCTGCAGTTGAGGTTAAATTAGCTATCTGCGGGTTTTTATATCCCCCCATGTTGTGGACAGTTTTTCAACCGGTGCAACACCGAGCGCAGTCGTAACGCCAAGCCCATCATTCATGATGGCAGCGATTTCTTCTCCGCTCAAAACCCGGCTGAATACCCCGATATCGTCCACTGTAACCTGTGCGGAAGAGCCATACCTGCCGCAAATATGCCACGGACCGTGTTCATTGGTCCGAACAAACGGCTCCGTTCCGGGACCGCGATTAACAATTTTACCATTCTGGTATATCACTGTCTCTTTACCATTTCCCGTAAAGGCGTAGTGGTTCATCTCGTCGCCGTTTGCGGGGAACCACCAACGATGGTCCAGGCGAGGCTTGCCGTATTGCCACAGGACAAACTCGCCCTCGCCATCATCCCACGGAAAGTGAACCAGAATTCGGTTGTCCCACGGCCCGCCGGGTTCAAATGAGAAGAGATCTTTTTGGGCAAAGGTGCCGATTTTGTCGTTTCGCTGCACCCATGCGGTTATTGTAATCTCTGTCTCCTTGGGAAGATTGCCGGCATCCGCTTCGTCTTCGTCAGGCCCTAACCGCTCATCCTTGATGAAGTTTGGGACTATGATAACGCTGCCCTCGCCTTCACATTTCAGAGCCGTGCCGAATTTGCCGTCAACCCACGACGGCCTTAGCGCATCGCTGTCAGGACGATTACCTTGCAGCCTGCCGTCCATGTCGTGGGGGTTGCCCGACGCGTCATTGGCAGTGACTCCTTCCCCCTCATCAAATAGCCAAACGGCAATAATGTCGTCGGGGTCGAGTGCGGCATGAGTCGGGGCTGTCACCATAATCCCGAACAATGAAACGGCGCTGACGCATACCAGCGTTCTTAGCATGAGTTTCAATTTGCATTTCCTCCATCTACAGCCGGTACGGTATAGGATGGCCGAATGCTGCCGCTGTAGAAAAACCCATCCCGTATACCTGTACACGGCGAGTTTTTCAAATATTGAATCTACATACAACGGCGCCAGTTGCTAAACTGCAAGCAAAACACCACTCGCGCCGTTGTGGTTATGGGTAGAAATCTCTTAGCTAATTTTTGGTTTTTATCACCCCCCATGTTGTTGATATTTTTTCATCCGGTTGAACATCAAGAGCCGCCGCGGCGGCAAGCCCGTCGAGCATGATAGATGCAATTTCACCTTGGGTCAATACCCGGCTAAATACGCCGATGTCGTCCACTGTAACCTGAGCGGAAGAGCCAAACCTGCCGCAAATATGCCATGGACCGTGTTCATCGGTCCGAATAAACGGCCTCGATCCGGGACCGTGATGCACCATTTTACCATTCTGGTAAATCACTGTGGCTTCGCTATTGCCGGTAAATGCGTAGTGGTTCATCTCGCCGCCGTTTGCGGGAAACTCCCACGGATTGTCGAAGTCAGGTCTGCCGTATTGCCACATTATAAACTCGCCCTCTCCGTCATCCCACGGAAAGTGCACCAGAATCCGGTTGTCCCACGGACCGCCGGGTTGGAACGAAAAGAGGTCTCTCTGAGCCGCCGTGCCGATTTTATCGTTGCGCTGCACCCATGCGGTTATGGTAATCTCCGTCTCGTCGGGAATATTGCCGGCAGACGCATCGTGTTCGTGGCGTCCCAATCGCTCATCCTTGATGAAATTCGGGATAACGATAACGCTGCCCATACCTTCACATTTCAGGGCCGTGCCGAATTTTCCGTCTACCCACTTCGGTTTTTCGCCGGCGTTGTGCGCCCGCTTGGTGACTTCCAACCTACCGTCCATGTCGAGCGGGTTTCCCGAAGCGTCGTTGGCAGTGTTGCCTTCGCCCTCATCGAATAGCCAAATTGCAATGATGTCGGCGGGGTCTAGGAAGGCGTAAGCCGGGATAATAACGATAAACCCGAACAATGAAACAGTGGCGGCGCATGCTAGTGCCCTTAGCACAAACTTCATTTTACATAACCTCCATCTACAGCCGGCACGGTATAGGATGGCCGAATGCTGCCGCTATAGAAAAACCCATCACGTATACCTGTACACGGCGAGTTTTTCGAAAACCAAATCTACGTGAAACGACGCAAATTGCTAAACCGCGAGCAAAACATTACTTGCACCGTTTTGGTTAAAAGCCTGTTTGAATAATGGGCGGCAATGCCATTCTTGGGGGTTTGAGTTGCTATAACCGGTGGAACTTCTATCGCGCGGGATTTTCTATCGCCTTCGCTATTCGCTCAGTTAATCCAATTTGGTCGCTCGATTCCATCAAATACCTTACTCCGGCATTGGGCGGGGCAAGATGCCCCGCCTACGGAGGGTAGTGAGGTACTATACACCTGCCGCACCTATGGTACTGTATAAAATGAATTTTCACACAGGTTCTAAGAGAATGTATATATAGAATAAATTGCGGCCTTAATCACGTCCACTAAAGAAAAACCCGCCCTACACACGTGCAGGACGGGTTGTTTTGGAAATCACCTTTGCTGAAGCGCCGCGAGCTGCAAAGCGTATTCACGTTCATTACTCACAGTGCTTGGGTTTTAGGCACGACAACGAAAAACTATTTGGGAGACGACTTAATTTCTCCCCATGTTGTCGATAATTTTTCAGCCGGTTCAACACCGAGGGCTGCAATTGCGAGTCCTTTCTGCTGAATGGACGCGATTTCGTCATCGCTAAGAACTCGGCTGAACACCCCAACGTCATCGACTATAACTTGAGCCGAGGAACCGAACCTTCCGCCGATGTGCCAGGGACCGTGTTCGACGGTTCGAACAAACGGTTTCGCACCGGCGCCCAGATGGACAAATTCGCCATTCTGGTATATGACTGTCTCTTCACCGTTGCCGGTAAAGGCGTAGTGATTCATTTCGCCGCCATTTCCGGGAAATTCCCAGTTGGTGCCTTGGAACGGTTTACCATACTGCCACATAATAAACTCGCCTGCGCCGTCATCCCAGGGGAAGTGGACCAAAATTCGGTTATCCCATGGACCACCGGGCTCATATGAAAACAGGTCTTTTTGCGCCGCGCTGCCGAGTTTATCTAACCGCTGCACCCATGCCGTAATGGTAATGGTTGTTTCATCGGGAAGATTTCCGGCAGCTTCATCCTCTTCATCAGGACCTAAACGCTCGTCCTTGTTGAAATTCGGGATATTGATTACACTGCCTGCACCTTCGCATTTCAAGGCTTTGCCGAACTTGCCGTCAACCCATTGAGGTCTCAGGTTATCGCTGTCGTTAGCACCGCCTTCAAGCGTACCGTCCATGCCCTTGGGGTTGTCCGACGAATCTACGGTCTTTTTGCCTTCGCCTTCGTCAAACAGCCAAATAGCGACAATGTCAGCCGGGTCAAGTGCCGCATAAGTCGGGACTGTAACCAATAGCCCGATCATAGCAACAGCGCTGACAAATGCCAGTGTTTTTAGCGTCGATTTCATTAGCGTTTCCTCCTTTTTGGTTGGCAAATTTGCCAACATTTTAGGAATGGTGCCCGGGTGATTATCACCCGATCACCGTTTAGGAACGCAGCACCCAATTCATCAACCGCCACGTCCCTTTCGGGAACGGATTGCTATGCTCACCGTTCAACCCGTGTAGAACTTTAACCTTCCTAATTGATGGAAAGAATAAAGCGCCACACATACCCGTTACCGGGAAAAATACAGTAATGCTACTATATTTTGCGATAGTATACTACATTTTGTAACATAATTGCAACAAAAAAATGACGAATTTCACCGAATATTTCTCGTACGCAAATGGATGCGATGCAAGATTGGATTAGGGTAGCACCGCCGCTCACGTTGACTGCTGTCCTTTGCGCACGTTTCCTCAAACGGCTACCGGTTTAGGAACTCCATGACAATCGGGTGCAATTCCCTATTTGCGGCTACGCAAGATGTTCCTTGCACTGGGTCGCCGCCAGCCCAAGTCGTAATGACGCCGCCGGCGCCTTGAATGATGGGAATTACAGGGAGGACGTCCCACGGGTTCATGATTGGGTCGAGCATTATGTCTGCTCCGCCGCACGCGAGGAGCAAATATCCGTAGCAGTCTCCCCAGGTGCGCAAATACTTCACCTTTTGAGACAACCGCTCAAAACCCGATTCGTCTTGGTATTCGGAAATGCTCAGAACGTCCGTCGTCAGCAAAGTTGCTTCGGCGAGTTCGGCAACCCTTCTCATTTGAACGCGGCTGCCGTTAACACTTGTACGATGGTTGTCGCCGAGGCACAATATGTCCAAAATTGGCTGATTGATTGCGCCCAAAATTGGCCTGTCTTCGTGAATCAGACATATGAGTGTCCCAAAGAGCGGACAGCCGCTGGCGAACGAGATTGTGCCGTCTATCGGGTCAAGTATCCAAACAAACTCCGCACCCTCATTTTCGATCCCATATTCCTCGCCGATGATGCCGTGGTTGGGAAATTCCCGTCGTATCAAATCTCGCATCAACGCCTCGGCTTGGCGATCCGCTAAAGTTACCGGTGTTTCATCTTCTTTGATTTCAACCTCAAAATCCAAAGCGGCGAAGTAGGGTTTAATTACCTTTGCGCTTTCATCGGCAAGCCGATGGATAAATCGGACATATTCCTCGTTCACCTTTTCACCATTTTTGGACAACGACACATCAATACTCGATTCTAAAGGAGGTATATTCCCCGCCCAATCGGCGTTCTTCGACCTCGACAGACTCAACCACGGCGGCCGGCGGACCACCCCGAAGGAGCGTTACAAACTTATCAAGCACGGCTTCTTCTCCTTCGGCGGCAATCTCGACCCCGCCGCTGCGCAAGTTCCGCACGTAACCACGAATGCCGAGCCTCAACGCTGCCTGTTGCGTGAAATAACGGTAATTTACGCCTTGCACTCTGCCGTGAATGAGAATGCGGCATTGCATAATTGGGTTTGCCAGAATTGTATCTCCAATGGTCAATTTGACGCTCAGTTATTTTGCCGCAAAGATTTCAGTTTGCCTAGAAGCGGATTTCGAATTTGCCTGCCGTCCTCAACGCCGCGGCGTTGCCGCACAGGTGCCGTATTTCAACCTCGCTTTTGGAAGTCAATTCGCCGGATAACTTTCGTCAACCCCCGTCCGCCTTCAGCCGCCTGTGGAGAGTTTCAATCTTCTGAGCGTAAATTTCGTGTATTGTTCTTCGCCTTCAACAATCCGGATAAATTGGTTAGATGGAACATCGCGGAATGTCTGCGTGATGTTGGTGGTTGGCCAGAAGATTTCTAATCTTTCAATTTTTGAAGCGTCCCCCAACCCTATGGTTTGCCGCAGCGGATTGCCGCCAAAGGTGCCGCCGCTGTTGACGTGCTTGTAGACTGACCGCGGCGAACCGTTTTCGATGATTTCGGCATGGATTCGGGCGCCGATAGCGGAACGGTTAGATCGAACTCCGACGAGCTTAACGGTAATCCAGTGATTACCAAAGCCGGGATTCTCATATAAGATGTTGCTGTACGCGTCTCCGGGGAGTGCACCGCCCATCTGCTCAAAGATGTCCTGATCGCCATCGTTGTCTAGATCAGCGAACGCGACGCCGTGCCCCTTCTGCAAATGGCTGAACCCGCCCGAAACGCTCACGTCCGCGAACCGTAACCCACGGTCATTGCGGTACATGACGTTAGGCATGATATTCTCGTAGTCCGGGTATCCAGTACCGAGGTAAAAATCGAGATAGCCGTCATTGTCCAAGTCGCCAAAGTTGGACCCCATGGGCGCTGTAGGACGTATCAGGTTACATTTCCTTGACACTTCTTCAAAGCCGCCCTGCCCATCCCCGCGATACAGACGAGCCATAACTTCGTTCGCTTGTTCAGCCTGCGGTCGAATCCGACTGGCTGTGAGGTGTTCGAGTTTTGCAGAATAAGCCGAGACATACAAATCCAAGGCTCCGTCGTTGTCAAAGTCCCAAAACCAAGCCGGGAAACTAGCTTCCGGAAGGTCAACGTTGAGCCTGCTAGCCATAGGCGTGAATGTTCCGTCTCCGTTGTTGTGATACAGGCGGTTGCGCTCCTTTAAATTCGAAACGTATAAATCAGGCCAGCGGTCTCCGTTGTAGTCGCCCCAATTAACGGCTTTGGTGTATCGATCATTCTGCACGCCCGCCCGGGCGGCGA
Organism: Candidatus Poribacteria bacterium; assembly: GCA_028819845.1. Lineage (GTDB taxonomy): Bacteria > Poribacteria > WGA-4E > WGA-4E > PCPOR2b > JAPPKS01. The sequence continues at coordinate 287,521 of JAPPKS010000017.1, read as the reverse complement.
CATCTGTGAATGTCCCGTCTCCGTTATTGCGGAACAGTTGGCAAGGTGCACGCAAGTTCTTACCATTCCGATTTCTGGAGGTTTCGTTGCCAATGTACACATCAAGGTCGCCGTCGTTGTCGTAGTCCGCCCAAGCCGCAGTGCCGGTAGGGTAGTGCACTTCCGCCAACCCGGCATCGAAAGTGACGTCTGTGAACGTACCGTCGCCGTTATTGCGCAGGAGTGAGTTTGGGTGCTGTCCCTGCGCAATAAGCCAGGCGCCGCGCAATACAAGTATATCGGTGTCGCCATCGTTATCATAGTCCGCTTGTACCATGTTCAATCCGCCGTAAATACCCGTCAGTCCCGCCTCGTTTGAAACGTCTGAAAACGTGCCGTCCCGGTTGTTTTTAAAGAAGTGCATCTGTCCCCGGGAATCCCATGTCGACGTTACGATGTCGAGGTAATCGTCATTGTCAAAATCGTCCACAATTGCTCCGCCCGACAGGTCAAAAGTGTCGAGCCCTACCTTTGGTGCGATATTCATGAAACGCGGAATCTGCTCCTCAGATTCGAAGGCTTTGCGCGGGATGAGGTATGCCTTGGGTATCTGCTCAGGGTAACCTCCGATTGTCATGTACGCGATGTTTAACAGCCAACGTGCTGCTAGATGCAGCGATTCATACGTTGGCGTATTCTCCAGTACGCGGCTAAAATAAGAGATTGCCAGTTTTGACGGCCCCTGCTGGATATGTATCCCGCCGCCTCGAATCGGGAGAATACAACTATCCACTGTGTTTCGCAGACAGCAGTTTTCCGTTTCGCCGCGCCGCATTTGCGCAACGCCAAGCCGAAAAAGGGTATGATTCACTATCTCCGCCGGAACCGTACTTTTCATTATTTCGGTTAATTCTAGGGCACGCTCAAGGCACTCAATTCCCTCTTCTTCATCTCCCAATCGAAGCAGCGCGTGTCCCAACTGCATATTTACCGTCCATCTCGTGCGATTTGATGCTTCATCGGGCAAGCTGGATAGGCGGTTGCGGAGAAAGTATACATCCGAATTTCCCAAATAGGCGTTATTCTTAGAAGTTCCATCGGCAATCGATTTAAGCAGCAAAAGCATCCGCTGGTGCCCTGCCGAATCTCTTGGCGTTGAGGGTTCTGAATTCGATGACGCCTTGGCTGTTGAAGCCGCATATCCAATATCAGGCGAAATACCGGTTATTTTGCTGAGAAACACCAAGTCAATTAAGAAAACTAACAGCATAGCAGCCTTTTGCATACCTAAACGCCCGCTAAATCAGATAGAATTAACAGTTTCATGCAACCCAAAATTTACACCGGCGAACTTCCCGTATAGTATCGTTTAGTTGAGCGTGTTATCGAACACCATTCATCTTGTCAATTATTTCTGCAGGTTGCGGCGCATCACGCCATCCGCACCAACGGCTAATAATTCAATAAAAAGGTGTCTAATTGACCGCAAATTACGGACATTTTTTGTTGGACAATTTGGGGCGATTGCTCTAAAATGGAAACGAATTACATACAGACTTTAATGCGGTTATTGGATTCAGAATTCCGGGAGTCATCCGAACTTATCCAATATCGTATCACGCCGAAAAACACGTTGTCAAGAGGGGAGTTCCGTGTCTCCAAGCGCAAAAATATGAGACAATATTGCATTTTTTGCTGCGGGTTCGGCGAGCCTGTTTGAAGCGGCTTTTTTTCATAAAGAGACGCCAGAATTATTAAATATATGAACATTGTCATTTAAACGCGGAATTGCGGATATTCAAGAGGAGAAAGGCTTTCAGCTAATGAGCGACACGCAACGCCACAAAACGTTACTACTATTTGGCGCACCCGGTGTAGGAAAAGGGACGCAAGGAAAGATGCTTGGATCCATACCGGGATTTTTCCATCTCTCCAGCGGCGATATATTTCGTGCGCTTGACGCAAATTCCAAACTCGGCAAACTTTTTCATGACTATTCATCGCGCGGCGAACTTGTTCCAGACGATATTACGATTCAAATCTGTACGGAGTTTATCTCGGACCTTACTGCCGAAAGCGGCTATGAATTTGGTACAAGTTTGCTAATCCTTGACGGTATCCCGCGGAATGTCAATCAAGCGCATCTGATGGCGGCGCAGGTCGACGTGCTAAAAATTGTCCATCTCGTGTGCGAAGATTTGGAAACGCTCATCGCGCGGCTTCGCGGACGCGCCATCAAAGAGAACCGAACCGACGATGCACAGGAGTCAGTTATCCGACGGAGATGGGAAGTTTACCGAGAAGAGACGTCCCCGCTGCTCGAACATTATCCGGAGTCAATTATTGCTAACGTGAACGGCATCGGCAGCCCGGCCGAGGTTTTGTATCGGATACTTGAGGTGCTTATTCCCTTGCAGAACCACCACCTCGACAGCCCGCAAATTTAACTTTGCTTGGTCGATGGTTAACTGAATATGCCTTAAAGCCTAATTGAAAAATAGGTGACAAAGCCATTCTTGGGCGTTTGAGTTGTTATAACCGGTGGACTTCTATTGTGCGGGATTTACTATTGCCTTCGCTATTCGCTCAGTTGATTCTATTCGGTAGCTTGATTTCACCTAATACCTTACGCCAGCGTTGGGCGGGGCAAGATGCCCCGCCTACAAGGCGCGGTGGTGGACGCGGGGCAAGATGCCCCGCCTACAAGGCGTGGTAGTGGACGCGGGGCAAGATGCCCCGCCTACAAGGCGCGGTGGTGGACGCGGGGCAAGGTGCCCCGCCTACAAGGCGCGGTGGTGGACGCGGGGCAAGATGCCCCGCCTACAAGGCGTGGTAGTGGACGCGGGGCAAGATGCCC
>JAPPKS010000017.1:270567-284585 GCA_028819845.1 Candidatus Poribacteria bacterium | reverse complement strand
AAGATGCCCCGCCTACAAGGCGTGGTAGTGGACGCGGGGCAAGATGCCCCGCCTAGAAGGCGCGGTGGTGGACGCGGGGCAAGATGCCCCGCCTAGAAGGCGTGGTAGTGCACGTGGGGCAAGGAAGATCTCTATCCCACTCCTTATTCAGTCGCTTGATCCCCGGCTACGGAGAGTAGTGGGGTACTTTACACCTGACGCCCGTTTGGGGCTGTATAAAATGAACTTTCAAACAGGCTCTTATCTATCAGGGGTAAACCTGAAATGCCTTTAAGGCGTCTTTTGCGTAAAGGATTCAACGTTCCCTCAAAATGGAAATACCATCCTTGAACGACGATTGTAAATGATTGAACGGAGACATTGATGTGATTGAAGTTGATAACCTCGCAAAAAATTACGGCACCACGGAAGCTTTGCGAGGCGTGTCCTTTAAGATAGATAAAGGCGAAGTGGTAGGCTTTCTCGGCCCAAACGGCGCGGGTAAAACAACGGCGATGCGCATATTGACCTGTTTCATGCCCGCAAGCGGCGGAAGCGCCGCGGTTGCGGGCTACGATGTGTTCAAGGAATCCCTCGAAGTTAGGAAACACATCGGCTATCTTCCCGAGAGTGTGCCGTTGTACCCGGAGATGACTGTTACGGGGTATCTCAAATTCGTCGCAAAAATCAAAGGGACGCGACGCGGGGTACGAGCAGAGCGGTTGAACTTAACCATTGACGCCTGCGGATTGAACGAGCGCCGGAACCAAATTGTCGGTCATCTGTCCAAAGGGTTTCGGCAACGCGTCGGATTGGCGCAAGCGCTTATCCATGATCCGGATGTCCTAATTCTGGATGAGCCCACGTCGGGGCTGGACCCGCGCCAAATTGTCGAGATTCGCGAACTCATCAAAAACTTGGGCAAGGAGCGCACAATCATCCTCAGCACACACATACTGCCGGAAGCTAGTATGACCTGCGAACGGTTGATTGTAATCAATGAAGGGCGGATTACCGGGAATGTAAGGCTGGTGGAAGGACGCGCCGTCTCGGTTGACGCGGGTGAGGGCGAGCACACCGAACTAGGCCGTGAGAATGAAATTTATCTTGAAGTGGCAGCGCCGGCTGACGCCATTCCCCCTGCATTAAGCGAAATTCCCGATGTCAGGCGAGTTGAAAACCGGGGTTTGAGTCCCGGAAACAACCCGACTTTTCATGTCGGTTGCGATGCCAACGTGGATATTCGTGCGCAATTATCCTCGCGAATTATACAAAACGGTTGGGGGCTGCTTGAAATGCGTTCGGTAGATATTACGCTTGAAGAACTTTTCCTGAAATTGACCACGCAGGCGGACAAGGGTTCCTACGATGAGGGAAGTAATTCGCCGGACTTCGAAGTGGAGGCTGGAGGCAGTCCAACCGCCGATTAGCTCAAATGATGGTTTAAGTGTGCTATGACTGCTTCGCAACTCTCAAGCGGTTTTCCGCGCGGGCTAACGCGGCTTCGGCGCGCGGGCGGTTAACCCCCCGATCCCGCGACTCCAGCAGTTCCTTTGCGCGCTGGCGCGCGGCTTCGGCGCGCTCTATGTCAATGTCGGACGCCCACTCGGCGGTGTCCGCCAACACGGTAACGCCGGTTCGCAGCACCTCAAAAACGCCGCCGCTCGTAGCAAGAGATTTAGCCGCCTCGGATTCTCGGATTCGAATCTCTCCAGCCTCCAAGACTGTGAGAAAAGGAATATGCCCCGAGAGTATCTCAAACAAACCGAGTTCACCGGGGGCTCTCACGCTCGTAACTTCCCCGTCATAAATTAACTGTTGGGGCGTTCTGATTTCCAAAAGTAGTCGTTTTTCGAGCATTTTTTTCCGGTTAGTTAATCAGCGGCTTCTTGCAATTCTTCGGATTTTGCCTGATCAAATGCCTCGTCAATCGTTCCGATGTAAGCCAGTGCTTGCTCCGGAACGTCGTCACAGTCTCCGTTGAGAATCGCCTGGCACCCTTGGACGGTGTCCTCAATCTTGACGTATTTGCCCGGTTTGCCGGTAAAGCGCTGTGCGACGAACATCGGCTGCGTCAGGTATTTCTCCAGTTTTCTCGCGCGAGAAACCGTCAGTTTTTGGTCGTCCGAAAGTTCGTCCACGCCTAAAATTGCAATAATGTCCTTCAAACTCTCGTATTCCTGCAGCACGGCTTTCACTTGGCGGGTCGTGTCATAGTGTTCCTGTCCGATAACGTCCGGGTTCAAAATTCTCGAGGTCGAGGTCAACGGGTCAACCGCGGGGAACCGCCCCATCTGCTGGATAGACCGTTCGAGGCGCGTCACGGCATCGAGATGCCCGAAAACCGCGACAACTGCCGGGTCGGTGTAGTCGTCAGCAGGCACATAGACGGCTTGGAATGAAGTAATCGAGCCTTTGTTCGTCGAAGTGATCCGCTCTTGCAATTCTCCCATCTCCGTGGCGAGTGTCGGTTGGTATCCTACCGCGGAGGGCATACGACCCAAAAGCGCGGACACCTCGCCACCCGCCAGCGTAAACCGGAAAACGTTGTCGATGAAAATCAGCACATCCTGTCCGCCCTCGTCGCGGAAGTATTCCGCGATAGAGAGGCCTGCCAGTCCGACGCGGAGCCGGGCGCCGGGCGGTTCGTTCATCTGCCCGAAGACCATGGCGGTCTTGTCGATTACGCCGTATTCGTCCATCTCCAGCCAAAACTGATTGCCCTCGCGCGTCCTTTCGCCAATCCCGCAGAAAACGGAATATCCGCCGTGCTGTGTTGCGATATTGTAGATGAGTTCGGCGACCAACACGGTTTTTCCGACGCCCGCGCCGCCGAGGAAGCCGACCTTTCCGCCTCTCGCAACCGGTTGAATCAGATCAATCACCTTGATGCCGGTTTCCAACATCTCTGACACCGTACTCAATTCTTCCGGGGGCGGTGGATGGCGGTGAATTGGATACCGTTGTTTAGCGTCTACCGGTCCCCCTTCATCAATCGGCTGGCCGGTAACGTCAAATACGCGCCCTAACACTTCGTCGCCGACGGGCACCGAGATTGGTTGGCCGCGGTCAATGGCGCGCGTTCCGCGCACCAGCCCGTCGGTCGTATCCATCGCGATTGCGCGAACTCGATTTTCGCCCAAATGCTGTTGCACTTCGAGTGACAGCGTCGTACCGTCTTCGCGCTGCACTTCGATCGCGTTGAGAATATCGGGCAATTTCCCTTCCGAGAAATCGAGGTCAACGCGCGCACCTACGATTTCTAAAACTTTGCCTTCGTTCATAATTACTCTCTTTCCGTCAATTATCTATATTGCGAATTTGTTCAGTAAATGAGGCAATTCAAAATGTACGCCGGATTTTAACCGGAAATTAAGATTCTTTTGTTCTGCTTTGGCGAAGATGCATTATACAGCGAATCTAAAATGTTGCATGAGTTGAGGTACGGCTCCCAAACGCTCGGTTTGTGAAGCCGCACCAATCTCAACGGCTACTCCTCTGCGTAGTCCAATCGCTGCGCGTACAGAAGTTGCGACGACCGGCTTGTGCGGTTCGGGAGTTCAATACTAACAGCCAGTGCCGCTTCGGTTTCCATGTACCTATTGGCGTCTGCGATGCTATCGAACTCAAACTCAACATACCGGTGCGGCGTTGCGCCGTGAATATTGTCGTATGAGGCAATCCGCTTGACCTCTTCAGGTTCCTGCAGACTTGGTGCCACAGTCGCAATCCAATCCAGATACGCGTCTTTTCCGCCAAGCGGGTAGTCCACCAAATAAACCAGTTTAACCGTCCGCGTGGGGTTTTCGTCCTTAGTATATTCCGATGAGCGTTGCGCGAACACATGCGTACTCACTTGGCTGCTGCGATTTGGGAGATCCCGAAACACCGCAGCCACATCGGGTCGGCGTAGATATTTTGCCGCATCCGATAAATTATCAAATTCAAACTCAACCAGCCGATGCGGATTTTCCCCGCGAACATTGTCGTAAGATGCCACCCGGTTAAGTTCTTCGGGTGCCAGCAATGTCGGAGCGACTTCCGCTATCCAAGCGAGATAGGCGGCTTTTCCGCCGACCGGATAGTCGACCAACCAAACTACCTTCACCGGTAAAGTTTCCAACTCAACCATGTCGGAGTCCATAGGCGGCATGATGTCAATCGGAGGCGTCGTGTCGGGCTCGTCATCCTCCGGCGTCATCACATCCATCATCATATCTTGGGACAGATCGCAACCGATTAAAGCTACCGCTGTCAAGACAGCCACAACTAACATGCGCCTTAGTTGAAATGTCATCAGTTTGCCTCCTTTGGTGTAATAAATCATGATTAGTTAAGTTTAAACCATCCGCTCACATCAGTTCTGAAAAACCGAATTTCCCGTTGCATCCAGGTTCTGTTTGCTGACTTTGTAAGGCATAATTTCACCTTCCAAAGCACCGTGAAATACTGGCGTTTACTCGTCGAAATGGTAGATTATTTGGTCGAAGCGGTGGCAGGCAAATGAGAATACGAAAATTAACGGCTCGCCGCCGGTGCACCGGACGGCATGTTTCGCATTCGACGGAATAAAGACCGCCGAACCCGGTTCTATCTCCGATTCGCGATTCTCAATTGTCATATTGCCGGTGCCGCTGACGACGTAATACGTCTCCTCGGGCTCGTGGTGGTGAAGGGGAAGCCGCGTACCGGTTGGGAACTCCGCTATGCCTGTAACCAGCCCGCTGCTCGGTCCTTTTTCGCCGGTAACCAGAAGTTTCCAGCGAATCTGGCTTTTGGCGGCAATGGCGGGATCGGCCCAACCCTCCCAAGCGAGTTCAGCTTGATTGATGATTATGGGTTTCTGACCGCTCATAACTTCCACGTTTTTTCGGTATTGAGCAAGGACACCGCATCAGGAATTTAACCCTCGAGTGCCGCTGCGCCGCTCACAATCTCCGAAATCTCCGTCGTAATCTGCGTCTGGCGTGCCCGGTTCCGCTGTAGGACTAAATCATCAATGAGTTCCTTGGCGTTTCGTGTGGCATTCTCCATCGCCGTCATCCGCGCCGCTTGCTCGGCAGCGTTGGAGTCCAAAAGCACCTTCCACATCTGCATATTAAGATGTTTCGCCAATACCGACTGAAATATCGCATCTTGTCCGGGCTCATAGACGTAATCGAGGAACAGGTCGTCGCCGGTCGGCACTTCCGGGGTAAGCGGCAGCAACTGCTCGACCAAGACCGTCTGCAGGATGGCAGATTTGAAATCGTTGTAGATGACCTCCACCTTATCGACACCTTTGTCCCTGTAAAGATGCTCAAACTCTGCCACTATGGCGACCGCTGACTCGAATGCAAGTTGCCGAAAAATGTTCACATATTCGGCGATGATGTTATAATTGCGCCGTGCGAAATGGTCGCGTGTGCGCCTGCCGACGCAGATGACCGAAACCTCCGATCCCTGCGCTTCATAGTAAGCCCTCCGCTGCGTTGTTGTTCGGATGACGTTGCTGTTAAAGCTGCCGCACAACCCGCGGTCCGCGGAAACGGAGATAAGGCAAACCCGCTTCAGTTCGCGCGACTCCAACAGGGGATGGGTAGGATTCTCAATCTGAGAAATAAGATGGCCCAAAATGGTGTTGAATTTTTCCGCGAACGGGCGCGTCGCGAGGATGTTTTCCTGTGCGCGCCGCAGCTTCGCCGCGGCGACCACGCGCATCGCATCCGTCACCTGTGCGATATTTTCGATACTTGCGATTCGGCGTCTGATTTCACGTAATGTTGACATGGGGGAAAGTTAGAAGAATAATGAGTAAAGCGTAAAGCGTAATGAGTAATGCGTAATGAGTAATGAGTAATGCGTAATGCGTAATGAGTAATGCGTAATTAAGAAGGATTAGTCGTTTAGGGGTGTTTCGGTGTCGTCGATATTGTAGGGTTCAGATTCTTCTTTTAAATTAGATTTTCTCTGATTTGAAAGCATTACTAGCAATAATCGGATTATTTCGGTCATCAATTCTAAGCGGTGATCGATAATAGATTCGTTCAGAATGAAGCGGGCTTTGAAATACCAATCTCGGCACTCTCGAGCCGATCCTAGCGCATATTCGTAGAACCGGGCGCGGTCTCTATCGCTGCTTCGGCTGAATCCTTCGGCGATATTTGCGCTGATTGAACCGAGTGATCTGCAAAGCTGATCGGATAAAGAAACAGCGCGTCTGTCTTTAGCCAGCGCTGTGATGTCGGCCCAGCCGATATTCGCGGCGTACAGCGCCAACCGGTAGACCTTTACCCTCCATAGTGCATCGCCGGTAATGCTTTCAGGTACCGTCCGCTGCCACTCCTCGAACTTCATGGCTTTCGCCCTTGCGCCTTAATGTATATGAGTAATGCGTAATACGTAATGCGTAACTAGTAATTCAACGCTCATTTCCAAAGCCTTACTAATAGCCTTTAATCGCCTCATGCAACTACCAGAATGCAACGCCCTTTTATATGCCAATCTCGGCACTCTCGAGCCGATCCTAGCGCATATTCGAATTCCAAAGCGCATCGCCGGTAATACGCTCGGGCACAGTATTCTGCCACTCCCCGAACTTCATGGCTTTCGCCCTTGCTTCTTACGCATTACGTATTACGTATTACGTATTACGTATTTTTCCTAACGAGTAACGAGTAATACGTAATACGTAATACGTAATACGCAACTCATAGCTCATTACTAAATTCACCTTTAAAACTCTTTACAGCCTCATGCAGTTTGTCAATCAATTCATCACTGAGTTGTCCCGATTCTGCAATCTCCGTGAGGATGTCGGCGTGATTTCTCTCCATATATGCCAAGAATTCGGATTCAAACCGCGCCACCAAATTTGTTTCAATGTCGTCCAGATACCCGTTTGATCCGCAGAAAATAGAGGCAATCTGTTTCTCGACAGGCATTGGCTCATATTGAGGTTGTTTCAGCAATTCTACCAACCGCTCACCACGCCGAAGCTGGCTCTGCGTTGAAGCGTCAAGGTCGGAACCGAACTGCGCGAAGGCGGCAACTTCGCGGAAACTCGCCAAATCGAGTTTCAATGTGCCGGCAACCTCGTCCGATTTCATGGCTTTGGTCTGTGCATCGCCGCCGACGCGAGATACCGACGTGCCGACGTCAATAGCAGGACGGACACCTTGGTTGAAGAGTTCGGAAGTCAGGTAAATCTGTCCGTCGGTAATCGAAATCACATTGGTCGGGATGTAGGTTGTGAGATCGCCTTCGAAAATTTCAATAATTGGCAATGAGGTCAACGAACCCCCGCCCAAGTCGTCGCTAAGTTTTGCGGCGCGTTCCAACAGGCGGGAGTGGAGATAGAATACGTCGCCCGGATATGCTTCGCGACCCGGCGGGCGGCGTGAGAGCAGCGACATCTGGCGGTATGCCCACGCATGTTTGGTCAAGTCGTCGTAAATTACCAGTGCGTGCTGCCCCTTGTCGCGGAAATATTCACCCATCGAGGTGCCCGTGTAGGGCGCAAGATATTGGAGCGGGGACGGTTCGCTCGCCGGCGCGGAAACGACAATGGTGTAATCCATCGCGCCGTGTTCTTCTAGGGTATTCACGACCTGCGCGACGGTCGAACCCTTCTGTCCGACGGCCACATAGATGCAAAACACGCCGGTATTTTTTTGGTTGATGATAGTATCAATCGGGATAGCCGTCTTGCCCGTTTGACGGTCGCCGATAATTAGCTCGCGCTGTCCACGTCCAATCGGCGTCATGCTGTCAATCGCCTTTAAACCGGTATAAAGCGGCTCGTTCACCGGCTGGCGTTGCACGATTCCCAGCCCCTTCCGCTCAACGGGGAGGGTCTGCTCGGTCTTAATCTCTCCTTTTCCGTCAATGGGTTGTCCGAGCGCGTTCACGGCGCGCCCAAGCAGCGCCTCGCCGACGGGCACTTCAAGCAGCCTGTTCGTGCGCTTGGCGATATCGCCTTCATGGATTAGCTTATCCTCGCCGAAGAGAACACAGCCGACGTTATCCTCTTCGAGGTTGAACGCCATCCCGAACACCTCGTTCGGGAATTCAACCATCTCGCTCGCCATAACGTTGGCAAGCCCGTGCACGCGGGCAATACCGTCGCCGACATCCAACACCGTTCCGGAGTCGTAAACGTCAACCTGCTGGCTGTATTGCAGCAGTTGTTGCTTTAATATATTTGAAACCTCATCGGGTCTAACTTCTCTTGCCATGAACTGTTTTCTCCCTTATCCCCTCGCAAGCAATGTTCTCATTCGCTCAAGCTGCGTGACAACACTGCCGTCGAATACGGTATCTCCCAATCGAACGACGGTTCCGCCTTGGATACCGGTGTCTATCCCCAACTCGAGCCGCACTTCCGCCGCGCCCGAATAGTCGAGCAGCCGCTGCGTGAGGTCTTCCTGCTGCGCATCGTTTAACGGCACGGCTGAGGTGACTTGGGCAACCACGCGTCCGGCTTTTCGATCGACAATCTCTAAAAATGCCTTCAATATTGCGGTTAAGAACCGGTCACGCTGTTTCGACGCGAGCAGCAGCAGGAAATTGAGCGTAAGCGGTTGCACAGTCTCTGATAAGAGCTGCTGAAACATCTCGCCCTTGAACCGCGGGGATAGAATCGGGTTGCTCAAGAAGTTTTCGAAATCTTCCGATTCACCTGTCAGCTCAATAAGCCGATTAGCATCCGCGACGATGGGGTCCAACGCCTCCTGCTCTATAGCTGCGTCATACAGCGCTTGCGCGTAGGGTTTGGCAATGCGAATCTCTCTCATTGGATAGTGTTTCTTTAAATTGAATGTTAGATACTATTGGGTGTTCTGCGCCGGTAGGCGGCCGATCGATTCATCAATAATGTGCCGATGTTTCTCGGCGTCGAGCGTCTGATCGATGATTTTTCCTGCGGCGTCAATAGCGATTTCGGCGACAGTCCCTCGCAATTCGAGAATGGCTTCCTCTTTTTCGCGCTGAATGGCGGCGCGCGCTTTTTCGAGCTCGGCGCCCGCATCTTGGCGCGCCGTATCGAGTATGCGCTGCCGCTCGGCGTTTCCTTCATCAATCGCCGCCTGAATTTTCGCCTGCCCCTCGGATTCGATTTCGCTGAGCCGCTGACGCGTTTCAGCGTTCAACCGGTCAAGCTCAAGCTGATCTGCCTCGAGCTTCTCCATTCGCGAGGTAATCTCCAGTTGGCGGTCATCCAAAAGCCCACCGATGCGGCCGAAGACGAATTTCCATAGCACAAACAGAACAACAAGAAACCCAATCACCTGAAGGATTATTGTCTGCGGATCGATTCCAATGGCGCCCAATAATCCGCCGCCGTCACCACCGGCTTCCGCGGCAAATGCGGACGGAATCGCTGCTAAAGTGAACGCACAGAACGATAAGATAATAACTGAAATTTTTTCCATAATGATACGCCGTCTCGTCCTTGCTGAAACATAGCGCGCGACCGAAACGATCGCGCTTTACGTTTCACGACCCTTCTAGTGGCTGTGATCTGCGTCGTGGTGCTCTTGGGACGATCCCACCTGCATTATCTTTTCAAGTGCACTGACCTTTTCGCCTTCAGCCGGGGTTACGTCCGGCAGTTTGCCCATCAGCAAGAAAAAGATTAGCAGCGAATAGATAACCAGCGATTCGATGAGCGCCAGACCGATGATCATCGCTGTCTGAATCCGAGGCGCCGCCTCGGGTTGACGTGCAATGCCTTCGAGAGCGGTGCTGGTCGCCTTTCCTTGTGCAGTTGATGCCGCTATCACGGCGATGGGCAGACCGAGCGCCACCCCAAAAGCTAAAACCGCGAGATAAACCATGAATGTTCCTCCTTTAAATTTTATGCCAAAACAGAGTTTTGAAACCGAAAAAACGATAAATTACGGACGGCGCTAGCCGCCCATTGTTCAAGGATGCGCCTCCGCGCCGTGCGCTTCATCATCGTGAGAAAGAAAGGTCACGATGTAGATTGAGGTCAACATCGAGAAGACGAGTGCTTGGAGGAAGCCGCCAAACAACCCGAAAAACAGCATCGGCACCTGGATTGGAACCCAAGGAATCATGCCCGCGATCGCCGGAATTGCAAGCCCCAAAAGCGTCAAATTAATGACGACGGACTCCTCGCCGAAGATATTGCCGAAAAGCCGAATCGCCAGTGAGCCGGCGCGGGCGATTTCGCCGATGATGTGCAGTGGAAACATCAATGGCCCCAACCACCACGGATCGCCGATGAAGTGGCGCAGATAGCCGACCAGCCCGTTCTCCTTAATCGCAATAATATGAACGCCAATCAGCGCGCTGATGCCGAGCGCTAGCGTGGTGTTCAAATCTGCCGTCGGAGATTGAAAACCGGGTATGAGTCCGAGGTAGTTCAAAAACAGGATAAAGATGAAATAGGAGCCGACGAACGGAACATATTTTTTTCCGTGTTCGCCCAAGATTCCGCCGAAAAAGTTGATTAATCCGCCAACGAACAGTTCCAGAAACGTCTGTCCTTTGCCGCGCGGGAGGCGCTTTAAGTTCCGCGTGGCGGCGATGAAGAGGATGGCGATAAACAACACCACGAAATAGGCGTTGGGGATGAGATCCGGCTGATGCCACCGTTGAGGTTCCGGAACAATTTCATTCGGCAGCAGTTTGGAGATTGGGCTTAACCAGGAACGGTGCGCATCTTCGCCCGCCAAGGCGGGGGGTACCGCGACCGCAGCGGAGATTAAGATTGTAAATGACAGCGTGAAAACCAATTTTCTCATAATGTATCGTTCATTAACGCTTTGTTGCGCCGCCTTTGAGCAGAATCCCCGCCATTAGCCCGAAGGCTTTAAGAATTATGACAACCTGCACGAGCCCGACGCCTGCCGCCAAGGTGTAGATATTCAACCAGTCTGCTTTCATCAAGAAATAAAAGCCGGCGAAAATAACTGTAAATTTGCCGAGTGCTATGAACCCAAGCCACCGCTTCGCCTTGGGCGAACTCCCGGGCACTACCATACGGCGAATGACAATTTCCAGCGCCAATACAGCGCCCAAACTGAACAGGCTGCCGATGGCAAAACTTAAACCGGCCGGAAACCCGTATATTCCCCAAAGCACCGCCGTCCCGAGCAGCGCAAGTATTGTCGACAATCGGTAGACATGCTGGAGGAATCGATCGTCCACTTCAATCGGTGCGCGCGGGTTCACTTTACTGACCTTCCTCCGAATCCTCTGTATCGCTGCGCTCACCGCGATCCATGCGCCTGTTCCAACGAGACACGGCTCGGAACATCTCAATAAAACCCGCCGCCGTGCCGAATAGAAAGCCGATAATCGATCCGGCGGTTGGGTTTCCCAGTTTGCCGCCAATCCACCTGCCGGCGAAGAACCCGATAACTATTGCGAGTGCGAGCGTTAGGCCGATGGTGCCCAAGTCGCCCACGCTGATCCAATCGCTGCCTTTCTTCTTGGACCAAAACATCTTGAACTTGACCGCCCTTTAAATTTACCCTGGGGCTAAATGTATTTCTATCAACGCAGAAAAACGAAGGTCACAACCACAAACAGCGGGAAGAGTATGACGACCGACCAGAGCATGAATCCGAAAAAACTCGGCATCTTGATGCCGCTGCCTTCCGCGATTGACTTCACCATAAAGTTCGGGGCGTTCCCGATATAGGTGTTCGCGCCCATAAAAACCGCGCCGATGGAAATCGCTGTCAGAATCCTGACGAACTCGAGATGGTGCGCTTCGGTGAGCGATCCGTTAAGGATTTGCGGCACCACGGCTTCCGTCAACTCCAGCTTTCCGAGGGCAGTGTTAAAGAATGTCAAATAGGTCGGTGCGTTGTCCAAAAAACTCGATAATATGCCCGTCACCCAAAAATAGTGGAGCGGTTCGGTAACCGACCGAATCAATCCGCTTAAGGCGCCGTGCTCTCCCGCTTTGAGAATCGCCAACGCGGGGATAATCGTCATGAAAATTCCGGCGAACAGCTTGGCGACTTCGGCGATCGGTTCCCATTCAAAGTGATTCTCGCGCCGCAGTGCGCCCTCGAAGGGTGCGAACTTCAACGATAACAGTCCCATTACCACTATAAGCACATCGCGAAGCAGGTTCTGCCACGCTACATGGACGCCCAGAATGTTCACCTCGCCCAAGTTGGCGGTGCCGCTCATCAAGACAGCCCCGACAATGCCGGCGAGGAAAATTAGGTTAAACAATCCCGCAATGCGAATCGGCGCACGCTCACCGTCGTCCGGCGCCTGTCCGCCCTCGCGTTTGAATAGTATCGTGTCCAAAATGAAGAAGAGGCCAAGCAGCAGCACGCTGATAAACACCATTTGCGGGAATAGCGCGGTGGTCGTCCAGAAAAACGGGACGCCGTGCAAAAAACCCAAAAACAGGGGCGGGTCGCCCAGCGGCGTCAGCGAGCCGCCGATATTGCTTACCAAAAAGATGAAGAAGATTACCAGGTGGGTCTTGTTTTTGCGGTAAGCGTTGGCGCGAATCAGCGGGCGAATCAGTAGCATCGACGCGCCTGTCGTGCCAATCCACGACGCAATCGCCGTCCCAATCAGCAGCAGCATCAGGTTGACAACCGGCGTGCCGCGCAGGGTGCTGCGAACCACAATACCGCCTGCAACCGTGAACAAACCCCAGAGCAGTATGATAAACGGGATATAGTCGATTAGATAGATATGGAGTATGTCGTAGAAGGCTGCGCCCCGAAAAATTGCGAGATACGGCAGTGCGAAAATTAACGCCCAGGCTAAAGAAATCTTGCCGTAATGCTGATGCCAGAAATGCGGCGCGGCAAGCTGCCAAAACGCAATCGAGAGCAGAATGCCGATAAACGGAATGACACTCCAGACCGGCAGGACTGCTCCGTCAACGCCGTGATGCTCCGCATGGTGTGTGTCGTCCGCGTGGGGGGATTCAACGCCGCGGCTGGTATGGGTATGATGGTGGTCGCCTTCCGCCGAAAAACCTAACGGTGCAAACAGAAGTAACGATGTTCCGAGAAGGACAAATGGTAGAAATCTGCGGCTAATCTTCACGTTAACTGAGTCGCCTCATTGCCGCTTACAAAAGTCAATGTCATAACCTTCGGCGGCTTCGCATGGAAGATGGGCTCGCCGTAAACCGATTGAATCTATGACAAGCTGGCTTCCGAAAGAGAAATGTATCAAAAACGCAGTAGAGTTTGTGAAATTTTTCACAAACTCAAGCCAAAAAAAAATGTATTACGCGCACTTTCAGCACGCAATCACCTATTGTCTCACATTTCTGGGAGCGTGTCAAGTTTTTTTTCGGAGGGGATTGTGAAAAAGGGAGTGTGGATTATTTTTCGGCGGACGATTTTTCGACGGATTTACGGCGTGCCCGCGCTTTTCGGGCGAGCTGCCGTTTCATTGCATCGAGCTGGTTTTTGCGGTTCAGTTTCCGGCTGATGTCTTCGGCGATGGTTTTTGGGGCGCGTTTCGTTTTCATTATAGCTCTCCGTGCAAGATAATTTGAGGCAACGTTTAGGAGTGCACAAATGAAAACGACGACAGGATGGGGTGCGGTTTCACACATTTCTATCCGGGTTTCGGACTTGCGGTGAAAATCATCCGCTATTGACGGGTGAGGTGGTTTTTTGGTATACTAAAAAATCTAAACGGCGATTGCGGATTAGGATTTGTCTGAATTGTGATTTGTGTGATTGAATGATGGGCTGTGATAAAGAGAGTTCTTGTAGGTTGGGTTACGCTAGATTGTAGGGAATTCATGATTCATTAAAGCACGAAACGCTTGCGTTGTAGCTAACTGTTTCTTAAAACACCACTTAACCCAACCTACAAGAACTGGTGTATTGATTGCGTTCGAGAATTGTCAGTGCGCGGAGAAACCCAACGCCTTTTAAATCTCGAGAGTGCAGAAAGGCGTTGGGTTTCGCTACAGGTAATTTGGAATAGGCAATGTTTTGTGTACTGAGCTGTCAATACAATTGGAACGGTTTTGGGATTTTCCGCTCTACCCAACCTACAAAGACTAGCGTCTTCGGTGCGTGATGAATTCAAAT
>JAPPKS010000017.1:242289-270467 GCA_028819845.1 Candidatus Poribacteria bacterium | reverse complement strand
CAACGGAATTGGAACGGTTTTGGGATTATCCGCTCTACCCAACCTACAAAGACTAGCGTCTTCGGTGCGTGATGAATTCAAATTCTTTATACCTGTCGCCCCGCTGGGGCTTCGACATGACTGAGTTGGTGCTGTTTTTGTAGGTTGGGTTGAGCGGAAAATCCCTTATATGTTCATCAGATTATTAAGGGCGGCAATTTAGGAAAGATGTCGTGGGCAATACACGTGGAGCGTAACCCAACGCATTTTAAATTTCGGGAGGTCAGAAAAGCGTTGGGTTTCGCTGCGCACAATTTGGAATTGGCAGCGTTTTGGGTTGTGAACTGTCAACGGAATTGGAACGGTTTTGGGATTATCCGCTCTACCCAACCTACAAAGACTACTAAGACATGAAAATACAAACGCAATGGAAATGCGGTAAAAATCTGTTTTGCCGATTGCACAGGGAGGCGGGACGCCTATGAACGCTGCGGTAATTGCGGTTGTTGTGTTGATTCTATATTTTTTGGGGTACCGTTACTACTCGAAGTTTCTCTCCGAGAAGATTTTTCGGCTGTCCGACGATGAGCCGATGCCCTCGCATGAGCTAGAGGACGGCGTGGATTATGTTCCGACTAACAAGCACGTGCTGTTTGGGCACCACTTCTCGTCGATTGCCGGCGCCGCACCGATTATCGGGCCCGCGATTGCCGTGTTTTGGGGCTGGCTGCCCGCGATTCTCTGGGTGGTGCTCGGGACAATTTTTATGGGCGCAGTGCACGACTTTAGCGCGCTCGTGGTCTCCGCCCGGCGGAAGGGGCGGTCCGTCGGAGACCTCGCCGGGTTGCTGGTGAATTCCCGCGCAAGAACGCTGTTTCTGATAATCGTCTACTTCTTGATTTTTTTCGTCCTGGCGGTCTTCGCATACGCCATCGCCAGCCTGTTCGTCAAATATCCGACAAGTGTGCTGCCCATTAATTTCGAGATTGCCGTGGCGCTCGCTATCGGTTTTCTGCTCTATCGAAAAGGGATTCCGCTGCTTTGGCCGTCTATAATTGCTCTGCTCATGCTTTATGTCATGGTCTGGGTGGGGACACGCGTGCCGATACCGCTGCCAGAGATTATGGGCAGCCAAAAGGTGACGTGGATTATCCTGCTGCTGGGCTACTCATTCGTTGCGTCGGTATTGCCGGTGTGGCTGCTGCTGCAGCCGCGCGACTATATCAACTCGCACCAGCTCTTTGTCGGGTTGGCGGTGATGTTCTTGGGGCTGATGGTGGCGCATCCGACGATGCAAGCGCCGGCAATCAACCCTAACCCGGAGGGCGCTCTCCCGATGTTTCCGTTCATCTTCGTAACCATCGCCTGCGGCGCAATCAGCGGTTTCCACGGGCTGGTTTCGAGCGGAACGACATCGAAACAGTTGGACAAAATGACGCACGCGCGGCACGTCGGATACGGCGGGATGCTGGGTGAGGGAACGTTGGCGATGTTCGCCACGCTCGCGGTTGCCGCGGGGCTTAGCCACAGCGAATGGATCACGCACTACCACGATTGGCACGCGGCGAGCAGCGGCGGCATCACCAATTTCGTGCTCGGCGCTTCCACGTTCTTGCAGGCGCTGAAGATTCCCGAACTTTTGGCGAACACGTTTATTAGCGTCATCGTCATCAGTTTCGCCGCGACGTCGCTCGATACCGGCACGCGAATTCAGCGCCTGATCGTCGGCGAACTCGGCGCGGCGTATAAGATTAAAGGATTCCAAAACCGCTACATCGGCGCGGCGCTGGCGGTTGTGCCCAGCCTGCTGCTGGCGCTGCTCGTTGAAGCGCCGAACCTCGGACCCGGTTCAGGCGGTTTCCTGCTCTGGCCGCTGTTCGGTGCGAGCAACCAGCTCGTCGGCGGGTTGACGCTGCTGGTGGCAACGATTTTCCTCTGGAAATCGGGGCGCCCCATCATCTATACGTTGATACCGATGTTATTCCTCATCTGCATGACGACGGGCGCAATGATTTTGAACTTTAAGTCGTTCTGGCATAACCCGCTGCTGCTCGTCCTGTCCGCGATTATTCTGGCGCTCGAGGTCTGGTTGATTTTGGAGGCGGTTGCCGTGTTCAAGAGCCGGCGCGGCGGCGCAAGCGGCGTTCCACAAGAGGCGGAGATGGATTAGTGAATTATCGGAAATTTTTGGAACGGCGACGACACTGAATTGGAGCCAAAAGGATAAGAACGCCGTTACTTTAAACTAGCGAAGGAGAATGGACATGAATACGCGAAACCTGATTCATATCGCAATTATCGTTGCCCTTATTGGCGGCATATTGATTGGCGTCGAAACCGACGCAGCCGCTGTTGGCAACAACGTTGGCGACGAAGCCCCGGATTTTTCGCTGCCGGACACAAACAATCAAATCGTGACGTTAAGCGACCACCGAGGGAGTGAGAATGTCGTCTTAATCTTTTATCGAGGCCAGTTCTGACCGTTCTGCATAACGCAGCTCGGTGAGCTGCAACGGTATTACGATGACATACAGGAACACAGTGCTGAACTGTATGCCATCAGCCGCGACGATGTAAATGTATCGCGGGACACAGCCAATAATCCGCGTGTAAGGGCGACGTTTCCCATCCTATCCGATGAAGATGCGAAACTCGGGGCTATCGTGGATTACGGTGTGAAGAGCCCATTTTCCACCATCGCCATTCCCGCCGCATTCGTAATTGACAGAGATGGAATTATATACTGGAAAGAGACTGGAAACACGAGCCACCGCGCCTCGATCGACACAATTCTCGTAAAACTGGCAGAAATCAGCCTGCCGCCGAACACGCCGCCCGAAATATCTGGAACGATTCCGGATCAATCCGTCCCATCCGGAAAAACGCTAGTCGTCGACCTGTCAGGCTACGCCTCGGATGAGCAGGACTCGTTGGGCAGCCTCAGATGGGAAGCGAATCCAAGCGAAACGGATATTTTCCGCGTAGAAACGGACGGGCATCGTCTCACAATCACGTCGGTGGAAGGCGCGTACGGCAGCGCGCGAATCAGATTGGCGCTCGTTGATTCCGGCGGCGAGTCGGATTCGCAGTCGCTGCTTGTGCGGGTCATCCCGACGTCGAACACGCAGAAGGAAATTCGCTTGACGGTTCATGACGGGTTAAACCTAATTCACCTTCCGATTAACGTCAACACCGTCAACGGCGCGCCGCGAAATATCACCAATATTAGCGACCTTTACGAGGTGCTCGGCGGTTCAGAAAACGTCCACTGGCTGGTTACGGGCTCCCCTGACGCGACCGGGGGGGTGAATGAGTTGAAGCCGTACTTCGGCGGCGCGAACGATTCACGCATTGATGCCGAAACGGGCATCTTCGCCGCCCTCAAAGCACCGAGAACGCTGCATCTCATCGGGACACTGCTCGACGCGCCGCTTCACCTCAATCCGGGTTGGAACATCGTGGGCATCCCGCACTACGACAGCGGTATCAACCGCCTCAGCGACCTGGCCTGGACTAGCGAAATTCAGAGGAATGCGTCCCAAATTGCCGTATACGACGGTGAGAGGTTTATTGCAAATACCCCGGGCGAGATTTTTCCGGGCATTCCGTCCGACCGTAAAATACAACCGGGCCAAGCGATCCTGATTGAAATGACGGGCGCCGCAAGGATAACGCTGCCGTTGAAATAAGTTGGCGCCCTGAATCATATCTGTGAATCGGGTCACTCCGTAGATGAACCCAACCCAAATCTCAAGCACTATTCGCCAGGGTATAGCAGACCGCGTCTTTCCGGGAGCAGTGGCTTACATCGTCGAAGGCGGCAACTTATCCTATTACGAAGCATTTGGGAACCGGATGATTGAACCGGATGTTAAACCGATGCACCGCGGCACAATCTTCGATATCGCGTCGCTCACAAAACCCATGGTTATCTCAACGCTCGCCCTGCGCCTGGTTGCGTCCGGCGATATCGAATTGCGCGCACCCGTCCGAGACTGCCTGCCCGAATTTTCGCATCCGGAGGTGACGGTTCACCACTTGCTGACGCATACCTCCGGGCTTCCGGCGTGGCGGCCGCTGTATATGGAAACCGAATCCAAAGACCGGGCTGTTAAACACCTTTGCCGGATGCCGCTGGAACAGCCGCCGGGCGCGAAAGTCGAATACAGTTGCCTTGGCTATATCCTGCTCGGCGCGCTCATTGAGCGCGCCGCGGGAAAACCGCTGGACAGCCTGGCTGACGAACAGGTTTTTCAGCCGCTCGCCATGTCCGAAACGCGGTATAATCCGCCTGAATCGTGGATAGACCGTATCGCCGCGACGGAAGATTCCAACAGCTTTGAAAAACGCATTGCCGACCATCGGCGCTACGACTGGCGGGAAGGGGTGAACGTTGGCGCGGTGCACGACGAGAATGCCCATTATCTCGGCGGCGTGTCGGGAAACGCGGGCTTATTCTCAACCGCTGAGGACGTTTCGAAATATTGCCGCATGATTATTGGCGGCGGAGACGGGGTGTTGACGGAGAATGACGTGGCACAGATGGCAGCCGTTGCTACGAACGGATTAAACGAATTGCGCAGCGTGGGTTGGATTATCTTGGAGGATGGCTCGCTCTACCACACCGGATTTACCGGAACTTCGATTCGAATCAATTTGCAAAGCAGGTCATTTGCCGTTTTGTTGACGAACCGCGTTCACCCGAGCGCATTCGGTCCCAGCATGGTCGAATTTCGCGCCAAATTTCATCAGGAAATTTTTTGATATTGCGGTTACTACAATCATTTCAAGTAAGGAAGAGTGTCCGTAAAATTTGGACGTCTATTATTGCTTCGGAGATAGTGTTTGGAGGTCTATTATTGCTTCGGAGATAGTGGTAGAGCTGGGTTCGAGCGGTGTTTTGGAAATTGCATTGCTATTCGTTCAGTTTAACCTATTCGGTTGCTTGATTCCAGTCTACGAGGCGTGCTGGCATACGCGGGGCAAGATGCCCCGCCTACAAGGTGTGGTGAGGCAAGGAAGGTTTCTACGGCACGGGATTAAATATCGCCTTCGCTATTTGTTCAGTTGATTCTATTCGATTGCTACGTTCCACGAAATACGTTACTCCAAGGTTGAGCGGTGCAAGATGCCCCGCCTACAAGCATGGTGGCACGCTAGGGTTGGGGAGGCAAGATGCCCGCCTAGGGAGGGTGGGGTGATAGTTTACACGGGGCAATGAAGATCTCTAGCGCACTCGTTATTCAGTCGCTTGATTTCAGCCTACTGAGGGTAGTGGGATACTTAATGCCTGCCGCCCCTCTGGGGCTATTGATGTAGGGTGAATTGATGTTGCTATATACCTATCGCCCCTCTGGGGCTTTCGATTTAGGTGAAATAATGATTTTATAATCCTGAGAATCTCAATTGTACTCGCAATTCACCCGCTCGATCCCGCGCTGGCGCTTTGGCTTATGACAACTGGTGCTGTAAAATATGAACTTTCAAACAGGTTTTAAGAAAATCCTTGAATAATTGAAGGAGAATTAATAATGTTCTCAAAAGCGGCAGAACTCGCCCGATCAAAACTGGGCGGTTCGGCTTCGGATCCAGGTTCGGGGCACGGCTTCGGCACGGCGCCGGTCTTCCTCGCCTCGGTGAGCACCATTCTCGGCGCGATTCTCTTTTTGCGGTTCGGTTACGCTGTGGCGCACGTCGGGCTGGGGCTGACGCTTGTAGTTATTGCCCTCGGCCATTTTGTGACTATTCCCACGGTTCTGGCGGTGTCCGAAATTGCCACGAACCGGCGGGTGGCGGGCGGCGGCGCGTACTTCATCGTTAGCCGCTCATTCGGCATGAGCATCGGCGGCGCGATCGGAATTGCGCTTTATCTTTCCCAAGCGATTTCGGTGGCGTTCTACATGGTAGCTTTCGCCGAAGCCTTTAAGCCGGTGTATCAATTGGCTGCGGAAGCGGAGACGATTAAATGGATTGATAAGGTGTCCGACCCCCGCTGGGTTAGCCTCCCCTTTACATGCCTGCTCATCGCTCTCATGCTAACGCGAGGCGCCAACCTGGGTGTGCGTGCACTGTGGGCTGTGTGCTGCCTGCTTGCAGCGGCAATTGCCGCATTCCTGCTAGGAAAACCCCCCGACGGCACGGAGCTAAACGGCCTCAACGTGACGGCGCGTATTGATAAAAACGACGGTTTCGGTACAGTTTTCGCCATATGTTTCCCGGCGTTCACGGGGATGATTGCGGGCTTGGGGCTATCGGGGGACCTGAAGAACCCTCAACGCAGCATACCGCTCGGTACCATCGGGGCAACGTTTGCTGGAATGGTAATTTACACTTTGGTCGCCGTAAAACTTGCACTAAGCGCGACGCCCGAAGACCTCGCGGAGGATTATTTCATCATGGCAAAGATTGCCATCTGGCCACCCATAATATACATCGGGTTAGCCGCAGCGGCGCTGTCGTCCGCACTCGGCTCTATCATGGTGGCGCCGAGAACGCTGCAAGCGCTGGCGCGCGACAACGTGCTGCCGATTCCCAAACTGAACCGCCTGCTGGAAAAGGGGTTGGGCAAGGCGCAGGAGCCGTTTTATGCGACTTGCGTGTCGGGCGCGATTGCAATCGTATTCGTGGTTCTAGGCGGTGTGGACACTATCGCCCGGATTCTTACGATGTTCTTCATGGTGACGTACGGCGCGCTCTGTGCGGTGTCGTTCCTCGAATACTTCTCGGGCAACCCGTCGTACCGCCCGACATTCCACACTCGCTGGTATTTATCGCTGCTCGGCGCGGTGATGTGCGGTTTGATGATGATTCGGATAGACATTCTTTACACGATTCTCGCACTGCTTCTGATGATAGCGGTATATATCGGGCTGCGGCGCAGCCGACACGGGCAGCGCGATTTAACTGCAATATTCCAAGGGACGATGTTCCAGCTAACGCGGCGGCTGCAGATTTTCCTGCAGAAGAGCCGCGCTATCTCCACTAAAGACGGATGGCGGCCGTCAATTGTCGCAGTGACGCGATTCGGCGAACGCCGCCTTGGGCACTTCGACCTGCTCCGATGGATTTGCCACCGGCACGGATTCGGCCAGTTCATCCAGTTCTCGGAGGGTGAATATTCATTTTCGAGCGAGGTTACCGCACGCCTCGGCGTTGACGAGTTGATTCAGCGAACAGAAGTAAGCCGTGCCGGCATCTTTGTCGATTCGCTGATTTGCCCGTCGTTTCAGCTTGCGATAGCTCAAACGCTGCAGATGCCGGGAGTCTCCGGGTTGCCGAACAACTGCATTTTGCTTGAGTTCCATCAAGATAATCCTGAAGAGATTAAGGAGGTCGAACAGGGTGCCCGCCTGGCGGCGAACGCGATGTTCAACGTCCTCATCTTGCGGTCGACAAAATACCGTTTCGGCTACCGGTCGTCCATTCATGTTTGGGTAACTGAGGAGACGCTGTCCAACGCGCCAATGATGTTAATGTTCGCATATATTATTGTCGGCCATCCGGAATGGAAACGCGCCGAAATTAAGCTATTCGGCTGCTTCGATTCGACGGAAGCCGGGCGGGAAGTGAACAAACTCTCAACGCTCATGACGGAAGGGCGGCTGCCAATCTCGACGCATAACGTGACGTCCGTATCTTGCAGCCTGGACGAGCTGGAGGAAGAGGTATTCCACCGATCCTCGCAGGCTGACTTGGTAATTGCGGGCTTAAAAGCGGACAGCGCCGAACCGCGCCCAGTGGCTGACGCATTGCGGCATTATGAACGCGCGAACGAGGTGCTATTGGTGCATTCCAGCGAGCAGATATCAATCCGATAACCGGAACCGCCTTCCAATTTTAATGCCATGATTAAGGAATAACTTCGCTACTCATATTTGGCTATTTTTGCTGAAATCACCAATGTTTGACCGGTTGAAGAACAAATTTAAATTCAACATTGAGCACTTCCTCTTACGCGGTGCGTATGCCAGATTGCTATTCATAGCATCGTTAATTGGCTTGGTTGCCAGCGCCGGGGGATTGCTTGTGCAGGTTACCGACGGTTCTTTTGTAGAAAAAAAATCCGCTATCTGGTGGGCGTTTTTGCGGTTGACCGATCCGGGGTATTTGGGAGATGACGAGGGTTTGCCGCGCCGCGTGATATCCACGGTGTTAACAGTGCTTGGATACGTCCTTTTCATGGGTTCGTTAATTGCAATTTTGACCCAGTGGCTAAATCAGAAAATTCGTGATTTTGAACGCGGTTTAACCCCGATTGTGCGGCGAAATCACATTTTAATTCTGGGCTGGACGAATCGTACACCGGCGGTTGTAGAGGAATTGATGCGTTCCGGGGAACGTGTGCATAGATTTTTGAAACTACGGGGTGCGCGCGGATTACACGTCGTCATTTTGTCCGAGGAGGTAAGTCTAGAGCGTACTATTGAATTACGCAACATCCTCGGGCCTTTGTGGGACGCCCGAAGGATTACCTTTCGGTCAGGCACTGCGCTCAGGATGGAGCATTTAAAACGAGTAGACTACCAAAACGCGAGTGCCATCATACTTCCCGGCGCCGATTTTGCCTATGGCGGTGCGAACGAATCCGATATGCGCATCGTTAAAACGCTGTTAACAATAGCGAATCAGTTTGATAGCGACGGCGATAAAACGTTGCCGTTATTGGTAACAGAACTGTTTGATTTTAACAAGACTGCCATGTTGCAGAAATCGTATCAAGGCATTTTAGAGATTTTGGCAACCGATGTGTTTATTACGAGATGTATGGCGCAAACCGTGCGCCACCCCGGACTTTCGCTTCTTATCCAGCAAATTTTGACACACAGGCGCGGTAATTCAATTCATATTCGCACAATTAAATCTGTTACGGGAAATTGTTGCGGCGATTTGGCGGGCGCTTGCCCAAGAGCAATTCTGCTCGGCGTGGTGCGTTTTGAAGAAGATAAATTTCGACCTTTGCTGAGTCCGCCAAAGGGTCTAGTTGTACAGCCGGACGACCGCTTGGTTTTTTTGGCTAGAAGGTACGAAGATTGCATAATTCACGAGAGTTTTTACTCGAAACCTCCCCCCTCACCTTCTCAGATAAAAACACAACCGGTGAACCGTGAGATGGCGGCTGGCGCGCGGCGTATCTTGATATTGGGCTGGAATTACAAAGTCGCGGCACTAATTAAGGAGTTGGACGACTATCTTCATGAGAATTTTGAAGTGTCGACACTATCGATTAAACCGATACCGGATCGGGAAGCTGAATTGAAGCAGAGAGGCATTGACCAACAACGCATGAAGGTGAGCCATTTCGAAGGTGATTACACGCTCTTATCTGATTTGGAAGCTATCGAACCGGACACCTACGACAATGTGATAGTTTTCGGCGGCGATTGGTTAGAGACTCAGGAAGAGTCAGATGCCCGGTCAATCGTGGGGCATATGGTACTGAAAAACATCATCGAAAAATCGACCAAAAAACCAACGATACTGGTGGATTTAATGGATGCGGACAACGCCAGACTGTTCCAGGACATTAACACCGAAGTATTGGTTACGCCGATGATGGCGAGCCATGTATTGGCGCAAGTTTCATTGAGACGAGAACTGAATTCGGTGTATACGGAACTGTTTGGCGTTAGCGGGGCTGAGATTTTTTTTCGTTGTGTTTCGGATTATGGCATAGTGGACGAGGAGATGACTTTCGCGACACTAATGGGAATTATGACCGACGACCGTGAAACCGCGTTGGGCGTACGTCTAATGCGCGGCGACGTTGAACTGAATCCGGAAAAAAACACAGTTTTCAAAATGGCGGAGCTGGATAGTCTCATTGTTTTGGGTTAGGGAGAACGTGACCGATGAGTTGGGAAGAGATACGCAATATATTGGGCAAAAAGCTTGGTGAAATAGGACAGGTTACAATTACACCGGCCAGTCTAGCGACAGTCGTATTGATTATTGTGGCGACGTACTGGATTTCAAGGCTGTTGCAGCGTTTGCTGCGCCGCGACGTGTTTGCGCGAATTGGATTGAGGGAGGGCACGCAGGCCACCATCTGCCGCGTATTGCACTATGCGATAATGTGCATAGGCACCTTTATCGCATTGAATCAAGCGGGAATCAACCTGACGGGACTAGCCGCCATTACGGCGGTGTTAATGGTAGGTATCAGTCTGGGGTTGCAAAATGTGACCAGTAATTTCATCAGTGGGTTAATACTGCTGATTGAGCGGCCGGTGCAGGTGGGAGATTTTGTCGAGGTTGCCGGCGTCCAAGGAAAGGTGCGTACGATTAGAGGGCGCAGCACCACCGTGGACACGTTGGACAACGTTTCGATTATTGTGCCGAATACTAACTTTATATCAGAGAACGTCACCAACTGGAGTTTTCGAGACACGAAAGTCCGCGTCCACGTGTCTGTCGGCGTGTCTTACGGGTCTGATGTGGACTTGGTCGCCGAAACATTGTTGGAAGCTGGACGAGCGCATCCTGAAGTGTTGGCGCATCCAGAACCAAGAATTCAGTTTTTGGAATTTGGGGATAGCTCGTTAAATTTTGATTTGTTGGTGTGGCTAAGGGATGCGTCGCGCCAGTATTTTGTGAGAAGCGATTTAAATTTTGCAATCGTGAAGGCGTTTCGCGAACGAGACATTACGATTCCGTTCCCGCAGCGAGATTTGCACCTCCGGAGCGCCGTGCCGATGAACGTTGGCAAAGACGTGGACATGGATGAATCGTGAGCGCCGCCCGGCAACGCAAGTTGGTTTGGACATTCTGTTCAAGGAGCGCATTTCTCTGATTGCGGACCGGCGGGTCGGGTTAATCACCAACCAAACCGGAATTGATAAAAAGTTTCAGAGCAGCGCGACGTTGTTCGCCGGACACCCGGAGGTTCGGCTTTCGGCACTGTTTAGCCCGGAGCACGGGCATCGGGGAAGTGCGCCGCCTGGGGTTCTAATTCCATCCACGATTAACGCCCTGTTTCAGATTCCCGTTCACAGTTTGTACGGGGAGAGGCGCGCGCCGACTCCGGAGATGCTTGCGGGCATTGATGTTTTGGTGTTCGATATCCAAGATGTTGGTTCGCGGTTTTTCACGTATATTTCGACGCTGCGAAATGCGATGCAGGCGGCTATGTCGAACGACGTGGACTTCATGGTGCTTGACCGGCCGAATCCGATCCGCGGGGATTGCGTTGAGGGCAACCTGCTTCAACCGGCTCTCCAATCGTTCGTTGGGCCAGCCGGTGTGCCGATTCGCCACGGCATGACGGTTGGTGAACTTGCGCGGCTTTTCCGGGCAGAACTCGAATTGAAAGCGCAACCGCAGCAGTGCAGCGCGCAGTTGGAAGTGGTGCCGATGCAGGGTTGGCGCCGCGCTATGTGGTACGATGAGACGGATTTGCCTTGGGTGCCGCCGTCGCCGAATATGCCTACCGCCGAAACTGCGGCCTTGTATCCCGGCACCTGCTTAATCGAAGGCACAAACCTATCAGAGGGGCGCGGCACAACCAGGCCGTTTGAGTGGATTGGCGCGCCGTGGATCGAATCTGACCGGTGGGCAGAGTCGCTCAATAGTTTAGATTTGACGGGCGCTCACTTCCGCCCGATTGATTTCACCCCTCCTTTTTCCAAATTCGCGGGGCAGCAGTGCCGCGGCGTGCAGGTGCATGTAACGAATCGAGACGAATTGAGACCGGTTGAGGTTGGCATTCATCTCATCGCGACGGCGCGCCGCGGCTATCCGGACAGGTTTGCGTTTGTCCAAAACGAGGGCCGTTACTTCATTGACCTATTAGCTGGCACCGATGAACTACGGTTGCGGCTCATGGATGGCGAACCGCCCGGCGAGATAATTCGCGCTTGGGAGAAAGATGCGGCGGCGTTCAGACAGCGGCGCCAACCGTATCTGCTCTACAACTGAGATGCGGAAATGGTTCGATTCGAAATATTGAAGCAGACAGACGGAATTTTTCTGCAGTGAAATCTCTCTACCACCTTTCCCAGAAAAGGACGAAAAAGGTTATTGGCTTGATGTCGGGCACGTCTGCCGACGGGGTTGATGCGGCGCTTGTCGAAATCCGGGGCGACGGCTTAGCCACACAGGTCGAACTCCTCGCGTTTCAAGCTCTGCCCTATGAGGAGAACGTCCGAAGCCGCATCTTTAATCTTTTTCAGCCGGAAACTAGCGGCGTCGACGAAATCTGCCAGATGAATTTCCTTATCGGGGAGATATTTGCGGACGCGGCGCACTCGGTAGTTCGGCACGCCGCACTCAATATAGACGAAATTGACTTAATCGGTACACACGGACAGACGGTCTATCACCTGCCGCCCGATAAGAACGCAGCATACGTCCCATCGACGTTGCAACTCGGTGAGCCGGCTGTGATTGCGCATCGCACAGGCGTGCCGACGGTTGCAGATTTTAGAGTCGCGGACCTCGCAGCGGGCGGGCAGGGCGCTCCGCTTGTACCTTACGTCGATTTTCTGCTCTTTCGGCGAAGCGATAAGACGATTGCACTTCAAAACATCGGCGGCATCTCCAATGTGACCCTAATCCCTGCAGGCGCAAGATCAGCGGATGTCCTCGCCGCCGATACCGGACCCGGGAACATGATTATTGACGCGGTCATGGAGATAACGACGGACGGCAAAGCGCAGTATGATTTCGGGGGACAGTGTGCGGCGCTCGGTCAGCCGTGCGAGGTGTTGGTAGCGGAATGGTTGGATCACCCATTCATCCGCGCAACGCCGCCGAAAACGACCGGGCGTGAGGTGTTTGGCGTGGAGTTCGCCCGCCGGGCAATCGAGGCGTCGCGCAAGAGGAAATTGTCCAGTACGGACACAGTTGCGACGGTGACTGAGTTTACGGCGCGGACAATTTTCGACTACTACGACCGCTTTCTGACCCCGCATCATCCGGTTGATGAAATTGCAGTCAGCGGCGGAGGAGTGCATAATGCGACGCTTATACAACGATTAAATACGCTATTCCATCCGATTGATGTTAAATCGGTGGATGCGTACGGATTCTCAAGCGACGCAAAAGAGGCGATTGCGTTTGCGGTGCTTGCCAACGAAGCGGTGCATGGGAATTTCGGGAATTTACCGCGAGCCACGGGCGCTTCGCAGCCAAAAATCCTAGGGAAGTTTGTGCCTGCATAAAAACGAAATTTTTGGTTGGAGGCGGTTTAAAAGCGTTGGGTTCGCTGTGCCGGGCAGATTTCGAAACATAATATAGCCTTAGGAAGTATTATGATGAATCACGCATGTTGCGCGAACCCGCTTAACCCAACCTACAAGAACAATCCAAACAGGCAAAACAACTATGCGAATTAGAGGAACGCGGAAAGCCGACCTTTTCGTTTCATGAATGTTGTGTTTCATCATTAGGACGCTCTAAGCGGAATAACCGGCAGCCCGAATCGATTTGCGTCGTCCGTGCCCCGCATGAATCCGAGGAACACAACTAGGAAGAAGATGCCGTAGACTGGGATAAGCACCATTAAACACCACCACCCCGATTTGTCATGGTCGTGGCATCGCTTGACCGACACGGCAATCATGGGCCACAACATCAAGACGCACGCAATAAACGCAATTATTCCAAAAGGCAGAACGGAATCAATAAATTGCGCGATTAGCGAAACTAGAATTATCGCAATCCAGCCCAACCAGAAATGACCTCTGCCAATTCGCCCGTCGAGGCAAAAGAACAGGTGTGCGAATGTGTCCGGCGTGTCGTAATTCGAATCGTGTTGCATCGTCAAATTGCTAATTTCGTTTAGGTGCGAACATTAACCTGAGTAATTTGTGTTCGATTGAAGGCATTCGCGTCCTAGAGCAAGGCGGCATTTACCTTGGCGGCGAGTTTTTAATTTCCCCCCACGTCGTGGTCAAATGCGTATCAGGATTAACATTTCGCGGGCCTATGTCCGGGATCTGCGGGCCCGTAATGGCAATGTCGTCAAGATGAACGGCCAGGCGACTCTGCGACCAAAACCTCACCGTGCCCGGACCGGCCTTTACATCGCTATATTCCGCTACGAGTTGGCCATCGAAATAAAACTCAAATAAGTCATCGTTAGCCACGATTTTGATTGGGATCCATCGATCCCACATCGGTTTTCCGGCACCTTCAAGCCGCAATTCTGCACGTGGAATACGACCCACCTGCTGGGGGAATCCGACCGCGGGTTCAATTGGCTGGTAAGTCGAGACACTTAACTTCTGCAGTAGGTCGTTATGGATCCACATTTGTTGCAGGTTATTCAGGTGAATAAATTGGTGAGGGGCTTTTTCAACCTTGCGTCCCTCGCTGTATCGAACTTCAATTACGAAGGTTGAGGGCGGTTCCAAATTGGCGTGAGATTTAAATCTGATTCGGCAGGCCAGCGTATAAGAATCCCATTTTTCCGGATTGCCAGTTTTTAATTCCAAGGATACCAAACTCGGTGTTCCCCTGTGAATTGCGTTTACAGCCAAATATCCATCTTCAATGTTCAAAAAATCCTTAACCCGCAACTGCGGATGCGGGTTTGGAATTATCTGAAATTCCCATCGGTTCAGGTTTCCATCGCTGAAATCTTCTCGAAAAACGCCGGCGTGTGCCGCTATGACCGGTAATACCAACAATAACAATGCAATTACTACCCGCGCCGTTTTCATTGGAATTCCTCCCAATTAGGTGTGTTACCGCGTATTGGCTTGGTGAGTTATTTAGATCTCCGCACGTCACGTGCAGTTTTTTGACTTATTGTCAAATGGCTTCTCAATAGTCAACGGCGTTTCTAACTCGCTGTAAATCAAAACCACCATCAACGTTAGGTATTTCATGCCGCACCACGTACTATTGTACGAGATTTTGACGCCATCGTCAATTGCGTTAACCGCAACGCCGACAACCCTCTGGGGATGTAGGATGACAAGCGTTGACTGAATGTGACACGCAGGAAAAAACTTCATCTTCGAGCAGGGGGCAATTCCCAGTTGCCATGGGGTTATGGAATTATTGTGGAAAGATGCCTAATCTTGCATGTTTGCCGATGCCGCTTAACCGAACCGACAAGAACCATTTGTTAGCTTAATCGCATGATTTTGGTTTGATGACAGCGTTTAATATTTGTGCGGGAGTAAAAAAATCTAACTCTTTTTGGTGGTGTAGAGGTTTCAAAAGCGTTGGGTTTCGCTCCGTCCATTTTGCTAAGCAGCGATGATTGATGATTGAGTTGATTGTTGAGATGATACGTTTTTGGAAAATCCTGCTCTACCCAACCTACAAGAACTGCCCGAGTTCGCGGTGGGATTCGGGCAGTTGACAGTCGAATGGGGATGTGATAATCTAATCGAAACGCATGTATTGATGGCAGTCTCTAGAAAACTCGTGAAGGCTATCACACTCGCTTTTCGCTCGCTTGATTCTTTGCTATTGGCATAGTTGATTGCCTTTGACGGTTAAATCAATCATAACCCAACCTACGAAGGTTTGCCGTGTTCACTGCCAATAAATTACGATCGGGAGTTGTTATCAGTTGGTTCGAACCGCATTCATCAAATTGAAAGACTATGAAAGCATCTATTACACCGGAAGTCCTGAGGTGGGCACGTGAAAAACGCGTCCGATTACAGATTGACTCCGCATCAAAAAAATTGAAGGTGAAACCGGATCAACTAGAATCGTGGGAAGCTGGGACAGATCGGCCCACGTTCGCGCAATTGAAGAAGGCCGCGAATGTATATAAGACGCACGTTTCCGTATTCTATTTGCCGGAACCTCCGGGTAATTTTGAAGCACTTACAGATCACCGGAACTTACCAAAACTTCACGCGCCAAATCCAGAACAATCGTACAGATTAAATGCCAATATTATTGAAGCCTATGAAAGGAGAGAGGTTTTCATTGAATTTTACCAGTTGTTGGAAGAACCTCCTCCTGAAGTTACATTAGAGCTGAGCGAAAACGACACTCCGGGTCATGCCGCGGAGGAAGTGGCCAATTTTCTTCATTTCAACACACGAGCTTTGCAAGCATGTACCGATAGTCGTTCCGCGTTGAAATTCTGGAGGCACATAGTTGGAGAATTTGGTATTCTAGTCTGCCAAACTTCCGTGAACACACATCTCTCGGTTGAACTAGAAACTGTGCGCGGATTTTGCATCGCGCAAAAACCGCTTCCGGTAATTGTGGTAAATCCCAAAGACAGCCCATATGGCCGCATTTTTACTATTGTTCACGAGTTGGTTCACATTGGGTTAGGGAAAAGCATTATGCAAAATACCAATTTTGAGGCGGAAAAAGAGTGGAACCGGACAGAAGCGTTTTGCAATCAGGTGGCTGCAGAAGTGTTGGTACCAACGGACGAATTGACGTCCAAAGTGAATTTTCGAACCATTAAACCGGACATTTCCCAACTCTCGAATCACTTTCGAGTTAGCCCTGAAGTCATAATGAGGCGGTTGCTAACGCTTGAGCACATTTCTCGGCAAGAATACCAAGAATTCAGGAAAAGCCAAAAGGAAAAGTATAAAGATATTTCAAAAACTGGGGGGCCTATACCGTACCACGTAAAACTGCTAAATGTTGCGGGAGAGCATTTCGCACGAACCGCATTTACGGCATATTATCAACAGAAAATCACACTAGCCGACTTAGCAGCTTCCTTTTCCAAGTGCGATCCAAAACACATCCCCAAAATTGAAAGCGTTATATTTACATGATCCCGCTGTTCGATGGAAATCCGGTAGTTTATAGCTGTGACTCAAGTTCACTTATTAAGGCATCCGCTGTTCTTTATCCTATGGAAAACTTCCCTGCATTGTGGGAAAAAATTGAAGAACTTATTCGCAGCGATCGCCTAAAAATGTCCGAACTTGTTTTTGATGAGGCAATGCGTGGTGAAGTTTTAAGTGGTTGGTGTAGCCGAAAGGCTTTAAAGCCGTTACTCTTATCAAAAGTGAACGAGTTGGTGGAAGATGCATTTCAGTCTATACAGTCAGGCTACCCAAACCTGATGCATGTTGCAACCGGCAAATCGTTAGCGGACCCATGGGCAATTGCTTTAGCCATGCAATATCAAAATGGTGTAGTCGTCTCAGAGGAACAGCCGGCCGGAAACCTTCAAGGTCCAAAAATCCCCGACGTATGCAAAGACCTTGGCATTAAATGCGTCAACATAGCAGGTCTTGTAAAGAGTGAAAATTGGATCTTTTAGAACGCGTGCGACAAAGTGAGAAACAATTAGTAATTTAACTATCAGTATGCAATTAACTGACGTTTGTAGAAACTAGCGATATCTATTCGTGCTCTAGCTACGCCGGAGACGGCAACGAATAGTACGGGTTTAGCATTATGGGCCATAGCGAATTCTCACCGAGGGAAAGTGAGGCAAAGCATTTTGACAACACCTTCGTAACGTAAATCCAATGAACCCCAAAACTCAATATGGCCAACGCGGCGATAAGGAATCAATGGGTTGCACAATGCGTAGAGTGACAGGGTGGCATTGACTGGTGATGATCACAAACACGACTGAACTTAGATAATCGCCCCGGAAGTGGCTGCACAATTATCAATTTTATAATTGACGGCTGTTCACCTCATTCGTTCCTTCCCCCGGAGGACGGCGCGAATCGTGTTAGGGTAAAAACGCATTTAGTAGATGAACCTTGACAATCACATTCAAATTGATAGGACGAAAGATGATCTTGATGTTTACACAACGAATGATTGGAATTACAACATCGTTTTGCTTTTGGATTGCAGTGAACAGTGCGGCGTCTGCGGCGCTGACGTTGGACGATCTTTTCCCGACCGACCGGGTATTGGACGTGCAGATTTCCGTTGCGGATAAGGATTGGGATACTATCCGCCATCAACGGCGCGATTTTCGATCGACATTGCACGAAAGCCGCAGTGAGTCGCCTATTGATTCGCCCTACACCTATGTCGACGCCAGTGTGACAATTGACGGAGTAACTTTTCCCGAGGTTGGGCTACGCAAGAAAGGGTTCCTTGGATCGCTAAACTCGGAACGCCCTTCACTCAAGATTAGACTCAATCACGTTGACAAAAACGGCGGTATTGAGGGCTTGACCAACCTGACGTTGAACAACAACCAACAGGACGCGGCTTTGGTGAGCCAGTTTATCGGGTACGCGCTGTTTAACGCCGCCGGCTCACCGGCGCCGCGGTGTGCTTTTGCGAGTGTGAAGGTGAACGGCAAAAACTTGGGGATTTATTCCCATGTTGAAACGATACGGAGATCACTGCTGGATCGGGCGTTCGGCAACAGCGACGGGACGCTGTATGAAGGCCCTTACGTGGATTTTTACGAAGGATGGGAAGGCAGTTTCGAGCACAAGACTGGGGATGATGCGGCCGGAAGAGCGCGTATCGGCCACCTCATCAGGGTACTAATGGGCGATGCCGGAGGTATTGACCGGGCGATTGGCGAATACGTTGATCTCGATTCGTTCTTCACGTATTGGGCATTGGAAGGGTTGCTCGGTTTTTGGGACGGATACTCCGGCAACAGCAACAACTATTTCTTTTATCTGAACCCCGCGACCGACAGGTTTCACTTTATACCGTGGGGTGCAGATTCACTATTCGTCAAATACAGCAAGCTAGAACATGACCGGCGCGCCCCAATTTCTGTCAAGACCCAAGGGTTGATAACCCACAAGCTGTATCAACTCGAGTCTGCGCGAGAACGATACGCCGAAACGCTTAGGGCAATTATGGACAAACATTGGAATGAAGCGGAGTTGCTTGCAGAGCTGGATCGGATTGAAACCATGGTCACGCCGCATCTGATTGAGTCCCAGCGCTTCTTTTACGATGACGACAAACGAGAGGGAGGAGTCTACACATACGCTCAAGCATTGGACGAAACGCGAGATTTCATCCGCCGCCGCCGTACGGAGATACGCGAGGAGACTGCGGACGGAATGCCGGAGTGGCGCGACGAACCGAAGGAACTTTTTGTCATCAATGACGAGGACATGTTCAAACCGAAATCCGATTCGATTTGGCATGCGGTGCACACCGGAAACACGGCAGCGATTGAGCGGTACCTAGCTGAAGGCGCAGATGTTAATACTAAGGATGGCAAATTTGGGGTGACGCCGTTAGCGTGGGCGGTACTTGGGCGGCAGATTGAGGCGGTCGAATTGCTCATCCAAAAAGGGGCCGATATCAATGCAAAAAATAACGACACTTTCACACCCTTGCACACGGCGGCGTTTCTCGGTGAATACGCGATTGCGCAATTATTAGTAAATAACGGTGCAGACGTCAACGCCAAGAATGAAGACGGCGATGCGCCGATGAACAGCTTGGAGGTGGATTGGGAGACTACCGAAGCTATTGCCGAATGGATACAAATTGAGGTTGACCGCGCGAGCGTCGAACGCGGGAGGGCTAAACTCGCAGGGTTGTTACGGGAGCACGGCGCCCAAGCCGCTAACCTGAATCGAGATGCCGTATGTGATGCAGCTAGGAACGGACACATGGAAGAGATTGAGGCGCATTTGGCGGCGGAGGGTACTGATCCTGATGCGGGAGACAGAAAATTTGGGGTAACACCGCTATGTTGGGCGGCACTGGGGGACCACACGGGAATTGTTGAACTTCTCATTCAGCACGGAGCGTCAGTGGATGCGAGAAATCGGGATGGGGCAACGGCGTTGCACGGCGCAGGTTTTCTGGGGCGGGCAAAGGCAGCGGAACTGTTGCTCGAAAATGGAGCGGACCCAGATGCACGAAATCACCGAGGCGAGACGCCGATGTACGGTTTGAACACCGATTGGGAAACTACGCAATTTCTCGCCGGCCTGTTAAGGGTTGAGATAGACCGGGAAAGCGTTGAGCGCGGCAGGGATCAGGTTGAGGCGATACTCCTACGGCACGGCGCTGGCAGTACGACCCGTTCTAGCGACGAACTCTGGGGCGCGGCAAAGACTGGGAACATTGAGGCTGTTAAGGGATTTTTAGCCGATAATGCCGATATTAACGCCGTAGATAGCAAATACGGGGTGACACCGCTATGTTGGGCGGCCTTTGGGGGCCACGCGGAAATTATTGAACTCCTGATTGAGAGCGGGGCCGATGTGAACGCCAAGAATCGAGATGCCGGAACGGCGCTGCACGGCGCCGCGTTTCTCGGACAAGCCGAGGTTGTAGCGTTATTGATTCAGAAAGGCGCTGATACAAATGCCAAGCACGAAAGCGGCGACACACCGATGGATAGCGCAAACGTCGACTGGGGAACCACCCAGTTTATTGCGGGCCTGTTGGAGATTGAGGTTGACCGCGAAGCGGTTGAGCGCGGCAGGGACAGGGTGGTAGATATTCTTCGCAAGCACAACGCCAAACGCGACGGAAAAGAGTAGACGAAGGATGCGCGAGCCCCACAGCAGGTGTGCTGTATGTCCGTCAGTTACTACTACCGATACGCATGTGTTGTGCTAAGGAAGTCACGCACGCTCGGCGGGACGAGGCTATCGATTGAATCACCCCGCGCAATTTGTGTACGGATTTGGGTCGAAGATAGTTCGGCATAGAAACAAGGCAACTCAATTATGTCTATATTCTCAGCGAAGGCACGAATTTCCGGCTGCTCTAGGAATTTGTTCACCGCGTCCGCATTCTCACTCTCACGGTTGGCGACAATTAGGCGGCATCGGTCGAAGAGGGACTCCAACGCTGTATTCATATCGGTGTAATATTTGGGGTCGAAGATTCGTACGAACGTGTCGTAACCGACGATGAATGAGAAATAGGTGTTGGGCGGATAGACAGCCTCCAACGCACGAAGTTTCTCAATGAACCGCCCGTGGCTACAGGCAGCCACCGAAACATCTTCTCGGGTGACGGCATACAGCTTGAGCATCAACAGGCGGTCCGTCAGAGAAAGCCCAAACACATTTTTATCGACGTTCGCCTTCGCTAAGAGCAAGACCGTCTCCTGCAGATTGAAATTGGCAGCAGCGGTTGCAATCATTTTGGCGTGGGCTACAGTGAGTGGATTAAATGAGCCTGAAAAGATGCCAAGTTTGTTCCCGCCCGCCACGATGTGTTTTGAGGCGCGGTGCACCCAGCGCGCTTGCGGGTCGCCGTGATGGAGGAGCTGGCCGAGGAGTTTTGTCAGACAGATGTATTCATCGGCGTAATCTGCGTATTGCGCAAGGCTCACAGGTTAGCTCCGTCAAATCGGAATTGATATTAAATGATCATACCGGGGCGGTGTTGCTCTATTTCAACCGAATTCTCGTATGGCTCACGCTTTGCGTTTAGCGGGTTTATGAAGGATTAACTGCGTGCTATCTTCACGCGCCAGGATTTCGAAGAACCGTTTGGCGGCAGGATAATCTTCGGGGGAAATGACTCGATTCGCGAGTGTGAACTGGAGGATATAGAGAATCTCACGCCCTTCCAATTCGTAGCGGCGATCCATACTAGCAAAGCTATGCTCCACCCGGAGGTTTTCCGGGAGGATAGCCGACCATCCCTGCGGCAAGGCAATACGCACGGTCTTCTGCATTTCAAACGGATAGCTAAACTCCAGCGGATGGCTTCGTTCACTCGCCGCAAAGAGTTCCGCATAATCCGTGAACTCGCCGCTCGGCAACGGAAGGAGCAGGGTTCCGTTGATCTGCTTAACATATTCTTCGACGGCGAAATCAATCTCGACCTCAACCGGCAGGTTTAGATTGTTGAGATCTGACATTGCCACACGATTAACCACGACGCCGGGAAACTGCGTGCTGAGTTCGCCCGCAAAGGTATCATTCAAGGCGTTAGGGTGGACAGGGCTATAGTGCAAACGGTTTTCGATGTTGTATTGGCCGCTAGTTTCTACGCGCATCTTGCCTTGAAGTTTGCCACTTTCACTTAAACTGAGTTCAGTATTTACAATTAGTTTGTTGGATTCGGGGGGGAAAGTGGGAATATCAACGAATTCGCCTCTAGTTTCTCCGATTACGAACCCTTTTCGCCCTTGATCGCTCGCAGGTAAATCTCCAAAACTACAAACTTCCGATGTTGCATCCAACCAGAAATAGCTGCCGCCATCTATCGGAACTGCCGCAATAACGTGACTGAACTGACCGAGCGACGGGATTTCATCGTCAATCCGCTCATAGGGCGTCGGATTAAGCAGCACCGGAAACGCCTTCAGTCCGAGAATATTGAGCATGGAAATTAACAGTGTGGTTTTATCCTTGCAATCCCCGTACCGCATTTGAAACACTTGACTTGCGGGCGACGGCTGATAGGCGCCTTGCCCCAACTCGATACCGACGTACCGAATCTGCGACGCGACCATATGATACAGCGCCTGGATTTTTTCTGATGGTGCTGTGAGACCGGCGGTAACGGCGTGCACGGCTCTTTCGATGTTGCCATCGGCATCGTACCGATCCTTTGCGAGGCCTTTGTACCAATTGTAGACGTCGTCCCACGACTTCACCGAGGAGTAGGCGAGACGCGGCACGATATCTTTTGTTGGCGGCATACCCACTTCTACCACAAGCCCCGGCGTTTCGCCATAGTTCCAGATGTACGTGCTTGCTTCATCTTCATGAGCCACTTGCGGATCGAGTTGGCAATTCATGGCTTTCCACCGGAAGTGGGTGCCTTTAGGGATACGCAGCGCATAGTTGGACCGTAGCGTTACGTGCGAAGCTTGAAAATTAAAATCCCCCCAAAACCAAGTTTCGTTTCCCGCAGTTTGCGTGCCGGTGTCTTCAAGCGTGACCTGAAATTCGATGCACACGCCGGGTTTGAGTGCTGGCATCGAAATTACTTTCCACATGGCATCCGAATAGAGATTGTAGGAGAGCAACCCCGGCGGGGTCACATCGTTGTAAGCTTCATCAAGCGGCTCAACCACCGATCCATCCGGTAAAATTGTGCGCGCGATGTTGATGGAGATATACTGCGCCAAAGGGTTGTAAGGGATAGCGATGTCATCATATTCCTGCCTGCCTCTTTCCGTCAGAATTTTGACAACTTGATGCGAAGTGTATCGGGATTTACCCGTTGGCAACACGTCATGGCTGAACTGGTTGAGCAAGAGGATTACGTCAGCGTCGGGGTAAACCGCTGCGTCCGGAGCACCCGCGATGATTGCGTCAATGTCGGTGTCGATGAGTTCCACCGGGGGTACGTCAGTCGTCGTATAGGCAGGTGAATTAAGCTGTGATAGGGCTTGGAGCCGCGCTGGCGCGAGTAGATTCTCGGGTTCGACGCGCAGAATTTCGTAATATTGGAGTTCTGCTTCGTAGTAACGCGCTTCGTCCTCATAGATTGAAGCGAGTTGTTGGCGCGCCCACACGTCGCCGGGAAAAAGGCGAATTGACTCTCGAAACTCGGCGATGGCTTCACCGATCTCGCCCTGTTCGAGGTGAATCAACGCAAGGTAGTTATGTGTATTTTTGCTCTCTGACCGCTCAGATTTCGGGTCGATTTCCAACGCACGGCGTAGAACGGCTTCCGCCTCATCTAGGCGATGAAGTTGTTTGTAAGCCAATCCCAGGTGGTTAAGCGTGTACAAATTGCGTGGTTCAAGTTTCAATGCAGCTTCATACGCTTTCGCAGCATCCTTGTAGTTGTTAAGATTCTCGTGGACATATCCGAGATAATTCCGTGCGATGACGTTTTTCGGGTCGAGTTTTACCAACGCCGCAAAAGCGTCGCGCGCCTTTTCGTATTCCTGGCGTTGAAAGTGGATTTCAGCAATTTTGAGCTGCGGAGCGCTGGACCTCGGTTTGATTGCCATCGCCGCGCGATAGGCTTCGATTGCGCGATCGAAGTCTCGATTTTGGAACGCCCAGTTTCCACTGTCAATCTGTTTCTGCCATTGTCGATTCCGATCGACGATTGGATCGACAATCTCCACTTCAGACGACCGGTTTCGCGAGAAAAAGGCGCATCCACCAAGCACTAGGGCAAACATGACGACAGCTACGTACTTAAACCAAGAAAAAATCATTGCATGTTCCCTTCCATTTGGACTTGTTTCTGCCTAGCTGCTTGAATGGCTTCAAGCCCCTTTAGGAGCTTAGGGTTATCCGGCATTAATTCTAGCGCCTTTTGGATGGCTTCCTCCGCATTCGCATAGTCATTGTTTCGGAAATACAACCAAGATAACGTGTTGAGGTAGCTTGCCGAGTTGGGTTGGATTTCGACCGCCTTTTGAACCAACTCGAGTGCTTCGTCGAGGCGGGAATTCTGTGCCGCGTAGAGCTGCGCTAACCGTTCGTACGCCTTGTCATAGGCGGGGTTCAGAGATATACACTTTTGAAACGCACCCTCCGCCGCGTCGAATTGGTTGCGTTTAATATGGATTGTGCCGAGGAAGTAGTACGTCTCAGCCATGTCGGGTTGAAGTTCTACGGCGGTACTCAGATAGTCGGCGGCTTCATCCAGACGCTCCTGCCACAGGGCGATTAACCCTAACATGTGATGGGGTTCGGCGAGATCCGGGTTTCGATTGATTGCCTCGCGGTAGTGGTTTGCCGCCTGTTCAGGTTTATCCTGACCTAAGTAGACTCGTGCCATACCGTGATGGACACGTGCATCATCAGGCATGAGACCAAGCAATTTTTCGTACACAGCAAGCGCATCGTGCAGGAGGGAGAGTTTAAACGAGATGGTACCGATGTTCAGCCACACTTCGCCGTTATCCGGTTCGAACTCAACGGCTCTGCGAAAGGCAGTGAGGGCGTTTTGGTAATCCAGGTTGTTTTCAGATTTTTGCGCTTTGGTAAACCAAACAGACCCGAGGTCGATATATGAGGCGGCGGAATTCGGTCTTAGTTCGACGGCGCGGTTTTGGGCTTCCAGTGCATCGTCAAACCGCTCCAGCATGGTATAGATGTGGCTAAGTCCGCTGTAGGCTTCTGCGTTATTCGAATCGTGCCAGACCGCTTTATTGAATTGCTGAATCGCCGCTTCATACTTCTTATCCTTGATGAATTTCCAGCCGAGATTTGACAATGTGACGGCTTTTCCAGTCCCTTGAGGCGCCCGCAACATGTCGACTTCGTCGGCTAGTTCTGCTTTGAGGCGCCGAAATTTTTCCATCGCCTTTTTTGCCTCAGTGTTTTTCCCTTGCCTGAAATACAGCAGCGCCAAGCGGTAGTGGGTGCTAGCGAGTTGCGGATTCACTCGGATTGCATTTCGAAACGACCTTTCTGCATATTGTTCCTGTCCTTTTCGAAGACGCGCCACTCCAAGCCAGAAATGCGCCTCTGCGAGCGGAGGCCCGAGACGAATCGCCTGCTCATAGTATTCGATAGCCGAGTCAACTAAGTTTCGCTCGAAGGCGGCGCGCCCAAGGAAGTAACTCACACCTGCTAACGATAGCGGGGTGAGTTTGTAGGTTTGGCTACCCCCCTGCAATATGGGCGAGTTTGCAAGCCGAGCATCTAGTGCGTTCAACGCATTCATCAGCGCAAAACCCTTTTTTAATGTTACGTCGGCTGCATCATAGTTTTGCTGCCGAAAATAAACGACACCTAACTGTGCATACGCTTGACCCCAATCGGGGAAACGGCGCACCGTATTCTCGAACACTTCTCGGGATTTATCGTAGAGTTTCTGTATGAGATATCCGCCGCCTAGACAGTAGTAGGCAACAGGATAGGCGTCATCGAGGGTTAACGCCTTCTCGAACGATTCGACGGCGAGATCGGCTGCGCCAAGCGAAAGATACGCCAGCCCGAGATTTAGGTGCGCCTCTGCAGATGTCGGATCTTCTTCGAGAATCTTCCGATACGCTTCGACAGTTCCGACCATATCCGAGGATGAACCCACTTGCGCACAAATTTTTCCGCCCAGCGTTACCACCAGAAATATGACTGATGTTGAAAGTATAGTGTTACAACTTGGAAAACATTGGGAAGGGAATATAATTCGTATCAACATTTACACCCTCACAGCGGGACATCAGAAAATTAAACACTTTCGGTATTGTACATGAATACGCCGAGCGTGTCAAGATCAGAGTATATGATACTCATATTGTATAGGCGCCGCACCGCGTGCACGATTGACAGATTTGTATTGCAAAGGGCGGCGTTAGTACGTATAATACCGGTGTTGGGGCGTCTTATTCAATAGTCCGCGGCAGTGCCTGTGTGTCCGGTGTGATTCGCCGCACTATTACGATTCAATACAGATTGGGAACGGTCATTTGCATTCCGATTCGCGTTGCTTAAGAACTTACTGTTTGGCTTTTCTTTTGTCTGTCCAAATTGCATTCGCGGACTCAGCGATTCAATTCGTTGATGTCACCGAAGCGGCAGGCATCCGATTCAATCACGTCGACGGGCGCAGCGGCCAGCGGTACTTTGTGGAATCACTTGGGTCCGGTGCCGCATTTTTCGACTATGACGGTGACGGCGACCCAGACCTATACTTCGTTAACGGTGCGGCGCTTCCGGGCTATCAGGCGGCCGTAACGCCGACCAACAGACTATACCAAAACAACGGCGACGGCACTTTCAGCGACGTGACGGTGCAAGCGGGCGTCGGGGACACCGGCTATGGGCACGGATGCGCGGTTGGCGACTACAATAACGACGGCTACCTTGATTTGTACGTGACCAACTACGGACCCAATGTACTCTATTTGAACAACGGAGATTTGACTTTTACCGACGCCACAGCCGATGCGGGTGTCGGCGACCCCCAATGGAGCAGTAGCTGCGCGTTCGCAGACTACGACCGTGACGGCGATCTCGACCTCTATGTCGTCAATTATATTGAGTACAGTCTAAAGGACAACCCGTGGTGCGGCCCTAAGGAGAAAGGGATTCGAGCGTACTGCGAGCCGAACAATTTTCCGGGTCTGCCGGATACCTTGTATCGGAACAACGGAGACGGGACATTTACGGATGTCACCCGTGAGTCCGGAATTTATATTCCAACCGGAAAGGGGCTCGGCGTGGTGTGGGGGGACTACAACAACGACGGGCATCCGGACATCTACGTTGCCAACGACTCGACCGAAAATTTTTTCTATTTGAATAAAGGTGACGGCACCTTTAAGGAAGTAGGATTCATGCTTGGCGTTGCAATGAGCGAAACGGGAGCGGAAGAAAACGGGATGGGCACGGCATTCGGGGACATGGATAATGACGGGTGGTTGGATTTAATTGTGACGAACTATCAGGATCAGGCTAACACGCTTTACCACAACGACCAGGACGGATTTTTTACTGATGTGTCAACCGCCTCAAAAACCGGAGCAATCAGTTTCCCCTTTCTTGGTTGGGCGACAGAATTCATCGATTACGATAACGATGGCTGGCAGGACCTTTTTGTCGCCAACGGCCATGTCCACGACAATCTTGAGGAGATTGGACAAGCGGGGACTTACGGCCAGCGGAACTTAATTTTCCGTAATGCCTGCGACAACACATTCACGGAAATTTCCAATCAACTGGGCGCGGGTATGCTCCACGAAGATGTCAGCCGCGGCGGTGCTTTTGCCGATTACGATTTGGACGGCGACATTGATATTGTGGTGACCAACTCCAACAGTCCGCCCCGACTGCTGCGGAATGACGGCGGCAACAAACGCCATTGGCTGTCAATCAAGTTGAATGGTACCACGGGGTCAACCGACGCAATCGGTGCGCGTGTAACTGTTCACGCCGGGGATGTATCCCAAACCAGGGAGGTGCGGAGTGGTACTGGTTATTTATCCCAAAACGAACTCAAACTGCTCTTCGGGCTTGGGGACAGCTCAACCACAGCGTCAGTCGAAGTGCAATGGCCGGGGGGCGCAAAACAGCAGATTGAGAATATTGCGGTTAACCAGTG
The DNA here is from genome assembly GCA_028819845.1 of Candidatus Poribacteria bacterium. Lineage (GTDB taxonomy): Bacteria > Poribacteria > WGA-4E > WGA-4E > PCPOR2b > JAPPKS01. The sequence goes on along the minus strand of JAPPKS010000017.1, from coordinate 242,663 downwards.
CATCATAATAGTTGAAGGCGGCGACTGGAAACGCGCTGAATTTTAGTTAGTTTTAGAGTATGTTTGAATAATGGGTGGCAAAGCCATTCTTGGGCTTTGAGTTTCCAATTACCGTTGGAACTTCCATCGCGCGGGATTTACTATCGCCTTCGCTAATCGTTCAGTTGATTTTATTCAGTTGCTTGATTCCACCAAATGCCTTACTCTAGCATTGGGCGTGGCAAGTACGATTTCTATCGCACTCCCTATTCAGTCGCTTGATCCCCGCCTACGGTGCGTGGCGTTATACGCGGGGCAAGATGCCCCGCCTACGGTGCGTGGCGTTATACGCGGGGCAAGATGCCCCGCCTACGGTGCGGGGAGGTATACACGGG
>JAPPKS010000017.1:199515-242189 GCA_028819845.1 Candidatus Poribacteria bacterium | reverse complement strand
CTACGGTGCGTGGCGTTATACGCGGGGCAAGATGCCCCGCCTACGGTGCGTGGCGGTATACACGGGGCAAGATGCCCCGCCTACGGTGCGTGGCGGTATACACGGGGCAAGATGCCCCGCCTACGGTGCGCGGCGGTATACGCGGGGCAAGATGCCCCGCCTACGGTGCGTGGCGTTATACGCGGGGCAAGATGCCCCGCCTACGGTGCGTGGCGGTGTACGCGGGGCAAGATGCCCCGCCTACGGTGCGGGGAGGAGTGCTTTATGAAAATTTCATTTATGACTCAAGCCTACGCTGATACGCCGTTCGAGGAAATTGTACCGCGGCTTTCGAAGGTCGGATATGACGGTGTTGAACCGTTAGCCGGTCCCGAAGGACAGTTGAAGCCATCGGAATTGAGGGACAGCGACAGACGCGATCTGCGGTCACTCCTTACGGAACACGGTATGACAATTCCTGTTCTGAATCCGTATCGAGAGTCAATGGTCAACATGGCAAATGAAGGGACAGCGCGAGACTTTTACGGCGCCATAATGGAGCTTGCGGCGGATTTGGAAACGCCAACCGTGAACTGTCTGAGCGGCTTTTTTGCCGGTGGAGACAGGGAGGGGTGGAAGATTCTAATTGATTTTTTCAAAGAGCTAACCCGGCACGCAGAATCAATCGGCATCTGCCTGTCAATTCACAACCACGAGGCAAATATCTTGGACACGGTTGAGAAATGTACGCTGATGATCCAGCACGTTGGCTCGCCGAATCTGAAAGTCACGTTCGACGCGACTAACTGTTATCTGCTCAACGTAGATGTCCCACAAGCCGCGGCGTACCTTGGGCCGCATCTCAACCACTGCCATCTCAAGGGTATAACAGGGAAATATCCATTTACGCACTTTTTAGTTCCCGGCGAGGAAGGCGATGAGATGGACTTTGAAGCGTTGGCGAGCGCACTTAGAACGGTGGGATACAACGGTTACATCTCGGTCGAGACATTCCCGCACATGCGAGACGATAAGGACAGGATTGCATACGAGATGATGAGTAGTACACTGGCGGGGCTAGGGCTCCGCTGAGGAGTTCAATCCCAAACGTGTGAGGAAGAGATATACGTAAATTGAAAGAGACGGGTTGACAGGAGAGGTGCAACGCCGCCTGAAAATTACAAGCGACTCTTGATTGCCGCCCAAAGGGTCACCAGTGAACCTACGGAAGCGACAGCCTGCGCGCGGGGTTCGGACTCAGACAACGCGAAGACTTCATCCCCGTCCAAGACGCGTTTGTAGATGCGCACTTCGTCCAGACGCCCCACAAACCCGTTCAGTTGGAACTTGGGAATGCCTCCGAGATACAGGGCGTCGCCCTGCTCCCCAATTTTGCCGACCGCCCCTGGATTGGCTTTAACCAGCAGTCCGTCCCGGTAAAGCTTAGAACCGTTCTTCGGCGACCACGTGCCCGCGACGAAATGCCACTCACCCTGTTTTAGCGCCGGCCCTTCGCCGCTCTGCAGCCAACTGCCAGCGACGTGGACTTCCAATCTACCGTTGCCTTTAAGTAAATCGAGATTGAACTGCTTACGGCGAAACACGGCGCGGTTCTCGCCGGCGAAGTCCAGTTTCTCCGGATACACCCAAAAGGAACATGTAAAACCTCCATCCTGCTTGGTAATCAGGTAGCTCGCCGAATCAGTTGTTTCCGCGCCATCAGTGACTGTGTCAAAGCGGATGGCTTTGCCGAACTTTCCTTCCGCCTCGCGTTTTGCAGTGCGCAGGTCTCCGTGGTTCTCTTCTCCGCTCTTGTCGGTGATTAAGTTGCCGTTCCCTTCGAATGGATAGTATACAACTAACGCGTCTTGGAAATTCGCCATCACGCTGGTGGACAAGAACAGAGAGACGGCGATTGCCGCAGCGAGCGCAACCCGGTTCGCAGTGTGAGCGTTCATGCTAATTCCTTAGAGCTTGTTTGAATATTAGGCGGCAAACCGATTCATTTGAGTTTGAGTTGCTGTAACGGTTGGAACTACGAGCGCACGAGTTTTTCTGTCGTTTGATCGCCGCCTACGGTGCGTGGTGGTGTACGCGGGGCAAGATGCCCCGCCTACGGTGCGTGGGTGCGTACGGCATAAAAGGCATTTTCAAACCGGTGTTTAACCTGCATTACTTAAAATCCTTAATTGCGCCCCACGAGACGGCGAGTCTCCCTGCGGGATTGACACTAAATCCTCCGGACAGGAAATTTTGCTTGACTTCCCCCGCGTTGAGCGGCCGATCATATATAGCCACTTCATCCACGGCGCCATCCATCCAGGCTCTATCTGCGAATGTGAAAATCTTTTTTCCAAAGGTGGCTCTGGTGTCCTCTCCGGTTTGGAGCGGATTTATAGTCTCGTTATCGTAGACGAGTTCGCCGTCTACATAGATTTTCAATTCCGTCTTGTTGTCGTATGTTGCTGTCACGTGGGTCCATGTGTCGGGCTCAAAACGTTTCGGCGCGACGTGGTCATTGCAAATTCCCCACAATGCAATTCCCGCGCCATCCCACGCGGTGATACCGTACAGCTCCCCTTGACAAATTTGCGCAGATTCTCCTTCCCATCCCCAAGCAACCGGCACCTGTTTAAGAGCAAATTTGTTGAATCGCACCCATGCGCTCAATGTACGGGGGTCTGTGCCGGTGATTTCGATTTCCTGTTTTGACTGTGCGTAATCGCCGTCGCCGTCAAATTCCACTGCACTCCCAATTCTCCCTTCTATAATCTTGGGTTGGCTTTGCCCGCCTCCAAGCAGCGGCGGCGATTTGCCGCGGACGAGTTCGACATCATTGTTTCCTGCGAGGTCCGGCACCGTGTCATTATCAGCATTATCAAACGACCAGTAGTGAACGAGCCCATCCGCGACAATTTTTGCTTCCACGCCTTCAGCGGTCGCCATCAGAACAATGATGATAACCGCCAGTACCGAGGTTATTTTCAATGCAGAGCGAGGCATACTCGTCCTCCTCATGGATTCTTAATGAAATGCTGTTTGGCACAAAGCTATAAATCGTCCACTTTGATCAGCGAAATGATGCGGTACGGCAAACTGCACATTGCGTGGGCCTTTATGATGATTACCGTGATGCGCGTTTTATCACACCCCAGACCGCGGCGATCGTACCAGCAGTATCCACTGCTACTGCCCCAAATTCGTCTGCCGTGTAGTTCTGCATGACCTCATCCGGGTTGAGCGCCCTATCATATATGGCGACTTCATCGACAACGCCGTTTGTCCACGCTCTATCGCCGAAAGTGAAAATTTGCTTTCCCAAGGTCATCTTTGAATCGCCCGTCTGAAGCGGCGTTACATCCGTCTTGTTGTAGACCTCTTCCGCGTTGACATAGATTTTAAGCTCGATGTCGTTCTCGTAGGTTGCGGTAACGTGCGCCCATACGTCCTGTTCAAATCTCTCTGTGGATACATGGTCATTACAGACTCCCCACAGGGCAATCCGGGGACCGTCCCAAGCGGTGATGGCGTACAATTCGCCCTGACATATTTGTTCGGTTTCGCCTTCCCAGCCCCATCCGACCGGCACCTGTTTCTGCGAGACAAAGCCGTTGAACTTAATCCAGGCGCTCAATGTCCGCGGTGCAGACCCTGTAATGGGAATGTTGCCCATGGATTCTGCATAATCACCATCTCCGTCAAACTCTACGCCCATGCCGATTTTACCCGATGTAATTTGCGGATCGCTAGGTCCGTCGCCGAACAGTTCCGGCGAATCCCCGTGCATGAGCGCCACATCGTTGTTCCCAACCAAATCCGATGCGATGCCGCCTTGAACGTCATCGAAGGACCAGTAACCGATTAACCCTTCCATAACGACACCAGCGTTCGCAGCGCCAACCATTAGCCCGGTTGAAAAGATGGCTAGCGCAGAAACAGCCGCCAAAACTTTGTTAAACATATCCGTTGTGCCTCCTTTATCTTCATTTGGGGTATTGTTTTATGAAGGTGTCTCACGCTCAACAGTTGACTAACGCTTCAATTTTTGCCGGCGACGAGTTCAAGAACAGACGAGGCACTTGGTGAATCCGCGTTGAGCGTTCTATTTTAACCGATAGATAAAAAAAACCCCGATCCGAAGATCGGGGTTAATTAAACCGTCTACTTTGTAGACTTTATGTGTGCCCATGTACTTGCGAGTTTTCCAACGGGCTCAACAGCGACGGTCGCCGCGAAATTTTGTATAACTTCGTCGGCGCTAAGTGCGCGGTTGTAAAGTCCGACATCGTCAATTAAGCCCTCAAAGAATTCGCCTGGGGGGCCGGGTTGACCATCATTGGTTTCATGGGGACCGGGATTGATGCCGGGATTGCTTCCAATGGCTCCAGCATTGGTATCTACGACGTCCGGCATTTCAGGAAGATCCATGCTAGCGACCATTTCTCCGTTCAGGTAGATGGTATCGTTCTGACTGCCGTTGTAAACAGCAACAACGTGGTGCCAGTCACCGAGAGACACGACAGGCCCAAAAACATCAAACCCACCGCCCCATTGGGTCATGAAGACCTGATCACCGCCGCGAGTACCGATGCCGAAGAATCTACCGCAGCAGTGTGGAAAACCGTAGGTGGCGATATACTGAACCCCACCTGCGTCAGATACCTCTCGTTTAAACCAAGCCGACCATGTCATAGGCGAATTGCCTGTTGGCACGCCGTTTGTCGGAAATGTAACATTATCACCATCCTTATCGAACTTTAGGGCGTCACCGATTTTACCGGCGACGACTTCCGGATCCCCGTTAATGGTGCCGTCGTTATCTCCAACTTGGTCTGAGACATCCCCGCCTTCGAAGCCCCAGTAGCTAACGAGACCATCTTGGACGACTTGTGCTTCTGCAATACATGCGAATGCAACAAATCCAGCGATGACAAAGAAAAGCATGATGCTTTTGTTTAACATTGAAAAAAAGCCTCCTGTTTAGTGAGTTTTGCATTGGTTTCGGACGGTAGTGAGTCGTCCGAATTATTGGTTGCGGCTATTTTGTATCCTTGATGTTCCCCCATGTAGTCGTTATTTTATCCGCCGGGTTTACGGCAAATATTAGTTTGGCCTCATAATTCTGCATGACTTCATCCGCGTTTAACGCACGGTCATAAAGCCCGACTTCATCAATGAAACCCTCAAAATTTTCGCCTCCCTCCGAATTGCTCCCGATGGCGCCCTTCCTATCATTTACGGTGTTTGGCTCTTCAGCTAGCGCCATTTCTTTCACCAATTCCCCGTTTAGATAGAGTATATCATTCTGATCGCCATCATAGATTGCAGCAATATAGTGCCATTTGTCGAATGAAATAACAGGGCCAAAAACGTCAAAGTGGGCGCCCCATTGGGTCATGAAAAGCTGCTCGTTGTTCCGAGTCCCAATCCCAAAGAATTGACCGCAGCAACCCGCAATGCCAAAAGCCACAATATATTGAACGGAGTTGTTGTCGCCGGTCTCTCGCATAAACCAAGCCGACCAGGTCATGGCGGAATTACCTGTTGGGAAACCTTCATTGTCGAAAGAGACACTGTCTATTTGCCCGCTGAACTCCAGTGCCATACCGTGTTTACCTTCGACCAGTTTTGGCTTGCCGATAACTTTACCGTTATTCGGGCCAACCGCATCTTCTACATCAAGATTGTCCAGATGCCAGTAACTAACAAGCCCATCTTCGACGATTTGAGCTGCCGCTGTATGGCAAACGACCACAGCGACACTCATCACAATGAAAATCATAGCGATGTTTTTGTTAAACATTGTCCTTACCTCCTGATTATACGGTTTCTGCCAAAAATTACACGCGCGATTTGACGTTGAAATTAACGTTCGCCAATCATTACGAGTTGTAAAGATTCGTTAAGGTGCGTAAGTCAACTACGGTTTTATTCAAGCCTACTGTGAGCGTCTATCAGTATGAAAAACCCCTTCAAAACGCAACGGGAGTTTCGGCCTCGCATTGACTCGCCCTAGCGTTGTAATTGTAAGACAGGTGTCCGTTGTACCGAAAATCACTCTCACCTAGGCACATTATAACAGAATCGGATAAAAATGGCAATAAAAATTATTGCACAGTTTACGCTGATGAATACGAGCACTTTAAGAGTCTGTTTGAATAATATGTGACAAAGCCATTCTTGGGTGTTTGAGTTGCTATAACCGGTGGAACTTCTATGGCGCGGGATTTACTATCGCCTTTGCTATTCGGTCAATTTATCCTGTTTGGCCGCTTGATTCCCGCCTACATGGTGAGGTGGCACGTGCGGGGCAAGTAAGATCTCTATCGCACTCCCTATTCAGTCGCTTGATCCCCGCCTACGGTAGGAAGGTGCAGATTATGTGCGGAAGTCGGATGGTGGTATTAAGGTTGTGCGTGGCGGCGCACAGCGTGTCGGTAGTACAATTTCGAGAAGATAACGGCATGCGGCGGGTGAATACTTTAAAGAACCGTAAAGGATTACGGCACACGGAGTGTTCCTACTACTTTATGCGTGCGCACAGCGCAGCGAAACCCCAAGTAGATACTGGCATTCGCCGGATGGAGGCTGTTGCGATTGGAGACGCGAAGATTACTGGGCGGATGCAACCAACTTCCGCCCCGATGTACACGATGCGTGGTAACATTCGTATAGTCGTTGTTGTCAAAGGCGATCAAGCCGCCGGCGACAGGGTTATCCTTTGGACTGCTCGCGTATGCGCGGGGGTCGTATGCATCCATGCACCACTCCCACACGTTGCCCGCCATGTCATGCAACCCGTAACCGTTCGACGGATACGCGCCGACAGGTGCGGTAAATTGATTACCGTCGTCAAGACTTCTGTCCGCCCAATTTGCCCAGTCTGGCGCCTGTTTGTCTGCAAAGTTGCATTTGAATGCTTCGGGGCTACCGTCGATCCACGGGTAGTGTTTTCCGATGAGACCGCCGCGCGCCGCCTTTTCCCATTCTGCTTCGGTGGGAAGCCGCTTTCCCGCCCATTGGCAATATGCTACGGCATCGTACCAACTCACGCCGACCACTGGGTGATTCGGCGGGTTGAGATCGGGGTCTTCCCAGAATGCCGGTGCGGCGTGTCCAGTTTCGTGCATGAACTGTTTGTATTGTGCGTTTGTCACCTCGTGTACGTCTAAATAAAAACTGCCGACGTAAACGGTGTGGACCGGGCGTTCATCATCCCCGCCGCCGCCGAAGGAATTGCCCATCTCAAACTCACCGGCGGGTATTAGGCGCATCTTCGCACCGTCCTTTTCGGATGTGATCTCTTTTGGTTGCTTTCGTTCGTCATTTAGGGCAAACACGTCTTGGGAGGTTGTGTCCTTTGTGTCTGGTTCGTCCGCGTTTTTGGGAGCGGCGACAGGTACCTGCGCGTTGGATACCGGGAGATTGTCTGTTACAGCGGTGTTCTGGACCGATGCGCAACCGCACATCGAAATGGACAGAAGCAGGTTTATAAGGGACACAATGTGTGTTTTCATTATCAACCTTACCAATTTGCGCGCAACCGGTTGAGGAATCCGCAGATTTATATTATTTTAAGATTGTTATGCGCAAAAGGAGACCACGTCCTGCTTGCGGAATCGTTGACATAGCGTAAATCCAGCCTAGCAAAGCTACAGCAGCACCATCCCGCCATCCACCATTATTGACTGACCGGTGATGTAGTTGGAATCGTCTGATGCCAAGAATGCCGCGAGTCCAGCAATGTCATTTGGGGTTGACGGACGTCCCAACAGGATGCGTCTGCCAAACTCCGCCATGGCGTCTCCGGGCTGCTCAAACAGGCCGTGGTCCAAGAACTCTTTGTCGAGCTGGTCCCAGAGTGTGGTTTGCACTACACCTGGACAAAAAGCGTTGACGCAGATTCCGTTTTCGGCGAAGGCGCGCGCACCCGCTTGTGTAAGCGCTACTACGGAGAATTTACTCGCACAATAGTGCGGTTGAATCTCATACCCCTCCTTGCCAGCGATAGAGGCGGTGTTGATTATCTTTCCGCCTTCGCCTTGGCCAATCATTTGCCGCGCTGCCTCCTGCATGCAGATCATCACCCCTAGCGCGTTAACTCGCATCAACCGCTCCCAATCACTCTCGGTCACATCCATAAACGGTTTGATTTCCGCGACCGCAGCGTTGTTAAAGATGACATCCAAACGGCCGAACGCGTCAACGGTACTTTGGACCATGTTTTTTACACTAGTGCGATCCGCAACGTCACATCGGCACCCGATTGCGTTACCGCCAATTTCGGACGCAGTGTTTTTTGCGTTGTCCTCGTTGATGTCTGCAATGCACACTTTCGCGCCTTCGGCGGCCATTCGCAAAGCAATGCCGCGTCCAATGCCTTGTCCGCCGCCCGTAACTACGCATACCTTTCCTTCAAGTCGCTGTTCTGCCATATTCGTATTGCCTCCTGATTGGTACTAAGTTTGATTAAACTACCATTGTCAGCCGTTACATGAGATTTGGGCAAACGAGCGGTTAATCCAGCGCGTTATGCCCATGTCTTTTATGTATTTTAAAAGCTTGATTCAACAATAGGTGACTGAGCAATTTTAGGCGTTTGAGTTGCTAAAATGGTTGGGATTTCTATGGTGCTCTCTATTCAGTGGATTTGATTCCATCGAATACCTTACGCCAGCATTGGGCGGGGCAAGGTGGAGAAAGCGGGGCAAAATGCCCCGCCTACGGAGTGTGGCGGCGTACTATTCAGTCGCTTGATTCCCGCCTACAAGGCGATGCGGCGCATTATAAAATGAATTTTCAATCAGGTTCTAATGAAACAGGCAGCCGCCGTTGATGTTAAGCGCTTGACCGGTAAGGTATGCACCCTCGGAGGAAGCCAAGTATACGACAGCGGCGCCGATGTCTTCAGGTGTGCCCTGTTTTCCCAATGGGATACTGTCTTTTACGAGCTGATTCATCTCGTCAAACGAAATACCGCGAATTTCCGACTCATCGCGCAGCGCCTGCCAGTGCATCTCGGTTGCCATGTTTCCGGGGCAGATGCTGTTGGCACGTACGCCGTACGGCGCGAGCTCGAGCGCAAGCGTTTCTGTCATGCGGATTACCGCCGACTTGGATGCGCAATAGACTCCGAAATTGGCGAAGCCTTGTTTGCCATACCATGAACCGAGGTTAATGATGCATCCGCTGCCTTGTTCGCGCATTACTCGTGCTGCGGATCGACAACCGTTGAACACGCCGCGCACGTTGACGCCTATCACGCGGTCAAAGATTTCATCGGACGTATCCGCTACCGGTACCATTGGCTGTACGACGCCGGCGTTGTTTACGATAAGATCCAACCCGCCCAGCCGCTCGAGGACCTGATCAATCATTGCATCCACCGATGATGCCGATGTAACGTCAACGTTAATCGGGAAGCCGCCATTTTCGGGGAAACGTTCCCGGACTGCCGTCCATGTGTCTTCGACTTGGGGTTGTATGTCAGCGGGTACGACTTCGGCACCCTCAGCCGCCAGCCGGAGCGCCGTACCGCGTCCCAGTCCTTGGGCGGCTCCCGTAACGATAGCTACCTGATCCTCCAAAAGTCCGCTCACTGTCCACCTCCTTGAAGCAACTGCACAATAGCTGCGTTTAACGGTAGGGACACCGCCGTCAATAGTTCACACCGCACCCTATCAGCTCTTCACACGGGAATTTGGTGATGACATCTATTCCTGTCGAAGTGACGACGACTTCCTCTTCTATCCTAGCCCCGTCCATTCCTTCAGCATCATATGTTTCGACAGCGATTACCATGCCCTCTTGGAATTCGACGGGATGATCGAGGCTATACAACCTCGACACGATGGGACGTTCCCACAAACCGACGCCGAGTCCGTGCGCGTATGCCAGGCCGAATGCCTGGGATTCGTTTTCGAAACCCCAGTAGTCAGCGGAGGGCCATGCGCGTGCAAGATCGGCTGTGGTTGCGCCAGGACGGATGACCTCCATTCCCTCACGCAGCATGTCGTAGGTGCGTTTGTAGACCGCCTTTTGCCGCTGGGTCGGCTTACCGCAGCAGAGTGTCCGGTAGTAGCATGTCTGGTAGCCGTTATACATCATCTGTATGTCGAGGAAAACAAGGTCGCCCGGTTGTACAAGCCGGTCCGAACTCAGATGCGGGTGTGGATGTGTACGCGAACCGCTAGTGACTTGCACGTTTAACACCCATTGGCTGCCGAGTCTGTGAAGTTCGTGGGAAGCTTCCGCTTGAATGTCGTTTTCGCGTATACCCGGCCTGAGTGTTCGCGCCACGCGGTCAAACGCGGCATCGACCGTAGCAGCGGCATTGCGCATAATCTGGATCTCGTCGTCAGTCTTGATTAACCTGGCTTTCATCATGACATCTTGACCGTCGACAAATCGAACGCCTTCCTTCTGCAGCGCCAAGATTAATTGAGAGTCAAGCACGTCGATCCCGATAGGTTCTTTGGGGCTGATGCCGTTTTCATCAAGTACCATCCGCAAATCCCTGATAAACTTTTTGTGAGCATCCCAGTTGCTAGGCAATGCTCCGAACAGGGTGGTATGCGCGGGATATGCGCGATCGGCAATCCATGGGCAATGCAATTTTTCAGCGGCAACCTCCGACCCAAATCCGAAGATGTATGGTTCACCGTTGCGAGGTACAATGGCGTAACGCCCCATGTTGTCAATTTCAGGAGAACACACGGCTGTCGAAGTCGCGTAGCGCTTGTTGTGGTTGTCAAAGAGCAGCAAGCAGCCGAAATCGGTTTTCTCTAGTTCGGCTTTGACTCGGTCGAGACGGTCTTTGCGCAGACGGTCGAAGTTGATTCGCTCTTCGTAGTCAACGCCCATTGTTCCTTGTGTTCCAAATCTCATATCAAAATCTCCTCTGATTTATTTTATCGTCGATTCAAAAATCTGCATTATCTCGAAGACGAGACCATTGGGCGACCGGAAAAATGCGAGGCGGCGCGATCCGAAGGTACCACTGATGGTTTTCGGATCAACAAGAATTTCAGTACCCAGTTCCATGAGCTCCTCGAACGCCGCTTCGAAATCTTCTACCTCAAACACGGCGTGAGTCAATCCCGGCCTAGGCTGATGGTCGAGTTTGTCTTCGAAGGCCAGGTGCGGCGTCAAAAAGAGGCGCGTCCCACCAAACCCGATAAATGCGGTTCCACGTTCGTGCATCAAAACTTCTGCCCCAAGCGCTTCAAAAAATTCCATCTCTTTTTCAAGGTCCTCGACTTTGACGCCAATGTTCCATAAGCTTGCATCCATATTTTACCATCCTTAACTTTGCGCAGTGAATTCAGACAAACAACCCGCAACGATTTAGCGCTATCAGCGTGGCTTCAACGATACCGTCGGGGTCAATCCCAAAATGTTTATAGAGATCGGTGCGCGCGCCAGATTGTCCAAACTCGTCCACGCCGAGCGGTACGACCAGCGATCCGTACACACTGCCTAACCATGCGAGGGCATGAGATGCGCCGTCATGAACGGTGATAATGGGCGCATGCCGTTCACTTTGTGGAATAAGCCAATCAAAAGGGCCGTGTGTATCTTCCCATTGCATGGTTTGCCAAGCCTCAAACAGACGGCGGGCGCTCGTCAGGTTTAACACGTTTACGGCGATTCCCTTCCGATGCAGCGCGTTCACGGAGGCTGCCACCTCCGGAATCATGGTGCCTGTTGTTGCAATGTGAATTAAGCGCTCTTTGGGGCGTACCGGGTCCGCCGTTCGCCAATCGACAAGCCTGTAACCGCCGGCGAGTACCTGCCGCCGCAATTCTTCCTCTCCCAACCGCGCCATGGCTGATGCAAAAAGCTGATTGTCAATGGGTTTGGTAGATAAGCGCAAATAGGTTGAGCGTCCGTGTGACCGGTCGCAGCATTGACGAAGTGCATCAAGCAAAATCCACTCTAGCTCCTTGGCGAAGCACGGTTCGTACGCATTCAGCCCGGGCAACTCTGCGCCCAGTGATGGGGTAACGGTGGACTGGTGGGCTCCGCCTTCCGGGGACAACGTTATTCCCGACGGTGTGCCGGCAAAAATGAACTTTGCGCCTGAATACTGTGCATAAATCAGCGCGTCGAGCCCGCGACAAATAAACGGGTCGTAAACCGTGCCAATGGGAATCAGGTGCTGTCCAGAAAGCTCGGCCGACAGCCCGAACATGCCTAGCATCATGAAGAAGTTCATTTCAGAGATTCCCAATTCAATATGCTGCCCCTGCGGGCTGTATTTCCATTTTCGGAGTTCATTGGCTTCGGTCTCGTAGTCCGGCAATTCCTCTAGTGCAAACACACCCATTTTGTTAACCCAGCTTGACATACCCGTAGACGACGTCACATCGGGCGACGCGGTGATGATCCGATTAGACAAGTTTGGCACGCGCGTGAGCTGGAGGAGCAGCCGTCCAAACGCTTGTTGGGTACTCAAAACGCCTTTGGCTGGAATAGAGAGCTTTTCCGGAATTTCATTGGGAGAGAGCGCTACAGGCGGTGCGGTATAAGCGGGATAAAGCTCAGAAGCGGTTTCGTCGCAGAGTTGACCGGGCGAAGAATTAGAATCAAACCGCGCCCAATCGTCGTCAGGGGGAACGTCCAATACTTGCCGCAGTTCGTCAATTTGCTTTTCATTCAGCAGCATGGAATGATTGAGCGGGTGACCGGCGATCGGCAATCCCCAACCTTTGATGGTGTAAGCGAAAATAATTGACGGTTGATCGGGCTCTTCGTCTACTTGTGAGAACACACTCAGCAACTCTTCCATGTCGTGACCGCCGAGGTTGCTCAGGACAGTCGGTAAGGTGTTATCCGGTAGATTTTGAATCCCCGATGCCAGTTCCGGGTATTTTTCCGCATGACCATGAAGGAGATGGCGACGGATTTGATCGCCTGGCAAACGAATGACCGCCTGGTATTCTTCATTGCTCATTTCATCAATGCGTTGGCGTAATGCGTCCCCGCCGGGCTGTTCGAACAGGTTCTGCAGCGTACGACCGTACTTGGTTTCAAGTACCTGCCAGCCGCTCTCTTCAAAGAGGCGTTGAAGCTGACCGGCTCTAATACCGGGTACAACCCGGTCAAGACTTTGACGGTTGAGATCGACAATCCACAACAGGTTACCCAACCCTGCCAGTGATTGCTCAAGGATTGCCTCCCACACGTTGCCTTCGTCCAGCTCGGCATCGCCTATGAGTCCAACAAAACGCCGCGAATTCGCCTGCCCGAAGTGGGACATGGCATAGTGATGGGCTAAGGCACCAAACGCAGGTGCAACTGCCCCAAGTCCAACCGAACCCGTCGAAAAATCAACGATGTCCGGATCTTTCGTTCGGCTTGGGTACGCTTGCAAACCGCCGTACGATCTGAATTGAGACAGGTACTCCTTTGGCAATTGACCCAAAAGGTATTGGATAGCGTGAAAGACAGGCGATGCATGCGGTTTGACAGAGACCCGGTCGCCCGATTTCAAGAAGTGAAAATAGAGCGCGGTCATGATTGAAACGACCGATGCCGATGATGCCTGATGGCCGCCGACCTTCATCCCATCAGGATTCGTGCGTACCTCATTCGCATGATGAATGATAAGCGTTGCAAGCCACAACACACGTTGTTGAATGGTGTTTAGGGTTTCTATTCTTTCTGGCGAAACCAACCGACGGCGGTTGTCCAAATCCGTCCTCCTACTGCCTGCAGCGAAGTTGCATCTTAGTTTGCCTGTGTGACCACGTGCATAACCCGGCGTATGCTGCAATTCCGAGGTGCCGAATTAGGATTGAAATACGCTTTCCCAACACCTTGTATCCCAAGATTGTTCAATTGCCGCCTGCACATTTGCGACCGCTAGGGCTTCGGTGAATCCGGGCGCGCCTTGCACACCATCCGCGACGGACTTCAGGAATTGGTGAAGTTCAATGACTTTGAGATCTTCATATCCGAGTCCGATACCGGGTCCGGGATTAAACCGCGCGTGAAATGGGTGTTCGGGACCGCCCACGATGCGGGTATAGCCGTCGTGGCTGCCATCTTCATCGGGGAGATATAGGTCGAGCTCATTCATCCGTTCGAAATCCCAGCTTAGCGCGCCGAGCGTTCCATTTACCTCAAATGCCATCTGACACTTTGGACCGCTGATGATACGACACGCTTCAAGTGAACCGTGTGCTCCATTGGCAAACTGCGCCAACACTCCAACATAATCTTCGTTGCTGACATCACCCATTGGCCCGTCTTTGCGGACTGAAAAATGCGTGCCTTCTCCAGGCGTCGCAAGCGGCCGTTGCGGAATGAACGTCTCGCGGCTGCCGACGACGCGTTTGATAGGTCCCGCGATGAGATGCGCCATGTCCACGACGTGTGACATGAGATCGCCCAAGGTACCCAAACCGGCGAACTCGCGTTGAAATCGCCACGACAGCACGCCGTAGGGATTTTTCGCGTAACCCGGAAAGAAGCGGCCTCGATAGTGAGTCAATTCACCGAGCCGGCCTTGTTGAATCAGTTGGTGGGCATACTGTACAAGCGGCGCCCACCTGTAATTGTAACCCACAAAACTCAGAACACCCGCCTGGCGCGCCGCGTCTTCAATGTCCGAGGTTTCCTGTGGATTGCGGCCGACGGGCTTCTCACAGAAAACATGCTTGCCCGCATCGGCTGCCGCACGCACGATTTCCAAATGCATGAAGTTGGGGGCGGCAATATTTACAACTTCAACGTCTGCGTCGGTGATGACCTTACCCCAGTCTGTAGTGTAACGCTCGAATCCGTAAAGAGATTCGGCACGACGCGCACGAACTTCCACCTCATCTGCGCAGACAACCAAACGCGGTTGGATTCCGCTGTCTTCGAAGCGATGCGGGATTTGCCGGTAGCATCGGCTATGCGCCGTACCCATCCAGCCTAGTCCGATCACGCCAATACCAATTGTTCTCCCCATCGTATTTCTCCGATTTCCGTATATTTGCCTTCAGGATTGAGTGTGGAAATGATAGTTGCTGCAGATAGCGGCGTTTGTTTCAGGTTTTGTGTAAGAGTGAGCGAAAACGCCGCGATTCGGAGATTGCTTCTACGGAGGCGCTGCGAGTGAATTTTATCGCTGCGGCGCCCAACCGCGCGGGTCGGATGCAGAAAATGGCCAGCCGGCTCCACCAACAACGTGAAATTCTTCCGACTTTCCGCAGAGCCAGTAAAACATTTCAGAAACCCGAAGAACAGACTGCCATTTACGGGCAGGACCACAAAAGTAATCGTTCGTATATGAATAGTCAACGCGCGTGAATTCGAAGTCGTTGCCTATAATCCAGTCCCGTTTTGGAGGCACGGTGCGCCATGTGACCCATTTCAACACATTGCGCGTGGATGAATCGACCTTTTCCGATTGCCGGTGCCAAATTGAATAGGCCGTGAAAAACACCGAGCCTGCGGGGCCAACAGTCGCCACTTGACCGGCGAGATGTCCAAAGTGCTCCAACTCCTCCCTAGGAATCGGCACGAGGTGGGAGCCCGGTAGAAACAGTGTGGGCCCCATTTCGTTGGTGTTTGCCTGCGGAATATAGAAAACCTGAAGCAGATTACAAGTTCGCTCAAACTTTGAACCGGCGTCCATGTGCCAATTTTTCGTTTTTTGCGGCCCGACTAGGCGGTGGTTTGCCATCCAATCCGGCAGTTGAAAACGCTCTCCGAGCAGCGATCTTGTGACACCGGAAACCTTTGGATTGAGAAGTACTTCTTCGACGAAACGCTCCTCTTCAAGCAGCGTCTGGGAGTCGTTGCCTTCTTGATTGAGATACTCGGATACCCAATGATTCGTCCGGTCTGGAATTACCCCCTCAAGTACGAAAAGCCCTTTCTTGCAAAAGTCGAGCACATCTTGATCGGTCATCGTTGGCTTTATATCGCCGGGTGCCCGCCGCAATTCATGTGGCATGCGCTTACTCCCATTTTTCGAGGATAAATTCACAGACGATGTGCGTATCTTGGGTATGTCCGACCGGCAACTGAACCGGAAAGCGAATCACCCGCCAGCCGTCACTGATTGCCTCCAACGCGGTCTTGTAGGGCCAGTCTGCCGGATCGAATGGGCCGTTGGAGACTACTCCGGATTCGACTAGCAGCATACCTATCACGTCGGCAGTGACGGCGGTGGTTGCCGTTTGCAAGTAGAGCAGACTCTGGCATTTGGTATGCTTTGCGGCGATGGCGTAGCCCAAATTACGGAGTTGGGTTTCCGTCAAATTACCACAATTGAGTTGCTGTATACATTCTTCTAGCAACTGCATGAGGTCGGCATCCATAGTGCTCCAGCGACAATGTCGAACCCGGGTATCAAATCCCGCCTGGAAATTACCGTCTTGAGAATCGGAAAACCGAGGTTAGACCGTCGTACCGTGTCCGATTTTGAAAATTGGCCGCTACCGTAACGGCGTCCGGTCTAATAATGGAAACGCTGCAACGGGAGCCCTTCCTCATACTGTTGACGCCGGGCTTGGGTCTCCGGATCGCCGCTAGATTCGGCTGCAGGGATATCCCACCACACGCCAGCATCCGGCAGGTAGCGGTGCGGCTCGACATCGACAACAATCACGCAGGTTCCACTTTCACCGCGGGCTTCACGCAACGCATGCCGAACACCCTCCGGCGTGGTCACATGCCAAGATTTAGCGCCGAAACTTTCCGCATTCTGGGCGAAGTCTATCTTCATATATGCGCCTTCAAGGCGGTTCCTCTCCATATCGCGAGAACGAAACTCGTTCCCGAAACTCCTACCAGCGCGGAGCATCTGAAGCGAACGAATGGATTGAAAGCCGTGATTCTCCGAGATGACGAGCGTGAGTTTCAGGTTTTCTTGCATTGCGGTCACCAACTCGGTTGGATTCATTAGGTAGGTACCGTCACCAATAAAGACATAGACCTCACCGTCCGGCTGCGTCATGCGAACCCCCAAACCCGCGGGAATTTCATAGCTCATGCACGAAAAGCCGAACTCAAGATGACACGAACGGCCGCCGGTTGCATCCCACATTTTGAGAAGGTCTCCGGGCGGCGTCCCTGCCGCACCGATGATAGTATCACCGGGTTGCGCCGCGTCATTGAGCACACTGATAAGTTGTCCTTGGCTCATCGCCTCGCCGGGCGTCTCTTGGGCGACTTCGTTCTCCAACTGCTCGCGCCATTCGTGATTCAAGGCTGTGATTTCTTGCACATAAGCAGCGTTCGGTTGTATTCCCGCTGCGTCGGCTGCTTTGGTCAAAGCGGCAAGGGCTTCTCGGGCGTCCGCGGTGATTGGCACGCCACCTTGTTTATAAGCATCGTGATTGCCGACGTTGATGTTGATGAATTTCACGTCCGGGTTGTTGAAGGCGGATTGCGAACCGGTGGTGAAGTCCATCATGCGTCCGCCAATGCTAATGACCAAATCCGCTTGGCTTGATATTTTGGCGGCGGCGGGTGTGCCGTTGACGCCCTGTCCACCCAAAAGCAGCGGCGACGCGTTGCGCATCGCGCCTTTGCCGGCGGACGTTTCGCTCACCGGAACGCCAAATTTATCTGAGAAGGACTGTAGTTCGTTCCAGGCTTCGGAATAATGCACACCGCCGCCGGCGATAATCATTGGGCGATCAGACGCCTTCAGCAGTTCCACCGCTTCCGAAATGCGCTGGGAATCCGGAGGCCGCCGCTCAACTCGCCATTCGCGCCTTTCAAAAAAGTGGGCGGGATACTCGTAGGCGTGCGCCTGCACGTCCTGTGGCAGCGACAGGGTTACGGGACCTGTATCGGCGGGATCGGTCAGCACACGCATGGCTTCGGGCAGCGCCGTAAGCAATTGCTCCGGCCGGGTGATTCGATCGAAAAAGCGGCTGACGGGGCGGAAGCAGTCGTTGACGCTGACATCCGCCGATACGGGGTGTTCAAGTTGCTGCAGCACCGGTCCCTGGTATCGTGTGGCGTAGTAGTCCGACGGCAATAACAAGACAGGGAGCCTGTTGGTAACGGCAGTTGCGGCGCCAGTCACCATATTGGTAGCCCCAGGTCCGATTGACGAGGTGCATGCGAGTGCCGCCAGTCGATTATTCGCTTTGGCATAGCCAAGCGCGGCGTGTACCATCGACTGCTCATTTCGAGGCTGCCGATATGGCAATTCTTGACCATATTCGAACAGCGCTTGTCCTAGACCGGCGACATTCCCGTGCCCAAAAATGCCGAAGATTGACGGGATAAGGCGGCGCGTCTTTCCATCTCGCTCACTGTATTGAACTTGCAGGTATTTGACGAGCGCCTGCGCCATGGTTAATCGGATGGTTCCGGGTGATTGTGACATTTTCTAGTTGCCTCCTTTTGCTTTGCGTAGTTGGTAGATGGCTAGCTAACATCTATTTGGATTCATAAGGAATTGCGCAAATGATTGTGAGGAGTAACGCAATAGGGTTTTCCGCCTATTACGGAGATGCGGCGGATTCTTAACCCGTGTGAAATATGAAATTGGCTAAATTTAGTCGCTGCCCAATCCTTTAAAATCGGTACTCCGAAAAATGATAGTTCGCATGTATTTATAACACAGAACCGAAAAATAAGCAATCCAAAACGGGAACGTTAAATTTTAGGAATCTTAGAAAATTTACAAGAAACCTGGCGGTACAGTTCCAGTCTTTACATTTGGAATCGCCGCGTTAAGATTTCATTCGGATGATAAATCGGTTTCTCATTTTAGCACACGATGATTAGGGCGGTCAAGCGGCAACGGAGGCGGGATTCACGCGCGTTCATGCCTGAAAAGGATTGAAATTAGTGTCCAATATTGGTACTATTATCGTAAGGCATTGCTGTAAACGACCTTTGAAGCGGGGTTTGCAGGAAGGGCTGTGTTACCTCAAGGGATAAATTTATTAAAATAAGGATAGAACTTACGCAGTTCGGTTTGTAGCAGCGCAAATTTTTTCGCCGTCGGCAGGTCGTTCTCTTCCTTGACCTGACATATTTTTTGTGCAAAATCGGGCAATAAGGAGGATTTCTATCGCAGTCGCTATTCGCTCCTTTGATGCTACTACGAACCTTTGGACGTTCAACTGCGTAACTCTTAAAGGATAAGAAAAGTGCCTATAAAGTCACATGAAGAATTGAGTGAAATCGGATCGCGGGTTCTGAGGTCTGCGGGTGCGACCGACGACGTTGCGGACAGAGTTGCGCGCCACCTTATCGGGTCCAACTTAGTCGGTCTGGATTCCCACGGAATCATCCGTCTAGCTGATTATGCCACCTGGTTACAGGAGGGGAAGATTGCCGGCGACAACCGTATTGAAGTCGTCAGGGACAAAGCCGCAACTTGTTTAATTGACGCCCACATGTCGTTCGGGCAGGTCGCGGCATCGCAATCTGCGGACATCGCCGTACAAAAAGCGCAGGTGTACGGAATCGGCTTGGTTTCGGTGAAGAATGCTTCCCACATCGGACGACTTGGAGAATATGTAGAGGATATAGCGTCGCAGGGATTTATCGGTTTTCTCTGTTGCAACGCGGAAGGAGCAGGTCAACTCGTCGCCCCATGGGGCGGCAAGGACGCGCGAATCGGTACGAATCCAATGGCGTGGGGGATTCCCAGCGGCAGGGAGTCAGGAGGCATGGTATTGGACATGGCTACCAGCATCGTTCCCGAAGGCAAGATTCGCGTCATGATGCGGAGGGAGGAGGAGATTCCGCGTGGCTGGGTGCTTGACTCTCAAGGGCAATCGACGACGAACCCGGCAGACCTTTATGGGCCGCCTGTCGGGGCGATTCTCCCGTTCGGCGGACACAAGGGTTACGGATTAATGTTGGCGATAGAAGCACTTTCAGGTGTACTCAGCGGCGGCGGGCACGCTCGACCTGCAGCGGCAGATGCTTGGTTTACGCATGGCAGCACGTTTACAACGATGGCGATCGAAGTTGAATCTTTTCGTTCGCTAACCGAGTTTACGGACGATGTCGATGAAATGTTACGCCACATGAAAAGTTCACCGCCGACCACTCCCGATGCTGAAGTGCTCGTTCCTTACGAGATAGAGTCTAGAGAGAAATCGGTAAGGTTAGCAAACGGGATAATGATAGAGGACTCCACTTGGGATAGGGTGGTTCAGATTGCTAGCGGGCTTGGGATTTCCATTTAATGTCGACTCTACTAGGGCGTGTTGACATTTGTGTAAATCCCTCCGTAACCGTAGGGGATCAACCGAGTGAATAGCGAGGGCGATAGTGTTTATCAGGTCACCCCGCCCACAAATCAACCGCTGGGCGGGAAACTCCTAACCATACAGAAATGATTGAGAAAAGAGGGTTGGGTAACCCAACCCCTACGA
Organism: Candidatus Poribacteria bacterium; assembly: GCA_028819845.1. Taxonomy (GTDB): domain Bacteria; phylum Poribacteria; class WGA-4E; order WGA-4E; family PCPOR2b; genus JAPPKS01. The sequence goes on along the minus strand of JAPPKS010000017.1, from coordinate 221,859 downwards.
ATCGTATCGGGGTGTGCACTGCCCCCATGATTGTTCAGTTGTGATGAAATGTCAACAGAACCTAATACCGTTTCTATATATTGTCAGTGCATTAATAGCATCAATCGAGTCTTTCCAAAGCGGGGCAAGATGCCCCGCCTACGGGGTTCGGTATATTGTCAGTTCATTAATAGCATCAATCGAGTCTTTCCAAAGCGTGGCAAGATGCCCCGCCTACGGGGTATGGTATATTGTCAGTGCATTAATAGCGTCAATCAAGTCTTTCCAAAGCGGGGCAAGATGCCCCGCCTACGGGGTTCGGTGGAAAGGGCACCAGTTCGTATGGGTTGCGTCATAGTAGTATAATAGAAAACACGATATGCACTATTATTCAAGCGAAATGGTATTACTACTTTCCGGCGGCGAGGGTCCCATTGAAAAACAGACATGAGAACGCAGACGAAGAACAACGTATCCTTCCAGTGGACGGTTCTCGCCAATAGCCTATCCGCTAATCTCGTACGATCGCCGATTAGGTAATCAGCGATTGGCTAGCGCAGCAAAAATCCAGATTTTCGAATTTCCATCGGTTTTTTCCCCGCATGGTATTCGGATTTCTGTCCGCACAACCAATAGAACATCTCCGCGGCGTCGTTTATGGTTCGATGGTGTTCACGGTGAAATTTTAGACCGGGCGGAGAGGACTTTGCATGACTCACCTCGAACTTCGGTTGCTGAATCCAGTCTCGCGTTGGCGGCACTGTCCTCGAATACTCATACTTCAGTAGGTTGCGAGTCCCGCTCGCAGTGGAGGCGGTGCGGCGGTGCCAAATGCCCCAAATTGTGATGAATATTGAGCCTGCAGGTGCGGCTGTGGACACTGCGCCACGGATTTTCTTGTAATGCTGCATATGGGCTTGAGAGCAAAAGAGGCAGTGGGATCCAGGCAACACTTCAGTTGGCCCCATCTCCAAGGGTGCGTCTTGGGGGTAGTAGAACACCTGAAGCATGTCGAACTCGGGACCGTATACGGCGGCACCATCGCCGCCGCTGTCGATATGCCAGCCGCCCACAAGTGCAGGACATTCTACACGATGGTTGTTCATCCCGCCCGGCAGTCGGAACTCCCTACCTAGAAGTGATCGAATCGCCCCAACTGCTTTTGGGCAGCATATAACATTCTCAAAAAACCATCTCTCTTGGAGTATCTCACTCGGCGTGTCCGAAGGATATTCGTCGAGAAACGCGAACGCCCGCCGATTCACACTGTCCGGGACAACACCTTTCAGCAACAAGAAACCCTTTTTGCAGAAGTCTAGAACCTGCGTGTCATTCAAGGTGGGTTCACAGTCATAGGTGTTCTTCATGGCGTTTCGCTCAAATGCTAGTCCATTGATCGTTATACCATGTGCATAAATATATTTTTAGGCGTTTCAACCTGACCAGATCGATGAAGTTTTACACTTGACGCCTAATTCACCGCTTACCAAAGTAAAGTTCACTTTACTCGAAGGGTTATAAAGTAAAAACGCAGATTGTAAGTTTCCTACCGCCAATTCGATGTCACAAAATATCACACCATGTCACATTTTGTGAGGTTAAATGTGACATGCTGTTTGACAGGTACAAAACCTGTGTTAGTCCGCTTGTCATGCGGTGTTTGCTAGTCTTCAAGAATGTCGATGGTTTATTTTGATATCACACTATGTCACATTTTGTGATGTTATGCGCTGCCCGTGTTTGGACCGTGGATAATCCGAGAAAGTCCGCTTGCCATGCGGGTTTTGGGGGTGAAGAGTTTTGCTGAAACTTCGGTCGATGTCACAAAACCTCACAAAATGTCACATATTTCGGCGTAATTGGTTTTTTGGGTTGAACACCTAAATGTGTATCTTGAAAAAAAAAGGCGCGCCATCTACTTTGAAGGCGTTATCCCCCTCCAAATAGAATATAGCACGCCGTGAAATTTTATTATATCAAAACGGGTTAAGGTTGTCAAGGGAATTTTTGATGGCGGGTACGCGGCTTCCCGCGCAATCTTCGCAACAAACTGTCTGAATCAGGATTTGCAGGATTGATGTTGTCTATTGGGAATCAAAATCCTAAGAATAATAGCATAGTGAGAATTCAGATTCAGCGAATTTACCTTCATTTTAAAGCCCCGGTTACATTTAACCAAAGGTTGCTAAAGTCCAATAGGCGCCTTCTTTTTTGGATTGTTTCAAAAAGGTGATGGGCGGATTGTCCGACTATCGCCTACGACGCCTCCGCTTCGGTTTGACGTTTGCTGCCAGCGGAACCATCATTTTTTCATATAAACCGAGCAGGTGTTCAACCCGCTCGCGGTCGGAGGAAAATGAAGAACGCCGGTAGAGTTTATCGACAGCGCTATCCAAGGCGCGGTGTGCTCTGCGAAGGTCAACAGGCATAAGATTCGGATCGTAGAGGTCAGCCAAGGTGGCGTCGAGATGGGCCGCGCGGGCTGCGAGGACAGCATCTGCGTAAGGTTCAAGGCGCTGTAGCCGTTCCGCTGGGACTTCGGGTACCGGGAAGGTGTTGTACACGAGACCGATGGAGTAGCGATAGCGGCTCTCTAGGCGTCCTCCAATGTGCCTCAGCCAAGCCATTTGCATAGCAGAAGTGACCAACGCGAATAGGGATTTGTTGGCGTTTTCGATGATGCGTAACGAATTACTTGGAATTGCCGGCGGTTCCAGCCACGCGATGGGGATATACGATCGTCGTTCTGAGCTAGTTTCCGGTATGACCAAAAACGGCTTTCCTGGAACGACGTTGACGTGATAAAGGGTCGGTGTCTCGGCGAGTGCTTGCGTGGGCTTGCTCTTACTCGCCAACCGATAGGCTCGGACTGCCGCAATACGCTCGCGGACCTTCGGCAGCGTCCTCAACACTTGGGGTGCTATATCAGCCAAATACAGTATCCACCGTTCTCCGCCCTGTAAAAACTCGCGGCTTCCCACGAAGGGGCGCAGATACGGCTCGGCGTTCGGTTCTTCCCTCAAAAAAGCGGTGCGTTCGTCCGCGTTGAAAATGTAGTTTCCGCCATCAATGGGTTTGGAGCCAATAATCAACTTTGGCAGACCGTTGATCTGTTTAGATTCCTCTTTTACTACAATCCGTGAATCAGTCAATCCACTTGCGTCGAACAGGTAAGGCGAAAGGGCAACATGTTGACTCTCGTGCGGCTCACTGTTGGGAGTGTCGTAGGAAAATAATCGCGTCTCCCGCGATGCGGCGCCCTGTTTTGTTAGCCCAAGGATGACCACGTGAACATGCGCCATGCCGCGGGCGTCCGAGCCCCATGCAAAGGTACGGTGCGCGAAAGTTATGTCCAGCTTACAACGGTCAAACAGTAGCGGCCAAAGCTGCGCCACCTGTTCGCCTTGGGTAATGGAATTGGTTGCAACAAAGCCGATTCGCGCTGTGCTCTGTTTGATGTATTCACCTGCTTTGATAAACCAGGCGGTCACATAGTCGAGGGTGCCGCCGCTTTTGCCTAGCGCGGCGGTGCTACGTACCTGTTCGCGTTGATGCGGCGACTGGAATTTCGCACCCGCAAACGGCGGATTGCCGAGTACATAGGAGCATTCTTCTGACGGCAGCAGCGTCGTCCAATCCGTTTCCAGCGCGTCGCCGTGTTTGATATGCGGAGACTTTTCCAACGGGATGCGTGCATAAATCTGACCAAATTCCAAGCTTAGACGATTGTTCATAATATGGTCCATCATCCACATGGCAACCTCAGCGATTCGCACCGGGAACTCCCCCAACTCAATCCCGTAGAATCCGTCTACATCAACCACCGAAAGCGATTGCGCAAGTATGTCAAGTTGGCCGTGCGGACTAATCTCTTTTAACACCTCTATTTCCAACATCCGAAGTTCACGGTAGGCGATGATGAGGAAGTTGCCGCAACCACACGCTGGGTCAAATATTCGCAACCGACCGAGTCTGTGCTGAAAGGCAATCAGTTCAGGAAGGCGGCGGTTGTCCCTTCGGGCTTTGAGGCGTTGGAATTCGGCACGCAAATCGTCGAGGAACAGCGGTTCAATCACCTTGAGGATGTTCTTTTCAGTGGTGTAGTGCGCGCCTTGGGCGCGGCGTTCATCTTTGTCCATTACCGATTGGAAGAGCGATCCGAAGATTGCTGGGGAGATTTCCGACCAGTTGAAATGGCAAGCGTCAATAAGCCGGTGACGCATATCGGAATTGAATGACGGAATGAGCAGTTGTTCACGGAACAGGTCGCCGTTGACGTAGGGAAAGCGGGTAAGGTCTTCGTCTAGGATTGTCGATCGATGCTCTATAGGCATGTTGAGCACTTGAAATAGTTGCGCTAACCAACCGCCGAGGTCTGAACCATCTTCCTGCGTTCGGTTTTCCAACAGATTGAGAAAAATGTCACGCGGCTCAAAAATCCCGGTATCGTCGGCAAAGAAGCAGAAGACGATGCGAACCAAGAATTGTTCTAGATTATGCCCCGTGTAACCGGATTCGGCTAGTGCGTCGTGTAGTTGACCAACACGCTCGGAAGCTTCGATGTTGACCGGATCCTGATCCCTGAAGGATCGCTTCTGCACACCCAAGATAAAGCCGAACTTTTCGACATGTTGCGGTAAGTCGGCGAGGGTAAAGGCAACACGATCATCTTCGTCGAGATCGCACAAATCAAACGTCTGAAAATCGCTCAATAGGATATATCGCGGCAGGTCAGCGTCCGTGAGACCGGGAAAATACGAAAACGCTTGGTCTCTGGCTTGTGTTAAGTCGCGTCCCAGACTTTTCTGTTCGACGAGCAGCATGCCCTTCCAAAACAGGTCAATAAAGCCGCGCTTATCACCAAGCAGTTGAACAGGTTCTTCAAACGCGGCAACCCGGCGCACCGGCATTCCAAAAATCTCGAAAAAGTCGCGGTAAAATAGTTGGGTTTGCCCTTTTTCGTAGCCCTCATCTGCCCAATCTTGAGCGAAAGCAGCGGCACGGACACGAATTTCATTCCACGACAGGCGCATGTCGTTTCGTCCTTTTCAGAGTGGTATAACGTATGCCGAAGCACACAAAAATCAAATTCAGTTTTCCAATTGATAAGCACCGAACAATCAAACGGATTGAGTTGAGTTTATTTTACGAAAACAGAAAGTAGATATCAAGGGGAGAATATGCCTTTGAAGACTCCCGCATCAACGACGCGCGCGGTTGGCGAAAGTCGCCATAAAAAGGGCATACAAACGAAATGATACTGTGACATGGAGGGTGTATTACATCCCAGACGTAGCGGAGGGTACTTTTTGTGGCATCGGGCTGGGGAATTATTTTGGAATGATGTCAGATTTGTATTATGCGTGACAATCAAAGTGGGTTTGCAGTCATACGTGTTTTCCATAGTGTACAGCTGCGATTCTATATCTACGGTCCCGGTCTCAGGACTGAATTGGGTTGTACCTTTTCTATAGACAACTTGGAAAACCAAGGGTAAGAGGACATTGGATAAACTGGCTAGAACCAGATTGTTATGACGATCCACGCACGCGTTATTTGCCCAGTGCGTCATTCAATAATCTCATTCGTTGTCCAATGAAAAGGTGAGCTAGCGGACTTTGGAGGGGAAGATTAAAATCCATGAAAGCCTTTTGCAATTTTTTATAATAAGATTGCCCGCCGAGGAAGATTGCCGAATCGTACGTTTCGATTCTCATATCAACAAGTTGCCGACTGAACTTTGATTCGATGGGTGAAAATGGATTGGTTTTGAATGACACATCGTAATCTTGATGAATGATAAAATCAGGAGAGATGATTCCGTACTTTGCAGAGAGGATTGCCCAACCTGTTCCGTATTTTTCGGCGAACGCACGAGATAGCCGAAAATAAGCACTTACGTAAGCATCTTTAGCAAGAGTGGGACCGGCATTAAGAGTTCTGTCCCAAATTTTCTGTTTTGCGCATGAGATGATAATGAAGCTGTTTTGATTATCGCTAAGTCGGTCCCACAATTTGTCGCTCATCGTTCTAGGTAGTCAATTTTGATTTAATATAAGATTATGAAAGATTTTTACATTATGAAAACCACGTCGCTTATTTCGATTTGCGCCACGAAAAATCAATACGTCAATTCCCGCATCTGTGCAAATTTCACAAGAGCACCGTTCCCATATCCGGCTCTGCAAAGTTTGTTTATATCTTTCCTTGAGATCTGTTTTCTCCGAGGCTCTAAATAGAAGCGTATCGTACTCTAAGACTGCATCTAATGCGGAGACTAAGTCCTCGTTAGATTTGGCGAATCCCTTTAACGCGGTCATGGCATCTCTTTCCAACCGCTGAAGTTTGTCAAGGGAAATTCCATGTTCCTTCGCGCTAGCACGTATGTTCGAATTCCACGAATAGGGCACTCGAATTGCCGAATACCATTTCTCGTCAGGTCCAAAATAATTCATGGATGAACGCAACCATGCTTTCCGCAAATATGACGCGCTGTCAAAACTTGTAATGCCAAAACGTCGAAACTTTCGCAACAATTGTGGTCTTAGAACCCCAAGAAGATGGACTTTAATCGGCGGGTGTTTTCGCGAAACCACATCCTCCATGATTGCTGTTACAATTTCGTCAACCTGTGCTGTGGTGTAACGGATTAAGCCGCCTAGGGCAATATAATTGTAATTCATCTCAATTAGCTTATCAACGGAGTCTATGTAGGTTCTCGTAGATAATCCTTGAGCTGCACCGATAGGAACGAATGAATATCTCTTTGCCCGACAATAATTCAAAAATGCCTTGGCGTTTTCGAGACTTAATTGTCTTCTCGTCTCTTGCTGAGATTCCGACAAATCAATCTTCTTTCCGTTTTCATTCACGATACTCTTAACCACTAAATGGTCTAAGGAAATTCCTAAATCAAAGTTCAGTGAATCATATAGATCCGCTACTTGTGTTACTGAAAACGGGACGATATCTTGATTCACATAACTGAAAGCGCCGCAATCTCCCATAACCTTCAAGGGGTTATTGGAATTGATTCGCAAGTATTGTTTAATGTCTGTGAATCCTCGTATAGATGGTTGAGCGTCATTGTTTGAAGGTCGAAATTTGTTTAAGAGACCAAGGCTAATCAGAATCCCATCGTAAGGTGGTTTTTTAAAGATTTCATGGGCATAAACTCTACCTGTATAGCTGTCAGAATTTCGGATCCATTTGAAATCACTATCAAAATTAAAGTTGGGGTCGATTCGATCTTCCCAATCAGGGATGAAGTATTGCATCAGTCTGTCCACAATGCCCTGATAGGGCGTGGTTTTTCGGTCCCGGGTTCGCTGTATCTGTTTCGTATCTTGACCAGGGTGGACATTCTGGTTTTTAAAGCGTCGCCTGAAACAATGGCAACACCTTCCTTAACTGTTTTTAGCGTTTCCAAGTCCTCTGCGGAGAGTCCTTCCCCAACAGTTCTGATGTAGCTCTGATCCTCGGGGTTAATGGCTCTATGCAAAATAAGCGTGTTGGCTTGAGAAACGGTTAATGGATCAACGCTTGCTGGTCTTTGCGATATAACTAGCATTCCGAGTCCCATTTTACGCCCTTCAGTCGCAATCTGCCTTGCAGCAAGCCGAGCCGCCCTCGTGGCAGGGTGCATTTCGCCGCTAGAATTACTTTCCTCTTGACGCGGGATTAAAGTCCGGGCTTCCTCAATAGCAAATAGAATCGGATGAGCATTTTCACCCATTACAAATCGCCGTGATTTGTATTCGTCAAAGGCAAATTCCATAACCGCGTAAACTAAAGCCCTTCTTACATGATTGTTCTCCAAATCTGACAGGTTGAATACGGCCGTTGACACATTCGATAGGTCTCTGTTATGCTTGCAAAAAGCTTCAACAAAATCACCTAAGTTTAATGGACTACAGTTTCGCTGTACCAAAGAATGTATGGTACGAATAGCTCTGGCAATTATCCGCGTTAATGGCACCTTTGAAGGGTTTTCATCGTTCAGAGCATTAACACGGGTTCTAAGGAAATTGAGAAGGGCAAGATTTGACAGAGTGAGATCTGTCAATCCCGACAACCACCTAAACAAAAAACCTTGTTGTGCTGGAGAAAACGCTTCGCCCGCAATCGCCTCGATTAATCTCAGCGTGAAATATACACCTTTCTCTGGATACATTCTAAGAGTCGGAAAGACGTTAAGTTTGATTGTCAATTTTCGGCGGGCCAGAGTTTCAGGCAAATCGGTTTGCAGGTTGAGGTGCATGATACTGGTAATCACGTCATCAATTTGAAAACCCAGCTCTTGAGGGTTTCGGGAAGAGTCGATCATTAACCGGGGATCTCTAATCACACAAACATTTAATAAACGATAAAAGACATTCTCATACGTCAGTTCCTCGTTGATTTCCTCAGAGGTAAGATTATTGAACGATGGATCAATATTTTTCCAAGGATCAACCGTTGCAGGTTCGACATTTTTTAGTAATTCCCTGTATTCCTCGATTTTGCGTCGTAAATTCTCGTCAGTTTCGACTTTTTCCTTGAAAAATTGAGAATATAGACGATGATTTATTCGATTAATATTGGTGTAATCAGAGTGCGGATCAAATACAATGGTCTTCGCTCCCCGAAACATCAGTTCCTCAAGAAGCACAGCTGTTGTGGTTGTTTTCCCCATGCCCGTCATGCCGAAGACGCACGCGTGCATCGTAATAATTGAGTCGGCATTCAAAGAAACTTGTGCCTGCGATTGTCTTCCCGGTGTTTCAACATATCCAAGCCGTAAATGCCACTGTTCGTCAGCGGAGAAAAGCTGGTTAAGGATGTCTTCCGTTAGAGGTTTGACCTCCACCCCGGGCTTTATCGGCTGTGTCAATGGTTCAATTGTAGCCGTTAGGCCATTATATTGACCAATGACTTCACATTTTGCTTGGTACAATGTGAATCGCCGTGACATAAGATCTGGAAACCTAATTCCGGTCGTGTCGCCTTCTGAGTAAAATTTTGCGGTGTCTCTTCCCAAAAGCGGATTCTCCGTATTCACATCAATTACACGTGCGACAGCAATATTAGCATCGTCCAGATTGACCTGAACATAAGCAAACTTTAATTTACTTTGTTCCAATTCCTGCGAATCTCCGAACAAAAAGGCAAATTCCCTTGTTGAGGTTTCTCCAAAAATAACCCCTAAAGCCATTACTGTCCTCCCTTGTTAATTTCGATCGTAAAAGTCTCTACGAAACTTCTGCGTGACAGCTAGAAGAACATCTTTCAAGTTAATTTCACTTAATTCAAGCTGATTTAAAGCTCTCGTTGCTTGTTCAAACAGAAAAGACTCCGTAACTGTTGAGATGATTTCTTTTGGCATCCGCGCGATTTTGTCCGCGTAATACAAAAATACCGGGAGTCCGTAGCTAGTATAAGGAAGACTCGCAATATATGTAGTTGCTAAGAGCTCCTTCCAATCATCCTCATTACCTTGCTCTAAGAATTCTACTCGAATCGGCGCTCTGAGATCGCTAGTTCTAACAAAACTCATCAACATTCTATAGCCATCGAATGAAAACAGATTCTCTATCAATTGGCTGATTAATGCTTCTCGTGCTGGGTCTGCGAACATTAACGACGACCCGAACCTGAAATTGAAAATTCTGTTATTTCTCGCGCCAGGAAAGTACCTTCGAATTGGTATAGGCAATGTAAATTCGGACTCAATAGACCTTTCGTCATCAAATTTCAATGAAAAAGATTGTATCATTTCATCATCCCACCCAGATTTTTCAATGAGTTCTCTGAAACCTTCTCGGAGTGTCAATCTATTGTAACTCACGTCATGGGCGTTGAACAATCTTCGAAGAACGGTTTCGTGCACGTGATGTTGCCCAAATTCATTGATTTGGTATTGAACGTAGAGCTTTGAATATTCAGTAGAACGGGCATTTTCCACACAGCCTATGAGATAGAAATCCATTTCATTGGCTAAATCTGATAATTTTCTGAGCAGACAGAAATAGAAACATATTCCTGGAACTTCTCCTTCTTGTATTCTCTTTTCCACCGCTTCGCTGATATCAGCGTTAAGGGACACGTCCACGAATTGGCTCAAACTCTCCTGGTAGTTTGGATCGACTATTATGGAATCTAAGAGTTTACCCTTAGCAATGTCCTTTATTTCTTGGCTAGTGTCGATTGGCGGGGAGGTATCGGCGGTAACAACTTTCTTTATAATATCCTGCTTAAATAAAAGGTTCAGAAAAGGTCCGATTTGCCGTATCAAGGGGCCGTGTAAGATGACGGCAAGTATCGGCTCGCCAGAATTTTGAAGTATTTTTGCAGTATAAAATGCGACGTAAAGATTTAACAGATAAGGTAAAAAGTCCATCTTCTTTTCAAAATCTTCCTCGCCCTCCAGCCTCAAAATTGAAGAAACAGCAAGTATTCTTTCCTCAGATTCTTGGGGGGATTGAGGAACTTTATAGCCAAACGCACAACTGTGTCTGTATGCCACATCTCCTACAAAGCTCTCTTTGTCGATAATGGATTCGTCGACAGAAATCACCCATTTGCCTTTCATTTTGGTGCAAACCTTTGAAAGCAATGTGGCGTCGAAGGTACCTCTGCCAATAGTGTAGTTAAATGACTCGATATTTCTTTTGACCTTGGTGTTGGTGATATTCCGCATATAGTCATTCACAAGGAATTCTACATTTGTGTCTAGGCGTTTCTCGAGCTCACCCTCTGACAACTCTTCAAACTGTGTAAGGATATTTTCTAATACGCGCTCCGCCGCATTTCTGAATGCTGCATCTTTATAGAATTGAAAATGTAGTTGGTCATTCATCTACTCTTCCCTTCGACAATCAAGAAATCCAATTTCCGTTTTCCGAACTCGCTTCAAACGGCTAATTCCAATCATCTCAAGTAAATTCATAGTATACGTGTCTCGATCGAAACGGCAATCAGCTCGAATCCACTACCGGTAACAACATGCATCAACCTAGGTCATTATACGATAACATTGAAACACATATCAAGAGGAGAGTTTTTGCTTGTTCGCGGATTGACTGAAAAACGATCTACATAAATGGAAGCGATGGGCAACAGTCGGATTACCGGGTCATCATCGCAGTCGGCGGTGACAAATCAGCAAAGATTCGAATGATTTTTCGTGCAAGACGTCTTAAAAAAGCCATGCAAACGTGTTGATTTTGTAACAATGAGAAGGCATTTTATCGCAGATGTAGCAGAGGGTAGGTTTTGCGGCATTGGGATGGGGATTTATTGTCGATGAAATACTGGTCATGAAGCTATCAGCGTTGGGAACTACATGCTCAGCAGTTGCCGACAGATTGGCGTTTGATATAGCCATCGCAATCTGGGGAACCCCATGTTTATGGTCTATGCTGAAATTTTCCCATATTATTCTTGACAGGCCATTCATGATGTGCTAATATAATCGCATGTTGTGCTAAAAAGGAGGTGATAACGTGCAAGATTATCGTATCGTCAAACTCAGCCGGCGTGAACGGCAAATTATGAATATCATCTATCAACGGGGCCAGGCTTCGGTCGCTAATGTCCTGTCGGATCTTCCAGACCCGCCAACGTATTCCACAGTCCGCGCGCTGTTGCGAATCTTGGAAGAGAAAGGGCATGTCAGGCACGAAAAAGATGGACCGCGCTACATCTATTATTCGACGCAACCGCGGCACCAGGCGGGTCACTTTGAGCTCAAGCAGATTGTTCAGACCTTCTTCGATAAATCCATCGAAAAAACGGTTGCCGCGTTGGTTGCCGATACTGATGTGTCGGATGAAGAACTCGATCGTTTAAGCCGTCTGATTGAGGAAACGAAAAGCGGAAATTAGGAGGGCAATGATGCCAATCTTTGAAATCATCGAATCCAATTTTTGGTTGAGATTCTTGGCAGACGCCACGCTGAAGAGTGTAGTGATATTTGCTGTTGCGGGTGTATTAGCGTTTGTTTTGCGCCGCCAATCGGCGGCGTTGCGCGGTTTGGTTTGGAGCGCGGCAATGGCCGGGTGCCTTATCGTCCCGTTGTGCTCAATTGCACTTCCGAAATGGGATGTCGGTGTGCTCCCGGGGGCATCGGGCGGGTATGAAACGGACGTGTTGCTGCAGGGTGACGCGCCAACGGCGGCGCCGGTTTCGATCCCACCTCATTCGCTTGGATCGGACGCAGCGTCACCTGCACATGCTGCACCGACGCCGTTCCCACCTCTATTCGCGGCACGGGATAGCAACGTAACCCAAGCAAAAATCCTCGCGGCTCTGCACTGGACGGATTGGGTAGCGGCGGGTTGGGCGTTGGCGGCACTATTCCTGATCGTTCGTTTAATTGCCGGTATTTGTGCTGTGCGGTACATATCGGCTCGCGGCGATGACTTCAGCGACGCGATTGAGCATCTAGATCTAAATATAAAGCAAAGTTGCCGCGTCCGCCGTAGCGACGCTGCCACGGTGCCGATGATGTGGGGTATTTTTCGGCCCGTGGTTCTTTTGCCTGCAGATGCGAACGGTTGGGAGCCGGAACGGTTACGTGCCGTTATGCTGCACGAAACGGCGCACATTCAACGCCGCGATTGGCTAATGCAAACCATTGTACAGATAATGTGCGCGGTGTATTGGTTTAATCCGCTGGTATGGATTGTTGCGCGCCAAATGCGAGCGGAGGCGGAGATAGCATGCGATGACCATGTGCTTAATACCGGGTATCGTTCGACCGAGTACGCGCAGCATCTGCTTGAAGTGGTGCGAAACCTCAGAGCGTTTGGCTCGGCTTCACGTACGGCCGTAGCGATGGCACGGCGGTCGAAAATTGAATGGCGACTGCGAGCCGTGCTCACGGCGGATCGAAATCGGCGTCCATTGACAAAGGCTGCAGCAGTGATAGGACTGCTTGTCCTGATTGGTTTCGCTGTGCCGATGAGTACGATGCGATTTGCAAAGGCCGTTGATCAAGAAGGTGCATTGTATGTTGAGATTCAGAACGAAGCAAACCGAAAGCGCAAAGTATATCCGGAGGATTTGTTCGCATTGTTCAAATCGTTTACGGCGGTGGATGCGGGCGGTGAGATTTTCACCGGGATTATTTTGAGCGAAGTTGGTCATATTCTCGTGCCGGCAAGGGCGACAGAAGCTGATTTCCTTCGCCTGAATATTGTCGATTATCACCCGTTGACAGTAGTCGCCGTCGATGCGGAGAGCGGTTTGGGAGTGGTGCAGGTTAAAGGGCAGAGGTACCTTCAACCGATTGTGCTCGGATCTGCCGGAGACCTGCGGGAATACGCGCCGGTTCCGCTTATCAAACCGGCGGACGGTTACCTATACCGGAGTGTAAGGGCAATCTGCGCGCGCGGCCTGAATCTACCATTTCGACCTCGTCAACAAGCGGTTGGACATCCCACCGTGCAAATTGCTAGCATAATGCAACTCGAAATTGACGACAGCGGTAAAGTTGCCAGGTTGAAAACGGCATGTCCTGGCCCTTCGGGTGAAAGGATTAGAGACGATTTAATGATTCGTTACGACAGGCACGACGTGCTTATACACTATGAGGGTCATGGTGAAATCATTAAAGGGGACGCACTGGTGCATTACGACGGCCGGTTGCTCGCCATCTCGGTTGAAGATAGCGTGCGGTACGACAAATGGGGACCCAGTGCGGACTTGATACCAATCGACGAGATTCGAGCTGCACTTGCGCGAATGAAGGTTCTCCACCTGATTGAACGCAAGATCGAAAAACCGATGAAAGATTTTGAGGCGGTATTTGAAGCGGAGGAGTTCACGCGGCAAGATGGAGCTCGTCCGGACGGGAGATTGTTCTTGACAGTGGAGGACGTAACGACATCTGATAACGCGTACATTGTTGCGAATAAGGCGTTGGACCACCAATACCAAATACCGGATACGTGGCTGGCGTATGAGATTGAGATTCCGGCGGATGGCGACTACGCAATCTGGCTTTATGGTCGCGCGTATACCGGCAGGAGTGATTCCTTTTTTGTCGGAACAGACCTTGAAACGCCTCGTGCGTGTGATGTGGACAGTTACTTTAGGTGGGGCGCGGCACCGGCAATTCAACGAATATCGGTGCAGACGATACCGGCATTCTACTTCTCGCAAGGCAAACACGAAATCCGTCTTTATGTGCGGGAGACGGGCACTGAATTGGATGCTATTCTGATTACGAACGACCTGAGTTTAGGCGCCGCGGATGCTAACCGAAAGTTTGAGATGCACAAGCGCAGGTGAAGGGATGCCTATTGAATAGTATCAAACGACTAGATGGTGTTCAGGGCTAGTCAAAAAATACTAGTATTCTTAAATACTCGAAAGTTATCAAATTTGGCGCCTCTGTACGATGCTCCACTTTTTATTGTCCAGACACCCGCCTGACCACTTTGATAGCGCTCCGGGGAATGGTCTGAGGCTTCCAACAACCATGTTCCCGGTTCTGTTTCACCCTTGGGCCACACCTTTCCTCTCAGATAGGTGTAGGTGTCATGGGACGTTACCTCGAGCTGAAAAACGTACCATCGGCTATCTTTGAGATGAAGGGTTTTTTCGTTCAAGTAGATATTACCGTGCCCTCCTTGACCAATGGGCACGCGTTTGGCAATCTGAAGCTTTCTGTGGAAATCGGACGTTCGGAGCCTGTAATTCTCCTGAGCGGAGTTCCAATAGGCAAACACACCGGCATCGCCGCTATGCTCTATCCGGAGTTCCACCTGCACGACGTAGCTCGACCAATCCTTTTCCCCAACTAGTGCAGCGCTGTTTGGGGCGTTTCTATCCGCTTGTTCCAATACACGGCTGCCCAAGGTAGATACAACCCATCTCCCGCCGGAAGGGAAAATCCATTCGTTCTGCTCCTCCATTTGTGTTCGTCTCTCAAAGTTGTCCCCAAACAGCGTTTCGCGGCGGACGTCGCGTAGTTGAGACAACCTCTGCTCGAGTGTATCGAATCTCGCGCTCGTCATCAGATAAGCGAGAACGCCCACAATTCCGAGAATTGTAAAAGCGACGATAAATTTTACATATTTGGCTAAAAATTTTACGAACATAATCAATTTTCTCTTTTGGGCTTGCGAATCATGCCAGCCGCCAGCATGCCTGAAGGCATAAGGGAACAAACGGGCACCGTATTGCTCAGAGACGCAGAAAGGGCGTTGTCAGCGCCGCCTATAGTGTCAAAGGTTACTATGCGCCCCTTTTTAAGTCAAGAAGAAAACAATAAATCGAAGTTAGCGTTGGAACTAGCATAGCACATTTTATCTTTACGGAGGTGGAATCGTTTGCCGTCAGAAATGTGCCGCGTTACGCCATGATTCTACTCGTTCTGTTGACAATTAGAAATTTGAACCTGTCTCCATGCCCTAAGTTTTTGGGCAGGCACAAGACCTGCCCCTACATAATTCTTGTAGCGGCAACCCATATGGTTGCCCTTAACGTCAGACGTCGCCCCCGACTTGGGTTTTTGGCGAATTAAACGGTTGTATGTTGCATTAGTAACACCAAAACGTCAACACGCTCTAGTTCTAGCTATGGTAACCGCTCGCTACTTATTTCGTTTATGAACGACACTTGACATTGGGAGTCTTATTTTCTGTGCTTTTCAATGGCAGAAGTTCCTTCTGAAATAGACCGGAGTGTTCGATACAAATCTTGAACGATTGCTGAGTAGATATCAGTGCAGGGGCGATTTGCCATTGACGGTTTGAACCGTAGGATTCTGAGAAACGCGCTAAAAACTCGATGATTTTCGTTGAATAACGCCGTAATTTGGGGTAAGATTGCTACAATATGTTGAACAGATGCCTTCCTGTTTTTGACGGTACGTTTTTTGGTTTATGGATGCGAGTTGATGGGATAAACGACGAAATTCGGCTACCTTAACACATGGAAATTCGTTCCAGATGCGTGGCAGGCATTAAACAATCGCAAAGCAGAATATTCTAGAATTTGCTTCGGAGAATCAGTTGACATATAATTTTGGCGATATCGCAAGGCTGCCGTCCCCAACAGATAACGTGGCAATTGCGACGAGGACAATAGAAGCGGGATCGGAAATCAACGGTGACGGGGAACGCTACACGGTATCCCACACCGTTTTGGAGGGGCACCGGTTCGCAGTAAAGACGATTGATGTAGGAGAATCTCTACTTTCGTGGGGTTTGGCGTTTGGCATCTCAACCACAGAGATTAACCCCGGGGATTACATCTGCAACGCAGGCATTCTTGATGCGCTCTCGCTTCGAAATTTGGATTTCGAACTTCCGCCGGAGCCAAATTTTAGGGATGACATTGTCCCATATTTACTCAGTGAGGATTCTTTTCACCCGGGAGTACAGGTGCCCCGATACGACGACGAGAAATATTTTGGCGGATACCGAAGGACCGGCAACCGGGGTGTAGGAACGCGAAATTATATCGTTGTGATGGGCACAACTTCCCGGACCTCCAGCTTTGCGAACATGTTAGCGGATCGGTTCAAAGGCGCCGCAGCGAACTATGAAAACATAGATGGAATCGCCGCGGTAGGGCACACCGAAGGCGGAGAAGAGAATGAACCGAACAATCTAGATATATTGCTCAGAACGCTCGCGGGGTTTATGGTGCATCCGAATGTTGGGGCAATACTAGTGGTTGACTACGGCACCGAGTCGGTCACCAACAAGATTCTTGAGCGGTATACCGCGCAGCATAGCTACCCGATACATGACGTACGCCATCGATTTTTGACCTTACGTGGCAGCTTCAACGCCAGTCTGGACAAGGGTGAAGCGATTATCACCGGCTGGTTGGAAGAGGTAAACGCGGCGGACAAGCGCACCGAGCAGCCTGTCTCAGATTTGAAGATTGCGCTTCAGTGCGGCGGTTCAGATGCATTTTCCGGTATCTCCGGCAATCCGCTGGCAGCTTATGTTGCGAAGGAGATAATTCGCCATGGCGGATGCGCTAACCTAGCGGAAACCGACGAGTTAATCGGCGCAGAAGCGTATGTATTGCAGAACGTTAAGGATTTCGAAACCGCCCAGAAGTTCCTCGACACGATTGCGCGATTTAAGGAGCGGGCGGCATGGCACGGGCATACTGTAGAAGCTAATCCCTCCGGCGGCAATAAGTTTCGCGGCTTGTACAACATTGTAATCAAATCGATCGGCGCAGCCATGAAGAGGCACCCGGACGTTCGTCTAGACGACGTTATCGCCTATGGCGAGCGCATGCTTACATCGGGTTACTATTTCATGGACAGCCCGGGCAACGACCTTGAGAGCATTGCCGGACAGGTCGCTTCAGGGTCAAATCTGATATTCTTTGTGACCGGCAACGGTTCGATTACAAACTTCCCTTTTGTTCCGACGATTAAGATTGTCACGACGACCGGGCGGTACGATTTGTTGCAAAATGAGATGGATGTGAATGCAGGGGCGTATCTGGATGGGGTGCCGATGAGGGCATTAGGTCAGGACATGTTCGAACTAACCCTCAACATTGCGGGCGGTGAGCAGTCAGTTGGTGAAAAGGCGGGACATTCTCAGGTCTCAATCTGGCGAAATTGGCGCCAAGCTCGTACACCCGATTTAAAGTCAGTGTTGCCGAGAGAAGTTCCCGATGGTGAACCGCACTCTATCCGTACAGCGCAGCGTCCAGCCGCCCCGCCTTGCACCGCGGAGGACGAGGCAACAACTAATTTAAAGTTTAATGCCATTCAAACCAAAGATGGATACCGGAGTGATCAGATTGGCTTGGTGCTGCCGACGAGTCTGTGTTCCGGCCAGATTGCCCAGATGATTGCTGACCGCTTAAATCGGCGCAGAGCCGGTGAATCTTATGGCATCTCTCGATTCGCGGCGCTGCCCCATACGGAGGGTTGCGGCGTGTCGGGCGGCAATTCCGAGGACATTTACGCAAGAACTCTGATCGGGCATCTGACCCATCCAATTGTAGCGTTGGGTGTGCTTTTGGAACACGGCTGTGAAAAAACACACAACGACTACATCGCGGACGCGCTCGGTAATGACGGCATACCGGTTGATCGATACGGTTGGGCAAGCGTGCAACTTGATGGGGGAATTGGTGCGGCAATTCAAAAGGTCGAAAATTGGTTTGACACCCGGTTAGCAGGGCTGGGCGCGCCATACTATACCGATGTAGGGTTGGAACATTTATGCCTTGGGTTGACCTCAATCGGCAAAGTCACCGACAATTCAGCGCAAAGTTTGGTTAACCTCATCCAAACCATCGTTGGCGCGGGCGGCACAGTTGTCGTCCCCGCCAATGCAACAGGTTTGGTTTCACATGCGTACCTGAAACGTGTGTTTGGCGATCAAATACTCAAGCCTACGCTGGCTTACGGTCAAAGCGTTGCTGAAGCAGGCTTTCATATTATGGACACGCCCACAAGCCACGTTGTCGAAACATTGACGGGTTTGGGCGGAACAGGTGTGGACGTGATGTTTGCGCATGTTGTGGGGCATCCGATACAGTCTCACCGTATGATTCCGCTGATCCAAGCTACGACTGACGAGACAACCGAGTCGTTTTATCACGACGATCTGGATCTATCGCCTGCGGATGAGAATTGGACTCCCGAAGAATTTTCGTTTCAAGTGCTTCAAATTATTTTGGAAGTTGCCTCGCGACGCTATACCTCAAAACTCTTCGGCAGAGGAAACACGGACTTTCAATTTACACGCGGGTTGCTTGGCATTTCGATGTGATATTCTTCCTAATCTGCCTCGGCCATCCATATTCAGATTGGTTAGGACACAAACTCCCAGGACTGGAGCATAAGAGCAGTGGAATGTGTTGCTGACGCAATTCATAGACGCGGAACCGTGGTGGTGGCGCATGACCACCGTCCAATTGGCGAAGATTTGCCGCTGATGGCTGAAGGCGGCGTTACCGCAAAAGTTTTTCAGATTACGCTAGACGTGGATGTAGATGCGGGTTATCAAGCGTCCAGATATCAGACAGAGGGATGGCTGCGGTCGGCCGCCCGTGGACTGGAAAACGCGCTGAGCGAAATTGAACGCCATTGCCCCGACTGCATTCTCGTAAAGAAACCCGGCGACATTCGACAAGCGAAGGCGGAGGGGCGCGCCGCGATTATGCTTGGCGCCGAAGGGGCGCGGTGGCTCGAAGGTACGCTCGAACCGCTTCGATTATTCCATCGCTTGGGTCTTCGTGAACTTCAACTCACCTGGGCTTTTCCGAACCCGCTTGTGCCTGACGGCCGCCTCAGCCGCTTCGGAGCAGAGGTTGTCGCTGAATGCGAAAAACTAGGGATACTAGTAGACGTGACGCACATACCGAAAGGTGCGTTTTACGACGTGATTCGCAGTGCACAACGTCCAGTCATCGTGTCTCACGGAACGGCGAAATCGCTAACAAAGGATTTGGATGACGATCAACTCCGCGCGCTCGCCTCAACCGGCGGGCTGCTCGGCGTCCATTTTTACATTACGTATCTTAACCCTACACCAACTCCAGAGGACATTTTTAGGCAGATTGATTATGTGGCTGAATTGGTTGGAATTGACCACGTTGCGCTCGGCGTAGACTTTTTTCCCACCGAGGGCGCATGGCGTGAATTGCAAGTTGCGCAGGGAGCGTCAGACCTTCGCTGGGCGGTAAACGACATGAGTGAAATGCCCAAAATTACAGAATGCCTGGTTGAACACGGTTACTCGGAGGTAGACATACACAAGGTGCTTGGGGGCAATTTTCTTAGGGTATGCCAGGAGGTGTTTGGAGGATGATAATCGACTCTCACACACATGTGTTTGACCGCAGCGTCGGAGGCGCGGAAGAAAATTTCCCTCTTTGGCCCGGGGTAACCCACGGCGCCAGCGGGCCGGACCTGCTCCGCCAGATGGACGGTGCGGGCGTCGACAAGGCTTTTCTCATCAGCTACACGGCCGTGGATGTTATGGCGCATTACCGCCCGGACAAACGCGACCATCTGGTTTCAGTCTTTCAGCACTATCTAACCAAGGACTATTTCATCCGTGTGTGGGAAGAGAATCCAGACCGCTTCGTTTGGTTTGCGGATTCGATTGACCCGCGTGTCCCCGGTTACGTAGAGCGCGCCGAGCAAGATTTGAACCGCGGCGCTGCCGGACTCAAGCTGCTGCCGCTGTTTGTGGATACCGAATTGGGCGATCCGCGCTGGCGGCCTATCTTTGAACTGCTTCAGGACCGCGGCAAGCCGTGCATTGTCGATCTGTCGTGGTGGTATGCCGACCAGCCTTGGTTTTCGCCGCGTGTGTACGGGAAGTATGAAACCTACACCGACTATGTTCAGGGGCTGAGGGAATTGGCGGCGGATTTCCCGGTTGTTAAAATCCAGTTGGCGCATTACGGCACACCGCGTCTTCAGGATCGAGGCGATCCGGCACGCACCGTTTATTATGACCGCTTGCAAGAACCGATTGAACTCATGCGAGCGTATTCAAATCTCAGCTGCGATTTATCCGCGTGCCAGCACCTCATTCCGAAGAACGAACCGTTTCCATATTGGAGCGCATTGCGAGTGTTAAAGATTCTGGTGGACGAGTTGGGCGCAGCACGCATCCATTGGGGCACCGATTGGCCGTACCTGAGAGCGCAGCCGTATTCAGAATTGGTACGGGCAATTCGGGAAGCGCCATTCTTGACGGCGAGCGACGCTGAAAAGATATTGGGCCTCAATGCTCAAAAATTCTTGGGTGCATAGGGCCGTTAACCGTTTAGCTCCGAACTATGAAGATGATGATTGGCAACTATCGGTTAAATGCGCAGCGTTAAAGGCGTCAATGGCTGCATTTAAATCTGCGGTCGTATGCGTAGCCATTACAGAAATCCGCAAACGCCCGGTGCCTTCCGGTACTGTAGGAGGGCGAATAGCCGGCGCGTATACGCCGTGATCAAGCAACATATCGGCAAACTTTGCGGTGGTTTTTGCGGAACCGAGAATCAGCGGGAGAATTTGGGTTTCGGTCGACAAGCATCGGAATCCCGCTTCGGACATCGCGGTTGCCAATTGCCGTATGTTGGAGAACAGACGGCGGCGCAATTCAGGCGTTGAACGCATCACATCAATTGCAGCCGAAGCTGCTGCCAATGTTGCCGGCGGCAGGCCTGTCGAGAAGATAAAGCTGCGCGCGCGGTTTATCAGAAGGCCGATCAACATGCGTCCCCCCGCGACATATCCCCCCAATCCACCAATGGCTTTGCTCAGCGTTCCCATCTGGATAATGTCCCGGTTTTCCAGTCCGAAGTGCTCCACGGTGCCTCCTCCCGTTTTACCTAAAACGCCAAAGCTGTGCGCTTCATCAACCATAACCATGGCGTTGAACCTCTCAGCCAAACCGTAAATCTCAGGCAGCGGCGCAATGTTGCCGTCCATACTGAAGACGCCGTCGGTAACAATCAGCCTTCGCCGGAAAGTTGCCGATTGGGACAGCAGGAATTTCAGATGGTCGATATCACGATGGCGATAGATTTGCGTTTTGGCTTTGCTCAGGCGGCAACCATCGATAATGCTGGCGTGATTGAGCGCGTCGCTAAGGATGAGATCTTCATCGCGCGCCAGTGCAGGGATTGCGCCGATATTCGCCAGATAACCGGAACTAAAGACTAACGCGGCTTCAGCTCCCTTCACTTCAGCAATCTTCGCTTCAAGATTGGTGTAGAGTTGGCAATTGCCCGTTAGCAATCGCGAGCCGCTTGCTCCCGTGCCGTATACCTGCACTGCATTAGCGGCAGCTTCAATGACCTTCGGGTGGGTACTCAAACCGAGGTAGTTATTCGATCCAAGGGTGATGACTTCCCGTCCATCAAGGACAACGCGACCAGTTGGGGCTGACATGACGGTTCGCAGGAATCTCCGGCGCCCCGCCCTGTGAAGGCGGTCCAGTTCTGCACCAATCCAGCTTTCTCCATCCATAAGATTGTCCTCCACGCAAATTGGCATTGAGGGACCACGTTAAGAGCCAGTTTGAATAATACGTTACAAAGCCATTGTTGGGCGTTTGAGTTGCTATAACGGGTGGAAATTCTATGGCGCGGGATTTGTAATCGCCTTCGCGATTCGCTTAGTTGATACTATTTGATCGCTTGGTTTCACGAAATACGTTACTCCAGCGTTGTGCGGGGCAAGATGCCCCGCCTACGGCGGGTAGAGGTGCCTGCGGGCAAGATGCCCCGCCTACAAGGTGTGGCGGTACACGCGGGGCAAGTGAAATCTCAATCGCGCGAGATTTATAATCGCCTTCGCGATTCGCTTAGTTGATTCTATTTGGTCGCTTGGTTTCACGAAATACGTTACTCCAGCGTTGTGCGGGGCAAGATGCCCCG
>JAPPKS010000017.1:184611-199415 GCA_028819845.1 Candidatus Poribacteria bacterium | reverse complement strand
CCTACGGCGGGTAAAGGTGCCTGCGGGCAAGATGCCCCGCCTACAAGGTGTGGAGGTATACGCGAGGCAAGTAAGATCTCCAACGCACTCCTTATTCAGTCGCTTGATTCCCGCCTACGGCGCGAGGTGGTGTCCCATATAATATGAATTTTCAAACAGGTTATGAGCCATCCGGTTAATTTCGAAGATGTCATTAATTTATAATCAAGACATAAACTAGGGCGTGTTGACATTTGTGTGAATCCCTCCGTAACCGTAGGGGATCAACCGAGTGAATAGCGAGGGCGATAGGAATAGAGGGTTGGGTAACCCAACCCCTACGAATCGTCTTGGGCTGCGCACTGCCCCCATGATTGTTTAGTTGTGATGAATTATCAACAGAACCTAGAGCGACAGATTTTAATGCATCAATCGGATTCACGATTCACTATCATCCGATTCCCCACCGCTTTTGTTCAGCCAACCGTAGGATTCCAGCTTTCGGTAAAGCGTTCGCAAGCCGATGCCCAACATTTCAGCCGCACGTTTTTTGTTTCCTGCCGTTTCTGTTAAAGTTTGGGCAATTGCTTCTTTCTCAATTTCGTCCATTGTCATTCCAACCCTTGCGAAGGAATCATCAGAGGTTGGCTGAGGAAGTGGGGCATTATTCTGAATTTCAGGTGCGAGATCCTTGAGCTCGATAGTATGAGATACCGCCAAGATGACGGCAGTTTCTAGGACGTTTCGCAGCTCTCGGATGTTTCCGGGCCAATCCTCGCTTTTTAGATATTCCATGGCTTCATGCGTAACATTGGTGAGCGATTTGTTATGTTCCTTGCTAAATTCTCTAATAAACGCCGTAACGAGGAGCGGTATGTCTTCACGGCGCTCTCTCAGTGGGGGTACGGGCAGGGGGAATCGGTTGATGCGGTAATAGAGGTCGGCACGAAAAACGCCGTTTTGCACAGCAGTTTCGAGGTCTTTATTTGTTGCTGCAATGACCCGGACGTCAACGCGGAAAGTCTTATCCCCCCCAAGCCTGGTGAATTCGTGCTCTTCCAACACCCTCAAGAATTTAACCTGTGTTTCAAGACCCATTTCTCCGATTTCATCAAGGAACAACGTCCCGCCATCCGCTTGTTCAAATACCCCCCGTTTGGTCGCTGTTGCACCCGTAAAAGCGCCTCGCTCGTGGCCAAAAAGTTCACTTTCGAGAAGTTCGCGGTGGAGCGCACCGCAATTGATTGGTTTGTACGAACTGTCTTTCCGAGGGCTGTGATTGTGAATCGCCTTGGCAATAAGCTCCTTACCGACTCCGCTTTCACCGGTGATGAGCACCGTCGCCTTTGTCGGCGCAACCTGCCGAATCTTGCGAAATAGGTCGAGCATGTTTTTGGATTTGCCTATGATATTGTCAAACCCGAACTTATCATCAAGCTGCTCTCTGAGATTGGCGGCTTGAAGAAAGAGCAGCTGCTTTTCCAGCGCATTTTTCACCGTCTGGCGCAAGGTATTCATCTCTATTGGCTTTTTGAGGTAATAAAACGCACCCTCCCTCATGGCTTCGACGGCGCTGTCAATCGTGCCATAGCCGGTTAAGATAATTACCTGAGTGTAAGGGTTACTCTCTTGAATATATTTAAGCAGGTCGATACCACTCAAATCCGGCATCTTGAGATCGGTGATTACAACGTTGATATCTTCCTTGCCGAGAGTTTTGAGCGCCTGGCGTCCACCTGACGCTGAATGGAGTTCGTACCCTTCACGTTCTAAGACGTCAATAGTTGTTTCTACGCTAGCCAAATCGTCGTCTACGACAAGGATTTTCGGGTTCATTGTAGCACCGGAAGAGTAATGAGTGAAGAATAATGAGTAATGAGTAAGGCGTAAAGAGTGAAGAGTGAAGAGTAATGAGTGAAGAGTAATGAGTAATGAGTAAAGAGTGAAGAGTAATGAGTAATGCGTAATGAGTAAAGAGTGAAGAGTAATGGGTGAAGAATAATGCGTAATGCGTAATGAGTAAAGCGTAATGAGTAAAGCGTAATGAGTAATGTGTAATAAGTAAAGAGTAAAGAGTAAAGAGTAATGGGTAAGGGGTGACGGCTTATTTTGCCGGTAATAGGATTGAAAAGGTTGTGTTCTTATTGGCTTCGCACCTTACTTTTACGCTGCCGCCGTGGTTTTCGATGATTTGTTTGACAATGGCTAGGCCGACCCCTGTCCCATCTTCTTTGGTTGAAACGAACAGGTCGAACACCTTGCCGCGAATAGCCGCATCAATACCCTTGCCAGTATCTTCCACTTCGATTTGGATCTGCCCGTTCAGCGCTTTTGCGCGCACGATTAGTTTTCCGCCGCCATCCATCGCCTGATGGGCGTTAATCACCAAATTCAGCAGTGCTTGTTTGAACTGTGCGCGATCGAGTTGGACAAGAGGAAGTTCCCGGATTTCACGGATGACCTGGATGTTTTGTCTTTGCGCTTCTGGTTCGTTAAAATCCAGCACTTCCTCAATTAGCATAGCCAGGTTCACGGCTTCAAGCGTTAAGGGAGGCAGTCGAGAGTAACGGCCAAAATCGGTCAATATCCGGTCTAAATGTTTAACCTCATCTCGAATTCGGCGAATACGCTTTTGTAAACCGCTCGGAACGCTTTGCGAATCGGAAAAATCTTCCTCTAGGAGTTGAAGGTTCAAGTTCATACTGTTCAGTGGATTCCTTAACTCATGGACCAATTCTCGCGCCAGCGCGTGCATGTGTTCACTGTTTTTGCCGTTCGCTGTTTTGCCGCTATGAATGGACTTTCTACCCCGAACGGCAGCGATGACGAAACAAACGATGAAGACTAGAATGAACCCGCTCAGAATTACCCACCAGAAGCTATTCATCGAATTTTATAGGATTCCCCCAAAAAGGAAAGCCGGCATTCGCGGAATCTGCCACCTATTCCCATGAAATCTGATGCTATTTCACTCACCGGAGGCCTTGTGTCAAAGATACCCGTTTGAACTTTGGGGATGAATCGTGGAATCGGGGCAAGTCGGTTGTCAAGCCGATAAGGGCAAAGTTGGAAGGGTCTAATGAGAAGAATGTCAAGCAACAGAGATTATGCTGCCTGTCTTTGATTTCTTACATGCCACGCATGTAAAATCGGACTCGCGACAAAAATTGATGAATAAGTACCAACAAGGACCCCGACAATCAGGGCGAATGCAAACGTATTGATTTCCTCACCAGGACTTGATAGGGTAAAAATTGTAAGAACGACGAAGAACGTCGTCAATGAGGTAATAATGGTACGGCTCAAGGATTGGTTAATGCTCTGGTTGATAATATCAACGTAGTCCACGCCTTTAAACAGGTTCGTGTTCTCACGGATGCGATCAAAGACGACGATTGTATCATTAAGAGAGTAACCGATGATTGTCAGAAATGCCGCCACCGTCGGCAAATTTATTTCTTTCACCAACAAGGAAAAGATTCCCAATGTAATCAACACATCGTGGATGAGCGCCGCAATTGCGCCGACAGCAAATCGAAATTCGAACCGCCATGAGATGTACAAAAGGAGAATTACAATCGACCATAATATGGACCACAAAGCCGCCCATTTGAGATCTTTGCCGACGCTCGGCCCCACCTCAGAGACGTTCACACCTTGCGGCAGGGCGTGCCAATCGGAATCTCCCCGCAACAAAGCATCCGAAAGTGTGCGTCCGGCGCTTGATTGCATCTGCACAATAGCACCCGAGGTAAAATCAACACCAGCCGGTTTTACGAGTTCAAACGTTATCATACCATCTTGTTCTACAATTTCACCGATTTCATTTCTCGAACGCTCATCTCCCTCCACGATTTGTATTACATCGCCGGGTTGAAAAAGATGAACGTATTCCTCAGCAGGGCGGATTGGCAGGCTTGCGGCTGTAGCATCGCCAGGATCTGAAGCCAAACCTGCACTAATCTTTTGATTTTCAAACTCCGGCTGGTATCTAATATCTATTGAAGCTTCCTGTTTGGCTGGATCTTCCTGAATTTTGGGACGGTCGTAGCCGAGTTGCGCGAGTTTAGATTTGAGTTCTTTCTCCGTAACCGGGCGGTTAAACTTCGCACGAATCTTGACACCACCGCGGAAATCAATTCCAAAATTGGGGCCGCTGTGGATGCCAAGCGATATCAATCCGACAATTATGAGGACTGCGGACAAAAAGAATCCCAACTTCCTTTTTCCGAGAAAATTGATATTTGTATTTCTGATTAATTCCAACCCATTGTCTCCTTGCAAATTTGGCGTCAGGTGTTAAGGTATAATTTGTGAAAGGCGGTTCGATGCAAAAGCTCAAATGCTCAATTTCTTAACATCGCGGCGCCCGATGGTCCAACCGTACATTTCACGTGTTACAATAATAGCCGTAAACATACTCGCGAGGATTCCAATCCCTAATGTGACCGCAAATCCCCGGATTGGGCCTGTTCCAAAATGGTACAGCACCAGCGCGACAGCCAACGTGGTAACATTTGCGTCGAGAATTGTCCAAAACGCCCGCTGGTATCCGCTCACAACTGCAGACCACACGGTTTTGCCGGTACGCAGCTCCTCCCGGATGCGTTCAAATATGAGCACATTAGCGTCAACAGCTATACCGATTGTCAGGACAAGGCCGGCAAGCCCGGGCAGTGTTAAAGCCGCACCGAATCCCGCAAGCGCGCCCAAAATGACTATCATGTTAAACACAAGTGCGACAATTGCAATTAAACCTGACAGTTTATAATAAATCACCATGAAGATAAGGACGCATGCCATACCGATGATTGCGGCTTTAATCCCGTTTTCAATGGCTTCCCTGCCGAGCGTTGGCCCCACTGTGCGTTCTTCGGCAATTTTTACACCAGTTGGAAAGGCTCCGGCTTTGAGGATATTTGCCAGGTAATTCGCTTCCTCAAAAGTAAAATTCCCTTGAATCTGTGCTCCGCCCACAATTTTGTCCTTGATGACCGGCGCAGATTGAATTTTTCCGTCAAGCAGGATAGCTAGATGTTCACCGATATGTTCCCCAGTAATTTCAGCGAATCTGCGTCGACCTTGGGAATCGAAATTCATAGACACCACAATATCAAATTGTGTTTGCCCTGGCGACGGGTCAGCACTGGTGATTCTATCTCCGGTCAGCAATATTGGACGTTCTAAAACATACCAGTCCCCCGTCTCGTAGTGGTATCGAATTTCGGTGTTTTCAGGGAGATTGTCCGGCGGCGGGATATGCGGCGGACCTGACCAAAAGTTGCCGCCGGCCGGATTCTTCTCGACCAGTTTGAATTCTAAGCGTCCCATGGTTTTTACGATCCGCAGGGGTCGGGAGGAATCTTTTGCGCCGGGCAATTCAACAATTATTCGCGGCCGGTTGGCCTCCGGCCGGATGGAGGGTTCAGCGACGCCGAACGCATCAACACGGTTTCGCAAGACGATTAATACCTGTTCGATAGCTTGTTCACTGTACTTTTCGATGCCGGAATCACTTAGGTAAATTCGATAAATGCCCTGTGTTTCGGTTTGGGAAACTTCGATCGCGTCATCGAAAAACTCTTCTTCGTTAAGTATCGTCTCTACAGTTTCCAAATATTCTTGCTTTTGACTCACGTCCGATCTGTATCTAGATGGAATCCCAATAATCACTTCCAACCCCTTTGGTCCCTCCTCCTGCTCCACTACCTTTAAATCCTCACTTCTGCATAAGATGTTTTTGTCGCGCTCTCGCATGCGCTCAGGAATCGAGGTGATGCGTTCTCTGAGCAGTTCGTTTTTCGATTCTTCCAGATCGACTTCGAGAACGAGGTGGACACCGCCTTTCAGGTCCAACCCGAGTTTTAGGCGATTGTCCGGTATCAGACGACGCACGATTGTCGGGATGCGGCCGTAAAGGTGTAGATTCTCCAAAATCGAAGCCAGTTCTGTTTCGCTCTTTTCGTCGGTGAATCTGACCAAAAACTCGCGATTACCCGTGGTATCAAATTCATATCCAGCACCCTCCTCAAAGCCTTGATTACCCAACTGTGCCCGTAATATATCCGAAAGTTCAGTCACGGCATCGTTGAAATTGATTCCTTCAGGGTATTGAATATCTTGCAGATTAACTTTTAACGCACCATCTTCGGTTGCTTCAAAGTCGGGGAATTTCTCTTGCATCCAGAGGGAAAGATTTCCGTATAGCGGGTGGTAAAGGGAATTTGGGGTGGGAATAAGATACAACGCTGAAAACACAAATACAGCAATTATTAAAACGAGCTTCCATACATTAAACCTGTACATCCATTTCTCCTAGACTAAAGATGGTGCGCCTGGGAGGATTCGAACCCCCGACACGAGGCTTAGGAAGCCTCTGCTCTATCCCCTGAGCTACAGGCGCGGACTTGCTGCGTCGCCCACAAAAAATACATTTAAGCGTATAAGTATAGCATATCGGATGTTAAAATTCAATTAGAGAAAAAATATCGTAATTTGAGAATTTCTCACGCCCTTTTAAAAAGGTAAGTTCAATTAACACGGGAATCCCAATTACGCGCCCCTCCAGTTTTTCAACGAGTTCAATGGAAGCTGATATTGTGCCGCCCGTTGCGATAACGTCATCGCAGACTAACACGCGGCTCCCAGCCGGAAATGCATCTTGGTGAATTGTCAGCGTATCGGTGCCGTACTCTAAGTCGTAATTAGCCTCGTAGGTATCAAAAGGTAGTTTGCCCTTCTTGCGGATGGGGACGAAACCGACACCCAATTGAAATGCTAATGCGCCGCCGAGGATAAAACCGCGGGCGTCAATACCAACAACAACGTCCACGCCGGCCGGTTGGTAATTAGAAGCCATCGCATGAATTGCATCACGAAAGGCGGTATTGTTTTTAAGCAGCGGCGTGATATCTTTGAAGACTATACCCGATTCGGGGAAATCGGGAATGTCGCGAATAAACTTAGTAAAATCGGTCATAAAATTACTCCAATAAAGATGCGCGGCGATGCGAATGGAGATGGGGCGTTGTTCATTTTAGGCAATTACTGAAAAGCTTTGTGGGATTGTTGGACGATGTGTGCGATGTCTTCACGTGCGTCGGATGGGTGCTCTTCGAAATTCCGATTCATATGAATAAAGTATTCGATGTTACCCGCGGGACCTTGAATTGGCGAATAGGTGAGACCCATAATGGATAAATTCATCTCTTGCGCATATTGGGTAATCTCCTGCAACACCTGTTCATGGATATGGGGATGGCGCACAACACCTCCCTTGCCCACATGTTTGCGTCCAGCTTCGAACTGCGGTTTTACCAGTGCAATAATATCCCCCGCGGGTTCAACAATCTGGCTAACAACCGGCAACACTTTCCGGAGTGAAATAAACGCGACATCTATGACGCCAATTTCAACGGGTTGATCGAATCGAGTCAGGTCTATGGTACGAATGTTGGTTCGCTCAATTGGACGCACGCGTGGATCTGTACGAAGACGCCACGCCAGTTCGCCGTAACCCACATCTACGGCATACACAAACTTTGCTCCATGTTGAAGCAGACAGTCCGTAAAACCGCCGGTTGATGCTCCGACATCAACGGCTATTTTGTCATGCACATTTGCCCGGAAAACCTGCAAGGCTTTTTCCAACTTTAACCCGCCCCGACTCACGTACCGCAACTTGCGTTTGACATCAATGGTTGCTCCGACGGGTATAAGGCGTCCCGGTTTGTGCTGCGGTTCACCTTGGACGAGCACTTGTCCTGCAAGTATTAGCTGTTTTGCCCGCGCCCTACTTTCGGCTAACCCACGCTCAACAACCGACATATCAAGGCGCTTTTTTCGAGAACTCAAGATTGTTGAAGATTGGGGCGTATCTACCATCCGACCCGCTCCTGAAGGTAACAGCTATGGTCATTCGCCGAAATGCAAGTGGATCATGGTGCACCGCGGCTTTGAGGTCTTGGACGTGTATGGTTCGACGCGCGCCCGCATTTCTACGGCAATGCAGGAAACCCGGCGCAATGCTTGTTCTACGGGGCTTTGACAAGTTTCGACCCTTCGCGGACGATTGCATCCGCATCGCAGCCACAGAGGTGATATAGCGCGTTCACATCGCCGTGATCAATGAACTGATCTGGAATCCCTAGACGCTTTACCTGAATATCTGTTAAAGCGTTGTCTGCAAACATTTCCAATATGGCACTCCCGAACCCGCCCACCAGCACACCGTCCTCCACCGTGATGACCTTTCCGATTCGCTCGGCTAACGGCAAGATTAGTTCGTCGTCCAGAGGCCTGACGAATCGGGCGTTCACGACCGCCGCGGATATTCCCGCATCCTCCATTGCATCAGCGGCTTCCAAAGCCGGATGGACGCGATTGCCAATTGCGAGAATGAGTAGATTGTCCCCGTTACGAAGGATTTCCCCTTTGCCAATCGGGATGGGCTGCGGCTGGTCAGCCATTGGTACGCCTACCCCCGTTCCACGCGGATAGCGCAATGCAATGGGGCCTTTTTCATATTCGACCGCAGTTTTGACCATGTGCTGCAACTCGTCCTCATTTTTCGGTGCCATGACCACCATATTGGGAAGGTGGCGGAGATATGCGAAGTCAAAAACGCCGTGGTGGGTCGGGCCGTCGGCACCGACAAGCCCGGCGCGGTCCAGAACGAAAATAACGGGTAGATTCTGCACGCAAACATCGTGCACAACCTGGTCATAGCCTCGCTGCAGGAACGTTGAGTAGATAGCCACGACTGGTTTTACATCTTGGGTTGCTAATCCCGCGGCGAAGGTAACAGCGCACTGTTCAGCCAATCCAACATCGAAGAAGCGCTTCGGAAAGACTTCCTGAAATTCTACCAGACCGGTACCGGTTGGCATTGCTGCGGTTATACCCACAATTCTCGAATCGTTACTAGCGAGTTTTATTAGCGTATTGCTGAAAACATCGGTATATTTCGGGTGCAAAGATTTCGAGCCTAAGGACTTTCCGGTTTCGAGATCAAATTTGCCGCTTACGCTATAGAATGAGACCGGATCGGCCTCGGCGGGACGATAACCTTTGCCCTTTTTAGTGAGCGCATGGACGAAAATCGGCTGAGGCATATCCTTGACACGCTCAAGCATTTCTAGCAAAGATTCGAGATTATGACCGTCGATGGGGCCGAAATAGCGGAATCCGAATTCCTCGAATAGCGTGCCGGGTTTGAGCGCTGCCTCGATTTTGCTGGCGACCTGTTTGGCTTCCGGCGAGATGAGATTGATGAGTTCCTTTGCTCTTTCGCGAAACACGTTGTAGGTCGGACTTGCCACGATACGATTGAAATATTTCGAAAACGCCCCCACAGTCTCGGAAATCGACATTTGATTATCATTGAGTACGACGATGATGTCTTTTTTGAAATCTCCAATCGCATTTAGCCCTTCAAACGCCAAACCGCCTGTCAGCCCTCCATCTCCGACAACCGCGACCACCTTGTAATCCTCATTGTTGACTTCACGCGCTGTAGCGACACCTAACGCCGCCGCAAGCGACGTGCTGGAATGCCCGGCGCCAAAGACATCGTATTCACTTTCGGCACGGCTGAGGAAGCCGCTAATGCCGCCATACTGGCGAAGCGTGGGGAACCGATCGCGGCGTCCGGTCAACAGCTTGTGGGGATAGGCTTGGTGTCCTATATCCCAAATTACTTTATCGTGCGGCGTGTTGAAGACATAGTGCAGCGCGATTGCAAGCTCAATGGTTCCAAAATTTGGCGCAAAATGCCCCGGATGTTCCGACAGAACCGACAGAAGATATTCGCGCATGTCTTCGGCTAGCTCTTTCAGTTCATGAAGATTTAGGGATTTCAAATCGGCCGGACTATCAATACTTCGTAACCGCATCGCTCAACTCCTTGTAGATTTGGCGAACCGATGATATACCTTCTCTGAATTTCCTAAATGCGGAACGGCGCTTTCCCATAAATAAAAAAGCCTTTGACTTTAAGTATCGTCGTCCTCCGTGTCGAACGGCGCAGTTGAAAGATTGTCATCGTCTAGCTCAACTAACTGTTGAACGCGAAGTTCTGCGTTGTCAAGTTTTTGACGACAAATTCGCGTTAGCCGGATTCCCTCTTCAAATGCTTGCAAAGATTCGTCCAACGTTAATGAATCGCCGCGCTCCAATTGGGTAACTACTTGCTCCAATTTCGCCAAAGTTTCCTCAAAGCTCAACTCTTCAGCCATCAACTTCTCCTTTTAAAATTTCACATGCTAACCAACCGCGCAATAGTTGGACTTCGACCTTTTCACCGGCGTTAACTGCGGCGGCATCCGTGATTGTCATTCCGCTTAAATCCTTGCAAACACTATAACCTCGCGCCAAGGTGCCCAGTGGACTTAGTGAATCCAGCCGGGTTGATGCCATCTGCCAGTTCTGCTTTTTTGCAAATAATTGTTGCCGTATGTGCATCTGATGACTCTGACTCAATTGATCTAGCCGATTGCTCAGCGTTTTAATTTCGGACAGCGGATTCAGATGCAGCAGTTTAGTATTTAGCGTATCAAGTTGCTGGCGCGAATACTCCAGCCGCTGCCTTGATGCCCGTTGGCTGCGGAGTTCAAGCTGATCAATCATCTGTTGATGACGGTTGAGCCTGTCAACTTGGCGTACCGGTGATATACGGTTTCTGGCGGCAACCAACCCGGCTTTTGCCGACTCGATTCGTACGGCTATGCTCTGCTTTAAGCGCGATTCAAAATCAGCCATCCGCCCCCGAAGTTCCTGCCCATCCGGGACGATGAGTTCAATTGCGGCGGACGGTGTTGGCGCACGATGGTCTGCGGCGAAGTCCGCAATGGTAAAGTCGGTTTCATGCCCTATTGCAGATACTATCGGGATACGCGAAGCAAAAATGGCACGAGCGACAATTTCTTCGTTGAAAGCCCACAAATCCTCAATGGATCCGCCTCCGCGCCCGACAATTAGGAGATCGATATCAGGCAAGCGATTCATACAATCAATGGCGCGGGCAATCTCGCCTGCGGCATCTTCACCTTGAACCAGTGTTGGAAAAAGAAGTACGTTCACTAACGGGTAACGTTTTTGCAGCATACGAAACATGTCGCGGATTGCCGCTCCTGTTGCAGATGTGATGATGCCGATTTTTTTAGGGAATCTCGGCAGCGGTTTCTTGTGCGCCGTATCAAAAAGACCTTCGGCAGCGAGTTTTTCCTTTAGCCGCTCGAAAGCCAACTGCAATGCGCCGATTCCAGCGGGTTCCGCCCAATCTGCGATGATTTGATATTCGCTGCGCACATCATAAATGCTGAGTTTACCGTGTAGGCGCACGGCGTCTCCATCCTTTAGCGAGGATTTTAAGCGCGATGCGGCGAACCGAAAGATAGCACATCGAATTTGGCTGTGGTCATCCTTGAGGGTAAAGTAGATATGCCCGGAAGAGGGCCGGGCTAAGTTTGAAATTTCACCCTCAATCCAAAGATCCTGCAATTTCGGTTCGGATTCCAAAAGTTGGCGGAAAATCCGTGTTATCTCGTGTACGCTGTATACTTTGGTTGCGGGATCTATTGAGACGGTGTTCATATTATTCATGTGTTGTGACAATCATTATGAGGTTCGTTTGAAACATAACCCCTATTTCTAAGAGCTTGTTTGAATTTATGGGTGACACAGCCATTCTTGGACGTTTGAGTTGCAACAACCGGTGGAACTTCTATGGCCCGGGATATACTATCGCCTTCGTTGTTTGCACAGTTGATTCTATTCGGTTGCTTGAGTCCCTCCTACGAGTTGCGGCGACACGCGCGGGGCAAGGAAGATTTCTATCGCACTCCTTATTCAGTCGCTTGATCCCCTCCTACAGCGCGTGGCGGCGCACGCGGGGCAAGATGCCCCGCCTACAAGGTGTGGCGGTACACGCGGGGCAAGATGCCCCGCCTACAAGGTGTGGTGGTACACGCTGGGCAAGGAAGCGCCGCCTACAGCGCGTGGCAGCGCACTCCATAAATGAATTTTCAAACAGGTTCTAAGCGTTTTTGTTAAACGGGTGGCGGATCCGTTGAATCGAGATAGCTTTGCCGGTTTTTTCATCCAGTTCAAGTACAACGGCGCTAAGCATCACATCGTCATCAGCGACCTTGTGGCGAACTGGCAGCATCGTCAGAAAACGGCGGAGGACAATGTCTTTTTTCATGCCGATAACCGAGTCGTGAGGACCTGTCATACCGACATCCGTGATGTAAGCGGTACCTTGGGGCAGAACTCGCTCGTCGGCGGTCTGCACATGGGTATGTGTGCCAATGATGGCACTTACCTTCCCATCGGCATACCATCCCATTGCGATTTTCTCCGATGTTGCTTCCGCGTGGAAATCCACAATAACTAGTTTTGTCTGTGCGCGAATTTGCGGGAGGATGAAATCCAGTGTGTGAAAAGGATTCTCGTAATTCTCCATATAAACTTGCCCGGCGATATTGATAACGCCGATTTCCACCCCGGCATTAGTGGTGGCGACGATGCTGCCACGACCGGGTGTGTTTTTCGGAAAGTTCGCCGGCCGTATGAGATTTGGCACGGTATCAATAAATTCAAAAACTTCCCGCTGCGCCCAAACGTGGTTCCCGGTTGTAATCACGTCAACGCCCCACTCAAACAGTTCATCAACAATTGCTCGAGTTACTCCTTTACCGCCGGCGGCGTTTTCAGCGTTGGCGATTACAGCGTCGAATGGACCATGTTTTTGAGTTAAAATAGGCATGAGTGCCAGAGCGGCTTCCCGCCCAGGCCGCCCAACAATATCGCCAATGAATAAGAATTTCAATAATTGTTCCGTTCTTTACGCATTTAATTGACAACAAGGACCGAAACAGCGATGCGGTTTGCGGTCAGACTGCCGTCCAACCGCCATCGACAACGAGTGTGTGTCCGGTAATCATACTGGCGGCATCGCTGGCGAGATACAGCACCGCAGCGGCAATTTCCTCCGGTTCAGCGAGGCGCCCAATCAGAATTTTTTCAAGCGTCATCTCGCGAAACGTCGGGTTTTGCATTGCCTCTTCCGCGAGCGGTGTTCGTGTAACGGTGGGCGCAACGGCGTTTACGGTAATTTTGTGCGGCGCCCACTCTGCCGCCAACGCCTTTGTAACTTGACACACGGCCCCTTTCGCGCCACAGTAAGGGGCACGCAGGGGGCCTCCCACGATGCCGACCTGTGAACTGATGTTGACAACCCTTCCCTCAACGCCGTGGTCTATCATCGACTTCGCCGCAACTTGACTCATAAAGAAAGTGCCCTTATAGTTGACATCCACGATGTAGTCGAAATCATCTTCGGTTACTTCAAGGGCGGGTTGGATTTTGTTGAAACCGGCGTTGTTTACCAGCACATCGACACGCCCAAAGACATCAAGTGTTTTATTCACGAAATCCCGTATGCTCGAAATCTGTGTAACGTCAAGTTGCCATGCCGCAGCGCGTTGCCCAGCTTGGCGAATCTGCTCCGCCGTTTCCTCCACCTCGCGCAATGTACGGCTTCCCAAAACTACATCCGCACCGGCTTCTCCACAGGCGAGCGCGATCGATTTTCCGATCCCCCGCCCCCCGCCAGTGACAAGAACGACCTTGCCGCTCAAGGAGAGATTGGTCAACCCCATAGGATTATGATCCTTTTCAACCTACTTGATATCAATGCTTACGCCGCCACATGAATATGGGCATGCGACGAATCGGTGACGCGTCCAATTACAGCCGCTTCCGGGCAATCTCGCTCATGCAACACTGCCAGCGCCGAATCTGCATCAGCCTCTGGCAATGCAAAAAGCAACCCGCCGGAGGTTTCCGCTTCCATCAAAATATGGCGCATTTCCTCCGAGACGCCCGAATCAAAAGTTACCATCTGATCGAGGAATTTCGTATTCGATTTGTAAGCTCGGGTTTGAATTTTCTTCTTCACGAGCATAGGCGCTTCGTCGAAGTATGGGATATTCTTGGAGAAGATTTCCAGTGTGACGCCGTTCCCGCTTGCCATCTCCGAGCTGTGCCCTAGCAGTCCGTATCCAGTAACATCGGTACAGGCATTTACGCTGAATTTCTGCATAACTTCTGCTGCCGACCGGTTCAAACGAGTCATTGATTCTACGACTCGCGGCAAGGCGCTGCTACCGAGTTTATTGAATTTTAATCCCGTCGTGAGAATGCCGACACCGAGCCGTTTTGTAAGAATCAGAACATCACCGGGCTTTGCACCAAAATTCCGTACAACCCGTTCCGGATGTATTATACCGGTAACCGCAAGTCCGTACATCAACTCAGGGGCATCAACCGTATGTCCGCCAACAAGTACGGCGCCTGATTCCTTAACTTTATCCGCACCGCCCCTCATGATGTCGCCGAGAATTTCCAAGTCCAACCGGTCTTTGGGCCAGTATAGAACGTTGAGCGCGGTTTTGGGGATGCCGCCCATGCTATAGACATCGCTCAACGCGTTCGTTGCGGCGATTTGCCCGAATGTGTATGGGTCATCAACGATAGGCGTAAAATAGTCGGTGGTATTGATAATTGCCAGATCTTCGGTGAGTTTATAGACGCCTGCATCGTCCGATGTCTCTGTACCGACGAGCAGATTGGGATCGTCCATCTCTGGTAAATTATGCAGGACTTGCGCAAGATCCCCCGGATCCAGTTTGGATGCTCACCCAGCGCATTTGACAGTTTTTGTCAATTGGACCTTTTTCTTCGTCATTGTGTGTTATGCTCCTTTTTGCGATTTCTCATCACGAGTGCGGGGCAAGATGCCCCGCCTACGTGGATTTAGCGCG
>JAPPKS010000017.1:139709-184511 GCA_028819845.1 Candidatus Poribacteria bacterium | reverse complement strand
GTGTGCGGCTACTGCAGTTGAACGATAAGGTGTTGCAATACGATTTTTCATCACGAGTGTGGAATAAGATGTCCCGCCTATGGTGTGTGTTGCTAATGCAGTTGAATGATAAGGTGTTGTAATACGATTTTTCATCACGATTACGCGGCAAGATTCCGCGCCTACGTGGGTGTAGCTGTAAATAGATGAATTTTCTAACAGGTTTTTAAGGGCAAATTAACAAAAACGAATCGCGTTCATACGTTGAGTACATGAGTTTATTCATCCTGTTGCGGCATTGAGGGCTGAGCGGTTTCTTCGCTTGAGAACCGGAGATGCGGCGAGGTTTTATGGCAAATGATAACATACAGCAGGACTGGCGTCAAGACTATGTGTTTAGGCGGTGCGCGGTTTACTTGTACATTGAAATCGACTTGGGAAGCATGACATTCCGCGTTCGCATTACTGTCAAGGAATCAATATACGTCCGCCGCTCGCAACTACTGTTGAGCCGGTCATATAGCTAGATTCTTCGCTTAACAGAAATGCGATCACATTTGCCATCTCCTCGGGTTCACCCATACGTCCCATCGGCGTCGCGGCGCACAAGTTTTCAATCATAGCGGGCGAAACCTCATTTACCATGTCCGTTGCAATCAATCCCGGCGCAACCGAATTGATTCGAATGTTGTGTTGCGCGAGGGGTTCGCAACAGGATTTCGTTAAGGCAATTACACCCGCTTTCGAAGCGGCATAGGCGAGTTGATTCGGACGGACTGCCAGTGCGGCGATTGATGATACGTTGACGATTCGTCCAAAATTCCGTTCAATCATTGCGGCCTTAACCGCCCATATAACATTGAAGGTACCCGTCAGGTTGATTGCAATGGTTCGATCCCACTGTTCAGGTGTCAATTCGTCAAAGTTTGAATCTACAACTGCGCCGGCGTTGTTCACTAGCAAATCTATTGCACCCAGGTTTCCTGCGATTTTCCCTGCCATTTTGTTGACGGATTCGCGATCCGATATATCCGCCTGAACGGCCATCGACTCGCGTCCTAGCGCACGAATTTGCCGGTATACATCTTCCGCCTGATCCGCTGCCGTGACATAATGCACGGCGACATTTGCACCTTGAGCGGCTAGCTTCAGTGCTGTTGCCTTCCCAATACCACGGCTGGCGCCCGTGACTAGCGCAAGCTTTCCTTCAAATCTCATGTATGCCTCCTTTTCTGTCTATAGCGGCGGCGGTTGAGTCCGCGTAACTCATCAGTGCGCGCCGGTAATGTCTGACAATATACTAAAGCGAAATCTGAAGCACTAAAACGGTGCCTGCGACAGCAATTAGTGCTGCCGCGGCAGTTTGTAATATGGTGTGTCTTTTCCGCCGCACCCTTGCCCAAGCAATCAACGGCAACAACAGAGATAGCCACGCAATTTTCGCATCCACCAATAGAATGAGTATGGTTAACGACCCTGCTGCACTACCGCAGTGGAAACTGATTTTCCACCGGTGCGTTATCGCTGTAAACACAACTCCGTTTATGGCATAAGCGATGCAAGGCAAAACAATCTGCCGAGGCGCATCAAATGATTGCAGGACGAAAATGCCAACCAGCGTGCTTACAAGTGAAAAGTACAACGGCGCCAAACGTTGCTTCCTCACCGCAAGATGAAGGTCGCTCAGGCGGCCTGACCGCACAAGGGCAAGAATTAAAATGGACGGTAATACTGAGGCGAACAACGTAACCACGAGGATCCATAACATAGCCTGCTGAAGCGAATTCGCGTAGGTCCAGGCGAGCAATAGGACTGTCGGAACTGGTATAAGAAACGGGCTAAAGATGATTGATATAGCGACAGCGATTCGGTCCAGCATTTGCGGTACGTGAGAGGGAGCACACGCTTCAAAGGTTCAAAAAAGCCAAGGGTTGAATATTCGTTAATTTGATGAATCTATTTGACATTTTCATCGATCCATTTAAGGTAATCTGCGTTCCCACCAACGATTGGAACGGATGTCACCTCGCATATCTCGTAGCTGTGTAATTTCCTTACGCTTTCGATGAGTTCTTCCATTAATTCCGATTTTGTCTTGATGACAAGCTTGGCTTCCTGATCCGACTCAATTTTCCCGTTCCACCAGTAGTATGAATCTACTTGCGGGATGACGTTAACACAAGCGGCGAGCTTGCGTTCGACCAAAGATTCCGCAATCCGCTTGGCTTCTTCAACGGTCGGAGTAGTCACGAAGGCTATTACGTACTCCATTGAGACCTCCCGTTTCCGTCTTTTTCATACGCTCATACGACAAGCATGCCCACCTATCAGCTACGAAGTTCCGCATCTAACTCGTCTTCTAATGTACTTACAATTCTGTCATGAACCTGATCCACAATTTCATCAGTCAGGGTTTGCGTGTTGGAGTGGTATTCGATGGCATAAGCCAGGCTTTTCTTTCCTTCGGGAACTTGCTCGCCTGTGTACAAATCAAACAGGCGGATAGAATTAACGTATTTGCCGGCGGCGGACTTAATCACGCTGGTCGGGCGGCTGGAAGGAATGTCCGCATCAAGCACTATTGCAAGATCTCGATTGACGCTGGGATAGATTGAAATCGGCTGAAATTCGTTATTCAGATTGGAGGCTTCAACGAGTTCCTCGAAATCGAGTTCGAACAGATAGGCTTTATTGGGCAAATCGTAGCGCTCAATTATGTCGGGGTGGATTTCACCCAAAACACAAATTTTCTGCCCGCCTACACGTATTTCTGCGCTGCGTCCGGGATGGAAGGCGGGGTGTTCGGCTTGAACGATAGTCTCACCGGAAACGCCGCAAACATCCAGCATGCCCTCGACAATCCCCTTGATGTCGAAGAAGTCCGCCGGGCGCTGCAGATCGGCGTATACACCGGTACCGAGGCTGCCAGTAACAATGCCAGCCACACGTTCCAATTCATTCGGATATTCTCCACTCGTTTCGACACTCTCGGCGGGATCGCTCGGCATGAAAACTTGGGCAATTTCAAAAAGTTGCACATCGATCACCTGATGGTTTGCGTTCCGCTGCGCATTCTCCAGCAAACTGGGAATCAGCGTTGTTCGCATGGTTGAGAAATCTTCGACGAGCGGATTTCGAATCTGAAGCGCACCCCGAAGCGGATCGTCAGCGTCTAGCCGTATGCGGTCGAAAACGTCCGGATGGTAGAACGAGTAATTTATTGCTTCCATCATGCCGCAGTCAAGGAGGTAGGTTTTCACCTGCTGCCGCAGCATCGATTTCGGATCGACACTTGATGTTGGAAGGTTGCCTTGAGGCAGCGCGATTGGGATATTGTCATAGCCGTAAACACGAGCGATCTCTTCGATTAGGTCGATTTCTCGGTCTACATCGGGACGGAACGTCGGCACCGTGACTTCGAAACCATCGGACACAGTAAAACCGAGACGAGTGAGTATCTCACGCATCAGGTTTGGCGTAATTTCTGTACCCAGAACGAAATTGACACGTTCCGGGCGCAACTTAATCCGATTAGGCGTTCGTACACCGGGGTAAACATCAATGATTCCTGCACCGACTTCACCTCCGGCAATCTCGGCGATAAGTTGTGCTGCTCGATTAATGGCGGGAATAACACCTTCTGGATCAACGCCGCGTTCGAATCGATGCGAAGCTTCGGTGTGCATGCTTAAAGTTTTCGAGGTTTTGCGGATGCTTGACGGATGAAAATACGCACTTTCGAGCAGGACATCAACCGTCTGCCCGGTAATTTCCGAATCGAAACCGCCCATCACCCCGGCGAGAGCCACGGGTTTCTCGGCATCCGCAATAACAAGCATGTCAGAAGTGAGGTTGCGTTCCTCTTCATCGAGTGTCTTTAAGATTTCGCCGGCTTTTACGCGGCGAACGACGATTCTGTTTTCGCCAAGCCGATGAAAATCAAAAGCGTGCAGCGGCTGCCCAAATTCCATTAAGGCGAAGTTCGTAATATCTACGACGTTGTTAATAGGCCCCATGCCAACGGCTTCAAGCCGGCGCTGTAACCAGGTGGGTGAAGGGGCAACTTTCACCCCCTGAATCAGCCGCGCCGCGTAACGCGGACAAAAATCCGGCGCTTCTATTGTGACCGAGGTTAAATCCCGAATGTCCGCGGCGGATTCTCGCACTTCGCATTGCGGTATTTTCAGCGAATTGCCTGTAATGACGCTAATTTCCCGTGCAACACCTATCATACTCAGGCAGTCCGGACGATTGGGTGTAATTTCAAGCTCCATCATAACATCGTCTAATCCCAGCGCTTCCACGAGCGGCGTCCCTGCCTTTAGATTGTCCGGGAGCTCCATCAGACCTGACGCTTCATCCGATACATTTAACTCACTTTCAGAGCAGAGCATTCCGTGTGATGGCTCGCCGCGGATGTTCGCAGATTCGACTGTCACCCCGCTCGGCAATTCTGCCCCGACTAAAGCGACAGGTGCGACCAAGCCCGTCCGTGCGTTCGGCGCACCGCAAACGATTTGTAGGTCTGCGTCCGATCCAACGTCGACATCGCATAAAACGAGATTATTCGCCCTCGCGTGCTCCCTGACTGCGTTAATCCTGCCGACCGTGACTCGGTCCAGCCCTTCTCCGAGCCGCTTAATGGATTCGACTTCAATGCCGAGCATCATCAAACGGTCGGCGAGTTCTTCTGGGGAAAGGTCGAAATCAACGTATTCCTTTAGCCAATTCACGCTTACGTTCATTTTTTAATTTTGCTCCGTAGAGTGGCTTATAACCAAATGTATTTATAACCCCCTCAAACTCCCCCTTGGTAAGGGGGAGGATTGGTATTCCGTAACCGTAGGGGATCAATCGAGTGAATAGCGAGGGCGATAGTGTTTATCGGGTCATCCTGCCCATTCACGATTTGCGGTTACAGGAAGTCCAAGCATGCAGAGATGGTTGAGCACAGCGGGTTGGGAAACCCAACCCCTACGAATGGCGATCGGGCTGTGGACTACGCTTGATAGTCCCGTTGACATCGAATGTCAACCGAACGTAGTATTCATTTCTTAAAACGATTTATTGCTTAATAATGCGGGAGCGTCCTCCCGGACGCGATAATCTCTAAATATCGAGGCAAGGATGCCTCTCCCACAGTGAAAAATTTGGCAACCATCAAAAGACGAATCACGCCAAGCCAAAGATTTTCCGTCCCCGCCTAAGATTAAAACTGACGGAGGAACCGCATGTCATTTTCAAATAGCAGCCGTAAGTCCGGGATTCCAAAACGCAGCATAGCGATGCGGTCTACCCCCATGCCAAAAGCGAAGCCGGTGACTTGATTCGGATCGTAATTAACGTAGCTGAAAACGTTTGGATCAACAGATCCGGCGCCCAAGATTTCGAGCCAACCCGTCCAGGAGCAGGTGCGGCAACCCTTTCCGCCGCAAACCGTGCAGGAGATATCGACCTCGGCGCTCGGCTCCGTGAATGGGAAGAAGTGGGGCCGAAAACGCACACGTGTTCCTTCCCCAAACATCTGCCGCGCGAAGGAATGGAGTACACCTTTCAGCTCGCTGAAGGTGACACGGTAATCAACCAGCAACCCTTCAACTTGGTGAAACATCGGTGTGTGCGATATATCGTAATCGCGCCGGTATGCCTTCCCCGGCACAATGATGCGCACTGGCGGCTGCTGTTTTTCCATGACGCGCACCTGAACCGGCGAGGTATGGGTG
This sequence comes from Candidatus Poribacteria bacterium, assembly GCA_028819845.1. Taxonomy (GTDB): domain Bacteria; phylum Poribacteria; class WGA-4E; order WGA-4E; family PCPOR2b; genus JAPPKS01. The sequence continues at coordinate 178,809 of JAPPKS010000017.1, read as the reverse complement.
CGCAGCAATTGGCTATCCGTGATATAGAGGGTATCGTGAAGATCCCGCGCCGGATGGTCCTGGGGCGTATTCAACGCATCAAAATTGTAATATTCGTGCTCAATCTCCGGACCTTCCGCGACTTGGAAACCCATGCCGCGAAAGATTACCTGAATGCGTTCGAGCGACTGTGTGACCGGGTGTTTTTTGCCGATGGTTGGACGCCGCCCGGGAAGGGTAATGTCTATTTTTTCCAGAGCCAGCTTTTGTTGGCGTTCTTGGCGGGCAAGCGTTTCGGCAAGCCGATCAAAAGCGTCCGTAAGCCGTGTTCTCACTGTATTTGCGTGCTTGCCGACGATTGGACGCTCTTCTTGGGAGAGTGCCCCCATGCCTTTCATCAATGCGGTGAACGCGCCTTTGCGCCCAAAATACTTAATCCGAAGCGACTCAAGGTCAGCTAAATTTTCTACGTTTTTCAGGCTTGCAAGCGCATCAGCCTCAATTTGATTCAACTGCTCCTGCATGCTTTCTCCAGCCAACAAAAAAACGCCTGTCACTTTAGCCCATTAGGGACGAAAGCAACAGGCGTCAACTTCCGCGGTACCACCCTAGTTGACAGAATAAATATCTGCCCTCTTCATTGGTCGAATCAATAACGGTGAAACCCCCGGCACAAACCTACTTGTCCTCCGCACATTGGGGTTGGACGTTCAGCTTGGCAGCTCCAAGATGAAATTCGGCGGTTGGTTCCAAAGATGCGCTTTCAGCCAGTGGCGCTTCCTCTCTGATTGGAAGATTCCAACCGCTTACTTTGTCCCTTCATCGCCTTTAAATTACCGTATTCAGTTATTGGACCTCTGCCCTAATTGCCTCAATGTGTTAGGCAGAACCAAAGCGGCTATTGGTCCAGGAATTCAATTGGAACGCTGTCTAATCCGAATGATGTGGGAGAGGCATCCTTGCCTTGATAATCGGGAAAAGGATTTCCCTCCCACGATGCTAAATTGAATATATCTTTCCTCGCTGTCGTGCACTGCGTCAGCTTGACGCCTTCGCGAGCGCTGCAATCTGAGCAAATCCAGCCTCATCATGCACCGCTATGTCCGCGAGAACCTTACGATTGAGTTCAATTCCCGCTATTTTAAGGCCGTTCATGAGTCGGTTGTATGATAAACCGTGCATTCTTGCGGCGGCATTGATTCGCACAATCCAAAGCCTTCTGAATTCCCGTTTGCGGGTCCGCCTATGCGCATACGCGTGATTCCACCCCTTTTCGACCGCCTCCATAGCGGTTCGCTTCAAATTGTTCCGTCCGCCGCGATACCCTTTTGAATGTTTTAAGATTCTTTTCCGGCGTTTTAATCGAATGTTTCCCGTTTCAACTCTTGCCATTTCGACCTCGTTAAGAAATTGTGCGATGTGTATTTGAAATTGCCATTGTAATCAATTAATACGGCGCGGCATTAGCGGGGCGTTTTGAAACCCTCCGCGGACGCAGAAACTATTTGGCTAGTAATCGGTTTACCCGTTTCAAATTGGTTGAATCTACGAGGCTGCCCTTTCTGAGCCTGCGTTTTCGCTTGCCCGATTTCGTTAGGAAGAGGTGGTTAGAAAAGGCTTTGAATCTCCGGATTTTACCGCTTCCTGAACGCTTAAACCGCTTTGCCGCTCCTTTATGGGTTTTTATCTTTGGCATTTGTCAGATCCTTCGGATGAGTGTTCAACTAATCTACTAAACGTCCGTACTTCCGCTACGACGATTTTGGCGCTATAATTATAAACATCGTCCTCGTTTCCATTCGAGGAGATTGCTCAACCTCCCCAACGTCTGCAAGGTTGTCCGCGAATTGCAGCAGCATTTTGCGGCCAAGGTCGGTGTGCATCATTTCACGCCCTTTGAATCGGACTGTGGTTTTAACTTTCCAGCCGTTCGTCAAGAATTCCCGGGCGTGGCGCGACTTGAAATCCAAGTCGTGATCGCCGGTCCTCACAGAGTTAAATTTTATTTCTTTCAGGACAACCTTGGCTTGTTTCTTCTTCGCTTCTTTCGCGCGTTTGCTCTTCTCATACTGAAATTTCCCATAATCCATTATCTTGCACACGGGTGGATCGGCATTGGGAGAAACTTCCACCAAATCAAGACCCTGTTCTCGAGCAATTTGCAACGCCTCGCGAGGCAACATCGTGCTGAGCTGCGTGTTATCCGAATCAATGACAAAAACCTGCCTGGCTCGGATTCGCTCATTCACTCTATTTTGTGGTTCCCGCTGCTTCCCTCGCCAACGATTGCCTCTTTTCTGAATTTTATACACCCCCAGCGGTATGGTATCAATTAATCGCCAATAAATCACGAAAAAATATGCGTTGTGTTTGAATGGAAACTATCAACCGCTTCGCGATTTTCTACAAAATCTTGGAATTGAACGTTTATAGAGTTCAGTAGATGTCGGGATCGTAAAGGTAAAATATAAAGTTTATTTTAGCACATCACAGTTGACAAGTGCAAGGTAAAATCCTTATTTCACTATGTTCTCAGCGAAGACTCGATGCCCGCAAGAGGGGTTTTTTGGACCGGAATTTCCGTTTTCTACCTTCTTTTTGTGATTGGATGAACGGCAGACGCGCTCTAGCTAACGGCAGTTGACGGGTTGTCCGGTTTCAACAGACTGGTACGCCGCTAGTGCAATTTCTACCGCAGCACGGCCGTCTTGCCCGGTGATTGGCGGCGTTGAATCGTTGAGTACCGCGTCGACAAAAGCTCGAATCTCGTGGCGTACCGGTTCTTCACCGTCAATATCGGAGATTGGTGTGCGTATTTCCTCGCCTTCGAAAGTCTTTATATGGATGGACACATCTTTGCCCCAAATGTGCGGAAAATAGATTGAGCCGCTTTCGCAATCAACGCGCCCGCCGTATCCGCCAATCGCGGAGACTTGGCTTGAGTGAAGCAGCCCCAGGCTCCTGTTTTCGAATGTCAATGAGGCGAGCACGACATCGGGGTAGTCGGCTTCACGCTGAACGTACGTACCGCCTATGGCGTAGACGGTTTTGACTTCTCCGCATGTCCACCGCATGAAATCAATCTCGTGCGTGCTAATTTCCATGAGGCTTCCGCCCGACTTATCGCGCTGCAAGCGCCAGTCTGCCGCATAGGTTCCGAGTTTCCAGGGACCTCCTATCCGATGTACCATCATGGTAACCGGCTTTCCCAGTTGCCCGCTGCGAACGATTTCACGTACCTTTGAGTGAGTGGCGTGGTATCGGCAGACCAACCCAATCGTCAACTTCACGCCGTTCCGCTGAGCGGCTTGAATCATCGCATCACAGTCTTCCAGCGTGGGCGCCATCGGTTTCTCGGAGAACACGTGCTTTCCGGCGTTTGCGGCGTCCACAGCCATTTGGCGGTGCATGAACGGCGGTGATGCAATAAACACGCCATGTATGCGTCCATCTGCCAGCAGGTCGTGGTAATCGAGATAGTATTCTGCATTAACCTCCGCCGCCAGCTTCTTGGCGCGAGGCTCATCCAGATCGCTGACTCGCAGTACCTCGACATGCTCAAGCGCCTGCGCGCTATGCGCAAGGCTTCTTCCCATAATACCGCAACCAATCACACCAACTCCAAATTTGTCCATAAAGTGCCCTTCTACGCTCGGCGCATTCAGTTTTCCAAGAGTATAACACAATTGAGATGAAAAGCGAGTCTTATCTGTTCTGAAAACGGCAGCTAACGCCGGGTATCATTTTTGCCACAGTTCAACGCATCCTTACCACACTTTTTGACCCGAATGGTGAAACCTACGCTCGCAGACGCTAGACCCATCGTAGGCGGGGATCAACTGAGTGAATAGCGATGGCGATAGGAATCTCCATGCCCCGCATTGGCAGTTATCTGTTCAACCCAACCTATAATAAAAACTATTTTGAGCGTTTCGACATTTGGTGCCGTCAATTCGATAAACGCTGTAAGAATTGGGCATACCGACAACACCTGAAATTATATACCTGTCGCCCCGCTGGGGCGTGATAGTGGTGAGATTCGGCGTTTCTATACACCTGCCGCCCCGTTGGGGCTGAATAGGTTTTGTAGGTTGGGTTGAGCGACTAATCGCAAAACCGTTTCGGTGTCCGTACCTCGTCCAATTTCCGCTGCGATGACGTTGAAGAAAATGCAAAGCGATCAAGCGACTGAATAAGGAGTGCGATAGTTTTCCTGTAGCTCAACCCAACGCTTTTTGGTTTTATCGAGGAGTCACGTCTTTGGTAGATGTGTGAATTATCCGAAGAGCGTTGCCTTGGAGCCCCAGCGGGGATCTTCAAGCGTATGTAGCAATGTATAGGCGACCCGACATTTAAGGGAATATTTCCGCGATTTTTATTGAAACTTGTTGCAAAATATAGGGTATAATTTTACAATGGGTCGAACCGCCGCAGCGAAGTGCGTTAGATTGAACCGCGATCAGCTACCTGCGCAAATTAATACGGGAAAGATTTTGGCATATCACTTGCTATAACTATTTTGACCAAATATTAATCACTTACTCATTACGCATTACTCATTAATGTTTAAGTTACTGTTAATTGACCCAGAGCAAAAGGAGGAACCTACAATGAAATTGATCGGGTTACAAGCCGTAAGTCTTTGTCTCGCCGTTTTCCTGTTTGTAGAATTCACCGCATCCGGCAATGCAAACGTCGGAGCAATTCAAATTGAGCTGTCGGGATACGTCAGCAATGACGATGCACGGCAGATTCGGCGATTGTTAAAACCGTGGGCGGAGCCGGAAAATGTGGTGTTTAAACCAGCGTACGACAAAAAGAAGCGTCAACGCTATTTCTCAACAGTGGTCGAAATTACACCGCGTTGGGGCAAGAACAGTTATAGCGAGAGCCACACTTTCGATATTTACAATATCATGCGGCAACTGAACGACCAGCGTTTCCGGGGAAGCCAGATTGGACAACGCCCGAGGGTTGCCAAAACCGAAGCCACAGTGTCGGGCGATATCATGGGCTATTATGGATGGTCGCGCAGCCATATCCGATCGGTCCCGAATTGGCGGCGTTGGCGTGAACACACATCGGAGATCGGTCATGCGTTGTATACAGACCGTGCAAATGAGACGGTTGTATTTAGCGGTAACGACAAGTTCGATGAGCTAAGGCGTGAAGTGAGTAAAGGTGTAGATGAGGGTAAGGGCGATCCGGCTGTTGAGGTTGAGGGCAAGATTGTGGGATTTGACGGCCCCTTCCCTGTGATGTCCATCCGCAAATTTCGCGTGGACTACAAGATTGAAATGCAATCGGGAGACAAGGGGAGAAAACAGAAGGACGAGTCCTATGATTATTTGGAGGAATCCTTACCGGAATCGGGTGAAATGCCTGAAGATGAGTCGGAGAACGGTAAATAACAAGTTCTGGTAGGATCAACCGGCTGAACAAGGAGTGCGATAGTTTTCCTGAATAGTCTTCACAAGTTTTGTAGGTAAGGAGATTCGGTTCGGCGAATTGGAATGATAACGCTGCCGATAATTCAGGTTTTAAAGGGAGCGGCACCGCCAGGTGTCTCTCCCTTTTTTTTCAGCGTAAAATCAGGAAAGAAACGCAATGGAAAATGGGTAATTTCCGGTCGAGCCGAGGTTGGTGGTTACCTTTTATTGAATAGCACCGGCCCGCTTGTGGTGCGGGTTCATTGAAATCGTGAGGTAACCAAAAGGTAACCAAGAAAAAAGATCTGTGAGTCTTTTGAGGGGATTGAAATGCTAATATTTTAGCATAGTTTATAGGGGTGATTTAAAACATTCACTGGCAGTGAATCGGAAAGAATTTTATCGCAATCGAGAGGCGAAATGGGGGGGAATTTAGCCAGGAACCAATTATCAGTCAATGCGAACGCACAAACGCTAAAGGGCGCTGTGAAAATTCATCCCCGCGTGAAGGGCGGCGGATTACCCTAAGAATTTGCGGAAACGAGGGAATTTCAACCTCGCGCCATGTGGGTTGATTTTAACGGCCGAACAAAGCACAATCAAGCGAGCGAATAGCCGGCGCGATAGTCTTCCCAAGTTAAATCCTCCCCCGAATCACCCGCTGTAGGCGGGGCATCTTGCCCCGCGTTTGCCATGAAGTTTTTGTAGGTTGGGTAGAACGATCAACCGACTGAATAGCGAAGGATCAAGCGACTGAACAAGGAGTGCGATAGTTTTCCTATGGTTTTCGAGCTTCCGCGATAGTCTTCACACGTCTTCTGCGTAACGCAACGCTTTTCGGTGTTCCGGACGTTTCAAAACCGTTGGGTTTCGCTCCACGTATTTTGCTGAGGCAATCGCAGGGCATTCGGAGCGGTTATCTTCCCAAGAACGGATTTGGAATTGTCGCTCTACCCAACCTACGGATACTGGGACAATGGTAAGCGCCAGGTTCTTGAACCCATATCGTTTGCCCTCTGAGAGCCAGCAAAATTTATTGACAGGGCGAACATTTGGAGTGGGCGACTGTTTAGTCTGTCGAAGGAAAATACCTTCGAGTTTACTGCAGTAGTCGCTCCGCCGGAAAATGGAAACCTCGACGTTTTCAAAGATGGTTTGGCAATCCTGAATGGGGCGAAATCGGTACGTGCAATAATCGCCGAAGATGAATTAAATGACTTCATGGCAGAGATTGCAAGAGATTTGGAGTGATTAGCACGTGAATGAGATTAGCGATTTACGTGACAGGAGTACATTGTTCATTGGAAATGAAACGCCGGTAATTCGCCAGTTAGCATTAGATTATCATATGATGTGATTGCATTATTCGGAATGCGTTACGCCATGAATTTTACAATGGCGCGTTGATGATGGGCGCGTGGCGTGGCGCTAGAATGTGGGGATTGCAATCCGGACTTTATGCTGGTTTTCGCCCTTCGGCCGTGGAATGTGGTGTGGCTCGAACGCGAAGAAATAAGGGTTTTCGTGGTGTTCCAGCCAGTTTTCGATATAGGCGACGAGCCGATGATTCTTTGCGCGTTTCGCTCGCTTTAAATCAACCCTTAAATTATCTACGTCCTGACGTCCTAACGACATGGAGTGGGGCACGTGCCGAATATAGCAATCGGCGATTTCAATATCCTGCTCCTGTATGGAAGTAAGCTGGTAATTTGACACGCAGCGCTTAAAGTAGGCTAAAGCAGTTGTTCGATCAACGCGGATGGCGGCGCAATAGCGGTCGAGACCGGCGCCATTTCCGTGCAACAGTGTCAATGCGACACCCAGTCCTACCAAGGCTTCCGCAAATCCAGGATTTTTTTTAGCGGCACTCTCGAACTCGGACATTGCACCTTCGTAATCGCGCAGCTTCAGCTTCTCCTCTCCGAGCGAGTGAAACGGGATTGCTCCGTCGCGCTCGACCCACCTAGAAGTTAACAGTGTGATTGGAAATTCTACCTCGCGGCCATATTGCTCTAACTCGTCGGTTACTTTTTGGACGGTTACGATTTCACCGCGTATTCCCTTAATCTGTACTTCTTGTTTCTCAAGACACACCCATTCCAGAGGTGCCAATACTGAGTCACACAATTGATCGGATGGATTTATCAAGTCTGTTGGTATTTCTATCGCATGCCCATTCTCCAATTCTACAAGTGCGATGTCCTGTTCCGCGTCGATCGACCTTACCAGTACGCGTTCACTTTTTATGTACGCGCAGTCGCCGGGGGTGAACTCATAATCGGTAGTGAACGCGCTCACGGGGATACCAATCCAAGGGACGCCGACATGGGTAAATCCAAACTTCCGCATTGCCAAATGCCGCGGCGCCCACGAGCGGAGGCGTTCTGAATCCGCAGTGCGTGCCTTAAGGTCAAAACGCTGTATACACAACTGCTCGCCGATCTTCAAACGGTACGGGTAAGCTTCGACATAGCGCGTGAGTTTGACTAGATCGTGCAAGGCAAAACCTCTGTAGTGGGTACAGTCATGAGGAATGGGACTCCCGGCACATGCATAGTTGGCGATGTAACATTCGACATCGTCGCGCACCAGCCAGCGCCTGATTGTAGACTTCGACACCTTAAAATGGCGAGCGAGTTCTAGCTCACTTGAGCCGTTCTGATGGCGCTCTATTAAATCGGCTCTCATTGATTCTGTAAAGGGTATGGGTTTGTTCATTGGGAGATGTTCCTCTCGTAACCGGATGCAGCAGCATATGAAAGCGGAACAAATTCGCTCGTTACACTAGAGGGATGTATTTCAAGACGTCGGCGGATGACTAGGGAATTTTAACGCACATCGTCGAGACGTCGCCGTAGAAGACAACTCACTCCCCGCGCCAGCGGCGACGCCAATTGCGGTAAATGAGTTTCGCCTATCGGTGTAAGTGATTAAGTGGTTTTCGCCGGCGGTGGGTCCGCGTTTGTATTGCCGATTGGTTTATCCAGGGCGTCTAGGAACCCATCAATGTCGTCGTCGTCCGCCGCGTCATCGGGCGGATCGAACGGCAACTTTCCGGGATTCTTGAAATCCCACGGTATCTTTCTGGGTATGACGGTATCTTGGTGAAAATACGGGTCAAGGACAGGGTCTAGCGGGTACGGACCTTGGCCATTGCGGTATAGCTGCCAATCAAACCAATGTATGGTGTTCCCGAGGCGGATGCCCTCGCCTGAGAAGTTAGCCAAGTGCGCCTCAATGTATTCGAGAATGTAGGACTCGCGGGCGGGGGCTCTTTTAACCATTTTATTCCCATACCAAATCGGGTTCGGAAGTGAAGCGGGCGGATCGGCGATTGCGTCCGGGATTCCAATGCAGCTCAAGAGATAGCGGCGCACTAGGAAATGGCGTTTTTCGCATGAATTAACGTCGCAGATTCTATCAGCATAATCGTAGGCTTGTTGTTTTAGCTGATCTGCAGAAATAAACCCTTTTTCAGGAATATACTCTATACGATGTTTCAATCCCCGCTGGTAACGGTTTGGGTTTGTGCCGTCATAATAAGGTATCTTTCTAGTACGCGGCCCTGGCTCGCCAATGGACCACACTACATAATTGGGCGTCACGTTCAGAAACGCGATAATGCGTTGGACTTCATCAAGTAGAGATTGGATTCCGTCAAGCGCACGGCGATAGTATTCAATGCAATCATCTGCTTGTTGCGCCACCTGTTCAGCCGAAATGTAACCTTCGGCAATCTGTCTCTGATGGTGTTCGCGTAGTATTTCGGGCTTACTGGGATATTCTATGTGATAGTCTATGGGTATGTGCAAGTTCTTCTTGAACCGTTTTCGGTTTTTTGCTCGGTTATCGTACTGCTCTCCGCGAGGCATGCTAAACAAACTCCTTTCGTCGTTCTTGTCATTGCTGAGGCTTATTGCGGATCAAAACATGACCGTTTTGCCAGCGCCAAATCCACCTTAAGGCACTGTCTAGTTTTTGGGGATATTTCATGATGAAAGTATATTATGGCGGAAAGTACCATATTGAATGTAAAAAGTATGCATACCGCGACAATTGCCAACATTGCGGCGATACTGTTATCCGGTGGGCATGTCATTGTGGTTGCTATGTTGTCTTTAATCCATATGAAGATGATAGCGACACATATGGGCACGAAAGCAAACACAAAAATACTTGCCTTTTTTATCCGCACGAGTTAGATTAAATATGAAAATCAAGAAAATCTACGACATATCCCTCGACCAATGTGAACAAGGCTATTTGACCAATTGCTACATCTTCGCAGTCGGCGATTTTGATAACAAGCACGAACTCCACACCGTGCTGATCAAAGGCCAAACCATCGGCGTACACGGCATGCTCGGCTTTCAGGTTGTCGTGGATTTGCGCGCCGCCGGACGCCAAATCGAAAACAATGGTTTCAAACTGTTTGAAAATTTGAAACTCTTGGAACGGGTCTAAATAAACCTTGAAAACGCACAGTCAAGGGAAGAATTCCAGTCCGTTCCCTACGAGCGTACCGCCGCCGATGGACTGTGGACTTGAAAAGTATGGTGAAGTTTAATTTGAAAACGGAGGCCTGCGAAATGATTGAAACTAGTTTAATCTTAGCCGGCTTGGTTATAGCGGGTGTAATTATAACCGCTATAGTTAGACGGATACGTGAGGATCGTATGATTAAGTCGGCGCTCCAGGATCTTATGGCTATATCGGAACGTCGGGCTTATCAGGATTTGTGGGAAATGGGCGTTATGATCGACCCCGAAACTAAACTGTGTTTTGAAAACCATCCACTGCATCCTAACTATAATTCCAGCAAGCCTACAAAATTATTTGAGGGAATCGAAGAAAAGATTCACCGACAAGAAGAAGAATAAAATCATGCAACACACATAACCGCCCCGGACGGACAATGGAATTGAGATGTAGTCAATTCGAAATGCGATCGCAAGCGCGTTTCAAATCACGAGCAGTATTGAATACGTTATTCACAATTTCGACTACTTTACTTTGTACATCATCTAAATCGACAGGAGTGTCAGATAAAGATGGCATGATCTCAACACTCTTTCTAAGCCTTACAAGTTCAACTTCAATCGTGTGTATCCGTTCTTCTATAACCAGTTTGGAGAGTATGCATCTATAGATAGATTTGGGGTCTAATTTTGCTAATGGAATCGAGTGTGACAAATAAGATCCGGTTGTAGTCTGTTTTTACCGATTTCCGGAAGTGCTGTTTCTACCGGTAAATGGCTTTATCTATCTTTACATGAATACTCTCCCAGTTTGTTTAACATTTATTTTTCTCCTTAAAATTATTTCAATTGAAATAGCGTGCAACATGAAGATTTACTGGCGTCGCGGTGTCGATCGGCTGTTATGTGTGACTTCTGTACTTGTAAGTCCGGTTGTGGCTTATTTGCAGTCATATGAATATGCTATTGGCGGCGGTAAGCAATTTAATTTATCCGTGTTTATATTGGGCTCATTGATTTTGATGCCTGCGATTTTTGGTTGCTTGTTATTAATCAAGGTTGCGACGATTTGGATTATATCGGGGTTTACCAAACCGCCGAAATAAGGGGGCCCGTGATGCAATACACGATCTCCCAATGCTTCGATGAATGGCCCGCAGCCCAAGACGACAACCAGATAGCGTATCGGCAGTGCGCGCGTGAAGTTTACGCAGCCATCAACCCAATTACGCTAGCTGAGCGTATCGCCCACGCTAATTTCGCATCGTACGAGACATCATCGCGAAGCCAACCTCTGCTTCGTTTTTCGATAAGGTATAGGGAAATTGGGTATTGGGAGAAGCCAATCAATCCAGTGTTTATAGGTATTTCAGACGTGATTGCGTAAAACCCAATAAAATACCTAGAAAGTAGTTAGGACGGCGTTTAATCCAACTGCGTCGTAACGTCGGTTTATCAATTCAATATCCTCACAAAATATATACAATATATAGTGTTATTATTGTGGGAATTGACAACATATTGATTTTCGCATTATACATTAAAGATTGTGGCTTTGTCAAGGTTTACATCGGTAAAAAAAGAATCAACTTTTTTGCATTTCGTTAACGATAAAGCGCACGAATAGCGAGTACGATGCGTCTGCATAGATGTCTTGGGCAATAATTTTCTCCGAAAAACCTAATTGAAACAGACGAGGTTACACGTTCTTGTAGGTTGGGTTGAGCGGATAATCCCAAAAACGTCACTGTGCGCGTACTTCGTCCAAATTCCGCTGCGATGTCGTTGAAAAAAAACGCGAAGCGTAACCCAACGCTTCTTGCTAATTTCGATATGTTTCGTTTAAAGTAATGGTTTGAGTTATCCGAAAAGCGTTGGGTTACGCTTAAGGTGATGAGCCAGGGGCGTCGGTTGGTGTACGGAACGGGTATTGGCATAGGAACGGATTTGGGATTATCCGCTCAACCCAACCTACAAGAAGTTCGACCAAATTCGGTTGCATTGACGTTGAAAAAACCCACCGGAACCCTTCGCTTTAAAAAAATCCCGCAATCCCAAATTCCTGTCACTCGGAAAAAACTGATTTACTCCTATAAACGTAACAGGCAATAAATATACCGTCTCGACCCCGAATACACAACAAATTTCGCGGTTTTTCCCCCTTTTTTTATGGACTGTAAAAACTGTAATTTTGCGCCGCAAAAATTCAATTCACGCCATAAATTAGCTTTTGTAGATTGGGATCAATTGCGCGAATGGCGAAGGATCAACTGAGCGGATAGCGAAGGATCAAGCGACTGAACAAGGAGTGCGATAGTTCTGCTATAGTCTTCTGCGTAACCCAACGTATTTTGGTCATTGGAAAGTGTTTGGTATATCCGAACTGCTTCCGAGCAATGAAAAAGCGTTGGGTTACGCTCCATGTGATGAGCCAAGGGCGTCGGTTGGTGTATTGAACGGTTATTGGCATAGGAACGGATTTGGGATTACCCGCTTAACCCAACCTACAAGAACTTTAAGGATTGGCGGCGGTGTCTTCGTCCACTTGAGGATTGGACAGAATTCGCAGAGTTCGCTTTCACAGAAGTTATTCAGATGGTGGTAGTCGAATTTCTCAGATGCTCGGTGTGCAAAAGCAACGCGGCGGCGGCGCTGTTGGCGGGGTTGGCGGCAGAGTGGAAAACAGGTATGCTTTACAACGTTAAGAGGGTTACTGCGATTTTTGGATTTTTGCCCAGGTGTCGCGCAACGATACAGTTCGATTGAAAACGAGTTTATCGCTGGACGTGTCATCGTCCACGTAGAAATAACCCTGTCTTAGAAACTGGTAGCGGATGCCCGGCGCAGCGCCCGCTAGACTGGATTCAACGCGGCATGAACTCAATACCTTCAACGAATCCGGATTCAGATTGGCTTTGAAATCGGATCCCTCCGCCGCATCGTCCGGGTCCGGTTTCACAAAAAGATGGTCGTACAGACGCACCTCGGCTGGGTGCGAATGGGGCGCCGACACCCAGTGCAACGTGCCTCTAACCTTTCGCCCGTCTTCCGACCACCCGCCGCGAGTTTCAGGGTCGTACGTGCAGTGCAGTTCGACCACTTCTCCATGCTCGTCCTTGACCACCCGATCGCACGTGATATAGTACGCATGTTTCAGCCGCACCTCGCGCCCCGGCGCCAAACGGAAATACTTCCTCGGCGGGTCTTCTATGAAATCACCCCGTTCGATGTAGAGTTCGCGTGAAAAGTGAATCTTTCGCGTTCCGGCGTTAGGTTCCTCCGGATTGTTGTCCGCATCTAACGCCTCCACTTTTCCCTCCGGATAGTTGTCAATAACCACTTTGAGCGGCGACAACACCGCCATCACACGCGGCGCGTGTTGGTTCAAGTCTTGGCGGACGCAATACTCAAGCAGCGCAATATCAACCAAATTGTCGGCTTTGGCGATGCCGATCCGATTGCAGAAATCTCGAATCGACTCCGGCGTGTAGCCGCGACGGCGCAGTCCGGACAACGTCGGCATCCGCGGATCGTCCCACCCGTGGACGTGCCCCTCTTCAACCAGTTGGATTAACTTACGTTTTGCCAGCACGGTGTAGCTGACATTGAGGCGGGCGAACTCAATCTGCTGCGGATGATAGATGTCGAGCTGGTCGAGGAACCAGTCGTATAACGGGCGGTTGTTTTCAAATTCTAGTGAACAGAGCGAATGCGTGATACCTTCGATCGAATCCGAGATGCAATGCGTAAAGTCGTACATCGGATAGATACACCACGTATCGCCCGTCTCATGGTGGGATGCGTATAGAATGCGGTACATCACCGGATCGCGCATGACCAAATTCGGAGATGACATATCGATTTTCGCTCGAAGTGTGCGAGAGCCTTCCTTAAATTCGCCCGCACGCATACGCGCAAATAGGTCGAGGTTCTCTTCGACGGAACGGTTGCGGTTAGGGCTTTCCAGCCCCGGCTCCGTCAAGGTGCCGCGGTACTTTCCGTATCTAATCTCCTCCGGACTCAGGTCGCAGACAAACGCCGCGCCTTTTTTGATTAGCTGCACGGCATATCCGTAGAGTTGTTCAAAGTAGTCCGATGCATTGTATTCCCGATCTTCCCAGTCGAAACCGAGCCATCGAATGTCGTCTTTAATGGATTCCACAAATTCGACATCTTCCTTGGTGGGATTGGTGTCATCGAATCGCAGATTGCAACGACCGCCGTAATCTTCAGCGATACCGAAGTTGATACAGATGGCTTTGGCACTGCCCAGATGGATATAGCCGTTGGGTTCCGGCGGGAATCGTGTATGAACCCGTCCGCCGTACTTGTTTGTCCGCGCGTCTTCATTGATAATCTGCCGGATGAAGTCGGTGGGTTGGGTAGTATCGGTCGAAATTGTATTCACTCGCTCCTCTACATTTTTCTTCATTTAATGCCGAAATCCGCGGAACGTTTATTGTGCGGGATTTACTATCGTCTTCAGTATTCGCTCAGTTGATTCCTCCCACAGTGCGGCGCCGTGCGGCTCTGCGGGCTGGCGAAAGTCAAGGTACAAGAACTAGGAAAAACCATGAAGACTATCGCCTTCGCTATTCGCTCAGTTGATCCCCGCCTACAAGGTGTAGTGGTACACGCGGGCACGGTGTAGTAGTACACGCGGGGCAACGAAGATTTCTATCGCGCAGGATTTACTATCGTCTTCGCTATTCGTTCAGTTGATTCTTTTCGGTCGCTTGATCCCCGCCTACGGAGGGTAGTGGGATACTTTACACCTGCCGTGCCCTGGCGCTGTATAAAATGAATTTTCAAACTGGTTCTTAATTCGACTGAAGCAACTTTATGACTTTTTGCCCACTCGCTGTTTTTCTGGTGTCTGAGGAGTCCGGCGCGTTCTCATTAAGGGCTTCCAACGATTCGGGGGTGCCAATCCTTCGCAGTGCGGCAGCGGTTGTAATCCGCACTTCGGCGCATTCATGGTGGAGGTGGGTTATTAGCGCATCAACCAATTCCGGCTCCGCGTTCGTGTGCGCGGCTTTCGTAGCGTTGATGTGGATGCAGCGCCGATAGCCCTTGCTGCCTAACGCGGCGTGAAACAGCTTGTGGTTCATGAAGATTACATCTCCCGGCGTGTTCACAACCGGATACCTGCCCGGCACGTCCTCCGGACGCATGTTCAAGGCTCGGATAGCATTCAAAATTTGTCCGTCCCGGCCGCGCGCCAGCGCCTGGCGGTACGCGGCAAAATGGCTGCCTGGAATGACGTTAAGGCATCCGTCTTCACTTCCGAGATGATCGAGATAGATATGGGCTCTCATTGTGAAGTAACCGTCCGGCGCGATGTTGTCGTGGTGCCATGCGGTATCACCCGTATGCAGGATGCCTTCGCTTGCGGGCAGGATGAAATCGTCGCCGAGTAGATGGCTGAATATGTCGACAAATCGCTGATCGGTCAATAGCGGATAGAACACATCAGGATTGAGGTCGAAGAACGGGACAAACGGATCAATCAGGTAATTGACCTGCTGCCGTTGTTCGCCGTGTTCGGGGGGCGGCTTACCATCGCGCGCCGCTTTCATCGCCGCGTCGAAGGCGTCTGAAAGCACTTGGGTTTCGTGCGGTGAGAAAAACGCCTTGCAATGGATATAGCCGAACGTCTGAAACTGGTTGATAAGCGCTTGATTCAAGGATGGTTTCCTTAATTGTGAATTTCTTAATCGTATTTAATGAGTTGAATTTTGAGCTTGTTCGGTGTAAACAGATGCGCCAACCGGCAGCCGCTAGAATGGATTTTTTTGAATTGGAAATTCCCTTTGCCGACATCAGTTGGCTCGTCGCCGACTTCCAGCCCCAGCGACTTGAGTCTATCGAATGCCGCATCCACATCGTCCACTTCAAAAGTAATGTGATCCAGTTCTCCGGATGTGCCATCGGGTTTTAAGATTAGCTCCAACCTGTGGCCTGAATGGACATCCTCAACAAAGGCAACTTCTTGAATCTCGCCCACGCCTGGATGGCGAAGGATGAACTTCATCCCCAGGAACTCGCAGAAGGTCTCGATAGCCTTGTCCATATCGGTGACGATGATTGCGTGGTGATGCAGTTTCATATATAATCACTCTCCCACGCTATTATATCACGGTTGCGTAAAAGTTGACAGGTTAAACATGGGATGTTTTAGCGCGGGGATATGTCTTATATTTTGTGATTTGAAAATTTTTGTGGATTGTGGATTTGACCGTGGTGGCAGGAGCCGCCGTGGGTTGGTTTGAGCGGGGTGGGGAAAGTCAAGGTGGAAAAGGTGTTTAAGACTATCGCCTTCCCTATTCGGTCAGTTGATCCGCCTTGGTAAGCTCACTATTATTCACAAGTTTTTGTAGGTAGACGCAGTCTATGTTGGGGCTAAGAACGATTGTACATTTCGGTATGGTGTGAACTGTAGGAGGGACATCCCTGTCCCGATAATCAGGGCTAGGAAGCCCTTCCCACAGGTGCTTCACAGCATGGTTACGTCAAGAATGAAGGGAGAAAACCCGTACACTATCCGACTTTGCGGACTTGTGGGTAATAGCAAGCCTTAATGAGGAGGGGAATGAAGATTGAATGGATTGAATAAGTTTTTGCACTGTGGAAGAGGCATTTAAGACTATCGCCTTCGCTATCCGCTCAGTTGATCCCTCCCACAGCGCGGCGCCGCAAGTGTTTTCAACGGATTGAGTTGCCTAGGTTATCATGTGAATGCCGCTGCGCGCCGTTGTGATCTGGAGGCATTTCCCTAAATCGGCGAAGTCCTTCCTCGGCGCCGTATTCATCCAACAACTGTTGTGCCTTTGAAAACTGTTCTGGCGTAAACCGCTCCTTGAGTTGAGCCTTGACGGATGCTGGAGTCAAATTATCCGGAATTGGTGTGACCTCTTCCATCGGGACGCGGTGCGCGTCATCAGGATCCCGGTTAACTCGAGGTGTGGATATTGGTAGTTCAGGCGCGGCGTTAAGCGTGGGCAACGGTTCAACAATGGTTTCGTCAGAAGCCGTCTCTACATCTGCCAACACCGACTCCCAGAACCCATCATCGTCAATGTGTGGCCGCCCTTCCGGAGGCGCATGTCCATATTTAGCATCCGGTTTAAACGTCACATTTACGGGAGGCAAATCGGACGGCGTTGGTTTTGGAGTCATCGTATCTACTAACAAACCTAAACGATGTTTTTGTTCTTCCAATATTGCCGCGTCAATTGCCGAAATAGCATCAATCTGTTTTTTTTCCGCATCAGTTAATGACGCATCCAATTCACCTGCTGCTATCTTTGCCTCAACATCATCCATTGAGATGTCCAAATCTAGAGTGAGTCGAAACTTTTTAACATATTCCTTACGCTTGTACACATCTAATGCATAATACTCTTCCGGCATCGGGTACTCAACACCGTCTTCTATGAGTTTAAATTCCTCCGACCGCTTCTCATTCACTTGATCCTCTGAAAAACCCCAAGGATGGCTCCGCGTAATTAGGTCTGACCGCAAGATAGCATCCCCATCTTTATACTGGTCGTCTTTGTCGACAGCTACCATGCCGAGTTTTCCATCAGGGGTTATAACCTGTTGTAACACTCGCCCCGCATTCTGTTGACGTTTCAACTCTGCTTTTTTTAATCTTTTCTCTAAATACGGAGTAAGTTTGCCATACACAATCCACTCGTTAATTTCCAAGTTTTCTTTGCTCATGGGTCTTGACGACAAAGCTTCCTTTACATGAATATTTATGCCATCTATCTCATAGCTTTTATAGCCCTCGTGCCCTACAAAGTGATTATGATCGTGTTGCGGTGCCGTCGTTAGTGGAGTGCCCTCTCGTACGTGCGCATGGTTATCGGAAGAATGCGAGTGGCGAGCGCCGACAGACCGATTGACCAGTCTAGCATCCGAGAGCACTTGATTTAGTTCAACGTGTCCCTTGTAAGCCCTTATACCGATATAAGACAGCGATAGAACCGCTAAAATACTCCCAGCAATAAAATAGGGTTTGGCACGGTGATTTACCATCAGCGTTCCTCCTTGTTTTATGTGGTATTATTATTCGTTGCCCTAAATTGCTCATGCGAAGGACGAGTTCACAGATCGATACGGCACACGGAGTGTGCTATTTGCGGGGCAAGGAAGATCTCTATCGCACTCCTTATTCAGTCGTTTGATCCCCGCCTACGGCGGACGTAGGACGAGTTCATAGAACGTTACGGCACACGGAGTGTGCCTACTACTTTGTACTTACCCCCACAGTTGAATCGAGAATTAAAGAATTTTGGTCGCTCTTATTGTTTTGCACACTTTATTTACATGAACGGTTTCATCGTTTCATGTGGTATCTGTATGCGTTGCCCTAAATGGCTTGTGTGTAGGATGAGTTCACAGAACGATACGGCACACGGAGTGTGCTATTCGCGGGGCAAGCAAGATCTCTATCGCACTCCTTATTCAGTCGTTTGATCCCCGCCTACGGCGGATGTTGCGGGACAGGAGGCCGCAAGGGTTGAATCGAGACTTATAGAATTTTGGTTGCGCTTATTGTTTTGCACACTATATTTACATGAGCGGTTTCATCTGAATGCACCAATTCTTGACATCCGTGTTGAATTTTATTCATCCGCATCTCTGATGTTGGTGTGGAAAAGGTGGAACTTAGAGAAGAAGTTGAATAGTCCCTAGATGAATTTGATTCGATATGACTTGAATCTGTATGTTAGGCAAGTTATTATAATTATTACGACTTACGCAGTTGAGCGCGCAAGGCATAGGAATGGGCACGTTCTGTGTTTTGTAATTTGCACATAGTACTTCGAAGCCCGATGGCAGCATCGGGACTGGGGTTACGGCATACGGAGTATGCCTATTACTTTTTTGTTTTATGATTTTATGAGGAGGCTGCACTACTATGAACACGCTGAAAACCGGTTTCCTGCTGACTGCTTTAACGGTGCTTTTGATGTTGATTGGGAGTATGTTTGGTGAGGGCGGTATGATCATCGCACTCATGTTAGCAGTTGTCATGAACATCGGTTCCTACTGGTTTAGCGATAGAATTGTCCTAAAGATGTATAAAGCGCAGGAGGTCGGATCGAACAGCGAATTGTACCGAATGGTAGAGGAACAGGCGCAGCGAGCTGGATTGCCGATGCCTCGGGTGTATGTAATTCCAACCGATTCGCCTAACGCTTTTGCGACGGGTAGAAATCCGAATCATTCGGCGGTGGCTGCAACGCAAGGCATTATGCGGCTGTTGTCCAGAGAAGAACTCGCCGGCGTCATAGGGCACGAACTTGCGCACATTAAACACCGCGATATCCTGATTAGCAGTATCGTTGCTACAATGGCGGGTGCGATTATGATGCTTGCCTACATTGCGCAGTGGGCTGCAATATTCGGCGGGTTGAGAGGCGATGACGAAGAGGGCGGCAGCGGCGGCATCTTTGGTTTTCTATTCATGATTATTGTGGCGCCGTTTGCCGCGATGATTATCCAACTCGCTATCTCCCGTTCTCGCGAATATGCTGCTGATCGAGGCGGCGCGGAGATTTGCGGGAATCCGAATGCGCTCGCACGCGCCCTTCGCAAACTTGAGCGCGGCGTCGAAATGTCGCCGATGGAAACTAACGCCGCCACTTCCCACCTATTCATTGCGAATCCACTGCGCGGCGGGTTCGCGAAGCTCTTCAGCACGCATCCGCCAATGGAAGAACGCATCAGCCGGCTTGAGGCGATGCGGCGTTAATTGCGCTGCCGCGTGAAAAAACGGAGGAGCTGGTATGCATCTGAATGTACTCCGAATGAGTGACTTTCGCCGAATTCCGATTCGAATTTTATTCGCCTTGATTCTTGTAATTATGGCGATTGATGGATTTGGCGGCGTCCTTCACGCTACAGAAGAGGGCGCATCTGAACACCAACTCAAGAACCCGGACGGAACGTGGAAATGGACGAACGCCTTAATTCACGAGACTAGCCCCTACCTGCTCTTGCACGTTCACAACCCGGTGGAATGGTATCCATGGGGTGCGGAGGCGCTGGAGCGGGCGAAAGCGGAAAATAAGCCGATTTTTCTGTCAGTCGGCTACTCAACATGTTACTGGTGTCATGTTATGGAAAGGCAGGTCTTTTCAAATCCGGAGATTGCCGAACTGATGAATCGGTGGTTTATCAACATCAAGGTAGACCGAGAGGAACGTCCGGATATTGACGAAATCTACATGACAGCCACCCAGATTATGACGCAGCACGGCGGTTGGCCGAACTCTGTCTTTTTAACGCCGGACCTACTGCCTTTTTTTGCTGGCACCTATTTCCCACCGGAGGACAGCGTCGGGCGCCCCGGTTTTCCGCGCATCTTACGGGGCGTTCACGACGCATGGATGAACCAGCGGGAATTGGTTCTTGACCGGGCGAAGCAGATTACCGCGGTCATCAGACAAGCAACCAGCGAGGGCATTGTCAATAGCGGTGAAACGCCGCTTGATCGGCAACTGATTGAATCTGGCGTAAAATATCTCACTGAAATATACAGCGCGGACTACGGCGGCTTCGGCGATGCGCCGAAATTTCCGAGTCCAACCAATCTTGAGTTTTTGCTGGGCGAATATCAGCGCCGGACTGAGACGCCGATTCGGATTGAATCGCAATTCGCGGGGGATTTGGATGAGGGGCAATTTCCGACGGCTTTACGGCAGGCGCTTGAACATGCAGGCTTATCACTTTCTGAAAGCGTCGTCGTTTCGGTCAAAGCGAACGGCGCCGAATGGACAATCACTGATGTTGCGAACAAACAGACTTACCGTGTCAATGCGGATCGGGGAGAGTTAATAATTCATCAACCTGCTGATGCGCTACTCAAGATGATTTCCCATACGCTCGACATGATGGCATACGGCGGGATGTACGATCAGATAGGCGGCGGATTCCACCGGTATTCGGTCGATGCGAAATGGCTTGTTCCCCACTTCGAGAAGATGCTCTATGACAACGCACAACTGGCAAAAGTTTACTTGCATGCATATCGTCTGACGAAGGAGCCGCTCTACCGGTCAATCGCCGAAGAGATTTTCGAGTTCGTTTTCCGCGAGATGACGTCACCCGAAGGCGGTTTTTACTCTGCAATTGACGCGGAGGTAGATGCGGAGGAAGGCAAATACTACGTTTGGACAGAGGCGGAGATTAGGAAGATTTTAGGGAAGCGGAAGGCGAAGTTGTTCAATAAGGTTTACGGTGTAGACAAAGGGCATAATTTTGAGGGAGAAACGAATATCCTGTATCTACCTGATCCGATAGCGAGCGCGGCAAAGGCTGAAGGGAAGTCTGAGGAAAAAATTCTTAGGCAGCTTGAACCGCTCAAGACCAAGATGTTGGCTGCACGAGAGAAACGTAAGCGTCCATTGCTCGACACGAAAGTGATAACAAGCTGGAACGGATTAATGATTGATGCGCTCGCCTACGGTTATGAGGTTTTGGGAGATACGCGTTACCGCGACGCGGCGCAGAAGGCGGCGGAATTTATCATGGAGCACTTGACGAGAACGGACGGACAATTGATGCGGACGTACAAAGACGACATTGCCAAATATGACGGCTACCTCGATGATTACACCTTCGTCGTTCGGGGATTGCTTGGGTTATACCGCGCAACCGGCGAAGGTCGATGGCTGAAAGAGGCAAAGTCTCTAAATGACACCATGATTCGACTGTTCTGGGACAACCAAGGCGGCGGATTTTACTTCACGCTCGCCGACCAGGAATACCTTGTGGTGCGCACCAAGAATCCTTATGATTCTGCACTTCCATCGGGAAATGCCGTGGCTATTAACAACTTACTCACTCTCACGCGCCTAACGGGTGAAAAGGATTATCTCGGCAAAGCCGAGAATAGCCTTAGCAGCTTCGCTAGCGTGATGGCGCAATCGCCCGGCGGCTTTATGCACATGCTCTTGGGCGCCAACAACTATCTCTCGACAGATTGGACAGAGGCTGCGGGCGCGCAGGAAAAACAACACCCTGAATTAGCGATCAAGTTGAAGGGAGAAGATGGTGTTGATTCCGTTTCTCCGCTGAAAAGCCTAAGCGGAATCGGTTTGCCGGCGGGAGACGACGTTGTGAAAATCTCGGTACCAGAATTGTCGAAAAAGCAGATTTCCCAACGACGCCCGTTCGATATCGAAGTTCAACTAGAGATTGACGACGGCTGGCACATTAACGCCAATCCAGCGTCTGACGAATTCCTCATTCCCACCACTGTATCGGTTAGTCCGGACGCGGCGGTTGAAGTCATCTCGGCGTCATATCCCAAAGGGAAGCCACTGAAATTTAGCTACAACGACGACCCCCTGTCTGTTTATGAAGGCGTGCTCACGATTCAGATGCAACTGCAAATGAAACCCGGTGTTTCCCGCGAGGAGGCGTTTCCCGTGAATCTGAACCTTGAGTATCAGGCGTGCGACGATCAGCGTTGCCTGCCGCCGTCGACGGATTCGATCCAGCTTAGGTTGGACGATCGATAAAAGCTAGGCTGGGCTTACACCTTACCCTCGTTTAAGCTGTCAGATGCCTGTAACTGGTAGAGCCTGTTTGAAAATTAGGCGGCAAACCCATTCTTAGGCGATTGAGTCGTTGTAATCTGTCGCCCCTCTGGGGCTTTGGCTGTAAGGTGCAATGAAGATTCTATACACCTGCCGCCCCTCTGGGGCTAGATGTTGATGTGTAACAGTGATTTCTATTTGTCTGAAAAAACTATCTTCGATTTGACGATTGAAGATCCCGTCTAGGGCTATCGTGCGGCGGAACTATTTTGGAGAAATGTCTATTAACGTTGAATTCTTAACTCACGCCGTCAGTGTGGTTGTTGTTGCCAGAAGATGAGATGATAGGTATGCACCATGAGCGATCGAAATATCAAACTCACGATAGAATACGACGGTACGCACTATCACGGCTGGCAGATTCAGCGGAATGCGGCGACGATTCAGGGATTCATCCAGAACGCCCTCACAAAAATTACACAGACCGAGACGCAGATTGTCGGCGCGGGCCGAACGGACACAGGCGTACACGCTTCGGGCCAAGTTGCAAATTTTCACACGCACGCCCAGATGTCCCCGGCTGCGCTCCAGAAAGCGGTTAACGCACTGCTTCCTAGTGACATCGTAATCATTGGCGCGGCAGAGGTCTCGCCAGATTTTCACGCGCGCTTCAGCGCATCGAGCCGCACCTACCGATACACCATCCTCAATCGTGTCTATCCCTCCGCTTTCTTACGCAATCGGGCATATTTTTTGCCTCGTCCAACGATTAACGTGGACTCGGCGAATGCGGTTTGCCGGGCGTTAATCGGCAACCATGATTGTTCTTCATTCCAGCGAACAGGCGGGGGCCGCGCAAACCCAGTGTGCGACATCTACGAATCCCGCTGCTGGAAGGAAGAAGACCTGGTCCACTTCGAGATTGAGGCAGACGCGTTTTTGCGCGGCATGGTTCGCGCGATTGCCGGCACGATTCTGAAGTTACATGACGCAGCGTCGCCGGTTGATCAGTTTCGCAAGATTCTTGAGGCGCGCGACAGATCGGCGGCGGGAGCTTCAGCACCCGCGTACGGCTTGTGCCTGACTCGAGTGAAATATGACCTGTGAACGAGATGCATGAGTCTTGAAAATATAGCCGCTGGAACAAAAGACAACATATCACCTACGACGGCAGACCCACAGACCACGCCGTATTTGACTACCGACCCGCCTTACGCCCAACCGCTCAGGACAACCCATGAGTTTTGCTGAGACGCAACCTCCATCGTATTAAACTGCACGAAATTGTTCACAAGAACGGCAATCTTGCACTGTTTTGGGCAGATAAGGCGGGAGTTGTGAAGCATCGAATTGGCTGAAAGGCGCTCTCCGCTTGCATTTTCCAATTTTAGCGCTCTGGCATACAAATTGCGTGCTTCCTGCCTGAAATTCACACAGTCGGATGGAGATTTTCGGAAAGGAAGGCGAGCGCCCGTAATGAAGTTGCCCAGGATTTCGATTGGACCGCACCGTGTCAGCAAGATGATTATTGGCGGGAATCCGTACAGCGGAATTTCGCACCATTCCCCAGCGAAATCGAAAGAGATGGAGAATTACTACACTTCCGCGCAGATCATGCGGGATTTACGGGAGGCGGAGCGGTGCGGTATCGACACTGTGCTTGCACGTGCGGACCGGCATATCATGCGGGTATTGAATGAATACCGCGGTGCAGGCGGAAAGATTCAGTGGATAGCGCAGACGGCGAAGCGAAACGAATATGCCGATCTCATTGATCATATTCGTTTGATTGCGCGTTATCAACCGATAGCTATCTATCAGCACGGCGGAACGACCGATCAGCTCTACGACGAAGGAAAACTCGAATCTCTGCGGGACGCTTTGGCGCTGATTCGAGAACTGGGCTACGCAGCCGGCATCGGAACTCATGACCCGCGCATACTGAAGCATTGTTACCACGAAGGATTCGATGTCGATTTCTACGTCTGCGCACTTTACAATCACACGCGTCGTCCTGAAATGTACCTGCCCGCCGATCGAGATGCCGCGATTGCGGCGATTCAGGCGGTACATCTACCGGTGATTGCCATTAAAGTGCTCGCCGCCGGGCGCACCGAACCGGTTTCTGCGTTCAGCTTTACGCTGGACCGAATCAAGCCGATTGACGCCATAGCGGTTGGCATGGATACGAATGGGCGACCGGAGCTCATCAGCGATAACGTGACATTGGTTGGTAATTTGATCAATTCTATCGATTCACCAAGGACAGATGAAAGGAGTACATCGTGATACAGTATTTGCCGCGCTTTTTTTGCATGTTGATGTGTGTGTTATTGAGCAGTTGCGGCATAATCCTGCCGCAATCTGACTACATCTGGAGTGAGAACTACGCGCTGGAAAAAATGGCGGACGCAGTTCTATCCATGAAGTAAACGACGGGAATTTGGAAACGTTTGGGCGGCTCGGGGTAAAAGCTGTAGGAACACTCAATAGGGCAAGGAGCAGAGACACGACAACTCAGTCACCCCTGGAGTTAAGAACGTTCGGCAGAAGCTACTCATTTGCCGAAGCTGAGGTTTTCCCGCAGGTCGATGTTCAATTTCGAGAAAAAATGTCCATTGACAAAATTATCATCCATGCGACGAATGTCTACACTTTGGATGTCTATTGGCGGGATGATGAGTCCAAATGGCAGCCATTGGCCACCATCCGTAAAAACCCAAAAAATCCCGTCGTCATCCGTGAACACGCCGTAACCGATGCCATACTTATTGATGTGAGACCTCGAAAGCCGGTTCCGTCAAGGCAGTCGATGTACCGATCCCTCGAATTTGCACTTGAAGCTGAAGCGCACATAGCAGAGATTGAAATTTACGGGAAGATGCCCAAGAAGGCGAGTTTATAAGGGGACGTGGTTTCTGTGAAGCTGCTTCTAGCTTGTAGACACTCTCGCTTCAGCATAAGGAGCATGAAACCCATTAAAAACTCGGTTTCAAGGGCAATTTGAAGCATCCGATGTATTAAAGACGTTTAAGGTTTTACCGGTAGATTTTTGAACACTTTGAAATTATCGAATTTTGTGCCTTTGTACGATGTACCTCCCTTTATTGTCCAGACGCCCGCTTTCCCACTTTCATAGCGTTCAGGGGTGTGGTCGGATGCTTCCAACAACCATGTGCCCGGTTCGGATTCGCCCTTCGGCCAGACTTTGGCCTTCAAATAGGTGTAGGCATCGTGGGTCGTAACCTCAAACTGAAAAATGTACCAACGGTTATCTTTGAGGTGTAGGTCTATTTCGTTCAGATAAATATTTCCGTACCTGCCCTGCTCAATGAGAACGCGTTTGGCGATTTGGAGTTTTTTGTGAACATCGGACGTTCGGAGCCTGTAGTTCTCAAGGGTTGAGTTCCAGTAGGCGAACACGCCGGCATCGCCGGAATGATCAATACGGAGTTCCGCCTGAACGACGTAACTGGCCCAATCCTTTTCCCCAACAAGCGCGGCGCTATTTGGCGCGTTTCTGTTCGACTGTTCCAATACACGGCTGCCCGAGGTAGAAATGCCCCATCTTCCGCCGGAAGGGAAATTCCATTCCTTCTGATCCTCTACACTTGTCTTGCTTTCGAAGTTGTCCTCAAACAGTGTTTCGCGGCGAATACCGCGTAGTTGAGATAGTTTCTTTTCGAGCGTATCGACCCTCGCTTCAAGTTTTTCCTTTTGCTGAACTTTTATCAGTAACTGCGTTTTCTCTGGGATGACTATCTTTTGTTCCGCCTTAATTACGTCAGGATTAGAGATGCTGTTATACTTGGCGAGTTGCGGCCATAACGAGGCATCCTGTAGATTTTCTTTAGCTATTTTCTCAAGCGTATCGCCCTTTTGGACGGTGTAGAGATTTTCCTCTGCTATCACAATATTACAGCACAGTGTAACCATTAAAACCACGCCAAGAAACTTCATGATTTAGTCTCCTATTGAGTTCATGAGTTGTTCGTGCGGACGAGAGAAACCGAGATTTCGAGTCAAAACCCGGGTACGCCGCTAAAGGAACGTTGAAATTGTACCCGATTGAGCGGGGAAAGGGCAAACCAGAAATGAAACAATCGACATGAATCGAAACCGCGATTTGAAAAAGTTCGTTTTGGCAAAGGCGGACGCTTTTATGCGGGGCAAGGAAGAACTCTATCGCACTCCCTATTCAGTTGCTTGATCCCCGCCTACGGAGAGAGCGAAAGGGGGGGAAGATTCGGTGCCTACGGAAGAAGGGAATGGAACAACTTTACTTACCCCCAATGTTTAGAGAGTTATGCCAGTTTATTAAGGGGTAATTTTGGGCGGGGGATAGTACGTTTTCACGCAAAATGGAATATGAACAAGATTGGAACTCGGCAAAAAGAGTCTCATTTAACCATTTCGACAACAGGAAAGGGAGTTATATACATTAGTGCCCATTCCTGAAACGCTCAGGAATTTTCTTCTTCTTTCTCTTTCCGTTTGATTCCGAACAGTGCCCTTGCGATGTTTTCGGGCGTGTCCAAAATAGGTTTCACACCCTTCGCAAATGCTGTGCTTGTATTACGTTTTTTTGTACGCCGTTTCGACACATTTCCCTTCCTTTTTCTTGCCATTTTATACTGTCCCTTTCGTTTGGGTCATCTCTCTTGTTATTAGATGTGACTTGTGATATACTTTCCGTGAAAGGAGATTATATCGTGGAAACAACACTCACAACCTTACTATCATTGACTTTGTTGCCACCAGCAGTTATCATTGGTGTAATCTTTTGGACAACCAATGCACTGCGCAATCAAATGCAACGAGAACATGACAAGCTCTGGCACAAAGTTGATTCGCTTGAAAAATTGCTCATTGAGCACATAAAAGACCGAAACCTTCATAATTAAATCGCCCATCCCAAATCCCACCGCCCCAGTTTTTGCAGGGGCTTTTTTGTTGTCCTTTCTGGATTTTACCCCTTGACATTTATTAGCGTATAGGCGATCATTTAGGGGCACTGCTGGGGACATTGGGTCGCCAACAGTGTAACCTGAAAACCTATGCCACGACTGGATTCGTGGCGTTTTTTATGTTAAGGAGACGATACATGTTTCGAGTAGTTTGCAGTACCCTTTGTTTGTGGCACATCGAACCCAATCTGCCATTTGGCTATGGGTATCAAGCCGTCGCCGATTGTGGCGACCGAGAAACTCGCTGATGTACCGGTTTAAGTGTTTAACACTCATTTTGTGATAAACACCCTTGTAGCCGCGCTTGAGCGATGCCCAGAACGATTCGATGCCGTTTGTGTGGACTTTGTCTCGCACATATTCGCCAATCGAATGCGCAACAAACGCATGTTTGCGCGGCAATCCCCTATAGGCACTTGCTTGGTCAGTGTAGACCGTCGTATCCGGTGTTGTGTGTTTAAGCACAAAACTCTGAAGCGATCGACGGTCTGCTCTGTCCACGACTCGTGCCGTCACTTGATTTGTTCCCTTCGCGGCCGCCGATAAGCGTCTCATCAACTTCCACCTCCCGCGCAAAGACATCATTGGTAGAGTCATACGCTTGGCGAATGCGATGAAGCATGTGCCATGCGGACTTCTGGGTAATTCCCAAGTCTCGGTGCAACTTCAAACTGGAGACGCCTTTCAGGCTAGTGTTGATGAGATAGATTGCAATCACCCACTTCTGGTATCCGAGGTTGGAAGCATGCATAACTGAATTGGTCTTTGCAGAGAACCGCTTACCACAGCTACGACACCGATAAGGCATTGTAGCGTGCTTTGCGTGAGTGTTCACGTTGTCACTATCACAATAAGCGCATCGAATCCCCTTGTGCCACCGACACTTGACAAACCATTGTTCTGCTGTTGAGTCATCAGGGAATAGTTGAAACAGTTCGACGAGTGTGATACCATTTCTGTAGTGTTTTCCAGGGGCATTTTTCACAATCAATTTCCTTTGCTAAAATCAAATCAATCCTTCATTTTAACATAATTCGACACTAATGTATATAAATCCCCAGGAAAGGGAGTTTTGCTGAACGAGAAATTCAGCAGAACATGAGGATATGAAGCGCATATTAGAACCGGAGGTAATGGACACACGCGAAGAAGCCGAGGCGTATGATGCGATGGATCACGGTGAAGTCAGCGACTTATTTGTAGGGCGCATCATTGAACTTGGCGCATGCGAAGGGAAAATTTTGGACCTTGGGACAGGAACGGCGGACATTCCCATTCTATTAGCCCAACGCCTGCCGAAGATTCAGATTGTTGGGATTGACCTCTCCCTGAACATGCTGAAATTGGGGGAGGCTCACGTTGCCGATGCGGGGTTAGCCGATCGAATTGTGTTGGAATGTGTTGATGCAAAATCCCTGCCGTATCCAGACCAATCGTTCGACGGCATCATCTCCAATAGCATTATCCACCACATTCCTGATCCGATGCCTGCGTTAAGGGAAATTAGCCGCACCGTGCGCAGCGGCGGATTAATTATGATTCGAGATTTGATTCGTCCAGAGACCCCCGAAGCGGCTCAAACATTAGTAAATCAATATGCGGCAGATGATACAGCTTACCAGAAAAACCTGCTTTATAACTCCTTCCGCGCCGCGTTCACCATCGCCGAGGTTGAAGCGATGCACGCCCAAGTGGATTTGCCCGATGCGACCGTGGTTCAAAGTTCGGATCGCCACTGGTCGATTGAACGGCCTTTTGACCGGAGTTGAACGTTGGCAATCATTCCGATGAGGATGCAACCTCTTCATCAATTTCCATCAGGCGATTGTATTTTACAACGCGTTCACCCCGTGATGGACCTACCTTAACAAAGTCGGCGCCCACGGCTGCAGCGAGGTCAATAATTAGCGTGTCCGTAGTTTCACCGCCGCCTCGATGGGAAACAATGACTTTAAGTCCGTGCTTTTTGGCTAGCGTTACCGCTTCGACGGTCTCACTGAGTGTCCCAACCTGGTTTGGCTTAATCAGGATGGCATTTATCGCTTTGAGATCGATGGCTTTTTGCAGGCGAGTCACGTTAGTTGTGGTGAGATCGTCACCAACGATTATCACGCTCTGACCTAAGCGTTCGTTAAGCAGCGTCCATGAATCCCAATCGTCCTCTCCGAGGCCGTCTTCAATCGAGAAAATTGGAAATTCGCGGACCAATTCTTCATAATAGCGGATGAGCTGTTCAGCGGAGAGGGTTCTGTCCTCCCGTTCGAGGCGGTAAGAACCGTCACTGTAGAATTCTGATGCAGCAGGGTCGAGCGCTATGGCGACCTCATCCATCGGCTCATAACCGGCATCGACAATCGCCTTTTGAATGTAGATTAAGGGCTCATTATTCGATGGGATTCCGGCTGGTGCGTACGCACCTTCCAGTCCTACATTCATGGGGTACCCGTGGGCTTTGAGCACTTTTCCGAGCGTATGGTAGATTTCGATGCCGGCTCGCACCGCGTCTCGGGAATTCACATCGGCGCGAATGCCTACCATATATTCCTGCAGATCTGTAGAATCGTCTGCGTGACACCCGCCTTCAATGACAACCATCATGGGTTTCGGCAGATACGGTTTTTCGCCTGCCAAAGTGTACGTTTCCCTGATATACTGATAAAGCGGTAAAGCCCGCGCGTTGCATGCGGCCCGGGCGCATGCGAGTGAAACGCTGAGAATAGAGTTACCCCCAATATTTTCCCTTCTGGGAGTCTCATCCAAAGCAATTAACTGGGCATCAATCCCTTTCTGGTCGAACACGTCGGTACCGGCAATTACCGGCGCAATCACGTTGTTCACATTATGGGTTGCCTGGAGCATTCCGTGGCCGCCGTACCTTGCCGGATCGCCGTCTAACAAGGTTAAGGCTTCGTATCTCCCTGCTGAAGAACCGAACGGGACGGATGCGATTCCAGTGATTCCGCTTTCTAACGTCACAATAGTCTCAATCGTGGGGTTTGCGCCGCTGCTCAGAATCTCTCGTGCTCGAATGGTTTTAATTTTTGCGTTCAACCGGGTAATCTGCCTTTCTGGATGTGTGGGGGTGTTCAAGGTTAACCTCAGTATTATACCATTATTATGTATTTATAGTGGATTTTACTTACGCCTAATGTAAGGTTACGGCACACGGCGTGTGCGAAATACGTTATCGCGGCTGGAAGCCGCTCCCACAGGGGAAGGTTAAAGTAAATTCATGTAAAGACTATCGCCTTCGCTATTCGGGGATTGGCTGTGCGGGGGTGGGGTCATTGGAAGGGAGGAAGGATGGAAGGGGTTGCGATTGGCGATGCTGTCTGAACTGTGATTAAATGATGGGGTATGATTAAGGGAGTGTATAAGTATTCGGAAGTTGATTGGATTGAGGGCGGTTTTTAAGATTGAAGTCCGTTTAAGACTATCGCCCTCCCTATTCAGTCGGTTGATCGTTGGGTTTCGCTACATCTATTGGATCTTGTACATGGTTAGGTTGACAGTGTTATTCGTTTAAGTGTGCGGTTTTTGAATGGATCCGCTCTACCCAACCTACAAGAGCAAGATGAAGGGACGTTATTTGGATATTGCGGCGCGTATGGTGTGTGCATGGTATGTTGGGCGGAAATCGTTTGTAGAAAGGTTACGGCACACGGCGTGTGCGAAATACGTTATCGCGGCTGGAAGCCGCTCCCACAGGGTTTACTTGCCCCCAATGTTTAGACAGCTATGGCGGTCTGTTAATGGGTAAATTGAGTTGGAGGTAATACGTTTTCACGCAAAGGTTACGGCACACGGAGTGTGCCTACTACTATGTGCGGGGCAAGATGCCCCGCCTACGGGTGAAGAGAATGAAACAACCGAAAGTGATATACTTGGTTTGGACGACGAACCTACCGCCGCGTACGAATCAACATTGTTTTACTATGGCATAGAACTCGGAATCAATCTATGCTATAATAAAAATATCGTCCAGCAGCGTACTCCGAGCGAAATCTGCTGGAAATTGGCGCATATAATTCAAAGGGGACGAACGGATGGCGACATCGCGGCGGATTCAGGCGGATAGACTTCGGGACTTTTGCACACAACTCTTTAAGGCTGTGGGGACACCGTCAGACATTGCGGTGGTAGAGGCCCGAATTCTTGTCAATTCTGACCTCAAGGGACATCTCTCCCACGGTGTCTTTCAGATTCCCGGTTATATTCAATCAATAGAAGATAAGGGGTTAATACCTGACGGCACTCCCGAGATAGTACGACAGACAGCGAGCACAGCTTTTGTGGATTCTAAACTGTGTTGGGGGCACTATGCCGGCGAATGGTGTATGAACCTAGCGATTGAGAAAGCGCGCACTACAGGCATGGGGTCGGTCAGTATCACAAATTCTCATCATATCGGTAGATTGGGTGAATACGCGGAGCAAGCCGCCGCAGCGGGCTTTGCCTCCCTCCTTGTGACCGGCGGGAAATCAGCAGGCGGCGCAAGTCCGTTTGGCGGCGCTGAAGGTGCGTTGGGCACGAATCCCATTGCGTTCGGTTTTCCAAGTGCAGATGGGAGGCATTTCGTCTCGGATTTTGCCACTACCGCAATCGCGGGTGCAAAAATCCACATTGCACGTATTAAAGGGACGGAACTTCCTCCCGGGTCGATCATTGACAAGCATGGGCATCCGAGTGTTGATCCCGAAGACTTTTTCGCTGGCGGACGGCTTCTCGTCTTCGGCGGGTACAAGGGGTATGCCATTTCATTGGTGACATGCCTGCTCGGCGGTTTAGCCGGCGTGGTTCCGAATTCAGGCGACGTGGGGGGAACCTATTTTCAAGCGATTGACATCGGCGCTTTCCAGCCGCTTGAGGATTATCAATCGGCCGTGCAGTCATTCATGAATGATTTCCGAGCTATCCCGCCGGCGCCGGGATTCTCGGAAGTAATGGTGCCTGGCGACCCGGAACGGAACAAGGAAGCAGAACAATTGCGCGAAGGGATTGATCTGCCTGAGAAGATTTGCCAAGAATTGCTGGAATACGCCGAGAAATACAGCGTTACAGCTACTCTAGGATAGAACAGCACCCTCGGCGCTATATCCTTGAGCTGGAGCATTCGAAGAAATTTGAAGCGTTACGGATGCGAAGGATTTGAGCGAAGAATGGCGCCGCACAGCGCTAGTTCAGTAGGTTTAATCGAGCACGCAGTAGTATAGGCGGCATCATTATCAAGCTAAGCCGATTCTTAAAAAAACCCTAGGGGAGTAACCTCATGACAGAAGAACAGGTCAACTATTTTCGGACATTTGGGTTTATCCAATTCAAAGATTTTCTTGAGCCGGAAGAGGTAGAAACGCTGTCGGAGGCTTTTGACGAAGCCATGTTAAAGGGACGCAACGGTGCACCGCCGCCGAAGCCGAATGAGCCGAGGCAACAGATAAATAATAGTATTCCACCGCATATCTCATTCTTCGACCTCAACCCTGACGTGTTTTATCCGTTATTGGTCGATGAACGGTTCGTCGATGTGTTCCGAAACTTGCTTGGCGACGACTTTATCCTTCCTATTAGTGAGGGGATTCTCCATACCGCCGGATCCGACTGGCACCACGACAACGTTGCCGAACCGCCTTATTTTACGATGCGGGCGCATATCTATTTGGATCACCTTGGTCCGGAGGATGGTTGCCTCAATGTTATACCGGGCAGCCATTTCAGTGAGTTCCGGGAAGCGCTTGCCGAGAATATTGGCGGGTTGGGGGTAGAGGCAAAGGACGTGCCGGGCCGGTTTGCCCTCGTGAACGAGCCGAGGGATGTTATTTTTCTGAATCATAAGACGCACCATTCTGCTTTGAGCGACAGACCCTACCGCCGGTGTATCCATATTAACGCTATCAAACCTAGGCATACGGAATCGGTGCCCGAACAGATTGAGACATTGAAAAACAGCTTGCATGCAAAATATGCGGAAACACGGATTACGGCTGCTGCCGCGTTGAAGCGGATTGGCACCCCCGAAGCGTTGGCGGCGCTTGAAGCTCACGAAACGTCGAGTCTGGATTGAGATTAGCGTGCCTCAATGTGTAGCTGCGTCGTCGGAAAGTTGGAAACAACGCGCCCGAGGCACGATTACGATTTGACCGCGTATACTCTACAGTATCGCGATGCGACACCTTCGCTAATGGACAAGGTACGAGTATTTCTGATTAACTGGAGATTGTGATGGCATCCTCCATACACATCACCGATGCGCAAAAACAGCAGTTTGAGGAAGACGGCTATTTCATTCTAAATAGCGTTATCCCGACTCATTTTCTGGAATTGCTTCGGGGCGAATGCCAGACGTTCATTGATCAGGCGAACGCCGAAATGGATAAGCAAAACACGGACAGCCTGGGCCTCAACCACCGGAACAAACGCTATTTTGTCGCCAACTGCTTTAGACAGCAGCCGAAGCTACGTACATTCCTTTTCAGCGATTTGATGGCGGAAGTCTGCCGTGCGACGCTCGGGGATACGGCATACCTTTTCTGGGAACAGTATGTCGTGAAAGGTGCCGACGGCGGCATGAAGTTTGGCTGGCACCAGGATTCAGGGTATGTTGGCTACCCGGACCACAAGCCGTATTTGACCTGCTGGTGTGCGTTGGACGATATGACGGAGGAAAACGGCACTGCATACATCATGCCCTTTTCTCGAATCGGCATCCGCTCGTGGGTAAAACATTTTCAAGAAGAAGGCAGCAATGACCGAATCGGGTATTTCGGAGACGATCCCGGAATTCCGGTAATTGCGCCGGCAGGCAGCATTGCGGTATTTACCAGTATTAACTTTCACCGCAGCGGGCCGAATCGGACGAGCCGATTGCGCCGCACATATCTGGCACAATATTCAGCCGAGCCGATTCTTACTGCGGACGGCGCGAAACTGTGGGGAAACGCGGAGCCGTTGATAGTGGATGGGAAACGGTGCGCGCCGTGACCGGGTAAACACAGGGTTCTAACGCGACGAAAAGGGGGCGATATGGCGCCGGAACTCGAATCGAAAATTGATGTCCCGAAGGTTCTTGCCGAGCGGATGGTCAATTCCTTCGTTGAGATGGGTTATCTCGCCGTACCGGAGCTGGTTTGCCCTGACGAAATCGAGGAGTTGCGCCGCGATGCCGCCAAATTAGCTCGCGGCGATTATCCAAACGAAGGTTCAGAATCCTTACCGGCTGGACTCAGCGATGAGGAGGCGTTGCAATACATCCTTTGTATCCATCAGCCGCACTTTGTTAGTCCCGTGATGCAGAGGTACGTGAAGCATCCGAGGATTTGCGGCGCGTTAAGCCAACTTGCGGCGGCGCATCTGCCGTATTGGGACGGCAGCGTGAAGTGCATGCAGTCGATGCTATTCGTCAAACCGGCGGGGTTTCAAGGACAGGCGTGGCATCAGGACGAGATTTACATTCCGACGCGCGACCGCTCCTTGATTGGCGCATGGATTGCCATGGATGATGCGACCGTCGAAAACGGATGCTTGTGGGTGCTTCCCGGCTCGCACCGCACGGGTTACCTATACCCGCAGCGGAACCACAACCGCCCCGACGAGTTCGATTTTTCCCAAGAGAGTTTCGGTTTCGATGATTCCGGCGAAATTCCGGTCGAGGTGCAGACAGGAACAGTCGTATTCTTCAACGGTTATCTGTTACACCGTTCTCGAAAGAACCGCGGCGACGACTTTCGGCGCGTTCTGGTGAATCACTATTGCAATGCGTGGTCGCTGCTTCCGTGGGGTTTGCGAGATGGTGAACACCCCGCGAATGCAGATCGGCGCTGTATCGTACCGGTTGCGGGAATCGATCCCTATGCGTGGAAGGGTTACGAGGCGCCGCCGCAACGCTTTCATTTGCGTATGTGCAAAGCCGTCGAGGAACGGCGGGCGGAACTAGAAGCGACGAAGTAGAGGTTTGAGAATCGATGCCGTCTGGAGCAGCATAACATGTACTTGGGTTTCTGACTAGGGTGAATTGCAAAAATTTGACAATTAGCGTTAAAATTTATGTGCGGAGGTGTTTTTCATGAAAATCCGGTTCGACAAACTGCTAATTGGGTCAATCGTTGCCGCTCTGCTCATTGCGGGCGGTGCGTATTTCGGAGGACGCTGGATTTATCGAGATTTACCGGGTGATACGTCAAAACGCCCGACACCGCCCACGATAGAGAAAGATTCCATAGGTGCCAGAGACGATGGAGGCAGGGTATCGGCGCCGAGTTTTCCGAGCCGCCGCAGCAGTGACGACGCTTCCGCAGATTCATCCGTGCTCAGCGGCGAAGCCGATCGAGTCACGGCGGACCTGGAGCAGACGAGGCGGCACCTGAAAGCGTGGGGCGATGATTATCTTAAACAATTCCCGGATGTGCCTGCGGTCGAGGCAACTGTCAAAGGCCTTCAGGAACTACTGGTGCGGGTTGCCGACCGAAACCAGCAATTGAAGCAAGAAGGCGTTCCGATGGATGCGCGAATGAGGGAACTCGCCAAATTTGCCGAGAAAACCTCGGACGACATCGTAACGCGGAGACGTACCAAGGAACTTCACATCCAGTTGCTTCGTGAAAACACTGAGTTGAAGTTGAAAATTGACCGTTACATGCATAGCAATCAATATTTCCTACTTTTCCCACCTTACCTGCTGGGGTTGAGCGAGGAAGAATTACACGCGCTTCAGCATGAACATCATCACAACTAGCCTTAGCTGAGACAGGGGTAACCTAGTTCACCTAACATATCAAATAATAATTCGATAAGGAGACCGATAAATGCGCATGCATAAAAACTCAATCCGCGCTTTAGTGATAGCAATTTTTTCTCTGACTACGGTGTTTGTGTTTTTTACAGTTGCCTCGTACGCGATTTCTGTAGACAAGGGGTGCAATTCTAGTATTTGGACTCCGTGGTATTACTTTGGATCAACAGATGTTAAGTTAAAAACTCATGGTTACGCCGAACACCTTCGGGTATGGCTTTTCGACCACCAGATACACGTTCATATCGGCGGGGGTCGCGCTTATGCAAGCGCAGGATATGATCGGGAAGTGGCAGATCCGCCTCTGTCTGATGATGGCCCCCGTGAAAAAACATTCAATTTTTATATTTCTTCCACTAATTCCCCAAATGACCTCAGCGATCTCGCTAATTTCAAGGTTTCTGCGACAATTCGAGCGTATGCGACTGAAACCGCTTATACATACGGTTATGTAAGGGAAGGCAACCCTGGTGAGGAAGGCTACTCCGTCGCGTCCTCATGCACAGGGCAATGAAAAGGAAAACTGATGAATGAAATCCTTAGAACATTGCTCTGTTTATGCGCCGTTGCCATTGTCGTGGCTTTAGGCGTTGCTATCGTGATACTCAAGCAAGGTTCCCTTTCCAATCTAAGCGACACCGGGTCGAGGGAGTCTTTTAAGGACAATTTCACAACCAGCGAGGCTACTTTGTCCATGCCAAAAGCCGACGGTCGAACGAAGGGAGGCGGTTCCACCTCTGGTAACGGTGTTGCAGACCAGAAACGCGCTAATCGACCAATGTCAGGCGGAAACCCGACGGTCGATTCTTCCTCTAACCCGGAGGTTCCGATTTGGTTTCCGGATGGGACGCTTGTGCCGCAACCTCCGCAGAGAACATTAGAAGAGGACGTAGCACTTGTAAAACGCTTTCTTGAGTTTTATGACAAAGATTCATCAACGATTGGCGTTGTTGACCGGGGAGGCGGCAAGTATTTCCCGCTATACCCAAACACAGTCTACCTTACACCCATCAAGCGTGTAAATGAACAGGGACAGGAGCATTGGATAGGGCAAACCGCTTTCGGTACGGCAGGGATATCCGATGATGCGCCAATCCCCGCGGGCGTAAGAGTTATAGAACTCAGCCCGCAGGGCGATCCGATTCGGGAGTACATTGCATCTGGTGATTGGCGGGAGTACCTATTAGAACAAGGTGTCGACCCGACTCAGCTTGAGGACATTTTTGCCGAATTGGAAAAGGTGGGTGATCCTACGAAAGGGGCTAACACTGCTGTCGTTGACGCGATGAACGACGAAGGGATTGCCGACATGGTGACCTATCCCGATCAAACCGATGACTTCGCCGAGAATTACCCGCACGATGAAGTAGACGCGGAGTCGTCTGACCAGTCAACGCGGGCGGATAGAGAACAGCGATTGCGTTCGTTAATGCGTAAATTGGAACTTGAAGACGAAGAATACCGTCAGGAGAGGGAAAACGCTGAAACGGTAGAACGGCAAATTCGACCGCAAGTGCGCGAAGAGCCCGATAACCCGGAAGAAATCCTCAAGCGAGGTAGGGTTGCGGGGAATGACAGGGAGACTGAAGAAGAATCTGGAAAGTATGCATCGCCACCAGATTAATTTACCCTAATGAAGGCCAATGAAGCCTGAGGAATCGCACCTCGGGCTTTTTTTGTGCATAGAAGTCATTTGGTTCCGCCGAAACAGAGTAAAAGTTGTGGACGCAAATCGCTCCCTTAACTGCGTTAGTTTAACTTGGTACGCATTTCAATTAGGCTAGATAAATGGGCAAGCTGCTGTCGGCGCCGCGGTAATCATCATGCTTGCCGGACAGCCATAAGAATACTTCGGCGGTATCATTGAAAGACCGGTGCGCCTCCCGTCCGTATGGGAAATGGCCTGACCGCATATTATAGAGGTCGTCCATGTTGAAATCCGGTTCGACAATCCAGTCGCGCTCCGGCGGCACGGTACGTACGTACCAGTATTTCAACATATTGCGAACGCCGGTTGCAGTGGATGCTCCCTTTCGGTGCCACAATTGATAGATGGTAACGAAGATAGACCCTGCGGGCGCCGCGGTTGAAATGACTCCGCGAATCCCCGTGTAGTGCGCCATGTAACTCTGCAGTGCGAAGAAGTAATGCGAACCGGGCACCACGTCGGTCGGCCCCATTTCAACAGGGGTATCGTGCGGATAATAAAAAACCTGTAGCGCGTCTATTTTAGGACCGTAAATCGAGCCGCCATCACGGTGCCAATGCTGCGGCGGTGCAGGGCAATTCGCGCGATGGTTGCTCATGAAAATGGGCAGTTGGAAATTTCGACCCAATAACGTCCGGATGATTCCCGCCGCTTGGGGATTGAGAATCACATTGTCTACAAACCAATTCTCCTTAAGAATGCCATCTGCGTCATCAGGCTGAATGTCGGCAAGATAATCGACTGTTTTGCGGTTTATCTCATCGGGCACAACTGCCTCCAGCATTAGAAACCCTTTTTGGCAGAAGTTGTACACCTGGGTGTCTGTCATTGTTGGTTCGCAATCAAAGGTTCGTTTCATTATAGATAGACTCCATTTTTTAAATTGATTTTGGATTGTGGATAAAAAATCTGGATGTTAATCCTGACATGCTTTCAGTATTTCCGCGCTGTGTTACTGTGTTCGCTGTGAAATCTGAAATGACGGGGTATGTTTCCTCTCAAGAAACCGACTGATTGAAAATCGAGGCTAGGAAGCCTCTCCCACAAAATAGATAGACTCCATTTGTTAAATTGACTTTGGATTGTGGATAAAAAGTCTGGATGTAAATCCTGACATGCTTTCAGTATTTGCGTGTTATGTCACTGTGTTCGCTGTGAAATCTGAAATGACGGGGTATGTTTCCTCTCAAGAAACCG
>JAPPKS010000017.1:138319-139609 GCA_028819845.1 Candidatus Poribacteria bacterium | reverse complement strand
ACTGATTGAAAATCGAGGCTAGGAAGCCTCTCCCACAAATGAATAAGTATAGGAGTTACGCAGTTGAACGATTGGGTGTTGTAGATTGATGCATCATCACCAATGCGGGGCATGGGGAAAACTATCGCATTCGCAATCCGCTCAATTGATCCCCGCTTACGGAGGGTAGTGGGGTACTATACACCTTCGGCCCTCTTGGCGCTGTATAAAATGCATTTTCGAACAAGTTCTAAGGTACGATTCGCTTGCAGGCTATCCGTCGGCTGGGAATTTGTGGAAACCTTCGGGCTTTCGGGACGGTGAATAAGCCATTGGCCACCCGCCGCCGCCTACGAAAGCGGGGAACTCTTTTGCCTTCCCACAAACCCAGAAGAACATCTGGGCGGCATCATACCAGTCGCGATGTTGTTGCCGAGGCGGCGGAGAGGGCCACCCATCCCAACTGTACGGGGCAGTACCGAAATTAAAGTCGGGTTCGCAGATCCAATCCCGCTGCGGAGGTACAGTTCTCCAATAACAGTATTTCAACAGACTTCGGATGCCAGGGACAGTAGACGCGGTACGCCGATGCCATATCGAATAGACGGTAATGAAAATAGTGCCCGCCGGGGCCGCCGTTTTGACGCCGCCGCGGATGCCATTGTAGTGGGACATCCAACTCTGCAAGGCAAAAAGGAAATGCGACCCGGGCAACACCTCTGTTGGTCCGAGCTCCAGCGGCGTGTCTTGGGGATAGTAAAACACCTGCAGGTGATTCAATTCTGAACCGTAGTGGGAGCCGCCGTCCCGGTGCCACTGTTGCGCCGGAGCGGGACACTGAACCCAATGGTTGCTTGGCCTGATGGGCAGGCCGAAATTTTTGCCCAGCAATGACCGCACCGCGCCCGCCGCTTGTGGATTAAGAAGTACGTTCTCGACAAACCAGTCCTCTTGACCGAGCGGATTGTTTATGGTGGCTTGGAACGTCCGAAACTTGTTCACATCAATGTATTCGCACGTTCGCCGGTTGATTGTATCCGGAACTACGCCTTCCAGCATTAGGTAGCCGCGTTTGCAAAATTCCAGTACCTGTGCATCTGTCAGTGTGGGTTCACAGTCATATGTTTGCATTGGACAAGCTCCATTTTTCCCGATGTACGATAGTTTTCAGAATTGCTGCATCTGCGGAATAACAGTATAAAGCCTGTTTGAATATTAGGTGCCCTAACCATTCGTGAGCGTTTAGTTTCCATAATCTGTCGCCCCGCTGTGGCTTTTGATGAAAGGTGAAATGACGATTCTATATACCTG
>JAPPKS010000017.1:0-138219 GCA_028819845.1 Candidatus Poribacteria bacterium | reverse complement strand
TCGCCCCGCTGTGGCTTTTGATGAAAGGTGAAATGACGATTCTATATACCTGTCGCCCCTCTGGGGCTTTTAATGTAGGTGAATTGACGATTCTATATACCTGTCGTCCCGCTGGGGCTTTCGATTTATTGTGAATTAATGATTTTATAATCCTGATAAACCCTATAGCACTCGCGAATCGCTCGCTTAATCCTAGGCTGGGGGCTTTGACAGAAGATAACTGGTGCTGTAAACACTGAATTTCTGAACAGGTTCTTTAATGGCGTCGCCGGATTTCGCAGCGTCTCAATATTCCCCACGATTGGTGAAGAACGGAATCATCAGTGATATTTGAATCCACCCTGTGCCGCTCCCATAGGAGAGTCGGCAGCACTGCGGATGCCGTTATTGGTCACGTTCGATTTGCTTTAACCAACCCCAAGTCAAGGTTTTTTTGTTGTCGGGTGCAACTGAAAACGCCACGACAAATCTAGGATCGAACCAGGACGGAGCACGATTGACACCGCCCACGTCGGGCGCTTCAAAGCGATTCTCCCCATCGGGATCGGTGATGTACAAAGAGCTAACTCCACCCATGAACGCGATGTGGGCGAGTTTCTTGCCGCTCGGCGCCCAAGTAAGGTCGCTTTCTTCCCACTGTCCCTCTAGTCCGGCTGCGAAGCCAGTGAGTTGAATCACATTTTCTCCGTTCGCATCCATCACGAAGATGTCCCCGTTTCCGTGCCGGGACGAGGACCAAGCAATTTTCGAATCATCGGGGGACCATGTAGGTTCGAAGTCTCCGCCCTTATGGTTCGTCAGGTTCACGAGACTGCCGCCGTTCGGGGCCATCAAGTAGACGTCAGAAATCGTTCTGCCCCGTTTGGAAGAAAAGGCGATTGTTCTTCCGTCGTGAGACCAATCGGGTTGCACGTCCTTAGCTGGATCTTTTGTGATGTTTCTCAAGGCTCTGCCTAAAACTATCATCTCATAGATTTCAAAATTGCCGTCCCGATCGGTCCCGAAAGCGAGGCGTTGGCCGTTCGGGTGCCAACTAGGATAGCTGTCCTCCGACTCACTGTCGGTGAGTCTCTGCAGGTTCTTACCTTCTGAATCTACCATATAAATGTCAACGTTTCCTTTTGCTTCCGTGTGAAAGGCGATGCGGTTTCCGTCCGGGGACCAGACCAGTCCGAGCGGCAGCGGATTCGCATCAATAAACAATAACGGTCGCGGGTCGTGTCCGTTATCATCGGTCAACCAGATGTTTGATTCACCTCCATCGGCGGAGAGGACAAACGTCCCCTTGTTAGGCGGTCTCGCCTCTGAATTCATGGCCGTCGCGATTGAAATTAACACCGTTATTGCCGCAAATGCGGTTGACAGCGTCAAATTGCCGATTCTCATGGTTCGTACCCTCCTTTGCAGTGATTTTGCAATACAAATGACGCAGCTTTGGTCATGGATTTACGGAATGCACTGTTTGTGAAACACAGTTCAGGTTATGTTAAACCCTATCTGCCCAAAATACCAGCATATTTTTTCGCTGCGGCGGGGCATCCTCGTAGAGCTCGGGCGTATACCAGCCGCCCTGACCGCCGACGTCCCAGACGTACCGAATGTCGGCCTCCGTTTGTGGTTTCTGCATGAAATTGAGGTACAACCCGCGGCGGGATCCATCGGGAAATGCACCGTGGTACGTCTTTACATTAAAAACGATTACATCGCCCGGTTCCGTCTCGCACGGGTGGGCGCCGGGAACATCTTTGCCTTGCGGCAAAATTTCGTTGCCGTATGTCTGCATACGCTCTCGATATGGGAGGAATTGGCTGCCGGGCAAGAGGTAGAGGCAACCGGTGTCCACTGTTGTCGGATCCAGAAACAGCAATACCTTCAGGTGTGTATGGGTTTCGGCAGAGACGGCGTCGTGGTGCCACGCAGTTCCGGTCCAGTGTTTGATAGCTTCGGAGACTGTAAATACAAATCCTTCACCGATTAGGTCCTCAAGCACTTCGTTTATGCGGTTATCGTCGAGCAGGCGGTTATAGACGTGGGGATTATGCCTGAAGAATGGCAATACCTGATGGCGCACAGGGGCCCGCGACCACGGCTCACCGCCGTTGGCTCTGACAAGCGTGTCTTCGAACGCGTCGGCGTACAGCTTTACCTCATCGCGCGGCAGGAAGTCTCTCAAAATGATGAATCCGAGCGTTTCAAAATGGTGTTTCTGCGCTTCATTGAGCATATTTGACTCCTTGCGGTTAGGGTCCGATTATCAAATTCAACCCCATGCCGATTCAGGCGACTCAAAAACGACTACAACATTTCTCGTGTAAAAGTGTATGCTCCCCTCAACCAAGATGCGTAATAGAGTCCGTTGGCATAGAGGAAATACAGCGTTTTCAGGCAGAAAACACTCAACAAACATGCCAAAAGGAGTAGCATTAAGCTTCCATCGCACCGACCCATCTTTAAGGCACGCAGGGAAGTGCGATTTCCCGCGGCAACTTCTGGAGAAAACCCACGGCTTTCGACGGCTTCGCCAAGTTGCGTTGCGCGGCGAACATTGTTCATTAAAATCGGACGCAGACTGTTTAAGATTCCGCTAAAGGTGCGGATTGGATTCAACCGCAAAAAACGAAACCCGCGCAGCCGCTGCAATCTGACGACTGTGACAGCTTCTGAGCCGATGAGTGGAATGTAACGCAAGGCGGTGGTTACCATAAACGCCAAGCTATAGGGGACACCTAGTTGAACCAATGCAACAAGCAGATCTCGCGGCGGTGTTGTCCACACAATAAAACAGCCGATCGCCAGCGTTGTGTTGAACCGCAGGGATTGAACTGCGCCATACAATAACCCCTCGCGGTAAAACCGGATGCCGCCCGTAACTTCGCCTATAACGGGGAAATCCTGGTTAATAAGCGTGAAAATCGGAGTACGCGGGAATTCACTGTAGAAAATTGCTTGGCTGTACACCAAGCCCCATGTCCCGAGTAGCACAACCAATATCAGCAGACGAATCTGATGCCACGATGCTCTGGAGCGTGCAACTAAACAGGTGCTAGCAAGAAAACAGACAGCAAGTGATATTGGGCCGTCGAGCAAAACGACCAGACATCCGACGACAGCGAGGATAACGATTTTCGTACGAGGATGGAGATTTACGATTGACAAACCACCTCAATTTTTCAGATGAGACTTGTATCTTCCGAAAATCCCAGCATTAGGTTCATATTCTGAATCGCGGCGCCGGACGCACCTTTTCCCAAGTTGTCCAGCCGCGAACACAGGTTCACGTGCGTGTCATTACCGCCACACACAATTATTTCCAACCGGTTGCTATCATTGCAGCTCACGGCGTCTAGATAGGTGTAAGGAAGTTGGGGATGATTGCGCAGCGGCGTCTCTGTCCATTTGGACACCGAAACATATTTTTCCCCACGATAATAGTCGTTCAGACAACGAAAAACGTCATCGAAACCAGTCTGGTATGCCTCCAGGTATTTTCGATGGATGGGAATATTGACAAGCATTCCCTGTCTCGAATAATCGACCGCGGGCAGCAACAACGGCGGTTGCGTCAACCCGGATATCACCGTCATTTCTTTTAGGTGTTTATGATTGAGACTTAGCCCGTACTGCAAGAAATGGTATAATTCATGCGGCTCGCCGAACCCCTTTTCCGAGAACACTTCTATCATTTTCCTTCCGCCGCCCGAATGGCCGGATACGGCGTTTACAACAAAAGCGTGGTCTCGCGGGAAAAGATTCGAGTCGATTAACGGCTTTACCGGTGCGATAAATCCTGACGCATAACAGCCTACAT
Organism: Candidatus Poribacteria bacterium; assembly: GCA_028819845.1. Classification (GTDB taxonomy): domain Bacteria; phylum Poribacteria; class WGA-4E; order WGA-4E; family PCPOR2b; genus JAPPKS01. The sequence continues at coordinate 134,411 of JAPPKS010000017.1, read as the reverse complement.
TGGCGACTCGGCGACTTGCGGCGATTCTCTCACGAAAATCGGGTCTCAATTCCGGAAAGCCGTATGTCCATCCCGGTGCGGTTCGATGGGCCGTACTTGCGTCAATGATTTTCGCCGTTATGTTTTCGGCTTCGATTAGCGACACTGTTTCCTTTGCAGAATCGTCTGGCAAACACAAGAAAACGAGGTCAGATTGGCGGATGCAATCTAGCTTAGCGGCATTGTCCTTTCGTTTCGCCTCGGGAATGTGAATAACTTCGACATCGCTTCTCGCCTTAATTCTATCGTAAATTTGAAGCCCCGTAGTACCCGATTGCCCATCGACAAAAACCTTTGGTTTGTGCACGTCTTGTCCTCCCACACTCTGCATTTTCATACTCGATCATGCGCGTGCCGATAATTCACGACGACTATTCATTATGCCGCCTTCCCGCTGTTAAGTGCATACCCCAATTGCATCCCCAGCGGCGGCATGAGCGATGCCCGTTCTACGCAATCCGGGTCGGCGAAAGCGGTTTCGGGAGAACCATCAAAGATTAATTCACCGCGGTCAAGCAGCAGCACTCGATTGGCGTACTTTAATGTGAGATGAGCGTCGTGGGTCGAGAAAATTACGGTTCTGTTCCGCTTTGCCATTGCGTCATTCAGCACACTCATGAGTTTTTGCAGATGATAGCGATCTTGGCCGGTTGTAGGCTCGTCAAGAAGGAGGAGTTGCGGATGGAGCGAAAATACCGCAGCGACCGCCGTGCGTTGACGCTGACCTTGCGAGAGTGCATACGGCGTTTGCGAGCGAAGATTCTTGAGATTGAACATCTGCAGCGTGTTCTCAAGCCGATCTACGAGGTTTTGAGAGGTTAGCTTCAGATTTTTCGGTCCGAAGGCGACCTCATCGGATACCGTCGCGGCTTGCAGGAGCAGGTCCGGATTTTGAAAAGCTAACCCCGCCAAACCCGCAAGCTGCTGAGGTTTGTAACGCACAGCATCTCGTCCGTCGAGAATCACGCGGCCTTCGGACGGAGTGAGAAGCCCAATCATCAACATGAGCAAGGTTGTTTTACCGCATCCATTTTCCCCCATAATTGCTATGGTTTCACCGCGACCGACTTGAAACGAGATGCGCATCAGTACGACCGGTGATGCCCGATGATAACGAAACGTGAGATTTTGAACGTCAATCAGCGGATTGCCATTAAAATTAGACCCGCGTCCGGTTGGGTACTCGTCTGGTATATTTGAGCACGGACCGTTTCGCATTTCGTCCGCCGCTGTCCGATTTTCAACCTTCGTAATGAAGGGCGGTTGCATTCCACCTGTGTCACGCCGAAAACAGTACAGCGCATCTTCAAGCGTTAACGGCCGATCAGCGAGTCCGTTCTCCTCCGCGATCTGCGCGAGTGCAGGCGCGGCAATCCCCAGTTGCCGAAACTGATCCAGTCGCTGGAAAGCTCGGTCTTTTGGCAGATCAGACACAATTTCGCCACTATGCATCAACCAAACGCGATTGCACAACGGGGCAACTTCATCGACCTGATGCCCAGCGATAATCACGGTGGTGCCTGCGGTTTCGTTCAGTTGGCGAACGAGTTCGAGCAGATTGGACGCTCCCTTTGAATCCAGATAACTGGTCGGTTCATCGAGCAGAAGAATCTGTGGCTGCATGGTTAACAGACTGGCAAGGGCGATTCGCTGTTTTTGTCCACTGGAGAGTGAAGCAATCATCCGTCCCCGGAATCCGGATAGCCCAACCTGCGTTAGGGCGGCATCAATTCGACGATTTACCTCATCCGGCGGCATGGCGAGGTTTTCCAACCCAAATGCGACTTCATCTTCTACAACGACGGAAAAAAGTTGATCTTCGGGATTTTGGAATAAAAACCCGACCTGTTTTGACGTGGCGCTTAGCGGCTGTTCTGCGACGTTTGCCTCGTTGATACGCACGCGACCGGAAATCAACCCGCCCGAAGTGTGGGGAATTAAGCCGTTTATGGATCGCAGCAGCGTAGATTTACCGCACCCTGTGGGGCCTAACAGCAGAACGAAGTCTCCAGAATTGACGCGCGCATTGATTTTCCGCAGTGTCGGTTCGCTGCGCCCCGCGTAGGTAAAACTGAGAGATTCGATCGCAATATTTTGTGACATTAACGGCTCGAAATGGTGATACCCTGAGTGCCTGGCGCTATACGATCGGAGAGGGATTTGTGTCTTTTTGATAAGATGATTGATAATCTGACATCGGGGGTATGTAAACCGCGGCCTGGCTAAACGATGGTATTAGGGCATGGATGTCCAAGGGGGATGGTACATTAGGCCTTAATTGCGACCGGTACGCCAACCTGGTCCAAATGCGACTTCACAGACAGTTTGAAGGCTTCAAGCGTGTCTTCTAAATTGTCTCTGAAATCGTGGTGTACGCGGTCATATTGCGCCTCTACCCGTGCGAGCAGTTCTTGTGTACGGGCTCCAATTGTCTCGATTCGATTACTTTGTGTTTTTGCAAATCGAGAAACGGTTTCCTTAAACACGCGCATTTCAGCGTCAAGATACTGCCTGAAAACTGATGTCTGGAAGGAAACAAGCGTGTCATGAACGCTGTGCCTGAAATCGCCGTGAATCTGCTCATACTGAACCTGTACCCGCGCAAAAAGCGCTTGCGCATAGGTGCCAACGGCTGCGATTCGGTCGCCTTGGGTTCTGCGCGACACCGTTTCTTTGAAGGCTTCAGATTCGGATTCGAGGGACTGTTTGAAGTTGTCGACCGCAACCGTCTGGCTCGTTATCTTCTCGAAATGATACCCATGAATTGCCAGCGTAACTGCGGGTACAAACATTTTCGGGTGATCTGCAATCACTTTCATCAGATACCGGAAATACGCGGGACCCTGTTTCGAGAAGAGCTGCCTCTTTATAGACTTGACTAAAGCCATCAACTCTTTTAAACCGAGGCTGCGGGTACCGTGTTGCACCGGTTTTAGGTGCTTGAACATTGATAGGCACCGCTCAAAATAGTTCTTCAGCGTCGGATCATAGAGCGTTGACAGTACGCGCTTGTATCCATCAATGAGTACCTGCCGATCCATCTCCGTCTTAAAATTCAAGCTGTCGAGACCGACATTGTTGCCATCAGACTCTCCCAGCAACCTGCCTTCTTTCTGCAGGCGGAAGAAAAGATCAGTATTTTTCAGAACAGTTAAAAGCCCAACCATTGCGCGCGGGATGCCGACAGTTTGGATGAAATCAATTTGTGTATCAAAAGCGTCTTCCGTATCGTCGTCCAATCCCAGGATAAATCCAGCCATCACTTCCATGCCTTTTTCCTGAATGCTCCGCACCGCTTTTACCAGATAGTTATCTTCACCTTTTTTCGTGTTCTGTTTCTTCTTCATCTTTACTAACGCATCGGGATTCGGGGTTTCAATGCCCAAAAACACCTCACTCAAGCCGGCTGAAACCATTGCGTCCATTAGTGGTTCCATGTCGGCGAGGTTCACGCTCGCCTCGGTGTACAGGTCGAACGGATAGTCTCGCTCGTTTTGCCACTGCGCGACTTCCGGCAATAGGCGCATAGCGTCCCGTTTATTCCCGATGAAGTTATCATCGACGAGAAAGAGCGATCCGCGCCAACCGAGATCGTGCAGCAATTGAAACTCACTTAACATCTGTTCATTGGATTTGGTGCGGGGTACGCGCCCGAACAGCTTGGTGATATCGCAAAACTCGCAGTCGAACGGGCATCCTCGAGAGAACTGAAGCGCCATGGAACCGTAATTTTGAAGATTGATTAGATCGAACCGCGGTATCGGGGTCTGCGTTACATCGGGTTTTCTGGTCTCTGCATACACCTCTTTGGCGACACCGCTCTTGAGATCGGTGAGAAAATCGCCAAAGACCTCCTCGACCTCTCCATAAAGAAAGTGGTTGACCGTTCCATCAGCTTCCTCTTTGATATTGTCGTGATAAGAGGTCGGATGCGGACCGCCGGCGATAATGGGTACGTCTGCACGGTTGCATCGCCGCACAACGTCGTATAGCGACTCTTTCTGAACAATCATTGTGGAGGTTAAGACGAGATCAGCCCACTTGAGATCCGCGTCCGATAAAGTATCCACATTCATGTCAACTACTTTGAGTTGGTAATCTTTTGGGAACAAACCCGCAACCGTTAGCAAGCCAAGCGGCGGCATTGAGGCTTTTTTTCCAATAAACTCTAAGGCGAATTGATAACCCCAGTAGGATGGGGGAAATTCTGGGTAAACTAACAACGCATTCGGCACAATATTCCTCCAACTAATCATTTGCAGCAATGTGGTGAGAGGGATTATATCACAACTTTATGCATAATCTCAACCTTTTTCTTGCGGGTGTTCATCCGAAGTGTTAGAATTACCGCGCAACCTCACCGTATGGCACACCCAACCGTAGATGGAAACGAAGACTCGAAGACCGCGAAGAACCCCTAGACAACGACAAACCTCGACTTCATTAGCACGCGAAACCCAATGCAGACAAAAATGCGCCGGCGCATGATAACCAATTTCAATACAGAAACCGAGTTTTTGCCAAAAACTCGGTTTCTATTCGCGCTTATCCTCATTTTATCGCTTTTGACAATCCCACTTATCGCGCTAAGCGATGCGGATGATACAGCTATCCCCACTCCAATCGATCCCGATCTGACTTACCTGATTCGGCAAATTTCGTTTGAAGGCAACGACTTTCTCAATCGCAAAGCGTTGGCGGAGCACATCGGTGTTGGCGCCGGACAACCTTATGACAAAGGAGAGATTCTTGAGGGATTAAACCGCATTACCGAGGAATACAGAAAAAACGGGTTTATTTCTGTGGTGCTTCGCCCGGAGGTTACTGTGATTTCGGCTGATCAGGTGCGTATCCGCGTTCACATTGAGGAAGGAAAGCGAGTTCTGACGGGTGAAATTACGATTGACGGCGTCCAACTGTTTTCTGTACGCGAGTTGAGGCGAGAACTTCGTCTGCGTAAAGGCGCACCATTTAGCCACACGGCGCTAGAGCGCGGAATTGCGCGCATTCTCGCACTGTACAGCGAACGCGGTTATCCGAAAGTAGAGATTCAACCGGTCGATTTTCGACTATCGCGCGAAGAGGATTTGGTCGATTTTCACCTCCAAATCGATGAGGGCAATCTGACCCGCATTGGCGGGGTGAAATTGACCGGTTTGAAGAAAACAAAAGCAGATGTCGTCTCCCGCGAGTTGCCGATTCAATCCGGCGACGTGTTTAATCAGCGCAAAATCGATCAGAGTTTTCACCGGCTGGTAAATCTCGGCTACTTTTATGAGGTGAATCCTAATCTGCTGGAGCCGGGGAACGCACCGGACGAGGTCATATTTAACGCACTGGTCACAGAAGCGCGGACAGGCAGATTTAGCGGAGTGATCGGTTACGCCCCGCCGACGTCCGGCCTTGAAAACGCCCCCCAACTCACCGGAGTGATTGAAGCCAGCGAATCAAATCTGCTCGGCACGGGCCGGCAGGCAAACTTTTTTTGGAAATCCGGCTTGATTTCAACGCTGCAGGTCGGGTATGAAGAACCTTGGCCCTTCGGTAAACCGCTCAAAATCGGCGTTGAATACAGCCGGTTGACGCAGCGGAACCAGTTTACGGACGCAGAATCTAAAGAGCAATCCACCCGTTTAATCGTGGGAACGCGCTTTCGCAGTTTATTTGAAGGGTCTCTGGCGCTCTCCTACAAACGGATTGAACTGCCAACCATTGCCGCACCCTTCACCACTCTAAGCGCAACCGATCCATTTCTCCGAACGGATTCACAGCACCAAGCGGGTGACATCTCAGATTCAGATGGAGCGGGGGCGTTTATCGGTGAGAACGGCGTAAAGTACGGGGTAACATTGAGCCTCGCGCGCGACAGCAGGGATTACTTCCTGAATCCGACCCGCGGCCGCCGCGATCACATCGCATTTGAATTTTCGCGCGGCGATTTCAAGCTTCGCAAATTGTGGTTAGATTTTCAACAGTATTTTCCGACGTGGCGCAGGCAGGTTATCGCTATCGGCGTCCACGGGGCGGCGGCGTGGGGGGCGAATATCCCGCCTACGGAACTTTTCTATTTGGGCGGCGCAAACACGCTGCGGGGTTACGATGAGGATTGGTTCTCCGGTCCTCGGCGTGTACACGGCAATATCGAGTATCGATTTCTGACCGGGCGAACCTCGCAAATCTTCGCGTTTGTTGATCTCGGGTCCGTGACGGCAATCGACCAGCCGACGCGGCTGGACCCGCTTCGCGTCGGCTACGGTTTCGGTATGCGGCTCGAATCTAAAGGCGGCGCACTGCGTATGGACTACGGACTGGCTGAGGGAAGTTCTGCGCTGCAAGGGAAGATTCATGTGAACTTGGGAACTGCATTCTAAGGTCTATAGTCATTTAGGTTCATATTTACACAAGGCGAGATTGACTGATTGTTAATCGAGGCTGGGAAGCCTCTCCCACCAACCAATGAGTGAATGTATAATTTTTAGTTGCAATGACTATTGGTGCCGGCGGACGGACGAAATGGTTCCCGTAAAATTCCATTTATTCTTCAACGCGCAACGCGAAATCCGATTATGAACTCGGTGTAGTCGGGGCTGAAATAGTCAAAACTGGCGCAGGTACTTGCCTCGTGATTGTAGTACCACGCACCGCCGCACACGACTCGAAATTGCGGGTCTTGCTCGTCGTACCAAGTGTTCGTCCATTCCCATACGTTGCCGATCATATCATAGCACCCAACGGGGCTAACACCGCCGGGGAACGCGCCAACAGGCGTTGTGCCGCCTGCACCGAGCTCTGCGGTGTTACAACGCGGCTTATCAATCTCGTTTCCCCACGGAAAGCGGCGCCCGTCGTCTCCGCGGGCGGCTCGTGTCCACTCCTCAAACGTCGGCAACCGACAGCCATTCCATTCGGCATAAGCCGCCGCATCGTCTGAATTTACCCAGACTACCGGATGATCGCCCTTCTTCTCCGGATAGGCATCACCCTCCCACGATTGCGGGGAGGGATGTCCAGTGTCCCGCATAAACCGCTGGTATTGGGCGTTGGTGACGGGGTAACGACCAATCTGAAATGCCTCCACCCGTAACGGCGTCAATTCATCGCCGATGTGGACACATCCGGCGGGCACGTCGGCGATTGCGTCCAACACTTGAAGCACCGATTCGCGTATATGTTCGTCACTCGAATCGAGCGCAATTCCCATCGGCGAAATGACCTCTCCGACGGGCGGGGTTGTGAGTTCCCGGTTTTTTTCCCAACCCAAATCCGACGTCAAAAGCGTCCGAACCGCGTTGGACAAGGACGCATCGAAATGCCACCGCCAATACCGCTTAATGAGGCGGTCCAATGCCGCCGGATCGCCACACTCAACGAGCGCTTTTCTGTGTTGATCGAAGTCATCCTGTTTAGCGCGGTCCGGCAATTTGAGTTTTATTAGCGTCTCGTCCGCCAAAATTGGTTAACCTTTCGAAGAATACTCATGGTTCAGTTGTCGAGCGTTTTTAACCTCCCCTAACCCATCCTTGTTAAGGAGGGGGATGCTACTTCAGTTCCATTCACATGCAAACTGCCGCCGGAAAATTCATCCGGATCTTCCACCTCGCCAAAGAGAGCGGGAACGGCGTCGGGTGATTTGTGATAGTGGAAAACCACGGCTTAACCCGCTGCGTCTTGATGCCGATGGCGAGGTCCATTTAGCAACGTGCCGACCGGTGTATAGCGCACCAAGTATTCGTAAGTCACCAACAGCACCGCTGTGGTAACGACACATATCAGACTGAACTTTAGCAGCGCCGGAAGTTGCCAAGGTTTAATTAGCCATTGCGCGATGACGATTAGTGGGAGGTGCGCCAGATAAATCCAGTAAGATGCATCCGAGACATACCGCCACACTCTGCTGCCTTTAACTACCAGCCGACGAAACGCACCCATCAAGGAAAACACCATCATCCAAGCGAACAGTGCCTGCGCGGCGACCGAGACGATATGATTTGGCACTGCCGGATCCGCCGACCAGCCGAGCGTTAAGCCGATGGGGGAGACAATTAGCAAGGTTACGGGCAGGGTGAAGATCCACCGTTTGCCGACTTTTCCAGTCTCGTCATTGGAATCGTAGTAGAGCGCGCCGAAGAAAAAGAAGATGGCGTAATAAAAGAGCATGTGCGGTTTAGGTAAAAAATTGGCTGAAAGGTCTGGACCAAAATGCGGGATTTTGCCTTGGGCGCCCATAAACCATTGCGGCAGCATCGTGAGCGGAATGAGCCACAGGCAGCGGCTCCACGGGAGTGCGAACCTATGAAGACGACGCGACCAACCGGTTCGATCGTCGATGGCGGCATATAATGCGAAGGCAGCCACAAACCAACATAGATACCAGAGGAACCAGAGGTGTGTGAGTATCTCGCCTACGGTAAGGAAATTCCAAATGCGGCTCAGAATCTCGTAACTGGCGTACGCATCTTTGCTATCCGTTATTAACTCGTGATGCCCTTCTTGCGCCATGCGATCACGGAGTATTTCAATTACCTCCGACCTGCCGGCTTTCACATCTTTCGAGTCAAATGAAATTTGCAAATAATTTGCGATTGCTCGTGTGTACGTCCAATTTGCTTGTGCGGTGTCCAGCGGCGTTTCACCGTTTAGGGTTTTGGCGGTGACATCTGCGCCGTAGTCCAGAAGCAGTTTTACAATCTCAAGCTGTCCCATGAATGCTGCGGCGTGCAATGGCGTCGCCCCGTCCAAGTTTTTCGCGCCGATGTCAGCCCCTGCTTCAATGAGAAGTTCCGCTATTTCATCCTTTCCCTCAAGGGCTGCCCATGACAGCGCCGTAACGCCGAATTCAGAATCTGCGGCATTGGGATCGGCGCCATCCGACAAGTGAAGTTTGAGCGCTTCAACGTCTCCAGTTTTTGCTGCCGAGTAGACATCGCGGCGCCGAATTTCTGACGGTGAACTCGATTTGCCCTTGTCAGGCGTGACTGAAAAAGTGAAATTCGTCGCGGCAGCGAAGTAGCTAAAATGGGTAATAGGGACGATGGTAAACAGCCCCAATATAAACGGGAGCAAAATGCGGCGAAACCGATGCCGTAAGAGCGACGCCAAACCTCGTTTTCGCCACAACATCGCCGTGAAAAAACCGCTCATGACGAAGAATACCGGCATTCGAAATCCGTGAATCAGCGCAAAAGCGATACCGAGTCCGTCGTTGCGTTGCGTGTCTTGAACGGGCCAGATTGGCATATAAAAATATGCCATTGAAGCGTGCAAGACGATGCCGAGCAGCATTGCGGCGGCACGCAAGGCATCGAGGTCGTGCCGCCGATTGGGAGGGGTGTTCATTTGGTTTAATCCTTTCGGTCCAGGGTTTTTGCGAGGGGGTTGAGAGTTGGGAAGACTATCGCCATCGCTGTTCGTTCAGTTGATCCCTCCTTAGTGAGGATGGGAATAAAGCTTTTTTCCGATCTAATTCAACCACTCGCCATAGAGTCCAGCGTAATTTCTTCTTGGCGAGGGAATGTGTTTAGGTTGCGCAATCTTGCTCGATTTCAGGATTTTCAATCACCAGCCATGTGACGAGTTCGAAGTCAGTTGCGCCGCTAATCTGATCGGTTACAAGCGGTAGGGCGCCGCCGCGGCCTGATGTGAGGTTGTCGAAGGCGCGTTTTCTGTAGGTCTGGGCGATAGATTTTACGGTCTTGTCAAGAAGGTCGTCGTATTGGGACATGTCTGCGCCGTTAGCCGTGCGTTCGTCGAACAGCGCACAGAGTTCGTCATAGGGTCTGTTATTCCCTGAGCAGAGTTGGCGGTACATTTCCAGAATCTGTTTGGGATAGACGAAGGAAAAACGCACAACCCCATCGTGCCGAACATAGACGAGGAAATAGGGTTGTGTCGGATTCAGGTTCCGGTTTTCATCCGACTCGGTTTTCTGGCGGAGGCAAAAGATGACGCCAGGTTGAATTATCGGGTCATTTGGAGGCGGCGGCACGACGGCATAGAGCCCAAAAGGCGATCCCTCAAGTTTTTTCCGGTTACTTTCAATGTATTTGATGAGTTCCATACGGAAATCGTCAAGCGTGAACTCGTTAAGGGCAACACTTTCGGCAAACTCTTCGAGCTCAAGGACTTCATCCTTGAGCTTCAGCAGTTGCTGGTCGCGGTACCTTAGGTCGCCTTCGATAACGTCGTGAAGTGCATCGGGATCGAGCAGGTTATCTCCTTGTGTGGCTGTGACATCCACGAGGGCCATCCGTGCTTCAACCCGGTTTTTGAGGTTAATGTAACGATTCAGATCTTCGGTGGGCCAGAAATTCACCAAATGCACACTGTTATTGACGCTTCCAATTCTATCAATCCGTCCGAACCGTTGGATGATGCGCACAGGGTTCCAGTGTATGTCGTAATTGATTAGGTAGTCGCAGTCTTGGAGGTTTTGTCCTTCCGAGATGCAGTCGGTGCCGATCAGCAGATCGATCTCCTCATCCTGCGGCATTGAGGCGATGCCGGCGCGGTTCTTCGCAATCGGGGAGAAGTTAGTGAGAATGTCGATGAAGTTGGTCCTGCCAAGCGTAGTTTTGTTCGCGCCGGCGCCGGTCACCATCCCGGCGTGGATATTCAGTTTTGCGGTTGCCCATTCATGGAGTGCGCCGTAGAGGTAGTCGGCGGTGTCGGCAAATGCAGTGAATACAAGCACTTTGCGATTCGATTTATTTTCCTTTGTGGTTGTCGGATTGTTGACCTTCGCCTGAATCAGTTCTTTGAGTTTAGCGAGTTTGGCATCGCGGTGCATGTTGATTTCTTTTGCCGAGCGGTAGGGGCCTTCAAGTTGGTCTCGGTCATGTTGTAAATCCTCGAGCCACCGCTCAACGTCAAGGTGCGCCATCTTGAACTTTAGGCTTTTACCAACCTGCATTGCCGCTTGCAACTCTTCATCTTCGAGAGCATCGATATCCACGTCGCCCAAATCCGCGTCGGGGTTTTCGCCGCGGTATTCCTGAAACCGCCGGATACGACCTTCCAAATCGTCAATTTTCTCAAGCGTACGTTCCAGCGTAATCTTAAAGGAGTGAACAGAACTCTCCAAGCGTTTAAGAAAATTCACCTTCATCATGCCGATTAGGTAGTATTCGCGGTCACTCTGCGTAAAGTGATTGATGTGCCCTAGGTCGTATTCGGAATGGTGTTCGGGGCGGAGATATTTGGTCGGATTGTAGAGGGAGAGCTGATACTGCGAAATCTCCGCGTTTAGCTCGTCGTAAGACATGAACTCACCGCGTGTATCAATATCCGGATAAACGGGTTCGGGTTTACTACGCTCCGGGAATCCGCCGAGTTCTTTCAATGAGCTAGGATAGTATTTTTCAATCTGTTTCCGGGAACGGGCGATTGTCAACCCGTCAAGCAATCTGAAGAAGGAGGTGCTTAGTATTTCAAGCAACCCTTGACTGCTTCGCGCTCCTTCCTGTTTTGCCCACCTGTTAAATGCGGTTTGGGCGGTTGATATGGTTTCCCTCAAATTAACGACACCGAGCGATTCCTCGAAAGCGTCATCTCGCTCCTCCGTGAGAAAGTAGAGTTGGTTGCGCAGATCCCTTAGGTCGTTGTTTACGGGCGTCGCGGACAACAGCAGCATCTTGGTCTTTACGCCGCTCTTGACGATGTCTTCCATCAGCCGCTCGTAGCGGGATCGGCTAATGGGAACGCCGTCCTCGTCCCGTTTTCCGCGGGTATTGTTTCGGAAGTTGTGCGACTCGTCGATAACCACCAGCCCGTAGTTACCCCAGTTAAACGATGCAAGGTTAATACTGTCCGACATACCGCTGCTCCGGCTCAGGTCGGTGTGCGACAGAACACTGTAGCCGAAGCGGTCGTTGAGAAACGGATTAAACTTGTCTCCGGTGTGCGCTTGGTAAAGCGTCCAGTTCTCGCGCAATTTCTTGGGGCACAGCACCAGCACGTTTTCGTTGCGGAGTTCGAAGTACTTTATCACCGCCAGCGCCTCGAACGTCTTGCCCAAACCGACGCTGTCAGCGATGATGCACCCGTTGTGCGTCAAGATTTTGTTGATGGCGCCTTTCACGCCGTCCTTTTGAAATTCATAGAGAACTTTCCAGATTTGGGTATCAACCAGTTGCGGCGGTTCGTCCAGCAGACCCCAACCCTCCTGATCACCCAAATATTTTTCGAAAAGGTGAAATAGCGTCTTGTAGTATATGAATTCCGGATCGTGATTCTCATAGAGCTGGTTAAGGTAGGTCAATACCTCCTCCTTGACATCCTTCACGCGGCTCTTGTCATTCCAGAGTTCATCAAACCACAATTTCAAGTCGTTCAGGTCACGCCTGTCTTCCACCGTCAGATTGAGTTCAATGTTACCCGCTGTTTGACTTAACCCTAAACCCCGAACGGTAAAATTGGAGCTGCCGAGGATGGCGTCTTCCACGCCGTTCTTAGCGATGTGGTACATTTTGCCGTGCAGCAAATTTGATTCACGGATTGACCGAACCTCTACTTTCTCCGCAATCCAGTCAGCGCATTCTCGCGCCACCTGCTTAAGTTGAAGTTGGTTCTTCAACTGCAAACCATCAGCGTTAATGATGAATGATTTCTTCTCTGTTTTATCGGGATCAAGCCCTTGGATGAACCGGGGTTCGCCAAATAGGAAGCGAAGGTCTTTGATTTGATACAGGGATGATTTCAGCGCCTCGAAGGCGTAAATTGTAAAGTAAGCGGATACAACCGAGAGTGACGAACCGTTTTCGATTTGCGACTTCAGAAACTCACCGACCGTACCGCGCTCGCGGTTATCGCGGATGCCGGACGGGAATAGTGTCGTGTTTTCTGGCATGTTCTTCTCCTATGGGGCGGTGTCTTTTGTTTTGGGTTTTTAAGTTGTCTGAATCGCGGATTGCCACTAGGTAAATGATGGACGCAGATTCAATGTGCCGAATCCATATCATATGCTTAATTACGGACGATATGCTCTGCCACGCCGATAAATGCCTTTGATGGTTTACACCCGACGTTGCGTGTCCAAACTGTAGACAATTCGGTAACTTCCGACACGGTATCTGTACTGTCCAGCATATTCTCCCTTCAACTTGACAATGTTCCGCCCAAAGAACGGATTTTGGGCTATCCGCTCAATCGCTTCATTCACTCGCCGCGTCATGTTGGCATCAAGTACGTTGTAGTGTGTCACTGCCTCATCAGTGAGTCGTACATCAAACGTCGCGTCTAACATCGGTCCAACGCTTTAGCCTCCCTGTCTGCACATCCGTTTCTGAACGTTCTAAACTTTTAACGATTTCCGGATTACTCGCCAATTCGTGGGTCGCTTCCCACGCTTCTTTATCTTGCAGATAGCTCAGATAGTCAATAACCGTCTTCAGCTTTTCTGTCGAAAGCTGCTCTATTAGCTCAACTGCTTGTTGTTGCAAAGATGCTTTTCGCATAGTGCCCCCTTTCAATCAAGATTTCATATCAGTATATAAAAAAATAAGAAATGAAGCTTTGATCAGCCCTCCGTATTTAGCCACCCTCTGTCTGAATCGCGGATTTCCGCGGATTGAGGGATTACACGGATTGAGAAGTCCACGCTGTCGGCCCTGCTAGCGGCGGGAGGGTACCTCCCCCGTTAAGATTACCGATGAATCGGGACGACCCTCTCGATTGCATCGGGGCACTTGTGCTTGCCCAAAGACAATGATGTTCAACACCAATCATGAGCAAGGCAACCACAAGTCTCTTTATCCCGATTTATCGCGGGGTTACCCCGATAAAAATTAACCATTTGCAGAAATCGTTCACATCGCTTTGCACCCACTTTTTTACATGATGCGAAATATGGTGAATCTTAGAATAAATGAGACGCTCCAAAACGGTGCCGTTAAGAAACCGCGCCTACTGCGGAGGACGAAAGTGCATATTTTTTTTGGTGTTCACAATAATTTAGGGCACTCCTGTGACATCGAGGAACAGTTTACGCCCATTTAACGGCTGCACCGGCCGGTTGTTGCCGTGGATAATCGCTTTAAATGCCGCAATTTGCGATTCAGACATCTCAGCGGGCGTTGTGAGCACAATCCATTTGACACCCTCTGTACATGGCGGGGTCGTCAGTGAACCGTCGTAGCGGTAGGTGCTGGGAAAAGCCGCTCCGGCTTGATCACGCATCTGTCCATTGGGCGACAGCATCACATCAAGATTAATAATCACATTCTCAACGCGCTGTGTTTCGAGCGGCGAGGACGGTAAGGAATCCCAGATTGGGTCAAATGCAGGGTGGTGGCGACCACTCTCGATTAACAAACCAACGACTGCTAGATCGCCCGCTTCACTTTGGTGAACGAGGTGCATTTCCATGTCAAACTGTTTACCGGCTACCGTATGTTCGCTAGGTGCATGGAAATGGAATTGGAGCAGTTGATAGTAGGTTCCATCGATATGGATTCCGCTGCCTTCAGGATATGCCACTTCAATCGTATGTCCATCATGGTGGATGTCCACACCCGTTGCAGGATAGTATTCAAAGAAGACAGTCGGAAGTTGGGTTTGCACCGGGTTCACAATGTCGATCGGTGATTGGTGCGTCCCCTCGGCGCAAAGGATATATTCCTGATTAAGCTGCCCCCAAACATCCGGCCCATTCTCTGCGGAATAACCCCACTCCGCCTTGTGAGTATGGGCGGGAAACTTTTTTGTCCTACCAAAACCTGTTATACACATAATAAATCAGATAACGATGGTAAATCTCTTTGCAATACAAGGACTCTGGAAATCAAGCGCTGCCAGTAGTAAATGGACTTGGAATTGCGTTGTCATCAATCAGATAACCTCCGAGTTTTTTTTCGGCAACGTTCAGAATTTGTTTGAGAGAAGATGCGGAGGAAACGGGAAAACGGGAAAACGGGAAAACGAGAAAACGTGAAACGGAAAACGAGAAAACGAGAAAACGAATAACGAGTAACTCACAAAGATTTTGTTTGTCTGAATCACGGATTGGCGCGGATTTTACGGATGGCACAGAACTGTCTGAATCGCGGATTGCCGCGGATTAAAGGATTACACGGATTAAAGGCGTTATTTGAATCAGCGGCGATTCGGTTGCGTGAGAATTAACCTTTTGAATGTCAATTTTTTCGATCCGAAATTAATCAATAATCCAACTTCCAACCGATATGTTCTCAAATAATTTAACACTTGGGCAATGTGCACGTCTTCCAACTCGGAGATAGCTTTTAATTCCACCAATACCTTTTCTTCGACCACGAAATCTGCTCGACGAGTGCCGATGGGTTCCTGCACATCTTTGTAGAAAATACCTCGCTCCATTTCGCGCGCAAATGCCAAGCCTGCCCGCGCCAACTCAATCGCCAACCCTCGTTGATAAATCACCTCTTGAAAGCCGTTACCTAAAAACTTGTGCACTTCAAACGCAGCCCCGATAATCTTTTCGGTGATATCCCTGTGTTTTAGATTTTCGTTCGGCATTCGCATGGGGTGTTAGTATGTACTCTTCTTTGTCTGAATCGCGGATTGCCGCGGATTTTACGGATTACACAGATTGAAGAAATTCACGATTTTTGGGTTTGTTTCGCTAAGTTAGGTATTGCGCTTTCATTGTTGATATTCCAACAGAAATACATAACTGTCAGACACATCTCCGAAGTCCAAATTTGACAAAACTTTACAAAATTTGACAGATTTTACTTTTTCCTCCGCCATGCTTTCATTCATCGCCATTGAACGTAATTGCCTGAATTGCGGATTGCCGCGGAATAAGGGATTACACGTATTGAGAAATCCGCGTTATCCGCGTTATCCGCTTAATCGGTTTAATCTGTGATTCAGACAATTGGAGCCTCATTTATGATTGACAAATTGTCTGAATCGCGGATTGGCGCGGATTTTGCGGATAACACAGATAGAAGAAAACCATCGTATTGGGGTTCGATTCGTAAAAATGGATATTGCGATTTCATTGTTGATGTTCCAACAGAGATACATAACTGTCATACACATCTCCGAAGTCCAAATTTGACAAAAATTGACAAATTTTACTTTTTCCTCCGCAATGCTATCATTCATCGCCATTGAGCGCAATTGTCTGAATCGCGGATTGGAGCGGATTTTACGGATTGCACAGATTGAAGAAATTCATCACATTTGGGTTCGTTTGGCTTCGTTTCGGAAATTATGGATTTTTAGCTATGTGCCCGCGGGTCGTTTCTTAAATTTCTTGCTAATTTAGTTTTAAGTTTTTCCACTGCTTTTATTGCATCGGAAATTTCCTTTTTGACTACCGTAACGGTACTAGAGTGGCTGAGTGGGTTAAGGATAATACTTCGGTACAGTTCAATGTCGTTAATGAGGCTTGGTTCCAAAAATGGAGTATTATCGTTTCGCTTTCCCGTTTTTATTGGTATCCAGAAATCATCGCCTTTGAGTTTCTTGGGGTTTTCACAGTATCTGACTCGGAGGCCCTTCTTTTCGCAGAACTTCTTAATAACGGTTTCAAAGGCGGTGCGAAGGTAGATTGCGCTGGCTTTGTAGTCGTTGTCGGCGAAATAGTCTTTCGCTTTCTCAAGATACGCTTTATCTTCTGCATAGACCGGAATCTCGTATTCATCGGTTTTCGAGGTATAAAATTCGGCGTATTTCCATTTCGCATCGGGCGTCCGCTGTTTGGCAATCTCATACCACGTTTTATCATAGGTCGTCAAAAAGATTTGGTGGTCTGGAAAATACTCGTTTAAGATATCGAGCACCGGCAGGCGGTTTGACGTGTCCAAGCCGATTAACACATCGTCTAAGGCGAGAATCTTCAGGCGGCTTTCCGGTTGAATCAGGATTGACGAGAAATAGATTGCGATAGCAATCGCCGATAACCTCGCCTCGTTTAGGAAATGGTGATGGTCGGGGATATCTCGGTCAAATAGCGCAACCGTTAACAGGATTTCCTGATTATCAAGCGTCTTGGTGTCGCGATTGTATTGAATACCCGGAAAATCGAAGTTAAGGGCAACGTTGTGTCCAAACTTGCCAAGGATTTCAGATGCGATTGGCTGAAGTTCCGCTAATCTATTTGTTAATTCGGTATTGAAGGCTTCTGTCTGTTTTTCTAAATCTGCAATTTTGCCTGTGGCGTTTCGGCGTGGATACGGCGGCTGAATGGCAGCCCAATCGTGGTCAAGGGTTCGATTCGTCAGGGTACTGACGGTGTTTGCCAAGAGCGTCTTGCGCAGCAATTCGAACACGTTTACAGTGTTTCTTTTTTGATGAAGGTAGTGCGTATCCAAAAGCGACTTATAATCGAGAAAACCCTTTGCCTTCGATGCCTCAATAATCAGTTCGTCATCCGTTTCTCTAACGCTCTCCGACCACTCGTAGATCGTCTTCCTTGATCCTTCGTCAGCGCGGAGACATAATTTGATATAGCCCGCATCTGCGATAAAGATGTTCTGATCGTTTTCAAACCTGTGCAACGGATCATCGCCGGATTCCAAGAACCGCATTAACGCGAAATACAGGGATGATTTTCCGCTCCCATTTTCGCCGTAAACCAGCAAGTTCTTCCCGGCTTTGTGCAGGTCAATTTGGTAAGTACCATGAAAGGCTTTGAAATTTTTGATTTCAATTTCGGTAATTCTCACGCCTTGTCCTCAATGATACGGATCGGTTTTACGCTATCCAGAAAGAAAAGGTTGATCCGGATCTGATGGGTTCTTTCATACAAGCGTTCAAAGATTTCACGTAACGCGGGCATTTTATCTCCCTGAATTTCTTCAATCTGCGGCAACCCTTCGTCTAACAACGGTTTGAAGAACTGCTTTTCACCTTGATGTAGTTCTTCACTCAGATAGGACTCATAAGTCAGTCCGTCAATGATTCGTTCAAAATATCCGAGCATTATGAAGTCGCGGGAGTGTGCCAGATCCCCGCCACTCGTCGTCGGCTGTCCCTGAAGGTAGGTGAGATAATCGACAATTTTGCCGGTTAGTGATTTCTGTGTTGGTGTAAGATCGGGAATAGGAATCTGTTGCATATAACGGCTGCGCGCCCGAAGATAATCACCCGTTAATTGGTTTGAAGTCTGCGAATAGAACCACTCCACGACACGGGAATTGAGGAGACCGCATAACCACGTCTCCTCAGTCGGGATAAGGTAGCATGTATCCCCGCAGTAGAAACCGTCCGAATCAACGGCGAAGGTTTGGTGGTCGTAGCTGTTTGGGCAAATCAACTTCGTTTGCGTAAAGCGTTCGGCATCGCTTTTGGCGGCTGGTAATTCATACCATTTCTGTTTACCCGTTCTTTTGCTTAAGGTGGACCTATGTGTTTCCAAGTGATTTCGGATGGCAGGATAACGGTTTATATCTATGCGACGGTAGGTAAAAATTAACCATGTATCCGGTTTTGCTACCCTCCAACGCCTGATATCCCGCCCGTGCAAAAACGGCTTTAAAATTTCAACGGAGGAAGGGTGCTCCGCAATGAGTCGATCTCGGGTCGCGCTATCTACGACGAAGGCTCCGTTACTGCCGGTTTTGATTCCGAAACTGGGGCGCGTTTGAATGTAATCCGACAAAGGTGTGCCTGCGTTGCGAAGTTTCGCCAGGAGATTCAACACTTCAGGCGATTCAAAGGGAGTACCGTCGGAGTCTATGAATTTTTCCTTTCTTGGAAAACGTGTGCGCCGCGGTCGCGTCAGTATCGCAGCGATGTCCGCCGGTAGATTCACACGATGTCTCTTCTCGAAGTCCTTTACGCTTTTGTAATCGTTACGGAGCCCAGCGATGATATCCACACCGTTGTCTTTAGCAGTGTTCAAATCCTTGCGGGCATTTTCCCATTCTTTCAACCGTAACCACGCTTCACCGCGATTATAATAGGCGGCGACAAAAACCGGCTTTAAATCTATCGCTTTGTTATAATCTTCAAGAGCACGGTCAACCTCGCCTTTGCTATAATAAGCCACTCCACGATTGTTATAAACAATGGAAAGCCCCGGATTGAGTTCTATTACTTTGTTAAAGTCAACAATGGCACGGTCATATTCGCCAATGGTGATATAGGCATTGCCCCGTCCATTATAGGCTTCGACAAGATTCGGTTCGAGCTGTATCGCCGTGTCAAAGTCGGCGATGGCACGGACATAATCACCTTTGTTGCGGTATGCGGCACCGCGATTGCTATAAGGCTCGGCGTAATCAGGCTTGAGTTCTATCGCACGGTTACAGTCTACGATGGCAAGGTCAAAATCCCCCTTTCCCCGATAGACAGCACCGCGATTGTTGTAGGCTATGGCATAATCGGTTTTGATTTCTATAGCATGGTTAAAGTCTTTAAGGGCAAGGTTAACCTGATCTTTTTTGCCGTAAGTGATACCACGGCTGTTGTATGCCTCGGCAAATTTCGGTTTCAGTTGTATTGCCATGTTAAAGTCTTCAGTGGCACGGTTAAAATCGCTCCGCTGGTCGTAAGCGATTCCGCGATTGATATAAGCTTCAGCAAGGTTGGGATTGAGCTCAATGGCTTTGTTCAATTCTAACATGGCACGGTCATGGTCGACTTTCATGTCGTAAACAACGCCGCGATTGCTATATGCTATGGCAAAATCGGGATTCAGCTCTATCGCTTTATTGAAGTCCTTTAGAGCAAATTGAACATTGCCTTTGCTCTTATAGGTAACGCCGCGATTGTAGTAGGCGTTCGCGTAACCGGGATTGAGTTGTATCGCCTTATCAAAGTCTTTGATAGCACGATCAAAATCCTCTTTATCGTGGTAAACACCTCCACGATTATTATATGGCTCCGCGAGGTTTGGATTCAATTGTATTGCCTTGTTAAAATCTGCAATAGCACGATCGTACTCCCCTTTGCCACTATAAACATTTCCGCGACTATTGTAAGCGATGGTACCATTAGGATTGAGTTCTATAGCCCTGTTAAAATCTTCAATAGCGTGGTCAATCGCACCTTTTTCATGGAAAGCATTTCCGCGATTGACATAGTGATCGGGAAACTTTGGACTCATTTTTATTGCTGTATCAAAATCTAAGATAGCCCGGTCAAACTCGCATTTCTTATGGAAAGCGATGCCGCGGTTGTTGTATACATCAGCATGATCGCGTCCGCGTTTGACTGCTATGTTGTAATCTGCGATGGCCCGATCATACTCGCCTTTGTTGACGTAAGCAATACCACGATTGTAAAAAGTTTCGGCATAATTGGGATTCAACTCTATCGCTCTGTTAATGTCTTCGAGACCGCGGTCAGGTTCCCCTTTGTCAACGTAAGCAGCGCCGCGGTTGCTATAGATAACCGCATCATAGGGGTTGAGTGGTATCGCCGTGTTATAGTCGTCAATAGCGCTGTCAAACTTACCCAACTTTTGGTAAGCAACGCCGCGATTGTTAAAGGCATCGGTATCACGTGGATTGAGTTTAATCGCATTCGAGTAGGCGTCTATCGCCTTGTCTATTCCTCCAAACATCATGAAAACGTTGCCTTGTTGGAATGCCAATTCGGCACGTAGATGATCGTTAGGCGTACCCGATGACGAATCCAATTGAGGTCGCATTTCGTCAACGACTTTTCGGATACCGGTCACTACATTTTGCCAACCATCGCTTTCAGGTTGCCATTTGTTAATAGGTTTGCCTTTGTGCGGCAGAACCTCAAAACGACTGAGTTGATGATTCTCCCAATCACAATGCTCAAGGATTATCGGGATGACCCTTATCTTGGAGTTTAATGCCTCCGCCAATTCTTTATTGCAGTTTTTCGATGCAAGACTCGCGGCGGAGGTAAGATAAAGTAAAATGTCCGATTCGGCGAGATTTTCAGTAATGTCTTCCTCCCACTCGTCGCCCGGGAGAATTTTGTTATCGTCCCAAAGCTCAATCTTGCCTTGATCCGCCAATACAGCGAGGCGCGTTTGTAATTCGATGTTCTGCTCTAGGTCTTTATGTGAATAAGTTATGAAGGCTTTTAGTGGTTTGCTCATTTTCTTTTCTCTGCGTGAATCGCGCGTTGATACGGATTCAACGATGAAACGGATTGAAAAACACAGTCCCATTTTGGTTCGTTTGGCGTCAATTGACAATAATTATATTGTGTTTTCATAGCGCCAACTTCTCTTATTCATAATGAACGAGACGTGTTTAGTCCGTCGTTCACGCCTATGGGGATGTCACCATGGCCGCGTTGTCTACGAGCATGATTACAATATTTCTGTGCAATCATGCAAAAACCTGTCCGCTATTGCAATAAGGAGATAAAGAAATCGGTTAGAATCATAGGCGCTCGTTTGTGTGTAGTTGCTGAGGAATTCATCACTTCAAGGGATTTCTTCTCCTCTTCCAGTATCTGTTTTGCTCTTTAGGACCGTGTATTTGCAATGATGATAAAGGTATTTTCCTAATTCGTCCAAATCTATTTTATATTTACGATAGTCACTTTCGGAAATAACGATTGTCAATTTGTCCGTGAATTTCTTTTCTGAACAAGCGGTAATGAATGATTTGATAATTTCTCTAATCATATCTTCCCTTGAAATACGTATCCTTGTTAAGCCGGTGCCTAAAACAGGCACTACAATAGATTCAAGCTCGCCGTGTTCACCAATATAATACCAAAGTTTCCCTAAGCCCTTTATAACCTCTTCAACTGTACCATAAGCCTTCCCATTGTCATTAATGTGCGCAATTGCGACCAAGTAGACAACAACCTCATCTGAAGGACACACCTGCGCCACAGTACCAATTTCGTAACATTTCGTTTTTCCGCCAATCTTGTGCCGTTTTGTATTTCCAATCGTGTCCTCTGAAATTGGAACTTCTCCTTTTAACGATTCTTCCAAATCTCGGTTAAGATGCTCTACCTTGTTATAGTAGTTCGTTGTAAATTGTCCTTGTAAACTCATTTTGGAAATCAAACCCGCGGACATGTCAGTGTCGAATGTCGTATTGGTGCTTAAAACAAATGCCCCTTCAACGTCAAAAAGATTGTCAACGCGAATTTCTATCAAAATATCGTTTCGGACTAACTTGTGACTAACCGAAATTTCTTCTGTACGTCGCCGCTCGTCCGTATGCCTCCGGATGATTTTAACCAGACCGAATGCTATTGCCAAACTCAAACAAATTAAAAACAACGTCGCGTTGCCCCGCGCCGAACTCTCAACCGAAGGAATCATAAAAGACCCCATCTCAATTAGTAACCAAATTGAACCAAGGACAATGAAGATGTGCTTTAGGAAGTCAGGGTATATGGTGTCTTTCAAATTGGAAAGAAAATTAGGTAATTTCACAAGCCTAATCCTTTATAGACACTTTGTTTGTAATAATACGGCCCTGACTTTCCCTGCTGTTGATATGTTCTATGACTTGCGGGCCAATTCTCCAAAGCATATTGCAAAATAGCAGCGTTAAAGCTAACATAAACAGCCAGTTCATCGCGTATTACTGGAGGACACCTTTTTGAATCTTGTTGTCTTAGCCCATTCAAATTAACACCAATTATCGGCAAACCTAAATTTAGAGCTTGTTCCATTTCCCATCGCACAAAGCGATAAAGGTATCGTGTCTGCTCCCCAATTAAAACCACCAGAATCTTGCTGTTTTTCAACCTCTGCCGAAGCTGTTTCCTGATTGAATCTGTTAAACTTGTATCCCGAGCAGTATTCAAATCGTGAGCATCAAAAAAGTTGAAGGACAAACCGTCATTTTGTTTCCAAGCCTTCATCAACCAATAATAGTGAATGTCATTGTCACCATCAAAACAAACATATGTTTTGTTTCTGTAAGGCATAATATCAACGACTCTCCTTTCTAATCTGGAAACCGACAATTATTTTCCTAATTTCAAATGCTTATATCAACGGACTTGTCTAATCACCTCTACTGTCCGATGTCTCGATAATCGCGATTTCTTCAGGGGTTAGGTTGTATAAGGAGTATACTATCCGATCAATCTCATTTTCAAGTTCGGATACATCGGCGTTCGGGGCAATGCGTTTGGTATCAAGAATTTGATTTGCGAGTCGAGAGACGGGAGTTTGTTGATCGAGCATCGCGCTAGGAATAGGTAACTGTTTGGCATCGTTCGGGTAGAAATGTAAACTCTCGCTTAAGAAACTTCGGAAATACCAGTTAATTGGTGTAGAATTTAGAACTCCTAGAAGAAACCCATAACTAAATTGTTTGGCGAATTTCTTATCGGCATTTCGAAAAGCACGGCGTGCTGAAACGTGGGAGGCATGCGAGAGCAAATCGAGCCTAACGCAGTTTATAACCGTATGACTGTTGAAGAAGCATTTATCGTCATAAGCAAACCGCAACCGATCTTTTACAACGTTGATAGACATCAGCTTTCTGTTTGCGAATAGTTCAGGAAACATCGAATTGTAGTGTTCATCGGGCGTGTAATCAAGCCAGCCGGCCTGTGAAAAAGTGTAACGCTCAATGTTTTTTCCTTCACAAAACCGTTTTGCGCCCGGCGTTTGCGATTGACTTATGTAGTGTTGCTTTCCCAGATTTTCCGAACGATGATTGAGCCGCGCGCCGTAGGCGACGAAGCAAATCCGATCAAAACGAACGGAGTGCTGCCATATTTTTGCCTGCACTTTAAGCCCGTCAAAGACGAGTGGATCGGTTTCAAAACGAGAATCCTTGAGTTTCGAAAAGAGTTGTTGATTGACGTAAAACTCCCTCCCGCCACGCGTTTCAAAATCTGAATTGCTGGAATGCAATTTGACCTTGGTTTCTTCGTTTTGTTCTTTTTCTTTCCCAACCATCAAAACTATATTGTAAACCGTCGCATTCTCGAAAATCCTGTAACTACTAGCATCGACGACTTCTCGAATTCCGTAATGTCCAATGAGCATCTGGCGCAGTTTTTTTCCGTATTTTTGGGTTGCAAAAGCTGACGGGAGAATAAAACACATTATTCCTCGGAGAATGGACATAGATTTTTCGAGAAAAGCGATGTAAATATCTGTTCTCCCTTGACACGTTTGAAAATTTTTGAATAGATAATCCTTTATTGTACTTTGCAGATTTTCAATATTAATGTATGGTGGATTGCCAATCACTACATCGTACCCTTGCGAGAGACCGAACATCCAGTCGGGATTGAAGAAAACAGCGAAAGCATTCTGGTCGTATGGGTCCCATCGTGCAATTTCGTCGGCCGTCCCTTTCGGTAACCCCAAATCGCTGAGTAATGCACCAATTTCTGCACGGAGTTCAGCATCTCGCTCACGATAACGCCTTTTTGTCGTGGGTGTGCGCGCAGTAAAGTGACGGCGCCGAACCTCTTGAAGTTCAATTTCTCTTTTTCTTATTTCTGAACTGCGAAGCGACAGTTGTCCTGTAATGTCGATTAGCGTGTTTGCCGCGACAAATTTGGTTTCTAGATTCGGAAGAGGGCGCACCCCACGATTGTTTGCTGAATCGTCCAGTTGTTGATCGACGACTAGAGATATAAAGAAGCGGAGTTTGGCGATTTGTACTGCAATGGGCTGGATGTCCACTCCGAAAATGCAATTTTGAATCAAGTAGAGTTTCCGTCCGTAGTCTAGCTCATTGCTTTCAAATGCAGCTTCGATATCATCAATCGTTTTGTCACGGGTAGTAGGATCAGGAATCTCGCATGCTTTTTCAATTTGCCGTTCTTTCCATCGCACGTTCCCAGGGTCGAGTTTGGAAAGAATGAACACCAACTTGTGCAGCACGCCCATTGGAAAGGCGCCGGAACCGCAGGCGGGATCAAGTATTTTTAGTGAGTCAACGGCGTTTATCAACACCTCAATTTCATCAGGGCTAAAACGGTGCGGCGCGTCATTGTAAGCGAGCAGATGCCGGAGGTCTTTCTCTATCTGGTCTTTCTGTTCATCGGAGAGTTTTACGCCACGAGTGTCAATTTGCGTTTGGACTGGTTCCATGCGACCGCTGAGATCTAGTTGCGCAGGCGGCGTGGTCGGCGAAGGAGCGGATTGGGATTCGCGGTAGGCGATGCACTTGTGTTTTAAGTAAGCGATTAGTGATTCGTCGGTCATGTAGTTGACGATTTCACGGGGCGTGTAATACGAACCACTCTGCTTGCGGGCGGACATGCCGGTTTCGGGGTTGTATGCGGCGAGTAGGTTCTCAAAGACCTTACCAAGTAATTCGGGGTCAAGGGCGACTTCTTCTTCAATCGGCGTATTTTCGGTAACCGTGAATTTGTAACTGTCAAAAATATTGATTAGGCCACGTACCTTGTAATTCTTACCGCGTGTGCCGTAAGCGGCATTGAGGTCAACGCTCTGTTCATCGGAGAAGAATAGGAAATTTGGGACAATTAACGGGTTCTTTTTATGGTCGGAAAAGCCATCAATTCGTATCTCTTTAGAGTTAGGCTTTTTGGAGTTGTCTTTTTCGGAATCGTTCTCGACCAGTTTGTCCAAACACTCGAACAGGCCGCCGTTAAGGAAAGGAATGTCACCAAAAAGTTCGAGCGCATTTTGCTTATCCTTGAAACAATTTTCGTACCGGTATAAGGAATGCGCCATGTAGTTTTGATCTCTATCGCCTGATTGCTTCGCCTGAATCCTGAACTTGCGGTTATTGGGTTTTTCTTCAGTGTTCATTTCCTGATTGAGCGTGGCAAAGAACAAGTTTTGAAGAATTGCTTTGTAGTAGGTGCTCGCATCGGGTTCGGTGTTATGAAGAAGGGTTTTTATGTCTCTTACAGCAAAAAGCGCATCGGGGACTAATCCCTTTTCCTTGATGAACCATACGAAAATCAGGCGCGTAATCAACCGGATCACGCTGGTGGCATTGCGCACCTCGACATCTTCCCCTGCATTGTCTGGGAAAGTTACTTGATTAACCGCCCAAAAATACCAATTGGCAATCTCCCTGTAGAATCGTTTGTTGAGTTCGGACGTGTCAAGCGTCTTTTTCCAAGCGTCATGAAGTTCTTTAAAATTGGCGAATTGGTGTTTACGGTGTAGTTCCGCAATCGATAGATCGAACAAAATGTTAACATGGGCGGGGTGAGGGCGAGGACCGGTGTATCCGATGTCTTTGATGAGGGTCGCCTTTTCGAGAACATCTTTGGACCTGTCCCGTTTGTGACGCCTTCGGTCAATCACCGCGAAAGTAAGCGTCTCGCCGTGTTGGAAGAGGATCATGGCGGGCATGTCGAATGGTCTGTTGATTTCGCGAGTAATTTGGGAGAGATGTGTGCGCGTGTAATTGTCACCGCGAAGCTTAAGCGCCAAAAAGAGGTAGGATTCAATGTATGTGCTATCCACATCGGCGTCTGTGGAAGCGAATTCAATTACGCCGTTTTCGCGGATCTGTTCGGCTTTCAGTTGAAGCAGGATATGAATGGAGTCCCACTGATTTAGCAACGCACGTTGTTGATTAACCTTTCCGTGCCGATCGAGAACTTCAAGAAACTCCTCGGCGGTGTTGTATTCCAAGTCCATCGCCCTTTGGCTGCGGTAGCCGAGAATCTCAAAAAGGTACCGTGCGTTTTCGGCAAAGTTGCCATCGGTGAAGCGTTGTAGGGCTGATTTGATTTCTTGTTTGGATGTAGTCATATTTTAGCTTCTCCGCAAGGAAATCATGAGTCTAAGGGCAGGCACGAGACCTGCCCCTACAATTGGATTTTGTCGATGTCTGTAGGGTGACCCTAGCGGTTGCCCGGTTGTTGTCGGGAATCGGAATCTCGTCCTACCGAGACGATCCTGCCTGTAGGAGCAATTTCTGAAGAGTGACCGAGTATGTTATAGTCATTTAGTATCATTTTTGCACAAAGATTGATTGACTGATTGATAATCGAGGCTAGGAAGCCTCTCCCACAGACCAATGAGTAAATGTATAATTTTTCCCGTTCAGGAGAAACTGCGTTTTTATGAACCTCCACCTCCTTGGTAAGGAGGGAAAGATGTTTTCGTTCGGTTTTCTGACTGAACCAGTATTTATCCGGTCCGCCGGTGCGGTTGGATACCGCACCGACCGAAACATGCGTACGCCAGAGGGGGCGGTAGCGCATGGTCGAGAAATCGGGAAGACTATCGCCTTCGCTATTCGCTCAGTTGATCCCTCCTTGCTAAGAAGGGGAATAAGGCTTGTGTTCAGTTCTTATTCAACCTCCCATTTTGTTAGTAATTGCATGCAATTTAGGTTAATTCGGTTGGATAATCACCTTGTGTCGAGATGGGTGGTGTACCAGAGGCTGCCTGCTGGAATCTCCTCTGAATGACGGTTGGTTACTGCTAGATCGTCGCTGGCACGGCGGATTGTGGAGTAGCCGTCCGCGCCCTTGTCTAGGATCCAGACCTCTTGCGGTTCTAACAGATCGACGAAATACGGTTGATGGGTCGTGATGAAGACTTGGGATCCGCCTCTGCGTCCGGTGACGTATTCACGGAACTGTTTGGCGAGCGATTCCAAGAGTTTGTGGTACAAGCCGTTTTCCGGTTCTTCAATGCAGAGAAATGGGGGCGGCGCTGGGTCTTTTAGGAGCAGGAGGTAGGCGAATAGTTTTAGTGTTCCGTCAGACATCTGCTGGGCGTAAAACGGCGCCTGAAAGCCTTTGTCGTTGAACCTGAGCAGCAGGCGTCCGTCACTGGTTCTTTCCGTGTCGATTTGGTCTACCCCCGGAATCTTGTCGGCGATCTCTTTGAGAATCGCGCCGAATCGGCGCGGATGTTCGCGTTCCATGAATTGGACGACGTTGCCGAGGTTATCGCCGTGGATGTTGAGATGCTGCTGGGGACCGGCGCGCGGCAGGCTGCGCGCCGCGTCCGGCGTGAAATAGCTGAGATACCAGCCTTCAATGAATTGCCGGAAAGCCGAGATTCGCGGGTGTTGTTTCAGGGCGCCGAGCGTGGCGATGCCGAGTTTGCTCCGATCTTCCAATTCGATGATTTCGGTCTGGCTGGATTCGTCCGCAATAATCAGCTTGATGAGTTCCGGGAAATCGAGTTGCTCCATCTTTTCGTCAATCTGATGACCTGCCTGTTCACCCTTCCACGCCACGCCCTTGCCGCCGTTCAGGAACAAGAACGAGAATGGGCGGCCGTATTTCTGGCCTTTGCGCCTCTGTCTGAGGCGTTCTTTCAACACATACGGGCGCCCGGTCTCCTCTACCGCGATGGCGATCTCGTAGGTCATGGGCCGGGCGTTTCCGTGCTCTCTATAGTACACCTCAAACTCGATGGGCTCCGATTCGCCTTGTGTACGAATCTGCTCGAACCCGCCGCGTGCGCGAGTACCGCACGCCTCCTCAACGCCGGACTTCAGGGCGTCAGCGAGGAATCCGAACGCATCGAAAAGCGCGCTTTTGCCGACGCCGTTCTTGCCGATGACTGCGGTCATGAGCGTGAGCGGTTGTATTTCCCGTTGGTTCCATAGGCGCCCCAACGTCACATCTTTGAGTACCTTGAAGTTTTTTACCCTGAAGCCTTCGATTTTTGCCATGATACTGTGTTGGTTGGCAGAACGCGATTGATTCCGCGGCTACAAAACTACGCTGGTGCCATCCACGCCATAACCTTATCTGCTAATTTTTTGAAATCACGACGGGCGGCATTGGCGGCTGCGGCGTGACTGCCGATAGCTCCGTCAGCGGGAGTGAGGTGGAAGATGGGCTTTCGCGCTTCCTGCGCCATTTGTACCAATCCCCGGAAGTGCTTAACAGTGGCGAGGGCATTTGCTTTATCCTGTTCCGGCGTCTGAGGGTAAGGTCCGTCGTTGTCATCGAGCAGGTTTCGCGCATATTCCTCCGGCATACGGTTGACCCACTTGTCATACGCCATAACAGGACGCCCCAAGCGGACGCCGTGCTGCTGTACCACATAGCCGATTGGTTGAATTAATCCGCTAGGTATAGGCAGGTCAGAGATAGGGTTGCGGTCGTATCTATCCAACCACCCATTGCGCCAATCGTGCAGCGTTGGACCGAGGTTGCGCAACCCTTGAAGCGAGAGTAGATCTGTTCCAAGTGGAACTATTAGGTAATCTGTCGCCACTAGCACTGCCCTATTCAAAGCGCCCAGATTAGGGCCGACGTCTACTAAAACAATCTCGACCTGATTACTTTCCGCCGCGTTTTGCACAATACGCCATAGCGCCGAAATTACCCGGAATGCACGAGGGCGCCTATCGAGGCACTCTTGCCATTGGCTGGAAAGTTCATCTTCTGTGGCTGATAAAGTGAGGTCCCCCACGATGAGACTCAATTCCGGCGTTAAAATCTCCAAATGAGGATTTTCAACGTCGCCAGTTCCGTCTAAAAGAGGTTCAAGTGCGCTATAGATGGACTTTCGGGGTCCATGGTTGGGCCAGAGTGTTTCTAGTTGGTCTTCATTGATAAACCTGCTCGTAAGATTTGCCTGCGGGTCGAGATCGCAGGCAAGGACGCGGTGACCGATGTCGGAAAGCATCCACGCCAGATGATAAACAAGGGAGGTCTTGCCAACACCGCTTTTGTTGTTGAAGAATGTTAAAACTGGAACGGGCATTGTCATGTCCTGACAGGATTTCTGGCGATTTTGATTGTAGTTAGCACGTAACTGCCATTTAGCTTAAATTCGGGTTCCGGGTGTCCGGCTGCTTTGAGCGACATTCTAGCAATCGGTATTCCCATGCCGTACCGCTGCACAAAACCGAGGTTTTTCATGGCTTCCGCTAAATTGGGGTTACGATAGTCGGTAAGACCGGTGTGACCGAAATTCTCGGTGGTCACAGCCCCGAAGGCGCCGCCAGGGCTCAACACCTCAATGCGGTCATTGAACCACGACACACGAATCGGCGCATTGGTTGCTTCGTAGCTCCTATGCATCACCGCATTCCGAGTAATCTGTTGCACCGCCATCATGGGATAAAGCGATGTTCGTCGTTCGACGTTACTCGTCGTAATATCGACAGCGATGCGGTTGTGAGCGTTTAGTTTATCGTCGAGACGGCGAAGAAGGTCCGGAATTGCGCCGTGAATCTCCTCACTGTCAACTATATCGTCGGTTAGCTCACCGCCATCAATTTTGAGGAACTGGACGTAAGCGCCGGGAAGAAAATCTTGTGGATTCTTACCAAGCACCAGGATTCCGAGCACTGTTGCGATTCGTGCATCGCCTGGAGCGGTCATTTTATTTGCAGCCAATCGTTCTTCAGGAGTGCGTTCATTGGCTTCCAATATTTCGGTAGGGACAACCCGCGGCAGGTATTCATTCTCGAACTGCGCAAGGTTTAGGTCAGAGATGCCGGCAGTGGGGATAGGATTTACGTCGAAGGGGATGTCTCCATATCGCCGCTTTTCGTTGAGAATGCTTTCCTCCTGCGCTGTCGCGATGCCGCGGCGGGGACCAATACGGATATGGATAACACCCTTGTACCGACCCGGCGGCGAGTTAGATGGTTGCACCGTGACCAATGCAATTTGCCTTGCGCCCAGCACACACTTTTCAACGGTCAGTGAAGGCGGCGGTACGATATTCCCGTCGGTTTTCATATCAGCCAATTGGCGGAGCAATTCGTTCGTGTCAGTTAACCCCGCGATAGATTTGTCGTTCCGTACCCCGACGAAAACATAGCCTGGTTTTTCGCGGTGCGGCAAATCGTTGGCAAATGCACAGATGGCTTCCCTGATTTCTTTCGGGGCACTGCCGGATAGTGACTCTTTGAATTCAACTCGGTCGGCTTCATCGTCTTCTATAATTTGCAGCAGTTCCTTATCTGTAAGATTCGGCATATCAATTTCCGTTCATTTTTGATCAAGTTTACTGACTGTGCTTTCCACTACAACCCGGTATGTGATGCCATGAATATTTTCCTATTGATGACTTTTTTGGTTGATTATGCTCGAATTGACCGTTGAATCTTGGAAATTCGTCAAGTTCTTTCTTCCCGCCACAGGAGTGTTTCGACTCTCTGTAGAACGGCGTCTACCGTCTTTGCGGGCAAAGGACAAATCAACTCGGCGTTGCGCGCCCGCCAATCCACGCTCTTGACCTGATCCGCCAGAATTACGCCCGACACATCCAGCCCCGCGGGGATGGCGACCTCAAAGGGATAACCTTTTTCACGATTGGTTATTGGACACAGAATCGCCAAGCTGACCTTACCGTTATAAGCGTTCGGTGAAAGCACAACGGCGGGACGGCGTCCGCTCGGCTCGCTGCCGGCGCGGGGATTTGGGTCAAGCCATACTGCATCACCGCGCTGTGGGACGTACTCGGATCGGGCTACCATGTTTCGCTGCCTACCGTGCCGACAGTGTCTACTTCACCGTGCAGGTTGTGGTCCGTTACCTGTGCCAAAAGGTCATTTAGCGCAAGACTGGCGGGTTTCACCGGAACGATGACCAGATGTGACCCGTTAAGCGTTAAGTCTACGGTTGAGTTGGGTTCGAGTCCAATTTGGTTTGCCAGCGGTTTGGGAATCCGCAGTGCAAGGCTATTGCCCCATTTCTGTACACGGGTTTCCATTTTATTTCTCCTCTGTGGCGTAGATACAATGAGTATACATCATGAATTTGACATTGTCAAGTCCGAATTAGGGCGCGGTGAGCGGAGTAGGAGGGGTGTCAACGTCCCGATTATCGGGGCTGGGAAGCCCCTACCACAGATTAGAAAGTCTGTCTTAAAGATATTGGCGAGGTGTTGACATTTTGCCATTGTTCAATCGGCTTTAGAGGGGACGGCGAGCAGTTCGCGCAGTTTTTCGGAGCGGTAGGCAAAGATTTTCGCTATGTCCGGGGCGACGAAGAGTTTTTGGATGAGCCAGCCGCCGTAGACTGCGTATTCGACCTCGTCTTTGACCAGTGTACCGTCCGGGTTTGGGACGAAGGAGTGCTTGTGAATCCAGCGGCGGTAGGGGCCGCGGCGCTGCTCATCGACGAAGGAGTGCGGCGGATCCCATGCGGTAATCTCGCTTTGCCAACGGATGGGAATACCGCGAATCTTCAGGCGGTAGTCGATTAACGTTCCGACCTGCATGTCAATGGGCGGGGGTGTCAATACGTTAAAATGCAGCCACGGGGGCGTGATTTTCGCGAGGTTGTGCGCATCTGAAAAGAAGCTGAATAGTTCGTCCTGCGGTTTGTCGATTTTCTGTTCGGTTTTTAGGTGGTAGGTTTTCATTGATTTTGAGTTTGGCGTGCGTCTGGCGGAGTTGGGACTTCTATTGATTAGGGATTAGTACACTTCAGGCAGTAGCGACACCCGCCGAGCGCAGGGATTTGAGAAGTTTGGAGACTGGTCTGTTTTTCTTTTTGATTGCGAGGGCTACCTCGCACGCCGCGATTGCGCGTAGTCCCATGGCGTTATCCTGTGTGGTACGAAATGCGGAGGCGCAGATTTTTGCCGCGGCGGTGTGATATTCCACGGGATCGATACCGTCTGGGTACTCGCTGGACCGGGTCTGGGGAGATTCGCCGAGGTGATTGGCGATACGGTCTAACGCGGCTAACCCCGCCTCCCACGCTTCAGAATTCGCTTCGCAGACGACCTTGCGATAGAGCGGTTCTGGGGCGGCGTTGTCCAACCAGTATGCCTGTTCGCAGCATTCTGCCGCTTCGCCGTAGACCTCATTGTCTTGGTGCAGCTTCGCCAATTCGCTATAAAACACATGCAGTCCGCTATGCGTAATGGTGTACCTGTTATGCGCCGTGTTCGCAAGCCCATCCCTGTCCTCCAGGAACTCTATGGCGGAGTTTTTGTCATCTTCTGTAATGATGATGTCGGTCAATAAGTGCATGGCAACAGCGGCGTTCGGGTAGATTTTTGTGCGGCTATTCAGCAAGGGATAGGCGTGTGCCGGTTTGTCCATCTGGAGCAGTTTTAGTCCTGTAGCGATTCGGAATAGCGAGACAATCTGGTCACTGTTTTTTCGTTCCCGCTCCGCAATCATCACGTCCTGATTTTCCGCGATGCGGCGATTGAGATTGTGGTATTCCGTCCGGATTTTCGCATCTGCAGGATTCAACTGAAGTGCACGTCCGAGAAACCGCTGGGCGGCAAACACTTCGTTCCAAGTTTCGTAGATTTTAGCAAGATGGAAGTTGGCTTGGGCGCGGATATCGGGTACAGCCTCGACGGACAAAATTGTCTCCCACAACTGGATGGCTTTCGGAATGCCGCCCTGTTGTTCCAAGGATAGGCCGTATTCAACATGTTTGTTTATGTCCGAGCGAACCTGATTTTTTGTGGGTAAGGCGTAATTTTGCATGGGGGTGAGGGGCGGTTAAATTATGTTTTGATTAATAATAGACATCTTTCCTAATTAACTCAATGTGGTTGAAAAAACCGAAGCGTTAAGGGCAACCACAAGGGTTGCCCCTACAGCGTACTAGCCCAATTTGACGGTAGTCGTTTTTACCTGCCGCCCCGCTGGGGCTAGATGTTGATGTGTACCAGTGCATTCTATATACCTGTCGCCCCTCTGGGGCTATCGGGCGGTGGAATAATTTTGGAAAGATGTCTAATGGCTTTTGAAAGCAAAAACTCCGCGTGTGAATACGATTTGAGAGCGGGGGAAGCACCACTACAAGAGAAGACTATCGCCCTCCCTATTCAGTCGGTTGATCCTTCGCTATTCGCTCAGTTGATCCCTCCCTATTCAGTCGGTTGATCCTTCGCTATTCGCTCAGTTGATCAATCTGCCCTACCTACAGGGTACAAATCGGTCGGTCAATCTCTCTACCATACCCGGAGTGACTACGGGCTTCGGAATCCCTTTATTATCCATAGAACTGCTCTGAAGACAATGTGCCCGGCGACGAATGTAATGCCAAAGAATATAGTTGCCACCCAGACGCCTTCACTGAAGCCTTCAATAACAGTAACATAAGCCAAAATCAGAACACCAGGGACAATAGAGAAAAACAACCAAAGGCGGTTGAATCCCTTCTGCCAATTTATTCCCAATTGAACGCCTCCTTTTGTCGCGGATGTGTCACCGACGACTCTGTGTTTATTCTAAGCTAGTGTGTAGGTTCGGTTGAGCGGTGTTAACGAGACAACGCCTGTATGCCGCGTGCATGTACGTGTTTTGATTACCCTCAACATGTCGGCTGATGAAGCGTAACCCAACGTTTTTTGTCGAATTCGGAATGTATTGTCGAGCAGTGGTTTAAGAATTCGAAAAGCGTTGGGTTCGCTCCATGTGATTTGCTAGCCGCGCCGTACAGAAATCGGAACGAATCTTGACTCAGGACAGCTCTTTGTATTACCCGCTTAACCCAACCTACAAGAACTAGTGAAGACTATCGCCCTCCCTATTCGGTCGGTTGATCCTTCGCTATTCGCTCAGTTGATCCCTTGGCAAGGGGGAGAACGTACTTGGTACGGGGGAGAATGTAAGGTGCCCATCAACCTAT
Organism: Candidatus Poribacteria bacterium; assembly: GCA_028819845.1. GTDB lineage: Bacteria > Poribacteria > WGA-4E > WGA-4E > PCPOR2b > JAPPKS01. Next base: position 99,998 of record JAPPKS010000017.1, on the reverse strand, counting down.
GGGACTTCTTCAGAACTCCAATTTTCCGTCTCGGTTGCGAACGTGTCGGCGAGGTCTTCGGCGATGGTGTCCTTAATGAGACTGATGAGGTCCTCGCGGAATTTCATCCAATCTTGTCCGCGCCTCGTGAAACGATAGGGACCGTCAATTTCGACGAACATGGTGTCGTTAGGTTGGGACAGCGATTCGAAGTAGCGAGTCACTTTCATATCTATTATTCTCCTGATAACGGTTGCCAGATTATGAAACGGCGGATTTATGGATCGGGATGAAGCGTCCAATTTTGGATTTCCCAACTGGACTCAAGCGCAATTCGCCGAAATTTCTTGCCGGGATTGACGGCAACCGGATGATTCACGCATTGCAACATCGGCAGATCTGCACTGCTATCGCCGTATGCGTAGCTTGCAGCGAGATCGATGCCGTGATGTTCGGCGAATTCTGTGACGGCGCGAGCTTTTTCCTCTCCGCTTAGCGGCGGTGTAGTGAGTTCACCTGTGAATTTGCCGCCCTCCTCATGGATCTGCACGGTCAAAGCATGGTCGCATTCGAGAAAATCGGCGAGCGGCTGGATGATGAAATTGAGAGAACCGCTCACGAGAACGACCAAATCGCCGCGGCTTCGGTGTTCACTTATGCGATCTAATGCGGCGGGGAAGATTTTCGGGCGGAGATGCGTATCGAAATTTTCGTATGAATGATGTTGAAGCGTCTCAACATCCAGACCTTTATAGTTTCGGTAGAACACACTATTAAATTTTGTGCGGCTGGCTTTATCAAGAATGAGGTAGTATATCACTTTAGGGGCGAATTGAACCATCCAGAACGGACGCAGCGCGGGAGGAAGCAGCGGAACGCGAAGCCAAACGAAATAGTGGACGATGGTGCTCTTGACTATGGTGCCATCGACATCGAAGAATGCAGCCGTTTTTCGTTCAGCCGGCTGAGTTTTTGACATCGATATTGAACTCCAATTTGAAATGCCCTGTGCAACACACGGACTACTTATACCATTTCTATATATTGTCAGTGTATTAATAGCGTGAATCGAGTCTTTCCAAAGCGGGGCAAGATACCCTGCCTACGGGGTTCGGTGGAAAGGGCAACAGTTAGTATGGGTCGCGTCATAGTAGTATAATAGAAAACACGATATGCACAATTATTCAAGCGAAATGGTATTACACGTTATGTACGCTTTCCCGCAACTGCTCGATTTTTTCTCGCACTTCATCAACAAAGGCTCTATAGACTTCATGATTGATTGCCGCACCGTCCTGGGATGCACGGAGGGTCATTGGCTCACCGAAAACCACCTTAATTTGCTTTCTGCGCGGCAAGTTTTTGCCTTTGGGCAGTGCTTGGTATGCGCCGTCAATATATGTTGGGACAACCGGCGCCCCGGTTTCGTAGGCGAGCAATCCCAGCCCGGCTTTGAATGGTTGGAGTTCGCCTGTGACCGAGCGTGTACCTTCCGGATAGATGAGTAAGCACCGGTTTTCAAGCATAATCTCGTGAGAAGTCCGGACATCCTGAAGAAACTGTGAAAAATTGTCTTTCCGTTCGAAAGGCAGAAACTTAAAAAGTTTGCCAAAGAACCATGCTTTGAAGCGGGTATTGAAGAAGTAGTCGCGTGCGGCTAGAATTTTGATGCCCCTCGCTGATTTGCCGAGGGCGGTAACTACGGCGCCGGTGTCAAGGTGACTTGTGTGGTTAGCGACAAAGATGCACGGTTGACCGTCCGGGATGTGCGCTTTACCGTAAGTTTTGATGGAGAAATACCCGTGATAGGCGATTCGCATGCCGAGCCGCAAAAGGCGTGTTTTGATTGATAAGTGCGGCAGACCCATGTCAGCATAAGTCGGCGGTTCAGCGCGGGCAGCGATCGACGCGCTGCTCTCAACCTGGTGAATTGCAGGTTGGGCTTGCAGCGATTTGACGGATTGAATTACGTCGCCGACGGTGCGAATCTGCATGACCATCTCGTCAGGTATGGGATGTTGTATTTTGGCTTCCAGCAATAGCAACAGTTCAACTCGCGCAAGGGAATCCAATCCGAGATCGGCGTCCAAGTGATCTTCCAAACGAATCTGTTCAAGCGGCAGCCGAGACAGGCGGCTCAATTCAGCAGCAATGGCACCCTCCCAACCGCCTGAAATCCAATCCGGCTGCGCTGAGGAAGTCGACTCATCAGAGGCGTCGTCGGCGCTCTCTCCCGTTGAAATTTTGTCCTGATTCACGCCAGACAGCCGATCCAATAGCATCTCTTTAACGCGCCGGCGGTGAATCTCAAAGGTTGGTAGTTTGGGCAGTTCCGATTCCCAAAAATGTAATTTGTGAAGATGTTGATAGCTGGGGAGATCGCGCGCGCAGTTTTGAAGATGTTGGCGAATTTTAGCTTCAACCTCCGCCGGATTGGGTTTACCCCTTCGATTGGGAACAATGACAGCGTGAACTTCTTCCCCGTGCGAATCGCCGATGTTCACACCGACAACACAGATTTCTGCGATGTCCGGGCTGTGTTGATACAGCTCTTCAAGTTCGACTGGATATATGTTTTTTCCCGCGCTCGATACGATGACATCCTTGAGACGTCCGGTGATATAGAGATATCCATCCGCATCAATGTAGCCGAGATCCCCTGTATGTAGGGTTCCACTCCGCATCATGTGTTCGGTCGCCCCCGGGTTCCGGTAGTAACCTGCCATTAGGCTAGGACCTTGCGCTACAATTTCGCCAATCCCGTCCGGGTTTGGTTGATGGATTTGAACTTGTGTGCCTTGTACGGGAACGCCGACAGCCGCCCGCTTACTTTTGTGATGAGGATTCACGGTAAGCACGGGAGCCGTTTCGGTCAACCCGTAGCCCTGATAAATTGTTAACCCGAAACGCTGGTATGCGTCATAAATTTCGTTGGACAACGCCGCACCGCCGCTCACTAGGACACGCATGTTACCACCTAACGCGGCGTGCAACGCTTCAATCGCCGATCGGTCAGGCGGAGCATCTTCCGCAGCGGCAGATTTCAAAACGTAGCGCATGATAGTGTCATAAATTAACTTAAACATTCGCGGCACGCCTATGACGACAGTTGTCTGTGTTTCCTGCATGGTTTCTAGAACAACGGTCGGTTTGAGCGTGTTGGGATAAGTGACCGTGGCACCGCCGTAAATTGACATCAGAAAACAGCAGGTAAACTCCAGCGCGTGATGCAATGGCAATATCGACAAGAACTGGTCTGTATCGCGGGGCGGCAACGCTTGTGCAACAGCGTGGACGTTAGCAATGAAATTCTTGTGGGAGAGCATTACCCCTTTCGCCTCGACCGTGGTGCCCGCAGTGAAAATTATTGAGGCGATTGTGTCTGGTTGGATATCCACTTTGGGGAAGCCGTTGGTTACCTCGGACACATCACTCTCTTCGGTTGAAGCAGATAGGGATTCCGGCGAATGGTCTAACTCAAATGGTTCACAGAAACGATAGATGTTTAAGAGGTCTACCGTAGGTGTGCAGTCGTCGGACTGAATTAGTGCACGGTGCAAATGCCCAGCCAGCGAATCTGAGGTTAGAATGGCTTTCGCCTCGGTAAACTTGGCGAGTGCAAAGATTTCACGCTCCGAGGTTTGCCGGTCGACTGGAACAACTGTGATGCCGATGTGTATGGCACCCAAATAAGCGATAGCCCATTCCGGACAATTCTCAGCAAAGAGGATGAGGCGGTCGCCTGAGCGGTAGCCTCGATTCCAGAGGGAACACGCGATTCGCCGGGAAATGTCATAGAGTTGGCGGTAGGAATACCGTACCCAATTGTCACCGGATTTCATCTGAAGCGCCGTTTTATTCGGATGGGATTTGACACGTTCGGCAATCAGGTCTGGAATGGTACGATAAGGCAATTGTGAACTGCCGCCAGCTTCGTCAACTCGGATGCTGTCCCCCTCTTCACTTTGTTCAGGTACGGGTTTTTGTCCTTTGCCACTTTCGAGTTTGAGGATGTGACGCTTGATGCCGGGAATATGAACCTCCTGGAGATAATGCCTCCAGTCAAAACGTAAGACATCAAAGTTGAACCGCCGTTGGTCGGACGGATCGAGAGAACGAAACAGCGCTTCAGTTTTGCCGGTTTCAAACTCAAAACTCAAGCGGGTGTATGTGCCGTATAGCCGGATATAATTCTGTAAGCCTTCAATCGCATTCTGCAACACGCCAATGCGGCGATTGGCGCCCGCCGCCGATTTCAGCGGCAACCGGCTGAGGATGGAACCGCCCAAACCTAGCATGAGATATTTAAGCCGAAGTTGACGTTGGAATTTCTCGAGGCTTGGATATTTCCACACAGGCACAGGAATCGGCTTCCCTTTGTCAAACATGGGGGATTGGACAAAGTAGTCGTGGGTTGCCGTTACGATACCGTGAAAGGACAACGGGTTCCGTGAACCAGTTGCGACATGATAGACCTCGATTCCGCGTTTGCGGTATGTCTGGAACGAAATCGCCAGGATGGCGTTTACAACGAAGTCAACGGGGATAATGTCGGTAATGGCTTCCGGTTTTCCGGGAAAGTCCGGGAGCCGTCCTTTCGCAAACCCGATAATGATCGGATCGGCCATACGGAAACCGTCAAGCCAACCGGGTTCCGGTTCCTCGAGGCTACTCTCGATTATTGAGGGGCGGACAATCGCGATTGGCAAATCGCCTTTAACTTTGGCAATCATTTGTTCGCCGAGTGATTTTGTGTAAGTGTACGTATCGTTCCATCCACGCGACTTTGCCCGATTCAAGCCCTCTTCCACCAAACGGGCTTCAATCCACCTATTCCGAACCGTTTCGATCTGTGACTCGAGTTTCTGACTCGTCCTTTTCCCGCCCCCCAACTGGCGTTGGGCTTGTTTGCGGAATTGAACCGTCCGCGAGGAATGATGTGCTTCAGCGCGCACCTTCTCGCTCAAGTGCAAAATGTCCTCAATTTCCGCGTCGAGGTTGCTGGGCATGGTTTCACCGGTTTGTTCGCGATGCCCGTCGGCATAAGACTCATAGGGCTGATGGAGCGCTTCTGCAACTTTCCCGGGACGCATTCCACAGACGTAAGCCGTCGATACGTGAATTAGCACGGCGTCATTGCAACTCTTAGCGAACTCTACGGCATATTTTGCGCCGAGCGTGTTGCTTCGCAGGGAGGCATCAATGGCGGGATCGAATTTTACAAGGCCTCCGCTGTTGATGAATACCCTCACTTCACTCGTCAGGCGTGCATAATCGCTATCCGATAGACCGAGCCGTTTTAACGAGAGGTCGCCGTCTACGGCGGAAACTTTTTCACGAATCCATTCGTCAAAGCTTGAACCGTGAATACCCCTCAATTTGGAGAAGACGCTGGACGTGAATATTTCTTCCCGCAGGCGCGTTGCAGCTGAATAGACGTTGCCGTTGGGTTCTGCACGGGCGCGGATTAGCAGGTAAATCTTATGTATATCGGGAATGTCCGTAAGAATTTTTGCAACCAACGGTTTGCCGAGAAAACCTGTGGCGCCCGTGATCAGAATAACTTTACCGTGGAAAAATCCTGGAATTGTGTTCATTTCGCTTTGGTATTTTCAAAAAAGATAGTCCATCGACCAACGTCACGGAAAGGTGAGATGCGCGGCAGCATAAACGAGTGACGTTCGGTGAGTTGCACGCGTTAGCTTTAGTATAAAGGAAAAAGTGGGTTTGTGTCAATGCAAAACCCAATCCTCAGAGACTAGCTATGAAAATACGGAAAATCACAAGAAATGCGCAAGCGATTTGAGTCTCCACGGGTAGCATGAAACTTCTTACAATTCGCCGTTTCAAATTAAGGAAGAACCGTAATTTTTCCGGGGCGTTGCGGGATACCGAAATGCGCACACTGCATCTGAAAATTATATCATAGAAATGCGCGATGAACCTATGCTATAATAACAACCTTAATCGCCTAGAGGTTGTGGAAATAGTGAATGTTCTGTTGGAGATTGGAAAACCTTCCGCAAGTTCAGGAAAAATGGATAGACTTATCATCAAGGGTGTTCGATTTCACGGATATCACGGGGTATCGGAATCAGAACGCCAGGTTGGCCAGGAGTATGAAATTGACGCGGATTTGACGTGTGATTTGTCCCTGGCGGGAGCGGCCGACGAACTTGCACACACAATTGACTATGGAGAAGTCGTAAGTGTGATTGTTGAAATTGGCACGCGGCAATCATTTCAACTCATTGAGGCGCTCGCCGAGACCGTTGCGTCAGTGATTTTGGATGAGTTTCCAGTCGAGGAAGTGCGGATAACCGTTAAAAAGCTGTCGCCGCCGATTGAACATCGACTCAATTATGCAGGCGTTAGGATTCGGCGCAAGAGGAACTCTCACGCGTGAAGGGGCGAAGGAGGTTTTTGTTACTCTACCCCCTCTCGCTCCCCCTTGTTAAGGGGAGAATATTTGTGGCGCCTTGTTACGGGGAGGACGTCTGTGGCGGCTTGTTACGGGGAGGACGTCTGTGACGACTTGTTAAAGAGGTAGACACTTGCGGCGACTTGGTAAATGCCGGGTGGAGGTGTCAGGTTGGCAAAAGGAAGAAATTTTGAGAGCGATTAACAAAAACCGACGTTTGTAGCGGTCTCATTATCTTCCGAACAGGGACAGCGGACGATCAAGGCCTCCATGAAAATCTGCTTGAAAATTCAATACCGATCAAGTATTAATTTGGCGTTCTAAAAACATTGACGCACGCCGAAAAGGATTTGTTAGGAGAAATTTAGATATGATAGTTTTTCTGCGGGAAAAATTTATTGCACAGATATTTATGTGGATTATTGCGATTGTTTTTGTGATTGGTTCTTTTTTACTGTATACCACGATGTCGGGCAATTCGAGTGCTGGGCCCGGTGATGATGACGTTGTGCTCAAGATTAATGGCGCGAAGGTGCGGCGCGGTGAATTTGAACGGCTCGTTAGTAACCACCTGCAGAGACAACAACAGCAGGGACAAGCTGGTTTAACAACTGAGCGCGAAGAGATTGAACAGCAGGTGATTGAACAGATAATTCAGGAGCAAATTTACTTGAACAACACCCAGATTAGCGATGCTGAGATTGAGGCGAGTATTCGCGGGGACTATTCTCACCTGTTGGCTGCATACAACGCATCTAACCCGCAAGAGAGAAACTACTTCCGCCAAATCGTCCGTTTGCAGATGAGTTTTGAAGCCTTGCGCAGCCAGTTTGAAGGGCTTGACTTAATCACGGATACAGAGATTGAAAATGAGTATCGTATCCAGAATGACAAGGCGAAGTTGAAATACATTCAATTCCAACACACGTCATATACCAGCGCTGTAAACGTTGAAGACGCCGACACCGCCGCGTATTTTGAAGAACACAAAGAAGACTATAAAATTGACGATCGGATTAATTTACGGGTCATCAAGCTTGATCCAAGGGATTTTGTGACAGACGAATCGGTACGGGCGTACTATGAAGAACGTAAAGGTGAGTTTACAACGCCTGAAGCGGTTAAGGCGCGCCATATTCTCGTAAAATTTCCGGATAGCGCATCGGATGAACAGAAAGCTGAAGTCAAGGGCAGAGCGGAAGAACTCCTTGAAAAAGTGAAGACTGAAGTCGAAGCGGGGACGGATTTTGCCGACCTGGCGAAGGAGCATTCGGAAGACGCCGGTTCGGCTCCATCAGGTGGGGCGTTGAGGGGACGCCACCCGAAACTACCGCCGGGAGATTATTTTGCGCGCGGCGATATGGTTGCCCCATTTGAAAAGGCGTGTTTTGAGGAATTACAGCCGGGCGAGGTGAGCGGACTTGTTGAGTCCCAATTTGGTTTTCACATTATCAAATTGGAAGAGAGAAAACCGGAGGAGATTCAGACGTTCGATGCTGCGGAGCGCGAGATTCGGGATAAGTTAATCCAAATTGATGGTGTCGATGAAGCGAAGACTGCCGCAGAATATCTGCTTTTCGACGTGGAATATCAAGATTTTGAAGCGGCCGCCAAAGGGGAAAGATATAGTGACTTATCAGTTTTGGTTCAAGACACGGGATGGTTTTCTGAAGATGCTACCAACATCCCGCAAGTTGGATCGAAATGGACGTACCGCAGTTTCATTGACAAGGTGTTTAACATGGAAGTGGGGGTAAGCGATATCATTGAAGCGAAGAAGGGGAACGGGGACATCGAGGCTTATTTTGTGGCGAGGGTGCTTGAGAAAAAAATTGGAGGCATCCCCGCGCTTGAGGACACCTGGACAGCGAGTCCGAAGCGTACGGTTAAAGAGCAGGTAGTTGAGGATATAAAAAAAGAGAGAGCGAAACAGATGGCGCGCGAAGACGCGCAGAGACTGTTGAGTCTTCGGAGCGGCGGCGAATCGCTCGAAGATTTACTAAAAAAGTATGAGGCGCCTGAGGGAGTTACCAAGAAAGAACAGTCGGTAGAAGAGAGTAGATTGTTTGCCATATCTCCAACCAGCGATTTTGTTTCAGGGCTAGGTTCGTCGCGCGAGGTTATGTTTGCCGCTTTTAATATGAACATTGATGCCGTTGGCGGGCCTTTTGCGGGCAATGACAGCGAATACCTTATTCAACTAGTTGAGCGTCAGGAACCGGATATGGAAAAATTTGAAAACGATCCCGCCGAGAAAACCAAGATTCGCCGATCATTGCTACAATCGAAGAAGAACCAGGTATTCAACAGCTGGTACAATACGCTGAAAAAACGGGCGCAGATAACGGATAACCGTTCTGAATCGAGTTAATTATCTAGTCGATAAAGGTTGATGACTTTCTGTCAGTTTGGAAGACTGAATACTTTAAAATGCCAGCCGCTACCACGAGCGATAATCTCTTCATGAGCCGCCCCTTTACAGCCCCCGGTGGTTTCACTGCGGGCATTGAGGGGCCCGCCTGCGACGTCGAAGGCAACCTGTATGCCGTCAACTATGCCCGTCAAGGTACAATCGGGAAGGTCACTCCCGATGGCGAGTGCAGCGTATTCCTCGAATTACCGAACGGCAGCATCGGCAACGGCATTCGTTTTAATCGCGCCGGCTTCATGTTTATCGCTGATTATATCAACCACAATGTCCTCAAAGTCGACATGGACACGCGAGAAGTCAGCGTTCACGCGCATTCGCTGGCGCTGAACCAACCGAATGACCTTGCCATCGGTGCGAACGACATTATCTACGCCAGCGATCCGAACTGGGCGGACTCCACAGGACGGATTTGGCGGATTGGTTCGAATGGTGCGGTTTCTTGCCTTGAATCCAGAATGGGAACTACCAATGGAATTGAGGTCAGTGCCGATGAGCGGAAGCTATACGTCAATGAAAGCGACCAACGCAACATTTGGGAATATGACCTCTCTTCAGACGGCGAAATTAGGAATAAACGCCCCCTTATCCAGTTCGCTGATTATGGAATGGACGGCATGCGCTGCGATGTTCGGGGCAATCTGTATGTAACGCGCTGGGGGAAAGGCACGGTTGCGAAAATTTCTCCACGGGGCGAATTGCTTATGGAAATCGAACTCGCCGGGAAAAATTGCACGAATCTGGCTTTCGGCGGCGCCGACGGATGTTTGTGTTACGTCACTGTCGCGGATCGGGGGAACGTCGAGTATTTCCGCACTGACGTTCCGGGGAGGAGTTGGCTCCTCAAGAGAAGGGGTTAGACAGACGTCGTATTGGTTGACGCATAATAATGCAAGCCATTCAATTCAGGAAAAGTGTGCCGCGCTATTTAATCGCGCGACTCTTGGGGAACCGTTGGAACTGGCTCTACACTTCATGGCTGTCGTGCGCTCGTTTGGCCGATATTGAAAGTCCCCAGCTCCCCTCGCCCGATTGGGTAAAAATTAGAACGCGCCTGAGCGGTATTTGCGGCTCTGATCTCGCAACAATCACTGCCAAGGGGAGTCCATATTTTTCGCCGTTTACCTCGTGTCCGTTTGTGTTTGGCCACGAAGTTGCGGGAGAAATTGCGGAGATTGGACCGCAGGTTGAAGGGTATGATGTTGGCGACCGCGTCGTCATCGAACCGGTTTTGCCGTGCGAGATTAGGGGCATCGTACAAAAATGCCATCAATGCCAACGAGGTCATTATGCCGGTTGCGAAAATATTGCACGGGGTGAAATTTCTGCGGGCGTTCAAACCGGGTATTGCCGGGACACTGGCGGCGGGTGGAGTAAGTATTTTGTGGCTCACAAGAATCAGTTACATCGTGTGCCGGATGATGTCCCTGACGAAATCGCCGTGTTGATTGAACCGTTCGCATGTGCATTACATGGGGTGCTGCAAGCTAACCTGAAAGACACGGATGAAATTCTGATTCTGGGCGCGGGGACGATTGGACTGCTCACGCTCGCGGCGATACGGCATCTCGGAAGGACGAACCGAATCTACGTGGTTGGGAAGCACCAGCATCAACAGAAACTCGCCCGTGAACTCGGCGCCGATGTGGTTTTTGCCCCTGGTAAAGCGATATACCGTGATTTTTGCCGATTGACTCAGGCAGAAAGTTATCAACCGGAACTTGGCAAACCGGTTATTCTTGGCGGTGTAGATGTCGCCTTCGACTGTGTGGCGTCCACCGACACAATCGACGATGCACTCCGCATGACCCGTGCAGGCGGGCAAGTGATGCTAGTCGGTATGCCCGCTATTCCAAAAAACATCGATTGGACGGCGCTCTGGCACAAGGCGCTGAATGTTCGGGGTGTGTATGCTTATGGCTTGGAAAGCTACGATGGCAAGCGGATTCGCACTTTTTCGTTAGGAATTCAACTTTTGCAACAGATGGGAAGCGAACTGTTACCGTTAGTCGGGGGGTTATTTTCTTTGGATAATTATCAGAAAGCCGTTCAAACCGCGCTGCACACCGGGAAATTCGGTTCCGTGAAAACCGTATTCGATCTGCGTTCATCGTACTGAGCAATTTCTAAGGAATTGGGGGCAAAAGGGAAAAATCTATGGGAAACGACAGTGACAGAAGTGACCTTATCACACACGTAGAGGACCCCGACCAAAAATATCTATTCCACTATGGGGATGGTTTCCTCTATGACCGCCTTCCGAAGGGGACTCGCGTAATCTATCCGCCGAAACCTCTCACGCCGATTGCTGATGACACAACTGCAATTAAAAACGCTATTGAGAATCCCTTGGGTGCGTCGCCGCTGTCAGACCAGCTTCGCCCCGGCATGAAGGTCACGATTTCGTTCGACGATCTTTCGCTGCCGCTGCCGCCGATGGAGACGCCGGATGTGCGGCAACGCATCATTGAAATTGTCCTAGAGGAACTGGCTGGCGCCGGTATCGACGATATTCATCTGATAGCTGCACTGGGTCTTCACCGGCGAATGACGCCCGCTGAACTAAAGCGGTGCGTCGGCGCAAAGGTTTTTAATCAGTTCCATCCAGAGCGATTGTATAATCACGATGCTGAAGACAATGATAACCTGTCTTACCTTGGAAAAACGGAGATGGGAGAAGAGGTCGAAATCAATCGCCGGATTGCGGAATCCGACCTCTTGATCTATGTAAATATCAACTTGGTTGCCATGGATGGCGGTTACAAATCGTTGCCGACCGGTATATGCAGTTATCGAAGCATTCGCCACCACCACAACACGCACACGTTGATGCATTCTCTGTCGTATATGCACCCTCCAAAATCTGCATTACACCACTCCTGCCAACGGATTTGGAAGGTGATAACGGAACACATCAATTTCTTTACGATTGAAACCACGCTTAACAGCGCTACCTTCCCGAAACTGTTCCCTTACTTAGAAAAGCGCGAGAAGAACTTCAATCTGTTCGATCGACTCAATTTCCATATTAATAAAACTAGCCTGGATATTATGCCGCGTGCTATGGCTCGCGCCGTGATGCAGAGCATGCGCGCGCCTTACGGGTTAACCGGGGTGCACGCGGGGCACACCGAACCGGTGCATGAGAAGACGCTTGAAAATGTTTATAAACAGCAGTTGGTGCCTGTCAATGGCCAGGCGGATATTTTGGTTACGGGCGTTCCGTATATTGGCCCTTACAACGTGGATTCAATCATGAATCCAATTCTGGTCATGTGCATGACGCTAGGATATGCTTTTAATTTTTACCACAACCTGCCTTTGGTACGCCAAGGGGGGGCGGCGATTTTCACTCACCCTGTCGATTACGATTTTCATAAAATCCATCACCCCTCATACATTGACTTTTTCGAAGAGGTGCTTACAGAGACTACTGAACCTGCCGAAATCGAAAAGAAGTACGAAGAGTCGTTTGCCCATAACCCTAGGTACATTGACCTCTACCGAAATTCCTACGCTTATCACGGTGTACATCCCTTTTACATGTGGTATTGGGGCTGTTATGCGCTAGAATATTTGGGTAAGGTGATATTCGTCAAACCGAGGAGCGTTGAAGCGGTACGCCGTATGGGTTTTGACTACGCGAAAAACCTCACGGAAGCGATCGAGATGGCACAGAGTTTCGTAGGGGGTTCAACGCCGGAAATTACCTACTATCACTACCCGCCAATTTTCATGTGCGATGTATCAGCGTAGCGGAGAACACCCGGCTATGGAGATTATAAAACCCGTCCAACAAGGAATGGCCGCTATAACTACGAGGAAAATATATCGCATTAGCATTCAGATTTTCTTGGCGTGCGGGCTCTTTTCTTTACACGCGTTGACTTGGGCTGAGAAGGCGACAAGCCCTTCGGATGTCATTGAGACCGCGATACGCCACCAAAACCTCGGACTTGCTTACCTGGAAGAGTCTCAACCGAGCAAAGCCATTTCGGAATTTGAGGCGTTAGTGGAGATAATTCCCCAAGAACCGATTGGTTACGGAAATCTTGCGGTTGCTTATCTTCGCCTGCAAAAGAGCGATGAAGCCGAAACGTGGGTGACACGCGGCCTCGAAGTTGCGCCGATGGACAGCCAATTGCATTTTATCCTCGCAGAGGTCTATCAATGGCAGGGCAAGACGGAGGAGATGGTCGCGGAAATTCAGGAAGCTGTAAAACTCGCACCGGATGACTTGGAGATGCGGTATAAGCTGGCGCGCCACTATTTGGGCCAACGGAACGACCCACAAGCGATTTTACAGGCGATTGACCACTTACGGATACTGCGGGAGGGTGCCCCAACAAATATCGTGGTGCTGCTCCAGTTGGCGCAAGCGCTTCTGCAGCGAGAACAGATTGAAGAGGCGAAACGAATTTGTACTGAATTACATGCGCTGTTGTGGGATGTCGATGAAAAGTTCCTCAAGTTCTTAAAACAGGGATTGCTCCTGCTCGACCAAGGTGACATCAAGGGGGCATCTCGAAACGTTCGAATATTTAGCAACGTCCAGAGAAACACCCCGCGCTACCAGCAAGGAATTGGCGAACTTGTAACTGACATTATTGGACACCCGATTGAAGAGTTCAGCCCCGGTTTCAAATCTCGTGTGGTTGCTAAACTCAGCCCTCCTGTTGATATGCGCTACCTTGATGTTACGCAGGAGCTTGGACTTAGCAATTTGTCAGGCAAAAGATCGAGGGTCATACTGTCCGATTCGGACAGCGATGGCGATTTAGACCTGTTTACACTATTCGCGAGGAACGGCGAGGAATCAAGCGGCAGTTTTTTCCTGAACCACGATGCGAAGTTTGAATCCCATCCACCCAGTGAATACGGCGATGCCGCCGCCTTCGTGGACATTGACAAGGACGGCGACCAAGATTTGTACGTGCTAGCGGAGAGACAGGAGCGGTTACTCCTGAATGCGGGCGACGCTTTTGATTTTCAATCGCCGCCGAAAGTTGGGTCAGACGTACTTTATGTCGATTACGATCACGACGGCGACCTGGACAGGATGACAGTCAGCGATGCCGAAACCAGCATGCAGCGGAATAACGGTGACGGCTCATTCACCGATGTGACGCTTCAGACCTTTTTGCCTCCTGAGACGCAGGGCGGTCTTGACGCCGCGTTCGGCGACTTTGATGATGACGGCGATGTTGATATATTTGCCGTGAATGGTGCGAGCGGAACCACCCTATACACCAATCTGCGCCAGGGCAAGCTGCGGGCGGTGTCTGATGGACTGGGAATTTCGCAGGATGTGTTCTTTACGTCGGTTGCCGTGGGCGATTATGATAATGACGGCGATCTCGATCTGTTTTTGGCGACTGACGGCAAAACGCCCCATCAGCTCTATCTCAACAGGGGGGACGCCACGTTTGTTCACGATAACCGGTCGCTGGCGGGCTTGGCCTCGACAAATGGCGTGCGCGGATGGGATGCGCATTTCTTGGATTTTGACAACGACGGTTTTTTGGATCTTTGGGTTGTCGGCCAACGAGAGGGCGGAGATGGAATTTTGCTGTTTCGGAATGACGGCACCGCAAAATTTGACGACGTTTCAAGACTGCTGCCGGACGGTGCCGCCGGTGGGATTGACGGCGCGGTGGGCGACTACGACAACGACGGCGATTTAGATTTGGTTTTGATTGACGGTGAGGGGCAACTGTTCGCGCTGCGTAATGACGGCGGCAACAAGAACGGATGGCTTCAGGTACGGTTAGAGGGAGTCACTGCGGGCAATAACAAGGTCAACATCGACGGTATCGCTTCGAGAGTTGAACTCAAGGCTGGCGACCTCTACCAGATGAAGAATGTCACGGAACCGATTACGCATTTCGGGCTGGGAGCTGCCGAGCAAGGTGATGTGCTGCGTGTGGTCTGGACGAACGGCGTTCCCCAGAACCTTATACATCCGCAGGCGAATCAGCGCATTGTCGAGAAGCAGATTCTGAAAGGCTCTTGTCCGTTTTTGTACGTTTATGACGGGGAGAAATATCAATTTGTGACAGATCTTTTGTGGCGCAGCCCGCTCGGGATGGCAACGCCGATGGGGTTCCAAGCGCCCGCCGAGACTGCAGATTACGTCAAAATATCGGGCGACCTCATGAAGCCCAAATCCGGCGTCTATTCGATACAAGTCACAGAAGAACTCTGGGAGACAGTCTATGTTGATGAGGTCAAGCTAATCGTAGTGGACCACCCCGACGGAACGCAGATATTCGTTGATGAAAAATACAGCCCACCGCCGTTTCCGGACTTCAAAATCTATGCAACTCAAGAGATTCATCGACCGCGCGCTGCGATTGATTCCCATGGTAACGATGTCGCCGATGCACTGATGGAATTCGACTACCGCTATGCCGTCGAACATGAACCCGGTAAGTTTCAAGGGGTGGTTAAACCGCATTCCGTCATACTCGACCTCGGCGATGTTCCAAATGACCAACTGTTAACGTTGTTTCTCTCCGGTTGGATATTTCCAACTGACACGAGTATCAACATTTCACTCTCGCAAAATCCGTCGCTCAGTCCGAGATTCCCTTATTTACAAGTGCTAAACAGTGAGGGCGACTGGCAAACGGTGATAGACGTGATTGGGATTCCGGCGGGGAAGAACAAAACAATCGCCGTAGATTTGACGGGAAAATTCCTTTCTGAAGATCGGCGCGTGAAGATTTCAACCGATATGCAGATATACTGGGATTCGGCGTTTTTTTCAATTGGTGCACCGGTTGTGCCCATGCAAATTACGGAATTACCTCCCCATGGCGCGGATCTTCACTATCGCGGCTTCTCCGAGATGTATCGTCCGACACCCCATGCACCGCACCTGTTCAACTATGAGAGCGTCGTCAAGGAGGCGCAGTGGCGGGATCTCGCGGGGAATTATACGCGTTATGGAGATGTCACGCCGCTGCTCGAGCGGATTGATGATATGTATGTGGTTATGAATGCGGGCGACGAAATGACGGTTGAATTTGACGCGGCGAAGTTGCCGCCATTGAAGGATGGGTGGGTGCGCGATTTTATTCTTTTCAGCGATGGCTGGGACAAGGATGGCGACATCAATACGCTCTTCTCTCAGACCGCCGGCCCGCT
Source organism: Candidatus Poribacteria bacterium (assembly GCA_028819845.1). Taxonomy (GTDB): domain Bacteria; phylum Poribacteria; class WGA-4E; order WGA-4E; family PCPOR2b; genus JAPPKS01. The sequence goes on along the minus strand of JAPPKS010000017.1, from coordinate 84,021 downwards.
GCCTTTTCACGGCATGTCCGCCTATCCATATCCTGAAGGCGAGAATTACCCCGACGATTTAGAACATGTGCGTTATCAACTGGAATACAACACGCGCCGGGTAGGGCACAAGTTGCCCGATTTTTAGTCTGATGTGTAGTGAGATTCACTTTGTACTTTTGGTCTGTTTGATACGGTAAGTGAGCGGCTTTAGATAATATGGAAAATTGCATGAGATGAATGTTATAATAATTTAAAATTAAAAGGATTAAGAAATTAAAGCGACAAGGAGAAGGGAGCAATTGACACCGAGAGTAGCCGAGGTTAGTTCAGCGTGGCGGGCGACAATAAAGGCCGTAACGGTTATATTATTTTTGTTGGTTGGTGATGCAGGTATTGCCGCTACGGGCGATTCTACGGATGCCATGAAACCGAAAGAATCCCCAACGTCGAAACAAGACTCCGATTTGATGTCCGATTTGATGAAAGATATGGCGACGATCCCGACAGCTTCGCTAGATGATAGCATCGCTCTTCGAGATTTTGAAATACTTCCGGGCGGACTACTGGAGTGGTCGGATAATCTGCGGATGGGCTATGGCGGGGTAGGACCTGGCGTAGCCCCCATCGGCGATTCAATCCGCGCACAAAGGGGCGGAAACATCTTCCTTGAGCCGCAAGGCGACTATATGCGGTGCGCCATCGACCTGCTCCCGACAGCGGGCAAACTGCCAGATTTGGACGCCATCGGAGAACTGACGATTCACCGTATTCACCCAACAGCGACGGATCATGAAATGATTAGTTACAGCGGGATGGGCACAAAAAACGGAGTGTATGGAATTATTGTTGAAGCGCACGGACGGGGACAGCTGCGGCCGCTGGTGTTTATGACGGTGCAAGGAGGGTTGAACCCGGGAGAAGAAGGTTTCGCCGCAGAAGCCATGCGTATGAATGAAGATGGCACCATCGCGCTTGGGGTCAACCGAATCGGCGGCAAACTGAAGCGGCCGCTGGACAGCCTCACTATCCATCAGCCCGATCCGGACAAGGTTGGCGCCTACGATTCCGATTACCTGAGGTGGATTGGAAAATCACACGACGGGGAGATGGCTCATCAGGTGAATTGGCGCATGAACGTCGATGTAAAAAACAAGAATGGTGATTCGAACCTTGTGGTCGAGAGCGGATTTGACGGCGCCAATTACAGAAAGCGGGTGGAGATTACCGACGGGGGCGATGTGGAACTTTCATCCCTTGGCAGCGGCGTAATCTTGCGTTCTCCCAATGGCAAGCGTTGGAAACTGACCGTCGAAAATAACGGCAAACTACGAACTGACCCAATGGGACGCTAACCGCATTGCCCGGCTCACCAGTTCTTATTTGCGGGAATCAGAATTCCGTATTGAAGTCAGTGAATACCTGTGACACGATGCTATAATTCATACAAAAATTTTCAAACTAGATGAAATAACAGGAGACTAAAGAAATGCCTGAAATACGAACCGCGATTGTCGGCGTGGGGAATTGCGCTTCCTCACTGATTCAAGGGATTGAATATTATCGGGATGCGAAAGAAGATGAATTCGTCCCCGGCCTCATGCATGTGAGGGTGGGCGACTACCATATCAGTGACATCAAAGTGGTGGCGGCCTTTGATGTTGATAGCAACAAGGTAGGATGCGATGTGGCTGACGCCATTTTCGTTGACCCCAACAACACGATAAAATTCTCGGACGTGCCCGCGACGGGGGTAACAGTCCAACGCGGACAGACGATGGACGGGTTCGCGAAATACTACCGCGAGACTGTGGAGGAATCTACCGCTGAAGTGGTGGATGTCGTTTCCGTGCTACGCGAAACGCAAACGGACATTCTTATCAATTATCTTCCTGTTGGCAGCGAAGAGGCGACAAAATGGTATGTGGCTCAAGCGCTGGACGCCGGGTGCGCTGTGGTGAATTGCATGCCCGTATTTATTGCAAGAAACGACCAGTGGCGGGCGAAGTTTGAAGCGGCGGGCTTGCCCATCGTTGGTGACGATATTAAGGCGCAGTTCGGGGCTACAATTGTGCATAGGGCGTTAGCCAAACTGATGAGCGACCGCGGACTGAAAATGGATCGTACGTCTCAGTTGAACGTTGGCGGTAATATGGACTTCAAGAACATGTTGGAAAAGGAGCGTTTGGAATCCAAGCGCATTTCCAAGACGAACGCTGTGGTTTCGCAATTGGACCATGACATTTCGCCGGACAATGTGCATATTGGACCCAGCGACTATATTCCTTGGTTAGCCGATCGGAAATGGTGTTATCTTTATTTGGAAGGCACAGAATTTGGGGATATTCCGGTGCGGTGTGAAGTTAAATTAGAGGTCTGGGATTCGCCAAACTCCGCAGGCATCGCCATCGACGCGATTCGGTGCTGCAAAATTGCACAAGATCGCGGCATCGCTGGCGCGCTTTATGGTCCCAGCGCATACTTCATGAAGTCGCCGCCGGTTCAGTACGCCGACACCGAAGCACGTGAGATGTTGGAAGCGTTCATTGCGGGTCGATAAATTTAGAAAGAGTTATTCGGCGTTTACAAGGGAAAGCAGGGGTGTTTTCTGCTTTCCCATTTTTATTTTACCGTTTAAGCGGCATCATCCGCCGCGATACAGCCGTCTTCCGCCGATCAGTTTTTTTTATTTCTAAACTGGGTCAAATTCTTTATTTCGAGATAGGAGTGAAACATGCCTCAATTCCGTGCAATTCATACGATCGAGTTAAAGCAGAATGTGGATGCCGAAGTCTTTGAAGATTTTATGTCACGCGAATATTTGCCTGCTACGCGTTCGCTGCCGGGGTGCCTGCGGGTAGAATTCCTCAAAGGGTACAAGGGGGAATTCGTGGGGGTGGCGCCGTCAAAACATGATTATGCCTGGGTGACACTTTGGGAGAGTGTAGAAGCGAACAACGCCATCTGGTCAAAAGCCGGAGCACATCACACGCCAGAGGATATTTTGGAAGTCAACGCCAAGCTATATCACTATGCCGCAAGCTATTCCTTAGTAGGTGGGTTTACTGTCGAAGCAGCGGTTTGATTACCAAAAACGCGCTCGTGCCCTCTAAATGCTATTTCGCGCGAAAATTTTGCCAAAATCGGTTCGAGTTTTTTCAATAAGGCGTGGTAAACGATCTGTCATATAAAGATTTCAATATTGTGTCTACAAGGATGAATCCACGTCACTTCTAATCAGATTGATATCACTGCGAGGCTTTTATCGTTGCCCATAAGGTTAGCATACTTTCCTTTGGAGACACCGACAATTGCGCTGGCGACCACGCAGGTTTGCTATCAGATGCCGGGTTTTGCGTTAAGTTAATCTGATTTCCACCGTCCGCATCCATGACATAAATCTCCGAGTTGCCATCGCGGCTTGAGGCAAAGGCAATTCTTGTCCCATTCGGAGACCAACTCGGTTCGCCGTCCCACCCTAGCGATTGGGTAAGCCTGACGACGTTCCCGCCGTCCGCATCCATGATGCAGATTTCGTAATCGCGGTCGCGAACCGATCGAAAGGCGATGTGTTTTCCATCCGGCGACCAACTCGGATCGCTATCCCACCCGATCGATTGAGTTAGTCGGACGACATTTTGGCCGTCTGTGTCCATGACGTATATTTCGTAATCTAGGTCACGCTGCGATTCAAAGGCAATTTTTTTCCCATCTGGTGACCAACTCGGATCCGCGTCCGACTCCGCGCTTCGGGTCAGCCGCACAACACTTCCGCCATCAGCGCCCATGACAAAGACCTCAAGATCTAGAGCGAAGAACTGGCCAGTGAAATTTCCGTCACGTCGTGACGTAAAGGCAATCTTTAACCCGTCTGGAGACCAGCTCGGATGGCCGTCACTCTCGGCAGCTTTTGTGAGCTGGATGAGGTTTTTGCCGTCAACATCAATAACATAAACTTCGGAATCGTCTTCGCTATGAGACTCGAAAGCAATTTTTGTCCCATCCGGTGACCAGCTTGGGTGCAAATCCCGAGAAGCTATGTTTCTCGTCAGATTACGAGGTTTAGATCCATCGCTCTTCATTATGAAAATATCAGGATTCCCATCAGGGTTGTCACGGTTTGAAGAGAAGGCAATCATTGAATCGAGCGATTGGGCTTGATTAACCGATATGAGTGCAAATCCCAGCATTACTGTGAATCGGCATATGCGCGCGATTCGGTTCTTCCGCATGAAATTCATGAGTTTAACCTCCTAGTTAGGATTCATTCTGAGATTGTATTGGTTGATTTGCTTACTCGGTTTTCACCCCAATCGTGCGATGCTACTTGACAATCACCATCCGGCGTGACGCGGTGTAATCTCCCGCATTGAGTTGATAGTAATAGGTGCCGTTAGCGACGCGTTCTCCGTTTTGGTTGCGACCGTCCCAATATGCTGCGCTTGCTCTGTCTCGGTATCCTCCCGACTTTTGATGTCCAATGTCGAGGGTGCGGACGATATGACCGTTCTGGTCATAGATGCTCAAGGTTACGTCGGCATCGTCTGCCAACTGGTAAGGTATCCAGGTTTCGGGGTTGAACGGATTGGGATAATTCTGCAGTAGGGCTGTGCGTTTGATGCGTCCAAGTGTAGTGGTCCGTATTGTCAGCGGCTTTACGCCTAATTCGGTTGAAGAGTCCAGTTCGCAGAGCACGACGGTACCGTCCCAACTCCCACTTGCGAGTTTGCGTCCATTGGGACTGAAACCAACGGTAGTAACAATCCAGGAATGCCCGACGGGCATTTGTAGGTGTTTTCCGGTTTCAATGTCCCACAGCCGAATGGCGTAATCCAAACTCCAGCCTCCACCCGCACTTGCGAGGGTGCGTCCATCGGGACTGAAGGCGAGGCTGTTGATTGATTCGATATGCCCGAGGAGTTTTCGCATAAATACTCCCGTGTTTGTATGCCACAGACGGATGGTTCTGTCCGAACCCCCGCTAGCGATGATGCTGCCATCGGGGCTAAACGCAACGCTATTGACGTGATTAGTATGTCCGTTGAGGGTTCGCAGATGTTTTCCCGTATCGGCGTCCCACAATCGGATGGTATGGCCCCCACTCCCACTGGCGATGATGCTGCCGTCGGTGCTGAACGCAACGCTATTGACGTGTTTAGTATGCCCGTTGAGGGTTCGCAGGAGTTTTCCCGTATCGGCGTCCCACGATCGGACGGTGTTGTCCCTACTCCCACTGGCGATGGTGCTCCCATCAGGACTAAACGAGACACTGGTTACCGTTTTCGTGTGCCCTTTGAGCATTCGCAGGTGCCTTCCCGTATCGGTGTGCCACAGACGGATGGAATTGTCCCCGCTTGCACTTGCAATGGTGCTGCCATCGGGACTGAAGGCAATGCTAGTGGCCGAGAACTGGTGTCCCGTGAGGGTTCGCAGGAGTTTTCCCGTTTCCGCGTCCGTCAAACGAATGGTATTGTCATTACCACCACTTGCCAAGATGCCACTGTCCGGACTGAACGCAACGCTATAGACTTCAGTCGTATAGCCGGTTATCGTTTGCAAGTGTTTTCCCGAATTGGCGTCCCACAATCTGATGGAATTGTCCCAACTCCCACTAGCAATAGTGCCATCGTCGGGACTGAACGCAACGCTTTGTACGTCACCCGAATGCCCTTCAAGTGTATGCAGGTGTTTTCCGGTATCGGCGTCCCAAAGCCGGATGGTATACCCCACTCGCACTGGCGATAATGTTGCCATCATGACTGAACACAACACTTTTGACCAAAGACGTATGCCCTTTTAGCGTTTGAAGGTGTTTTCCGGTGTCGGCGTTCCACAGTCGAATGGTGTTGTCCCCGCTGCCACTAGCGATGGTTTTGCCATTGGGGTTGAACGCTACACTTTCTACTCATTCCGTATGTCCTTTCAGGATTCGCAGGTGTTTCCCCGTACCAACCTCCCACATACGGACGTAATCGTGCCCGCTTGCACCAGCGATGGTGCTGCCATCGGGGCTGAACGCAACGCTTCCTGCACCAACGCTCCAGTCTTCACCCATATGCCCCTCAAGCCTTCGCAGGGGATTTCCTGTATCGGCGTCCCATATTCGGACGGTGCGGTCTCCACCACTCGCGCTAGCGATGGTGTTGCCATCGGGGCTGAACGCAACGCTAAAGACCCAATCCCCATGCCCGGTGAGTGTTTGCAGGTGATTTCCCGAATCGGCGTCCCACAGGCGGATGGTATAGTCCCGACTCGCACTAGCGAGGATCTCACCATTCGGACTGAAGGCGAGGCTAGTGACAAAACCTGTATGACCGGTGAGCAGGGCGATTTCTTGATGGGTCGCCGCATCGTAAAGCCAAATGCCAATACTGCTAGCCACCGCAAGTCGAGTGCCGTCGGGTGAATACTGTATTTCACCTATGCGCCCCTTACCGATGCGCGCTTTTGCGCCCTCGGGCAGACCCCATTGCGGTGAATCTTGGGCAAAGCTGTGCGGTAGACATAGAGCGGAGAGGAATAATAGGCAAAACTTCAGAACCATCGCTTTTTTCATCGGATTATCCTCCATATTTGCGTTCGGCGGCTAATTTCCTAAACTTCAATTTTGGGGGCACGACTTCGGATTGAGTGATCGTTGGAAAATGAGAAAGTTATGCGAACGGTTGGTGATTGCACCATCTCATACGGAAAGCAAATTCTTAACCAAAGGATAAAAAGAAAATGTTCACATAGAACAACATTTTTGCGATTCGCCAAATTCCCAATGGCTGCAGTCATCAAGAACATCTTTGTGAATAAATAAGCAAATTCTGTGCCATTGATGCAAGAACAGACCTTTTTGGGCGGTTTAGGCGTAGCCCATTACGAGAGATGAAGATTCGGAATTGGCAATGCAGCGAAATGTTGACAGCATCGTGTCAATTACGCTACACCACTGTTCAAATATTGACAAGGTTTGCCGACTGCGAAATGAAACTGGCGAAGATTGAAAGTGGCGCACTAGTAATGGCAACCAGCTCCCGTCAACTGCGGGGAAATTGATCGAGCGACGGCTGAGTATTGAGCAGACTGAAACTGGCCAATGGAACGCTGTAGGCGTGAACCCTTGTCCGAATGGAATCGGGCATAACGCAACCAATACTATTTCAATACTCGTCACGTGGGACAATTCTCGCCGAATGAAATCGAATTAAACTCTTCTAATCGAATCCGCGGAGATGAGACACTCGAAGAAATAACGCGAGAATCACAATGAGGAAAACGCAGTAGGTATAAGTTATAGAGATGTTTCTATGCATCGCTATGGGATATTGTAAGCAGCTTATAATTCCGCGTCGATCAATGGGAGTTTTTTATTGCCGCCCATAGCATCAATAATTGCTTCTTTGGAGAAACCGCCAATGGATTCGGCGGCCATGCAGGGCTGACATCGACCGCCGGATGTTGGGTGAGATTTGTCGGATTACCGCCGTCATCGTTCATAACATAAATCTCCCAGTTCCCATCACGCACTGACGAGAAGGCGATTTTACGCCCGTTAGGCGACCAGCTAGGACTATGGTCATCCTCGGGATGTCTCGTAAGCCTGACAGAGTTTTTTCCGTCAGCGTCCATGACATAAATCTCCCCGTTTCCATCGCGATTTGACGAGAAGGCAATTTTCCGCCCGTTAGGCGACCAGCTAGGACTGACATCCCATCCGGGGGATTCCGTCAGTCGAACCACGTGCGGATTTCTGCCGTCAGCGTCCATAACAAAAATCTCGAGATCTCTGAATCCAGCGCGCCATGACGTGAAGGCGATTTTCCGTCCATCCGGCGACCAGCTAGGATCGCGGTCGAATCCACGGTTAAGCGGATACCGGAAGCGGTTTTTGCCGTCAGGGTCCATAAGGTATAATTCTAAACCTCCAACCCCTCCAACGCCATACTCAAAGGCGATTTTCCGTCCATCTGGAGACCAACTGGGATCGACATCTAAAAATCGGTTTGACGTAAGCCGAACAGGGCTCTTGCCGTCAGCATTCATTACGTAGATTTCGGGATTGTTTCCGTCGCGTTCCGCCTGAAATGCGATTCTCGTCCTATCTGGCGACCAAGCGGGGGACTGATCGTGTGACAGTGGATTATTCGAAAGATTGCGTACCTGAGACCCATTAGGTTTCATTACAAAGATGTCATGATTTCCACCGGGGTGGTCACGGTCTGATGAAAAGGCAATCATTGAGTCCAGGGATTGGGCTTGATTGACCGACGTGAGGACAAAGCCAATCGCCACGGTCAGGACACGCAAATACGTGATTCGGTTCATTTGGGCCATTTTCATTGGGAGATTCCTCCTTTTCGATGATAAGCAAATTGCCACAGGTTGTTTTTGCATCCGTTGGTCTGCTGGAATTCTGGTTTTGCGTTTGTTGCGAAAAGGGTTGCTGAATAACTTCGGATTGTATATACTATATCACACAAGTGAAATTAGGTTAACCTCCGACTGCTCCGCGGAAAAAATGTAGACATCAGTGCGATGTGCATATGAAATCCGTATCGGAACGAATTATTCAGCAATTCCCCAAGGGCTTATTGGTAATCCCAAGGCGTACCAAGAGCGGGTTTTCGGGCGGTCGTAAGGCCATTCCTTAATTCTTTATCACGTCAATTGAACGCGGAGAAGAACAGAGATGGGAGGCGCAATACAGGTCCTCGCGGGCAGCTTTTTGTTAAGCATAGTTCACGCTTTAATTCCCAATCATTGGATTCCGTTGGTTGCAATCGGGAAGACTGAACAGTGGTCACGCCGCGAAACGCTGGGCATCACGGCAATTACCGGGATTGCCCATTCGTTGAGCACAATTCTCATCGGGATTGTTGTCGGATTTATCGGCTTCAAAATCTCCGAATCCTATGAGCTGTTTGCGCACATTGTGGCGCCGTCGATTTTGTTTTGTTTGGGCGTGATTTATTTGGTGTTGGATTCAAAAGCCAACCACGCGCATCACCACGTGAACAACGAAAACATTTCGCGGAAATCGAAGTTCGCGATTGTTACCTCGTTAGCCGCCGCGATGTTCTTTTCTCCGTGTATCGAGATTGAGGTTTACTATTTTTCGGCAAGCGCATTGGGCTGGTTCGGCATTAGCGCAGTTTCAATTATCTACTTGGTCGTAACTGTCCTTGGCATGTTACTGCTGGTCGATTTGGGTCGGAGAGGTGTTGAGCGGTTCCATTCTCATTTCTTAGAACACCATGAGCGGGGAATTACCGGCGCGCTTCTGGTTATTTTGGGAATTTTCGCTTTTGTGTTTGAGCATTTTTCCCATTAGTGTTGTTGCTCTTAAGAGCCTGGTTGAGTAATGGGCGGCAAAGGAATTCTTGGGCGTTTGAGGCGCTAAATCTTAAAGAAATTCTATCGCATGAGATTTACGCTCGCCTTCGCTATTCGTTCAGTTGATTCTATTCAGTCACTTGATCTCCGCCTACACGGCGTGGTGTTGCACGCGGGGCAAGATGCCCCGCCTACAAGGCCTGGTGGCGCACTCCTAAATAATATTACGGGGGCTATAGAAGACGGGAGAAAAATGAAGCACTGTGCAAAAGAATTTTTACGTTGTGCTTGCAATTACACGCACTATCTAGCATCCCAACTTGCGATAAATTCTTCTATGCCAAAATCAGACGGCATTTCGTAAAAGTAATATCGCATCGGACCGGACTGAAAACCGGGGAGGTACTGCTCCGTATCCGACTGGAGTTTTGCGTCCAATGGCGCGAACCGATTCCAGAGCGTTTCAATCTGCTCCGGCGAAAAGCGGTTGCCAATCTCTTGCGACCTTGTAATATCCCCTCCGTATCCTGGCGGCTTAAATCGAATCTTATACGCAAATTTGGATAACAGCGTGACACACACCATCCGTCCACTCTCGCCCGGATGGAGTGCGGCAATTCCTTCGCGAAATGCGTCAGCATCTTTGTCAATCATTGCTTGAAACACCGACACGATACGATTGCACTCTTCCTCGAGTAGGTTGCAATATCCTTCGAAGATCTCTAGTCCCCGGGGCGAAAGATACTCGCCAAAATCCAATCTCCAATACGGGTGAGCGACATACGGAAAGATGGGACCTCCAAACGCGCGGTAGCCGAGATGAATTGTTCGCCTGAGTTTGGGACTGTAGTCGCTGCCCCAATGAAAGATTGTATTGGTATAGGCAACGGCGTCCCCGGCTTTGAGTTCCACTGGAATGCCGTTCGGAAGCGGAACGCGGCTATTTTCAAGCAACTGGCGGTTCTCCTCGTCCGTATTGGATCGGCGGTGGCTGCCCGGTACAACCCACAGCACGTCATCATCATAAAGAGGTATGTTCCATTGCACATAGCCCAGGGCATTTTCTAGCATGTCCGACTGTAAACCGCCCAACGGAGCTTGATCGATGGGGTGAATGTCGCGATGCCAGTGCGACGGCCCATGGTCTCGCACGGGATTGCACATGAGCGCCATTAGCGTGACGGTTGCTTCCTTCGACCGCATTAGTTGGCGGCTAACACCGCGTGTATTTTCGTGCAAGCAAAACTCAATTGTGTCAGCGGTTGCTTTGTCTGCAACGTTGGAAAACATTACCCGCGGCTGTGGACTGGTCTCCCATTCACCGCCGGGCGGCGCATCGGGTTTGCGGTTTTGCGCCCAGATTGCCTTTTGCCGTTCAACCGTGATTTCAAAACTGTCGCGCAGCTGATTTAACCGTTCAGGCGGAATGACACTGCGTAGAATGATGAAGCCGTCATCAAGTATCTGTTGGGGATTAACCTTCATTGTTGTTATCTCCTTGAACAAACTATCTTGCGCAGGCTGTCCCGGTATCGCAATTTATCGCGTGGTGGATGTTGCCTGTTCCAGCGTCTGATGGCTGAGAATTCGCTGCCGGTCCACAGGCCGCAAATGAGGTTCCACTTGCCGCACAAAATCCTGTAGCGTCTCCGAGGCTGAGGTGCTAGTTGTATCTACGGAGATTTTTGCATCGATTATTGAGTTAGTATAGACTTCTTGAAAGCGATCTAACACGGTTTCGATATCCTGCGAATTCTTGAGGGGGCACCGGGGACGCGGTTGCTGACGCATGCGATTGCGGATAACATCCGGCGACGCTTTCACGAGTACCAATACCATATCCGGCGCCAAAACTTTTAGATCGCTTTCGATGAACCGCGCAAGGTATTGGCGGTCGTGTCCGCCGAGATTCGGATAATACAGCGGTACATATACAGCGTCGGCGTAGTACCAGTTTTCAATCAGGAAATCATCGCGATGGTAAAGCACAGGCTGCAGATGATAAACGAATTGGAATCGCTGAAACTGTTCGACAAACGAAGGGACTTTCTCAAGGAGTTCCATAACGGTCTCTTCGATTTCGTCCGTAGCTTCTCCTTGACCCACATTTGGCAGCGTGAAGTGGTCGTGGCAGCCGGTATAGCTTCCCATGGTTTGCGCAATCCAATCGGTGATTCCGTTAACTAGCGTCGTTTTGCCAGCATACTCGCAGCCGATTATAAAAATTCGCATCTATGTCCTCCCGAGTGAATACCAAGTTACGGCGGCGCCTCCCACCGTCGTGCGGCCAAGCGGAAAAGTCCCCAAGCCCTGGAAACTTACGAGCGTGAGTGCGTTGCATCGCCGCTCAATAATGCCGTAGGAAGAGTTGTAAAACTACACGGTTTAAATTCCGTCAATTATATCACACACCATAGACTAGGTAAACAGGATTACCGTTTCACGGGCATGGCTAAGGTGCTATTCCTTTGAATCTAAACGCGGAACTATCACTGCTCCGGCAATATAAATGCCAATTGCCGCCAGGATTACAGTACTAAACCCAAATGAAATTGCAAGGCAGGTTGCCAGAATTGCGCTCACCACTGAAGCATAACCGTTTATTGCCCATGCCCACGCGATCAGGTGTGGATTGCGATTTCTCAGCAGGTCTATCCCGAGCGGAAACGGCATTCCCATAAAAAACGCCAGCGGGGCAATGAGTGAAATTGAGACTATTATTTTTATCGGGTCCGGGCTTGCCAGGAAACGATGGAAGATTGGGTTAAACAAGAGGAGATAGAGCAGCGCAATTGCCGATAACACGCCGATTGCAACGGGAATGGGATACCGCAGCGGAAATTTTACTTTGAATTTTAGGATTGTGTCCCTGAATCGCAGCGAGAAAAAACTGCCTAACCCTGCAAAAACAAGAAATGCACTGAGCACGACCGCGACGGCATAAGTCGGGTGGGAGAGCAGGAGAAGGAATTTCTGAATGAACGCCATCTCAATAAACATGAAGGCGGCGCCCAAGCTGAAGAAATAGCCGAGTATACTCCAATATTTGATTCTACGCGGTTGACCACTGGTTGGTGTTCGAGAAGTTGTATCCCTACCTTGTCGGGTAATACACACGGATTGGCGCTTTGAAAGGATTAGCGGCACGAGGATTAGGATGAATCCCACTAAAACAGCTTGCAGCAGGGTTGCAATAAGAAGTAGATAACCCCACTCAATGAACGGGATGGAACTCCTGCCGGCTGCGCGAATCATTTGAAATAGCGAATCTAACCGAAGAAAACGAAAAAAATACGGGCGATCGTCGGTCGCGGGACGGGTGTAAAATAGATACTCGCTGTAGAACCGCTTTCGATTCTCGAACAGAATCGACTGTGCTGCGCGGAAATAGATTGGTTCGGTTAGTTGGTTATACCGGTTTGCCTCTGATTCACCCATGTCGGGATAGTAGGCGGTGTCGAAAGAACGCTCGCCGCAAAAATTGCGAATTATCGCCCGTTCATGCGGATGGAAACGACTGTTTTTAATCAGGAGTGTACCTGTTCGCCAGCCACGAATCATGACTAATTTTTCAGCGGGATTTTGCTCGCCGTTCCGCTCGAGTGCTTCGACCGCTGTACCAAACAGCTTAATCATATCTCGCGGCGGCGTTTTCAACCAGCGCGTAATTGACACGATACCGTTGGGATTCAGATGTTGCAAGAGTTCCGTAATTGCCTCTACCGTGTAAAGATAGCTTTCACTTAGGGCGTGTGTGCCCGCGGCGGACGCATTCACAGAATCCAACAGTGCGATTTGAATGAGATCGTATTTCCCCGCGATAGATTGCACAAATCCCCGCGCCTCAGCGTTGTAAACTCGAACCGGATAAGCCGAATTCGAGGCGTAAATATTCCCTGCGAAATCCCCGTGCACTTTCTCCACCAAATTGACGATTTGGGGATTCAATTCAACAGCGTCAACGGAACTTGCGCTGTGATATAAGGCGTTGAGAACGTCGCTCCCGCCGCCTGCGCCTAACACTAATACACGCGGCCTCTTGAGCAGGTGGTACGCCAATGCCGAAGTTGTGTCGTCCAGATAAGCCAGTTTCGATAGGTCTCCATCGAATTTGGTGATTGCAGTCATCGCGTCTGCGTCAGTGAATACACCCAATTGCCGCGGTATCGGGTGTTGTGATGTCAAGCTTAAGCCTGGCGCAGATCGAATCGACTCGCTCCGAACAACGTGCAAAGCGCCAAGTGGACTGTTTGCCTTGCTAAGCAGTTCCGCATCAGGAAAGTTCAGTGCAGCATTCAGACCCTTGTACGGTGAAACTTTTATTGAGATTGGCTTGAGCAACAAGCAGCCGATAAATAGTGCGCCGCCGACTGTAATCAGACCTATCCCGCGCCAATGGGTTTTTAGTCCACCCAAATTAGAGATTAAGACTCCACATATCCCAATGGCTGAAATCACGATGAGAATGGCGGTGGGAGGAACCACGTACATGCAAAAAACAACGCCGAACGCACCGATTCCCGACCCGAGGAGGTCGAAAAAATAGAGCCGATTTACGTGTCGGTTGAATCGCAGCAGCGCCGCGCCGATGCACGCTGCGCCGAAAAAAAATGGGACGGATAGTATGAGGTATTGCGCGAGAAGGGACAGCATTTGGCCCGGCTGCCAGATTAGCATAAACGGGTTAAATGGCACATTCTGGTTCAAGGCAAAACAAATGGGGACGCTGATTGAGAATATTATCCCGGAAATACTGTAGGACCATTGAAAACGCTTCATCAGCCAATCCTGCGCGAGGAAAATCACGCTCCCGCTTGCACCAAATCCGAGCAACGCAAGGCTGATAATCATGTAAGCGAAATGACCCCACTGGCCGATAGAGAAAAGGCGCATCAGGGTAATTTCGTACGCGATAATAGAACCGGATATCAGTGAAATTGAAATGAAGTAACGAGTCATTGGGGTAGATGCTTATTTGCCGCGCAGTTAGTTTGGTTGCCAGATTGGGTCGAGGTAAACCTATCACCCAGTATTGCGATTTTCATCAATGCAGTGCCAGATTTGATATTAACGATTTGGATTGTAGGCGTTTCTGAGTCTCGCGACGCTCGTAACTGCAAAGTGCCGCGTATTGTGGGCGATACATTACACTTGTGACTTTAATGGTATAGTCTTGGTTTAGCCGCTCAAACTGCACTGGTCACAGGCTTCTTCTTTTGCGAACAATCGCGACGAAGATTACTTTTTATCAAAGTCTAGTAGAAATTCCGCTCACCGTCAACGACAATTCGTTGTTCTTTCGACACGGCATGCATCTCGCGAAGGGCCGAAGTTACTTCCTCGTGACAATACGACAGATATTTTGCTTTTTTCTCGCTGTTGTGCTATAATTTCAAACCATCTTGAGGTCAGAAATCGCTATGATGTTTATTGGCCTCCTTAGTCCCTCTCAGCTTAGTGCCACAGAAAATCACACATGAGGTAATCAAGCGATGCAATACGATAAAGCGAATCGAACATTTGATTGCGACCCCACCCTCACCGACACACAAATTCTAGACTTTTGTAAGAATGGTTACATCATCTTGGAAGGTGTTGTCGATGAAGAAACGAACCAACGAACATGTGATTACTTGGAAGGAAGGCTGCCTGCTAACCCCAGTTACATTCCGAAAGGACTTACAACTGCAGATTTAGAACGGATTCGTAACTCTCACGAACCCAGCACAATTTTTCTTGAGGATTGGTTCGTTGAAAACACCCTTCTCAACCGTGAAGTCTGCGGCGCCCTCCGATCATTGCTCGGTAAAAACGTCGGGCTTCCGGTATTGGTTAGTCATCACCGCGCTCAATGCCCCTCGCCTCCACAAGGGTGGCATCATGATGCCGACCATGTGTTTGGACCAGAACTAAATTTTGTTGAAGTGTTCTATTATCCTCAGGACACCCCAGAAGAATTAGGACCAACTGAAATTGTGCCTGGGTCGCACATTCAACCCACGCATAGAGGGCCTGAAGACAGAGGGGTTCTATCCTCTGGTCCTGCTGGTTCACTTATCATCCACCATCAATGTATTCTTCACCGTAAGGGTCCGTCCACCGCTACAGGAACGCGCCACATGCTAAAATACAACTGTTGGCGCACCTCTGCACCAGATAGGGATTGGATTGTTGAACCCGAATTTGACTTACACACTACCTATTACGGCGGACACACTACGGCTAGATATGTTGCCCATATGTTCTACTGGTTGTGCGGCAAAGGAGATGAATTTCGGGTAATCGGCGGACAAGGGTGGCCGTGGTCAACGAATAACCAAATCGGCCCGTCCTATGGATATGGGAAGTCGGAAGGTTAT
The DNA here is from genome assembly GCA_028819845.1 of Candidatus Poribacteria bacterium. GTDB lineage: Bacteria > Poribacteria > WGA-4E > WGA-4E > PCPOR2b > JAPPKS01. The sequence continues at coordinate 68,362 of JAPPKS010000017.1, read as the reverse complement.
ATTCCGAACTGGCGTTACAATAACGGTGACGGCTACGCGGACGCCCCAAACTAGGAAACGCGCAGACTGGTCGGACTAGTCATGGTATGGCCTTTGTATTGGTGCCAGAAGCACGGCGAGCAAGGCTAACCTAGCGAGAATTGTCAAGTGCACCGAGTATTCATCGGTGTCGATGCAAATGACTATAAGGGAAAAATTCTGAGGCTCGCTGAACACATAAAAAGAGTTTTAATCTACACGGCGCTGTTGACCGTTTCGACGTGGGCTTTTTCTCTTGGATCTGCGGCGTTAATTGACCGCGACGCCCTTGTAGTTGCGCTGCCATTTGACGAAGGTGTGGGCGATGAGGCTAAAGACGTTTCGCCGCATGGGAACCACGCGGTCCTAGTGGAAGCCGCTAGATGGGGTAACGGGAAGTTCGGAAAGTGCCTGAAGGTGAAAGAACCCGCTCGCGCAGAGGTCGCGAACAGTGAAAGCTTCCACTTGCATGGCACTGACTTTACGTTGGCAATGTGGATGAATTTTTCCAACGAACCCGGCGTGTTTGGTTTAATCGGACACGATGATGGCGGTGCAGCGCAGTCGAAGAAGGCAGTCTGGGAATTTTTAGGCGGTACGCTCGTGTTCCACATCAATCGAGCGGACAATAATGTCGACTGGCTGCGTTCTGAGTTTATTGGGACTCCTGAGCTTAACCGGTGGTACCACGCCGCACTTGTCAGGAAGGGAAAACAGTACACACATTATCTCGACGGTGAACTGTTTGGTGAACAGACGGCAAAGGAGGAAATTCCCGAGGGAATCAACAACCCACTCACCATCGGCATGACAGAGCACTACCTGTTTTTCAACGGACTTATCGATGAAGCGGTCGTTGCGCACCAGGCGTGGACTCACCCGGACGTGCTGAAGCATTACAATGGAGGCATTCAGGGCGTTCTGTCAGTTGAACCTGGCGCGAAGTTGGCGGTAGCGTGGGGCGGCCTAAAGGCAAACCGTTCGTTCCGTAATTGAGTTAATCCTTGCCTCATATGGTGATTTTTTCCAATCGTCCATTTCGCTGAATTTCCAAATACCACCAAATCCTTTCACGTGGTTTTACCTTGAAACACCTATCCGCCAATTCCTTGTAATATAAGGACTAACGGGATAAATTGCGCATTCCGCATAGTGATGAGTCCAGGATGTAGATGATTGGTACGAAACTTAACCGTGCGACTGGAAAGCCCAAACCTGTCTAAATTAGTAATTATCCGCGCAATAATCAATCTATCCTGAATTTCGAAGCCACCGGGCGTCCGAATCCCGTCTACGGCCCGAATACGTGAGATGCCATTCTTCTTTTGGGTCATGGCGGCATGCGGAATGCGTCCATTTTCAATTTCTTATTACATTATCAACCTGTTTTACCCGTCGCAGGCGGGAAACATAAGATGGTGTTAGATGCTCGATCATGTAGTATTAGAGAATCTACTCGTAATAGACGTTGAGACGGCTCCGGTTGAACCAGATTTGGAATCTTTGCCGAAGGCAATGCAGGATGCATGGAAGTCTAAGGCGCGTAAACACTGCCCAGAAGATGTGGCGCCGCAAGATTATTTCTTCGACCGGGCAGCCATATTTGCGGAATTTGGGAGGATTGTTTGTATCTCAGTCGGTTATTTTTTAAAAGACGACAAAAGTGCTGATGGGTTGAACTTTCGAATAAAATCGTTCTCGGGCCGCGAAGAGACACCGATATTGGAAGGGTTCATTGATTTACTCAACCATCCGCACTTTAATAAACCGGAAATCGGTTTGGCTGGCCATAACATCAAAGAGTTTGATGTTCCCTATATCTGCCGCAGGGCTTTGGTAAATGGATTAACGCTTCCACAGATTTTGGATATTTCAGGCCGGAAGCCCTGGGAGACCAATTTTGTAGACACGATGAACCTGTGGAAGTTCGGGGACTACAAGAACTACACATCTTTAGCCTTGCTCACATCCCTATTTGGTCTACCCACCCCAAAGGATGATATTGATGGGAGCGAGGTAGGAGCGGTCTTTTGGCACGAAGATGATGTGGATCGAATCACCCGGTACTGCCAGAAGGACGTGCTCGCGGTTGCGCAGCTCTTGCTTCGCTTCAAAGGCATGCCGGCACTGGAAAACGAGGATGTCACGATTGGGGATTAATGAATCACATCAAGTATTACCCCCATCAAGCAGATGGAAAGTTTTTCCAATTTCTGTTCAAACTATTGGCGAGGAGCCTGATAAAAAGTTTTATTGAGTGATAGCGCGTCGGCTGAAAGTTTGGGAAATGATAGGATTGCCAGATGCCTACCTTAATACAACAAATTATTGAAAGACCACCGCACATGTATGTGAGAAAGATGGAGGGCCTCCACGATGGAATACGATAAAACCAATAGGACATTTGACTGCGAACCCACCCTTAACGACACGCAAGTTTTGGAATTTTGCAAAAATGGGTTTTTAATTTTGGAGGGTGTTGTCCAAGATGACATAAATCAGCGTACATGCGATTACCTGGACGGAAAAATTCCGGCTCAACCCAGTTATATTCCCGAAGGACTCACGCATGAAGATTTAGAGCGAATTCGTAATTCGCATGAACCCAGCACAATCTTCCTTGAAGACTGGTTTGTCGAGCATGTTGTGCTCAATCCTCAGGTCGCGGGGGTAGTGCGGTCGCTTCTCGGAAGGAACGTCGGGTTGCCCGTGCTAATGAGTCTTCATCGTGCTGAATGTCCAGGCCCTGCGCAGGGGTGGCATCATGATGCAGACCACGTATTTGGGCCTGAGGTTCGTTTTATTCAGGCATTTTACTACCCGCAGGACACGCCATTGGAGATGGGCCCAACGGAGATTGTGCCAGGATCGCACATTCGCCCTACCCACCGTGAGGCGGGAGAGAAAGGCCTTTCAACTAGCGCCCCCGCCGGTTCGTTTGTCATCCACTTTTTTCAGATCCTTCATCGCCGCGGCGAAGCCACTGGCGAAGGGGTTCGGCATATGCTGAAATATAACTATTGGCGTACAGTGCCGCCGCAAAGAGATTGGATTGTTGAACCGGGCTTCAACTTTCATACTGCCGACTATGGGAGCCATGGTATTGCCAGATACATTGCGCACATGTTCTATTGGCTTTGCGGAAAAGCTGATGAATTTCGGATAATCGGAGGTCAGGCGTGGCCGTATTCAGGTTCAAGCATGAACCAGATTGGGAAAACCTATGGATTCGGAGAGCCGGAAGGTTTTATTCCAAACTGGCGGCACAATAACGCCGACAATTACTCAACACCATCATGAAAGGTTGGGGTCAATGCAGGAATTGAGCAATAAGGAGTTCCACGTCGCTGTGGATGGCGATGATACTAATCCGGGTACGCGTGAAAAGCCTTTTGCGACACTGCACCGCGCGCGTGATGCGGTGCGTGAGTTCAAACAGGATTGCGGCTTGACCACGGCTGTCACTGTGGTGGTGCGCGGAGGCAAGTATTATCTGGGCAGCCCATTGGTTTTAACCGAACAGGACAGCGGCAGTCGAGAGTTTCCGGTTATCTACACCAGCCATTCGGGCGAAGAGGCCGTTATTAGCGGAGGCGTGAATCTCACCGGCTGGGAAAAACATCAGGATAGTATTTTTAAGGCGAAGCTCCCGCCCGGCAGTTGGAGCGTGAGTAAAAGCCGGCAGTTAACGTATAATGGTGAATTGCAGGTCCGAGCGCGTTGGCCCAATTTCGACGCGAATACAAACCCAGTCATTGGTGCATATTTGAACATAGAGGATGCAGCAGAACCGGGCAGCGACACTTCTTTCAGATTTGCGCAAGGCGCGCTTCCCCGTGGATGGAAGAAACCTCAACTGGCGGAAGCGCTTGTTACGGTTGCGGGCGGATGGAGTACGAACGTTGTACCTGTTGAATCGGTTGACCGTGAAAATAGCATCATACGATTGCAACGGCGGACATGGCATAGCGAGAACGACAATTTCGTGCGTTACCGTCACATGCCGTTTCGAAATCGAGGAGAAGGTGACGCGCCGTTCGTGATGGAGAATATCTTGGAGGAGTTAGATACTCCTGGCGAATGGTGCCTCGATACTGAAGAAAGCGTTGTCTATTTCTGGCCGCCTACACCGTTGTCGCCGGAGAGTGATGTTGTGCTGCCACGCCTTGACAATTTAATCGATATTCAGGGTGCTTCGTACGTTTCGTTATCCGGCTTTACATTTACCGAGACCACCAGCGGCGACAATTATCATCGATCGGGCCTCGACGGTTACGGAGCCATGTTTCCCGTCAAAGGTTGGGACTACTGTGGTGAGGCGATTCATCTGAAGGACGCATCGTATTGTGTTTTTGAAGACTGCCGTTTTTATGCCTTGGGCGGCAACGCGGTTTACTTAGAAGGTGACAACTTAAAGAACCGGATTGAACACAACGAATTCAACTATATCGGAGCCAATGGTGTAGCTCTTTTAGGAACTGCCGAGGCGCATCCCATGTCCAACAAGGTGGTCAATAACCACTTCGACCGAACGGGATGTATACTACATTACACAGCCGCCGTTTTTGCGGGGTTAAGCAATGGAAATTGGATTGCCCATAATGAAATACATGACGTTCCGCATCACGGAGTAAATCTTGCCACGAATGGCCATGGCCGCAATCTGTTAGAATACAACGACATTCGCCGCACATGCTTAGTCCTGTACGACACTGGCGCTGTCAATATGTGGATGGATCCCTATGAAATCGGCGACGATGGACGAGTTTATGTGCTCAACAGGACCGATCGCGCAGGGCACATTCTACGGTTCAATTACATCACGGATACGGTGCAGGGGTTTTACCTGGATGACTGGGCGAGCAACTGCCTGGTGTACGGAAACATTTTTGCCCACGTGTGGAATGGCGTGACCATCCATGGCGGGAAAAACAATCTGATAGAGAATAATATCTTTTATGATAGTGCGTGCATGGTTTACATAGCCAATGATTTGACTCATCGTCCTGAAGAAAGCGCAAAAGATATGTGGGGCTTCTGTGTAGGAAATCGCGCACGGAACAACGTATATCACTCGGGCAAAGGAAATTTGTGGTGGCTGTATACCGACGACAAAGAGTTCGGTCTACTCGACGATAAACGTATCGCCGAGTCAGAGGGAAATGTGTACTACATGACGCATGAGAATTACCAGATCGGGGAAACTTGGATGGAAAGACCCATGGTAGTGTACACTTTCGATGAATGGCAAAAAATGGGTTACGACACGACTTCAGTGATTGCCGATCCGATGCTGATAGACCCTGAAGACGAAAATTTCAACTTACATCCGGATTCACCGGCATTGAAACTCGGATTCCAACCTATCGACGCAAGCAGAATCGGCATTCAGTCCAAGGCCAAATCGGATCGATAATACTTTTGCAGGATAGGCCGCTATTTATAGGATATTTTGTCTTGGTTCGCTCGGGACGCGATGTTACATTGGAGTTTGGTTAATGCGACTGCCACCCAAGCGGTCGTGCACAATGCTCCCGGATTGATGGTAAATCTTATGAGCCTGATAGCGTGTGCGCTAGCGCATGCGGCATCATCATGAGGGTCGCATAAATTTTCGCAACTGCAACGAGATCGGGGATACTCACCCGCTCATTGACCCCATGAGCACTTTCACCGTCAACGCCGTACCCTACACCTGGCAGACCGCCATCTACTACGAAATAGTGAAGATCTGTGAATCCGCTTGTAGCACTAAAGGTAGGGGTCCGTTTGCGAACGACTTGCACGGCTTCGCCGAAGGCTTGCACGAATGGGTGCCCCACGTCTACGATGCAAGGCGCAATAGAGAGTATTGTTTTGACATCCACCGCTAACTCAGAATCCGCACTACAAATTTCCTTAATGATTTCCCGGATTTCTTGTTCGACTTCTTCAAGGTTTTCCGAAGGAATGACGCGCCGGTCAATAGAGAAGGTAGCTTGCGCCGGAACCGTATTCACTTTATCCCCATCGGTGCCGTGAAAGACGCCACCGATACTAATCGTCGGACGCCGATGCTGCCCCGATTCGGTTTCAAAAACGCGATTGGGCGGCGCTAAACGTGCTTTTTGGCGTTGAAGCGCCGAAACGAGTGATACCATTTTCTCGAACGCATTCAATCCCTTTTCCGGCTGAGACGCGTGTGCCGCCACACCGTGAACAGTCACGTTCATCCAAATGACGCCGTTGTGGCCGACACCCACATTCAAGAGTGAGCCCCCTTCGCAGTTGACGACATAATCCGCCTGAACCATCCGATTTTGAACCAAATAACCTGCGCCAAGTTCCCCTCCGATTTCCTCATCGCAGGTGAAGGAACATTCAATGTTGAAGACAGGTCGAAGGTTGTTCTCCCGAATGGACGAAATCGCAAATAACAAAGCAGCAATCGAATCCTTCATGTCGTCGGCACCTCTGCCATAGAGCCATTCATCTTCGATTTCAGGCGCGAACGGCGGAAACCGCCAATTCCCAGCAACTGGAACGACATCGTAGTGGGCGTTGAAATGAATCGTTTTATTTGCGCCAACATCCCATCGGGCGATTAAGTTGAGACGCGGATAAGCGTCTGCATGGGGCACAACACTAAGCGTTTCTGATTCTGGTACTGGAATAACCGTTGTGTGAAGACCTAGCGCTTCACACCGCTTTTCGAGCAGATTGACCATTTCCACATAATGTCTGCCCGGCGGATTAGTGGTGTCCACCGAAACTATCTCTTTCAGAAGATTGCATAACCTCCCACGACTATGTTCAATTGTCCGAAATACTTTTTCCACCGTCATTTCATCCTTTAATTGGGTGGAGTGCGCGTTTAGTATTCATTCGAAAGGGTCCCATGCCCTATTCCAAAGATTTCTTTGCGTTTCAACTATCATGTGCACATGCGCTAGCTAAGAGATTTCGGCGAAATGTGGGTGATATTCTATACGATTACACCACATTTTCCAGGAGTATTGCTTTGACACCTGATAGGCCATTCGATCAGTGGAATCCTGTTTGGCAAAGCTATATCAATGGACTAGGTAAGGCAGTAAACGAGGCCGAATGGACGCACGACTTTTACTTGAACCATTGCGTTGACGACCCGTTATCCACGGACGAGGAGTTCAATGGTAACATGTTATTCGGTTCTTTCTATTTCGTCCTGCGTGACAATCATATCGTCAGGCCGCATTTCATAAAGTTGGGTGATGATACATCTCCGCATAGCCTTATTGGTAAAGAGAGAATGGTGGAAAGCCTCGAAAATTTGAAGAATATGTTCCAATATGTCAAGGACAATGTCGGCGGGGCAAAAACGGTTATGGGCAACACATGGCTATACAATTTGGATGCTTACAGAAGGCTTTATCCGCCAGAGTACACGGCACAGATGGTAGAGAATGATTCGCATGCATTCCAATTCTTGTCTCTGTGGGGCCAGTTTTTTGATAAAAATTGGCAGGTTAAAGGCTTGCTCGCAAACGAATTACTCAATCGGATTTCAGCATTGAACAGTTTGGAAAACCTGAGGTTTTGCTTTCCGTACCAAGCGTTGATGCCTCAATTCCATATTCAGGCCTTCTATGATTTCTATGGAATTGTTTGACACAAGCCAATTGGAAACGCCGTGATGATGCCGTGCGGCGTAACCGAACTATTGACGATGACGCATTACGTTCGAGTTATCGCCGCGCCGTAGCCGACGCAAATTGTTGGCATGTAGTTTCCCGGTGGTGTAATCTCTGTTTCGGCAAAATTTTCGTCACGGCGTAAACCTTTGTCAACAGTTTTACGTAATAGGCAGTGGTTAAAATTGAAATTAACTGCGGCAAAAATCTCTCATCTGCACAAAGGTTTCACCTACGATTGCTCGCTAGGTCCGATTTCTCCATTTCGCCACTTCTGATTCTACAGTATAGTGAGTTTGCGAAGAAAGTTCAAGCGCTTTCACTCAATTCGTAGAGTACTGTTTGAATATTCGGCGGCAAACGGATTCTTCGGCGTTTGAGTTGCTATAATAGTTGGAAATCCTATCGGACGGGATTAACTATCGTCTTCGCTAAACCCACATTTGATCTTAATCAGTCGCTTGATCTCGCCAAACGCTATACTCCAGCCCAGCATTGTGCGGGGCAAGGAAGATCTCTATCGCACTCCCTATCCAGTCGTTTGATCCCCGACTACCGCGCGTGGCGGCGCACTGTATGAAATGAATTTTCAAACAAGTTCTAAAAGTTGCTTTCTACCAAGTGTCTGGTCTAGATATGCTGTCGCTCTGTCAATTTTCAAAAACTCTTGACAAGCATTCGATCAGGTGCTATGCTTTGTTTCGCAAAATCCCGTGAAGTAGATTTTGATGTATTCTTGCCTAACTCCTTTCTCCCATTATGCCCAAAATGTTGCCGCGTGTCCAGCTCAATGTTCTTGGGTTTGAGAATTAACGACTGATAATTGTGCATAGGCGGAAATGGAATCGGAGGGCAAGTATGAGGATTTATGCGTGTTGAAAGGGCGATTAACGCATAATTGAATTGCGTTGTGCCAGGGTGCGTGCGGCACGCATGCGCGTATTTGGTTGAGGGGTACTTCCACCACCGGCCATGTGAATTGGATTTCTGATGTGGTGGTTATCACGGTTTGGCGAACATTTGGGCGGTTGGAGGGTATTCTTCTTTAACCGAGTGATACTAAGGTAATAGTCTTAAATCTAACAGCCAAAATGCTAGATTTTCGTTCGATAGATTCGCTCATTGAACTTGCGCTCGCGGAGGACATTGGAACCGGCGACATAACCACCGAGGCCACAGTTTCCACAACACAAAATGGAATCGGCGTGATCATTGTCGAGGACGATGGTGTGATTGCTGGACTTCCGGTGGTTGAACGTGTTTTTCAAAAAATTGACCCGTCACTTGAATTTCGGAAGTTTGCCTCGGACAGCGATAGGGTAAAAAAGATGACTCCGATCGCTGAAGTAAAAGGCCGCGTGAAACCCATCCTCACAGGTGAACGCACTGCGCTCAATTTTCTGCAGCGCCTATCGGGAATTGCAACGATGACCGCACAGTTCGTTGAGCTGGCCGAGAAATATGATGTGCAAATTACTGATACACGTAAGTCAACCGCTGGTTGGCGAGTCGTTCAGAAGTACGCCGTCTATACGGGCGGCGGTAAGAACCATCGATTTGGGCTTTTTGATGGAATTCTCATCAAAGATAATCACATCATAGCAGCCGGAAGTGTTGCCAAAGCTGTGAAGAAAGCTAAATTAAAGGCTCCACACACTATGAAGATTGAGGTTGAAGTCGAAACACCGGATCAAGTTGAAGAAGCCTTGAGTGAGGGAGCAGACATTCTTTTGCTGGATAACATGTCTGTGGAGCTTATGAGAACTACCGTCAAAAACGTCGCTGGTCGAGCCCTTATAGAAGCATCGGGCAATATAACGATAGACAAAGTTGACGCCGTTGCGGCAACGGGAGTAGATTTAATCTCTGTCGGCGCATTGACGCATTCGGCGATTCCGTTAGACATGAGTTTGGATTTAACGTTGAACTGAAGTAATGGAATTAAAGCACTAGATAGCATGGCTTTGAATTAAAAACCGATGCAAGAGTTCTTGAGCCAGTCACTGAACCGAAAGAATATTATTCGTGGATTTCTATTTTTTGTACTTTGTACACTAATTGGATTGTATGTCAGTTTTTTGTGGGGAGGCACGAAAAATTTTGGCAGTGCACTGAGTTCGATACGCGGCAAGTTCTTAGTGATTGCAATGCTTTGCATGCTTTCAGATTGGGCATGCGGCGCCGCTCGCTTCTACATTTTTGTGCGAAAGATGGCTCCACAGGTCACTTTTTTTGATAGCATCCGCGCCACTCTAGCAACACTTTGCGTGGGCGGAATCACGCCGTTTCAGACCGGAGGAGTCGGATACATCTACATTTTCAACCGGAGCGGGGTACCACTATCGGGTTGTATGACGCTAGGCATCATTAGTTTTATCGGTACACTGATGTTTCTTATCTGTTCCGCGGGTTACGCTGTATGGAAATCGCCCAGTTTTTTGCCCAAAGGGTTTGCCATTTTCGGCCAATATAGCTTAGTGATGTTTGCCCTTGTGCTCTTGTTCTTGTTCGTCATGGTCATCAAGCCCGGTGTTCTACTGTTTCCCTTGACGAAGATTCGGCTCATGAATCACCGCGGTTTTCGATTCCCGACCAAGGTGTTGAATCGTTTGGCGTTATCGCTTGAGAAATTAATTGGGGAGCACAAAGCGTTTACCCATATGTTCATCACACACCACAAGGGGGTCTTTGCTTTGAGTCTCCTCCTTTCGGGCGGCATATATATGAGCCGATTCGTGGGCGGATATGTTGTTGTGCAGGTGTTAGGCGGAAACACGCCGTTTTGGGACGTAATTGCAGCACAAGCAATACTACACTTTACAACACTGTTTGCACCAAGCCCGGGCGCAAGCGGAATCGCCGAATTTTTTACGGTTGTTCTAATGGAGGATTTGATTAAACCCGACGTGGTTGCGCTGTACGCACTAATGACACGTTTCTTCACAACTTATTTTGCTGTCGCCATTGGAGGAACCGTTTTGGTACCGCAATTAGCGAAGGACTTGAAGCAGGGAAAAGAAAAATAGTTCGTGTTCTGAACGTTGCATGAAATTCGGACTCTAAATATGAAGGCATTCGTCACTGGCAGCACGGGTTTCATTGGTAGCCACCTCGTCGAGTTTCTCGTTCGCCAAGGTTATCGCGTAACCTGCCTAGTCCGCAAAACGAGCGATGTACGCTGGCTCAATCAACAGCTGAATGCTGATACTGAACCCATTGAATTGGTTACTGCGGATATTGGCGATTATGATACTCTCGCCCAGTTGGTCAAAGATACAAACCTTGTTTTCCATCTTGCAGGATTAACGAAAGCGGCTGACGCTGCGACTTACAATCGAGTCAATGTACAGGGAACCAAGAACCTGATTAATGCCTGTTTACGAACAAATTCCGGTTTGGACCGGTTCGTATATTGCAGCAGCCTTGCGGCAATGGGGCCGTGCTCTACCGCAACACCAATGACTGAAGACGCTTCTCCGCAACCTTTGACAGACTACGGTAGAAGCAAGCTAAAAGGCGAATTTGTAACCTACGAATGTGCCAATCGATTGCCGATTACCATCATTCGCCCGCCCGCTGTCTATGGTCCAAGGGATACCGATGTTTTTCTCTATTTTCAGTTCGTTGAAAAAGGGTTGATGCCAACTCTTGGCGATGAAGATAGACTCTTGAGCTTGATACATGTCAGGGACTTGGTAGCTGGAATCTACGCCGCCGCTGTCTCCAACCTTGCTATCGGAGAAGCTTATTTCCTTACGGATGGTGCTCTGCATTCATGGAATGATGTCGGAAATACGATTGCTTACGCGTTAAAAAAATGCCCGCTCAGACTTAAAGTGCCTTACGTAATATTGGACATGATTGCCATGTGTACTGAAACTGCAGCCAGAATAACACGTCATGCCCCGACCTTAAATCGGCAAAAGATACGTGAACTCAAGCAGCGATTTTGGATTTGTGACAGTACAAAGGCGCAGCAACAGTTAGGTTTTGCCCCGGCGTATCCGCTTGAAAAGGGGATTCAGGAGACTGCAGAATGGTATCGAGAAAGCTGTTGGCTTTAAACTCAGGAAGGAGAGAACATTATGAAATAGAGTACATAGGACAGGAAGATAAATTTTGCATAGGTGCATTAATTTAATTCGTACGATTATTTCTTTTTAAGAACATGGAGGGGATTAATGGGAATAACAATCAATCCAGAAAGGACAAAAATCGGCTGGGTTGGGACTGGCGTAATGGGACGCTGGATGTGCCAGCATATCATAAATCTCGGATATTCTGCAACTGTCTACAGCCGAACAAAGGAAAAAGCACAACCATTGCTTGATAGCGGGGCGATGTGGGCAGATGACCCGCGTAAAGTTGCGGAAGCGTCTGATGTAATCTTCACAATCGTTGGTTTTCCACCGGATGTGCGGGAAGTGTATCTTGGCGATAACGGCATCTTAAAGGGCACCAAAACAGGTGACATCATCGTTGACATGACAACCACTGAACCGTCACTTGCGCAAGAGATTTATGAACAGGCGAGGAGGCGGGGAGTTTCCTCAATTGATGCCCCCGTGTCAGGAGGCGATGTCGGCGCACGCGAAGCGCGCCTTTCCATTATGGTGGGTGGAGAATCCGAAGTTGTTGAAACCATCATGCCGCTTCTCGAAGCAATGGGAAAAAACATCGTGCATCAGGGAGCTGCGGGAGCTGGCCAGCACACCAAGATGTGCAATCAGATAACAATTGCCGGAACGATGATAGGTGTTTGTGAAGGGTTATTCTACGGATACAAGGCAGGTTTGGATTTGAAGACAATGCTCTCATCGATTAGCGGCGGTGCAGCAGCGTGTTGGGCGTTGAGTAATCTTGCCCCCCGAATTCTGGAGCGAGATTTCGATCCGGGCTTTTTCGTTGAACACTTCATTAAGGATATGGGTATCGCGCTTGATGAAGCCGAGAAAATGGACATGAGTCTTCCCGGACTAGCACTGGTACACCAGCTATATCTCGCTGTTAAAGCCCAAGGCCATGGGCGTCTTGGCACGCAGGCGCTTATGTTAGCTCTAGAGCAGATGTCGAATGCGAAAGTTGATTAGAATTTGCTAACACTTCATATTCCCAACCTTCTCGAATGCTGCAATTTTAGCACGCCGTCTCCGATCCAAATGGAGTTTTGAAATCGCCCCAATCGGTATTGGAATTGGTCAAATACATCCAATGCCCACATAACCAATCGAACCACCGCGTCGCGTGAAGGAATGCTTGGTAGAAGCAGAATACAATCTTAACCGTAAATATCAGTCTTTTCCGGTATGCCGAGCGGTTTTTTCGCGCGAGTTGATGCATAATTTGGAAACGGTTTATTTTTTTCTGCGTTTTGTACAACAAATACTTGACGATGTATCACTAACTATTGTATAATAGCACATTCATGACGGAAATTTCCCCCCAATAATCACCAATTATCCACCGCACAGATTTGCTTCGTCTGAGCCTGCTTTACTACTTCAAAGTAACTTTGAAGCCTCTTCTATTGGACTTTTTCAGTGATGGCGGAATCTGCGCCGCAAATTTTGGAAGTTTATGTCAGTGATTTAAGTCTCAACCGCCCAAATACCCTGCATAGCGTAGTAAAACCTATCCAATCCTTGAGAATGTCGATTGAGCAATAATCGGTAAGTGTTTTGTGAAAGATTTCTGGTATTGGATGGAAAAACTCGCAAATTCTGCATGTTTCCGAAGCGGTTTATGCCTTTGATTTAAAATCCAACCTAAAATAATTATGTGTCTTCATGCCCGATAATCCAACCTATTTTTTCATTAGTTTGTTCTTTTCTTTGAGTATATTTACAGTGGGGTCAGTGCAAATTTGCATGTTAGAAATGCGTCACGTTCATCTTTGAAAAGATGAATGCGTGCGTAGGCTATTTATGAACAACTTACAAAATGTGATGGTTGTTAATGAGGAGTAACTAACAATATGGAGAATGTGGACATTACTAAACTCCAAGAATCGACAATCTCCGAACTCAATACTATGGCTCGGAAACTTGGCTTGAGCGGTTATAGTGGTCTCCGAAAACAAGATTTGATAACTCGGATTCTAGAGGCCAAAGCGGCGAGCAGCGGTTCGTTGTTTGGAGGAGGTATTCTTGAGATATTAACGGATCGAGATCAAGGGTATGGTTTCCTCCGTTCATCTCGATATAACTATTTGCAAAGCAATGATGATATTTATGTGTCTCCTTCTCAGATTCGTAAGTTTGGTCTGCGCACGGGACATGAAGTTCAGGGGCAAATCCGTCCGCCTAAGAAGGATGGCAACAAAGAAGAATATTACTTTGCGTTATTGAAAATTGAAGAAGTCAATGGTGAAAATCCTGAATTCGCAAAGGACAAAATTCTCTTTGATAATTTGACGCCTGTGTACCCCTATGAACAGTTAAAACTTGAACACGATCCGCTCGAATTTTCAACTAGAATTGTCGATTTGATGTCGCCTATTGGTAAAGGGCAACGCGGTCTTATTATTGCACCACCTTACAGTGGTAAAACGACGCTTTTGAAAAATATTGCCAGCGGCATCACCGCGAATCATCCAGAGGTGATGTTGATTGTGCTATTGATTGATGAACGCCCTGAGGAAGTCACTGATGTTGCACGCTCCGTTAAAGGAGAGGTTATCAGCTCGACTTTCGACGAGCATCCCGAGCGCCATGTACAAGTAGCAGAAATTGTTATTGAAAAGGCGCAAAGGTGGGTGGAATATGGCAAAGATGTAGTGATTTTGTTGGATAGCATGACTCGGCTGGCGCGTGCATATAATGTTGTAGCGCCCCACAGCGGCAAAACGTTAACGGGCGGATTGGATGCACTTGCTTTCATTAAACCTAGAAAACTTTTTGGTGCTGGGCGAAAGATTGAAGAGGGGGGTAGCTTAACCATTATGTCCACGGCACTGATTGATACGGAAAGCCGTGCTGACGAACACATTTATGAAGAATTCAAGGGTACGGCTAACATGGAAATACACTTAGAACGATCACTGTTAGATCGACGAATTTTTCCATCAATTAACATCAATAAATCGAAGACGCGACGAGAAGAGCTATTACTTAAACCAGAAGTACTTAGCAAAGTATGGCTTTTGCGAAAGTTCATGGGCCAGATGAGCACCGCTGAATCAATGGAACTCTTTGTGGAACAGCTAGGCAAAACAGACTCCAATGAGGCGTTTTTGGAGATGATGGTTGATAACAAGCCGAAAAACCCACCTTCGCGAGGGCGGTACCAATGGTAATTTATTTTGTAGTCAATTTTCTAGTTTTATGGGGGAGGTTGTCAACGTGAAAACCGGTATTCATCCGCAGACGATGGAGTGTGTCATCAATTGTGTTTGCGGTGCAACATATGAAACTACTTCGACCAAGCCTCAGATTCGGATTGAAGTTTGTGCGAAATGCCATCCCTATTACACCGGGCAGCAGACAATGATTGATACGGCTGGCCGTGTGGAGAATTTCCGAAGAAAATATGGGATTTCCGCAGAAACCGAGGCTGACTAAAGCAGTTAATTTTTTAATTATATTGAGCAAGCAATTTAACACCGTGAATTTCCGGGGGCAAGCAGCCATCATAAAGCGATGATGCATGCCCCCATTTGTTAGCGGTAATCTGTATTTCGTCATTGATAAAAGAGAAAATTATTGTGTTCGAAGGTATATTCAATACAGCCGTCTTGAAGTATTCACTCTCAAAATTGTATTTGCCATATGTTAGAAAAGCTAAAAGATTTTGAATCCAAATATCAAGACATTGAAAATGCGTTAGCTGATCCAGGACAAATAGCTAATCACCAAAGGTTGCAGCAGCTCAGCAAGGCGCACGCGGAGTTAGCGCCGATAGTCTCCACCTATAAAGAATACCAAATAACAGAGAGAGATATTCAGAACACATTGTCGCTCATTGAGCAAGAAACCGAAGAAGAATTTATCGAGTTTGCCAAGAGTGAACTCGATTCTCTGAATAGTCAGAAAGAGCGTTTAGAAGCCCAACTCAGAATTCTAATGCTTCCCAAAGATCCAAACGATGAAAAAAATGTAATCATGGAGATTCGTGCGGGCACGGGCGGCGAGGAAGCGTGCTTGTTTGCAGCCGAACTCTTCAGAATGTATGCAAGATACGCTGAAAATCAGGGTTGTAAAATAGATTTGCTTAGTTCGCACAACACCGGATTGAAAGGATTTAAGGAGGTTATATTCACAGCACAAGGACGTGGTGCTTACAGTAAACTCAAATTTGAAGGAGGAATCCATCGAGTGCAACGTATCCCTGCGACGGAGGCGAGCGGCCGAATCCATACGTCGGCTGTTACTGTTGCGGTATTGCCAGAAGCTGAAGATGTTGATTTGAGCATCAATTCGGAAGATTTGCAGATTGATGTGTACCGATCATCCGGGCCAGGCGGCCAGAGCGTAAATACAACCGATTCCGCGGTACGCATTACTCACCTGCCATCCGGACTTGTTGTCACTTGCCAGGATGAAAAGTCACAGCACAAAAATAAGGCGAAGGCAATGAAAATCTTGCGTTCGCGACTGTTGGAGAAGATGCAGTCTGAGCAGGAGGCGGAACGCGCACAAACACGGAAATCGATGGTCGGCAGTGGGGATCGAAGCGAAAAAATACGTACCTATAATTATTCCCAGAACCGCGTAACAGACCATCGAATTGGACTGAGTGTTTATCAACTGGATTCGGTTTTAGACGGAGAACTAAATCCTTTTATTGATGCATTAATAGCTGCAGATCAGTCAGAGAGGTTAAAGCATTTGTAGCTGTGAAAATCTGGCGGGTCATCGATCTTATTGAATGGACAACCAAATACTTTAAGCATCAGAATATTCACAACGCTCGTCTAGATGCCGAACTCCTACTAGGGCACGTCCTGGAAAAGAGCAGATTACAGCTTTACTTGAGTTTTGACATGCCTGTTTTTGAAGAGAGGTTATCGGAATTCCGAGGATTAATCAAACGGCGGGCAGCGCATACGCCGGTGAGCTACCTCACGAACGAGAAGGAATTCATGTCTATAGCCTTTTATGTTGATTCTCGAGTGCTAATCCCCCGTCCTGAAACAGAAATTCTAGTCGAAACGATTTTGCGACAACAAAGTGGAAAATGTCGGGTCATGGACATGGGTACGGGCAGTGGAGCCATCGCGGTCAGTCTAGCTTTCAAACACCCCGATTGGGAAATTGCGGCGACCGATATGTTTGCGGACGCCCTCGATGTTGCTCGAAAAAACGCGTGCATCCATGGCTGCACTGAGCGCATTACGTTCTTGCAAGGCGATCTTTTTGCCCCTGTAGAACCATTAGAAGATTATCGTTTTGACTGGATCGCCTCCAACCCCCCGTACGTCAGCGCGATAGATTTTCCAATGCTCCCTCCTGAAATTCGAGATTATGAACCAAAATCTGCGCTCACAGGCGGATGCGATGGACTCAGTATCATTCGCCGGATAATAGCCGGCGCACCGCAGTTTTTGAATCCCAACGGCCGCCTAATCTTGGAAATTGGCGATAATCAAAGCGGCAAAGTTCAAGATCTTGTCCATTCGAATCCGGCGTATAATGAGTGTCAAATGATAGTAGACTATTCAGGTCGAGAACGTGTCATTGTTGCTAGTCTCTGAAGAACACGCCATAACCGACGGCCGCCGCATTGCCCCTTTTTAAAATCAAATCAAGACGATTGCGCGCAATTGGGCGGGACTAAATAAATGACAACTCTACATTGGCGGATATTTGACATCGTTGACATACGCTATCTCACCAATGCGTACCGGTGTGCTTTGACCAATGCCGCCGGAAACATCAAGGATTAACTTTACGGTTCAATGGCACCGATGCAAGTATCCAATCGGACTTTTCAGTTGAATACTGCTGGTTGCGTCCGTATACTGATTTTAATTGTTATTTTAGTTTGTGGCAGAGCTATCTTCGCTCAAACCCCCGCCGAAAGTCCTGAAGGTAATCTCCACAAGTCTGTTATATTCAAGGATGTTACCGCCGTAGCGGGCATTCACTTCGTCCACTCGCGCGGCGTGAGATCATTAGAAGAAACGTCCCACGGATTGTATCCGGAAGATGTAGGTTCAGGGGCGGCCTTCGCTGACTACGATTGCGATGGCGATCTGGATCTTTACATCGTCAATAACCCCGGTCCCTTCAACACTGAGATTACAAAATTTTCTCCAGGGAATGTGCTCTATCGCAACAACGGGGATGGTACGTTTTCCGATGTTACTACTGAGGCCGGTGTTGGCGATCAGAGCTTCGGAATGGGGGTCGTCTCTGGAGATTACGATAACGACGGCGATTTAGATTTCTACATCACTAACTACGGTCCAAACATTCTGTACCGCAACGATGGAAATGGTGCGTTTACCGATGTGACTACCGGGGCTGGCGTTGGGGGTTCACGATGGAGTACCGGTGCAACTTTCGGAGATTATGATAACGACGGCGATTTGGATCTCTATGTGCCTAACTATCTGGACTACGATCTCGGCAAACTAGAAGCGGCGAAGCAAAAATCACTTCAATATGGACAATATGTTCCAAGCGCGTTAAACCCAGTTGTCTTCGATCCTCAAGATAATGTACTTTACCAAAACAACGGCGATGGCACGTTTACCGATGTAACCCGAGATTTGGGCGTCGAAGCTCATGGCGGGCGGAGTTTTCAAGCTCTCTTTACCGACTTAGATTTGGATGGCGATTTAGATTTATACATTGCAAACGATTTGTCAGCCAACACTTTGTATCGAAACGATGGGAATGGAACGTTCACGGATGTAAGCAACCAATCATGGGCGGCAGATGTACGCGGTTCAATGGGGTTGGCAGCAGGAGATTATGACAATGATGGCGATTTAGATCTATTTATGAGCCATTGGATGGATCAGGAAAACGCAATTTACAGGAATTTGTGGCGGGAGGAAGGCGAAATCAGCCAGACCACTCCTTCTCAGTTAATCCCAATTCCTGACTCAGGGCGGATGTCCAAGGAGACTAATCCAACCGATTCGGAAGAGGAGAGAAAGGCTCGATTGGGTAGGGATTCCGTAACATCTGTTTCAGATGGACTCAGCACAAGGACTATTCGCTTCGTCGATGAAGCGTATAGCGCATCGCTGGGCGAGGAGAGTCTCGATTACGTCGGTTGGGGGACAGATTTTTTTGATTACGATCTTGATGGCTATCTTGACATTTTCGTCGTCAATGGACATACCTTCCCATATCTGAATCAGCGTGAGAGGCTAATTCCACAAGAAGACCAACTCTTTCGCAACCATGGAGATGGCGTTTTTGCTGATGTGACTGAGAGCGCAGGCATCACCAGCGTGCGGCGGCAAGTAGGACGCGGTGCAGCCTTCGGCGATTACGATAACGATGGCGATGTTGATGTCTTCATTGTTAACAATCATGGTCTAGGGGTTTTATTTCGGAATGAGGGCGGAAATCGAAACAACTGGCTGCATGTTAAACTGGTTGGCACATCGGGGAACCGTGATGCCATCGGCGCAAAAATCTGGATGAAGACTAGCGGCTTAACGCAGTTCCGTGAAATCAATGCCGGATCCAGTTTCCTATCGTGTAACAGTTTAACTGCGGAGTTTGGGTTAGGTTCTAGAAAAATAATTGATTCGCTTGAGGTAGTCTGGTTGAACGGTAGGACAGCAGAATTGAGGAACATCAAGGCAAACCAGCGGCTCATAATCGTCGAGGGAGTAGACGCTACGCATTGAGAATTTATCAAGGAATCAATAGAACACATGAGCTACATTAGAATATAGGGAGATGTGACGCCAATCGAATTGAAAGTTGTGCCTGGAGGTAGCTGATAAAGTTAAGGAAGCGGTTTATCAGACATTTAATGAGATTTTGAATACCAAAAAATATCTCCCAACTTACCAATCTTTTATCCAAATTCCCACATCTGAATGTTCCTTTACTATTTTCGCCTAAAGTGCAAAATCACGAGGCGGATAAACCTGTATTCTAGACTTATTGGAATGAGTCTATCAAAAATGCCGGCGTGTTGGGCGTACCGATTCGCGTGGGATTGCTCTGACGAGCAGCGGAAACTAACGTTTTACACGCATTTCAGACAAATGTTGCGGCTACAGTATTTTTCTCTCCGCAATCTACATGGAGACGGCAGGAATTCCTTTCCGGCGTTAATCCGTTCGCCGTCCATCAAGAAATTTTATCTCGCCTTGCCGCCTTATCGATTGGTTTTGGAAAACCTCTAGGAAGGCAGTCATTTAAACCGGGTGCAATACTTTCCTGTCAATTAAGTAAAACATATTTTTATCGCACGTCCTGACTGAGTGTGGTAGTCTACAAATCACGGCGCAATCGAAATGCGAGATAATGCCTCAGTATTTGAGTTGACGGTGTTTCAGCATGTAAGATATAATTCATCACCGTTTGTAATTAAGGGAGTTTGATGCAATTTACGTATTATTTGCCAGGCTGGGCAGTCGCTATAGCGCTGGCAATTGTGGCGGGCGTTACGATTTATGCTTACCTCCGTCTACAACAATCTCTCAACCAAGGACTTAGATTTATCCTAATCGGGTTAAGGGTTGCAGCCGCATCGCTAGTGTTATTATGTCTGTTAGCGCCGGTGGTGTCTGAGAGAATAGACGTTACGCCAAAGACTAATTTCCTGATTCTTGCAGATACTTCCCAAAGCATGAATTTTGACGATGTGGAGTTAGACGGCCGACAAACTGACCGTTTGACCCTTGTGAATCAGCTATTATTCAATCTGTCTAGCCAATTTCTAGATGTTCTTGCGAACCAATTTGAGGTGCATCTATATCAATTTAATACCCATGCGCAGAGAATCGCCGACCCGCTTGAGCCGCTTGAAGCGAAAGGACGATTAACAGATATCGCTACTTCAATCCAGCAAGTACTCAAAAAGTGGCGTGGGCAGCGGATTGCTGGCGTGATGTTAATTACTGACGGCGCCCATAACTCTTCAGCGTTTCAATCCGACAGTATCGCCGATGTGCAAGTCCCCATTTACACAGTCGGCGTTGGTAATCCTCAGCCCCGCAAAGACCTGAAAATTTCAAGAGTTAAAGTGAGTCCAGTCGTTTATGTGGGACATGATGCACCTATCCGTTTCACTGTTGAACAAACGGGCTACGCTGGGAGCACGGTTCGCGTTTCATTGATGCAGGACGCTCGTTTAGCTGACGCTGCGTTGATTACATTGGACGAGCGACCAACTCAGGATATCGAATTCACTTTGGATCCCCAAAAAGAGGGCGTTTTTCAATATGTCATTTCTGTGCCGACTCTTCCGGATGAGCTCACACATGTGAATAACGAGAAGGTCTTTTCCTTAAAAGTTGTCAAAACGAAATTTCGTGTATTGTACGTTGATGGGCGGCCTCGTTGGGAATATACGTTTCTCAAACGCGTATTGGAACGGGATGCTAACATTGAATCAACCTGTATGATTATATCGAATCGCACGAACCGCCAACTTCGCGGAACGCTGCTGGGACGTACCAACCGACACTACCCGCAAACAACCGCTTTGGGCAGACTGCCTTATTTTCCAGATGCGATTTCCGGATTGCTAAAGTACGATGTGCTAATTATAGGAGATTTGCCATCGACTACCTTGAATAAATTACAGCACGACGCAATTGTCGATTTCGTCGAAAATCACGGTAAGTCGGTTATCTTTCTCGGTGGACGGAGTTCGCTCGGCGCAAAGGGTTTAAAGGAAACCGCTTTGGAACGCTTGCTGCCGATTGTTATTCCAGCGAAAGGATGTGCTGTTCAAAATGAAGACTTCAGTCTGGAACCTACCCAACAAGGAATCTACCATCCCATAATGCGCGTGGGAGATACGCGGTCAAAAGTTGAAGCCATTTGGAGGGACTTGCCGACGCTGCCACGATGGTTCGGTGACTTCCGTCTCAGGGGCGGGGCAACCACTCTTGCCGTTCGCGGGCAATCTCGGGACGAGAATTCAATGCCAATCGTGGTTATACAGAGATCTGGTTTAGGTAAAAGCCTCCTCATTGCGGCGGAAGGGCTTTGGCACTGGGGATTCGGCGTGTGGGGGTTCAAGGAAGAAGATGACACCTATCCCCGTTTTTGGGGAGGGGCTATTCGCTGGATGGCATCGCAACCCTATGGCAAACCCATTAATCTAACGACTGATTTGACCACCTATTTGGTCGGGGACGAGGTTCAAATTACCGTATACGCTTATGATGAGAGCTACCGCCCTCTGGCTGATGCGGCGTTCAAAATTAACGTTATTCCTCCGGGCGGGAATTCGTTCCAAGTTAGTGATGCGACTAGTTCACAAATTGCGGGTGTCTATACAACTCAGTTTGAGGTCAATCAGAAGGGAAATTATCAGATTCGTGCCATGGGTGTCGAAGACTTTTCTTCTTTAGGTGAGGATTCGACAGAAATACTCGTTCAATCTCCACTTTCGGAGTTTGAAAATCCACAACTCAATGAGCCGTTGCTACAACAATTAGCTGAAAATACGGGCGGATTTTACACTCCGATTCGTGATGTGGAATCTCTACCCAATAAAATTAAAGATGTTGAAGAGCGAGTTTTTACTGATCAAGAACGAGATTTGTGGAACACGCCTATCATTTTGATTCTTGTGGTTGGATTGCTGGGAGCAGAATGGTTTCTACGTAAGCGAAGCGGCCTGGTGTAAAAGCTATGAGGAGTTTTCCGAAAACAGTAAAATTTTGGTTTACCAAAAACATTTGGCCAGTCGGTGCGTTGGTGCCTCACCGGAATTATGCCAGTCCAGCTGACGTAAACTTTGTTTACTGCCGCAATACTGATGTTGCCGTGACATGAAAAATTATCGAAGAATGGTACTCTTTTCAGCTATTTGGGGACTAGCCGCCCTAACCGTATCCGTCCAAGCGGCGGGCGATAAATTCGTGATAGCCCAAGTTCAATACGGCGGCGGCGGAGATTGGTACGGCGATCAGACTGTAATTCCCAACTGGCTTAAAAGGCTTAGCAGCGTCACCGATATTGAGACTGCCGACAATCGCGTATTTACAAAGCTAACGGATCGTAACGTATATCAATATCCAATGCTGTACCTTGTCGGGCACGGTAATATCCGCCTTACAGAGAATGAGGTCGAGGCATTGCGTCTTTATCTAATGCGCGGCGGTTTTCTCTTCGCGAACGACGACTATGGACTTGACAAGAGTTTTCGGCGTGAAATGAGCCGTGTGTTCCCGAATGAAGAACTTCAACCGATACCGAATTCACATCTAATCTATCACTGTTTTTATGATTTTCCGCATGGCTTGCCGAAAATTCACGAACATGATGCTGAACCGGCACAAGGCTTTGGACTGTTTCACGAAGGGCGGATGGTGGTTTTTTATGCTTATAGCTCAGACATTGGGGATGGGTTGGAAGATTCAGAAATTCATCCCGAGGACTCTCATGAAGTTCGTCAACTCGCCGCAGAGATGGCGGTTAATATAGCAGTTTATGCACTAACACATTAAACAGACGCTATTGCCAGCAAATTTATTCTAGCTACCTTTTGCTGACTACCAATACTGCTGAAGATCAGGGGGAAGAACAGAGGGTATAAAATGTCAAATCCAACGCCCGATGCGCGCTGCCAAGAAATAAAAACCCACCTCCAACTGCTGCGAAATCAGTGGAGATTGTTGCTGTTTTCTCATAATTTTTTGCGATGGCTTGCATTACTCGCACTAAGTCTTGCTACGGTGCTTACCGCTGATTCGTTAATGCAACTGCCGAGTTTTCTACGTATTGGGCTACTGGTGCTGTGGTTAGGAATTACTGTCTGTACAGCATTTCGTTATCTAATTCGCCCGATTTTAAAAAAGTTAAGCAAAAATCGTGTAGCGGCATATGTTGATGCCAGTAACTCCGACTTTGAAAACCGTTTATTGAGTACAGTTCAACTCGAACCAGAGTTGAAAGCTAACAACTTTGGGTATGCTACGGGCTTCATTGAAGAACTCACTCAACAGGCGCATCAATCCATCGACCGAATCGAATCAAAGCAAGTTTTCAAGAAGGAATTGATCGAACTCAAGAAAAACGGCGGATTTGCCGTGTGCGCATTGGCATTATTAATTCTGGTAAACCTTATTTTCCCCGCAGCATTGCAAAATTTTGTGCAAGCATTCAATGAACTTCCCGCGTCCCCTCAAGATGAAATTGCCGCCCAAATTGATGAAATCGATCCCGGAAATACCCTTATTCAATCCGGAGGAAACATTTCCATCTCCGCAAAAGTGATTGGGCATTTTGGCGCCCCAGTACATCTAAACTATCGTGCGGTACAGGCTATGGATCCAGCGAATCAGCGAGCTGAGCACCCTGCGCCGTCTTTCGATAAATGGCGGTCGATTTTAATGGAGCAAAACCACACGGAGTCGAGCTATCATATTGAATTGAAAAATGTCACGCAGTCAATGGATTATTTTGTCAGGGTGAATGAAGCCGCGTCAGAACACTTCCGTATTACTGTTGCACACCATCCAATCGTTAGTCGTTTCCAGCTTAAACTTAGCTTTCCGAGATACACCCAACTCTCTCCGCACGTCTTAGAAGAAAATATCGGCGACATCAGTGCGCTAATTGGCACTGGAGTACAGTTCGATGGCGAAAGCAATAAGTCCCTTGCTTCAGCTACGTTAATCTTTGAAGAATCACCGGCTGTAAAGCTCAAAGTTTTAGACAATAACCATCTAATCGGGAATTTTATTGTTCAGCGCAGCGAAAAATACCATGTCGAACTGATTGACGCCGATGGCATTTCGAATTCACAGCCAATTGTTTATACGATTCACACAATTAAGGATGACGAACCAAAAATAGAAATTGTTGAGCCTGGAAAAGATGTTACGCTTGATGAATCCATGACAGTAAATCTCCAGATCGATGTTGAGGATGACTATGGCGTACAAGAAATTCGGTTGGTTTATCGGGTTGAAGAGCACAATGAAGGCGACAAGGTTGTCTCGCTTAAAGCTTTTAATCCGCCTCAAGGATCCGCCTACATCGAGTTTGGGTGGGATATAGATTCAATTGGGCTATTTCCGGAAGATGTTGTTACATATCATGCGGAAGCAATTGACTCAGATAATGTCACGGGACCAAACGTAGGGAAATCTATCACCTACTCAATCCGATTTCCATCTGTGGCAGAACTGTATGAAGCAATCGAGGCTCAGCAGGAAATAGAGCAGCACGGGGTGGAGGCCTTATTTAGCAGGCAAGTTGAAGTGAAAGCAACAATTGATGACCTGTTAAGAAAAATTCGCAAGAGTCAGCAGTTTACTCTCAAAGATGAAAAGTTAGTAAATCAGGTGTTTGAAACGCAGAAACAAATTGAGCAAACCTCAAAGAATATTATCGAAGATATGAAAAAAACTGCCGAACAGATGGATAAGAATCAGTTGTTTGATTTGCGGACTATCCAAAAATATCAGGAATTGCAAGAACTGATGGAGAAGGCGTTATCAGAAACGCATAAAGAACTTCTACGAAAGTTATCCGAGGCGCTGCAACAGCGGCAACTGTCCGATCAAGAAAGAAAATTGATGGAGACGAATTTCAACCAAGAACAATTTGTACAGCAATTGGATCGATTGAAAGAACTCTATCAACAATTAATTCTTGAGCAAAAATTGGAAGCTGCGGCAACTCAAGCGATGGATCTCGCTAAACGTCAGGAACGCTTGATGGACACGGTAAAGAATCTGATTAGTCGAGCCAATCAATTTAGTGAAGGGAATGAAATGGGATTGGAAAATCTTGCCGAACAAGAAAACCGCGTTATGGCAGGTCTAGCCTCGCTCCACGAAAAGCTTGATGAACTAGGTGAAAAAATGTCGACACGGGCAAATCTGCAACGTGTCGCTGATGAAATAAAGCGGTTAAATCGGACGGCGCGAGAACGGGAAATCGCTCAAAAACTTCAATCCGCGGGTTCAGCAATTCAGCGGTCTCGCATGCGTGCTGCAATTGCACCGGGGCAGCAGGCGCAGGAAGGACTGAGTGACCTGGCGCAAGGATTAGAAAACGCAATGGAATTCATGGGTGCGAATGCTGATGCGGCTTTAGCGGCAATGCGAGAAGCCGTACGCGACGGCATTTTTCTCTCCCATCTGCAAGAAAGAGTAATTGACGGGACTGAAGCACTCTTGGATTCGGGGCATGGTCGTTATATCGAGAGCGAGATTAAACGTTTACAGCGATTGTCGGCAAGTGAATTGAGCATATCATCGGGTATCACAAATCTTGCCAGCGGACTTTGGGATTTAGGCAAGGAACAGATGCAAATCGATCTGAAAATCGTCTTGAGACTGCGCGCTGCAAGCGATGCCTTTGCGAGATCGGCGCGCGCGTTAGAAGATCGAAAACCAAGTTTGGCGACACCTATACAAAAGCAGGGATTGGCCGATCTCAATGAAGCAATTTTAGATCTCATCAAGGCAATGGGCCAGATGAACCAACAGATGGGTATGGGAGGATTGCAGAGTATGCTGGAGCAGCTCCAGGAAATGGCACAGAATCAGCAAAATCTGAACGAAATGGCTGAAAACCTACATGAACAGATGCGGCAGCAAGGACAGACACCTGAGATGAAACAGTTGCTCGATCGTTTGGCTTATGAGCAGGAGATGATACGTGAAGCGACCGAACGGCTAGCAGAAATGATGGGAAGCATGTCACAAGTGCTCGGTGATTTGAATAGTGTGTCCGAGGAAATGAAAGAAGTGGAAGCAGAACTTCAACAAGGCAACCTGAATCAACGCGTCTTAGAAAAGCAGCGACGGATTTTAACCCGAATGCTCGAAAGTTCAAAATCGTTACAAAAGCGAGAGGTTAACAAACGGCGCAAAGGCGAGGCCGCTAAGAATCCGATGGATTCCACAACAGATGCACCTGCACTCGATTCCAAACTGCTAGAGACGGTCCGCCAGATTGAATCTGACCTAGAATCTGGCGGAAGAGACGGGTTTCCTCCGCAGTACCGCGGGTTGATTGAACAGTATTTTAAGGCATTATCTCAGGAAACACAGAGAGGATTGTAGAAATTGGGTACATTACTAGGCTGGCAGCACGGCTAAATGTTTCAATAAGTTTAAGACGTGAAATTCCAATTTCGTCGATACGGTATAACCCGTATTCGTTGGACGCCTATCAAAACATCAAATTTCCGTGCTTTGGAAGTCGAAAAATCATGAAGTATTGATGACGTCGTATTGCGGGGCTTGCGTGGCATGGGGGAGGTAAAGAGCAGGTTGGACATTTGACAAACGGGTAGGTTTTGGGAGACTGTGGCTGTGCTAATCTCCTACTCATCAACCAGACTAATGTAAGCCATCTGAGCATCATCCCCGCCTCGCAACTCTCCGCGAATGATGCGAGTATACCCGCCATTTCGGTTCTCATAACGTGGACCAATTTCATCAAACAATTTCTGTAAAACGAAATGATTGTGGATGATTCGAGCAGCTTGCCGGCGTGCGTGCAGGTCACCTCGTTTGGCTAAGGTAATCAGTTTTTCTGCAATTCGCCTGAGTTCCTTGCACTTGGGTAGCGTGGTCCGAATCTGCTCATGTTCAAACAGAGCCGTAGCTTGGTTACTGAACAGAGCCTTACGATGGCTACTTGTTCTCCCAAGTTTTCGTCCGCGCTTTCTATGACGCATAATTATTCATCCTTCTCTTCGTTTGCATCATTCAGAATCATTCCTAAGGAGAGCCCCATACCGGCAAGAATATCTTTAATCTCATTTAAAGATTTCCTGCCAAAATTGCGGAATTTGAGCATTTCCTGTTCGGTTTTTTGCACCAAGTCTCTTATGGTTACAATCTTGGCAGCCTCCAAACAATTCGCCGAACGTACTGACAGTTCTAGCTCGGCGACGGGTTTCGATAAAAATTTATCGCGTTGAACTTTTTCTTCATCAATTACAACTTCGGGTTCAACATAAGTTTCATCAAAATCGCTAAATAACCGCAGCTGGTCAAGCAAAATTTCCGCTGCCCGCGTTACCGCCTCTTTTGCGGTAAGGCTCGCATCTGTCCATACCTCTAAGATGAGCCGATCAAAATTTGTCATGTGACCTACTCGTGTTTCTTCAACATGGAAATTCGCTTTCTTGACGGGGGAGAATTGGGCATCAAGCGGGATTACGCCAATTGGTTGTTCAGGACTCAAATGTTCTTCAGAAAGTGCATAACCACGCCCCTTACACACTTGCATTTCCATGTTCAAACCGTTACACTTATCAAGCGTAGCGATGTGTTGATCTGGGTTGATAATATCAATCTGACTGTTTGGTTGAATATCCGCTGCAGTAACCTCAGATGAGCCTTCTGCAAACAATCGCAATGTAACAATTTCATCGGTATAGACATGGAATCTAATTTCTTTGAGGTTAAGAAGGATCTGAACGATATCTTCACGAACGCCTTCAATTGTCGAATATTCATGCCTTACATTTTCAATAGCAACAGTAATAATTGCTGCGCCTTCAATCGATGACAACAAAACCCGTCTCAGAGCATTCCCAAGTGTAATCCCAAATCCTCTAGCGAGCGGTTCAGCAATGAATTTTCCATAATCAGCCCTTAAAGTGTCCAAATCTGCAACAAGACGCTGCGGTTTAGTAATTTCCCAAGCCGTCATCAAATTAATCTCCCTGCATCATTACTTGGAATAAAGCTCAACAATCAGTTGTGTTTGGAGGTTGGCAGCAACTTGATCTGCTTGGGGAAATGCGCGTACAATTCCCTCCTGTTTGTCCACATCTAGTTCTAACCAATCCGGTGTCCCTTTGTGCTGAGCAAGTTCTAACGATTCGCTAATAATCGCCAAATTGCGACTCTTTTCACGGACTTGAATGACTCCTCCAACGGGTACCGAGTAAGAGGGTATATTCGCGCGTTTCCCGTTGACGAGGAAGTGATTGTGCTTAACGAGTTGGCGTGCCTGCGAGCGTGAACCTGCAAAACCTAGCCGATAAACTAGATTATCTAACCGACGTTCCAAGAGTACAACTAAATTTTGGCCGACAATGCCTTTTTGACGTGCCGCTTTCAAATAGTATCTTCTAAATTGTTTTTCTAAGACACCGTATATTCGCTTAGCTTTCTGTTTTTCGCGCAATTGCCGCCCATACTCTTTTACTTTGCTTGATTTTTGACCGTGCTCACCGGGCGGGTAAGCACGACGTTCAATCGCACACTTTGGGGAATGGCAACGTGATCCTTTCAAAAAGAGTTTTTCCCCTTCTCTGCGACACAATT
Organism: Candidatus Poribacteria bacterium; assembly: GCA_028819845.1. GTDB lineage: Bacteria > Poribacteria > WGA-4E > WGA-4E > PCPOR2b > JAPPKS01. Next base: position 39,298 of record JAPPKS010000017.1, on the reverse strand, counting down.
TACAGGCCGAATCCAAATATCTGCTCATCTTCACTCTCTAAAATTGAGTTACTGAATTCCAAAATTCAATCAAACGCGGCGTCGCTTTGGAGGACGGCAACCATTATGGGGAATTGGTGTGACATCTTTCAGCGAAGTAATTTCCAATCCGGCCGCTGACAGCGCTCGAATCGTAGATTCTCTGCCGGCGCCTGGTCCTTTTACACGAACCTCAACGCGTTTCATACCTTGCTCCATTGCTTTCTTTGCAACGGCCTCCGCAGTCTGTTGAGCCGCAAACGGAGTAGATTTTCTGGAGCCTCGAAAGTTCATCCCTGCGCTTGCCCAAGCGATTGTATGACCGTTTTGATCTGTAATGGTAACAATCGTATTATTGAAAGTTGCTTGTATGTGGGCAATTCCTTCAGGAACAAATTTTTTTTCTTTTCTTTTTCTCAAATGTAAACTCCTTATACGAACCCTCTAGGATACAACATCACACAAGGATGCCATTAGTCCGAGCGGGTCGAGTTTCATGCGGATATCAGCCGCCTCTTCGCGCGGATTCTTTTGCTTTCCTGCCCACTGAAATGGTTCTTGCCTTTCCTTTGCGCGTGCGCGCATTTGTACTCGTACGCTGACCTCGAACAGGCAGTTGTCGACGATGACGCAACCCACGATAACTATTGATGTCCACCAGCCGTTTTATGTTTAGCTCGATCTCACGCCTGAGATCGCCTTCCACCTTGTGTTCCTGGCCAATGCTATTTCTCAACCGGCTAATTTCGTCTTCAGTGAGATCCTGAGATTTAGTCTCAGGATTGATTTGCAACTCCGCCACCATGTTTGATGCCGTACGGCGTCCAATTCCAAAAATGTGCGTGAGTGCAATGTCTATTCTTTTGTTCCGAGGTAAATCGACTCCGGCAATTCTTGCCACAGTTGTCCTCCCCGATGGATTGAAGGTTCAGTTTACATGTGCCCTAGGCTGACACGGAATGAGATTCCGAAATGAATTCTTCCAATTGCCCTATAACTCGACCTTAATTGGCCTAACCATAAAAAGCTAACCTTGTCTCTGTTTGTGCTTTGGATTTGCAGGGCAAATGACCCGGACAATCCCTTTTCTCTTTATAACAATGCACTTATTACAGATTTTTTTTACTGAAGCGCGAACTTTCATAATACTTCCCCTTCTCAGTTGGATGTTTAGGTTCTGTCGGCGAGGAAAGTGTGAAAAAGGGGTATTGCCAAAGGTTTTTATCTGGAGCGTCGTCCTCTCATACGTCTATCTTGCAGAAATCCCTCATAATGCCTCATGGTCAGGTAAGATTCGATTTGGGACATTGTATCCAATACAACACCTACAACAATCAAGATTGAAGCACCTTCTATTAATGTTCCGACACCAAGACCCGCTTGCAAAATAATCGGAATAACTGCGATGGCGGCGAGAAAGAGCGCGCCGGGTAAAGTAATCCTGGTTAAAGTATCATTAATATACTCCGCTGTCCGTTTTCCGGGGCGAATCCCCGGAATGAACCCGCCGTATTTTTTCAAATCATCAGCCATCTGAACGGGATTAATCTGGACAGCAGTGTAGAAAAATGTGAAACCAATAATCAGAAGCGCATAGGTTATCATATATAAGGGAGTTCCCGAACTGAAAATACCCCGTGCGCCATCAACCCACCCCCAAGTTTGCGGCAAGAAACCCAAAGCTGTGGAAGGAAATTGGATTAGCGTCACGGCGAAAATGATGGGAATCATACCTGCGGCGTTTACACGAAGGGGCAGATGCGTCGTTTGACCGCCGAATACCTTGCGTCCAACCACCCGCCGCGCATACTGCACTGGAATCTTACGAACGGCCAATTGAATATAGACCGTTCCCATGATGGCTATCACAGCCAGTACCAAAAATATAGCGAGTTGCGGGAGTCCAAATTTTGGATCGCTAAATAGACGACCAAAAAGTGTACTTGCACCGCCGGGCATGCCTGCAAGGATTCCGATGGTAATGATTAACGAAATGCCCTGCCCGATTCCCCGCTCTGTAATCTGCTCGCCAAGCCACATCACAAAAGAGGTACCTGCCATCAGAGTGATGACGGTCACGAAATGGAACATCCAACCCGGATTCGTTACGATAGTCCTATCCAGACCAACAATTGCACCGGGGTTGAGCAAAATGAAACTTATTGTGATTCCTTGAACAACGCTGAGAATGACGGTTCCGTAGCGCGTATATTGCGTAATTTTTTTGCGTCCATCAGGTTCTTTTGAGAGTTTTTCAAGTGAGGGAATAACAACGGTGAGAAGCTGCATGATAATCATGGCGCTGATGTACGGCTGAATACCAAGTGCAAATATGGTCATCTGTGCGAACGCACCTCCGGAAAACAAATCTACTAGCCCAATCATTCCGCCCGTGCGTTCCTTTAACGCCTCAAAGAAATCTTTCAACGCCGCATCGTCTATCCCCGGCAAGGTAATGTGAGCGCCCAATCGATATACAATTAACAACATCGCCGTGAAGAACAGCCGTTTGCGTAATTCCGGAATTTTCAAAGCGTTTTGAAAAGCCTTAATCATTATTGCATTACCTCAATTTTACCGCCCGCCGATTCTATTTTCTCAATGGCAGACTTCGAAAATTTATGGCTCTGTACAGTTAATTGCTTTTCAAGATTTCCGGATCCTAGGATTTTCACTCTGGCATTCCCGCCATGAATAATTCTTGCTTCTCGCAGAACCTCTAGCGTAATAGTCCTCCCGTTTTCAAAACGATTTAGCGACTCTACATTAACAACGTCATATGTAATGTGTTTATGCCCCACTTTACTAGGACCACGCTTGGGGAGCCGTCTAACGAAGGGCATTTGCCCCCCTTCGAACCAGTCCGGGATTGACCCGCCGGACCTCGACTTTTGCCCCTTGTGCCCTCTACCACAGGTTTTCCCCCAACCTGAAGCATTTCCGCGCCCAACCCGTTTTCTTGGGCGTTTTGAGTTCTTAGCTGGTTTGAGATTGTTCAATTCCATTAGAATTTTGCCCTAGCGGGCACCCATATTATTTCGGAGGTCTTCAATAGCTTTACCACGAAGGTGAGTAACTTCATCAATATCCTTCAAGGCGCGTAGCGCTTGCATAGTTGCTTCTGCAATATTTTTTGCATTTCTAGAGCCTAGCCGCTTGGTCAGTATATCCTGAACACCGGCGAACTCCAGAATTATCCGTGTTGCAAGACCGGCAATAATCCCTGTACCGGGGCTTGCCGGTTTTAGAAGGACTTTAGCAGCTTTAAATTGACCAACAATTTCGTGCGGAATCGTACTTCCTGACAATGGAACGCGGATTAGATTTTTCTTGGCATCAGCAATACTTTTGCTGATTGCCGAAGGAATTTCATTTGCGCTGCCAAATCCGATGCCAACAATGCCGTCGCGGTTCCCAACGGCTGAAAGCGCATTGAAACTCGGAGTTCGTCCGCCTTTTCGCACACGCATTACACGATTTATGTCAATTGGCCGTTCTTCAAATTCAAATTCATCCGGGTTTATCTTTTCCTTCAACAAAAAGTTGGCCTCCACGTTGAAATCTCTAAAACTTCAATCCGCCTTCCCTAGCAGCTTCTGCGAGCCCTTGGAGCCTTCCATGATAAGGATTTCCACCCCGATCGAAAACAACGGAATAAATCTTTTGTTCTTTCGCTTTGTTCGCGATCAACTGTCCAACTTTACGAGCTGCATCAATATTACCCGCTGTAGTCAAGCTATTTTTTAACTCCGGTGAAAGGGTTGATGCTGCAACAAGCGTAATCCCTTTCTCATCATCAATTATCTGTGTATAAATGTGCTTCAGACTCTTAAATACGGCAAGCCTTGGTCTTTTACTGGTACCGACAATTTTCTTTCTGACTCGCTGTTTACGCATCTTTCGAGCAATATATTTCCTCTTAATCCGATCCAAGACTTTCCTCCACGATATATTCGGCGTTAAGCCCTCGCTTTCCCTTCCTTCATACGGACATGTTCGCCTTCATAGCGGATACCTTTGCACGGCTCATATACTTCAGGTTTTTTTATCTGTCGAATTGATGCGGCAACCTGTCCTACAAGTTGTTTATCAATACCGTTTACCGTGATAGGTATATGAGGTTGTCCATCCACGTTTTCAATGGTACCCACATTCAGGATAACACCATCAGGGGGAGAATAAACAACTGGGTGAGAATATCCAACATTTAAAACTAGACGTTTTTGCCGATCTATTTCCGCTCGGTATCCCGTTCCTACGGCCCGAAGCCTCTTCTCAAATCCCTTGCTTACACCGGCTACCATATTCGCAATGAGACTGCGAGTTAAACCATGTAGAGACCGATGTATCTTTTGGTTGCTCGACCGGCTAACCGCAATTACACCATCGACTAAATCCACTTCAATGTTTTCAGGTATCTTCCAACTTAGATTCCCTTTTGGCCCTTCAACAGTGACATCCTTTTTTTCCACAGCTACTTTCACATTCGCGGGTACCTCAATGGCCATACGTCCTATTCGTGACATTACTTCATCTCCTATGTTCAAAACCTTAAGAATTACCAAACATAACAGAGGACTTCACCGCCGATGCTGACATTCCTGCATTCAAATGCGGTCTTCACGCCTTGGGAGGTCGAAAGAATCGCAATCCCTAAATCTCCGTACACGCGAGGTAAGCCTGTGGCTTTTACATATACACGCCGCCCCGGTTTGCTGATTCGCTTAATACCTGTAATGACTTTCTCTTGATTGTCACCATACTTAAGATAGATCCTCAAAATGCCCTGTTTTCGGTCATCAATCAAGCGATAGTTACGAAGAAACCCTTCCTCGTGAAGGATACGGGCGATTTCCAATTTTAGATTTGACGCGGGTATTTCTACGCGATCGTGCCTGACCATATTCGCATTGCGAATGCGAGTTAACATATCCGCGATAGGATCTGTCATTGACATTAGTATTCTTCTCCTTTACCAGCTCGCTTTTCTCACACCGGGTATCTTGCCGGCCCTGGCTAGTAGTCGGAAGCAAATTCGGCAACATTCAAACCGGCGCAGGAAGCCTCGAGAGCGTCCGCATATTCGGCATCGATTGTATTTCCGCGTTCTAAACTTGGGAGTTCTTTTCTGCTTTGCAATGAGTGCTTTAGTTGCCAACCCCAACCTCCTTTCTTCAGCTATGCTCGGGACCAAGCACGCAATCATCCTCTAAATGGCATACCCATGAGACGCAAGAATTCATGCCCCTCTTCGTCTGTTGAGGCTGTAGTAACGATGGAAATATTTAATCCTCGGACTTCACTCACGCGATCGTAGTCAATTTCCGGAAAAATAACCTGTTCATGAAGACCTAACGAATAATTTCCGCGTCCATCGAATGAATTTGGGGAAAGCCCTCTAAAATCTCGAATTTGCGGTAATACAGCGTTTACGAGCCGATTGAAAAACTCATACATCGAGTGCCGCCTTAGAGTGACCTTACAACCGATAGCCATACCATCGCGTATCTTGAATGCGGACACTGATTTCTTGGCTCGCGTAATAATTGCGCGTTGACCGGCTATTAGCGTCAGTTCTTCGACAGCATTCTCCAGCAATTTGGGATTCTGTGTTGCAGCGCCAACTCCTATATTCAACGCAATCTTTTCAAGTTTTGGCACCTGCATGATGTTTGAATAGTCAAAGCGCCGTTGCAGCGCTGGCACTACCTCTTCTTTATAAAACGATCTAAATGGACTCATCAGTTTTTCCTCACACGGAGAAAATTTTGCGGGGATATTGCAATTTTTGTGTGTCTAAGAATTATTCGTTTTCGGCTACTTCTCCGCATTTTTTACATATGCGCAATCGGCGTTTTTTTGTTCGGTCTCCGATTTCTTTCTCAAAAACTTGGCGTTTCGTACGTGCTGGGCGATTACACTTTGGGCAAATTAATTTCAGATTAGAAATGTGAATAGTACCTTCTTTCTCTACAATGCCGCCTTGCCCCTGTGGATTGGGACGAAGGTGCATCGTCGCCATGTGTATGCCTTCGACAACTGCACGATTTTTACCGTATAGCGTCTCAAGCACGATTCCTCTCTTGCCCGCATCTTTACCGCTCAACACCAATACCAAATCGTCTTTTCTGATATGAAATTTCCGCAGCGCCACGCATACCTCCTTAAGGACCAGAAATGACCTTCTAAATGACTTCAGGGGCTAAAGAGATAATCCGGGCGAACGCCTTATCTCTGAGTTCACGAGCGACGGGACCAAATATGCGTGTTCCCCTCGGCTGATTCTGAGTATCGATTAAAACGGCAGCGTTCTTATCGAACTTGATGTAAGACCCGTCCAATCGACGGTACTCCTTGACGGTACGAACAATTACGGCTCGGACAATCTCCCCCTTTTTTACCTGGCTGTTTGGACTCGCTTCCTTCACACTTGCGACAATTACATCACCCACTCGCCCATACCGTTTTCGGCTGCCGCCAAGCACTCGAATACACATCAGCCGTTTCGCACCCGTGTTATCAGCACAGATTAAACGGCTGTAGGATTGAATCATTTATCGGTCCCTTTCTGATTCTGATACTTCTGGCATCTGTGCGATTAGCTCAGTCATTGTCTGGCTCAATTTTTGAAACAACCTGACGAACTTTCCATTTTTTTTCGCGACTAATCGGGCGCGATTCAACCACCTGAACAAGGTCACCTACTCTACATACATTTTGCTCATCGTGGGCAAGAATTCTAGTTGTTTTTCTTAGAATCTTTTTATAAAACGGATGTTGATAAGTGCGGGTAATTGTGACCGCAACAGTTTTATCCATTGAATCGCTAGTTACAACGCCCGTGCGAAGTTTTCGTTTGCCTCGGTCCTTTAGACTCAAGATCGCCCTCTTTCAACCCTATGGTTCTTTATGAATTTCGAGGTCACGTTCACCTAAAATTGTGTGAATCCTCGCGATATCTACCTTGACTTTTTTAAATTGAGAAGTATCTTCAAGTTGGCCAAGCATCGCTCGAAATTTCAGATTAAATAGTGCTTCTTTGAGATTACCTAGTTCGTTTTTTAGTTCTTCTACTGATTTGCTTCGAAGTTCGACGGTAGTCATAACGTTGTTATGCTCCAGATCGGCTGACAAACTTTGTCTTCAGGGGTAATTTGTGGGCGGCTCTTCGCATCGCCTCCCTAGCTTCTGCCTCCGCGACTCCACTCAATTCGTACAGGATTCGCCCGGATTTTACGACTGCCACCCAAAATTCGGGGGGACCTTTCCCACTTCCCATTCTAGTTTCAGCGGGTTTCTTGCTGATGGGTTTATGCGGAAATATCTTAATCCAAACCTTCCCACCGCGTCGTACATACCGGGTCATTGCGACACGAGCAGCCTCTATTTGACGACTTGTAATCCAACCACATTCAACTGCTTGCAAGCCAAATTCACCAAAATTTATCCGAGAACCGCGGTGGGGCTTTCCACGCCGCTTCCCCCGTTGCACCTTTCTGTGTAATACACGCTTTGGCATCAACATTTCATATAACTCCCTATACTTTGGCCCCCTTTACCTCACACTAACATAGGGAAACCTGCAATTGAGAAACACAGTTGGACTGCGGTGATGCGCGACTAATATAATCACGATTTCAACGACTTCTAATTTGTCCTGCTACGACGAGAGCCACGCTTGCGAGATTGCCCATCCCACCTATCTTGAGAGCGCCGTGACGGCTGTCTTGATGTAGTCTGATCGGGAGGAACTTTCGCCACACGGCCTGGGGGCGATGTAATCTCCGGAATGCCAGGTTTACCAATTACCTCCCCTTTGAAAATCCATGTCTTTACGCCAATCTTTCCGTACGTCGTATTTGCTTCGGTGAACCCGTAGTCAATATTCGCTCTTAGTGTATGGAGGGGAACGCGCCCATCAATATTTGATTCCGATCGCGCCATCTCATGTCCGCCGAGGCGGCCGCCAATAACTATTTTCACTCCCTGAGCACCAGCTCTCATTGAGGAAGCAATCGTTTTTTTCATTGCCTGCCTGAAGTTCGTTCTCCGCTCAATCTGAAGTGCGACGCCTTCAGCTACGAGTTGCGCATCAAGTTCAGGCTGTTTAATTTCTGTCACATTGATTCGGATGGTTCGTCCGATGAGTTTTGCCACGTCCTCCTGCAATTTCTCAGCTTCCGCCCCGCGCCGCCCAATCACGATCCCAGGACGTGCTGTGTGGACATTTATGCTACACTTATCTCCCACTCTCTCAATTTCAATGCGCGAAATTCCGGCGCGTGACAATCTCTCCTTAACGAAGTTTTGGATCTTTAAATCTTCATGGAGCCATTGGGCATACTCTTTTTCATTGTACCATTTAGAATCCCAAGTTTCAGTGATTCCCAATCGTAACCCGCGTGGGTGCGTTTTCTGTCCCAATCAGACCTCCTCACAGCGATTATTCCTGCGGAAACGTCTAAATAGACGCGGCGCAAGACCATTAGTCAATCTATGTATTGAGTTAAAAAATTCCTTAATCCCCATTTCCCTCATTTTCCTCGTCCAACATAACGGTAATATGCGATCTTCGATGTAATATACGATTTGCTATACCTCGAGATCTTGGACGAAACCACTTTCGAGTCATCCCCTCATCGACGAAAATAGTCTTGATAAAAAGATTGTCTTGGTTAATGTTGGCATCTCGATATTGTGCATTCGCTACCGCTGATCGAATTAGCTTACGGATTACCGGCGAAATGGCTTTGTGCGTAATTGTTAATAGATTTAAAGCATCTTCCACATACAGCCCTCTCACCAAATCGGCAACTAAACGTGCCTTGCGCGGTGCAACAGGTACATTTCGGATTCTCGCTTTCGCTTCCATCTTACAATACTCCTCACCGCATCGAACGTCAATTACCCTTTTCTGCCGCCCGTATGTGATCTAAACGTCCTTGTTGGTGCGAATTCACCTAATTTGTGCCCTACCATGTTCTCCGAAATATAAACCGGGAAAAACTTCTTCCCGTTGTGGATAGCGAGGGTATGGCCCACCAATTCCGGTGTAATCATCGAACGTCGCGACCAGGTACGAATGACACGCTTGGTACCGGATCGATTCATGGTTTCAATCTTTTTCTGCAGCTTGGGCTCAATATAAGCCCCTTTTTTAATAGAGCGTGGCATCAGCCATTCCTCTTCTAATCAGTTGTGTTTAGGTACGTTGTATTTCCATGCAATCGAAATTGAGTCTAACAAAATGACTACTTGCGGCGACTAGAAATATATTGGCTCGATTTCTTCTTAGGATTACGCGTTTTATACCCCTTTGTCGGAACTCCCGAAGGTGTTACGGGGTGCCTACCGCCCGAACTTTTTCCTTCTCCGCCGCCATGAGGATGATCGATTGGATTCATTGCAACGCCACGGACTTTAGGCCGACGTCCCATCCATCGAGAACGCCCAGCCTTGCCGATAGAGATATTGGCATATTCAACATTGCCAACCTGGCCAATAGTAGCCATGCAGCTCACCAATACTAACCGAACTTCACTGGATGGGAGTCGAATCCGTGCATATTTGCCCTCTCGATCAATCAACTGCGCAGCGGCACCCGCACTTCGTACTAACTGTGCTCCCTTACCCGGCATCATTTCTACATTGTGTACAGAAGTTCCTAGGGGAATTTTCTCCAGTGGTAAAGCATTCCCTACCTTAATCTCCGCATCCGTCCCCGAACTTAACATTTCACCGATCTGCAGGCCTAAGGGCGCAAGAATATACCGCTTTTCGCCATCAGAATAGTGAAGAAGTGCGACCCGGGCCGATCGGTTAGGATCGTATTCAATTGAGGCAACTTTTGCCGGAATGCCAAATTTATCACGCCTGAAATCAATGATTCGGTATCGCCGTTTGTGTCCACCGCCGCGCCTTCGGACGGTAATGCGTCCTAATGCGTTCCGCCCTGCATTATTCTTTTTCCCTTTAACTAAGGATTTTTCTGGTTCACGACGAGTAATTTCTTCAAAAGTATGTCCCGTCATCATTCTGCGACTAGGCGTCACTGGGGAATATGTTTTAACTGCCATGCTCTATTCCTTTTACAATTTAAAATGGGCATACCGCATAAGACGGGATCACTGGCGTAAACCCATCAACTGACAGGTTTAAATTCCTTCGAAGATCTGTATGGCTGCCCCTTCTTCGATAGTGATGATTGCTTTTTTCCAGCTTGGGCGTCTGCCAATCCGATACCGAAACAGCTTTCCTTTTGGCTTACCATGAACCCGAATGGTATTTACTTGGGTAATTTTCCCCTTTAAATCAAATATCTCTTCAGCAGCGTGACGAATTTCTGACTTTGTGGATTTTGAATCAACAACGAAAGAATACTTATTGGACTCCCGAAGAATTGTGCTTTTTTCTGTGACTAGCGGTTTTAATATAACGTGGTACGGTTCTTTCATTGACTGGCTTATGCCTCATTTGAAGAATTTTCTGTCATTTCGACTACTTAAGTTCCTACGAATTTACGTTCGAGCTTTTCTACCGCGCTTTCGGTGAAGACGATTTTGTCATGCCAAAGTACATCATGAATATTTAACCTATCCCACGTGCAACAATTCGCCCGAGGGATATTCCGCACAGATAAGTAAATGTTGTGTTCATGGGATCCAACGACAAAAAGGGTTTTACCTTCAAGATCAAAGGTTTCTAAAAACTCAACGAATGTTTTAGTTTTGGGCAGTTCTAATGTGAATTCCTCGACTATTAAACAATTCTCACTTTGAAATTTGTCCGCTAAAGCCGAGTGAAGCCCGCGTCTACGGATTTTTTTGGGGGTAAATTGACGATAGCTCCGCGGTTTTGGACCAAATGCCACACCCCCGTGTACACGTATCGGTGATTTATTATCGCCGACACGAGCTCGCCCCGTTCCTTTTTGGCGATAAAGCTTTTTCTTGCTTCCTCGAACCTCCGAACGTGATTTGGTCGAAGCTGTTCCTCTTCGTTGATTGGCAAGATATGCAACGACACATTGATGTACAATAGCCTTGTTTACGGATTCGTTAACAAATGTGTCCGATAATTCCTTCGACCGAAGAATAGTACCCGACCGGTCATACACATCGAAAGTTGCCATGGTTAATCATCCTTACAAAGATGGACGGAATCGCTTGATTTAATTTTTAAGTCATTCGTTTTCGCGGAGGATAATCTCTTATTTGACCGCTCTTCTGATGACTAGCAATCCATTTGGCGGACCAGCGACTGCACCTTTAATAACTAAAAGATTTCTTTCCATATCGGCTTCAATGACTTCTAGGTTTTGGACGGTAATTCGTTTTCCGCCATGCCGACCTGACATACGCTTGCCCTTGAAGACGCGTGAGGGATCGGAACCTGCTCCAATCGAACCCGGGCGTCTCAAATCTTGTTCGCCTCCATGGGATTTCCTACCACCCGCGAACCCCCAACGTTTAACGACGCCGGTAAAACCTCTTCCTTTTGAAATCCCGGATACATCAACGGTGTCGCCGGCTGAAAAAATTCCTGCATCCACAACCGATCCAACCGACAACCCTTCGGTTGTGTCTACGCGAACCTCTTTCAAATACCGGCGAGGCGTAACATCTGCCTTTTTGAAATGGCCATGTATCGGGCGGTTAATCTTATTTTCGTTTCGATCGACAAATCCCAGTTGAACCGCATTATATCCGTCTCGTTTCTCGGTCTTTATTTGCACGATTGGACAAGGGCCGGCTTCCACGACCGTTACCGGAATGGCTGTACCAGATTCGTCAAAGACTTGAGTCATTCCTATCTTTTTACCCAAAATTCCATCGCTCATTTACACATCTCCAAAGCCGGTATGACAGATTACTTACAAAAGCATGATTTTAACATCAACACCAGCAGGCAAATCTAAGCGCATTAAGGCGTCTACAGTCTTTGGGGTTATTTCCACGATATCCAAAACCCTCTTATGGATACGCATTTCAAACTGTTCACGAGACTTTTTGTCTATGAATGTAGACCGTTGAACTGTATAGGTGTGTTTCTTTGTCGGCAGCGGGATTGGTCCAGACACAACTGCGCCTGATCGCTTCGCAGTATCTGCGATTTGTGACGCGGACTGGTCTAATAATCGATGATCGAACGCTTTCAGGCGAATACGAATTTTTTGGTTGTCCATCAACCTTTCCAATTGAGTCCATGGAGCGGTGCACTACACAGCACGAATTGGACAAACGGGCGTATGCACGATAATTCTCAAATCAACTTGGCGATACAGTGCAAATCCAATAACCCCATTAGACCTCGAGTGTTGCAAAAAGATGACCCAATTAACTTCATTGCGGTTAGTTGTGAGGCGTCTTTTCGCGGCGATTTTCCTTCTTCATTGCAACTTCCATCGTAGGAGCGTTCACTCAATAACTTTAGAAACAACACCTGCTCCAACAGTATGTCCACCTTCACGTATGGCGAACCTTAGTTCTTCTTCTAGGGCAATTGGCTTTGTCAGTTCTACGCTAATATGAATGTGATCGCCTGGCATGACCATTTCGACACCTTCGGGAAGATGCATTACCCCTGTTACGTCCGTCGTACGGAAGTAAAACTGGGGTCGGTAACCACTAAAGAATGGTGTCCAACGACCGCCTTCATCTTTATTCAAAATATAGGTTTCAGCTTCAAATTTCGTGTGGGGTGTAATTGAACCAGGCGCTGCTACCACTTGCCCCCGCTCAACATTCTGGCGCTCAACACCACGCAACAATAACCCGATGTTATCACCGGCGCGCCCTTCATCTAACAACTTACGGAACATCTCCACCCCGGTGACAACAGTGTCATGGGTTGGTCGAAGGCCAACGATTTCAACAGTTTCGCCGACCTTTACTATTCCACGTTCCACACGCCCTGTCACAACAGTTCCTCGTCCCGTAATTGAAAAAATATCTTCTATTGGCATTAAAAACGGCCTGTCAATATCTCTTACAGGTTCAGGAATATAGGCGTCAATGGCTTCCATCAATTCCAAAATTGGCTTACATGCTTCATTGTCTGGTTCACCGCTTTCCATCGCCTCTAGTGCGGAACCCGCGATTACCGGGATATCATCCCCCGGAAATTCATATTCGGTCAAGAGTTCTCGAACTTCAAGCTCAACCAATTCTAGTAGTTCGGGGTCATCAACCATGTCCGCTTTATTCAGAAAAACAACGATTGATGGCACATTTACTTGCCGTGCCAAGAGAACATGCTCACGGGTTTGGGGCATAGGGCCATCGGCGGCGGACACCACCAAGATTGCTCCATCCATTTGCGCCGCACCAGTAATCATATTCTTGATATAATCCGCGTGTCCAGGACAGTCCACATGAGCATAGTGTCGATTCTCGGTTTCATATTCCACGTGAGCTGTATTGATTGTAATTCCGCGCTCTTTCTCTTCCGGCGCGGCGTCAATCTCTTCGTAAGTTTTGACATAATCTACTCCGGAAAGTTTCGAATAGATCATTGTGATTGCCGCCGTTAATGTTGTCTTACCGTGATCGACGTGCCCAATTGTACCGATATTGATGTGTGGTTTAGTCCTTTCAAATTTTGCTTTTGCCATGTGTAAATCTCCTCACATTCATAAGAATTTATAGGGTGCACATTCTTGCCAGTCTCTGGCGATCAGGGTTGTTTACCATTCTTGAAGTAGTAACGAATTAAAATGATAGAGTTAAGATACCCTTTTTGACGAAAGAATCTCCTGAACAATGCTTTGTGGAACGTCACTGTAGTGCGAGAATTCCATTGAATACGTCGCTCGTCCTTGAGTTAAGGAACGAAGCGTTTTGACATAACCGAACATTTCAGCTAGAGGGCAATATGCTTGAATCAACTGTATGTGTGATTTTGATTGAGTGTCCGTACGGAGAATTTGTGCACGACGTGCGTTCAAATCACCCATAACCTTTCCTAAGTAGCTATCTGGCACAATCACTTCTACATCCATGATGGGTTCAAGCAAGATTGGTTGTGCTTGCTTCATAGCATCCTTGAAAGCAATCGAAGCAGCGATAGAAAATGCTAATTCTGATGAATCAACCGCATGGTAAGAACCATCGTAGAGACGCACACCGACATCAACAATAGGATAACCGCATACAATCCCTACGTTCATCGCCTCCTGAATTCCTTTATCAATAGCTGGTATGTAGTCTTTTGGAATATCGCCGCCCTTTATTTCATCAACGAATTCATATCCTGAACCCTTTGCAATGGGATAAATTTCGAGAACGACATGTCCGTATTGCCCGCGTCCGCCAGATTGTCTGACAAATCGTCCCTCCGCCATCGCATGGCGCCGGATGGTTTCCCGATAAGCCACTTGAGGCTGTCCAATATTCGCGCTAACATTAAACTCTCTAATCAGGCGATCGACGATGATTTCAAGGTGTAACTCTCCCATTCCTGACAGGAGCGTCTGCCCAGTTTCGGAGTCTTGATGAATCTTAAAAGTCGGGTCCTCTTCTGCGAGTTTTGAGAGCGCGAGGTTCATTTTGTCTACGTCCGATTGCGTTTGTGGTTCAATCGCAATTGACATAACGGGAGACGGAAAGACTATCGATTCAAATGTTATGGGAGAATCCTGGACACAGATAGTATCGCCGGTGGAGATATCCTTCAACCCAATTACTGCCGCGATGTCTCCGGCATAAACTGCATGGCGTTCTTCACGTTTATTAGCGTGCATTTGCATCAACCTTCCAACTCTCTCATGTTTTTGACGCGTGCTGTTATAAACGGCCGCACCTTTTGTCAAAACGCCAGAATAGACACGGAGAAAGGTTAATTTTCCAACGTGCTCATCCGTCATAATCTTGAAGGCTAGTGCTGCAAAAGGCTCATCATCGCTAGCTGAACGAATTTCTTCAGTGTGGGTTTGGGGGTGGAAACCAATCATCGGGGGGACATCTACAGGGGAGGGCAAATAATCAGTGATGGCATCTAACAGCGGTTGAATCCCTCTGTTTCTTAATGCCGCTCCGCATAGCACTGGAACAACATGTCCGTTCAATGCGGCTTTTCGCAAGCCGGATTTTATTTCCGCCTCGGAAAGCTCAACACCATCAAGGTATTTAATTAGCAACTCATTATCCCATTCAGCAATCGCCTCCAACATCTGCCCTCGGTAGTCCTCAACAATCTCTGCCATTGCTTCAGGGATAGCAGTTTCGTCAACTACAGCACCGAGGCTTGCTTCATTCCATGTTAAACCTTTGCGAGTAATCAAATCAACAACGCCGTTGAACCGCTCGGCCGAACCGATAGGCAACTGAATTGGTATAGCGCGTGCGCCGAGCCGTTCAACCATCATTTCAACAGTTCGAAAAAAGTCTGCACCCGTCCGATCCATCTTATTTATTAATGCGATGCGAGGAATCTGATATTTATCCGCTTGCCTCCAAACAGTTTCGGATTGCGGTTCAACGCCGCCAACCGCGCAAAACACCGCAACCGCACCATCAAGTACGCGGAGTGAGCGTTCGACTTCAACCGTAAAATCGATATGACCGGGGGTATCAATAATGTTGATACGATGGTCCTGCCATCGGCAAGCTGTTGCCGCAGCGGTAATGGTAATTCCTCTTTCTTGTTCTTGGACCATCCAATCCATCGTGGTAGTTCCGTCATCTACTATACCCATCCGGTGGACTCGGCCTGTATAGTATAAAATCCGTTCGGTAATAGTTGTCTTTCCGGCATCAATGTGCGCCATAATGCCGATGTTGCGCGTATTAGCCACGGGGAATCGACGCGGATCTATTGATTTCCTTTTAGCGGATGTGGAACGGTCATTATGTGTGAGCGCCATTTTCTAAATTTACCTTCCGAACTTTCCCAGATGGCGTTGGCTGTCTTTCTACCAGCGGTAATGGGCAAATGCCCGGTTTGCTTCTGCCATTCTATGTTGATCGAGTTTCCTGCGGAATGCTGATCCGTCATTTCGATAAGCATCTAACAATTCGCCGGCTAGCCGCTCTTGCATGGTTTTTTCGGGGCGTTGGCTTGTAGTAGCGTAGCCCCGTTCGCGCCGGGTGGATTTGACAATCCATCGAATTGCTAACGTGGTTCGCCGCTCTGCCTTTACATCAACTGGCACTTGATACGTTTGCCCGCCAACACGCCTCGATCTAATCTCAAGCACAGGTTTGACATTATTAATCGCTTGACGGAACACTGCGAACCCATCTTCCTTTGTTCTGTTTTCGATAATGTCAAAACTTTCATACAAAATTCGCCTGGCAAGACTCCTTTTCCCGCGGGTCATTAGGCAATTTACAAATTTTGCGACTAGCTTACTGTTGTACTTCGGATCAGGTAATATCTCTCGTTTCTCGCCGACTTTTCGCCGCGGCATGCCTTCCTCCTTATTTACCTCTTCGCCCCATATTTTGATCGGGCCTGCCTTCGATTTTCGACTCCGGCAGTATCTAAAGCACCGCGAACGATATGGTATCTGACATTTGGCAAATCTTTAACCCTTCCTCCGCGGACAAGGACAACAGAGTGTTCCTGCAAGTTATGGTCAATTCCCGGAATATAACAAGTCGCTTCAAAACCTGTTGTGAATCGAACACGAGCCACTTTTCGCAACGCGGAATTTGGTTTTTTGGGCGTTATAGCTCTTACCTGAACACAGATACCTCGACGTTGCGGGCAGTTTTGAAGGACGGGCGCTTTACTCTTCTTCCGGTTCTTTTTTCGAGGTTTTTTGATTAACTGATTAATTGTCGGCATTTTACCCTCAATTTTTTTAATCGTTGGATTCACACTGTCAGGGACACTAACGAAAATTCCGTTAGGCATAAATAAAGCCCCATTGGGACTCAAGGGGCTCATAACTAGTTCCCTATCATGAGTAAACCGTAAAAACACTATCGAAGCGTTCTGGGCTTAGAATCCCTCCCTTCATGCCTTATCAAATTGTAAAATGGCATTAAGAGTGAGAGTATACCAAACCCAATTGATGTATGTCAAGTTTTTTCTAGGTTTTTTTTGAGTTATGTCAAGTTTTTTCGCAATCTACTGCTTTTAACACCGTAATCAAAAATTTAACGCTCACATCAGAGCGCTAAGAAAGGCTCAACGAGCCAAATAAAATACCGAACAAACCCTTATTTTTTATAAGCGGATCGATCGGTATTTCCCCCGTATTTCATCGCATACACAAATAAATTGACCATAAACCGATGCACATCAGCGGATCGGCGCATCCTTAGCATGGTCCGACTTGGGATTTCTGCTGTTTCCATCGCACAGAGATAATCCTTCCGATTATAAAGCACTGCGACACGACGTCCAATCGTAATCGCCTTATGGTATTTAAACTTCGTGACTTTAGGATTATTTTCAGATCCCCAGTAAACATCAGACCCATTCGGAGGGATTGATAGCTTATAATAGATGGAATAAATCTCATGGTTGTGCGGGATTGACTTAAGCGGATATTCTGGCAGGATTTTTTTCAATTCATCCGCGACACGCGCGGCGAACAAGCCCTTGAACCCGCAATCATCGAAAAATAGCGTCCCACCGCGTTCCACGAGGTATTTTCTCATTGCCGACCGTTCTGCAGGAGTAAAACCCACCATCCACGGCTCGCCCCGCATTAGATTACGCGTTGTGGTCAATTCTTTATCGTGCCCTGTCATCACAATGATGGGTGCATCAAGGATTCTCGGATCTGTCATTCGCATGGCGCCGCCCTCCAGTTTCATATCCGCACGCAGGCGAGTGTTGTCCGATAACCACCGCATGAAACTCGGCAGCGCCGAAGGATCTTGCCACCAATCTGCTAGTGAATGAATTAGTCGAGTGAAGCGGATATGACCTTGTATGTCAGCGCCCTCCCCTTCTAATATTGCACCTAACTTATCATCAGGCACCGTGGTGATTTTAGCCAACGGATCGTCTCCAACGCCTCCGGCGCCAGCGTCGGCTGCCCCGACCGTGCCAACTAGCGAGTCAATACCGCCTGTGCCGCTTCGGCCGCGTCCGTTTATTGCCTCTGTACCTGACCCGCGCCCCTTATCGGGACCTCGACGCCCGCCGACTGCGGGGGCAATGACCTCCTCGTTACGCTTGGGTTCGATGTCGGCCACCGTCTTTACAGGACTATCTACAATCGTATCCGGAACTAATGGGGACACGTCCATCGACACACGGCTTGGAGCAGCCGCGACAGGCCTAGCAACTCGCGGAGCAGAAGACACTCGAACGGGTTGGGAAATCTGTTGCGCGGGTTGGGGCACCGGTTCAGGCGGTTTGGGCTTGATCTTTTTCAACCGCCTAACCTTCGGCTGCGGCTTCACCATCTCGACCGCAATCGCATCTTTAATTTCATCCGCGTCGTCCCTTGCAAACAGGAAAATAGCGAAAGCCAAGATAACGTGTGAGACTACAGAGAATACCATCGAATTGCGCACCGTACGACGTTTTGGCGTCACTACCGCGATTGCTGTTTCCGCCGCTGGAGACTGTGGCACGTAGGTAGACGCGCTCAGGTAATAGGTCTGTCCGCCGCAATCCACTTGCATTTGCCCTTCCGGGAGCATGCGGAACTCGGCGCGTTGTCCGGCACGGACTACCTCACTCAGCCGTCTGACGGGCAGAATTACCGTCCCCGGTTGCGTAACATCCGCGTCAATTGTAATTTTTGTGTCTGAGGTTGAAAGCTCTAGCTTATCGTTCTCAATGCTACGCACACGCACATCGGAGATATACTCTAGGTGATTATCTCGCGCCGCCCGCGACTGGAGAGACTTGATTGCTTTTAGAAGATTTGCTTGCGTTGCAGTAAATTCCATAACACCTCTTGTTTAGCGAAGTAGAAACTCATAATCTTTACAGACAACATCCAAATTATTCTTCAACCCGTCCCATAATAGAAGCATCTATTTGGGAATGATGTCAAGGCTAGCAGAACAGTTACAGTGTTGAAGAGGACAAGGAAAATACTACCAAATTCTTAGGCTGTTATCGCATCCATCGTGAGTTACTTGGAACGGCTGTCTAATTACCGATTATTGGTCGGCGGCATCCATGATATAGAGAAGATGGTTTTCCACTCGCCCCATTCGCCTTGAGCGGTTGGAATCATCGTGGCAGCCCCAACATTGAAGAATAGCTCATAATATTTCACACATTTCTCCTCCAACACATCAAGGCTCTTACCAATCTCACGTTCTAGCTCTTCCCATGTCGCAATTGGTATAATCGACGGCGGCCCCTTTTCCCGATGAGCAATACGTTTATCTGCAACAGCCTCACAGGCTTTAGCCGTTGCCTTTAGTTCGTCCAGATCCTTTTTTACCTTTTGCTGGCATACATATGTTCCGCTTGGGTCTGCAAATTTAGCGAAGTCATCCATACCTGTCGGCTTCCGTTGGGGGCTGGTCGGACCTCCAGAACTTGGACGAAGTGCACTGCGGGACAACATTTCGGGGTGCGGGTTATCAACAATCTCCTTAAGTACTCGCGCAAAGGATATAATTCGATTATCTCTATATTTAATGTGTCGACGTATGCCCATAATTACATGAGAAATATAAGAATCGAAAAGATAGTCATAGAAGCGATGACTTTTTGGAAGATGAGGATTTTCAGAGACTATATCTCGCATTTCGTGGAACACTTTCACATCCCCAAGTAATTGTGAGATTGATTTATGAATAGCCTGCATCGAATCGGACCATTCTTTGGGTTTCTGTCCAAATTCCGGCTTTATAGTTGAAACCTCCTAAAAAGTTTAGTTTGATAGGTTACGGCAGTTCCTTGCGAAATGTCCGATATACATAGGCAATGCGAGAAACAAGTTCAACGCGTATCGTTTTGTTAAAGTCCTTGACCGCATCCGCGTAATGTCCCAGTTTATACCTTGCCCGTCCTCTATTGTAGTAGGCATCGCTATTTTCCGGTTTAAAGCGCAGTTTCATGTGTTCTAGAAGACCTCTATAGTAATCTTCATTTCGACGTATTGCTTCGTTATAGTCCACAATCGCATCAGCAAATTGCCGTAATCTAAACTTTGCCACGCCGCGCTTATAGTAGACATTCTCCATATCACGCTCGTATCCGAAACCATGCGGGGGGTGGGCAATTGCTTCGTCGTAGTCCGCAATCGCATCAGCAAACCGACCCAATATAAACTTCGCCTCGGCACGGTTGTAGTATACGTCGAAATACCCATCATGAATCTCATGATACCCATAATAGTCGTACACATCACCGTCGTTTGCCAAATTTAATGTCTCGTCATAGTCGTCGATTGCGGCATCAAATTTTCCTAATTGGTGCAGTGCGCGTCCCCGACAGTAGTAAACGTACGCAGGATCCGCATGATCCGTGCCTTCCCCTTCGCATTCAATTGCTTCATTAAAGTCGGCGAGAGCGTCCGCGTATAGGTTTAACCGAAACAACTTTACCTCGCCTCGCTCACGGTAAGCATCAGCATACCCCGGATAAAGCCGTATGGCTTCGTCATAGTCAGCAACTGCGGCGGCGTATTGGCCTGCGAGACTGTTTTCCCATCCCCGCTCATAGTGGCGGTGAGCTTCAAATCTGGCTTCTTCCTTTAATTCCTCCTTTACCTGATTAAGATAGTCGAGGATTTGCGGATAGTCCGCGACATGATTCTGGTTCAATCGTATGGCTTTGGCAAAGTCCTCTAGGGAGTCGGCATAGAGGTTTAACTCAAGCTTCGACCTGCCGCGCCAGTAGTAAGCATCGGCATAATCCGGTTTCAAGCGTATTGCCTCGTCATAATCCTGAATAGCTGTGGCGTGTTGATTTACGCTGTGATGCGCCCAGCCGCGATAATAGTGAAAAACGGCATAACCCGGTTTGAGCTTTATTGCTTCGTCATAATCCTGGATAGCAGCATCGTGTTGTTTTAACTCATACGTTGACTTGCCGCGCCAATAGTAGGCATCGGCGTAATCCGATTTCAAGCGTATTACTTCGTCATAGTCCTGAATAGCCGCAGTGTATTGTTTTAGGTTGTAATTGGCCCAACCACGATAGTAGAAAGCAAAAACATTATCCGGTTTGAGCTTTATTGCTTCGTCATAATCCTGGATAGCAGCAGAGTATTGTTTTAACTCATACTTTGCCCTACCACGCCAATAGTAGGCATCAACATAATCCGAATTCAAGCGTATCGCCTCGTCATAGTCCTGAACCGCACTTGGAAATTGTTTTAACCTATACTTCGCGCTGCCACGCCAGTAATAGTAGTCATCCGCGCCGAAATCAAGTCCAATCGCAGCGTCGAAGTCCTCAATTGATGCGGAATACTGTTTTAACTCATACTTCGCCCTACCACGCCAATAGTAGTAGGTATCAGCATTATATGAATCCAATCGTATCAGTTCGGTATAGTCTTGAACAGCAGCACCATACCGTCCCAAGCCATACTTGGCCTCAGCACGCCAATAGTAGGCATCGTCATTGTCGGGATCCAGGCGTATAACGTCGTCGTAGTCCTGGATAGCAGCACCGTATTGCTTTAACTCATTCTTTGCTCCTGCTCGCCAATAGTAGGCATCAACAAAATCTGGTTTTAACCCAATGGCGGCGTCAAAGTCCTTGATTGCATCGACATATTGCTCTAGCTCATAATTTTCCACACCACGCTCAAAGTAACCAATAGTATGGGCTTCTCTATCTTTTTGCTCCTTCCGTGCTTTTTCCTGACGCTCCCGTTCCACACGCTCCTTTTCCCGTCGTTTTCTTTCCTTCTGTTCCCTCGCTTCCCGTTTTTGGCGTTCTCGTTCCTCACGCTCTCTTTCTTGCCGCGCTTTTTCCGCTGATGACGACTGGTCTCGCATTTGTTGATTCGTAATCACTTCGTATGCGTCCTGGACAAGTATGAAGCGTTGTTTTGCCCCAGGGGAAGGATCCTTGTCTGGATGTATGACTTTCACGAGATCACGATAGGCTTTCTTGGCATCAGCGAGTGTCGCGTTTGATTCTAACCCCAAAATACGCAATGCTTCGTCTCGTGTCATGTTGCTTACTTGTGTAACGCTTTTGTTTACTTTACAGCCTCTCAACCGATATTTGCTTATCTGAGGATTGCCATCTTCCGTGTCGCAGAGAAGTGGTTCGCGCTTAGCGTATAGAAATACGTTCCGCTCCCCACACGCTCCCCTAGGTAATTACGCCCATCCCAATAGACCGCCTTGCTTGGGCTTTCGTACACGTCAGCCTGTTTGTTGCCGGATTCAATTGTTCTCACTAAGTCTCCTGTCCGGTCAAAGATGTTGACGGTGACATTTGCATCCTGCGCCAAGCGATAAGGTATCCACGTTTCCGGATTGAACGGATTTGGAAAATTCTGACCGAGTTGATTCGTGGACGGCTTCAAGTGGGGATTGGCGTTTTCAAGACGGGTTGGCTCTTCAAACACCGTTGGATGATTCACCGAAAGATCGAACAGATGTTCGTTAATTTTGAATATTTTTAGCGCGTAAAGATCGGCAACATAAACCGCATCGTGGATGACCGCCAATCCCGACGGGAAGCGCAGGTTTTTGTAACGTGAAACTAATTTAAGTTTGCGTAAATTCACAATTTGAAGAGTCGTCCCATCTAGCAAGAATAGATGATCGCCGCTAACTTTGGCATCAATCGGCAGCCCATCCGTTTCATATTGCGCGATGCGAACCGGCCGCCGCGGATCGGTAACGTCCAGAATCTGCACGCCGGAGCGGCTGTCCAGCACATACGCCCGGTTCTCAGCGACAGTCACATGTGTTGCATTGCCGTTTGTTTCGAAACTCGCAACGGCGCGGGGCGCGGCTGGATTCTCTATGTCGAATATTCGTAAGCCCCCATCAAGGGCGGCGACGTAAGCGTACACACCGTCAATTGCCGATCGATAGGCGTTGCCAGGCATACGTTGGCGTGCAACGACACGAATTCGGTTGAGGTCTCGCACATCAATAACGACGAGATCGCCTGCGCTGACATAAGCGTATCCGTTGTCAATCTCAACGCCCACCGCCGGTTCAGACGTTAAAATTCGCGCAATTGTGATGGGACGGATGACATCCCGTACATTCATGACGAATACTCCCCGTTCACCGCCCGCGATGTAGGCATGCCCGTTAAAAACTTGAACATCCGCAGCGGTTCCATCAATCGGTATGGATTGTGTTAAGGCCGCATCAAACGTGTCCTTTATGTCAACAACCTTCAATCCGCCGCGCCCATCAGCGATGAACGCCTTCCGTCTCCCGTTTTCGCCCTGAACGATGTCAAGGCCATAAGCTTCACCTGAAGCGACATGACGATGCAGCCACTGCGGACTACTCGGTCGGCTGACATCAACGGCATGCAAACTCCCGCTTCCATCCGCGATGTATGCAATGGTTGTTCCGTCGTTGGGTGTGTATAGGTCCACTCCCACTGCACTTCCGGTTATGGATTGGCGGGCGGCGAATTTAGGGCGGTGCGGATTACGAACGTCAATGAGATAAAATCCCGCCTGCACGTCGGTCAAATAGACGAACCCATCCTGGAATTTTATACCATTTGAAGTTCCGGGTGTATGCAATGTCGAGATTACTCTTGGGTTGAATCGATCGCGTACATCGACAACTCGAAAGTCCCCCGATGCAACATAAACGTATCCGTCTTCGAAATGAAAATCGAAGCCGACAATGTCTATTTTACCAACGATTGCAGGGATATCGATTCGTTCAAAATCAAGAATTTGAAACCCTTGATTTCGATCACTCAAATACACGGTATGACCTTCAACCCAGACATTCAGGGCTTCACCGAGCGTCTGAAACACGCTAATCGGTTTCGGTTCGATTGAGTTGTGCAATTCGTGTAAGTCATAAATCAAAAGCCCGTCTTCACTATCAACTATGTAAGCATGCCCGTTAACTACCTGAATTCGATGAGCGAAGGTGAAACCCTTGACGGACTTCAAGAGTTGCGGCGTTGCTGGTTGCCGAACATCAACTAGTTGAATGCCTTCCACTCCATCCGCGATGTAGGCAGTCCCGACGTCAACGGCGACATCTTGTGCGTTCCCCGGTGTAGCAATTTCCCCGATTCGCACTGGTTCTATCGGGATTGCAAGATTGAAGATTTCCATTCCCCAGTCGCTCGCGGCAAATGCGTAATTCTCGGCAACGACTACATTCTGATAGTTGCTCGACAGGTGTACCTGACGCATAGGTTCCAGTTTATAAGAAATAGTCGGTCGTTTCTCGATTGGCTGCGAATGGTTGCCGATGGTTCGCGTAATTTTGCCCGGCGCAACGATTGGCAAATCAACCGGACGCGGCGCACCAACAACAATGCCGGAATTCCCATCAGATGTTCCTGCATATCGAAAAGATTGCGAGTTTGTCGTAGTCGCTACCAGCATGACCTGATCCGACGGATTTAAATTGTTAAGCTCAAGGCGGCTATTGCCGTATTCATCAAATTGCAGTGTATAAATCGTTGGCGCGCTACGTTGCGGTATATGCACAACTCTTGCATACATTTCCCCATTGCCGGCTCCATCTAGTGCGATTTCAAGTTTACGAGATAGATTTTGATAGGTTACATAACGAACTCCCCAATCATCTAGGTTGTCCAATCGAATCGTGGGATAGCTGTTAACTCGACGTTCTACTCCTCGATTAACGCGCTTATTCGGTAAATTCTCATATCCGTAAAGTGAGCCGCGCCTGATGTCGTTGACGAAATTTGCAATCGCCCAGTTTTGAAAAACATCAGCAAATCTCTCGGGACTTCCTAGCGATGCAAGAGCCGCGTTAATTCCGTCTATACCGAGCAGATTTTGGCGAGCAAGTTCACGAATGAACGCCGCGCCGCCGTAATTCTCGAACGCGTAAAGCAGCAGCATGAAAGTTGCCCCGTAATAGACATCGCGAGTATTTCCAGACGTCAACGAAACGCTTGGATCTCTTAGATATCCATCGACAAAGATGTTGTGAACATTTCCGTAAATTGCCCATTCTGCGAACGACGCAATTCCCTCTTCCAACCACTTCTCATCGGTTGTTCCACCATTCTGATACCAATTGGCGAGGTGGGCAAATTCGTGGGCGATCAGGGCGAGGAGGATAAAACGCCCCCGCTCATTTAGCAAGTACACATCGGCAAAGATAATCTCGCGCCGGTTGCTATTGAAATCAGTCGGACGTTGATCGGTCGGTGAGAAATAGCCGCCGATGTCTTGAGCTGAGCCATTCAATCCCACATCGTGTATTAATAGTGTTACTCGGGCATCTCGGTCTAAACCCGGCTTCCATTCGCTGCCAATCCACCGGTGAACTTGCGGGTAGATTCGCGAATCAAATTCTGCTGCAATATCTTGTGCTTGCATTTCGTTTACTATACCAAGCACCGAATTTTCGACGTAGATGTAGATATGCTCGCCGATGGCAATACAGGTGCCTTTCACTAATTGTTCGGGGATGTGTGTAAAGAACCGTTCAATTTGCCCGACGTGTACTGCTGGTGCCGGTGCGGCAGAAATCTCCGGCAATTGAGGAGCCGAGCGCGTATGCTGGATGAGTTCCGGCGTTCCGCAGCGCCAATGCCCACCATAAGGCGGATGCAGATGGATGGGTTGCGCGCAGACTTGATGAGCGATGCAAAAAAAATATAAAAACAAAACGCAGCGAAGCATTTACAACCAACTCCCAACTCATCATATTTTAACCAGTATATCTAGTATCGATAAAGGCTTTGATATACGGTTCAATGACTTCGACACACCCCCATGTTAATTTGAGATTTTCACACTCATTTCGAATTCGGTGCAACTATCCAAGCTTTAGTGATTAGCGTTTGACTCTGTGCACTGTGGTAATTCTACCACAAACCCCATGAAATGTCAACATATATTAAGTATATATTGAAATCAGGCCAATAGTCAATGCGTTTACTCGATGAAAACTGGCTGGTATTGGTTGCGTCCGTTGACATGGGATCTTTGGTGTTTTGGACGTAAAATTGCTTTGTTTCGCTTAAACAAGTGTTTGCCAGACGAGCCGAATTGCGAAAGCCAATGAGGTGACAACGAGTACGATTTTAATCCATTTTTCTCCTCTGTCAACCGCCCAATTGCTGCCGAACCAGGCGCCGGTCGCATTTCCAAGTGCAAGTGTTAACCCCAAAAAGGGATCGACATTACCATTGTAAATGAAGATTCCCAGCGCGACGATGGTGAAAAAGAAGCTGACAAACAGCTTAATCGCATTTGCACGAACCAGATCATAGCCACTTATTGATGTCAGTGCGCCAATGATTATGAAGCCCACGCCGGCTTGAATAAATCCGCCATAAATACCAATAAAAAAGAAGGCAATAATTGCGGCAATCTTTCGTGCAAGGTTCTGCTCAATACTTGTACCTTCACTTTTCCTTGGCGGACTGAGATAAGTCAATGCCAGTACTCCTACCATGATAGCCGCTAACACTCTCTTGAAAGCAACCTCACCCATGAATACTGCAATGATAGCGCCAATGATAGCTCCTGGAATTGCTGGAATGGTCAGGAACGTGCTAAAGCGAAAGTCAGAAAATCCTTTGGCACGAAATCCTGCAACGCCGGTTGCACACTGTATGGCGACCGCTACTCGATTTGTGCCGTTTGCTGTTGCGGCGGGTAAACCGAGGAAGATTAGCACCGGCAGGGTTAGTAATGAACCGCCGCCCGCAACCACATTTAGGAAGCCTGCAGCGATGCCAGAAATTAAGATTAAGGGAATTTGCCAAACCAGTTGCATTTCAGGTTTTAATCCTTTCTTTTTCGCTAGAATTTGATGCCTGACGGCGTTTCATCGCTAAAATTATCAGTAACGCAAACCCATTTCCAATTAGGACTGCGCTCAGAATGCCCATGAGGAACACGAAACCGCCGGTAGCTACCACGCTGGTTCCAAACGGGCATGACCAGATTCCCAAAGCAAAGGTAGAGAGTGGAATGAGCGCACCCAATAGAAAACCGATTACAGCAGCGACTGAAGCGAAGTTTTGAAATTTTTTTATTGGGAGTTTTACGGATTGTAAAGTCATGTTCATGCCTTCATACGTTAGCAGGGCTTAATCCTCTTGATTTAGATTTAATAGCAATTAAGTCTTGACTTGTGGATCCAAGACATCGCGCAGCGCATCTCCTAGCAAGTTGAACCCTAACACTATCAGGAAAATGGCAATCCCCGGCGTCATCACCGTCCAAGGCGCGCGGCGGATGAGCGAGCGATTTTCGTTCAACATTGCGCCCCACTCCGGCTCGCCAATTTCGGCCCCAAGTCCTAAAAAACTTAGGCCCGCGGCGTCTAGGATTGCAGCTCCCATGCCGAGCGTAGCTTGTACAATCAATGGGGCAAGGCAATTTGGGATAACTGCTGTCGTCATTATTCGAATGTCGCTTGCACCAATGACTCTTGCTGCCATTACATATTCTTCTTCGCGAATTTTGAGCACTGACGCCCGTAGTATTCGGGCATATTGAGGGATATAAACTATCGAAACAGCGATAATTGCATTGGTTAGGCTCTGTCCCAAAATGGTGATTATCACCATCGCAAGCAGAATGCTTGGCATAGCAAGCATCATATCCATTATGCGCATAAACGTGTTATCCACCCAACCGCCGTAATAGCCTGCGATAATTCCCACCAGCGCGCCAATGGAGATTGAAAACGACATTGCAACCAGCCCTATTTTTATAGAGATTTGCGATCCGTAAACGATCCGGCTAAAGATATCCCTCCCTGCCTTGTCGGTGCCGAAGTAATGTTCGGACGACCAACCCTTGAGTCCAGCGATGACATCAGCTTCACGCGGGTCGTGTGTGGCAATGAATGGAGCTAGGATTGCGATGAGGACAAAACTGAGGATAATTGAAAAGCCAATCATGCCGGATGTGTGACGCAAAAGACTTTGATGAATCCTGCGGCTGTTCCCGCTCATGTGTTTCCTCCAATCCTGATTCGTGGATCGAAATAGATGTAAAGCAGGTCAACAATCAGATTGACGGCCATGAAAACGGTAGCCACGAATAGCACACCTCCTTGAACCGGTCGAATGTCTCTGGCTTCGACAGCGGCGCGCAGCCATGAACCGAGTCCTGGCCAAGAAAAGATGTGTTCGGTTAGAATAGCACCGCCCAGTAAGTATCCGAAATTCAAACCAATAACAGTCAACACAGGATTGACGCTATTTTTCAGCGCGTGCTTAAGCACAATTTTCGACTTTGAAAGCCCTTTCGCATGCGCGGTCATGATGTATTGTTGATTCAATACTTCAAGTAGGCTAGAACGAGTCATGCGCGCAATGATTGCCAACGGAATTGTGCCAAGCGTCACGGCGGGAAGAATCAGGTGCCAGATTGCATTTCGAAACGCGGCAAAGTTCCCGGCAAGCAGCGTATCTATCAACAAAAAGTTTGTGCGATGTTGTATTTTTAGGTTTGCATCTAAAAGAGTATCTAATCGTTGGGAACTTGGGAAAATCGGAAATGTGTAGGCGAACAGCAGAATTAACATTAACCCGAGCCAGAATATTGGCATCGAAATTCCCGCCAACGATCCGAACATTGTGGAATAGTCCCAAAACTTGCCGTGATTGACCGCGGCTAAAATCCCCGCACTGACGCCGAAAACAATCGAGAATCCCATCGCCGCGACAGTCAGTTCAACCGTTGCGGGGAAATAACGTAAAATTTCATCAACTACCCGTTCATTTGTCTTAAATGACCTCCCCAAATCTAAGTGAATCAGATCCCAAAGAAACACTCCATACTGCCGATAGAGCGGCTGATCCAGCCCCATCTGTTGACGAAGTTTAGCCAACGCTTCCGCCGTGGCGCGTTCACCTAAAATCGTTAGCGCCGCATCACCGGGAATTAGATGAACCATAAAGAAGACGAGAACCGACACACCGAAGAGAGACAACGCCATAGAGAGCAGCCGTTGCGAGATGTATGTAGTCATCTGTAAAGCGTAATGGGTAAATCGTTGGCTGATGCTAGCAAGTGAAACGAAGTTTATCTCACTTGAATTTCATTTCGAGCAGCAAGACCTATTTCAAGATTACCATTGGACGCAATTGACGGAAAGACGGCGTTTGTAGCTGGTAAAAGTAGAGACCGCTGGCAACCATTTCGCCGAGTATATTACGGCCATCCCAGTAGGCCGCTTTTTCCTGCGCGGTATAATATCCTGCCAAACGATGCCCTAGTTCCAGCCTACGAACCGCTGCACCCTTAATATCAAATATCGTCAACGTGACGTTCGCATCGTGCGCCAACTGGTATGGCATCCACGTCTCCGGATTGAACGGGTTCGGGTAGTTTGGCAACAGCACCGTCTTGATAGGTAATTCGTATGCGGATATTTCCGGCAACTGGATTTTATTGTTAATCACATCGCTGTCTGTTACCGTGTAGTGCAACGGCTGAACACCAATTAACGGACGTGAGAATTCGGCAGAGATTTCAATGGCATCTCCGACCCGCGCCGCATGGCTAGCTGCAGTTTCAACTAACGTCAGTTGATAGCCAATTCCGTCAGTTTGCAGACTGCCGCCGTTCGTTGTGAGAACCGTAGACTTCATGTCGGAATCCAAATTCGTCAACGTTACCCTCAATACTGGTGGTGTAATCGATATATCGGTCTCCAGAGTTCCATTCTCGTAAATGATTGATCCGATTATGCACAATAGGGGCGTAGCTTTCGGGAAATTGATACCGTTTAGTGATAATGGCGCTGCGGCACCCGTGCCCGTGAAACCGCCCCAACCATCTCCGGAGATTGCAATTGACACTGCGGATTGTGCATCCATGATAAATGACTGACCGCCAGTTATTCGGACATCTCCGTCATCTCCTGCATGTTCAACGATTTTGAAAATTCCGTCAACTGACACTGTGACAGTAGATACATTGTCACGAATTCCTTCGAGAGCGAGCAGGTCGCTTACTCGCTCGATTCGTGAATCGCGGAGAGGCACCGCCACGAGGTTTGTTCCTTGCATCAACGAAATTGTACTGCTCTCCTCTTCGCCGAGTGGGTAGCCTGCCAGAAGAAGTTCCACTGGCGCCCTCATGCTTGCAATTATGCCTTCGTCATCTGTCAATTCAGGGTCTTCCGCCTTGCCGCGGCTGGAATCTCCTAAGTAACTGCGCCACTGCTGCCTTTGGCGATCACGGGTCGTGAGCAAATTCACCGTCGCCGCTCCACCGAGAGCGTCGTAAAGGTCGCTAACAGATTCGAGTGTACCTGTCTCCCCGTCAACCGAAGTAACCCGCAATGGAATGTGTATCAAACTAGTACCTCTTGGTACCGAGAGAGCAAACTCGCGTCTCTTTGCGACGGCATTAAAGACCGCCGGCTCCTCTATTCCCGCGACGGACACTTCGGCCGTGTGTATTCCCGGACTTGCTCCTAAGGTGAACCAACTTTCCGATCTGCCGTTAGCAGCAGTTTGTGTGCTAGTGATGCTGAGCGTCCCATCTCCCGCAGTTACAGCAAAAGTGACTAACACGCCCTTTAGCGGCGCACCGTTTTTGTCTTGTATTTCAACCACAAACGGGTCACTGAGCGTTGCACCGGGGGTTCCTTCTTGTAAATCACCTGAAATTATCACGATTTTCTGAGGAGATCGGACGCCTTCAGCATTGAAAATTATTGAACTGTCTATCCCAGAAGCAGACACAGAGACTGTATTGGTTCCAGCGCTCGGTCCAAGGGTAAGTCGGCTCTCTGCCCTTCCACTACTATCGGTCGTAGTAATTGTGTCGGAGAATGTTCCTCCGCCGGCAGTTGCCTCAAAGGTTACTTGAACCCCAGGTAAGGGTTTATCCGACTGGTCTCTCACCTCAATAACTAGTGGATTTGAAAGCGGCTCACCGGGGAAACCTTCTTGGTTATCACCGGAAATTTTCGACACTTCGTTAGCCACTCGAATTCCCTTTGCGGAAAAGGTCAGCGGCTGTGAAATCGCTTCGACTTTAACACGTACGGTGTTCCTTCCTGAATCCTGCCCCAACGTAAGTGTACTCTCCGCTCTGCCGTTGGAGTCGGTCGTTGCGTTAGGTGTATTGAGCGAGCCTCCGCCTTCCGTTACCGAAAACGCTACGGGAACCCCTTCAAATGCGAGACTGTTCTCATCCTTTACTTCGACGACGAACGGATTGGGAAGCGCTGCGCCGGGTGCACTGCTTTGGTTATTGCCAGAAACCTGGCTTAGTTCTGTTGGATTACGGTCGTCGAACATAATGTCTACGCCGCGTGCTTTTAAGGTTGGTATGTGCGATTTAATGGATACGTAGCTAAGGAGGTTTTCGCGAAGGTTTATTTCGTCTCCGTTTCCCAATCCCATATTTGATACTAAATTCGCAAGGTCTGATATTTTGTTGTCGGAAAGTTGGAGATTCCGCAGGGTCGTCAATCCCTCTAGCGAAGAGATATCCGATACCTTATTGGCGTCGAGAAGAAGAGATTCCAAGTTGGTCAACCCCGCCAGCGGTGAGATGTCTTCTATTGAATTGTGTCTAAGCGCCAACAGCGTAAGACCGGTCAATTCATCGACATCCGAGATTTCCGAAACTGAGTTGTCGTCAACGACGAGCCATGTCAGCTTGGTTAAACCTGACAATGGAGATAGGTCAGATATAGAGTTGCCGCTAAGCGCAAGTTGTATTAAGTTGACTAAACCGGCAAGCGGGTAAATGTCTTCGATTGAGTTGTGCCTTAGGTCTAGGTGCGTGAAGTTCACAGCGAACTCCATCCCTGTCAAATCTCTAATGCCGAGGCTCCAGGTTCCCTCTTCAGTGAAGACTAGCGTCGCCATCTCAGCTTGGGATATCGGTTCCCCTGCTACCTTCTCAAGGGATTTCTCAACAACGATGCGGAGTTTTGGGTCGGGAATCTCTACAGGCTGTCCCGCCGAAGCGTTAAAGGTCACCGTAAAACCCAAGGCAGAGGCATTGACGGTGTTTGATTCTAGGTTGGGGCCGAGTGTTAGCGTGCTCATTGCCCTCCCGTTGTCATTTGTCGATACGCCCGTTGTGCTGAGACTTCCGCCTCCGGCAGAAACGGAAAATGAAACCCAAACACCAGGCCGCGCTAAACCGGTGTTTACATCGCGCAATTCGACAATGAATGGTAAGGGCAATCGTGCATTGGGAAGGCCGGTGGGCTGGTTATCGCCCGAGATTTTCGTCAGCGCATGGAGTGTTTCCGGAAAAAGGTTAAAATCGGTTTCGCTCTTATTTCCGTCCGTGTCCACTACGACAGCACGAATCGGGTGAACAGAGCGGTCGGCGAGACTTTCGAATTCCCGGACGGTAAAATCGCCGTCATAATCGAATTCTACGGATCCCTGTTTTTCTCCTCGGAACTCACGGCACATCCTCAGCCTGTCGTTTCTCAGTCTATCGTTCCGCAATCTGTCAACGCCGAACACGAGCACTTGATGAAGCCCCTCGTAATCGGAAACCCTGAGTTGGATTGGGATTCTCTCCGAACCTGTCGCATACTTACGCGGCGAAACGAGGTCGATAGCCGGTGGATTTCCAGCCCGGCTGGAAATGACGGGATTGAAATACCTCTGGATTTGCAACCATTTGACAGCGCACCGGGACAATCTCGTGGTTTGCCCCCATACCCACGGTCCGTAGGACATTACGTGTTCATTGGCGCGGAAATCGTGTTTTAATCCGAAGGTATGGCCTAGTTCGTGTGCCGCGAGTGGATGGCTAAAAAACTTACCGGAGGCGGGGATAGCTGCGAAACCGCCCCAATCCCGGTAAGTAGAACCAACACCTGCCGCATTACCAATCTGTTCGTTGCTGACATCCACGGCAGCCAAGTAGATGTTCTGCGAGGTATCAAACCGTTTGTGAACTTCATTCCAGACCTGGTAAAAAGTTTCTAGCCTAGAACTGTGAGGAGAATCGCGGTAATAGGAATCGAAGAACTGCCCATAAACTCGATGCACGACCGCCTTCCCATTATGATCAGTTTCGATATTGAAGGTCCTTCTGCCGAAGCCGTGGTTTTCCGTCTGGTCGGCATAGAATTCGCGGACACCTTTAATCAGCGTGTCCATTTTACTCTCAATGTCTTCCCTCGGTTGACGGTCAGCGGGAAGAAAGTAGATTAACCGCACCGTGCGCGGTGCACCGATGTCACGATTTGCAAAGGTGTGGACGGGTTTCTGTGTGGACCCCTGGAATTCAGAATAACCGCACAAATGGATTTCGTTACTCGGCAATAATGGGAAAGCGGCAATCGCTGCTGAATCGTAGTATCCCAGATACACCGCAATCAAATAAAAGATAAGACGACGTAGGTGGGTTTTCATCAAGTAAGTTGTTACGTAATATTCAATCGGGGAGGTTGGATTGAATGGATTATACTGGTGTTCGTTTTATTGCTCAAGCCAAATTTGCCGGAAATATTTCCACGTCGTCGGGTGTAGCTTGAGATTTTTGACTCTTTTGTTGATGATAACAATCTGTTTGGCGTGTGCGAGTGGCACCCAAGGGATGTCTCGGTGAAAGATTCGCTGGGCTTCTTTGTAAAGTTCGATGCGTTCCGCTTGATTGGTAGATGATTGTGCTTGGACGAGGATTTCTTGCATTTCATCACTGCGATAGAAGGAGATATTGCCCGCCGGTTTTTGTGCAGCCTCTTTGCTCAAGAGGTAGTAGAAGAAGTTGTCCGGATCGCCGATGTCGGCAGACCACCCGAGCATTGCCATATCGTGCTCTCCGTATTTTGTCTTCTCCAAATACGTTCCCCAGTCATACGTCACAATCTTTCCTATGATTCCGACACGGCGTAAATCCGATTGAATAACCGTTGCGAGGATTCGTCCGGCGGGAATGTACGGCCGCGGCACCGGCAATGCCCATAGTGTAGTTTCAAAACCTTCTGGATAACCCGCTTCTTTGAGTAATTGTTTTGCTTTTTCGGGATTATACGTGTATTCCTCAATCGAATCATCGTAACTCCACATCGTCGGCGGGATAGGGTTTTTGGCGGGAATTCCCATCCCTTGATACAATTGCTTGATGATTTCGTGCTTGTTTATAGCATGATTGACGGCGCGGCGTATCTTAAGGTTGTCGAACGGCTTTCTATCCATGTTCATTGCTAAATAGCCGACGTTCATCCCGGGCTGCTCAACGATTTCAAGTTGAGTATCCTCGCGAATCTGTGGTAGGTCATCGGGGTTGGGAAACTCCATCGCGTCAATACTCCCATTTTGCAGTTCTATGAGTCGCACCGAATTGTCAGGAATCGATCGGAATATAATTCGGTCAAGCGGCGGGCGGCCGCCCCAATAGTCGTGGTTTACTTCTAGGACAACCTTATCGCCACGATCCCAACGTACGAATTTGAACGGTCCAGTGCCGACGGGACGATTGGTAAAATTCTCCCCCGATTCGCGCGCCGAGGTTGGACTAACGATGGAAAAGGGCGTCATCGCGATTGTATAAATGAAAGGCGCGTATGGGCGTGTGAGGGTTATCTGGACCGTGAAACGATCCACCGCGGTGACTTTATCTACGATTTCAGCAAGTCCGGTGTCAGACCAGTAGATATAAGGTCCCCCGACATTATGGAAAGGGTGAGCGGAATTGTGCTGCCGGTTGAGTGAAAAAAGCACAGCCTCGGCGTCGAACGGTGTTCCGTCATGAAACTTGACATCTTTTCGAAGATGGAACGTCCAGGACAGTCCATCCGACGAGGCTTTCCACGAACTTGCCAACGCCGGTTCGACTTCGGTGCTCTCATCCTTGTATTGTATTAGTGTGTCGTAGATGGCGCCGCATACCTTGAAGGACTCTCCGTCTTCTTCATGCGCAGGGTCCAACCCGACAGAGTCGCCTCCGCGACCAAAGATAAGCGTACCGCCGACTATGGGTCGTGCTCCCTCCGTACATATTGGTAGGGCGAGTGCCCAGAGAAGCGCAGTGAATAAGACTATATTACAAGTTTTGATGCCATGTTTTCCCATAGAGTATTTACCTCAACATTTAATATGAAAAACCTTGTTCTGGTTTGCCGACTCGTAGCCGCCAAACACGAGCTCAAGCGTTTTCAAGTTATCAGCGCCAGATGTACACGGCTCGAGTCCGCGGTGTAAGCAGTCTACCCAATGTTTCTGGGTATTCATGACACTTTCAGCAAGTGACCCGCCCAACGGGCTATCCCAAGAATATTGGGAAGGCGGCAAATGGTAGTGGTTAAGTCGCTTTTGCGATACAACACTGAGTTGATAGTCGCGCCGAATTTCCAGTGACCCGCAATCTCCTTCGATTCGCACCGGTATATGTATGATTTCATCATGCTCTACGGCTGATACGTAGTGCATATTTGCGACGCTGGTTCGGTTCTCATGTCGAAGCAGGGCGACAGCGACATCTTCGCCGCGAATGTCCGGGTTGATACGATGGATTTGTGCGGACAAGCTGGTGACTTCTCCCATAAAGAACCTCACGAGATCGAACATATGCACTCCCATATCCAAAAGAACCATCCGTTCTTCCGTAGCAAGGTAAGGTTGATTAGGGTAAACATCGTACCCGGTACGGAATGACACTTGAGCGAAGAACGGGATGCCAATTTCGCCCGCGTCAATAATCTGTTTCGCATGTTGGATGATGCCTTGCCATCGGATATTCTCGTGCACCATAAAGGTTACGCCTGCCGATTGGCAAACGTCAACCATCGCGGTCGCATCTTCCAACGACCTGGCCATCGGCTTTTGGCAGATTACATGCTTTCCAAAAAGGGCAGCCATTTCCACGAGTTCACGGTGGGTCGGTGGCGTCGTGACGATGTCAACGAAGTCGAGCGTTTCGTTTGCAAGCATCTCTTCCGCATCCTCGTACGCATTCCCGGCGTTGAACTTTGTCGCCGCCGCGTTTGCGCGATCTGCCTGTAAATCACAGACCGCCGCAAGTGCGACATCTTCGATTGCATCCCAAACAGCAAGGTGATTTTGGGCGAAAAACCCGCAGCCGATTACGCCTGCGTTCAATTTTTGCATTTCTCTCTTGTACGTTTTTTATTGAGCCTTATGACCGTAATTCTTGGATTGCATCACGGAACACTTCAATCAGATGTTTCGCCGTTTTGCCCGTTCCGTGTTCAATCTGGTGTCGGCAGGAGAAACCCGATGCGACAATTTCAAAGTCGCCTTTTTTTTCCTCGATAGCTTTGAAAAGTTCGCGGCGACCACACTCCATTGAGACCTGGTAGTGCTCAGCTTCATATCCGAACGACCCCGCCATGCCGCAACATCCAGAATCTATAACCTCCACATCGTGCCCGGTGGGCAAACTTAGAACTTGCTCAGACGGTGAAATACCAATCAACGCCTTTTGATGACAGTGACCGTGCAAAACAACATTTTTCTGCGTATCTTTAAATTGAACAGGAAATTCTCCATTCTCGTGGCATGCGAGTAAAAATTCCTCAATCATGAACGTGTGTTGTGCAACAATCTCGGCATCGCTGCCCGGGATGAGGTCCACGTAATCATCTCTCAAGGCTGAGACACAACTCGGTTCACAACCAATAATGGGCGTGCCTTCGTGGGCATAAGGGAGGAGTTTCTCAATATTGTATTGTGCATTTTCGATGGCATGATTGAGCATGCCTTTAGATATCATGGGCCGGCCGCAACAACGCTTGTCAGGCAATACGACTTCAAATCCCGCGGCTTCAAGCACTGTGACTGCGGCTTTTCCAATTTGGGGTTCGTTAAAATTCATGAACGTGTCATGAAATAGCACGACCTGCTTACGGTTTACTGCGTAATTTCGCGGCATTCGTTTTGCATACCACTTTTGAAAGGATTCCCGAACGAAGGCCGGCAGCGTTCGTCTTCGGTCAATGCCAATGGTTTTTTCCATCGCCCATTTTGAGACGCGGTTATTCGCTAACCAGTTTGATACTGGAGCCGTCACTGAACCAATTGCACTTAGGCTGGCGATATTTCCAAATATCCTGTTGCGGAGAGGTAGACCGTTTGCATTGTGATAGTGAGCCAAAAATTCGTATTTGAGTTTCGCCATGTCCACGTTTGACGCGCATTCTGCCTTACATCCTTTACACTCCAAACAAAGACTTAGCACGTCGTACAACCGCTTGTCTTTGAATTGTTCCGCTGGTAATTTTCCGGACAGCACGGCTCGAAGCGCGTTCGCCCGCCCGCGTGTGGAATGCTCTTCCTCCATAGTCACCATATAGGAGGGGCACATTATGCCGCCGAGTTTCTTGCGGCACGCTCCAACACCGTTACACATCTCAATTGCACCGGAAAACCCACCTTGACTGGAAAAGTCGAAGTAGCTGTCAATTTGAATTGTCCGGTAATTTTCACCGTAGCGCAAGTTTTCCGCCATCGGCGGCGAGTCTATTATTTTACCCGGGTTCATAATGCCTTTTGGATCAAATGCGGTTTTGACTTGGCGAAACGCATCGTAGATTTGCGCCCCAAATGTAGTTTCAATCCATTCGCTTCGCACAAGCCCGTCACCATGTTCGCCGCTCATCGTACCACCAAACTCCAACGTTAAATCCAAAACGCGGCATGCGATGCTGCGCATTTTTTGAATTTCGACCTTTTGCTTTAGATTAATTACCGGTCGGATGTGCAAAAGCCCAACACTCGCATGGGCATAATAGACCGCTGTTGTGTTGTGATCGGCGAGGAGTTTTTCAAAGAGACGGACATATTCGGGTAAACTATCTACGGGGATTGCAGTGTCTTCTACAAAGGGTATCGGTTTGTAATCTCCTTTCATACCCATCATCAACCCAAGCCCCGCCTTGCGAATATTCCATACTTGCGCTTGCTCAATGGTAGTCATGCATCGGACAAACGCATAACCTAATCCAATCGAATTTAGTTTACGTTCGAGCGAATCGAGCTTGTCTACCAACTCGTTATCGGACTCACCATAAAACTCTACAGCAAGAATTGCCGCTGGATCGCCTTGTATGAAAGCACGTAGGCGTGAATATTCTAGCGATCCTTTTGTCATATCCAGGATGGTTTTATCTACTAGCTCTACCGCGGAGGGGTGGCACTCGAGAATTGTATTCACAGCTTCCATCGATTCCATTAGTGTATCGAAATGGATTGCGACGACGGATGTCTTCGTGGGACGCTGCACAAGGTTAATCTTCGCTTCAACCGTAGTGGCAAGCGTTCCTTCCGATCCAACGACGATTTTGGCTAAGTTGAACGGACGTTCAACGTCCCAGCTAGACCGCCTGTACGGCGTTACCTCTTTTGAACCGGCATTCGGAATGAACTCATCAAGGTTATATCCGGAGACGCGGCGCAAAATGCGTGGAAACCGCTCTCGAATTTCTTGGGAGTTTTCCGCAGTAATACGGCATATTTCACGATATAAATGGCTTTCACGAGAGTTTCCCTGCTTTTTAACGGCGAGTTCGTCGAGCGAGACGGATTCAGCCGTAATCTCTTCGCCGTCGGGAAGAACCAGTTCTAAAGATATTACATGATCAATCGTTTTACCGTAAATTAAAGAGTGGGCCCCTGCTGAGTTGTTTCCTATCATGCCCCCGACCGTCGCTTGACTGCTAGTCGACACATCCGGTGCAAACATCAGGTTATACGGTTTCAGATTGTGATTCAATTCGTCCAGAACAACCCCCGGCTGGACACGTGCCCACTGATTTTCAATATTTACCTCAATAATGGTGTCCATGTATTTGGACATATCCATGATTATCGCTTCACCGATCGCTTGCCCTGCCAGACTCGTGCCGCCTCCGCGTGCGAGGATTGGCACATTCCGGTCATGGGCGATTTGAATAGTTGTTAGCACATCCTTCTTATGACGGGGGACGACAACGCCTATTGGATTTATTTGATAAATGCTTGCGTCTGTACTGTATAGTACTTTAGAATAAAGATCGAAGCGCACTTCACCTTCAATTTGATTGGTCAATAGGTGTTCAAGTTCGTTGGATGTATTATACATAAAGACTGTATTCGCACCCCGATAGCCGTTCTTCCCTTTGATGCACTCCGCAATTTCTGTACGTGGGGTTTGGGATTGTAGTAGGCGTTGTATTTCCTGGGGCCGCTGACTTGATTGATTGGTTAACAGTTAAGATTGAGGGCTGCGTCGTAAAAGTGATTGGTTCTTCAGGGTTAAGTGTGGGAATGAAACTTGCTTTATGCAATTACGTTT
>JAPPKS010000002.1:152137-153799 GCA_028819845.1 Candidatus Poribacteria bacterium | reverse complement strand
AAGATGCCGCGCCTACACATCCCACCGCGTAGGCGCGGCGTCTCGCCGCGCGTATATCCTAGGTGCGGCAAATTGCGTTGCAAACGTTGGATTTGTGCGGGGTATGGCAATGTTGAAGAAACCGAGTTTTAAGAAAAAACTCGGTTTCAAATGAGGGCCGCTATTCGGAGATGGCGCCTACAGAAGAAAGAACCCCCTTCCTCGTTGGTATGGCGGGGGAGGATGGATAACCGGTCGTTAGCAAGTATGGGTGGATGAAAATTTGAGGGGTTTGTGGTGATGTCGAGGCGGAAGGGTGTACTGTTGCTGCTGCCCACGCGAACGTACCGCGCGACCGACTTCTTGGCGGCGGCAGCGCGGTTAGACATAGAGGTCGTGGTGGGTTCTGACCGCCCGCAAACGCTATTCGAATTGTCGCCCCGCAAGACGTTGACGCTCAATTTTCAGGATGCTGCAAAAGGGACGGAAGAAATTGTTCGGTTTGCGAGCGTATATCCGATTGATGCGATCATCGGGGTTGACGACGATACGACTATGCTTGCGGCAACGGCGTCGAACGCGTTGTCTTTTCCGTACAACAGTGCGGCATCCGCTTACGCCACCCGAAATAAATACCGTATGCGGAAGGCGCTAGCCGACGCCGGCATTCGCTCGCCCCGGTTCAATGTCTTTTCAACGGACGAAAATCCCGCGACGCTCGTGGATCAGATTGGCTTTCCGTGCGTTGTGAAACCCCTTTCTCTTTCTGCGAGCCGCGGTGTGATTCGCGCCGACGGACCGGATGAATTCGTCGCGGCATTTCGTCGGGTAGCCGCGATTTTGCAAACCTCAGACGTTGGCAATCGAGGCGATGCCGAAACGCAACAGGTGCTGGTTGAGTGTTACATTCCCGGGATTGAGGTTGCCTTGGAAGGCATTCTTTTGGGCGGCAAGCTCAAAACGCTTGCGATTTTCGACAAACCCGATCCGTTGGACGGCCCGTTTTTCGAGGAAACGCTGTATATCACGCCTTCAAGGTTGCCAGACCATTTGCAGGAGGAAATCGCCGGCGTTACGGCGCATGCGGCGAAATCGCTTGGCCTGCTGGAGGGGCCTGTTCATGCAGAACTACGGTTGAATGACGAAGGCGCATGGCCACTTGAGATTGCAGCGAGATCCATCGGCGGGCTTTGCTCGCGCACACTGCGCTTCGGCACAGGTATGTCGTTAGAGGAGCTAATCCTGCGACATGCGGTCGGCATGGAGGTTCAATCGTTGGAACGTGAAGCCGCGGCGGCGGGCGTCATGATGATTCCCATCCCGCGCCCTGGCATCTTGTGTGAGGTGAGAGGGAAATCGGAAGCGGAGGGGGTCACCGGCATTGAGGGCATTACCATCAGCATACCGCTAGGACAGACGGTTGTTCCGCTCCCGGAGGGTTCACGTTACCTCGGTTTCATCTTCGCGCGGGGGAATACCCCCGCAGATGTCGAGCAGTCGCTCCGGGAGGCGCATGGACGGATGGAATTTGTTATTGGGCATCATGCCTAAATTATTCGATGTGGGGGTGAGGGGAACGCAGTTGGTATAGGCGCGGCAAGATGCCACGTCTACAGGGTGGTGGCGGGCGCAGGGAAAGGTGAACCGCATACGGAGAGCGAAGAGCGCGGCAAGATGCCGCGC
>JAPPKS010000002.1:16604-152037 GCA_028819845.1 Candidatus Poribacteria bacterium | reverse complement strand
CGCAGGGAAAGGTGAACCGCATACGGAGAGCGAAGAGCGCGGCAAGATGCCGCGCATACGGGTGAAGGGTGTAGGTGCGGCAAATTGCGTTGCAAACGTTGGATTTGTGCGGGGTGTGGCAATGTTGAAGAAACCGAGTTTTGAAGAAAAAACTCGGTTTCAAAAGAGTGCCACGCATACAGGGCGACTAGCGGCCGGCGCAGGGAAAGATGAATCGCATACGAAGAGCGCGGCAAGATGCCGCGCCTACGGGTGAAGGGTGTAGGTGCGGCAAATTGCGTTGCAAACGTTGGATTTGTGCGGGGTGTGGCAATGTTGAAGAAACCGAGTTTTGAAGAAAAAACTCGGTTTCAAAAGAGTGCCACGCATACAGGGCGACTAGCGGCCGGCGCAGGGAAAGATGAATCGCATACGAAGAGCGCGGCAAGATGCCGCGCCTACGGGTGAAGGGTGTAGGTGCGGCAAATTGCGTTGCAAACGTTGGATTTGTGCGGGGTGTGGCAATGTTGAAGAAACCGAGTTTTGAAGAAAAAACTCGGTTTCAAAAGAGTGCCACGCATACAGGGCGACTAGCGGCCGGCGCAGGGAAAGATGAATCGCATACGAAGAGCGCGGCAAGATGCCGCGCCTACGGAGGATGGTGAGGTACGATACGCTGATTATCGGGACAGGGATGTCCCTCCCACAGTTTACACCATACCGAAATGAACAGTCGTTCATAGACCCAACAGAGACGGCGGCTAACTCCGGAGACTTGTCGGTAATCGTAAGCCAACGGGGGAAGGTGGCGGCGGACTTAGTCGATTCGTCGCCGTTGATAGAGCCACCACTCGACGGCGCTCAGGGCGACGGCAAGAAAGATTAGATAAATCCACGGCGGGTAACGCAGCAGTGCAGAGCCGCCGAGTCCAACCATCTCCTCGTCCAGTAGGTCTTCGATCGACGGTGTTACACCGATTTGCGATTCCGATTCGTCCGTGAGGTTGACTGCCCAGACTTCCTCGTCCGCACCGACCTTAAGTTCATAGAAACCGGAGACGGACGTCTGGTCGAAGAGGAGTTGACCGTCCTCAACCGCAACTTCCGTTTGCCCGCCCGCCGGGGTGGTAATGGTAGCCCCTTCTACCGTGGAAGGGACTTGTTTGCTCAAAATCTCGCCCGTTTGAAGGTGGAAGTCTTCGATTCCTGAACCGCTGCTAAACCACTGAATGGTGTTGGCGATGATTACCGGAAAGGCGATGCGGAGCGGCAGATCCGATTTCAGGATGTCGATGGCAGCAAATACAATTTTGCGATTTGCGGTTGAATCGACAATTAACAACGGGTCGTCAAAAGAACGCACGAGGACTTTCGCGTGCGGCGGCGGCGTAACCTGGTAGGCTTCCCCAATCAGGACGTTGTCGAGTTGGACGTAGCGGAGGATGGGATGGCCACGCGCCCAATCGGTAACAATGGGCGATTCGAGCGGTTCTCCAATCTCCCACATGGCACCGTCTTCCGGCGGATAGATGAACATATAGTTGCCATCGCCGAGTTCGGGCGGGCTGTACCGGTCAAAAATCGTCACGCCCTCACTGACGGGTTTGTACTGGTCCGGCGCAACGACAGTCACATCCAACTTTTCATCGACGGCGAGTGCGTTTTCGAGGAATGTGTTGCCGCGCGTGACGAGCAGGACAGGGATTTGCTCGCGTTTGGGCAAGGCGGCGTAAGCGACGTTGTCAGTAGCGAGCGCATCATCGACATCGATTGCTGCTTTTAGCCGGCCGCCTTCGAAAGTGAAATTGCTGAAGATTTCAGATTTGTCTTCGCCGGCGGCTAGCGTATAGGGGCGGACATCGAGGAGAGCGTCGTTCAGATAGAGTTCCACGTTGAACGACTTTTCCGCCTCTGAATTGTTAGCAACAGTTAACAAGGTCTGGTAGTCGAAGGCGTTGACAAGACTCTTCCGCACCCGAAACTGCGTGATTCCGACGTTTTCGCTCACCGTGTCCGCAACCGGCATCAGGTGCAGCTTGACGTGGGGCGGCGGGTTTTGGAGCATATCCGCGACCTGCTCACCCTGATGGGTTGCGCCTATCGCAAAGTCGCTGAAAACTACAATTTCGGGGTTAGTATTGGTCTGCGTTACGGAATAGGCGAGCGACAGCGCGGGCGCCAAATCGGTCTTAACATCGGTAGGTTGAATCGCCTCAATGGCGGCACGAAGGGATTTTTGATGGTTGGTGAACGGGCTTTGGATGATAGGCTGCGTGTGGCAACTGATGACCATCATCTCATCAATATAGCGGAGATTATCCACGAGTTGCAGCGCACGCTCTTTAGCAGATTCGAGA
Organism: Candidatus Poribacteria bacterium; assembly: GCA_028819845.1. GTDB lineage: Bacteria > Poribacteria > WGA-4E > WGA-4E > PCPOR2b > JAPPKS01. The sequence goes on along the minus strand of JAPPKS010000002.1, from coordinate 149,701 downwards.
CGTGTCTGCGTGTCGCCGCGGGTGTTCATGCTGGCAGAATGGTCGATGATTAGCACCATCTGACGCGCCAATTTCGTCATGAATCCGAATTGCGGCCGAGCAATTGCGAGGACGAGGAGCGTTAAGAACAGCAGCTGGAGAAGGAGAGATAACAGGTGTTTTAGTTTTTGGAATAGGGAGGTGGTTTGCCGCTCTTTGAAAATCTGTTCCCAGAACATCAGGGTGGAGACGGGCTCGCGGCGGCGGCGCAGTTTGAGGATGTAGAGGGCAACGATTGGAGCGGCGATGCCAAATAGGAATAGTGCGGTTGGGGATAGGAAGTTCATAATATTGAGTGGATATTTTTAATGTTTTTGTTCAATGTGGGGTACGATTCGTATACACCTGCCGCCGCGCTGGGGCTATGGCTACGGGCGCGGCAAGATGCCGCGCCTACGGGGGGCGACGGGCGCGGTGATTTGGGCAACCACAAGGGTTGCCCCTACAGAATATGTATCCGATGTAGGGGTAGCCGCTATAACCGTTGGATATTCTATCGCATACGCTATTCGTTCAGTTAGTCCTATTTAGTTGCTTGGTTCCACGAAATTCTTTACGCCAGCGAAGAGCGCGGCAAGATGCCGCGCCTACGGGGGCGGCCACACACACGCCGAAAGATAACCCGCATACGGAGGCGACGCCACACGCGCGGCAAGATGCCGCGCCTACAGCGCGTGGTAGCATATGCGGCGCAGGATAACCCGCCTACAGGGCGTCGCGGCGATCGCGCCTGGATTCGAGGATTAGGACACAAACCCGCCCATTCGAAAGATGCGCAAGATGAGTTCATCAAAAGGCAATTCCGTGGCTGTGCGGATGAATCCTATTTCACGCTGCACACAGTAGCGGTCGAGGTCGCCGCAATACTTCTGGAACAGCGCCTTGTAACGTTTGAGGTGGCTTTCGTTGATAGTGACGGGACGAAGCTGATTCGTTTCCATATCGACGAGGTGGTAGTCACCGAGCAATTCGGGATTCACCTCTTTGTCGTCAACGATGTGGATTAAGAATAGGTCGTGTTTCTGAAATTTTAACACGTTTAGCCCGTCGGTGAACCCACGCGGATCAAAGAGGTCCGAGATTAGCACTACCAGCCCGCGGCGTTTGGCGGTGTGTACAAAGTTGCTGAAAGCGGTTTGAAGATTGGTTTCGCCAGCGCCGCCGATCCGATCGAGGAAGTCGAGCACCGTAAAGATTTTGCCCTTCCCGCGCTCCGTCGGCAGCCGATTCAGGTCTGCTTCGGTAAAGGCGGTGATGCTGACGCGGTCGAGATTCGACAGACCGATATAGGCGAGCGCGGCAGCGACACGTTTGGCGTACAGCAATTTCTGGGGGTCGCCGTAGGTCATTGACCGGCTGGCATCCACGAGAAAGTAGATGTGCAGGTCCTCGCGTTCTTCATAGAGTTTCAGCAGGAGTTCGTCGAACCGGGCGAATGCGTTCCAGTCGATGTAGCGGAAATCGTCGCCGGCGGTATAGTTACGGTAATCGGCGAACTCAACACTCACGCCGCGGCGAGTGCTGCGGCGTTCGGCCTTGATTCTGCCAGCGAAAATCTTTTTCGAGACGATGTAGAGGTACTCGAGTTTTTTCAGAAATTCGCTGTCAAAGGCGGATTGGGTAGATTGGGTTTCGTTCATGGCGAGGCAGCCCCTTGAAATGTAGGTTGCGCAATCGTCGTCACTCTGAACTTCGGCGGCTTCGGCGACCGATGATGACAACGCCAGCGACAATCACTAAACCGATAATCAACAGCCATATCAGCGAACCGGATTCGTGTTTGTGCGATTCAGGTTCTTCTTCAGCCGTTTTCGACGGCGCCGTGCCTTCGCCACCGAAAAGCCTCTTCAAGAAGGAACCGAAGGACGCCTTTTTGGACATTTTCATCGCCACCGATACATCGCCGCCTTCGGAAACTGTCATCGGTTTACCTAGACGGTCTCCGTACCCTGCTTTTGTGAAGTTCATCAGGTAACGGCCGGGAGGCAACCCGATGATTACGTATTGTCCGTTGCTTTCTGTCTGCGTTTCGTATTCGATGCCGGCGGGATTAACGGCAACCACTCGGACGCCTTCAATCGGGTTTTGCAGTGATGAGGTGTCAGTGACGCTTCCGCGTATGGTACCCATTTTAGACATCTCCATCTGCACATACTGGTCGCCACCCGCAGCAGCGGTAATCGGCTTGCCGACGCGCGATTTGTAACCGTATTTAGTGAAGTTCATCAGGTAGCGGCCGGGAGGCAAATGTATGATTTCGTACTCACCGTTGCTGTCTGTCAGTGTTTCATGTTCGATGCCATCAGCATTAACGGCAACCACGCGGACGCCTTCAAGCGGGTTTGCAAATGGTGAGGTGTCAAGGACCATCCCGCGTACGATGCCAGTTTTGGACATTATTTCCGCATTCAAGGCGGGGTCTACCATGGCTATAGCCGTCTCTCCCTTTTTCGACATCATCCGCGAAATATATTGAATGCCGCCGGCAGTAACTGTAATTGGCTTATCGGTACGCCTTTCGTACCCCTCCTTCGTGAAGCTCATCAGGTAGCGGCGGGGAGCCAAGCCGGCGATGTTAAACTCGCCCTTGCTATCTGTCAATGTTTCATGTTTGACGCCATCGGTGCTATCGACAACGACACGAACGCCTTCGAGCGGGATTCCGGCGTGTGTGACAGTTCCCTTCACGGCGCCGGTTGTTGTATCTTGGGCGACCACGGGCGTTAGCATGACCACCAGACTGCATAGAGTTAGTATTAGGTACAACCGTTTCATGATTTCCTCCGTATATCTAATTTGAAATTACTTATGTAACCGTTTATTCCGTTGATTCTAACAGGGCGGGTACTTTCCACAGCAGAACGGTTCCATCGTCCGAAGCTGATGCGAGCGTGCCGCCATCTGCCGCGAACACTATCTTTCTAATTGTGCCGCCATGCCCGTGAAGCGCAGTGATTGGCTGTCCAGTCTTACCGTCCCAAAGGCGAAGGGAAACATCACCCGATCCGCCCGAGGCAAGTATGGCGCCATCGGGTGAAAATGCGACTGCGAAGACATACCACATATGCGGCAGCACGGCGATTATTTTTCCAGTCTGGACTTCCCACAGTCTGACCGTTCTGTCCTTTAAACCGGCTGAAGCGAGTTTAGTTTCATCGGGCGAGAACGCCATAGCGTAGACCGCGTCCGTATGCCCTACGAGCGCGGCAATTTTTAATCCTCTGTCAGTGTTCCATAAGCTGATGGTGTTATCCCTTGCCGGCAAAGCCAGTATCTTACCGCTGGGAGAGAACGCAATATAACGCGCCGAATACACCCGTGCATTAGGTGTGGCAACTGTTAATCCCCTTTCTACATTCCACAGTTTAATCACTTTGCCCCCCGATTGATTTTGCGCTGTTGACAGCGTAACAGCCCTTGCGCCGTTGGGTGAGAATTTCACGTCGGTGACTGCTCCCATTCCACCGCTCAGTATGCCGCGCAATCGTCCGGTTTCGATTTCCCACAGCCTGACCGTTCCGTTATCTGACCCCAAAGCTAGAATGGCGCCGTCGGCGGAGTAAGCGACCGCGGAGACCTTACCTGTATGCTCTTGCAGTTCAGCGATGACTCGTCCGGCGGCGGTTTCCCGCAGTTGGGGCGGCGAGCCATCCTGCCAAGCGACGGCTAGCCTCGGATTTCTTGGATTCGTGTATTTGGGAAGCGTGTCGAGATAATTTCCTGTCTTGATATCCCATAGTCTGATTTTACCGCTAGACTCGGACGCGATTTTCGCACCGTCTGCCAGAAACCAAATATCGTCAATGGGTCCCATGTGTTCGGGCAGCGAAGCAATCTCTTGATAGCGTTTAATCGCTACATTTGGAGAAGGTGTAGGCGTTAACACCCACAATTTGACCGACCGGTTCCAGCCGGGATCGGCAGGCGGCGATGATTTCCACCGTTTATTTAATCCGCCGCCACTTGACGCGGAAGCGAGCATTGCGCCATCCGGTGAGAAGGCGACGGAATAGACACCTCCCTCATGTCCATGTAATGCGACAGTTGGCCGTGCAAAGGTTCCGGTTACTTTTTCGGATGAAGCGTTCAGGATTGTTGAAAGGCGACCGTGGACCGCCCAGAGTATGACTTGGCTATCCGCTGACGCCGCGGCGAGTAAGCTTCCATCGTGCGAAAACCTTACTGCATCAACCCAGCTACTTTTTTTTCCTCCCAGTCCGTGCAGCACACCAGAATTTCGTTTGGTTTTCACATCCCAAAGGTTAACCCCTTCAGGAGACCCTGCAGCCAGTATTTTCCCGTCCGGTGAAAATGTGACCGACTCGACTAATCCCGTATCCCCCCGCAGTGTTGCTATATGCCGCCTCGTCACAAATCTTTTGAATCGAGCGGCGATACTACGTCTGGTGCCTACATCCCATAATTTGACGGTGTCATCCGCTGACCCGGAGGCGAGCATGGTACCATCCGGCGAGAACATGACAGAGGAAACTTCTTTGCCATGCCCGTTAATGGTTGCAATATCAACGCGGGACTCTACATCCCACAATTTAATCCTGCCCTCCTGGTCCCCGGACGCGATTGTCCTACCGTCCGGCGAGATGGCGATCGCGCTAATGCCATAGCGCACCCGGCGGTTGCGCTCAATGAGTGTAGCGATGTTTCGCCGTGTCGTCAGATCCCAAAGCTCGATTTGACCCACCCCCGTTGACGCGAGTATCGCCCCATCTGGTGAAAACGCGACATCATGAACGCCGCCAACGGTGCTCCCGGTGAGCCGCCCGATTTCGCGGGTTGTCTTTACATCGTAAAGCGCGACGCCGATTGCTGTGGCTACGGCGAGTGTCTGTCCATCCGGCGAAAATTCAACCGCGCGGTCACCGTGACCGACAGCGCCTTTTCCCAAGCGGATAGGTGTTCCGAAATCCGCCGCCGGACATTGTTGGCCAACACCGCGGGGAACGATTGTAGAAATGACAACCAAGACGACAAGCGTAAAATGAGGCGCACGCGCAGTCATTGACGGTTCCTTAACCACAATCTTTAGCGTATGTTTGAGTAATAGGCGGAAAAGCCAGGCTTGGGCGTTTGAGCCGTTGTAATCGTTGAATCTTCTATCGCGCTTTCTATTCATCCGTTTGATTCCGCCAAATACGTCGCTCTAGCATCGGGCGCGGCTAGATGCCGCGCCTACGGAGGTGGTGTGGTACGCGGGGCAAGATGCCCCGCTTACAGGGCGCCGTGGCGCACGCGTGGCTAGATGCCACGCCTACAGCGCGTCGTGGCACACGCGCGGCAAGATGCCGCGCCTACAGGGCGTCGTGGCACACGCGCCGCAAGATGACGCGCCTACAAGGCCTCGCGGCACACGCACGGCAAGATGCCGCGACTACAAAGCCTCGTAGCGCACGCGCGGCAACATGCCGCGACTACAAAGCCTCGCGGCGAACGCACGCCAACATGCCGCGAATACAGGGCCTCGCGGCGAACGCGCGGCAAGATGCCGCGAATACAAAGCCTCGCGGCGAACGCACGCCAACATGCCGCGAATACAAGGCCTCGTAGCGCACGCGCGGCAAGATGCCGCGAATACAAGGCCTCGTGGCGAACGCACGCCAACATGCCGCGAATACAAGGCCTCGTAGCGAACGCACGCCAACATGCCGCGAATACAAAGCCTCGCGGCGAACGCACGCCAACATGCCGCGAATACAGGGCGTCGTGGCGCACGCGCGGCAAGATGCCCCGCTTACAGGGCGTCGTGGCGTTATTGGATTTCCTCCAGCAGGTGTTGGATAATTCCGTCGGGGTCGATTCCTTCAGCTTCGCCCTCGAAGTTGAGTATTAAACGGTGGCGAAGGCTTGGCAGTGCGACAGCTTGAATGTCCTCGCGGGCAACGTTGTAGCGGTCATCAAGGATTGCCCTGACTTTTCCGCCAAGAATCAACGCTTGTGCACCGCGTGGGCTGGATCCGTAACGGACATATTTTTTGGTTAGCTCGGGGGCGTCCGCCGAGTCGGGGTGCGTGCCCAACACAATCCGCAATGCGTACCTGCGGACATCTTCGGCGATGAGGATATCGCGGACTATGTGTTCCAGTGCGTTGATTCGCTCCCCATCGCAGACTTTTTCAACGACAGGCATGTCGCGCTTCGTGGTGCGTTCCATCACGAGGTCGAGCTCGTCGAGGCTAGGATATTCGACCTTGAGTTTGAAAAAGAAGCGGTCGAGTTGGGCTTCAGGGAGCGGATATGTGCCCTCCATTTCCAACGGATTTTGGGTCGCCATGACAAAGAAGGGGGGTTGCAAGGTATGATGTTTTCCCGCAACGGTGACAGATTTCTCCTGCATGGCTTCAAGCAGGGCAGATTGGGTCTTGGGCGTGGCGCGGTTGATTTCATCGGCGAGCACGAGATTGCTAAACACGGGACCGGATTGGAATTCAAAGAATTTGCGTCCGTCCTCATCTTCGGCGACGACATTGGTGCCGATTATGTCGGCGGGCATCAGATCGGGCGTGAATTGAATGCGTGCGAATCCGAGATCGAGCACCTCATGCAGCGTCCGAATGAGCAGGGTTTTGCCCAAGCCGGGCACGCCCTCCAAGAGTGCGTGTCCGCCGGTCATTAGGCAGATTAATACGCCTTCGACAATCTCCACTTGTCCGACAATGCGTTTGGCAACCTCGTCTTGGATACGATTGAAGACTTCGCGAAATTCTTGGTATTGATGTTCAAGTTCTTCCGACATGATTTCCCCCTTCTGAGAGCGATTTGGGCAACCGCAAGGGTTGCGCCGAGTACCATGCTTCGGCATCGGGCGCGGCAAGATGCCGCGCCTACAAGGGACGGTGGCGGACGCGCGGCAAAATGTCCAGCCTACAAGACGTGGTGACGGGCGGCAAGATGCCGCGACTACAAGACGCGGTGGCGAATGCGCGGCAAGATGCCGCGCCTACGGCGCGGTTTGGGATTGAACAATTTTCTTTAGAGCATGATTGAACAATAGTCGGCAAACCCATTTTTGGATTTCTGTGCCGCTATGACCTGTCGCCCCGCTGGGGCTTTGGTGTAGGATGTATTTGAGTTTCTATATACCTTTCGCCCCGCTGGGGCTATTTCCTAAGGCAATTGGTGCATTGATATGGGCAACCGCAAGGGTTGCGCCGAGTACCATACTTCGGCAGCGGGCGCGGCAAGATGCCGCGCCTACAAGGCACGGCGGCGGACACGCGGCAAAATGCCCAGCCTACAAGCCATGGTGGCGGACGCGGGGCAAGATGCCCAGCCTACAACGCACGGCGGTCTATTTCCAGGCGTCTTCTTGGACGGCATGGGAATCAGTCTTGTTTCGGATGGCGGTCCACCACTCTCGATTTTCGGCGTACCAACGGACTGTGTCTCGGAGTCCGGATTCAAAATTGACTTGCGGTTCCCAACCGAGTTCGCGCCGAATCTTCGACGAATCCAACAGGTATCGGCGATCGTGACCGGGGCGGTCGGGAACGTAAGTTTTTAAGGATTCAGGTTTGTCCAACGCGGCTAAGATTGCGTCGGCAATTTCCTCGATGCTCTGTTCGACGCCGCTGCCGATGTTATAAGTTTCGCCGATTCTCCCATTCCGAATAATTAGATCGATGGCACGGCAGTGATCCAAAACGGCGAGCCATTCCCGCCGGTTTTGGCTGTTGCGGTAGAGCGGCAGCGGTTTGTCGTCGATGGCGTGCGTTGTAAAAAGCGGTATGACTTTTTCGGTGTGCTGATACGGGCCGTAGTTGTTTGAACAGTTCGAAATGGTGACTGGAAGCCGATAGGTTTCGAAATAGGCGCGGACTGCATGGTCTGCGGCGGCTTTGGATGCGTTATACGGCGTGCGAGGACGATAGGGATGGTTCTCCGTGAACTCTTCGCACGAGTCGAGGGGAAGGTCGCCGTAGACCTCGCAAGTGGAGATGTGGTGAAACCGGGCAACCTGATGTTTGCGGGCGAGGTCAAGCAGCGTCTGTGTGCCCATGACGTTGGTGTCGAAGAATCGGCGCGGATGCAGAACAGCGCGGCTGTTGTGGGATTCTGCGGCGAAATTTACAATCACATCGGGATGGAGTTCCGCCATGAGGCGATCGATGCAGCGATAATCTCCAATGCCGGCATGAACAAAGCGGTATCTATCGGGGTGGCTATCGGCGTCATTTGAGAAGTTTGACGGATCGCCCGCGTAGGTTAAGGAATCGATGTTGACAACCGAATCGCTCGGGTAGCGTTCAAGCCAGTATCGGCTGAAATTGCATCCTATGAATCCCGCTCCGCCAGTAACCCATAGTCTCATGAAACCATCCTCAACCGCGGGTTGTTTCACGGCATGTTCGGAGATTTAGTTGCGCCGCAGCAGCGGTTTGATTCAGTGCAATGATGCGCAGGAAAGCCAATCAGGATATTCCCTACCGCCGTTTAAACCGGCTTTCCAGTTCGATTTTGCCCATCTCGACAACGATTGGGCGTGCGTGCGGGCAATTGAACGGCAATTTTGCTTGGGATAGATCCTTGACCAACGCGACCATTTCATCCATCGTCAGCGAGTCGCCCGCTTTGACCGCGGATTTGCAGGCGAGCATAACCAGCGCATCATCCTGCACGCCGAGCAGTTCGTCGGGAGGGATTTCATTTTGGGGCAGCCTATCCAATAGGTCTGTCACTGTCATTGCGATTGACGATGTCGCCAACATGGCGGGAATGGTACGGACGAGGATGGTGTTGCCTCCGAATTGCTCGATCTCGAAACCGAGTTTCTCGAAAAGGGCGGTGTGCGCATTGAGTGTGGTTAATTGCTGTGAGGTGACCTCAATTGTTGCGGGGAGTAATAATCCCTGCACCGGAATCCCGTCCGCTTTCAGTTGATGGACAAATTGCTCGTAGAGCACCCGCTCGGCTGCGACATGCTGGTCGATGAAAAACACACGGTCTTTCGCTTCCGCCACGATGTAAGTATTAAACAGATTTGCCTTCAATTGTACATCTTCAAAATCGAAGAGTTCGAGGGCCGTGCCATCAGGGATGGTGCGTTCAGGCGGTTGGATTTCCGCTGGCGTACCAGAAGGGAGCGGCTCAACCGCATTACCAACGGCTTGCTCCGCCTGCCACGGCGGTTGAGACGCGGGGTTAATCCGGACGCCGGTTCCGATTTCCATCCCGGTTTCCGCAGTTTGGGAGAAGATTCGGGGGTTTTCTTCAACACCGAACCCGCCTTCATTTTCGAATGGAGAACCGGTCGAAGATGCCGGTTGCGCCGCCTTGTCAAGCCGCGGGATATACTTGTGCCTATGGACACCGCTGTTTATCATGCGCGAAACGGCGCTGAAGATTGCGCGTTCATTTCTAAATCGTACCTCGACCTTGGCAGGATGCACGTTCACATCAACCTCTTGCGCGTCCATCGTCAGGAACAGGAAAGCCACGGCGTACCGATCCTTGGGCACCATGGCGCGCATGGCTTCGCCGAGGGCAGCGCCGATAATCTTGCTGCGGATAGGCCTGGCGTTCAGAAAAAACAGTTGATAGCTGCGATTCGATTTAGTGAGCTCGGGTTTGCCGATGAAGGTGTGCAGATGAAGGTTGGGCAATTCAGCGTCAAATTCGATTAAGTTTTCGGCGAACTCCTTCCCGTAGAGCAGGCGAATCCGCTCAATATAGGAATCACAAGTACGGACATCAATCAGGGAACGGCGGTCGTGGGATAGGGAAAATTGAACTTTCGGGTGCGCGAGCGCCGCCCAAGTCACTTGGTTGGTAAGGTGGTTTAACTCGGTGGTGTCGGTTTTCAGGAATTTCAGGCGCGCGGGGACATTATAGAACAGGTTATTGATAGTGATGTGCGTGCCGGGCGAACATCCGCTTTCCTGCACGGATTTTACGTCGCCGCCTTCGACGGCGATTTTTGTGCCCGCAAGGTCATCAGATTTGCGCGTCAGCAACTCAAGCTGCGATACGGAGGCGATACTCGGCAGCGCCTCGCCGCGGAATCCAAACGTGTGAATGTGCTGCAAATCTTCAATGGTTCCGACTTTGCTTGTGGCGTGGCGTTTTAGGGCGGTCAGGGCGTCCTCGCGGGACATTCCCGTGCCATTGTCGGAAACGCGGATGAGCCGTTTGCCGCCGGCGCGGATTTCAACGTTTATCTTGGTGCTCTCGGCGTCAATGGCATTTTCGATGAGTTCCTTGACTACGGACGCGGGCCGCTCGACAACTTCACCGGCTGCGATTTTGTTGGCAATTTCGGGCGGAAGAATTTTGATTGGCATTATGGGTTCCTAAGATAGTGGATGGCACCCCAAATTGTACCACAAAGTTTCCGATTCAACAATGGCTATTTTTTTCGCAGTACCAACGTGCGGCGTGCAGGGAGAATACGGTACCGATAAACCGTGAATTTTTACTTGCATTCGGACGTTGCATTATGTATAATTATGCCTTGTTTTCTGACGTTGCTCGGGGTTTCACCTGCGAGTCATTAATCCCCTGTAGCTCAGCTGGTAGAGCGGGTGGCTGTTAACCACCTTGTCGGCGGTTCGAGTCCGTCCGGGGGAGCCAATTATAATTGCCGCCAATTCGGCGGTCTACGAGTTAATACCAAGACCCCAGTGGGCAACCCCATTGGGGTTTTGTTGTGTCTGGAGTATTGCCATGGAGAGCGGCAACAACCCAATTGCCAAAAAAAATGCAGCCATTACTAAGGCGCGCCAATTACCGAGCGGCGCCGAATTCCGCCGCTGCGCACTGCAGGTTAACCCCGTTGGCTATGGTTCAAAATTTCGCGGGCAGAGTAACGCCACCGATGCCGAAACGCATGCAAGGGCAGTCGTCGACAAGGCGGCGGATATGGATGTTTCTGTCCTCGCCATAACCAACCACAACGATGTCAGTGGGGTGCCGGTGTTTCGAGATGCCGCCGCCAGACGTGGTATCAAAGTGTTTCCCGGTTTCGAGCTTACCTCCTCCGAAGGCATACACATTCTTTGCATCTACCCATTGACCTCGACCGAATCTGAACTAGGAAGGTTTCTAGGCGAGTTCGGAATTCGCAAAACAGTACCTTCCTCAAAGTTATCAAGCCAATCCTTCCCGGTGATTCTAAGAAGCGTCCGAGACCAAGGGGGCATCACTATTGCGGCACACGTAACAAGCGATAAAGGGCTTTTCAGAGTCCTCGACGGACAGGCGCAGATCAAGGCTTGGCGTACTTCCGATCTTCTAGCGATACAGATTCCAAAGCAGGTGAAGGACTTGCATCAGCGTGACCGTATGATTGTCCAGAACAAAAACCCTGATTATTGTCGCGATCTTCCCGTAAGCGAGGAATTGGCGATAGCTGTTGTCAACGCCAACGACATTATGAAATCCGAGGATTTGGACGCCCCTTCTGCAACTTGTTGGATCAAGATGTCCGAAATCAGCATTGAGGGATTGAGACAAGCATTTTTAGACCCGGGTTCGCGTATCCGCCTCAATCCTCAAGAAGGCGAGCTGGAATCGGAAAATCACGCTGAGCTGGTGGCAATGGCGTGGGAGGGAGGATTTCTTGATGGCACTGGGGTGCATTTCAACCAGAATCTCAACGTACTCTTGGGCGGGCGCGGCGCCGGTAAGTCCACTGTCATTGAGAGTGTGCGTTATGTGCTAGGTCTGGAGGCTATTGGAGAAGACGCGCGCAAAGCACACCAAGGAATCGTTCGTCAAGTGCTTTGCAGTGGCACAAAAATCTCTCTTCTCGCAAAGTGCATTCGTCCGCGATTGCAAAAATATACGATTGAGCGCACGGTTCCCAACCCACCGGTAGTTCGAGACGAGAACGGTCAATTGTCAAACCTACCTCCAGAGGAGGTCATTCCTCGAGTCGAAGTCTATGGGCAGCACGAAATTTCGGAACTCACCAACAGTCCCGAGAAACTGACTCAGCTCTTAAATCGCTTCGTGGAGGGTGATGCTTCGCTCGATGAGCGCAAGGCTGAGATTCGCCGTGATTTAGAGAAAAATAGGCGTTCGATTGTAGATGTGCGGGATGAACTCGGACAAATTGACGATCGGCTTGCAACTCTTCCTGCGCTCGAAGAAACCCTTGAACGCTATAGGCAAGCCGGGCTGGAAGCACGTCTCCACGAGCAGAGCCTTTTGGTCCGTGAAGAGGGCGTACTGGACTCAATCCCGGAACGGATGCGGACATTCGACGAATGCCTTGGTCTTCTGCGACAGGAGATTCCGATAGATCGCGCATTCCTTTCACAACGTGCGCTGAGCGATCTGCCCGGCGGGGAAATACTCGCCGATGCCAATGAGGTCTTAGAAAACCTCAATAACGAAATCGAGCAAATCGCAAACGTCCTTGAAGATTCGTTGAGACGCGCCAATGCAGGGATTGATAGCATCAAATCACGTTGGAATGTGCGCAAACGAGAAGTTCAGGAGGCATACGAGCACATCCTTCGCGAACTCCAGAAGTCGGCAGTTGACGGTGAAGAATTTATTCGTTTACGACGCGAAATTGAGAGACTTCAACCGTTGCGGCAACGCCAATCTCAGTTGCAGCGTTCGGAAAATGAGCACATGGCCCGTCGCCGCGCCCTACTTGCTGAATGGGAGGATTTGAAAGCGGAAGAATTCCGGTTTCTTAACAAGGCCGCCGTAGAGGTTGGTGAGAAACTTCGGGATCGCGTTCAAGTGGAAGTGACAGCGGCCGGCAATCGAGAACCGCTTTTCAACCTACTCCGTGATGAAATTGGCGGGCGCCTGTCCGAGGCAATTCAAACCCTTGAGCAAACACGGCACCTCTCCCTGCCGCAACTGGTTGGTGCCTTTCGAACAGGTGCAGAAACGATTCGGGAAGTCTACAGAATCTCATCTGCCCAGGCAGAACGTATAACGAAAGCCTCGGACGACGTTTTTATGAAGATTGAGGAGTTGGACTTGTTTCCAACGACGGAAATCCAACTCAACACCGCGCCCGCCGGGAAACCACCCAAATGGCAGGCGCTTAGAGAACTGTCAAAAGGCCAGAAAGCCACCGCGGTTCTCCTACTTCTGCTACTAGAGTCAGATGCACCATTGATTGTAGACCAACCGGAGGACGATCTCGACAATCGCTTCATCAGCGAGGACATTGTCCCCAAGATGCGCGAAGAGAAACGCCGCAGGCAGTTCTTGTTCTCGACGCACAACGCCAATATCCCCGTGCTCGGCGATGCCGAACTAATTCTCGGACTTACGGCGATGGGGGAAGCTGGTGAGGACGAATCTCGCGAGGGAATCGCACAAATCGAGCCTGGACATATGGGATCGATTGACTCGCAAACCGTACAGGGATTAGTCAAAGACCTTTTAGAAGGCGGTAAGGATGCCTTTGAGACGAGACGGTTGAAATACGGCTTCTAAAGGTGCAGAATGAACAAGAGCGAACTACAAGACCTTATTAACAATTCAGAAGATTCAGGCGTCGAGTTTAAGCGCGACACAGTGACAAATCATGATGTTGCTAAAGAACTCGTCGCACTGCTCAACCATGAGGGCGGCACCGTATTGTTAGGAGTCGAGGACGATGGCACAATCATGGGCACCACGCGCGAAAACTTGGAGGAATGGGTCACAGAACTTTGCAGAGTCAAGGTCGACCCACCGATAAATCCGTTTCTTTCTTGGGTCAAAAACGCGGAACCCTGTAGAGATGTTCTCGCTGTTAGAGTGCCTATAGGGCCAGACAAACCGTATGCACGGGTACACAATGCCCGTAAGAACTATTTCATCCGCGTCGGTAGCACTTCACGCGAGGCAAGCCGCGGTGAACTCCAACAGCTATTTCAAGCGTCTGGAAACTTGCACTACGGTGTGAAACCCGTACCGGGCGCCGGATTCGACAGTTTGGATCGCCGCCGATTAAAAGACCATCTAATTAGTGCTCCTGGAGGGCAGGCGCCCGCTGACGATGATGCCGAAGATTGGAAGACCTTGCTACGCAATATCGATCTGATGACGGTGTCCGCAGGTTTACCGGTCGCTACCATTGACGGAATCCTTCTTTTTGGAAGAACCCCTAACAAATTCTTGCCGCAATCCGGTATTCGCGCGGTCTGTTTTCCGGGCACTGAACCCGATTATGCGGTCCGCGCCGACGAAGACTTGCGAGGTCCAATGGTACCCCTGCGAACCGCTCACGGCGATATCGTCGAACACGGCCTCGTCGAACAGGCGTGGGACTTCGTTCGCCGTAATACGACACCGACAGCTCATCTTGAGAGCGCACGGAAAATTCAAAGCTGGGAATATCCGGAGAGCGTCATTCGTGAGGCTGTTGTGAACGCCCTGGTACATCGCGATTACAGCATCGCGGGCACAGACATAATGCTGGCAATCTTTTCTGATCGCTTGGAGATTACCAGCCCCGGACGATTGCCCAATACAATTACCACGGACGGCATGAAAGCAGGGGCACGTTACGCTCGCAACCAGACGCTGGTAAATATTATGCGTGACTATGGTTACGCCGACGCACGAGGTATGGGCGTACGTAACAAGATTATTCCGGGCATGCTCGCTCACAACGGCACAGAGCCCGACCTGATTGAAGATGAAGCCCGTTTTACCGTACGGTTGTGGAAGGAACCCAAGACACACAATCTTAACAAATGAAAGCGTCATAAGGAAATTGTGCGTGTTGGATTCGCGCGTTCTTCCCAGCCCGTGACGCCGGGAGACATAATCATGATTAAGGGTGTGCACACGATGTTTTACTCGTCGGAGCCGGAGACGTTGCGGGAGTTCATTCGCGACAAACTCGGCTTCGATTCCTATACGGATGTTGGCGGCGGTTGGCTTATTTTCAACCTGCCGGAGGCGGATATGGGGGTGCATGATGCCGATCCGCGCGGAAAACACGGTTCGCCTGCAGGCACCCACGACATCTCTTTCTACTGCGACGACATCCGTGCCACGGTTGCAGAGTTGGGAAACCGCGGCCTGGTCTTTGACGGGGACGTCGTTGACGCCGGATTCGGGCTGGTAGTACACTTTGAAATGCCGGGAGGGGTGCGAGTGCAGCTCTACCAGCCGCATTACGAGAAGAATTCCGGCTGAAGCGTTGCGGGCGATGAAGACAAGTTGCGGTCCTAACCGAATTTCGGTAAATCGGTTAGGAGACGAAGGCGTGTGTCCGATGGTCCTTACGCCGTCCACTAATCCTTACCATGCCACTAAGCACAAGGAGAAATGTATTATGCAAGATTTCAATTATCTGGCGGTGTTAGCCGCGGGAATCTTCCCGATGATTGTCGGCGCGCTTTGGTATGGCCCGCTATTCGGCAAGCGGTGGCTTGCACTGATGGAAACCACTGCGGAGGAAATTCAAGAGGGTTTCAACCCGTTGAAGACTTACGGTGGAAGCTTTCTGTTAGCGCTGATTACCGCATTTATCTTGGCGCAGTTATTTGCGGGGTTGGGAGACGCTGCGCGCGTCGTTTCAGCCGCCGGAAAGAGCGGGGACGCGGCGGCGGGTGTCTACTTGGCGCTTTTGGCGCTGATTGCTTTTATCCTACCGGTGGGCTGCCAGTCGGTCGCATTTGAAAAGCGGAAGGCGGGCCTTTTCTGGCTTAACTTAGGTTATAATGCAGTGGCGCTCATTGGGCAGGCGGTGATTATTGCGGTGTGGCGTTAGGTTTGCCGCGGGATTGTCTGAACTGTGATTTGCGGGATTGAATGATGGGGTGTGATTGAAGAGGAACATAAGCACCCACGGCGGGACAGCGATAGATTAAAATAGACGGTAAAGCTTGACTAAGGTTAGTTTATGACGATTCGAGAACTGGACCAGCGTACGTTGGACGAAATCATCCGGCGCGTAGTAGAGGTCGCCCAACCGGAGCGAATCATACTATTTGGCTCCGCCGTTAGAAGCACAATGACCCCGAACAGTGATGTCGATTTGCTCATCGTCAAAGAAGGCGGCGACGCGAAGAATCTCAGCTTTTGTAGGTTGGGTAGAGCGGAATTGATGAAACGGATGAATTACGAGGCATGAGGTTGGCGCGTCGATTCGGTTCAAGATTTGTATGTGTGTAGCGAAACCCAACGCTTTTGAAATCTCTAGACTGCAGAAAAGCGTTGGGTTTCGCTACACGCTATTAGCAATGAGCAATAATTAGCGTCCTGAACGGTTAATTCAATCGGAACGGTTCCGGAATTATCCGCTCTACCCAACCTACAAAAACTGCAGACGCGCAGGGAGATTGTCTGAACTGTGATGCGTGGGATTGAATGGTGGGGTGTGATTAAAATAGATGGCAAGGCTGGAGTAATGTCAGTTTATGAAGAATCGAGGATTTGACCAGAGCACGTTGGACGAAATCATCCGGCGCGTAGTAGAGGTCGCCCAACCGGAGCGAATCATACTATTTGGTTCCGCCGTTCGAGGCACAATGACCCGGAACAGTGATGTCGATTTGCTCATCGTCAAAGAAGGCGGTGACGCTAAGAATCTCCGGGCGGGGATTTACGAGAACCTTTATGGCGTGCGCGTTGCCGTCGATGCGATATTGGTTTCACCCGCGGATCTTGAACGATACAAGGACAGCCACGCCTTGGTCATCAAGCCTGCCTGGCAGGAAGGTAGGGTCGTGTATGAAGCCGCCTGAACGATTTGCGCCCAATGATCCGCGAGAGTGGTTAAACCGCGCCAGAAGCAGCCCCTAAATGATGTTCAAGAAAAAAACTAGGAAATCCCAAAATCCCATTAATCACGGTGCATCCAACTATGGCCATAAAGAAATCACAACTTTATGCCTCACTGTGGCAAAGCTGCGACGAGCTCCGCGGCGGGATGGATTCGTCACAATATAAAGAATACATCCTGACGCTGCTCTTCATGAAATATGTCTCCGACAAAGCTGAACGTGATCCCTACGCGCTCATTAGAGTCCCTGAAAATGGAAGTTTCTCGGACATGATAGGACTCATAGGGAACCCAAATATCGGTGAAGAGATTAACGTGATAATCGGTAATTTTGCCGAGGCAAACGATCTCAACGGAGTTATTGATCTCGCCGATTTTGACGACAGTAGTAAACTTGGCCGCGGCAAAGAGAAACAAGATAGGCTTTCAGCACTCGTCGCTATCTTCAACGACCTCAACTTAACTGCGAACCGAGCGGAGGGAGACGACCTATTGGGAGATGCGTATGAATATCTCATGCGGCACTTCGCCACCGAATCGGGGAAAAGTAAGGGACAGTTCTACACACCTGCCGAGGTCTCCCGCATCATGGCAAAGGTAATCGGGATCGGTCGCGATACAAAGCAGGACGAAACGATTTATGACCCTGCTTGCGGTTCCGGTTCGCTCTTGCTCCGAGCGTCTGACGAGGCACCCCGCGGGTTGAGTATTTATGGTCAGGAAAAGGACAATGCCACCCACGCGCTTGCTCGGATGAACATGATTCTCCACGACAACGCCACCGCTGACCTGCGGCATGGAAACACGCTATCTGCACCGGAATTTACGGCGGAGGGAAGACTCAGAACCTTTGACTTTGCCGTCGCCAATCCGCCTTTCTCTGACAAAGCATGGACCAATGGTCTCAATCCGGCACACGACGAGTTTCGCCGCTTTGAGTACGGGGTTCCACCTGCCAAGAACGGCGATTACGCATTTCTGTTACACTTTATCGCGTCGCTCAAAAGCCGAGGCAAAGGTGCAATCATTCTGCCGCATGGTGTGCTGTTCCGCGGCAACAGAGAGGCGGTCATCCGCACAGAGATTGTCCGCCGCGGTTATATCAAGGGCATCATAGGCTTACCCGCCAACCTTTTCTACGGCACCGGTATTCCTGCTTGCATCCTCGTTATTGCCAAAGAGAACGCCCGCGTCCGCACAGGAATCTTCATGATTGACGCCAGTAGCGGGTTCCTCAAAGACGGCAATAAAAACCGACTCCGCGCGCAAGACATGCATAAAATTGTCTCAATTTTTAACGAACAGACAGAATTACCGGGCTACTCCCGCATAGTGTCAATATCCGAAATTGCCAACCCTGCCAACGATTACAACCTCAACATTCCGCGCTACATTGACGCCAGCGTACCGGTAGATTTGCACAACCTTGACGCTCATCTGAACGGCGGCATTCCAGATGCCGACATCGACGCACTCAATAAATATTGGACCGTCTTTCCCACGCTCCGCAACGCCTTGTTTAAAAACAACGAAAGACCCGGATATAACGATTCGCTAGTGGAAAATCAGCAGATCAAAACGACTATCATCGCCCACGCCGAATTTACCTCTTACCATCAGCGCGTTGATGCTGTCTTTCAGGCATGGCGTGAGGAACACGAGGATTTCATGCTGAGTATTGGGATTGACTCGGTTCCGAGAAAAATTATTCATACACTTTCCGAGGATCTGTTAATGCGGTTCGCCAATCTACCGTTGCTCGATTCTTACGATGTTTATCAGAGGCTGATGGACTATTGGGATGAGGTTATGCAGGATGATGTTTACCTGATTGCGTCAGAAGGTTGGCTAGCAGGAAGAATCCTTAGACTTGCCAATGACAAGGAAACTCTAGATTTCACAATTAAGAAAGGACAAAAAACTTTCAAATTCGTTGGCGAATTAATTCCAGCATCTTTAGTGATTTCCACTTTTTTTGATAATGAAAAGCGAAAACTCGAGCATCTTAAGGCCGATCTTGAGGTATTAGAACATATTAAGGAGGAATTTGAAGAGGAACATGGAGAAGATGAAGGGGCACTCGTCGGTCTTGAAGGTAGTAAAGGAAGCATTACTATTGGTAATGTGGAGCAGCGCGTGAAGGAACATCAAAAAAATCTCTTGAAGGTATATCCAGAAGAAACACCTGAGTATGCGCGAGTAAAGTCTGTAAAGAAGAAAGATTTGAGTAATAGAGAATGGATTGAGAACATCAGAAGAGAAAACAACTTATTTGAGAAACTAGACTCTTCTTATGCTGATGAAGTTGAAGGCATAATTTTGGAATTAGATGTGCTTTACGGCTATCTTGAACTTATAAGAAATGAGGCAAGACAAAAGATGACCTACAAACAGACATTAGATCGCCTATATACATCCGTAATTGCAAAGTACACTAAACTTACCGAAACTGAAATTAAGACACTGGTAGTTAAAGACAAATGGTTTTCAAGTATTCAAGCCGCCGTAGAATCCGAAACGGAACGAATTGCACAGGAATTTGCGGGGCGCGTGAAAGAACTAGAAGAACGTTACGCAACTCCGTTGCCGGAGTTGACGCATGAGGTGATGGCATATAGTGCGAGGGTTGAGAAACATTTGAGAATGATGTCAATCGAGTAAAATGAACACAAATCTCCAGAGGTTTAGTGGCGCGTGGGAAACGAAACAGTTGAAGGAACTTGGTCCGTTTTCTAAGGGTCGCGGGATTAAGCGCGACCATGTAACTGACGAAGGAGTGCCATGTGTTAGATACGGAGAGCTATATACACGTTACAAAAACTACATATCGAAGATAGCATCGCGGATACCGCCGGAGGTCGCTGCAACAGCACTGCCAATTAAAAATGGCGATCTTTTATTTGCGGGTTCAGGTGAAACAGCGGAGGAAATTGGTCGTTGTGCGGCATATCTTGGGGAAGAACAGGCATACGCAGGCGGGGATGTCATCGTCTTGACACCATCAGGTCAAAACTCCATTTATCTTGGTCATTTAATGAATTCTCCAATAGTGTCTACACAGAAGGCTCGTTTGGCGCAAGGTGACGCAGTTGTTCATATCTATATCAATAATTTGGCTGAGGTGAAGATAGAACTTCCGCCAATCACAGAACAGAACGCCATCGCTAAGATATTGTCGGATGTGGACGGGTTGCTAAACGCGTTGGAATCGCTAATTGCAAAAAAACAGGCGATTAAGCAAGCCGTTATGCTGCAACTGCTGACGGGTAGGACGCGCCTGCCGGGTTTTAACGGTGAGTGGGAAACGATGCAAATGAGACGTATTGGAGCAATCTATGGAGGCTTGTCTGGCAAGAGCAAGGTTGATTTTGCACGCGGTTACTCACGATATGTAACATTTCTTGGTGTTTTGGAGAACATAATTCTAGATGTCCGCCATACTGAGCGCGTTTACGTTGATCGTGGTGAGTCACAGAATTCTGTAATGAAAGGCGATATACTGTTCAACGCTTCTTCCGAAACACCGGGAGATCTAGCATTAGGTGCGGTCATGGGTGAACAATTAGACAATCTATATCTAAACAGTTTTTGTTTTGGGTTCCGAATTAGCGGTGAGAATAGACACGTTCCATTGTTCTTAGCATATTATTTCAGAGGATTTCCAGGACGTGCGATTATGAATGCACTCGCACAGGGTGCTACACGATACAATTTGTCAAAAAGTCAATTTCTCACACTTGAACTATCAATTCCGTCTTGCAATGAACAATATGCAATTGCGTCTGTGCTCTCGGATATGGATACCGAGATTGCTGCGTTGGAGCTACGTTTGCACAAGACTCGTGCCATTAAGCTCGGGATGTTGCAGCAACTCCTTACGGGGCGAACACGGCTAATCAAAACGGAGGTTGAAGATTAACAAAGACCTTTATTCAATAATATTATTCTCCCTGCGTTCCTGTGAGAAAATGTTGTATGTGGGCAGTGTGCTGCTTTATACCTATCACCCTTAGGCATCAACTGACGGCTGACACTTCTTTGTTGCGGTGAACTCCGATTCCCGATGCTTTACCAAAAAAAATCCGAAAAAATGACAACCATAACAGCAAACTGATATCGGAAAGGGACGCATCCCCTTACCGACAACTATCATGATGAATACCGTTGGCGAACGAGAAATACGCACGCAACAACGCGTCATTGCATTTATTAGAGATGTGTTAGGGTATACATACCTTGGCAATTGGACAGAGAGCATGGACGATAATAGTAACATAATCTCAGAGTACTTGGCGTACTGGCTTCGAAAGCAAGGACACGAGAGACACATCATCACCAAAGGCATCCATGAACTAAAAAAGAGTGCCGCAGTTGGAGGAAGCAAAAAACTTTATGATGCAAACCGCGAGGTTTATGGATTGTTGCGCTACGGCGTGAACGTTGAACCCAGTACCGGTAAACACCGTGTCACCGTCAAGTTAATTGACTGGCGGAACCCGTTCAATAACGATTTCGGCATCGCTGAAGAGGTATCCTTGAAAGGCGAAAACCCCAAACGTCCCGATTTAGTCTTCTACGTTAACGGAATCGCAATAGGTGTATTGGAACTAAAACGTTCAACTGTGTCTGTATCTGAAGGTCTTCGACA
Source organism: Candidatus Poribacteria bacterium (assembly GCA_028819845.1). Classification (GTDB taxonomy): domain Bacteria; phylum Poribacteria; class WGA-4E; order WGA-4E; family PCPOR2b; genus JAPPKS01. The sequence goes on along the minus strand of JAPPKS010000002.1, from coordinate 128,309 downwards.
AAATCTTACCAACCAACGCGAGGATTTCATCGGATGGTTTTTCGCCACTGTGCAGCTCGTCATGGCAGGAAACGAAACGCAAGGCCTACACTACGGCGTAATCCAAACGCCAGAGAAACACTCGTTACGTTGGAAAGAGACGAGTGCCCATCCCGATGCAGGTGATAATTCTTTGCTCAGAGAACTCAGCCAAGTCTGCAACAAAGTCCGACTCCTTGAACTTCTGCGCAACTTCATCGTATTCGACGCAAATACCAAGAAGATTTGCCGACATAATCAATTCTTCGGCGTGAAAGCCGCACAGGAACATGTAAAACGCAGAGAGGGTGGCATTATCTGGCATACGCAAGGGAGCGGCAAAAGCCTCACAATGGTCTGGCTGGCAAAGTCAATCCTCGAAACAATACCGAACTCGCGAATACTCATCATAACTGACCGATCCGAACTCGACGAACAAATCGAGAAAGTTTTCATGGGTGTCAACGAGGACATTAAGCGGACACAGAGCGGCGCACATCTTCTGCGGGTCCTCATGAATTCCATGGCGCGGCTAGTCTGTTCACTCGTTCAAAAATTCCGTAGATCGGGTGAGATAGAAGATGAAGATGATGATATTGTCGACTTCGATGTCTACGTTGAAGACATTGAGAAACATTTGCCGGACGGTTTCCAACCGAAGGGTGAATTCTTCGTCTTTGTCGACGAATGCCACCGCACCCAGTCCGGCAAACTCCACAGGGCGATGAAAACGCTGCTACCCGATTCGATGCTGTTGGGTTTCACAGGCACACCCCTATTGAAAGGCGATAAACAACGCAGCATTGAAACCTTCGGTCCCTATATCCACACTTACAAGTATGATGAAGCCGTTGTAGACAACGTCGTCTTAGATTTGCGTTATGAAGCGCGTGACATTGACCAAGTTCTCTCCTCTCAGGAAAGCGTTGATACGTGGTTTGAGAGTAGAACCAAAGGGCTCACCAACGTGGCGAAAGCACAACTCCGCCAGCGCTGGAGCTCGATGCAAAATTTGCTCAGTTCAAGGGAACGGTTAGGTAAAATCGTCGCCGATATTGTCCTTGACATGGCGGACCGCGACAGGCTAAAGAGCGGACGAGGTAACGCCATGCTCATTGCAGATAGTATCTTTTCCGCCTGCCGTTTTTATCAGCTGTTCCAAGCAACACCGTTAAAAGGGAAATGCGCCATTATAACCTCCTATAGACCCTCCGTAGATGCCATCGCAAGAGAGGAAACCGGTGAAGGGCTTACCGATAGACAGACGGAGTATTATGTTTATCGCGAGATGCTCGCCGAATACTTTGAGGAACCACCAAACACTGCGATGAATAAAGCAGATAGATTCGAGCATGAAGTTAAAAAACTCTTCATTGACGCGCCGGCGGAGATGAAACTCCTAATTGTTGTCGACAAGCTCCTCACAGGTTTTGATGCACCACCAGCAACCTTCCTTTATATCGACAAGAATATGCAGGACCATGGTTTATTTCAAGCGATTTGCCGTGTCAATCGTATCGACGGTGAAGACAAGGAATTCGGCTATATCGTCGACTATAAGGATCTCTTCCGGTCGCTGAAACAGGCAGTCACCGATTACACCGGTGATGCTTTTGAAAACTTTGACGCGGAAGATGTTCAAGGATTATTTAAGGACAGACTCCAAAAAGGAAAAGAACGATTAGAAGAGACGCGCGAAGTGGTTAAGGCGTTGTGTGAACCTGTGGCACCGCCACACGATTCAGCCGCGTATATCCATTATTTTTGTGGCCAAGAAGCCGGGAATCTCGAACAGCTCAAAGAAAATGCACCGAAACGCCAGAATCTCTATAAATTCACAGCGGCATTCGTCCGTGCCTATGCCAATCTAGCGAATGATATGACCGATGTTGGCTATACGGAAGCACAGGCACAGGAAATTAAGCGCGAAGTGAACCATTACCATAATGTCAGTCAAGAAATTAAACTGGCCAGCGGCGATTACGTTGACTTGAAGGCGTATGAACCCGATATGCGGCATCTTATTGATACATACATTCGGGCTGATAAGAGCGAGACACTCTCAACACTTGGCGACATCCCCTTAGTGGAGCTAATTGTTGAAAATGGCGTTGAAGCGCTTAATCTCCTCCCGAAAGCCATTCGCGCCAATGAAGCGGCGATTGCAGCAACTATCGAAAACAACGTCCGGCGGCTCATCGTTGACAAGTCTGATATCAATCCGCGGTATTACGAGGAGATTTCACATCTGCTGGATGAAATTATTCGCCAACGTCGACAGAAGGCTGTAAATTATCGTCAATATCTTTTCGAAATCGAAGGCCTCAGCGGGCGAATAGCAGAACACGAAAAACAGTACCGCTATCCTTCCGATATCAATTCCAATCCATTACGCGCATTCTTTGACAACTTAGAAGAGCTTCCTGAAAACCGCAGGGCAGCAGCGGCGCTTGCAATTGATGCCGCCATCCGCGAAACGAAACAAGACGACTGGAGAAGCAATCGATTCAAGAAGATACAGGTGCAGAACGTTATCACACGCGTGATTAGGCAAGAATTTAGTGAGTTTAACCTGGATGTCAACGCGCTTCTTAAGCTGGCTGTGAATCAGAGTGAATACTAAACCCGATTGTTATCACATTGATGTCCGCGGGATTTCAGTAGAGGTCGTCCGGAAAGACATAAAAAATCTACATATCGGGGTCTACCCTCCGAACGGTCGTGTCCGAGTTGCCACTCCCTTAAATCTTGACGATAACACTATACGCATGGCGGTCATCACACGGTTGCGCTGGATCCGGCGGCAAAAAACATCTTTTGAACAACAGGAACGACAGTCGGAACGCTTTTTTGTGACAGGCGAGAGCCACTATTTTCAGGGTCGACGTTACCGGATCGAAGTCCTGGAACGAGACCGTCCGCCGAAAGTCTGGCTGCTCAATAGTAAAAATATCACACTCACGGTTCGTCCGAATTCTGACCGCAAGGCGCGGGAAGCGGTGCTTCACCGTTGGTATCGCCGTCACCTGCGTAACCAGTTGCCGCCACTCATCGGCAAATGGGAATCGAAACTGGACGTGACCGTCGAAGACGCGCGGATTAAAAAGATGAAAACGCTTTGGGGCTCCTGTAACGTTGAAGCGAAACGGATTTGGCTCAACCTCGAATTGGCAAAGAAACCAAAGTCATGTCTGGTGTACATCCTCGTACACGAAATGGTGCATCTGCACGAGCGTCAGCATAACGACCGGTTTCACGAGTTGATGGACAAGTTCCTACCACAATGGCGCAGCTATCGGGATGAACTCAACCGTGCGCCGCTTGCTCATGAAGAGTGGCGGTATTGAATATAACGGCATCACAATGGCGCCTAACCGGTGCGCAGCGAGAAATACAACTTGCGTTGTGCCGCCGTCATCGGGTAATATATGGGTTCGCAATTAAATTTGATTTATTAGGAGGAATTGATGGCTCTCAACATATACATTAATTTTGAAGATAACTGTCGCGAGGCGTTTGAGTTTTACCGGTCTATCTTTGGCGGGGAGTTCGCATTTATTTCGACGTTCCGCGAAGGACCGGAAGAGATGGAAGAGATGCATATACCGGAGGAACACCTGGACCGCATCATGCACGTTTCTCTGCCGATTGGTGACAGTGTGCTCATGGGCAGTGACACGACTTCGGCGTTTTGCGCGCCGCTGGTCGCCGGCAACAACTTCTCAATATCGTTCGAGGCAGACAGCAGAGACCATGCTGACGAAGTCTTCGCCAAACTGTCAGACGGCGGCTCGGTGATGTGGCCGATGGCGGACGCCTTCTGGGGCGCATACTTTGGCTCGTGTACGGACAAATTCGGCATCAACTGGCAGGTTATCGCCGAGAATCCACCGCATGAATGAGCGGGCACGCATCCATCGGCTCGTAATATTCTCCAACTTTCATGGGCGGCGAGACCGGCATGTCGAAGATTGATAACCCCGACGTTGCACGCGTATTTGCGGGCTACCCGGAGGCTATGCGTGAAAAGATGCTGCGCCTCCGGCAAATCGTCCTAGACACGGCATCGGAGACCGAAGGAGTCGACGCGCTAGAAGAAACGCTGAAGTGGGGAGAGCCCAGCTACCTCACCAAGGGCGGCAGCACAATCAGAATGGACTGGAAAGCGAAGGCCCCCGACCAATACGCGATGTACTTTAACTGTAACACGCCGTTAATCGCTGCATTTGAGGAAGTTTACGGAGATGTGTTCACATTTGAAGGGAACAGAGCCATTGTCTTCGGCGAGACCGACGAATTGCCGATTCCCGAATTGAAGCACTGTATCTCGCTCGCTCTGACGTATCATCGCGTGAAGCATCTACCGTTGCTGGGTGCTTCTCCGATACAAACAGCGAAACATTAACGGAAAGAATCTCATGGATAAGATTGATTTCAAAAAGACGATGAAAACGCTATACCGCGCGACCAGTAAGGTGGAGCGCGTTAACCCGGGTATGGGCACTTTCTTTGCTGTTGATGGGCGTGGCACGCCGGGCGGGGAAGCGTTTGAGAAGGCGATTCAGAACCTCTATCCGGTGGCTTACACCGTGAAATTTGCCCTGAAAAATGCGGGAACGATCGACTTTGTTGTTCCCCCTCTGGAGGCGCTGTGGTACGACAATCCGATCGACGTTCCCGACATGTCACAGTGGCGTTGGCGGACGATGATTCGTGTCCCGGAGTGCGTGAGCAGCGAGAACTTGCAAGCGGCGCAGGATTCTATCTTGGACAAGAAGGGGACTGACACCTCCGATGTGCGGTTGGTAAGATGGGAGGAGGGCGACAGCCTCCAGATCTTGCACATTGGACCGTACGATCAGGATTCCTTCGGAGCTATCTACGAAGAGCTTCATCGTAGTGCGGTCGCCGAAAACATGGCGCTGCAGGCGCCGGGGCATGAGATTTATCTCAGCGATCCACGCCGTACGGCGCCAGAAAAGCTCAAGACAATCGTGCGGATGCCGATAGCGGGAGAATCTCTGTAATTTTCTCCGTACTTCACGCCATTTACACACGTTCATTTTCAAGAGGTTGCGAGATAACTATGTCTAGTGAAAGAATTATCGAACTCGAACAAAATGTCGGCGAGCTAATTGCCGAGCTCAACACACTGCGCAAGAACAACCTAGGGACACCTGTGCCCAACTACTCCTTTGCCACGCTGACCGGTGAGGCCACGCTACTCGAACTGTTCGGCGAAAAGGACAAGCTGCTGGCGATTCACAACATGGGGCAGGGCTGCCGCTATTGCACGTTGTGGGCGGACGGATTTAACGGCTTGCTCCACCATTTAGAGACCGCCATGTCTGTTGTGCTGCTATCGAAGGATTCGCCGGAAGTTCAGCGCCGGTTTGCAAACGCCCGCGGCTGGCGATTTCGCACCGCGTCGCACGGCGGCGGGGCGTACATTCGCGAGCAGTCGGTGTACACCGGCGACGACAATTTCCCGGGCGCCGTGGTCTACGAACGGGACGGGGACGGCATCCTGCGCAAGAATTCGTGCGTGTTTGGGCCTGGCGACCTTTATTGTTCGATGTGGAGCCTGCTTGGACTGGCGGGACTGGACGACGAGGACTGGACGCCGCAATACACCTATTGGCAGCGTCCATCCGAGTTGGATGACGGCGGCGCGAACGTGTTAGACTGAACGCGGCAAAGCACCGCTGCGACGACAACTGAAATGACGCAAGACCTATTGACGCAGGCCGCCGCGGCTGCGAGTGACGGCGACCTTGCGGCACTCAGAGATTTACTCACCTCCTCCCCTGCAGTTCTCACGGCAAGAGATTTAGAAGGGCGCACGCTGCTCGATTTCGCCTGCCGTGCTGCGACGGAAGACATCGCCATACCGCTGAAACCGGGCACGCCCGAACAACATGCCGCCGTTGACCTAATCCTGGAAGCGGGAGCCGACCCGTCAGCCGCCGACAAAGATAACTGGACGCCGTTGCACGCCGCGGCGATGGCAGGCCACGCGGACCTTGCCAAACGTCTCATTGGCGCGGGTGCGTCCGCGAAGTTGGAAGCGCACGGCAAGGAAGGCGCCTCTCCGCTTTCCTACGCGCTGTTTTACGCGAAAGCCTACATGGGAGAGGTGCTGGTGCCCGTCTATCCCGACAATCTACGCACGGCTGCTGCGCTGGGGAACGACCTAGACCGGTTCGTCGACGATACGGCGTTGACACCGGATGCCTATCGCGGGCTTGACTTTTACGCACCCGAATTTTTTCCAACCTGGGACCGTACGCATAGCCGGCAGGAGGTGTTGGACGAAGCGCTGACTTGGGCGGCGCGAAACGACCAGTGCGATTCGATGGCGGCGCTGGTAGCGTTAGGCGCGGATGTCAATGCGAACGCATTCCGGGGCACACCGCTGCTGTGGGCGTGTTACAGCGACCGGACCGAAGCTGCGGCTTGGTTGCTGGAACACGGCGCGGACCCGGATTTCCGGCACGATTGGGGCGGCGAAGGACACGGCGATGATGCCACCGCCATGCACCTTGCGGCGCAATACAACTGTTTAGACTGCTTGAACCTGCTGCTCGACCACGGCGCAGATCCGAGCATCGTTGACGGCGCCCACAACAGCACACCGAAGGAGTGGGCTGAATTTCAGGGTTCAGCGGAAGCTGCTGCGATATTGAGCCGGCGAGCCGGATAATGTGCTAGTCCACATCTTGCAGAACGCATTGCTCACGCAACGGCAGTGCGTGTGTTGACCCATACGCGGATTTTATGTTATAATCCCGTGCTTCAGAAAATTTTGTGATTGTTTTGGCGGAGGAGACCATGCCGCTCAACAGGTATTTAAACTTCGCGGACAACCGCCGCGAGGTGTTTGAGTCGAGGATTTTCCCAAATGACGGTGGAAATGAACCATAAAGCTAAGTTGCGCACATGTCTGTGGTTTGACCATCAGGGTGAAGAGGCTGCGAATTTTTACGTATCGCTATTGCCGGACAGCCGTATTGAAAGGGTTTACCGGCCGGATCCGGATGGCCCTGCGCTGGTGGTTGAGTTCACACTTGCCGGTGCGCCTTATATGGTGCTAAACGGAGGGCCTCACTACGAACTTAACCCAGCGGTGTCGATTTCCGTATTGACGAAGGATCAGGAAGAAACCGACGAACTGTGGGCGGCGTTAACCGCCGACGGTGGAAGCCCCAGCCGTTGTGGATGGCTTATCGACAAATACGGATTGTCGTGGCAGATTATACCGGAGGCATTGCCGCGGCTTCTGAGTTCCGACGATACAGCAGCGGCGCAAAGAGCGCACGACGCCATGATGAAGATGGGTAAGATAGACATTGCTGCACTAGCGTCTGCTTTCGACGGCAAATGACGGATAATGCCGAAATGTTGAAATTAGCCGGATACAGGAAAAACCTGCTGCTTTAGCCAATGTAAAAACATCGCTGTGCCAGAGTAAGACTGGATCCGAACGCATTTTCACTCCGCACTATTCCACTTGGCTAATCGTCATCTGGGCTAAGTCGGGCTAATGTAATTGCCCGGTTTAATGACGCATATTGAGATGGACGCGGAAAGAGGATTGGAGGAAGTACGATGAGGGTCATGGTGCTGATCAAGGCAAACGAAGAGTATGAAGGGGGCGCCATGCCGTCGAAAGCGCAGATTGCCGCCATGGGTAAGTTCAACCAGGAGATAGTCCAGGCGGGTGTAATGTTGGGCGGCGACGGATTGAAACCTTCTTCAAAGGGCGTCCGCGTGGATTGTACGGGCGGCGAGCGAGTTGTCATTGAGGGGCCGTTTCCGGAAACGAAGGAGTTGATTTCCGGCTATTGGCTCTGGCAGGTAGAATCGTTAGATGAGGCGATCGAGTGGATTCGGCGTTCTCCTTTCGGGGAAGGGACGGTTGAGTTGCGCCCGGTTTTCGAACCGGAAGATTACCGGTAAGCATTCTCGATTAAACCGCGTTAGTTAGGAAGAGGGTGAAAATAAATATGACGGACGAGACAGGACTCCGCGGCGCTGCGATTATTCCGGGCTTGCGTTACGCAGATGCGCCGGGTGCGATAGAGTGGCTGTGCGCAGCATTTGGCTTCGAGCGGCATCTTGTGGTGCCGGGTGAAAATGGGAAGATTGCGCATGCGCAGCTCACGTATCGAAACAGCATGATTATGCTGGGATCGGGGCACGACGGGGATTACGATGAGTTGCTAATCCATCCGAAAGATGCCGGCGCTGTGACGCAGGCGCCGTATGTGATAGTGGATGATGTGGATGCGCATTGCGACCGCGCACGCGCCGCGGGCGCCGAGATTATTATGGAGCCGGCTGACCAGGATTACGGCGGACGCCTTTATAGCTGCCGAGATATTGAGCGGCATGTATGGAATTTTGGTTCTTATGATCCGTGGGCAGAATTAGAACACTAGAGAACTGTCCAGGCGCGGACGCAGCGACATTCGACCTACCCGAAGTGTTCTTCTCGGAGTTGCGTACTGTAGGCATAGTAGGATTGGAACGATTGGGTACCCGAAGCGCCACGTGAATTGCCATCGTCTCATCAAGAGCGACAGCGCGGGAGTGTATTTGTGAAGCGCTTAAACTCAGAATCTACGCGAGAGGGCCGGTCCCGACTCCACTCGTCAACCGCACTCTGCCGGGCGTTGCGGGCAGGTTTGCGGGAAAGAGCCGACCCCGAATTGGCGCCCGGGATGCAGGCGTACATGAAATCGGAGATGCCCTATCTCGGCTTGCGGGCGCCCACGTTGAAAGCGGTGTGCCGGCAGGTCTTTAGCGCTCACCTGATCGAAACCCGGAAGCGTTGGATCGACACGGTTCTTGCGGTCTGGCGCGGCGCGGAACACCGTGAAGAACGTTACGTCGCCATCAACCTAGCGGATTACGACGCTTACGACGACTTTCAGACGCTTGAAGCGCTTCCCTGTTACGAGGAGATGATTGTGGACGGTGCGTGGTGGGACTATATTGACGCTGTCGCGCCGCGGCTGGTCGGGCGACTGCTCATGCGCTACCCTGACGATATGAGAGGGGTGATGCTGGAGTGGGCGCACTCGCCCGACATCTGGAAACGCCGCTCGTCCATCATTTGTCAACTAAAATTCAAGGACGCCACAGATTTCGATTTGATTCAAGCGTGTATCGAGCCCTCGATTGACCACCGCGAATTTTTCCTGCGCAAAGCGATTGCGTGGGCGCTGCGCGAATACGCCAAGACCGAACCGGACGCCGTCATCGCATATATCAGGGAGAACGCGGATCGGTTGAGCCCATTCAGCAAAAAGCAAGCGGTGCGCCTGCTCATCCGGTCGGGCCGCATTGACGCCGTACCCTAACGGGTTATCGGGATTCGGGCGAGAAGGACGAATGATTTGCTCAATCTCAGCCGGAGCCGGGGTTCTTTTTCGGCGTTCTGCCGAATTATTGAAAAAGGGAATACCAAATATGACAAAATTTCATTATTCAGTCACGATTTCCGCGCCGCGATCCACCGTTTGGCACGTGCTGGTGGACGATGAGACGTTCAGGCAGTGGAACAGCGTTTTTAGTGAGGGTTCGTATTTTGAAGGTGACTGGAGTGCGGGCAGCACCATCCGCTTCCTCACACCAGAGAAGAGAGGGTTAGTGGGGGAAATCGCGGAAAATCGAAAGCACGAGTTTTTGTCGATCGAGCACCGGGGGTGTATTATTGACGGCGTCGACAACTTCGAGAGTGACGACGCGAAGGCATGGTCGCAAGCTTATGAAAATTACACACTCACGGCAGTTGACAGCGGCACCGAATTAACGCTCAGTGCCGAAGTTCCGTCGGCGTATAAGGCTTACTTGGAAGACGTATGGCCCAAGGCGCTGGCGGCAGTTAAGGAACTCGCTGAAAAAAAGTAGGTGACAGTGTGAGCGGTGAATCGCAAATGAAAAAAACTCGCCATTCAATCAGGATTTCAGCGCCGCGCGCTGCCGTGTGGCGAGTACTGTTTGAGGAGGCGACGTATAGAGAGTGGACGGCAGTATTTGCTGGAGGTTCATATTTTGAGGGCGACTGGAGCGAAGGCAGTACCATCCGTTTCCTCACGCCAGAAAAGGACGGCATGTTCGGGGTGATTGCGGAAAACCGGGAGCACGAATTTGTGTCGATAAAGCACCTCGGCTATGTACACAAAGGTGTTGATGATACGGAAAGTGACGCGGTAAAGGCTTGGGCGCCCGCTTATGAAAATTACACGCTGAACGAAGTTGACGGTGGCACCGAGTTAGTGGTTGAAATGGAAATAACTTCGGCGGAGGAGGGCTATTTCGAAGACGTGATGCCCAAGGCGCTGAAGATTATTAAAAAATTAGCTGAAACATCGGAGGAATCATGATTCGAAATACGTATATTAATCTACCGGTTAAGGATTTGAATGAAACTAGGGAGTTCTTCTCGCAGGTGGGTTTTGATTTTGATGAAGACTTTAGCGGCGAAGAATGCGTGTGTATGGTCATCGCGGACGGGAGTTTTGCGATGCTGGTGGCTGAGTCGTTTTTCCAACAGTTTACCAAGAAAGAGATTGCCGACGCATCGAAGACAACCGAGGTGGTCACTGCACTTTCCGCCGACAGCCGAGACGAGGTTGACGAGATGATGAGCAGGGCACTCAACGCGGGCGGCGCGGAACCGATACCGGTCGTGAACCAAGGCTGGATGTATTGCAGGACGTTCGAAGACCCGAATGGACACATATGGGAAGTGTTCCACATGAGCCAAGGTGACGAGTAATTTGCGGATATCAACATACATACCGCGCGGGGCTGAAAACAACGTCCGGTTCACGGCAACGATTTAGCGTCGAAAACGCCGCCCCGCGCCGAAAGGGAAAAATAACATGTCACAACAATACAACCCCGTCGGCTGGTTCGAGATTCCCGTGATAGATTTGGACAGAGCAAAACAATTCTACGAAGCCGTGATGGATGTGGAGCTTACGCCCATGACACTGGGAGCCGCGGAGATGGCATGGTTTCCCGTTGTCGAAGACGCCATTGGCGCCGCCGGTACGCTTATCAAAGCGGAGGGTTTGACGCCGTCGCATGCCGGCACGTTGATATACTTTACCGCGCCCGACATTGAGGGAACATTGGAGCGAGTCGGCGCCAACGGCGGCGAGACGCTGCTGCCCAAGACTAGCATCGGCGAATACGGTTTCATCGCCCACTTCGAGGATACCGAAGGGAATCGATTGGCGTTGCATTGTAGAGCGTAACGTGCGGTAGGGCGCGATTCGGCGAGTGGTTAGCGGGGGAGAGAATGGCCTTGGGAAATTACCGCAATCGCTATCCGATTCTTTGAACGCTTGCAACCAAACCTAAATGCGGCGAGACACATAGAGCAAGGGCGGGTTGATGATAGACGAGAGTTGGTACGAGCGTCCGCCCGGCGTTCCGGATCGGACTTCTGCGGGCGGTGTCGTTGCACGGATAGAAGATGGGCAGATTTATGTCGCGCTTGTCGGCGAGGTCGGGCTTACGGAGCGGGTCTTGCCGAAGGGCGGCGTGGAGTCCGGCGAAAGTCTGGAAGGTGCGGCACGCAGGGAAATCGAAGAAGAGGCGGGCTTATCCTCGCTGGAACTGATTGGAAAAGTCGGCACACGCGAACGCCTATCGTATGACAGAGTTTGGTGGATTACGGCGCACTATTTCCTGTTTGCCACGGAGCAGGCGGCGGGTATTCCAACGGATGTCGACCACCACTACGAACTGGCATGGAGTCCGATCGATAGACTGACGGCGATTTTCTGGCCCGAACAGCGCGAATTGATAGAGACAAACCGAGACCGGATTGTTGGGCTTGTGGAGGAGCATTGGTTTACGGTGCAAAGAGAATCGTGATTGATTTAAGATCCGCCTGAATATTAAGACGTGAAGACAAACGAAGGTATATACTATGAATAGCCAGCGACCTAAACCCGCGACGTTTGGATTTAAGAATATTGGTCCTGTCAAGGACGCGGAAGTGGAAATCGGGGACCTCACAATCATCGCTGGGCGCAACAATACCGGCAAGACCTACATAGTATACACGCTCTACGGCTTCCTGAAAATGTTGCAAGGCAGGAATCGCGGAGACTATTTCTTAGAAAACGCGATGAATCATAACACTGACTTTGCGGACATACGGTGGATTATTGAGGAGGTAAGCAGAGAAGGTCGAGCGAGCATTTCCTTGGATAGAGAAAAAATTCGCCAGCAGCAACAGCTAGTAATTCAGCAACTCGCCCGCGTTTACTCGAAAGATGCTCTACGCTTAACGTTTAGCACTCGCCACAGCGATTTCAAAGATTCTTCCATTGAGGTCGAACTCAATGAAACTGAACCCAGCAGTTACTTCAATGTCATTGGAGAACTCCACGGGGGCGTTCAATTTTCAATTGATTACGACGGCAGCAATTTTAGCGTTGCTGTGGATGCAACAAAAGACCAGCGGCAGATTTTAGATTTTGAATCCGAAATCGCGCGCTATTACTTTTCGCTTCTCCTGTACAATCTGTTTCCTGACCCGCTCATTCTGTCCGCTGAACGGTTTGGCATCTCCCTTTTCTACAAGGAATTAGACTTTACCAAGAACCAATTGGTCGATCTGTTACAGAAAATGGGCGATGCGAAGAGCAGAGATTGGATTTCTCCATTTCTATTGATAGACAAGACCACAAGCCGGTACGCACTTCCAATTAAAGATAATATTGATTACACCAGAGACATTCCCAATCTCCAAGAGAGCAAAAGCGAGGTTTTTGAGAGTAAGCTGTTTGACGACATTAAAGACATGATGGACGGCTACTACGGAAATTCGGGCGATGACATTCGTTTCATATCCAAGGCGCGCGGCAAGGGACGCAGTTTCAACTTACCGCTGCATCTGGCTTCGTCTTCGGCGCGCGGACTGTCCGATCTCTACTTCTTCTTACGACATGCGGCGCAGAAAAACCATCTCCTAATCGTTGACGAACCGGAGAGTCATCTTGACACGTCCAACCAGATACTCTTGGCGCGATTACTGGCGCGGTGCGTGCGGGCTGGACTGAAGGTTTTGATAACCACGCACAGCGATTACCTCATCAAAGAGATTAACAACCTCGTAATGCTAAGTAGACCATTCGAGAACAAAGAGGCTGTCGTGAAGAAACTCAAATACAGCCCTGAAGACTTCCTCAACCCGGATTCTATCCGTGCTTACGTAGCGCAAGACAACAGCCTAATCCGATGCGAGGTGGACAAATTCGGCATTGACATGCCGGTCTTCGACGAAACCATCGACAGGATTAACAGGGTCGCAAACGATTTAGCATCGCGAATGTCAGATGAGTCGGAGGCGTAAAGTCGTGTTGGCAACACATCTGAAAAATATGCTGGCGGATAAGGCTCTGGTGTCACCGAGAAAGGATGGAAGCACGGTTTTACGAGAAAAGAACGTGATGGAACTCGAAGTCGCCGATATTCCTTCCGACATCACCATAATAAATATGCGGCGCATTGGCAGTTTATCGGGGGTGAAAGAGGGCGAATGGAAGCAAGTTTGTGATTATCTCTTTCTTTTTGAGGAGGAAGGCGAGGATTACGCGGTATTCGTTGAATTGAAGAAGACTTTAAATGAAGAAAACGAGAAGGGTATGGAGCAGCTACGGCGATCGCTCCCGTTCTTGGAATACCTTCGTTCCGTGTGCGAAATACATCATAGCGGTGAATCTACCAAACTGAGAATAATTGTGCGCTATTCACTTGTCGGCAATCAGATTAGTGAAAGGCTCGACAAACAACACGTCAAGGCAGATTATGCACTGCCGTCGAAGAATCACAAAGGCATATCGGTAGACATGTTGTTTGGAGAAAGAATTCGTTTTCGCAGTCTGATAGATGAGTGACTTCTAGATCCCGCCAGGTATGCCATCAACTGGGCAGTTAGCGAATGCGGTAGAGATTCTCAGGTGTATAGAATCGTGATGCACCACATACCTAAGCGCCAGCGGGGCGACACGTATTTTGCCGTGGGAGAGGCTTCCCAACCTCGATAATCGGGAGAAAAATCTCCCTCCCACAACATTGACCCACGCGATTTTTCGGACTTACGGACTACACCTTAATCCCTTCTAAATTCCCACGCCGCGCACCTACCCGAAACAACCTATATAACATGTGATATATTTCAACTTGACATGCACACGATGCGTATGGCACAATAGGCGTCAACTATTTACTTACAAGAATCGTGAACTACATGTCAACCATTTTACCAGCAGACTATCCCCAAAAAATTAGAGACCTCCGCGAGACAAAAGGTTTAACGCAGACGCAATTTGCGGAGCTCGTCGGCGTCTCCTTCGCCACCGTTAACCGGTGGGAAAATGCGCAATCTCGCCCAAACAACTTGGCTTGGAAACGCATCGTTGAGTTGGCGGCGTCGAGTGACGGGGGCCAAGCGGCACAACCGCTTCCCGACGACGCGCCAAGCATGGACTTCGCCGCCGATCCTAACGCCGTTTCAGCGGTTGCAGAGGCGCACCGCCTGGCTTACGGCCACCTATTTAACCCGGCGTTCGCCACGGAAACCTCGCTAATCGACCCGCTCCCGCACCAGCGCATCGCGGTTTACGAAAAAATGCTGGGACAGAACCCGCTGCGTTTCTTGCTGGCGGACGACGCGGGCGCCGGCAAGACCATCATGACCGGCTTGTACATCCGCGAGATGCTGTCCCGCCGTCTCATCCGCCGCGTGCTTATCATTCCGCCCGCCGGTCTCGTGGGAAACTGGGTACAGGAGATGCGCAAGCTGTTTCGGTTGTCGTTCCGCATCATCAGGGGCGATGACGCGCGAGACGGCAACCCTTTCAGCGGCGCCGAGAGCGATCAGGTCATCGTCAGCGTGGACACCTTGGTCACAGCGCGGGTTTTTGACCGCCTTAGAGACCCTCGAACGGATCCCTACGACCTTGCCGTCTTCGACGAGGCGCACAAGCTGTCCGCGAATCGACGGCCGGATTTACGAGTGCGCAAGACGAATCGGTACAGGCTGGCGGAAGCTATCGCCGGGGTTGAGGTAGACAGCGACGACTGGAAATTACCGCAACCCGCCCAGCACCTGCTGCTGCTGACTGCGACACCGCACATGGGCAAGGACTTTCCCTACTATTTCCTGTGGCGCCTGCTGCTGCCGGAGGTGCTCTCCACCTATGACGCTTTCGATAGATTTCCCCGCGAACTTCGAGATCGGCATTTCATCCGCCGCACCAAGGAGGAGATGCTGCACTACAACGAGAAACCGTTGTATCCGCAGCGTAACTGCGACACGTTGAGCTACAATCTCTCGGACGGTCCTGAAGGCGAGCAGGAGCTCTACGACGAGACGACAGAATACATCCGCGACTACTACAACCGCGCGAAAGAATTGAACCGATCAGCCGCACAATTGGCGATGAGCGTCTTCCAACGGCGTCTCGCCAGTTCCACCTATGCACTCATGCGATCATTCGAGCGCCGGAGACAGAAGTTGGAAGGGATGATTGACGACATCATGAGCGGACGGGTCAATGAAAAACAGTTCGCCAGCCAGCAACAGCGTCTCGATGTCCCTAACGACGTATTCGACGCATCGACCGCAGATGAGACCGAGGACGACCAGAACGAAGCGCATGAAAATCAAGCGCTCGGCGGCACGACGGCTTTCAGCCTTACGGAGTTAATGGTGGAGAAAGGTAAGGTCGAAGAGTTGTTGGATAAGTCTCGAAAATTGTTGGACGCGGGCGAGGAATCCAAATTTGAGAAACTGCGAGAAGTTCTGCGTCATCCGAAATACAACGACGAGAAATTCATCATCTTCACCGAACACCGCGATACCGCGGAGTTTCTGGTGCGCCGGTTGGAAGGTCTGGGGTTCACAGATCAGGTTGCGCTTATCCATGGTGGGCTAGACTACCGCGAACGCGAGGAGCAGGTCGAGTTTTTCCGCCGTTCTGCGGAGAAAGGCGGGGCAAACTACCTTGTAGCGACCGACGCGGCTGGGGAGGGAATCAACCTCCAATTCTGTTGGTTAATGGTCAACTACGATATCCCGTGGAATCCGGCGCGGCTTGAGCAGCGCATGGGGCGTATCCATCGTTACGGCCAAAAGCACGACCCCGTGGTGATTGTTAATCTCGTTGCGGGCGGCACACGCGAAGGGCGTGTATTGAAAACGCTGCTTGATAAACTTGAGATTATCCGAGAGCAGCTTCAATCCGATAAAGTGTTCGATGTGGTTGGGCGTCTGTTTGAGAGCGTGTCCATGACCGATTATCTGCGGCAAACGCTTACCGACGATGTTGAGGAAGTCGCCGCGTGGTTGGAGGGCAACTTAACGGAAGACCAAGTTCGGGCACTAGAGCGAAAAGAGCAGGTGCTGTACGGCGGGGGCGGCGACGTGCGCCGTAGACTGCCGCAACTCAACGAGGAGACGGAGCAGGAAATCTATCGTCACCTGCTGCCGGGTTATGTCCGCCGTTTCGTGGAGCGTGCGGCGCCGCTTCTTGATTTACGCATTGAAGGCGACGCTGACACCGCCTTCAGCTTGATACCGAACCGACCGCGTGCGTCTGATTCCTTGCTCACGTCGCTTGAGCGGTATTCCGAGGGTGCACGCCAGCTACTAACGGTGTACAAACCGGTGAGCCGGGAAGATGCCGTCTGGATGCACCCCGGCGAGCCCGTGTTCGATTGCCTTTCAGACGCCATCCTAGAGCGGTTTGGACGCGCCGGACGACAGGGCGCCGTGTACACCGATCCCTATGCCGCCGAGGCGTATCTGTTCCACATTGCGCTGGTTTCTGTTGAACAGCGCGGCAGAGAAGACGAGATGACCGACCTGTTTGATGACCGTTCTGAGCGTGAAAACGAGCGTAAGCCGCTAGAATCACGATTGGTCGGGCTACGCCAATCCAGCGACGGTAGCGTCACTGAACTTCCAGTCGAACACCTACTGCTGCTCAGGGGTGCGGGGGGCTTCGCGCCGAGTCGTGTGCCGCTCGCAACCTTGGCACGCGGTATGGTGCCCGATGCTTTGGAGTTTGCGCGGGAAGAGATAAGTGAGCGACTGGCGCAGCACCATCGACAGCGACGATTCGACGACCTTCCCTCACGTATGGAGTCCGTCAACCGCGGCTTCGATTTTCAGGCGGCCGAACTTGCGGCTGCCCGATCCCGCCTCAACCAACTGGCACGCGAAGGAGATCGGGACGCGGAGAAGGAACTTGGGGTGGTCAGGGAACGACAGCGCGGCTTAACCGCCGCCCGAAATCGGCGTATGGCTGAACTGCGAGCCGAACCGGAGTTGATTCAGTCCGGGGATGCCGTGATTTTGGTGCACGCCCTCGTCGTGCCCGTTCAGGACACTGAGGCGGTTGAGCGTTACGACGCCGGTGTTGAAGCTGTCGCCGTGGAGGTTGCAACCGCTTACGAGGAGCACCAAGGGGCAGTAGTAACGGATGTCTCGAAGCCCGAACTCGCGCGGCGTGCCGGACTGATGGATTGGCCCGGCTTCGATCTCAAGTCCCGCCGCCCAGCAGGCGCCGACGGTTCTGTTGAGGAACGTGCCATTGAGGTTAAGGGACGCGCCGGTTCAGGTGATGTGCAGATGTCCGAAAACGAATGGGCGCGGGCTTGCAACTTGCGTGAAGATTATTGGCTTTACGTGGTCTTCGACTGCGCGACGCCGCGGCCGCGGCTCGTGCGTGTTCAGGACCCGTTCGCTAAATTGCTCGTCCGCAGCCGCGAATCTCTGGCGTTCACAATAACCGAGGGGGCGTTGAACGAGGCGTCGGCGCCAGTTGAGGAAACAATGAGATGACGGGTTCTGAAGGCTTCAAAACTTCAAACCGAACCAGATCGGTTTCGATTGACTAACCATGGAGTCGTGGGGTATAGTGAACACATGAAGAAAACTAAATTCTAGGTTTGAATTGGCGATGGTCAAACCACTGGCATTCAACATAGTTGAAATTTTTGAAATAACCGAAACGACACGCTCTAATCTTGTGAAACTAACAGTTGAAAAATTCGGAGATTATTCCATTCGCGCGAGACCAAAGACTATCTTTCAAATGACTACGCAGGTGCGTGGGAAGGGACAACGGGACAATGTTTGAGTATTATGATGGGTACCTTGGACGTCGAAATTCCATCCCCGTCAATCCAGATGACCTTATACGGTTACGGCTTCAGGGGCTGCGGTGGTTGCAAGTTGCCAAACAGGTACCACGCATTGACGGTAGAGTCGGCATCAGCCATAACGTATTATCTCAGGCAAACCGAGTTCGCGAATCGGACGAATGGCGGGCTGCACTTGAAGACTACTGGCGGCGCCATCACAATGAAGCGTCGCTTCCGCAAGAGATGAAAAAAGTCCTGAGCTATCCGTCAATAATGAATTCAGAAACGCCCCTATCAGAAGTTTCTAACTCGGGGGCCGAACCACAGATCGAAAATACTGCCAATAAATCTAAAACCGCCGCAGCCTCTAAGCAAGACCCAGCCACCGGTTTGGAGGTCGAAATTGAAGATCCAACGATTGAACGTCCGTTTAATCCTGAGAAAATAAGGGTTCGGACGACCAACATCACGGTCGAATTGCTTGTATCTCGAATCAAGTATAACGAGGTTGATTTAGAGCCCGATTTCCAGCGATCGTTTGTGTGGAAAGCCGAACGTCAATCCCGGCTGATTGAATCGCTGCTTCTACGAATTCCTATCCCAGTGTTTTATGTGGCGGCGGATGAGAACGAAAATTGGCTGGTTGTCGACGGCGTCCAACGCATGTTTACTATTTTCAACTATGTTACAGACCAGTTTCCCTTGAACCATCTGGAATATCTCGAAAAATACAATAAAAAGAAGTATTGCGACCTTCCGAGGCAAATGCAGCGACGAATTGGCGAAAGCGAGCTTGTGGTGAATGTCATCGATCATGGGACACCTGAGGACGTAATGTTCAATATTTTCCACCGAATCAACACTGGCGGTATGACGCTGAACGGTCAGGAAATACGCAATGCTTTACACCCAGGGCTCGTGCGAGACTATCTGAAACAACTCGCCGACACTGAGGCATTCCGCAAAGCAACGGACTACTCAATTAGGCGAGACCGAATGGCTGACCGGGAATGTGTTTTGCGCTTCATAGCCTTTTATGCAAATGCTTGGGAAAAATATAACGACAACGACCTTAACGGCTATCTTAGTCGAGTTATGAACAAAATAAATAATACGGCGCCAGAGGATCTTGAGTTGCTTGCCGAAGACTTCGAGAAAGCAATGGAAGCAGCTTACCGCATTTTTGGCCGCGAATCTTTTCGTAAGCGATACGACTTGGACGATTCCCATCGCCGTCCGGTCAGTAAAGCGCTGTTTGACGCTTGGAGCGTCGAACTGGCACGCCGCAGTTCCGACGAAATAAACAGACTCGTGGAAAAACGAGAAGATGTCATAAATCGCTTCATTGCGTTGATGAATGACGATAGTGAATTCGACAGGGCAATCTCTTATTCCACGGGCGATCCGCACCGAGTGAAGAAAAGATTTGA
Source organism: Candidatus Poribacteria bacterium (assembly GCA_028819845.1). Taxonomy (GTDB): domain Bacteria; phylum Poribacteria; class WGA-4E; order WGA-4E; family PCPOR2b; genus JAPPKS01. The sequence goes on along the minus strand of JAPPKS010000002.1, from coordinate 108,681 downwards.
GGCAATTTCACTGTTGGTTACAGAGGTGCTGTGATGATAAGGAAAATCAGGTTATCGAATTTCAAGTGCTTCGAAAATCTGGATTTAAACTGCGCGCCGCTCACCCTGCTATGCGGTTTGAACGGCATGGGGAAAAGCAGTGTGATACAGGCGCTGCTCCTCCTACGGCAGTCGTTTGAGTCAGAAGATTTGCTTGACGGAAGGCTGGTGCTGGGCGGCGAACTTGCCGATCTCGGTACTGGCAGGGATGTACTTTTTGAAGGTGCAGAAAATGATGTGGTAGGTTTCGAAATCGAGTCTGACGAAACCAATTCACCGTGGAAACTGTCGTTCGGGTATTCACAAACGAGCGATCAATTGACTGTCGAAGGGTGTGATTCGAACCTATATTTTCCCCTAGTGCCACCAGATTGGCAGAATGTCCGTCCATTTGGACAAAATCTCCTGTATATTGATGCCGAGCGAGTCGGCCCGCAAAAGTCCTATCCGTTGTCCGAAACCATGGCGCAGCGAGCCGAATTCGGTTTGGGAAGTGAATACGCATTGAACTACTTAAATATGAAAAAGGATGAATTGCTGGCGGAAGACGATTTGCGCTGCGTAGAATCCCATAGCCGTCGCATGATCGATGTCGTTGACGAATGGCTGCAAGAGATTTCCCCCGGCGCTCATCTTCAGCTAGAGACTGTTCGCGCTGCGGATGCGCTTATCGCAGGTTTCTCATTCGACCGGCCGGGAGACGTTGCTTCGCGGCGTTTTCGAGCGACTAACGTTGGATTTGGTCTGTCGTACACGTTGCCGGTAATTATCGCGTTGCTGTCTGATTCCGGTACATTGTGTTTGATTGAAAATCCAGAGGCGCACCTTCACCCACGCGGACAGACGAAGTTGGCGGAACTCGCGGTGCGCGCATCGTTGTCTGACGTGCAGGTTATTGTGGAAACTCACAGTGACCACTTCATGGACGGGGTTCGTATCGCTGTGCGAGACGGATTAATCTCCCCAGATAAAACGGCAATCCATTACTTTGAACGCCCCGAAGGCGAGACCGTTGTGACTTCACCGCAAATTGATGAGGACGGACGGCTTTCAACATGGCCCGCTGGCTTCTTTGACCAACACGAAGAAAACTTGGAGAAACTGCTTGCCCCCAAATACTAATATGCGAGAAATGGTATTGAATCACGCGAGCCTTACGGCGCCCGATTACGATACTGCGCTTTGCTGGCTGAAGGACCTCGCTATCGGGATGATTCAGATTCGGAAAATTGCGCAATCAAGCCTACGAATGAGGCTTTCTGTGCACGAAATCGTAATCCTACCAAACCTTTCACTATTTGATGCATTTAGATCTTTAAAGAGAATCGGAGCACGGGAGGAGTCGGTGTTTCTCATGCGTCTAAGTTCAAAATACCCGCTTCTGCGCGACGTTGAGTCGAATGTAAGGGCTCGATTCTTTGCGTGTGAAGGCAGACAACTTCCACCGGAAGACTGCGAACCGCTCATCTTATGTGCAATTGCGAATTGGATTACCGTTGGTTTTCCCTCAGACTCTTTATGGGACAGTGACCAGCTCACAGTCAGGTTCAACGAGTTGCTTTCTGACGAGAGTATTGAAGAAGCAAGCGAGACGATAGATAACCTCGCCCGATCGACTCATGCCAACTCTATTTGTGAGCGCCGTCACACGTCATTCTTTGAACAGCAAACCCCTTCGGCAGCATGGGAGCAGCGGGACGAAGCGTTCCCAAATCTAGTTTTTGGTCCGGATGTTAAAGCACCGCGGCAATTTCTCGGAAGCGGCATTAGAAGACTCATCGAGCTTGACAAATCGGCTGCCGAATGGCGGGTTGTTGGAGGGCCGGCTCCTCCTTGGGCATGCAAAGTCACTCCCGAAAGCCAGAGCGTTAGAAACAACCCGGCGTTATTAAATGCGCGCCGATTTAGGTCAAGACGCGGGACACGGGAATTGTATGAATGGCACGCACGGATAGGCAGCGGATTCCGAATCCACCTGCGTTTCGACGCCACGACACGAGAAGTCGAGATTGGGTATATGGGGCCTCATTTGCCGCTTTGAATACCTACATTGATGTTGATACGCTCAAATACCAAACGAAAGAACTGCCCCTGTACTGTTGAAACGCTTGCAAACAAGAAATTGAAAGGTTAGGATGCGCCCGATCTGCTGGCTTCATATTTCTGATATTCACTTACGCGCTACCACTGAATGGCAGCAGGACGTTGTTCTGAAATCCATGTGTAGAAATATTGAGGAACAGCGCAAATCAGGAACAGTCGCTGATTTTATACTCGTGACGGGCGACATCGCTTTTTCGGGGAAGTCAGAAGAATACGCGCTCGCTGAAAAGTTCTTCGACGGCCTACAGGCCTCGTCAGGCGTGCCAAAAGAACGAATATTTTGCGTTGCAGGGAACCATGATATAGACCGAGACCGGCAAAAATATTGTTTCCAAGGAACCCGCAACATAGTCTGTGAACCTAGCAAGGTCGATTGCTTTCTAGCGGGCGGCGAAAACTTGGACACGCTGCTTTTGCGGCAAGAGAACTACCGACAATTTCAAGATTCGTATTTCGCAGGGCAGGAGAGAATCCCGACCAACGACGGACTCGGTTATGTATCGCGATTGGAATTCAATGAAATCCAACTGGCGATTGTTGGCTTAGATTCCGCGTGGCTGTCTGAGGGAGGAGCGGATGATCAAGGCAAATTGCTCATTGGTGAGCGACAGGCAATAAGCGCAATTGAATTGGCGCAAAGAGGAAATAATCCTCCTACTCTCATCTTAGGTATGGCACATCACCCGCTCCATTTTCTTCAAGATTTTGACCGCCAGCCGGTTCAGAACCGAATTGAACAGGAATTCCATTTTTTTCATTGTGGACATCTCCATGAACCAGAGGCACATGTCAATGGTGCCGGACGGTCTGGTTGCTTGACGTTGGTTGCTGGAGCGTCGTTCGAAACGCGCCAGGCTCGCAACGCCTACTACGTCGTAAAGCTTGACTTACTGCACGCTACTAGGAGTGTAGAGAGTTATCAGTACAACCCAATTAGCGGAGAATTTTGGCTGGAAACAGTCAACGACTTCCAAATTGAACTCAAAGGCACTGCGACGTACGACATACAGTCACTCGCCATGGCGAAGAAAGCATACTGTCCTTCCCTCGCCCCCTGGGTTCATTATCTGTCCGCATTAATACTAGGGCAAAAAGCTGAGTTTCTTATTCCATTGCTGAATGGTTACACATTCGGATCACTTGACATCTTTACGACCCTCCCGAATACCAATTTGAAACAAAAGACAACCAAATTCATGACGTTCAAGAACGTTCTTGATGTCCTATACAATCGCGAATTGTTATCCGAGATTCTTGTGCGGCACGGCGAATCAATTAGGAAGTATGGCGAAGCTTTGACCGAAGCGTGTGACAAAGATTCAATTCTTCAAGAACGTTTACAGAATTACAACAGAGATTGCCGGTTACTTGCCGGCGAAATACCACAAATGGCGTTTTCACACACTCTGGACCTGTTGAACGAACTTGCGAACGCTGGGGAATGGGTCAGTCTACGAGAGAAAGCTGAGCGCCTTTTAAGTTTTGGTGATGTAATGGTTGTCAACGAAGCAAAACGAATGTTGGCGTTGGCGCTCGGTAATTTGGACACACCGCAGGACAAAGTAAGTGCTATTGAACACTACCAGTCACTGATTGAATCCGATTCGGTTATCTTCACCGACATCGGAAATCTGGCAACACTGCTTATGGATGTTGGACGCATGGACGATGCTAGTTCCACAATTCTTGAAGGTATCAAAACGTTTCCAGAAAAGTCGAATTACTTTGGAGCGATCGGCCAACGAATCGTTGAGGCTACCGGTAACAGGGATCTACGACTGCAAATTGAAAACGCTATGAGAGGATAAACAATGAACCAAGAAAACACATCGTTTCAGGCAGGAATTGATTTCGAGAGCGTACTTCAGATTATCTCCAAGCAGGTTTACGAAACACCGCTCGCTTTCATCCGGGAAAACGTCCAGAATGCGGTTGATGCGATTCGGATTCAGGCGCACCGTGAGGGTGCAAACCCCAATGCAAACAGTTATAGAATTGACATCACTGTAAAAGACAAGAAGATTGTCGTGCGCGATAACGGTATAGGGATGTCAGACAGTGACTTGAAGAACCTTTTTTGGACAATTGGCGCCAGCGGAAAGCGGACCCAAGAAGCCTTGTCCGCGGGGTGTGTCGGCACGTTTGGAATTGGCGGCTTCGCCAACTTCGGCGTTTGCACGAAGCTAGAGGTAATCTCCCAAACAGAAGATTGCGAGCAAGGAACACTCACACGATTGTCAGAGGAAGATATTCGAGCAGCTGCGAACACTATTCCGTCAGTGAGTCAGGAAGAGTCTAATGTTGCTGCACCTCGGGGTACGGTCGTGATTGGCAACCTGCGCAAAACCGCAAATGTGAATGAGCTTAAAACCTATTTGTCAGATTTTGTGCGCTTTGTACCAATAGCGATTCATTTTAATGGCGAGAAAATTTCGCAAAAGCGGTTTTTGCAGGTCGATGACCAAGATAATCTCACGCCAATCGGAGTCAATACACAGAAATGGCATGATGGGGATTTTGTTATAACGGGAAGGATGTTCGAAGACAGAGGGTATACACTAGTAGCTGCAATAGAGAATCTGTGTATCGCCGGTGAATTTGTGAATCTCGAAGGCCGTCTTAGATTCCAAAATGGCTCAATTGATGTATTCAAACGGGGCTTCAAACTGTGTGCAACCCAGATCGGCTGCACCATAGGTGTGTCAGGGCGTTTGGATTGCGATCGTTTTGTTCCGACTGCCGGACGCGATTCCCCCGACGCTGAAACCACCAGTTTGCTCAGCCGCATCGTACTAATGTTGGAGAAAATTGCGATTGATACGGTTTTAGGAAGTTCTGAGCGTATCGTTCAGAATGCTCGTATATTTCAATATGTGGTGAGGAATGGTTTGTTAAACAAACTTGATAACGCGGTGGTTCGTCTCGCAGATGCATCAGAAATTTCTCTTGGAGACATTCGCAGGAAGGCTCAACAAGGTGTCGTCGTATTTTTCGGCACAACACAGAAGCGTGCCCTGAATCAAATCATGCAAGCTCGCGGCCATGTGGTTGTATTACTTTCGGCTGACCGATACCGGCGAGATGCTGAGCGACAGTACCTCGAACAGTATTGTGCGGCAAAACCATTCGATGGAATCATAGATTGTTCGGAGCGGTATCAAGACCTAACGCGGTTTGAAAAGATTTTCCTCAGTGAATTGGAATTCACAATTTCAAGATCTTTTGAAGTCGAAAACTTCCATCTTATTCCTGGCAAGCTTACTGAAGACATTCCCGTATTCTTGAAGGAGCATGGTCTTGGTGAAACATTGGATATTTTCGTAGATGTTCGACACCCAGAAATTGCCAAGTTGGAAGTTCTCGGTTACACGGGCATCCTTTATTCTTTAATATCCACGTTTTGTCGGGAGTTTCTTGGTCCTTCACTAAAAAAATGGAGCCCTAGATTCTTTGGTGATGGGGCGTTAAATTTCGAACTGTTATCAAAACGACGGTCAGAACTTTGGACATTAGTAAAGGATGATATTGGTGTTGTGCTCAAGGGCGGACAGCACGACGTTGTAACCAGTGACGATGTACAGGAAGTTAAGGTAGGAGAACAAAGCGAACCAAAACTGTCTAAAGTAAAGCGTCTACTTCACATTGTTGATGAAGCAGGAACTACAGGTATTGATGGTTTCTATATTCGCATACTGGATACTGCATTTAAGGCGTACGGAGACCTGCTTCCAGCTTGTGACAACCGCGGTGTCGTCTGGGCGGGAAACAAGATTACCTACGTGGCATCAGATGCAGTAAGCGCGGCATTTCAGTATGAAATCCGCCTTGATAAACTCGTTATTGCCAATTCTAATAGACCCGGACAGACTGAGGGTGCCATTGAACTTCAACGACCAGTGCAGGAAATGTTTGCAGGTATTTACTTTCCAATTCCTGCACTTTTGGAGCCCTTCCTCGTGCCTACTGGTGATCAAGCAATACAGTTGCACCTATATTGCGAATGGATAGACCTGCTATCTGCAAAACTCTGGTTACCGAGAGAAGCAGCCTCATAGGTCGAATTACATCAGATATGTGATATGTCAGACTGGAGAAAGAAATGACCAACGACAAACGCCTTATAGAAGTTGCTTTTCCGTTGAAGGAGGTTTCGCTGGATTCGGTGCATGAGAAGAATGTGCGGCATGGGCATATCTCGACGCTGCACATTTGGCCCGCACGGAGACCGCTGGCGGCGGCGCGCGCCGCGCTCATCGCCACGCTGCTTCCCGATCCCGGCAATGCCGACGAACGAAAAACCATCTTGAAACGCATGGCGGGTAAGGTTGTCGAGAAGACGGAACGCAAACGGCTAAACGGACGCATCGTTGAAAAGACCAAAGAGGTGACGGAGGGCGGCATCCTTCATTGGGGTAGAGAGAACGGCGAGGCGCTGCAGTGGTTTCGCGACGAGATTCGCAAGGCTTACGGCGGGCGGGCGCCCAAAGTGCTAGACCCGTTTGCCGGCGGCGGCGCCATTCCGCTGGAAGCCATGCGCCTCGGCTGCGAGGTCACGGCTATGGACATCAACCCGGTGGCGTGGTTCATCCTAAAATGCACGCTCGAATACCCCCAGAAACTCGCAGGCCAGACGCGAGCGCTGCCCGAATTCGCCGTAGCTGACCGCGAATTCATGACATCCTACCTGAAAGCCAAGGGGTACAAGAGCGGTAGGCTGCGTACTGCGCTTCAACGCCTCGGCCACGGCGACGGCAATGAAACCCAGTTAGAACATCTCCCCCACGACGATTCGCTGCTTAAAGCAAACCTGGCGTGGCACGTCCGCGCCTGGGGTAAATGGGTGCTGGATAAGGCGCGAGCGGAGTTGGCGGCGTACTATCCCACCTACGCCGAATTTGAGCCGATCGACCCCGATGCCGACTTTGAACCAGCACCTCCGCAACTCTTAGCGGTTGATAAGAACGGTGTGCCACAAATCGATCTGCTCAACGCCGCGTTTGATGACGACTACCTCAATGACGTGCGCAACCCGCGCTGGATTGCCAAGCCGACGGTCGCTTACCTCTGGGCGCGCACTGTCACCTGCAAGGGCTGCCGCGCCACGCTGCCTCTGCTCAAAACGCGCTGGCTGTGCAAGAAAGAACGGAAGCGAATACTCCTGATTATGGAACCGAACGCTGACGAGACAGGTGTTGTTTTTGGCGTACTGACCGACGTGCCCCAGAACGGCGGGAACAGCGCACAACGGCGGGAGCACGACAAGCGAATCGGAGCAGGTACCATGTCCCGCACCGGCGCAACCTGCCCTCGCCCTCGCTGCAAGGCGATTATGACGATGGAAGATATCCGCCTTGAAGGACGTGCCGGGCGATTGGGCGCCATGATGACGGTTGTCGTCGTCGAAGGGCAGAACGGAAAGGAATACCGCCTGCCAACCGACCACGAACGCGCCGTCGCGGAAGTGACGGAGGAGCAACTTGGTGCCCTTTACGCAGATATTCCTTTCGGATTGCCGGAAGAACCGACGCCTAAAGCCGGAATCGGCGCGTCACGGGCATTTTCGGTAGACGGGTACGGATTTGATTCGTGGCGGAAGTTGTTCACAAATCGACAACTTGTGTGCCTTGGACAGTTCGTTAGCAAAATTCGCGAAGCGGATTTTGCTGTTCACCAACACTGTGACAATCAATACTGGCGCCAAGCAATATTAGGAATTCTTTCATGTGGCTTTGACCGAATGCTCGACTTCAACTCGACGATACTATCTTGGATCACGAGCGTCGAGGCAATCGGACACGTTTTCGTGCGATACGCGTTGCCGATGACTTGGGACTATTCCGAGGCTGTCCCGTATAATGATGTTCGCGGCGGGTGGATGATGTGTATTGCTGCAGTTTGTAAGGCTTTAGAAACAGCCGCGAATGCTACAAACGACCACGCTCCGGTTCCAAGAGTTAAAGTCGGGAGCGCGTCATCTGCAAAGCACTCTGATACCTTTGACATAATAATAACTGACCCTCCTTACTATGACGCAATTCCATACTCCGATTTAATGGATTATTTCTATGTTTGGAACAGGAGGACTATTGGAAACACGAACAACGGTTTCGCCGACGTTTTTTCCAAGAGCACCGGACCAAAGTGGAATCATGACGTTTCTGACGGGGAACTAATTGATGATGCAGGTCGATTCAACGGAGATTGCGCCGTTTCGAAGGAGAACTACGAACGGGGTATGGCGGAGTCATTTCGGCGCTGTTGGGAACATTTAAGCGAGACCGGTCGTTTGGTTATCGTATTCGCCAACAAAAGACCTCAGGCGTGGGAAACACTGGTTGGTGCGGTCATTCGTTCTGGCTTTGTCGTTGATGGAAGTTGGCCCGTTCAAACGGAACAATCTGCGCGAATGCGCGCTCAGACATCGGCAGCCCTTGCATCCTCAATCTGGATTGTATGCAAGAAACGACCTCCTGCGCGCCCGGGCTGGGATCACACCGTCCTCGACGAGATGCGGAGTAATATTACCCAACAACTGCACGACTTTTGGGACGCCGGTATTCGGGGACCCGACTTTGTGTGGGCGGCGACAGGTCCAGCACTGGAAGCCTACAGCAAGTACCCGGTCGTTAAGAAGGCAACCGCTGATGGCGACCTGATGTCCGTCTCCGAGTTCCTGCGCGAGGTGCGTCGCATGGTCGTGGATTTTGTTGTCCATCGCGTCCTGCCCCATGACGGCGAGGCAGAAGCTACGACTGAACTGGATGATGTGACGACGTACTATCTACTGCATCGTAACGACTTCAAGATGAAGGACGCCCCCGTCGGTGCTTGCATCCTCTACGCCTTGTCGTGCAATCTCTCCGACACCGCGCTAGTCAACCAGCACGATCTCCTAACCCAATCGGGAGCAAGAAATGCGGATGAGACGCCTGAATCAGAGGATGATGAGGAAGCGGAAAGCGGGAGCGGCGCCAAGGTCAAACTCAAACCGTGGCATCGGCGGGGACGGCGCAACCTCGGTCTTGAAGCACCGAGCGGGCAACCGGTGCCGCTCATCGACCAGGTGCACAAACTGATGCACCTTTGGCGCGCCGGCGATCAGGTCAAGGTGGACAATTATCTTAGCGATCAGGGATTGCAGCGCAACACGCTATTCAACCAGATTCTTCAGGCGCTCATCGAGTTGGCAGACGAGGGTTCGGACGAGCGATCGATTCTTGAGGCGCTGAGCAACCACGTCGCCGCGCAGGGTCAAGTCCAGGAGTCGGGGCAACGGTTGTTGTTTTAGGATGAGGCGACAAAAACGATTTTCGAACATTTTGGTTGCTATTACCTGTCGCCCCGCTGGGGCTTTAGAATAGAGTGGCTTGATGTTTCTATACACCTTTCGCCCCGCTGGGGCTTGCATGTTCAGGAATTCGGTGTTTCTATATACCTTCCGCCCCACTGGGGCTTAGATGTTGGGTGAATCGACGGTGCTATATACTTGAGAAATTCTATCGCACTCGCTAATCACTCGCTTGATCGCGCACTGGCGCTTAGGTGCGTGGAGGGTTCGTGTTTCTAGATGCCCCGACCGGGCGTTTGAAGTATAAAATATCGGAGGCGCCAAATGCCAAAGCCCCAGCGGGGCGAAAGGTGAATAGGATCGAGGTACACCATAAGCCAAAACCACAGCAGGGAATTAACTAACCGATTAAGGTGTTTTTAGAGCTTGTTTACACAATTAGGTCACAAAATCGATCATTAAAATTTTGGGTTTCCATTACCTGTCGCCCCGCTGGGGCTTAGTTGCGTGGACAATCCGTGTGCTATAAACCTGAGCGGTTCTATCGCACTCGCAAACCACTCGCTTGATCGCACACTGGCGCTTAGTTTCGTGGAGTTTTAGCGTGTCTGGAAGCCGGCCGGGCGTTAGGAGTATAAAAATCGAAGGCGCCATATATTCAAGCCCCATCGGGGCGATAGGTATATAGAAATTCGGAGGTGCTACGCATTAAAGCCCCAGCGGGGCGAAAGGTGAATAATATTGAGGTGCGGCCCACGCCAAAACCACAGCGTCGAATCAAGAAACCGATTATGGAGTTTTAAGAGGTTGTTTGAATAATAGCGTGACAGAAACGATTTTTGGACAATTGGGGTGCCATTACCTGTCGCCCCGCTGGGGCTTGCATGTTCAGGAATTCGGTGTTTCTATATACCTTCCGCCCGGCTGGGGATATGGTGTTGGGTGAATCGACGTTGCTATACACTTGAGAAGTTCTATCGCACTCGCTAATCACTCGCTTGATCGCACACTGGCGCTTAGGTGCGTGGAGGGTTAGCGTTTCTAGATGCCCCGGCCGGGCGTTTGGAGTTTAAAATATCGAAGGCGTCATATGCCAAAGCCCCAGCGGGGCGACAGGTGAATAGGATCGAGGTACACCATAAGCCAAAACCACAGCAGGAAATTAACTAACCGATTAAGGAGTTTTTAGAGCTTGTTTACACAATTAGGTCACAAAATCGATTATTAAAATCTTGGGTTTCCATTACCTGTCGCCCCGCTGGGGCTTTAGAATAGAGTGGCTTTATGTTTCTATACACCTTTCGCCCCGCTGGGGCTTGCACAGGCCGGTAGATCCTCTACCACACGGAGGGAAATTCCAAATTCAAATCAACGGTTGTGAACGAACGTCGAAATTTACATCTCAAAGCCCCAGAGGGGCGACAGGTGCCCAGAAGGCATATGACCCAACAATCTTAAGCTTCAGCGTGAGAATTCAGTTTTTAAATCAATAACAGGTTTGAAAAACACGTGTGAAATAATTCATTCCACTCTCATTAAATAATGTGAGACAAAGCACCACCTGTCGCCCCGCTGGGGCTTTGATGTTGGGTGAATTGACGTTGCTATATACCTTTCGCGCTGCTGGCGCTTAGGTGCGTGGAGTTTTAGTGTTTCTGGAGGTCCCAGCCTGGCGTTAGGAGTATAAAAAATCGCATGCGCCACATACCAAAGCCCCAGAGGGGCGATAGGTGTATAGAAATGCGAATGCACCACACGTCAAAGCCCCAGCGGGGCGACAGGTGTATAATATTGAGGTGCGGCCCACGCCAAAACCACAGCGTCGAATCAAGAAACCGATTAAAGAGTTCTAAGAGATTGTTTGCACAATAGCGTGACAGAAACGATTGTTGGACACTTGGAATGCCATTACCAGTCGTCCCAATGCTGTTATCGGGTTCCTAGGCAATAAATGCAGATTACGGCACACGGAGTGTGCCTACTACTATGGTTCAACTGCGTAAGTGCTATCTATATCGAACGCAGACTAGAATATGGCTAAGATTGAAGGATTCAGAGTAAGAAATTTCAAGGTGTTCAAGGATGTGACGCTTGGGCGGGTCTGGAGCAAGCGGGATCGTAAACCCCTCACCGTTATGACGGCGGTTATCGGGAAAAATGGCGTCGGCAAAAGCGCGCTGATTGATGCATTCGGGTTTCTTGCCGACGCCCTTAAATCGGGAGTTGAGGACGCTTGCAACCAAAGGGGGCGCGGCGGATTTCAGACGTTGAGGTCGCAAGGCGAAACCGGCCCCATTGAGTTTGAGGTGTATTACAGAGAAAGCAGCAAAACTCAGCCCATAACCTACGAGATCGCCATTGGCGAAGACCATTCCGGACGCCCATACGTCTGGGAAGAACGCCTCAGACAGGGACCAAAAGGCCGTAGATCATTTCATTTTTTGTATCTCAAGTATGGCAGAGGAATGGCATTGAAGGGCACACAAACAGGCTACCAAATTGACGAAAAAATAGAACAAATTGATCGTGCAAGTTGCGCGAATTCAATTAAGGCAGATGAATCTAGTGAGACTGAAACGGTCGAATTGAGAGACGGGCGTCAACTCGGCATTATGTCGCTCGGCGCCCTGAAGCAGCATCCGAGAATTTCCGATTTTCGCCAATTTATTGCGGGATGGTATCTCAGCTACTTCACCCCGGACGCGGCGCGCAGCCTGCCGCTCGCAGGCCCACAGCAACATCTCAATACGCGTGGAGACAATCTCGGCAATGTCGTGCAATTCATGGAGCGTGAACATCCGCAGCGTTTCAAGTCAATCTTAAACGAAATCGCCGAAAAAATTCCCGGCATTGACCGGATTGACACGGAAAAAACCACTGACGGCAGGCTGGTGCTCCGATTCAACGACAAAGGTTTTACCGATCCCTTTTACGCCCAGCAGGTGTCTGACGGTACGCTCAAGGTCTTTGCCTACCTATTGTTGCTTGAAGACCCGAATCCGCCGCCGTTTCTGTGTATTGAAGAACCGGAAAACGGATTATACCACAAACTCTTGGAGACTTTGGCGAACGAATTCCGAGACCACGCCAGTCGGGGCAAAAATAGGTCGCAGGTCTTTGTCACTACACATCAACCGTACTTCGTTGATGCGCTCGATCCAGCGGAGGTCTGGATTCTAGAGAAGGGTGAGGACGGGTTTTCGACAATTCGACGGGCAAGCGACGATCCAATCGTGAGCAACATGGTCGCCGAGGGCTTGCCGTTGGGCGGTCTATGGTACAGCGACTATCTGGACGCGAGGTAACTCGATGCACTTTGAGATTCTCGTCGAAGACCTGTCCGGTAAGAGGGCACTTGATATTTTGATGCCGAAAATTCTCGGCGAGCAGCATACATTCAATGTAAAAAATTACCGAGGAATTGGACGTATTCCTAAAAACTTCACGAATAGCACCGATGCCAGTAAACGGTTTTTGCTAAGTCAGCTTCCTAGGCTACTCCGGGGGTACGGAAAAACCTTTGCTGGGTACCACTCCACCTATCCCGCAGCAGTGATTCTGGTTTGCGATTTGGATGACAAGTGTTTGAAGACATTTCGCCAGGAACTATTTGACGTTTTGAATGCGTGGCACCCAAAACCGGAGACTCGGTTTTGCATCGCTATTGAAGAGGGTGAAGCTTGGCTGCTCGGGGACATCTCCGCTATCAAAATAGCTTACCCAAAGGCGAAGGACAACGTCCTCAATGGTTACGAAAACGACTCAATTTGTGGAACTTGGGAACTTCTGGCAGACGCCGTGGTTATCAATGGGTCGCGTGCACTTAAAAGGCGGGGGTGGCAGGCGGTGGGTATGCAAAAATCGGCATGGGCAGAGAATATCGCCCCGCACATGGATGTAGATGCCAACGCATCGCCCAGTTTCCGATATTTTCGGGATAAGATACGAGACTTAATCTGATTCTCGCGGCGCATCTTTGTCAATTTCGTTCATCGCCAAGAGTTGCTCGAAAAGCCCCAGCGGAATGATAGGTGTACAGAAGGGGCATGAACCAACAATGTTAAACCTCAGGGTGAGATTTCAGTTTTAAAATCAAAAACGGGTTCGAAAGACACGAGTGAAATAATTCTTTCCACCCTGATTGCATAAGAGGAGAAAAAGCACTACCTGTCGCCCCGCTGGGGCTCAGATGTCGGGTGAATCGACGTTGCTATATACCTTTCGCGCCGCTGGCGCTTAGTTGCGTGGAGATTTACCGTGTCTGGAAGCCCCAGAGGGGCGATAGGTATATAGAAAAGCGGCGATGCTAAGAATTAAAGCCCCAGCGGGGCGATAGGTGCACAGAAGGCATATGACACAACAATCAAAAGCCTCAGCGTGAGATTTCAGTTCTTAAATCAAAAACGGGTTCGAAAAACACGAGTGAAATAATTCTTTCCACCCTGATTGAATAATGGGAGAAAAAGCACGACCTGTCGCCCCGCTGGGGCTAAGATGTTGGGTGAAACGACCTTGCTATATACGTTTCGCGCCGCTGGGGATATGGTGTTGGGTGAATCGACGTTGCTATACACTTGAGAAGTTCTATCGCACTCGCTAATCACTCGCTTGATCGCACACTGGCGCTTAGGTGCGTGGAGGGTTAGCGTTTCTAGATGTCTCGGCCGGGCGTTTGGAGTATAAAATATCGGAGGCGTCATATGCCAAAGCCCCAGCGGGGCGAAAGGTGAATAGGATCGAGTTCCACCATATGCCAAAACCACAGCAGGGGATTGAATAACCGACTAAGGAGTTTTAAGAGGTTGTTTCCACAATAAGGTGAAAAAATTTTATTTTTAAACATTTGGAGCGCCATTACCTGTCGCCCCGCTGGGGCTTTGATGTTGGGTGAATCGACGTTGCTATATTCTTGAGAAATTCTATCGCACACTGGCGCTTGGTCTCTTGGAGTTTTAGCGTTTCTGGAAGCCCCGGCCGGGCGTTAGGAGTATAAAAAATTGAATTCGCCATATACCAAAGCCCCAGCGGGGCGACAGGTATATAGAAATTCGCGGGTCCTACCCATTAAAGCCCCAGAGGGGCGAAAGGTGAATAATATTGAGGTGCGGCCCACGCCAAAACCACAGCGTCGAATCAAGAAACCGATTATGGAGTTTTAAGAGGTTGTTTGAATAATAGCGTGACAGAAACGATTTTTGGACATTTGGGGTGCCATTACCTGTCGCCCCTCTGGGGCTTTAGAATAGAGTGGCTCGATGTTTCTATACACCTTTCGCCCCGCTGGGGCTTTGATGTTGGGTGAATCGACGTTGCTATATACCTTTCGCGCTGCTGGCGCTTAGGTGCGTGGACAATCCTTGTGCTTTAAACCCGAGCGGTTCTACAGCACTCGCTAATCACTCACTTAATCGTCACAGGAGTTTTGGTGCGTGGAGTTTTGCCGTGTCTGGAAGCCCCAGCGGGGCGAAAGGTGAATAGGATCGAGGTATACCATAAACCAAAACCACAGCAGGGAATTAACTAACCGATTAAGGAGTTTTTAGAGCTTGTTTACACAATTACGTCACAAAATCGATTATTAAAATCTTGGGTTTCCATTACCTGTCGCCCCGCTGGGGCTTTAGAATAGAGTGGCTTGATGTTTCTATACACCTTTCGCCCCGCTGGGGCTAAGATGTTGGGTGAATCGACGTTGCTATATATCTGTCGCGCCGCTGGCGCTAAGATGTTGGGTGAATCAAAGTTGCTATATACATTTCGCGCCGCTAGAGCTTGCGCAGGCCGGCCGATTCTCTACCACACGGAGGGGAAGTTCCTAATTCAAGTCAACGGTTGTGAATGAACGTCGAAATTAACATCTCAAAGCCCCCAGCGAGGGCGACAGGCATATAGTAGAGATAGAACCACCACACGTCAAAGCCCCAGCGGGGCGACAGGTGGACGGTGGCGCGAAGGAAGCTACAATGGCTGACACGTATTCTCAAATTTACCTACACATTGTCTTTACCGTTAAAAGCAGGCAATGCCTTATTCCAAAACAACACAAAGAAGCATTACACCAATACATTACCCGCATTATCACCAACAAAAGGCAAACGGTGATACGCATTAATTCAATGCCGGACCACATTCATATTCTTGTCGGCATGACTCCAAACATTGCGCTCTCCGATTTGGTGAGAGACATCAAAGCAAATTCGTCAAAATTTATCAACTCAATGCGTTGGGTAGCCGGCCGGTTTGAATGGCAAACGGGATTTGGAGCGTTTTCGTATTCTCATTCACAACTGAATGATGTTGTCAATTATATCAAGAATCAAGAGGAGCATCATACACGTCACACTTTTAGAGAGGAATATCTTTCGTTTTTGAAGCGATTTGATATTCCCTATAATCCGAAATATGTTTTTGATCTGGATGACGCATCCGAAAAATGATTCACCTGTCACCCCGCTGGGGCTTTAGAATATAGTGGCTTGATGTTTCTATACATCTTTCGCCCCGCTGGGGCTTAGATGTTGGGTGAATCGACGTTGCTATATACTTGAGAAGTTCTATCGCACTCGCTAATCACTCGCTTGATCGCACGCTGGCGCTTGCATGTTCAGGAATTCGGTGTTTCTATATACCTTCCGCCCCGCTGGGGCTTAGATGTCGGGTGAATCAACGTTGCTATATACTTGAGAAGTTCTATCGCACTCGCTAATCACTCGCTTGATCGCACGCTGGCGCTTAGAAACATGGCGATTCGGCGTTTCAATACACGCTTAAAATTCCATCTTCGAGTGAGGATTGAAGATTGGGTTTGAGGAAAATTGCGCGATTAAGAAAAGATTTCCAGACAGGTTTTAGTCCGCGAAAGCTGTTTATTTGCGAAAATTCATGGATTCAGATAATTGTGAAAACCTCAACACGCCGACACGCGAAGAAATCCTTCACCAAACGAGGATGACACGAAAATGAAATTGACACCGAAACCGTGGCACGAAATTGTTCAGTTGCGCGACGATGTCAGGACCCGCGAACTATCGCTCGCGGTGTTTGCCGCTGACCTTTACGATGTGGTGATGCAAAAGGGTAAGCGCCCGGCTTACGAGAATCCTGACGAGTTTTTTGCGCTCACCTATCCGTCCTACAACCTGCGCGAACTGGTCAAGGACGTTGCCCTGAGGTTGGCGCGGCGGAGCGACAAGGCGTATCGGACACTCTCAGTCAACTACGGAGGCGGCAAGACGCACACGCTCATCACGCTCAAGCATCTGGTGGAAGATCCTACGGCGCTGCCGGAACTTCCCGCGATCGATGAGTTTGAAGCCCATATTGGACAGAAACCTCCATCGACTCGTTGCGCTGCGTTGTGTTTCGACAAAATTGATCTGGAGAAGGGCGTCCAAACCATCGGTCCCGACGGGGCCGTCGCCCAACTCAAACGTCCGTGGAGTGTGCTCGCTTATCAGATTGCTGGTTCGGACGGTCTACGACTGCTTCACGCCGACGGCAAAGATATTGAGCGCGACACGCCGCCCGCAGAACCCGTTTTATCGGAATTGCTGTCAAAGCCGCAGAGAGACAATCTCTCGACGTTAGTGCTCTTGGACGAGGTGCTGATGTACCTGCGTGACATGGTTGAAACTGACGGGAGTTGGCGCGGGCGACTGCTCAGTTTCTTCCAACACCTCACGAGTTCCGTGGTAAAGGTTGACCGCTGCGCCATGGTGGCTTCACTGCGCGCTTCCGATCAGAACAAGCACGATGACCTCGGAAAAGAGCTCCTCGCCGAGGTGTCAGATGTCTTTGGCAGACAGATGGAAGAGACTTCCAGTCCCATTAGCAAAGAGGACGTGGCGGAGGTGCTCCGGCGGCGTTTCTTCAAACCGGAGTCCATACAAGACAAGGACACATTTCGACCTCAAGTGACCGCTGTCGTCCGCAGCATCTCCGCGCTTGATGAAGAGACGAAGAAGGCGCAGAAAGCAGAGGAGGAACGATATTTGAACAGTTATCCGTTCCACCCGGACCTCACCGAAACCTTCTACAGCCGCTGGACGCAGCTTGAAAGATTTCAACGCACCCGCGGTATCTTGCGCACCTTCGCTACGGCATTGCGAGACGCCGAAAAGTGGGACACCGGACCGTTAATTGGGCCAAATGTTTTTCTGGCGGAGCCGGGAAAGACCGGTTTAACTGAAGCCGCGAGCGAACTCACCTCCTTTGCCAGCGTGGATGCGACGTCGGGCCAACACCAAGAATGGGGGCCTATTCTTGAGGGCGAGTTAAAAAAAGCGGCTACCATCCAGTCTGAAACCACCGGTTTAAACGGAAGAGAGATAGAGCAGGCGGTCATAACGGTGTTCTTGAGTTCCCAACCAGCCGCTCACAAAGCGTTGACGCCGGAGTTGATGGTATTGATTGGCACTGCCAACCCGGACAAAATTGGGTTGGAAAAAGCGCTACGCCGCTGGACGGAACTGTCTTGGTTTTTGGACGAACAGGAGATTGGCTCCGGAGAATCCGATGCGGGCGGCGCCGCGGCATTACCTAAGGCTTGGCGGCTGGGCAACCGCCCCAACCTGCGGCAGATGCATCACGCGGCATGTACGACTCGTGTTCCGCCAAGTCTAATCGATTCAAAGATTATCGAGGCGATTGAGAAACAGAAGGATCTGGTTTCAGGCGCATCCGCTGCTGGCGCCAAGGTGCACAAGCTGCCTGAGCAACCCCGCCATATCGCGGATGACGGTGAATTCCACTATGCCATTCTTCGTCCGAGTGCAGTCTCGGAATCCGGAAAACCGAGCACAGAAGCCAAGCGGTTCATCAATGCGACGACCGCGCCCGACCGTCCACGTGTGAATCGCAATGCGGTCGTATTGGCGGTGCCCTCTAAGGACGGGATTGAAATGGCGCGGGTGCGAGTCCGCGAGTATCTCGGTTGGGAAGAGGTTCGAGATCAACTCAAAGACCAACAGACTGATACTATCCGCGACCAGATGCTTGTTACGGAGATGGACAAGGCGCGCAGACGCATTCCTGATGCTATCAAGCAGGCGTATTCTATCGTGGTGACGGTCAATGAGAGCAATGAGATTCACGCTTTCAAAGTGGTTGTGACCGACCAACCGCTGTTTACGACCATCAAGGCGGACAAGCGAGCCCGAGTCCAAGAGACAGCTATCAGCGCTGAAGCCATGATGCCGGGCGGGCCTTACGACCTGTGGCGGGATGACGAGCAATCACGCCGCGTCAAGGACTTGGTCGGCGCATTCGCTCAATTCCCGAAACTGCCCAAGATGCTGCGGTCTAAGGGAATTATGGACACTGTTGTGGGCGGCGTTCAGCAGGGCATCTGGGCGGCGCAATACACGCGTCCAGATAAGACGACGAAGACCTTTTGGCACACGGCAATTGATGAACACGCGCTTGATGAGTCGGGCCTTGAAGTGCTGCTGCCGGAATCGGCAACGTTGAGCGAACTGCCATCCAATCTGCTCAAGCATCAGGAGCTGCCGGGGTTATGGCAGTCCGACGAGATTACGGTTCAATGCCTGTACGACTACTTCGCAGGAGGTTATGTCGTGAACATCCCCAAGGACGGTTATGAAGAGCCGCTCACCATCCCCAAATGCGATCCGGCGGTCGTTGATACCGCGGTATTGGAAGCCGTCGAACTGGGGACGGTCTGGTTGACCAGCGGACCGGCTTCAATTCTTAATGAACCCGTGCCTGCAGGAGTGCTTAACGCCGAGGCGACCCTACGACCGCCGCCTGCCCCGATTCCTGTGAATGAGTTGATGGAGGAGGCAACCCCCCAGGCGTGGGAGGATGGCAAAACTACGGCGCTTGCCCTAGTTACTGCGCTCTCGCAAAAGCGGGGTGCGACGCTGCCGTGGCAGACGGTGCGTTCGGCGATAGATGACGCTATTCGTGCAAAATGGCTGGCACTACGTAACGACAGCGCGTACTGGCCGTGCGACTTGACGGGCGCTCAACACGTGGTGCTTCAAGTCCCACAGACTCGGGATCCCATTCCGCCGATTCCCCCAAAACCCGCGGGCCTCCTTGTAGCCACAGCGGATTTAGAAGCCCACGGCATCCAAGACTTAGCGGATCAGATTCCGGATATTACAGACGCGGCAATTGGGGAGGATTTAAAATTTAACATCCGCGTCGAGTTTGGGGGCGAAACGCCTCCCGATCCAGAGGCGGTGGAAAAAATCAACGCGTTACTCGCCGAGGTGTCCGAGGACATGAAATTGGAGTGATATGAGTTACTTGTTGTGCCTACTATAATTACCCCTTTGACAAGAGATCAAAGGAGCGAATGAGATAGTCTTTGAGTGGTTGCACTTACCAAACCGGATGGCATGTTTCTCAATTGCTATGCAACGGAAGAACGGAAATTATAGTAGACATCTTTCCTAATTAACTCAATGTGAGGGTAGTCGTTTTACACCTGCCGCCCCGCTGGGGCTAGATGTTGATGTGTAACAGTGATTTCTATATACCTGCCGCCCCTCTGGGGCTATCGGGGGGTGGAATTATTTTGGAAGGGTGTTTAATCATTCATACACCGCGGTAGGTTCGATTTGCCAACCTTACCGGTATTAATCCATTCCGTAAGTGCGGTTGAAAGCCGCACTTACCGAAACATGTGTAAATATGAATGGAATTGACTATAGTAGAATCCATTCGTTGTCCACATCCGGTTTTCCCGCGGCACTGAAATTTTGGGCACGTAAAATTTCACCAATTGGGAGAAGTGATGCATAGGTATGATGGTGGGATTCGGCTTAGTGCTTCTGATCTGGTTAATCATCTGAGTTGCCGGCATCTGACGCGGTTGAATACGGCAGCGGTGCTGGGGGAAATGGCGGCGCCATCGCGCCACGATCCGTTCTTGGAGTTGCTGCAGCAGCGGGGTGCAGAACACGAGGAGGCATACATCCGGCACCTAAAGGACCGCGGGTTGGAAATCGTGCGCATTGGCGGCGAGTCCGTTCAGGACATGAACGTAAAACAGACGGAGGCAGCCATGCGCCGCGGGGCGGACGTCATCGTTCAGGGCGCGCTCGCGCACGGACGGTGGTGCGGACGCGCCGATATCCTGCGGCGCGTAGAGGCGCCCAGCCGGCTCGGTAGATGGTCTTACGAGGTTTACGACACCAAGCTCTCCCGCGAAACTAAAGCCGCAACCATTCTGCAGTTGTCCCTGTATTCTGACCTGGTTGAGCAGATTCAGGGTGAACCCCCGGAGCAGATGTACGTGGTCGTCCCTTGGACGGAATTTCAGGAAGAACCGTACCGTACCGACGACTACGCAGCCTACTACCGGCTGGTTCGGCGCAGCCTCGAGCAGGCGTTGGACCAAGAGATACCTGCCGATACCTACCCGGATCCAAAATCTCATTGCGATATCTGCCGATGGCAGCACCCGTGCGAACAGCGCCGGCGTAATGACGATCATCTCTGTTTGGTGGCGGGAATTTCGAATTCGCAGATTCGAGAACTTCAGTCGCGCGGCGTTAGCACGACCGCAACTCTGGCGGAAGAGCCGCTTCCGCTGGCTTGGCAACCGAAACGCGGCGCTAAGTGGAGTTACGAACGGGTACGAGAGCAGGCGCGCGTGCAGGTAGCGGGACGGACTCAGAATAGGCTAATCTTCGAGACGCTAGAAATATCGCCGGAACGCGGCCTTACCATGCTACACGATCCGTCGCCGGGAGACATGTTCTTCGATTTCGAGGGCGACCCGTTCGTCGGTGAGGGCGGTTTGAATTATCTGATTGGCCATATTGTCACCGACGCCGACGGGGCGCACCGGCATTCCGCACTTTGGGCGTTCACCCGTGCGGACGAGAAAGACAGTTTTGAGCGCTTCGTCGACATCGTGGTGGCGCGCTGGGCGGAATATCCAGGCATGCACATCTACCACTTCGGCGGCTACGCGCCGGGGGCGATGAAGCGGTTGATGGGGCGTTACGCCACCCGCGAGGACGAGGTTGACCGGATGCTGCGTGCAGATCTTTTTGTCGATCTCTACCGCGTAATGCGCGAGGGGATTCGTGCCAGCGTCGAGAGTTATTCGCTCAGGAATATGGAGGCGTTCTACGGCTTCCAGCGCAGCGTGCCGACTAGGGAAGCACACCTGTCCAACTTCAGCATCCAGTCGGCTTTGTCGTTAGGCGATGCACCTAGTATCAGCGATTTAGACAAGGCAACGGCGGCGCGCGGTAACCGGGACCGCTGCGTCTCCGCATCACGGTTGCGCGATTGGCTTGAGCAGGAACGGGAAAAGCTCATCGAATCGGGCGAGGAGATTGAAAGACCTGAAGCGGGAGACGGCGAGGCGTCGGAGAAGATTAGCGAACGCCAAGAACGGACCGCGGCGTTATCTAAAGCCATTGCGAGGGATGTACCAGTGGATTCGGAGGAACGGACAGCGGAGCAACAAGCGAGGTGGGTGTTGGCTAACTTGTTGGACTGGCACCGACGGGAGGAGAAGGCGACGTGGTGGGAGTTCTTCAGGTTGGCGGAATTGTCTGCAGAAGACTTGAGCGAGGAGCGGTCGGCACTCTCCGGACTCTCGTGCATAGAATCGGTAGGCGGCACAACCGCAGCGCCAGTGCACCGCTACCGGTATGAACCTCAAGAGACCGAACTGGAGGGCGGCGAGCCTCTGTATACCTATGGCGCGGAAAGGTTTGGGACTTTAGTAAGAATTAATCCTCAGACACGCACCGCTGACATCAAGAAACGGCGAGATACTGCTCTGTTTCACCCGACTGCTGTTTACGCTCACGACCGGGTACCGACCGAAGTGCTGGCAGACGCCCTCTTGCGCATCGGCGAACACGTTGCCGAGAACGGCATTACGGTCGGCGGCGACAATAACGCTGCCCAGGATCTCTTGTTGCGGCAGCCGCCTCGCTTGGAAGGAAATCCTATCCGCCGGGCAGGAGAAACCGCTTTGCAGGCGGCTACCCGTATCGCGCCCTTGCTAGACGCGGGCGTGTTGCCGGTCCAAGGGCCGCCGGGCGCGGGCAAGACCTACACCGGCGCGCGGATGATTGTGGAGCTTATCAAATGCGGCAAACAGGTCGGTATCACCGCCAACAGCCACAAGGTTATACGAAATCTTTTGGACGAGGTGATGCGCGCGGCTCAAGGACAGGACATCCCGGTCGAGGCGATGCAGAAATGTTCGGAGGAGGACTTTGAGGCAAGCGCGTACGGGATTGCGCGGGCAACGAGCAATGCCGGCTTGTTCTCGGCGCTGGCTTTTGGGACAGAGGTTGCCGGCGGCTCAGCTTGGTTATGGAGCCGTCCGGAGGCTGCGGGCGTATTAGACGTGCTTTTCATCGACGAGGCGGCGCAGATGTCTCTCGCTAACGTGCTAGCGGTGTCGCATGCGGCGGACAGCCTGGTTTTGCTGGGCGATCCGCAGCAGTTGGACCAGCCGACTAAGGGTACGCACCCCGACGGCACCGGCGTATCGGCGCTGGCACATTTGTTGGGCGGCCGACAGACTATTGAGGAGCATCAGGGGTTGTTTTTGGAGGAGACCTGGCGGTTGCATCCTGCAGTTTGCGAATTCACGTCCGATGCCTTTTACCAAGGTAGGCTGCAATCACGGCAAGGTATGGAAATTCAAAAGGTCAACGCTGGCAGTCCCGTATCGGGCACGGGGCTGCGCTTGATGCCGGTGCAGCACGAAGGGAATCGAAATTCGTCGGTTGAAGAGGCGGAGCGAGTCGCCGAGCTGTTCCGGCGGTTGACTGACGGTACGTCCGTGTGGACAAATGACAAGGGTGAAACGCTGCCGGTGGCGACGCGCGACGTGCTGATAATCACGCCCTACAACGCGCAGGTGTCGGAGTTGATGAATCGGCTGCCGGATGCCAGGATTGGGACAGTTGACAAGTTCCAGGGGCAAGAAGCCCCGGTGGTGATTTACTCGATGGCGACATCGACCCAGGAGGATGCACCGCGGGGAATGGAATTTCTGTATAGCCTCAACCGGCTCAACGTCGCCACTTCGCGGGCGCGCTGCGTCTGCGTGTTGGTTGCATCTCCGAAACTGTTCGAACCGGGGTGCCACACGCCGCGCCAAATGAAGCTCGCCAACGCATTCTGCCGCTACCGGGAGTTGGCTACAGAGATAACGGCGTTGGATTAATACACTGTACCTTCGGCGAACCCGGCGCTGCGCGTCCAACTTCTCGTGAATCCGCCGGACGAATTTCTGCGTTGAGATGATTGAAATTAACAACCAACAAAGGAGCGAATAATGAAGATTCAACTGACGGGTGTAGTTGTTGACGACCAAGACAAAGCGCTTAAATTCTATACCGACGTACTGGGGTTTGTTAAGAAACAGGATTTTCCGGTGGGTCAATTTAGGTGGATTACAGTTATTTCACCGGAAGGACACGATGATGTCGAATTGGTGCTTGAACCTAACGCAAACCCGGCGTCCAAGACTTTCCAAAAGTCGATCTACGAGCAGGGAATTCCGTACACGTCATTTGCGGTTGACGATATTCACAAAGAGTACGAACGATTGACCGCACTAGGCGTCGAATTTAAGGTGGCGCCGACGGAAACGGGAGCGGTGATTACGGCCATATTTGATGACACCTGCGGCAATCTCATACAGATCCATCAGGTCTAACCGGTTATTTTTTTTACAATCGGTCAATTTTTTGATAATTTCAACAATTGACCTCCGGCGTCCGTGAGCGTTCGGTGAGGCGACGGCGCCGTGAGGAAGAACTGGAGCGAATTAGGATGAAACCCGATAAAGCACTTGCCACCGCAGCCGCGGCGGGCGACCTCAACGCTATGCACGCTATGCTCGATGAAGATTGCACGCTTGCCGCTAACTGGAAGCCGATAATGGATGCGTGTTACGCCGGACAGGCAGACGCAGTCGCCCTTTTGCTTGAGCATGGGGCGGATCCGAACGTGAAATCCAGGTCCGCCCACCACTACCGCCCGCTGCACCGCACGGTGGAGTACAAGAAGACGGCACCCAAGCACGACGGCCATCATCAGGTGGTTAAGTTGTTACTTGAAGCGGGCGCCGACCCATTGATGCAGGGCAGTTATACGTTTATTAGCGCGATCGCGGTTTGTGCTACGGGAGAATCGACCGAATTTTTGCCGGCGCTGCTGGACAGCGCACCGCGGCGGTACGACATCTTCCACGCGGCTGTGCTCGGCGACGCCTCCCGCGTCAACGCACTATTGAAGGATGACCCAGCCTTGGCAAAGGCGCATCATGAGGGAAGTAAAATTTGGACGAGCGACAAGGGCTGGACGCCGCTGACTTACTGCGTCAGTTCCCGCGTGGGAAACGACAGCGAGAAGAAGCGGAAGGCACTGGCGCAGATTGCGGGGAGTTTGATTGAACACGGCGCCGACCTGACCGGCTGCGTCGATCAAGCCATCTACAGAGATAATTCGGAGGTTTTCGAGTTGCTGCTCAAAGCCGGGGGACGATGCGCCGACGACGACACGCTCAACCACGCGGCTTGCGACGGGCATTTCGACGCGCTTGAACTGCTGCTGAAGCACGGGGCAGCACTCGACGGCACCCGCGGCACAGATCATCACGGCGGTTACACGCCGCTGGGATGTACGGTGTCGTGCCGCAGCATCCAGGGCGCGCGATGGTTTTTGGAGAAGGGGCAGGATCCGAACAACATCAAGAGCAAGGATGGTGAAAACTGTTTGCATGTGGCGGTGCATTTCGGCGCCAGCGACAAGATGCTGCAGTTGCTGCTGGATTACGGCGCGAAGATTGACCAGAAGGACAAACAGGGACGTACACCGCTTGCGCGCGCGCATGAGAAGAAGCACAAGAAGGCGATAAGCTTCTTGGAAGCTAGCGGTGCCACGGCATAAGCAGCGGGGAATCATTGGACATCTTTCCCTATTAACTCAATGTGGTTGACAATACTATCCTCGATTTAATAAAAGAAAACCCTCCGGGGCTAGATTTTGGTGTGTTACTAGGAATACTATATGTCTGAAAAAACTATCTTCGATTTGATGATCGAAGATCCCCTCTGGGGCTAGATGTTGATTTTTAACGTTGATTTCTATATACCTGTCGCCCCTCTGGGGCTATCGGGCTGCGGAATTAATTTGGAATGATGTCTATTATTAACGATTGGCATGAGGTAATACCGAGATGCAGCTGCGGGATTTTTGATGTAAATTCCCGCCGGTGGATACTTTTCACTTGACAACTAAGTGTGCGTATAGTATATTTTAGGGTATGCCACACGCCCACTTAAACATAGAAGAGCACACGGCGCGTTCGGTGTTGATGCCGCAAGACGGTATACCGGTTAAAGGATACACCCTCAATCCGTACATCGGCTGCGGCATGGGGTGCGCCTATTGCTATGTGATGAAGTACCACTATGCGCGGGAGCATCCTCTGCCATGGGGGACTTGGGTCAAGCCGAAGGTGAACGCACCGTTTCTGATTGGGAAGGCGCGCGCGAAAATTTGGGGGCGACGGATATTCGTGGGGTCAGCCACGGATCCGTACCAATACATTGAACGGCAATACCGGCTCACGCGGCGTTGTTTGAAGATATTGTTGGAAAGCAACCCGAAAAGCGTGGTCGTGCACACGCGCAGTCCGCTCATCTTGGACGATCTTGAGCTACTGCAGGAATTTGGCACCCGCTTGCGTGTGGGCTTTTCTGTTCCTACCGATGACGACAGGGTGCGGCGCAAACTTGAGCCGCACGCGCCGCAAATTGGGGTGCGCTTGAGAACAATGCGCCGCCTCAGAGCTGCAGGAATTTACGTCATGGCGTCCTTGACACCGCTGCTGCACTGCAGCAGCCCGACCCACTTCGCCCAACTCCTCAAAGAAGCCGCAGACGGCGTCTATACCGGGTCAATCCGTTACCTAGACAAAACAGGCATACAGCAGATGGACCGCGCCAAAGCGTACTTTGGCAGCGCCGAGTACGAGGAACTGATTGAAGAGATGAACCGATGTTTGGCGGCGGTTGGTTTCTGAAAGATTGTCACAGCGAAGAGTAGTACACGACGAGGCGAATACCGTTCAGCCCATTTTTTCAAGGGGCTCAAACGAGATACATCTGTGAATCAACCTCGACGTTTTTAGCCGACACGCGGGCGTGGGTGGTCGGGAAACCGGGCAAGGGTGTTGGGGCAGGTGTGGGTGATTTGGGAAGCCGTGGGCTTAATGGAGCTAAAGAGCCTTTTCCAAACTCACTCCACATCTGATTAAGCGCACAAGTTCGCGTTGTTGTCGGAATTTAACTCTATGTCTTTTGTCCCTGAAAGCATCTCGTTCTGCCCGTTTGAGTTCTCCGCCGTAGGCAGCCACGGGTCGAAACGCAAGGTTTTCATTCTTAGGAATGATTCGTTCCGCGATGATTGCCCCCGCTTTGAGTTGTGGTAAAATCTCGCTTGCGTTAGCATTGCCTTTCTTCAATTCTAATGGCACAACCCAGTTTTCGCTGTTGCACTCACCAATGAAAAGAAAGTCGCAACGTGTCCCGTCTTGCGGCGCCGGAGATTTGGAGTGGTCCATATCAATTACGATGAACTGACGATTGCTGTTAGGAAGATGTACGCTACACCCCTTCTTTCGGCACTTCGTCGTTAGACATTCCTCCGATACCTTCGCGCGGACAGCTTCTGAGAGATTGCTCATTTGTCCCCGCCCTTATTCGTCCGACCGGATATATCAGCCCACCGGTTATAGACATCAACAGCAACCTTTTCATAACCAGCACTGAAGGTTCCCGATTCACAATTGAGCGGGATTTCCTGCACAACCGACCCCTTTGGGCGTTTCTTGGGTTGAAACAGCCATGCACCGACCTCGTCTGCACGAAGGGCAATGCCGCTGCCAGTGATTGTCCGTCTGTCAGATTCGGTAAGATTGGAGGCTTGTACCAGATTGGCGAGTTCTTCTAGCACCCATTCGCTATGCGTGGTCATGATGATGCGGACGCCAGCCCGGACGGCAGCCGCCAGAATGCGCGTGAGTGTGACCTGCATTTCAGGGTGTAGGTGAGCCTCTGGCTCCTCTATAATGAGCGTATCGCCGCGATCAACGGTGCTGCGGAGAAATAGCACAACGGGCGCAAGTTCTGAGACCATGGAAGAAGCGCGGGACAATGGAATGATTTCCTCAGTTTTCCGCGGCTGGTACACGAATTCCGGATATCCGCCTGGAAATGCTCTCCTAACTAGTATTTCACCGGCAAGTACGTCCCGTTCAAGAGCATCAGCAAGATTTTTCATGATATCGCCGCGCCGTTCGTTCTCTTTGTAAAGGATGAGTCGCTGCATGAAATCTGCCATTCCTCCTGAAAACGTCGGGAGTTCCGGAAAACGCTCCAACCCGGCACGGGTGGCGCGATCTAGGAGGGAGCTGGAGATGACGGCGTGGCTTTGCATTATGCCGCTTCGGGCTGCCGGCAGGTAATACGCTTCTGTCCGTTTGCCAGCGGCGGCGTACAAGAGCGCATCATAAAACTCCACAGCCATTGATTCGTGCTCGCGTGGGGAGTAGGGGCTCCATCGTCTTGTGATTACCTCTTGTAAACGTTCATTCGCCGCAGATTCCGGCGGAAAAAGCACCATGTCCTGGATTCGTCCATCTACGGTGATACCCGATTTTGAGATTCCCATGTTGAAATGCCAGAGATTTTGACCTTCCTCACGGACATGCAGCGAAAGTTTCATGTCATCGGTGCCCCCAGCCAAACGAACCAGGCCGGAAACAGACTCGAGATCGAAGCAACGTTTGAGTTCGGTCTTGAGAAGTCCGCTCAAACCGTCGGGCTCCATGAGGCAAGCCTGCCACACGTTACGGACTCCTTCCGGCAAATCCGATAACCTCAAGGCTCGTGCGTCGGTTTGTAATTTTTTGAGAACATCTTGGAAGCCGTCCCTATCGCTGTGGATTCGCCAATTTATGATAGGAAGCCTTGCGAATCCAAACACGAGCTGGCGAGACAACGCGTAAATCAGCGTGGCGAAATAGG
Source organism: Candidatus Poribacteria bacterium (assembly GCA_028819845.1). Classification (GTDB taxonomy): domain Bacteria; phylum Poribacteria; class WGA-4E; order WGA-4E; family PCPOR2b; genus JAPPKS01. The sequence continues at coordinate 80,202 of JAPPKS010000002.1, read as the reverse complement.
TTTTTCCAGTGTTGCTCGGGCCGACGAATACGGTCAACGGCCGGAGATCGACGGTGCCACTTGCGATCGGCCCGAAATTACTTACCGAAATCTGGACGTTAGGGCGTGTCGAAATCTGATTATCCGCGGCATCGGGGCCGGTCTGTTTATTCATAGCGAGTCTCCAATTTTCGGGCAAAATCTCAGTTGTAACACGTTCAATTGATGCCAGTAATATTCTGTCGCCCCGCTGGGGCTAAATGTTGATATGTTACTATGAATTCTATATACCTGCCGCCCCTCCGGGGCTTTGGCTTAAGGCAACTGAGCTGTAACAAGTGAATTGTCGAAAAGGTTATAACCGCCAACAGATCAGAAAAAGTGTTTTTTCAAGCAAGCTCTTCAGGAATTCCATTCGTAATTATTAACATGTAATCTGGTCATTGTGGTGCCCGCCGATTTTCGGACTCAGGAGCCGGGCGGCCACCGAAATGGTTCTTCTCCCAAAGTTCGCCGAGCCTGTAATCCTTTAGCCAGTTTTTCAGTTTTTCGCCTTCCAGCCTTGTGAATTGTGTTGCGCCTTCCACTCGATTAGTTACAAGTACATCATCTGGGTCGAAATGGTCGAGCAATAGAGATGACTGTGTCGCGAGGACAATCTGGGTTTCCACGGACGCCTGTTTGATAAGAGAGGCGAGAATTGCGATTGTGGACGGATGCAATCCCAGTTCGGGTTCGTCCAATAGGATCACGGTAGGTCGCAGTCTTCTCGGTTGCAGCAGCAAAGTCGCCAATGCTATGAACCGCAGCGTTGCATCGGACAGGGAATGCGCGTCAAAGTAATTGTCGTTTCCATCATGCCGCCACTCAAGCCGGATTTTATCTCTCTTGAGTGTAAATAACTCAAGGACAAAAAACGGTACAACCAGCCGCACTGTACGGAGTATCAAATCATAATAATTCTCGTGTTTTTCACGCAGGCGAAACAATAAAGACGCGAGATTCGAGCCGTCCGCACGCAAGCAGCGATTGTCGCTTTGGTAGCTTATAGTCCTCAAGGGTGATGTGGAACTTGTGTCGTGAAAATGATACACTCGCCATCGCATAAGGTGGCTACGAACGCCCGATATTGCTTGAGATCGCCGATGTGGAATGCGAATCCCGGCTTCGCCTGCCCGTCCGATAAGTGGCTCCTTGTAGGGCTGATTGGGACATCTTTCCTTGTCCCAATAGGCAGCATTTTCATCGGAAGGATACATGCCATCGAAATCATCCGCGTCAAACTTAATCTCATACCGGTATTTTTCGTTTTCGAATGATATGTGAATTGTCAGATGCTGTGTTGTTCCCGCGCCGAAATACAATACCCGATTCGCTCCGCCAGACCGTGAGATGTAGTTTTGAAACTGCCCATCGCTGATGGCATTCAGCAAGGAGAAGACATGGAGGAGGTTTGACTTCCCTGCGCCGTTCGGACCGATTAGTACGTTGATTGGGCGGAGTTCTAATTTTTCAATTGATTTGATACTCCTGAGCCCTTTTACTGTAATCCAGTCAATTGCTGACATTGGGACCACCCCGCGCGAGAATAACGTTCAACGATGTGCGCCGCAGCGTATAGCTAGCGGGAAGGTTTCTATTAATCTGAAAAAACTATCTTCGATTTGATTATCGAAGATAGCCGCCAGGGTTTTGGCTTTATGGTGAATTGAGGATTCTATACACCTGTCGCCCCGCTGGGGCTAAATGTTGATGTGTTACTATGAACTCTATATACCTGCCGCCCCTCCGGGGCTTTTGATGTAAAGTGAATTGAGGAGTCCATGGGCTGGACACCGGTTTGCGGATTCGGGTGCCGGTCGGCCGGCGAAGCCTAGGTTGTAGGCCGATAGCCTGTTTTTTAGGTTCGCGATGTCCAATCTCGTGAATTGTGCCGCGACATCAACATGATTTGTGGGTCGCGATTCGGAGATCGCTCCTACGGTGCAGAGGGACATGTGACGTAACCAGTGTCCATAGGACAGTGGTCGTCAGATATTAGACATTTTCCCAAATTAACTCAATGTGGTTGACAAAACCGAAGCGTTAAGGACAACCACAAGGGTTGCCCCTACAGTGTATTAGCCCAATGTCAGGGTAGTCGTTTTCCACCTGCCGCCCCGCTGGGGCTAGATGTTGTTGTGTAACAGTGATTTCTATTTGTCTGAAAAAACTATCTTCGATTTGACGATCGAAGATCCCGTCTGGGGCTATCGGGCGGTGGAATTATTTTGGAAAGATGTCTATTATTTCGCGACGATTACGGTGCCGGTTTTGAAGCTTTCGCCGACCTGCATTTGGTAAACGTAAACGCCGCTTTCGACGAGATTGCCATCCTCGTCTTCGCCGTTCCATTCTAGCTCGCGCGCGCCCGCATCTCCTATCAACTCTTTGACAAGCACGCCGTTGATGTTGAAAATCAGGACCGTGAATTCTCCTTCAGCATCTTCAATTGCGCGCGCGGGAAACACAACACGGTTGTAATCGGCATTGCTCGAAAGCGGGGTAAAAGGATTGGGAAAGGGTTCGCCGAGAATTCGAAGCGTTTGAGCGGTTTGTTCTGACCTGTTACCGGCTTCGTCAATTGCTTCGACAGCGTAAATAAAAACGCCCACGCCGAGTGCGCGCCGGTCGATAAATTCCAACGGCTGATCGGCAGGAATTTTTCCATCGTTACCGGTCTCATCAAGTATAGGGGTCAACGGTTCGCTTAACCGCCCAAAAAAGAGTCTGTATTCCGCAACATCGCGAGTGGGACTACTCTCCCACGTCACTTCAATCCTGCCGCCGACTGTATTAATTGCGACGCCCGCGGGCGGTCGCGGCGCGGCAGTATCCGGGTGAACGTCAACGAAGATTGGCTCAGAACGGGTGGATTGCAATAGCGGTGTCTTGTAGGCTGAAATTGAGTAACTGTGCGTTCCCGGAGGAACATTCACATCTTGAAAAACGGTCGCAGACGGCGTTTCGACATTGATTGGCGGATCAGCGTCACGATAAATGAAATAGCCGTTGACATCCGAGTCAGCCGACTTGTGCCATTTAATGATTACGTCGTTTTCGCCAGTGGGCTCCGTCTCCACTGTAAACCCTTGTACGGGGGCCGGGGGTACGTTGGGAATAACCAGTAGGGAAAAGTCATTATTGTTTGATTTGCCGTCTACATTGCCCGGTTTGATAGCTTCGCCGATTGGGCGGTCTTCCTTATTTCTGAGCCGCACGTTAAAATTTGCCGCGCCCGTGGTTTCCGGGGTTCGGCTGTCGAAAACAATTTCGTAATATGCGTTACTCAGATCCGCAATGGGATTGGTGAGAACAATTCGCAGGATATTCCCTGTGATTTCCGGCACAGCTGCAATTGGCTCGCCGTCTCGCGCCACGAATCGAAAATTCGTCTGCCAGAACATCTGCGCTTGTGCCAACCTGATTTCCATGGTTCTGATGTCTTCTGTGCCGGGTTCTGCGAGCGACCGATCGATGGTAAGGGCTACAATTAACGTCACCGTGGAACTTGCGGGTGCACGCCCTTGATTGTCTCCTTCAACGTTTATTTCGCCTCTGGAGTCTACGGCAGCGTTAGCGCTAAGCGCCGCACACAGAAGAAACAAGGTAATTATTCCGATGGTGAAATGGCGTTTTGTCACGTTTTCCCCCTTTTACCTAAAACATCACATTTAGTGAAATGCGCTGCGTCGTGTTGTTCTCAAGATTACCTGTGAGAATCTGGAACGCGTAGTCCAGTTGGAGGTTGAACTCTGAAATGGGAATTCTAGCGCTCCCGCCGACTACGACAGCGCCCGCGCTATTCACACCGCTTGACACCGCATAGCCGCCGCGAACGCCTATGGATTGATTGAACCACACTTCCGCACCGGCGTGAATCTGACGATTTCCATCTCGAATACTAAAGTCGAGGAGCCCGACGCTGGATTTTAGCGCTTCACGTAAGGATTCCTGCGCAATGGTCTCTGCAATCGCCTCAAGGCTGTACGCGAATCCGGTGCGCATATTGACAGGAATTTTATCCTCATGTGCCTCAGAGACGCTTATATCCGCCGGAAGCAGGTTTTCCACCGAAAGCCCCCAACTGAAGCCTAGCACCGGCTTTGCTAGCAAACCGACATCAAATGAAAAAGCAGAAGCATCGGTTTTCTCGGCAAAATACGGATTGGCGCGAACGGATTCATTTTCTTCATCGAAGCGAGTCCCCAGAGATTTGAGGTTTACGCCAAACGCAAATTTCTGTAAGAACGATTTGCCGTAAGAGAGTTTTATAGTCTGTTCATCATAAACTTGAGATTCTTCGCTGAGAATACCGATGCTTAATCCTAGTGTGCCGGCGGCTGCGAGCGGCAATATGCCGCCGATGTAGTCGTAACGGACAAGTCCTTGGAACCGCTGCGCATACGTCGCACTTAACTGGTATTTATCAATATAGCCTAGTCCCGCAGCGTTATAATGTGCTGCATTGCCGTCGTCCGCCATGGCTACGAATGCGCCGCCCAACCCCAGCGGGCGTGCTCCCACGCCGATATCGTTGAATGCAGCGAACGCTAAACCGCCGGGTACAAATAAAACCGCAATTCCGGAGATGACGATTTTCAATTTTATCATATTTTTTCCCTTTTGATGTCTTTTGTGTAAAGCCGAATACCGATAAAACGCGTTGGAAACGTGAATGACGCGTTAAAGGTTAATGCGCATCTTTCCTGGTTAATTCAATGTTGATGTGTTGCCATGATTTCTATACGCCCAAAAAATGTCTATTGCGCTCACAATTTGGGCGCTTATTCCCATAGTATACGTTAATCCGGTATTGGGCGCGGCAAGATGCCGCGCCTACAGGGGCGGTGACGCACGCAGCGCAAGATGCCACGCATACAAAGCCTGAATTTTGCGCGCGGCAAGATGCCGCGCCTACAGGGGCGGTGACGCACGCAGCGCAAGATGCCACGCATACAAGATCTGACGTTTGTGCGCGGCAAGATGCCGCGCCTACAGGCCACGCGGTCTACTCCAGCTCAAATTTACACCACCAATACGGATAATCCTTTGCCAATTTGACTAGGCCACTCCGCACCGAGTTGTCATAACAATACCGTATAGTGTCATTCAACGCACCCTCATCCCGAACGGCATGGTCATAATACCCCTTTTGCCATACGGAACCAGCTTCATCAAGCAGCGCGTTAATCTTCTTCGCCGTGAAACTCTTGAAGGTATGCATGATGCGTGCCAGCGCTTGGTTGCACCCCAGTTGAACCACCGCATGAATATGGTCAGGCATTATTATAATACATATCCGCTTGATGCGTCCCTCGTTTTCAAGCCATTGGAATGCATCGAAAACGATTTGTGCGGCGTGGGAGCTCGAGAGTAAACGTCGTCGTTTGAATGTGACGGTTGTCAAAAAGTAATATGCGCCCGATATCGTGTGTCGGCCTTTGCGCAATTGATGGTTTTTTCGATTTGGGATTGCGGTCATGGTAGTTGCCATTGAATTATGTGTCGGGTCATTGCGCGGCAAGATGCCGCGCCTACGGAACGTGGTGGTGTACGCGGCGCAAAATGCCGCGCCTACAAGGCTGAGGTTTGTGCTGATAAAACGCGTTGGAAACGTGAATGACACGTTAAAGTATATATTTTGTTGCACGATTGGGACAGTCCTTTCGTTTCAGAAATCGAAAAAATGTTGACATGTACAGCAGGAGGTTTATAAAATAACGGCAGTTGTCGGTCTGGAATCCTCAGCCTTGAATTTTATACGCAAACCGATTGTTCATTCAAAGGGTCAGCATAGCAAAGTTGTTGGCGACAAAAAGGATTTCGCATGATATTAATCAGCACACAAAACGGTATCTACGGCTGGGATGAATCCAGCCAAACTCTTAGCCGCTATGCCCTGGAAGGCAAGGACATCCGCCAAGTTGCCGCTACGCTCGACGGAACGCTAATTGCTTACGATGCCGAAGGGGCGACCTGGACTAGCAGCAACCGGGGAAAATCCTGGGATCGGATTGCGACCTCCCCTATAAACGAGGAGATTACCGTGCTCTTCGTTCACCCGATCGACGACGACATTTATTTTGGTACGGAACCGCCCAAGATCTACCGTTACAATTGTATCAGTCAAGACTGGGAATTAGTAACAGATTTACGCACGCTCGAAACTTCTAAATCTTGGTACACCCCTTGGGGCGGTCCGCCCGCCGTGCGGAGTGCCGCGCCAGCTTACAGGGATGGACTCTACCTAAATATTCACGTTGGCGGTGTTTTGCGAACTCTGGACCGCGGCGCAACGTGGCAACCGACAAATGAAGGACTCGAATTGGACGTTCATGAAGTTGCGACGTGCCACAATCGTGAGCATGCACTATACGCGGCGACTGCAGACGGCTTTTATCTGAGCGAGGATGGCGGTGCATCGTGGAAAGCACGCAATAATGGATTAGCAATCCGCTATTCACGCGGTATTGCCATCCATCCAGACCAACCGGAGACCATCCTCATTAGCGGCTCGCCAACATCCCCGTGGGGCTGGCGCACCCATGGGAAACGGTTTTCCCTTTTCCGCAGCACTGATGACGGAGCACATTGGAAGCAAGTGTCCCACGGGTTTCCCGAAGAGAGCGATTCGGAAATCGACACGCACGGCATCGCATTCTCCCGAGAAAGTTCCGACCAGGTTCTGTGCGGTGTTCGCTCAGGCGAACTCTATGCTAGCAGCGACGCAGGTGAGTCTTGGTCAACTGTAGCTGCCAACCTGCCCTCCATACGGAGTTTATCTGCCCTTTAAGAAAAACCCTCATTTCCATCGCGCAATTTCAATCCTACGGCGACCATTCGCCCGGCGCGTTCGGCTGCGTCGGCAATTAGCGCGGCGGCGTTATTGATTGCATCATCCAAAGTCATTGGTTCAGGTACAATGTCAATCACCGCATCAATGCCTGCACGGTAAATTCCATCAGCGTCAGTGGAAATGCTGCCGGCAATTGCAATGACGGGGATGTTGCGCGTCTTCGCAAGTGCTGCGACGCCAACCGGTGTCTTGCCGAAAACCGTTTGAAAGTTAATCTGTCCTTCCCCGGTTATGACGAGATTAGCACCTTCGATTATTTGCTCAAGTTTGGTTGCTTCCATTACAATTTCAACACCGGATTTTAACGTGCTATCAAGGAAAGCGAGCAATCCTGCGCCTAAGCCGCCGGCTGCCCCGGCGCCGGGGATGTTCCCGACGGATTTTCCGAGGCCGCGCTGCAAAATCTTATCGAAATGCGCTAGGTTTGTATCTAACAGTTCAATCATTTCATGGGTTGCGCCTTTCTGGTGCCCATAAACACGAGACGCACCCTGTTCGCCCGTTAAAGGGTTGTTAACGTCACAAGCGACGATAGTTTCTGTTTCAGCGAGGCGTGGATCCAATCCGGAAATATCTATTGTTGCGAGATTGCCTAAACCGCCGCCTCCCCATTCTACCTGTTTTCCGCTAGCGGTCAACAACTTTGCGCCGAGCGCTTGCGCCATACCGGCACCACCATCGTTCGTGGCACTTCCGCCGATTCCGATAATCAACTTGCGGCATCCGCGATTCAAAGCTGCTTGGATGAGTTGTCCCGTGCCGTACGTCGTTGTAACGAGGGGATTGCGTTTATCGGGCGGTACGAGTGTTAAACCGGAGGCTGCCGCCATTTCGATGACGGCAGTTTTTCCGTCACCGAGGGCGCCGTAACCTGCGTCAATTTCTACTCCGAGCGGATTGAGCACCTGCTCAGTGATGATTTCACCTCCCGTTGCGTCAACGAGAGATTGCACCGTGCCTTCACCGCCGTCCGCCATGGGGATTTTTTCAATCTCGACGTTAGGGAAGACGCGGCGCAGTCCAATTTCCATTGCGTCCGCGGCGCGCAGCGCAGTCATGCTCCCCTTGAATGAGTCGGGCGCGATGACGATTTTCATTGATTTTCTCCAATTGACAGTCACACGCGCGGCAAGATGCCGCGCCTACGAGGTGTGGGGCGGTGCCATTCGCGCGGCAGGATGCCGCGCCTACGGGGTGTGGGGCGGTGCCATTCGCGCGGCAAGATGCCGCGCCTACAGCGTGTGGTGTGGTAAGCAAGGCGCGATGTCACCCCGGCAACGTGTGCTGCCACACGCACGGCAAGATGCCGCGCCTACAGCGTGTGGTGTGGTAAGCGGGGCACGATGCCACCCCCGCAACGTGTGCTGCCACTCGCGCGGCAACATGCCGCGCCTACGGGGTGTGGTGTCGTAAGCGGAGCACAATGCCGCCCCCACAACGTGCGCTGCCACTCGCGCGGCAAGATGCCGCGCCTACGAGGTGTGGGGCGGTGTCACACGCGCGGCAAGATGCCGCGCCTACAGGGTGTGGTGCGGTAAGCGGGGAAAGATGCCGCCCCCACAACGTGTGCTGCCACTCGCGCGGCAACATGCCGGGACTACAGAATACGGTGGTGTAATTTTTGCCTATTTTAGTAAGACCATCCGCCGGGTTTGTTGGAATCCCTCTGTCTTTAATTGAACGAAATAGACGCCGGTAGGTACGGGTTCGCCAGCTTGATTGAAACCGTCCCAGTAAGCAGCGCGATTTTGTGTTCGATATACTCCTTTCGGTTGATTAGCTAATTCTATCCGCCTGACGACGTTTCCGAGCATGTCATAGATTGTGATTGTCATTGAGGACGCCTCGCCGAGTTGGTAGGGTATCCATGTTTCCGGATTGAAGGGGTTCGGGTAATTTGGGAACAGCGACGTCTTTTCAGGGGCAACGAGCGTTAGGCGACGCTCTAAAGGCGCAATCCCACGCTGCATACCTGCCGATCCGTCGTGTGCTGCCTCAGCATCAACTAACCAGTCGGCAACTGGAATTGGCTGCCGGATATCCGGCCGGCTGGGTGCGGTTGATGCTTCTGCCTGAATACGCTTTGCCACTGCCACCAGATCGAACGCATCCACCAACCGGTCACCATTCACGTCAGCGGGAATGCCTATGCCTGCCGATCCAAGGGCGTTCCCGACGAGTACGAGGTCGGATGTGTCTACGACGCCATCCCGGTTCACATCCGCCGGTGTGCTTTTCGGCGCAGCCACGACAAACGGAGGCGTTTCTTCGACTACATTTCTGAACAGATTAACCGTTTTTACGCAGCGGAAACCGACGTATACATCGGTGTATGTTGGCCGGGCGGCAACGCGGAGCGAAGTGCGCATGTGGCGCGTATGACCTTCGAAACTTCCACCGCGCAGCGAGCGAGGCTTTTGAATGCGTGCGAAATCGTCATCAACGAAATTGAAAACTTCGCCAGCTAGCGGGTTATTCATTGGGCTAATGACGTAGAACAGCGCAATGAACTCGTCCATGCACCAATTCCAGACGTTTCCCGCCATATCATACAATCCATAGCCGTTCGGCGGGAAACTGCCCACCGGAGACGCTCCGGTCCACCGGTCTCGACCGCCTACACCGGTAAAATTCGCTTCGTCGTGTGTGATGGCGTCCCCGTTTGGGTAACGTTTGCCGACCATGCCCCCGCGGGCAGCTTTCTCCCACTCCGCTTCGGTTGGAAGCCGTTTTTTCACCCACTGCGCATAAGCGGCAGCGGCGTACCAACTGATCCACGCGGCAGGATAGTCAGCTTGCCCTATCGGGTAGTTGTTTCCGTCCCAATCCTTCAGGTAGTCTCGGTCATGAAATTTGTGCGGGATTAAATCTTTGCTCCACTCCGGATTAGCATCGACGAATTTTTTGAATTGCGCATTGGTTACATCGAAAGCATCCATGTAGAAATCGTCAAGGTAGACCGTATGAACCGGACGCTCAGGCAGCGTGTCTTCATTGAAAGGGTCGCCCATCTCAAAATCGCCCGCGGGAATTAACCGCATCACTGCGCCATCAATATCGGAGATTGCCTCTTCGGGCGGGCGGCGGATATCGCTTACAATTAGACGGATTTTTAGCCTTGGGTTTTTCACGCCTTGAAGGTCGACTCCCACGTCCCAGACGATTCGTTTGCGTTCGCCGGGGTGAATTCCTTCGCCTACGTCGCCGCTGAGGGTACGCGGGGTTATCGAATATGAATTGCCGCCATCCTCCGATGCAGTAAGTTTGATAGAGAGCGGTTCTTCATCAGGGTCACGGAGATCGAACGTGATGTCAACTAGGCGAGTTCCGAAGCGCTGTTGTGCGTGGACATTGCTAATTTCAGGCGGGTGACCATTGTCTTGAGCAATCGCCTTGGACGTTCCCATAAACAGGAGAATCGTTATAATGGTTAGGGCGGTAATTCTGCGAGTAGGTCCGAGGTGTACCCGATCGGTTAGCGGCATGTGTCGCTCCAGTCTGCTAATTAGGAAACAACATCGAAGCAATGAAAGGCTCTCTAATTGAAGCGGAATAGCGGCGGAGTGAGTTGCCATACCGATTTGCTAGTCGGTTTATGTAGGTTTCTGGCAAATGATGAATATTTTGTTTAGAATTAAGCAATGCGCGCGGCAAGATGCACCGACAACGGAGGCGGTGCACACGGGGCAAGATGCCCGCGTAAAGGACGTGGTGCCGCACGCGCGGCAAGATGCCCGCATACAGGACGTGGCACCGCACGCGCGGCAAGATGCCGCGCCTACAAGTATTATTTCGAAAATACCTTAGCAAACGAACGTTCAGATGTCAAGACAAATGCATGAGTATTTCACATGGCAGCCGTTAGGTTAAATGACCGAATACACGGCAGATCGCAGGATGAGGCTGAGGATTGGCCAGAAACACCCCATTAGCGCTTCGCCCAGTACCAAACCGACAAAGAAGGGAATTGCGCGGCGATAGGCTCGAATGCCGCCGTGCTTAAGTATGAACCACTTGACAATCATAGCGATCATTAAGGGAAGCCAGAGGGAGTCTGTTATGCCGGGGGCGATGCCTATAACATAACCTGCGGGGTGCAGCGGACACCAGACATACCGCGCGCGAAGGACCATTATCCCGAGATTCAAAATAAACGTAAAACCGAAGACAATCATTGCCACCCAGTCTGTGGGTTTGGGATTGACTAACCATGAGTTGAGGAAATTGTAGGTATCCGCACCACCGGCGTGAATCTGCTCTGAACCGGCGGCGACCCCTTCCTTGTAAATGGTATATGGATAGAGAATGAGACTTGATTCAATCCCAACGATGCAGGCAATAAGCAGGACAATGAGCATTGTTCGATTTCTAATGCCGGTCTGATCGGCAAGTTTGAAGGATTCGAGCTGATCGGCTAAAGGATGCGTTCGAAATGAGGCATAGCTTGCCCCGCTGAGCCAGTTCATCAACGATAGCATTGTCAAATTCCCCGTCCTGAGACGCCGGGTACCAAGCATCGAGACAATCAAGTATTGGGGCGTGAGATAACCGATTGCATGCAGCGGCGGACCTAATTCGGCTCGAATGCGCGCCAAGCCTATGACGATTGCCAGATATACGCCAATGAAGAGCACATAAGCCCAGATTGACATTCCACCTTTAGTGCAGAAAATTAACAACAACACAAGACAGACGCACAACGCGATCACTGCCCATCGATAGGGAACGGGTTCATCTGCTTCTTCTACTTGATTTGGCCGGACAATTCGAGCCATGACACGAGCAAAGTGCTTTCTGCTGTTCCAACACACAACGGCAAGTAATGCGAGCAGCGCACCTGCGCCTTGTTCGCCAAAGAAAGGGTAGCCGGGCAAAATTGCGACACCAGCCATGCCGCCGTACAGAAGTTGCGCCTTTTGAAGGAGATAGAAAAAAGCGCAAGAGAAGGAGAGATCTAAGGGGAGGATAAATGCGAGACCGATTAGATATGGGGTGAAATGGAGCGGTGTGTTGCCGATGGCGTTCCAAGGTTTTTGGGTAAAGAAAACCGCTAGGTTGTATTTCTTGACCGGAAAACTTGGCAGGACTGGAAAGAAGTATTCTAAGCCATTTATCAAGTCAATCGTTGCGGCAACCGAGAACCCAATCCACAGCAAGCGGTTTCTGAATATTGCACCCGAACGCCCTGTGATTTCAAGGGGAATCTGGATAATGGGATACGCCAATTTCTCATGCGCCACCCATTGCCGCCGGATAATTATCGTCATGCAAAGGAAAACTACCATCAATAAGAATATGACGATTGACCACGATAAAATGGGCTTTATCCAATGTTGCAGGTAGCCGCCGGTAAAAAAATTGACTTCGCCCTCAAAGAAATCTGTTACGGTTTTTGGATTGGAGATTACCAGCCAGTCGGGTAAATGGTGAAACAGCAGAGCTTCCCAGTCGTTTTCAGGTGTTGCGAACCGGGCGGCATAGGGCATCAATCCCATCAAACGCGGGATAGAATCGTGTCCGGTAAATGCGCTGCCAACGGCCAGCATGGCATAGATTATGAGCAGGTCTTGTTGACTCAGCGCGGCTTTTGGGAAAGACCGACGCACAGCCAAATTCAGCCAGGTTATCAGCAGAAGGGCAAACACGACATTGACCGACAATGCAACGATGGTCAGGTGTGCGGTATGCCATATCATCTCGACGTAGGCGAGCCAGTAACTATTGGCAATAATTAATATTGCGCCGACTACCACAGCGCGCTTGCTGATAATTGGAAAGGATTCACGCTTCATCGGATTAAATTTATTTACGATTTACTCGAAGTGTAGATGTTGCCAACGCGGGAATGCGCTTTTGCCGCCAAGCAACTGGATTAAAAATTTGGAATTGAAACGGGGAGATACGGCGGGACCGAAAGCCGGTTTGAATAATGGGTGAAAAAGCCGTTCTTGGACGTTGGAGTTGCTAAAATTTAAGAGATTCTATCGTGCTCCCAATTCGGTCGTTTGATTCCACCAAGTAAATTATTCCAGCATTGAGCGCGGCAAGATGCCGCGCCTACAAGATGTCATGGCGAACGCGCGGCAAGATGCCGCGCCTACAAGATGCCGCAGCGCACGCGGAGTAAGATGCCTCGCCTACAAGATGTCATGGCAAACGCGCGGCAAGATGCCGCGCCTACGGAGCGAGTTAGTGTCCGCGGAGCAGGGCGCACGCCTACAAGATGCCGCGGCGAACGCGCGGCAAGATGCCGCGCCTACAAGATGTCATGGTAAACGCGCGGCAAGATGCCGCGCCTACAGGACGTGGTGCCGCACGCGCGGCAAGATGCCGCGCCTACGGAGCGAGTTAGTGTCCGCGGAGCAGGGCGCACGCCTACAAGATGCCGCGGCGAACGCGCGGCAAGATGCCACGCCTACAAGATGTCATGGCGCACGCACGGCAAGATGCCCGCCTACAAGATGCCGTGGCGCACGCGGAGTAAGATGCCTCGCCTACAAGATGCCGCAGCGCACGCACGGCGGACACGTTTAGATAACGCGACCTTCACCAAGCTTGGTGATTTAGAATTCATCGATCGCCAAAGCCGAGTAGTTTGACTTCCATTTGTAGATTTACACCTTTCTCCTTCTTGACATGGGTTTGGATGCGGTGTGTTAGAGTGAGTACATCCTGTGCGGTTGCGGCTCCAGCGTTGATGATGAAGTTTCCGTGAATTCTGGATACCTCCGCTCCTCCAATTCGATATCCTTTCAAGCCGCATTCGTCAATTAACTTGCCTGCGGAAGAGCCGGGCGGGTTTACGAACATACATCCTGCGTTATCTTCTACAAACGGCTGGCTTTCGATTTTCTGTTTGTAGAGTTCTTGCATGCGGGCAGTAATGGTTTCTGAATTGCCGGGAGTAAGGTTTAGCACGGCGCCCGCCGCGCATAAGTAGTCTTGTAACCGGCTCTTGCGGTAACCAAATTGTGCCTCATCACGGCTGATGTCAATCAATTCTCCGTCGTATGACATCACTTGAATCTGTTCCACAAGGTCCGCGAAGCAACTACCCCAGGCACCGGCGTTCATTATCAACGCTCCGCCGACCGAGCCGGGGATACCAAGCGCGAATTCGGCACCGCTCAAGCCGCGGCGTGCGGTAGTTTTGGACAGTTTGGGCAATGAAACGCCCGCACCAGCGCGGACGCGGTTACCGTTAAACTCGATTTGGTCGAATTCCCCGGCCAGTCGAATGACAATCCCATCATACCCAGCATCATTGATTAACAGATTTGAGCCGCGGCCGATGAATGCGACCGGAATTTGACAACGTTTACTCAAACCTGCAACGGCGGTAAGTTCTTGGACTGCGGCGACTTCAACGTAAGCAGTTGCCCGCCCGCCAATTCCAAAGTATGTGTGTTTGCTCATCGGCTCGCCGAAACGCAGCTTTGAAGCATTGGAGGGAGTTTGAATAATTGAGGCGAGTTCCGTTTTCCAATCCATTTCCGCCTTTATGGAATTGAACTATGCCGTGCATCGTGCATTAAGATGCGGCAACGAATTTTAGCGTCCAGAGCTTTTTTGAAAAATAGGCGGCAAGCCCATTCTTGGGCGTTTGAGCCGCAATAATCCGTGGAATTTCTATCGCACGGGATTTACTATCGCTTTCGATATTCGCTCAGTTGATTCTAAGCGGCCGCTTGATCCCGCCAAATGCCTTAATCTAGGATGGGTCGGGGCAAGATGCCCCGCCTACAAGACGCCGTGGCGCACGCGGGGCAAGATGCCCCGCCTACAAGACGCCGTGACGCACGCGGGGCAAGATGCCCCGCCTACGGATGGTGGCGGCGTAATTTATGGTATTGACCTATGCCGCGCACAGTGATGGCGGCAGCCAATTGTCGGTTTCCATTTATCACGCCTCATCAATGTACTTCCGCATCATCTTGAGAGATTGTGCGGCAGTTTGAACAGGGGTGACCGAGTCGAAAGGAATTGCGCTCACAAAACCGCCGTATCCAACTTTTTTTAGCGTGCGGAAAATACTTCCAAAGTCGACTTCGCCATCGCCGGGTACGAGGTGCATATGCGCGGTTAACCCCTTGTAGTCTGGAAGCCCCACCATACTGACGTAACCCTTGGAGGCGTCGCTGACGATGATTCGCTCTTGCTTGTAGGTGTCGGCGATGTGAACCCATTTCAAGATATCGGCGGCATATTCGATCATGGCGCCAGCGTCGTCGCCCAAGATAAATGTGTGAGGACCGCAATACATGTATCCGATATTGTCGTGCCCGATCTCCTTGAGAATATCGACCGCGGTATTATTGTCCTCAACGAAGTCGCCGGGATGCGCTTCAAACGCTGCGTATACACCCGCTCGTTCGAGCACCGGCGCCAATTCTTCTGCGGATACCTTGAACGCCTGAATGCACTCATCTCGTTGGCCTGAGGTGCCGCCGCTCATCTCGCAGGTAATCACGCCGCAATCCAACATTTGTGCGAGGTTAATCTGTCGTTTGACATTATCCACGGCTTGGCGGCGGGTTTCTTCATTGAGAGAGGCAATCGGTCCGCCGCCGCCTATCGCGGCAGGTTTTATGCTATTTCGCCGCATTATGCGCCCATGTTCCTCAATTTCATCCTTCGGTGCGTGCGGGTTAATGCCGGTCTCTACGTACTCATATCCGATTCTGTGAATTTCTTCCATGCGCGCTTCAAACGAATACTTTGAGAATAGAAATCCCTCACCAAGACAGGGTTTCATATTGCGACCTTCCTTTTCTTGTGGTGTAGATGCCATCAAGTAGGCGAGCGGGGAATTAAGGACCGAGGATTTTATACAATGGCTAGCGCCCGCGGCAATTTCGGGACCAACCGCGGACGCCTTAACTTCGGCTTCAACACTAGCGCGAAGTTTCCCCGTTACGATTCTGAAATGTACTTTTGAATCATTTTCAGGGATTGTGTCACAGCTTCCACCGGAGTTATCGAGTCGAAAGGTATTGCACTGACAAATCCGTCATATCCAATCTTCTTCAAGGTGCGAAAGATGGACGCGAAATCAACTTCACCGTCTCCGGGAACGAGATGCAAATGCCCCCTTGTGTCCTTGAATTCCGGGGTTCCTCCGACAGTTGCATATCCCATGGGGGCGAAGCTAATGATGATGCGCTCCTCTCGATAGGTATCAGCGATATGGACCCAATTCAATACATCAGCGGCATACTCAATCATGGCGGCGGGGTCCTCGCCTAAAATGAATGTGTGCGGGCCGCAATACAGGTATCCGATGCTCTTGTGCCCAATTTCCTTGATTATATCCACACCCAGATTATTGTCTTCAACAAAATCGCCGGGATGGGCTTCAAAGGAGGCCTGTACACCTTCACCTTCGAGCACCGGAGCCACTTCGCGCATAGACGCCTTAAACGCGTCAATACAGTCATTGAGCTGCAGCGAAGTGCCGCCGTTCATCTCGCTGGTGATATAGTCACATCCGAGAAGGCGTGCAACAACAATTTGGCGATTGAAACCCTTAACCGCCTGGCGACGGGTTTCCGAGTCGAGTGAAGCGAGAGGCCCGCCACCCAAAACAGCCGCTGGTTTGATGCCGTAATGATCCATGACCTTCGCCTTCTCCTTAATGTGGTCGTCAGGCGCATTTGGATCTAGATGGGCGCCTCCGTTGAGAAGTTCTACATGGCCATAACCGACTTTGCTGATGGCATCCATTGCGTCTTCAAAGGTGTATTGTCCAAATTGAAATCCTTCACCAAGACAGATTTTCATTTTTTGATTTCTCCGTTGTGATGAATTGAAGACTTGTCCCGATTCGTTAGTGGTTCTGCGATTTTCGCAGCATGATTACAAATATTATTTCGGCAGGACCGTAGAACAATGTATGTCAGTATATTTTTCAAAATGCCCGACAACGTTAGGAGATTACCGCACTTAGTCGGCGTAATGTTCATTATATCAAATATGCATTTGAGCGTCGAGAAAAATTTTGCGGCGAAATCGTGTTGAAACGTGGCAAGAATCTGCAGGCGCACGCGGGGCAAGATGCCGCGCACACGGAGGGTGGCGACGTTCTATATGCCTGCCGCCCCGCGGGGGCTATAGGGCAGGTTTTTGATGTGTGAGGGCGGCTGGTTGTCGGGCTGAATGAATTATGCAATTTGGTATGGAAAAAACAAGAGGATTGTTGGGGAATAGCGGCGGAGTTGGCGATTGGTAATGCATTTGGGATGGGTGAGGTTTTAAAAGCGTTGGGTTTCGCTACATTCATTAGATTTTGGACGTCGTTAGGCTTCCGAAGCGCAATGTGAAATTGTACGATATTTGGTGAAATCCGCTCTACCCAACCTACAAGAGCGCCAGCAATGAGCGGGGCAAGATGCTCCGCCTACAGGATGTAGTGGCTCACTGGTGCTGTAAAACATGAAAATACGAACAAGTTCTTGGATTTACGCTGCGAACCATCCGGAATGGTTAGCTTGGAATAAAATGTCCCGGCAGGAAAGAATTTATGCTTGACAGAAATGTCAATTTTTTGTAAACTAAGCAAACTGTTCAGATTTGCCGTTTCTTTCAGCCTTGTGAGAAGGCTCGGATAGCTAGGCCAGTTTGGCTAATTTACGGAACACACATCCTTGTGAACGTTGGCTCGGTCAGAATGCAAGATTCATTTTCCCATTAGGACTTAGCGGCGAATCGGAGCTACATCTTGAATTACTTCCATTCTGTGTCACACTTGACTAAAAGTAGCAGATTATCAAAAAATTCTGAATAGGAGAGAAAAACAGAACATGAAGAGGTTATTAAAGATACTCATGATTCTTGTGGCGGTTGCCGGTGCCGGGTGTAACCAACAGGTGATTACGCAACTGGAAGTTGGTCGAGACAAGCTGCTCGACGCAGGTCTGGAAATCGAGGCTATTGAGCACCTAACATTGGCTGAAAATAAAGAAGCCAAGTCTGAAATCGAAAAAGTGGAACCGCGGGCATTATTGTTGATTGCCTATACGACAGCGCTTTCAAGCGGCGATGCTAAGACCTTGAAGGCAAATCTTGTTGATGATTATAAAGAAGAGCGGCAGAGGAGACTTGCCGCGTTGAACACGGCGGAAATGAGGAAAATCTTAGATGTGCTTAATGAACGGCACCGCGTCCAAAAAGATGCAATGCAAGTGTTAATCGATAAAGGGGCCGAGGCCGTACCTTTATTGATTGAAAGCCTTGGGCGGGCTTGGAAGTATGCGCAGATAAAGGGTGAAATTATCGATATGTTATATGAGATTGGTTCGGAAGGCCTAGACCACGTAATCGTTGCGCTCAAATCGCCTGATACTTCGGCTGATGCGAAGTCTACGCTTGTGCAGATAGTTGGGAAGATTAACGATACTCGCGTACTTTCAGAATTGGAATCAATTCGAGACGGGCTGAGCGCCGCGGATGCAGGGTTGATAATGGAACTTAACGTTGCGCTCTATAAGCTAGGCAAGAAATCAATTTATAAACCGAAAATTATCGCAGGCTTAAGTGATAGTGAGGTTTCCGTGCGCCGTGCCGCATCGAAGGCACTGTCGGAGTTGAACGATTCGCCCGCGGCTCAAATCGTCAGTGTTTTACAAGACTCTGACGCTGAAGTGCGTATGTATGGCGCACGAGCGCTTCAAAAGTTTCCGACGGAGACTGCGGTCGTCCCGTTAATTAAAGTCCTCAAGTCGGATTCCGATGCGGACACCAAAAAAGCGGCAACGAGAGCGCTGATTGTGCACGCCAAAAAGGGGTTGGGGAAAAACATGGCGGTGCGTTTAATCAATGAATTGGATCAGTTAGATGACCCAAACGACCGTCTGCGGGTTGTCCAGATACTCAAAACCGAAGAGCTTGTAAAACAGATTAAAGCCCATCCGTCAGAGGACAATCTTGAATACAATCTCTGGAAATATTATAACGACGAAGAAAAGAATGACATGGTGAAAGAGGAGTTAAACCTTTTGTTGCTTATGTTAGAGTCGGCCTAACGGTCGGGAAATACCTAAATTTCCCGGTACTGCTGCACAATCTTTCAGTATAATCTGTATCGCCACATCCCTGCCAAAATTCTAAAGTTTATTCTGCATTCATAACTAGATAGTTGGAAAATCGCCGATTTGGAAATCGGCGCCGCAAGGCAACCTTTCCGCTAGTCCGTGTAAAACCCGTCCGCACATTGTTTATCCCCTATTGGATTTGATGTCCTGCCTGAAACGCCAACCCGATGCATTATTTAAAGATGATCTTCGCGTATGCTTCCGGACACCGGATGTCCAATGCGCAATTTCGAAATTGCGATGTCTCTGCGTCACACCCATTTTTGGTCGTTTGATTGGGATGTAAAAAACAGGAGGGATGTTGGGGATTGAGCGGGGCGGATTGCAATTAAAAACCCGAGTTTTGAAGAAAAAACTCGGTTTCAAATAGGGGTCGCGATTCGGAGATTGCTCCTACAGGGGCGATAGTTTTCTCCGGTTTTAATCTTGTCTTGATTCCCGACGCAAGCCGACCTACAAGAACTTTGCGGACGGCACACGGAGTGTGCCTGCTACTTTATGCGCGGCAAGATGCCGCGCCTACAACGGAAATGGATGTGAGTGAAGCAAGAGGGTGCGGATACGGGGGAAGAAGAGGGTTGAGATGCGGCGAGTTTTGAAGAAACCGTTTGAAGAAAAAACTCGGTTTCAAATAGGGGTCGCGATTCGGAGATTGCTCCTACGGCGGGTGGGTTTTGGATGAATCCGCTCTGCCCAACTTACACGAGCTTGCAAGTGCAGTGATTTAGATTGACGCGTACCTGCCCATTTGATATGCTATAATCTTATGTGAACACGTGAAAACCGGTGCATGCCGCATCATTCGCATCGCACCGTGGAAGCGGTTCAACAGTTGCAGCCGCGTCCCGGGCGAAGATGACAAACTGGGAATTTAGAACCCAAGAAAGATATTGTCCGCCAGCGGCGGCATCTCAATTACATTTGTCAATTCAGGATGCCGCGGCTAGGTTTAGAACTGAAAAGGGGAAGTTCTGATATTCAGGGGCATTGCGCTTAAAACTGTTCATAGACATCTTCGCGGCTATGGCCCCTTCGACCGGGGCACAATCGCTGCATTTCCGGAGGCATACGTTCATACGTCTCGGGCCAGAGCGGTTGGTGGCCGCCTTCGTTCCAGTTGTTGAACCAGCGCGGGTAGTAAGCGATGTTAAGCCCGACGCGAATTTCGTCGGTAGTTGAATTGGGGCGAGCCATGTGATATAGACCGCTGTGCCACATCATAACGGAACCCGGCCTGCCCGTGACCGCCTTGATTAACGGGCTATCGTGAGTTATGCTCGGCGGCGGCCCCTTGAGCCGGGAGCGATGGCTCATCGGTACAATTCCCGTTGCGCCATTTTCAACGGTGAAGTCAGTGAGCATCCAGATAGAATTTACCATCCACGCCACGTCCGGCACTTCAGCGAAATGTGCAGCGGAATCGACGTGCAGTCCTTGAGGGCCTGCTCCCGGCCACGTTGGCTTGGAACAAGCCTCGGCAACACGACAGGTTTCTCCAAGAAAATGTCTGACTACGGCTACAATGTCTGGATGGCTGGCGCAGGTCCAGACCCTATCGTCCAAGTTTAACATGCCAAACAGTGTTTGGTAGTATTTGTCGCCGGTGTTATAGCGCTGGTATTGGGGATCTGCGTGAATTTCCAAGAATCGCTCCGCCATGCTGCGAGCCATGTCTTCTGGAATGCGATCTTCTAGGACGCAGTAACCGCAATCATTCATTGAGTCAATTGCAGCTTTGATATCATCGTTCATGGAATTTGCGTTGCGCCTCCTAATGTTGTTGAAGATGTGACGTTTTTGCTAAGGTTTTGCGGAAGAAAATACTTCAAGTGGTATCATGACTTCGAGGAAATTATAAACAATACGACAACTTCAGCAAAAACTCTTCCGTGAAATATGTTGCAATTATAGCAATTGGGTGACAATTTTGCAACAAAAAAGGATGGACGCGCGCAGAAGCTAATCGGACGGATATTTCTATTTACCTGCCGCCGCGTTGGGGCAATGATTAAGCTCATGTAGGTTGGGTTAAGCGGTTTAAACGATAGTCGCGTAAAATTTCGAATGGATAGTGTTATTTGAATATTTGCGGAAGTTGTTAAGGTGTAGCGAACCCAACGCTTTTGCGTTTAAGAAACCGAGTTTTGAAGAAAAAAACCATAAAAAACTCGGTTTCAAAAAAAGTCGCGATTCGCAGATTGGTCCTACAGGATACAGGAGCTGTCTGAACTGTGATTTATATGATTGCATGATGGGCTATGATTAAGGGAGGACATTATCATTTGGGATGGGTGAGGTTTTTAAGGCAGAAGACTATCGCCCTCCCTATTCGGTCGGTTGATCGTTGGGTTTCGCTTCATTCATCGAATTTTGCACGCAGATAGGATGGTAGTGCCGTTCGTTTTGATGGGCGGTTTTTGAATGAATCCGCTCTACCCAACCTACAAGCTGGGCTATGATTAAGCTCATGTAGGTTGGGTTAAGCGGTTTAAACGATAGTCGCGTAAAATTTCGAATGGATAGTGTTATTTGAATATTTGCGGAAGTTGTTAAGGTGTAGCGAACCCAACGCTTTTGCGTTTAAGAAACCGAGTTTTGAAGAAAAAAACCATAAAAAACTCGGTTTCAAAAAAAGTCGCGATTCGGAGATTGGTCCTACAGGATACAGGAGCTGTCTGAACTGTGATTTATATGATTAAATGATGGGCTATGATTAAGGGAGGACATTATCATTCGGGATGGGTGAGGTTTTAAAAGCGTTGGGTTTCGCTTCATTCATCGGATTTTGCACGCAGTTGGGATGGTGGTGCGGTTCGTTAAAATGGGCGTTTTTTGAATGAATCCGCTCTACCCAACCTACAAGAGCTGCCGCCCGTTCTGGGTTTTGGCTGTATGAGGGATTTGAATTATGACTTATTCTATGACTGACGAGCAGCGATTTACCTTCGATTTGAAGGGTTGGCTGATGATTCCGTCCGTGTTGCAACCGGACGAAATTAGAGAGATTAAGGAATTTCTGGATGCCTTAGAGTTCAATCCGGAAACGCTTCCTGAGCGGGATAGGCATGTTTGCGGGGGCGCATGTTCCCAACTGCTAGATCACCCCGTGGTAGTGGGTGTGTTAAACGAGATTATCCTTTCACCGGGTTCGCTGCGGGACGGAGACGTACCCGCAGACGCGGGTGACGAGGCAAAACCTTACGGTTTCCGCTGCGACGGTTGGCATCTTGCCCGCCGAACCTACGATCCGAACCGCAGCGCTTCGGATGCGCCGCCATCACCGCCGCATAACGGCGGTGTGGAGATGTATCCAACGCACAGTTTCAATGTCTTTAACGGGCGCATCTCTTCGCCGGTGACCCGGGTGGTGTGGGAGGTGAACCCTGTGAAGAAATGGATGGGGGGCACGCTGTTTATGTCGGGGAGCCACAAGAGCAACTTCACCATCCCACCGGAACACCGCCAGACTGACAGCCCATTGTATGAAACCTATGGGTGCCCGGCGGGTACGGTGCTGTTCTTTTCGGAATCGGTTTGCCATGGCGGTCCACATTGGCTGGATCCGGAACATGACCGTATGGCGTTGTTTTTCCACTATATGCACGCCTCGTCAAAGTGGCATTACGGGGCGCCGCCACACGAAACCGTGATGGCGATGCCGCCGAAGCGGCGGAGCCTATTTCGCGGGGTATGGATGGGCGTCGGCCAGACGAATGACGAGTATTCGAAGGAGAACCGCGCAATTTGACAACGCATGAACGATTCAGCCGCGAGCACATCCAGCGTGCAGGTAGGTTGCTCGTACGTTCATTAGCACATTTTGGCCGGGATATTAATGTTTAGCATAATGCGCAGCATTCCTTGAGGACGCGATGAAAAAAGTTCGTATCGGCGGCGGTGCAGGTTTTTCAGGAGACAGAATTTCGCCCGCTGTTGAGTTGGTGGAATCCGGTGATATTGATTACATTGTATTCGAGTGCCTCGCTGAACGAACCATAATGCTTGCCCAGCAACGTAAACGCCTTGACCCGTCGAAGGGATACGACCCTTTATTTGAAAGGCGTATGCGCGCCATACTCGAATCGTGCGCGAAGAAGAACATAAAGATTATTACGAATATGGGAGCGGCAAACCCAAGAGCAGCGGGCAATTTAGTGGTGCGTTTGATGCAAGAAATGGGGATTGGGGACCTCACGACAGCGGTTGTCAGCGGCGACGATATACTCGACGAGGTGAAACGCGGGCAGCTCCAACTTCATGATTTGGACCTCAACCCACAGGAAATTGAAGAACATGTAGTGTCGGCAAATATCTATCTCGGATCAGCCCCCATTTTGGAGGCGTTGCGACAGGGGGCAGATGTAGTGATTACCGGACGTGTCGCGGATCCCTCGCTTTTTGTAGCCCCCCTACTGTATGAATTTGGCTGGGCGAATGATGATTGGAACCGGGTGGGGCGCGCGGTCATGTTAGGGCATCTGATGGAGTGCGGCTGCCAAATCAGCGGCGGCTACTACGCGGATCCAGGCTACAAGGATGTTGAAGATCTCGTACGCTTGGGCTATCCTATCCTTGAGGTTCATGAGGACGAACGCGCCTACATTACAAAGGTGCCCGGCAGCGGAGGAGAGGTCAGTGTAGGCACATGCAAAGAACAACTGCTATATGAAGTCCGCGACCCCTCACGCCTAATCACACCGGACGCAGTTTCGGATTTGACCGATGTACGGTTTGAACAGTCGGCGCCTAACCGCGTGCAGGTCTTCGGCGGAAGCGGGCGACTGCAACCGGACAAACTTCGGGTGCTGCTGTGTGTTCAAGAGGGCTACATCGGCGAAGGTGAAATCTCCTATGGAGGCCCTGGCGCCTACGAACGCGCCCAGCTCGCTGCGTCATGTGTGCGCGAATGGCTAGAATCTGAATGCGTAGAACTCAGTGAACTGCGGGTGGATTTAATTGGCGTTAATCATCTTTATCAGAGCGCTTCCCTACAGTTACAAAGTCCGCCGCCGGAAGTTCGATTACGCGTCAGCGGGCGCGCAGGCACACGGCGTCATGCGGAAAGCGTGGGGGAAGAGGTGGAAAGCTTATTTCTCAACGGACCCGCCGGCGGCGGCGGGGCGCGCAAATCTGTTCGGGAAGTTACTCCAATGTATACGGCCTTTATCGATCGGGGCGCAGTTCAAACAAAGATTGAATTACTCACGCCGAATTAACTTCGCGCCGACAGACGCGGACATACGGTAAGTTGCAATCCGCCAGAATAGGACTTTCCGGTTGCATGCGTGAAATTGGCGCGAGGATAGCGTGGGTTGATTTCAACGACCGGGTGCGGCACATGGGCCGATGCATCGCGCGATTAAAAGGAGGAACAAAAATAGATGGAGACTCTAGGCGTAGCAATGATTGGCTATAAGTTTATGGGAAAGGTGCACTCGAGGGCGTACCGTGATGCTATCGTGCTCTTTGAACCGAAAACCAGTCCTGAACTCCGGGTAATTTGCGGGCGCGACGAATCGGGAGTCCGGGACGCCGCCGACCGCTACGGATGGCCGGAATACAGCACCAACTGGGAGGAGGTTGTAAGGCGGGACGACATTCAAATCGTCGACATTTCGGTGCCGGGAGATATACACCGCCCGATCGCGCTTGCGGCGGCACAGCAGGGGAAACATATCTTGTGCGAAAAGCCGTTGGCGAATTCACTGTCAGACGCGCAAGAAATGGCTCAAGCGGTTGAAGCGGCGGGCGTAGTCAATATGGTCAGTTTTAACTACCGCCGAGTGCCGGCGGTTGTATTGGCGCGGGAGCTGATAGAAGCGGGCGAAATAGGCGAAATTTATCACTGGCGAGCGTGCTGGTTGTCAGACTGGGCGACTAGTCCCTACATTCCCATTACTTGGCGATTCCAACGAGAGCGAGCCGGCAGCGGTTCGCTCGGCGATCTCGGATCTCACCTGATAGATTTGGCGCATTACCTAATTGGGCCGATTGAAAAAGCAATTGGATTAACCGAAACTTTCATTAAGGAACGGCCCCTGCTTCCTACTGAGTGTAAACCGGGAGTCACTACAGGTTCGGTAAACGTGGATGACGGCGCGCTATTTCTTGCGCGATTTGAGAACGGTGCAATCGGCAGCTTCGAGGCGACCCGAGTGGCGGGCGGCAGCCGCGAACGGTTCATTTTCGAGATTAACGGCAGCCGCGGCAGCGTGTATTTTGACTTTGAACGGCTGAATGAGCTGCGATATTTTTCCTGGCGTGAACATGCGCGCACACAAGGCTATCGAACCATCTTCGTCGGCCAGAGCGAACACCCTTACGGGAGGCGCTGGTGGCCGCCCGGACTGGGGATAGGCTACGATGCTTCATTTGTGCACACGGTTTACGACTTCCTCAACGGTGTCGCCGAGAACAAATCTCCGTCGCCCGATTTCCGCGAAGCGGTTGGAGTGCAGGCTGTGCTTGAGGCGGTCGGACACTCGATTGAAGAGGAGCGTTGGGTGAAGGTCTCAGATGTTCTCAACGGGACGCAGTAAACGACAGAAGAGTATAGAAACGGCTGCATTATTCCATTGAACGCCGCGGGTGCGCCTACCGCAATAGACAAAGGGTAAACGGTTTTTGAGTTTTGCCGTCCTAAATAGAGGGCATTCAAAGGACGATGCCTGCGCAAATGGCGTGTTCTACGCATAGCATATTTTGCAGCGCATAAACTCAAACTCTAAACGAGGTGAAAAGCAATGAAGCGATTTAGTTTCCAAACATTATGTATTGGATTCGTTCTAGTATGTATGCTGGGAATAGGAATATCCGTAATTGCAATAGGCCAACAAGATGCTTCCCCTAAGTACACTATTCTTGTACTCGGCAGATTGCACCTGACCCCGAAAGGCGACGCGGAAACTGCCGAAAAACTCATGGTAGAGAAACTGCTGCCTGCTGCCAAAAGGATTGAGGGTTTAAAAATTACGGCGCTGAAGCGGGTGCAGATGCCGGGGCCATCAAGTCAAATGCGGACCAAACAGCCCGATTTCATAATGATGGCTGAAGTTTCGGATTTGACCGTTCTTGCCAAACTGTGGGCGGCACCGACAGATGATTTGGAAGAGTATGGGAAACAGATGAAGATACAAGCTGGCGCACCGAAATTTGAAGTGTATCAAATCTTGGAAGGATCAGCAGACGGAGTAGAGTAAAAGATTGTGACATCGAATGAGAATAAAATTGCCGCAGCGGCGCTTGATACGGAAAAGCAGATAACAGATCTTTTTATCGCGCAATGTGAGACACCTGTGGATTTAGAGGAGATAAATCTAAGTCGATTAACACCGTTTCAACGTGCGCTATTGGTCACGGACGGGACAGTTACGCGGTTTCTCGAAGCTTACACCCTTTCGCCGGTCAAGATTGTGTTGCTCAAGCAGGAGATGGAAACCCTACCTGCCAATCACGAGTGGCTCAAAGCAAAAAAGGGCACAGAGGTAATTCGACGTCAGGTTTCACTGCAAACACTGAATTGCACAGCCCAACCGCCGACTATCCATACCTATGCGACGTCCCTCATTGTGCTGAGCCGTACTCCGACGATTATCAGAGAAGGTTTAGCACTTCAGAGCGATGGGTTAGGGACGCTGCTGCAGCGAAGCGGCTTGGAAACGCGCCGAGATTTACTATGGTGCGGGGTGGAACGCCCGGTAGATCTACCGGCAGGTCTCGCTAATTTGGAGGAAACAGCGTTTCTTACCCGCACGTATCGCATTGTGTCAGACGGACAACCGATAATGTTGATTAACGAACGATTTCCGATGTGTTCCTAAGCGTGGAAGGGTGGAAGGGTGGCGATGATGGGTTTGTGTGGTCGAGGCAACTTACAAAAATAGTCTGAACCGTGATTTGTGTGATTGAAAATCGAGGCTGGGAAGCCTCTCCCACACACCGGTGAGTCGATGCATAATTTTTTATATTCGAGGTTGATTGGGTTGCGGGAGGTTTTCAAGGCAGAAGACCTTAGGAAAACTATCGCCCTCCCTATTCGGTCGGTTGAACGTTGGGTTTCGCTCAGTTGATCCTATTTCGCCGCGTGATTCCACCAATTACGTTACTTCAGCATTGGCGGGGCAAGATGCCCCGCCTACATGGGGTGGTGGCACACGTAGGGCAAGATGCCCGCCTTCGGCGTGTGGTGGCGCACACGGGGCAAGGAAAATCTGTGAGTTTAAGAAACCGAGTTTTGAAGAAAAAACTCGGTTTTAAATACGGGTCGCGATTCGGAGATCGCTCCTACGGCGGGTGAAGGATTGTTGGAAGAATGGAAGGATGGAAGATTGGCGATGATGGGTTTGTGTGGTCGAGGCAATGTACAAAATTAGTCTGAAATGTGATTTGTGTGATTGAAAATCGAGGCTGGGAAGCCTCTCCCACACAACGGTGAGTCAATACATAATTTTTGATAATCGAGCTTGATTGGGTTGCGGGAGGTTTTTAAGGCAGAAGACTATCGCCCTCCCTATTCGGTCGGTTGATCGTTGGGTTTCGCTCTGTGTATATTGACAGAAGCATCTTTAGAAATGCTGAACGTCAATCGCTGCCTGAACCGTATTGGGATTATTCGCTCTACCCAACCTACAAGAGCTTTCAAACAGATTCTAAATATTGAAACTCGTTCGTGGTTCGTTATGCCTGATTATAACACGAAGATGTTTGTAAAATGAAACAAATCGCGGCACTATAGTGAGCTAAGGTATGAGTTTCCGCTGTGTATTACGAGAATTTTAGGGTTGACTATGTTATTATTGCAGCAGGAGGACAATGATGAAATTTGGAATTAAGCCCGTCTGGCAAGGCTTGACAATCACTTTCGCGATGCTCGTAATATTGAATGGCTGTCAAGAGGAGGTCACCCGCAAGGCTGATTGGGAAACTCATTTTACAGATCTCCACTTCACCAGCCCCAAACACGGCTGGATTGTGGGAGAAAAGGGGTTTATCATTCACACGGGGGACGGCGGCAAGACATGGCACCGCCAGGAGGTTGGGACCGCGGAAGATTTCAAGGCTGTCTACTTTACGAACCGAAAATACGGATGGGCAGTCGGCGACAACGGTGTGATTGCCGCGACCGATGACGGCGGCAGACACTGGCATCTCCAGAAGAGTAACACCTCCGGTATGCTGAGAGATGTCGTCTTTGCGGATTCGAATAAGGGCTGGATTGTGGGAGAAGACAATTACGTGATTGCCACAAAGAACGGCGGAAAATCGTGGGAGCGCCAACAATATGTGAGCGATTTTACGCTGAATGGCGTCTGGTTTGTCGATAATCGGCGGGGATGGGCTGTCGGCGAATATGAGAGCGTGCTCCGCACAGACGACGGCGGAAACTCTTGGCGTGAACAAACTACGCGCGAAGGCATCGTACGGAATCGATTGGTCAACGACAACCGGCGTGTGTTTTTCATCAGCGACAACGTCGGCTGGATGGGCGGCAGCGATGGTTCAATTTACCATACACAGAACGGGGGCGCACGATGGCAAGGCCAGGACAGCCGCATTCCGAGCATTAACGGCCACGTAAGAGAGACGGTCAACGGGGTTCACTTTTTGGACAAAAAGCGCGGTCTGGCGGTCTCGGATATCGGGTTTATCACGTTCACTGAAGACGGCGGCGACAACTGGCGCCTGCTAGAGAGCGGCACGGAAAACAACCTGATGGCGGTACAGTTCACGAGCCGGAACGAAGCGTGGGCGGTCGGCTGGCACGGGACAATCATGCACTCCAAAGACGGCGGAACTACGTGGACGATGAAAAGCGGCACCACATCGAACGACCTTGAAAACATCCAATTTGCGTCGGAAAACCGCGCAGTTGCCGTCGGCAAGCGGGGTACGATTGCAATCACTGAAGACGGCGGTCAAACATGGGAGGAGGTCGATACCGATATCTGGGACAATATCCGCAACATCTTCTTCATATCCGATCAAGAGGGTTGGTTGATTGGAGAACGGAACATGATTGCCCATACGACCGACGGCGGACGGACGTGGGCGCGCCAGTACGCGGGCCAGGGCCACATGCTCAACGGCGTGTACTTTGTGACGCGGCAGAAGGGATGGGTCGTCGGCGAACTCGGCACAGTGCTTTACACCGCCGATGGCGGCGCGTCCTGGGTTTCCCAAACAGCGACGGAATTTCAGTCGCTCAAAGGCGTCTTCTTTCTCAATGGAAAAGAGGGTTGGGTTGTCGGCTGGCCAGGGGTTATCCAACACACGACTAACGGCGGGATGTCATGGACGCCGCAGACGTCCGGTACCTTTAACGAACTGTACGCGGTGCACTTTGCTGACAGCCAAAACGGTTGGGTGGTGGGTCAGTTCGGCGAGATTCTGCGCACGAAGGATGGAGGGCAAACTTGGAGATTTCAGTGGAGCGGCGTCAAGGTGAATCTCAATAAAATCTACCTTGCGGACACTATGCACGGCATCATCGTCGGCGACAATGGAATTATTCTGACTACGACGGACGGCGGCGAGAATTGGATTAAGCAGGTGAGCGGCACAGAGAACGACCTTATGGGTTTCTCAATTTCACCGGAAGGCATGGTGGTGGTCGGCCGAGGCGGTATCGCGATGCGTTATTCGATTGATCCGGCGGAACTCCCGGTGACGCTGCCGTCTGTAGCCAAAGTTGAAGAACCACAACCTTCCGAGGATGCCGTTACAGTCGAAGAGGTGACTTACCATTGGGACATTATCCGCCGCGCCACGTGGCAGACCGATTTTACAGACACGTTCTTCCTCAATGCGCACACCGGATGGGCTGTCGGTAAAGGCGGCGTTATTGCTCACACAACTGACAGCGGAAAAACTTGGCTGCCACAGCATAGCGGCGTTGAGGCGGACCTTACTCAGGTGGCATTTGTTGACTCCCTGCACGGATGGATTACGGGCCGCCGCATGTTGCTGCGGACTGATGACGGCGGCGGCACTTGGCAGGTGGTGAGAGGTGTTTTGCAGAACTTACAGGGTATCAATACGATGCAATTCATCACCCCTACAGAGGGGTGGCTTGGCGTTGATACGGCACAAATCCTGCACACAACCGACGGCGGGTTGACGTGGCTGCGCCAACAAACCGGCACCTCCGACCAGCCTATAACAGATTTGCATTTTATCAATTCAAGTGAGGGCTGGGCGGTTTTGAGAG
Organism: Candidatus Poribacteria bacterium; assembly: GCA_028819845.1. Classification (GTDB taxonomy): domain Bacteria; phylum Poribacteria; class WGA-4E; order WGA-4E; family PCPOR2b; genus JAPPKS01. The sequence continues at coordinate 50,030 of JAPPKS010000002.1, read as the reverse complement.
ATCGCCAAGTGGGCGGACTGGTTCTTCATACCACCGACGGCGGCGGTTACTGGAAGATACTCGACAAGACAAATTTAGCCGGAATTGGGGTTTATTTCGCCGATTCAAATTTGGGGTGGGTTGTGCAGGCAAACGGTTCATCGATTGTCACGCACGACGGCGGCGCCACGTGGAAACGGGTCAATTCGGAATTAGGCTCGTCAACGGGTACGCTTGAGCGGGTAACATTCCGAAACCAAAATGAGGCGTGGGCTTTAAATAGAGATGGCATCCTTTACCTCACCAGCAGCGGCGGTCAAAGGTGGGAAGCGGCAAAAGTTCCGCAACACGAGGCTTCAGCCGGACACCAGAATGCCGCCGGAGACGAGATCGATTGGTTTTCGCTCTGGACTGGCGGCGACGGAGAATCCGGGGCCGCTGGCGACCCGCCAAGTAATACTGACGATTCGATTTTGGATGCGGATTTCGCCGAGCAGTTCCAAGCGCAAATGAGCGATCAACGGCAACGCACCGGTCGATTTACGCCGGAAGGCGACCTGGAAGGAGAAAGCGATGCGTCCGCCGACGAATCGCAGACACAGCGGACGGATTCCCAACCGGAGCGAATGCGCCGCACGGTCACCAGAATACGCGGCAACCCTTCACTGAACAGGGTTTATTTCTTAAACGACCAGATAGCGTGGGCAGTCGGCGACGCCGGACATGTCTTTCACACTGCGAACGGCGGCGAAACGTGGGAACGACAACTCGGCGAAAGACTTGATGGCGCCAGGGATGTCCTTTTTCTCAACGACCTTCAGGGTTGGATTGCAGGCGACAACGGACAGTTACTAGAGACGCAAGACGGCGGGCTGACCTGGAAGGACCTGAACATCGACACTCGGCAACCGCTTGTCGGCGTACATTTTCCCAGCCTCGATCCAAAATGGGGATGGGCCATGCAACGGGATGGCACGGTGTACTACACGACGGACGGTACGAAATGGACTGCGGGTTCAACGCCCACACGACCGGGCTTATTCGAAGAGGATCCACCACGGTCGTTTGCCATCAACGATGTTGCGTTTGGCGAATTTTCGCAAGGTTGGGCGTCTGGCAACGAAGGGCAGATAATTCACAATCAAGATGGCGGCCCCATATGGACGCAACAACGAACATCTACCGCGAATGACCTTTTAGGCATTAATATGAATTATGCGCCGCTTGGATGGGCGGTCGGGCGGGACGGCATCGTGCAAAGAACAATTAACGGCGGCGGCTACTGGAAATACCATGAAACGGATACAGGCTACGATTTGCACGATGTGTCGTTCATTACCAAACGGAAAGGTTGGGCTGTCGGACGCTACGGCATCATTCTGCGAACGACCGGCGGCGGCTTTAGTTGGGAGCCCTTGTCGAGCGGTGTCACAACAGATTTATACAGTGTGATAGCGCTGACCGAGCAGAGAATTTATGCAGTAGGCGCGAAAGGGACGATCCTCCACTCGACCGATGGCGGCGACACGTGGGAACGGGAGCATACCGACATCAGCAACGACCTGTACCGTATCGCCCGATCGAAGACAGGAAACACCCTCTGGGTCGTTGGACAGTGGGGCGTCGTGCTACGGCGAACGATTGAACAGCCAAAGATGTCAATGCGGTAGTTCCATGCATATTGGAGCATTAACGCATAAGTGTATATTTTTTCGCGGACACAGTTTTACAGAGGTTAAAAATCCGCAAAACAGCGAACTTTATCTATTTTTGTTTGTCTAAAGGAAGAAGTTGAAGCCAAAGAATTTGAATTTCCAAAACCCGAACGAAAAGGAGAGTTTTCCATGATAAACAGAATGAACACCGGAGAATCCCGATACTCGAAATGGTTTTTGTTAGTTGCCATGTTAGCAGTTACGACGGTTGTCGTGTTTATGACAAACCAGATCACACAAGCCCAGCGACCTGATCGGAGCGAAATGCGCGATAGACGCGGCGGCGGTATGCGGGGCGCAAGAGGCGGCGGTGGATTTTCACCGACTTCTTTAATTGACAGTTCGTGGTCTGATTTGACGTTTGTCGTCAAAGTTGATGATGAGACGCTAATCAAAGCGCGTCCCGTGTATCAGAAATCGCGAGATTCCCTTGAGAAAGCCATGAAGGAGGCGCGCGACACGGGTGACCGCGGTTCGATGCGAGCTGCCATGATGGAGGTTCGGACATCGTTTGAGTCCGATTTGAAAGAGATATTGACTGAAGAGCAGTCCGCAAAGCTTGATGAATTGCAGCAGAAGCGGATGGAGCGGATGAGAGGCGGACGGCCCGGCGGTAGGGGACGGGGTCAGCAGTAGTTAGGTATACGGCGTGTGCGGTAGGTGAAGGAAGATTACGGCACACGGAGTGTGCCTACTACTATATGCGGGGCAAGATGCCTCGCTTATGGTAGGTGGGGGCAGATTTTGTAATGAGAAAAAAGACGGTAATAATTTGTATTATCGTAGTGGGTATTATCGGAGTTGGCGGCTATTTGCTTTACGATAGGCTATTCTCGTCTACCAAAGAAGAGTCGAACAATTCCGGAATGCCTGAATTAAGAACCGCAACGGTTGAACGCGGCGATATTGATGTCGTGATTGATGCGACGGGTACAATTGAACCACTGAATATTGTCGAGGTGAGTTCTAAGGCGAGCGGCAAAATTCTTTCTCTTTCTGTAGAGGAAGGAGACGCCGTTGAAAAAGACGACGTGATTGCGCGTATCGAAACCACCTATGTTGCGGTTGACCTTGAGCAGGCGGAAGCCGACCTTCGCGCCTCACAGGCAAGACTGAAGCAAGCCGAAATCAATATCCAACTGCAGAAAGACCAGTCGGAAATTCAGATTAAACAGGCTGAAGAAAAGCTCGCCGAATCCAAAAAGCAGCTAGAGCAGCTCAGCGAGCAGATTCGCATCGAAAAAGAGAAGACGAATAAGCGGCAAGTGGCTGATGCGGAAAACAACCTTAAGATTGCCTCCTTGCGGTTCAAGTTGTTGACCTCGGAGACTGTTCGTGCTGAAGAGATAAACCGGGCAAACGCGGCGGTAAACCAAGCGGAGGCGAACCGGGACCTGGCAAAGAAAGAGTACGAACGGAAGAAAGGGTTATTTGAAAAGAATCTCATCTCCCAATCAGAGCTGGACGCCGCCGAAACTCAACTGCAATCCGCCGAGGCGCAACACCAGTCTGCCGTCGAGCAAGCGAAATTGGTCAAGCAACCAGCCAGCGAAGCGGAGCTAAAGCTAGCGCAGGCAGAGATAGACAAAGCAAAGTTCGCCCTAGATGCGGCGCTAGAGCAGATTGAAAAACAGCCGTACCGCGACATGGAGATTGAAATTCAAAGCAACCGCGTCGAACAGGCGAAGGAATCGTTGAACCTCGCTGTCGCAAACAAAGCTCAAATTAGCGTCAAGGAAAAGGAGCTTGAGAACGCCCAAGCCCAGGTCAAACGCAGCGAAGGGCAGTTACAACTCGCGCGGGAGCAGATGAGCGACACGGAAATCAGAGCGCCGATCTCCGGAACCGTCCTGGAAAAAAGGGTTGAGGAGGGCCAGATTATCTTCTCTAGCTTCGGGGGCGGCAGCCGATCTTCGTTCGGCACGTCTGAAGGGCAGGTGATTGTAACCATGGCAGACCTGTCACGGGTTTACGTGGTCACGGAAGTCGACGAGACCGACATCGGCAAGGTGAAGGTTGGGCAGCCGGCGACGATTACCGTGGAAGCCTATCCCGATCAGCCGTTTGAAGGCGAGATACTTCGGATTTCGCCGCAAGGGCAGGTGGTGCAAAATGTGACCACCTTTAACGTGATAAGCGAAATAAAAAATACCAGGGCTGAGCAGCGCGGACGATTCCGACGCGGCGCCGGCGGATTTAACCCGGAACAGCGAGAACAATTTCAACGGATGCGAGGGCAGCGCGACGAAACCGGTGCCGCCGAGGATTCCCGCACCGAAAACAGAGGTGCGGATAGTTCTGATGATGTAGATCCGTGGATGGCGATGATGGATAGTTTTATGGGCGACCAGCCCTCCCCGGCAGGCGCGGATGAACAAGATGTTCAGGTCGAAGCGCCGTTCTTGAAACCCGGTATGAACGCGACGGTGCAGATTTCTGCGGCAAGCAGGCGAGCCGTATTGGTATTGCCCAATGAGGCTATTATTTCATTTGGCAACCGTAAGATGATACGTCCCATCAGCGAAGATGGGCAGCCGGGGCGCCCGCAACCCGTTGTTACCGGTGCCGCGAGTTTTGACACAACTGAAGTCGTCTCCGGCGCGGAAGAGGGGCAGCGTGTCGCCATCGGGGGCGGACGACCTAGCGGTAGTGACGCAGATATGCAGCGATTCCGCAGAATGATGCAGAATCCCGCGTCTACGATGCGCCGTATGGGCGGCGGATTTGGCGGACGAGGGAGAGGGCGGTGAGTGCGTTGTGCGGGACAAGGATTTTTCAAGGCCGAATGGTCTCGCGGCGAGACCTAGAACGAAAATCTTATCAGATAACACAAAACAGTGCGTGATGCGAATAACCGGCGAATTTCTCACATGCCAATACCTTAAAGAGAAGAAAAATGGGACTTCTTGAAGGCATAAGCAATGCTGTACGCAGTTTGTTCGCCAACAAACTCAGGTCTGCGCTGACGATGCTCGGAGTCATCATCGGTGTGGCTGCGATTATGACGACCACCGCGATTGGCGAGGGCGCAAAAGCCGACATCACGGAACGGATTCAAACATTGGGTGCGAATATTCTGAGCATCCGTCCCGGACAGACCCGGTTCCGCGGACGCAGCTTCGGAGAAAGCCAGCGAACGTTGACGTACAAGGATGTTGAGGTGCTGGAAGGCCGTATGACAAATGCGCTTCATGTTTCGCCCCGGTTGAACCAACGCACGCAAGCGAAATACTTGAACCGCAACACGAACACAACCGTAGTCGGGTCAACACCCGCGTTTCAGTATACCGAAAATTTTCCCGTTGCGACCGGCTCGTTTTTCACCGATAACGATGTTCGCCGGCGGCAGCGGGTGTGCGTGCTCGGAAAATCGGTCGCCGATGAACTATTTGATGAAAATGCCGATCCGATTGGGAAAACCGTTAAGATTAAGGGGCACAACTTCTATGTGCTCGGTGTGTTGAAGGAGAAAGGCGCGTCCGGGTTCCGTAATCCGGACGACCAGATAATTATACCCGTGAGCACGGCAATGAAACGGGTCTTCGGAACCGAGTACCTGTCGAGTATCAGTGTGCAAGCCGCTAGCAGCGAAGCCATGGAACCGGCACAGGCTGAAATCGAAAATTTGCTGCGGAAACAACATAAGCTCTCCGCCAATAAACCGCTCGACTTTCACGTGCGCAACCAAGCCATGTTCTTAGAGACGCTAGAGGAATCCGGGCAGACCTTCACCTATATGATTCTCGGTATTGCCATTGTCTCGCTGGTTGTGGGAGGCATCGGGATTATGAATATCATGTTGGTCTCCGTAACGGAGCGTACAAAGGAAATTGGTTTACGGAAGGCGGTGGGCGCTAAGCGCCGGGACATTTTGGGCCAGTTCTTAATTGAATCCACCGCGCTCTCGGTAATCGGCGGATTGATTGGGATTGGCGTCGGCGTGTTTTGCGCCAAGATGGTGCCTTCCTTATGGGAATGGCGGACGATTATTTCGCCGATTTACACGGGGTTAGCGTTCTTTGTTGCGGGTTGGATCGGAATTTTTTTCGGCGCTTATCCGGCATGGAAAGCCGCCAAGTTGTCTCCGATTGATGCGTTGAGGCACGAGTGAAGAGAAATGAGTAATGAGTAATAAGTAATAAGTAATGAGTAATAAGTAATGAGTGATGAGTAATGCGTAAGGAGTAAGGTAGGGGCAGGTCTTGGGTCTGCCCATTATTTTTTCTGGTGGGTGGGTTAGCACGGACGCGCTGGCTTGGAGGCAAAAAAAATGGGATTGAATCTAGATGTCGAAACGCCTCACATTTTATTGGATTACGAGCGGATGCAGGCAAACATCCGTTTGATTCAGAACATCGCCGACGCGCGCGGTGTCAATCTCCGCCCGCATATCAAAACCCACAAATGCCTTGAAATCGCGCAGCGTCAGATAGATGCAGGCGCGGTCGGTATCACGGCTTCAAAGGTAGACGAGGCGCTGGTTTTCATTAAAAACGGAATCCGTTCCGTCACTGTGGCGTATCCACTCGTAGTGGCTTCAAAGCTAGACCGCCTGATTACCGCTGCACACGCGTACAACGCCGATCTTCGACTCATCGTAGACAGCCGGACAGGGGTAAATACAATCGCTGCGGCGGCGGAGAAACACCAAAAACAGGTTGATGTCTTCTTGAAAATTGATGTGGGGCTGCACCGATGCGGACTCACGGAAGGCGATCCGCATATGGTCGGGCTGGTGCAGAACATCGTGCAAGAACCCACTCTGAATTTTGTAGGGCTTTTATCCCATGCGGGACACACCTACGGCGCGGAAGACATGGGGGCGGCACGGAAAATCGCCCAAGAAGAGTGCGAGACTATGATGCGCGTGCGTGCGAAATTGGAAGGCGCCGGTATTGACGTCGCGGAGGTGTCCGTTGGATCCACACCCGGCACGCTTGCGAGCGATAGCTACGACGGCATCACGGAAATTCGACCCGGCAATTACGTTTTCATGGATAGGATGCCGCTGCGCCTCAAGCTCATCGAGCCAAACCAGATTGCGCTCTCCGTGCTGGCAACGGTCGTGAGCCAAAACTCCGACTACTTTATTATTGACGCCGGTTCGAAAACCTTGAGTTCTGATCAAGGCGCACACGGCATGTCGGGGATGGAAGGATTCGGACTCGCGTATCCCGCGGATCGGTTTGAGAATAGAGACTATGAAATGATAGTCGCCAAACTATCGGAAGAACATGGATTCGTAACACGGAAGTGTTTAGATTTGGAGATTGGCGCAAACCTTCGAATCGTGCCAAACCACGCATGTGTCGTAGCAAACCTACTAGACACTTATGCGGTGCTAAAAGACGGACACATCACCGAGCAGTGGGACATCGCAGCGCGTGGTTGTGTGCATTAGCAAACGGTGATAGTGGACGATACACTTGTGTATGGGGGGATTCAGAGCCGTTCCAGCCCGCAATGGAATTCCGAGAAGAAACTGTGGGAATGGTGGTATTTCGGCCGGCATTTGTACTAGGCGGTCTCCGATGACGGGGAGCATTGGAAAAAGCCGGCCATGGGGTTGTACGAATTCGGCGGTTCAAGGGACAACAACATCGCATTCGACCCGGAAAATATGGGGCAGGGAATCCCTTTTCACGTTGTGCGCGACTAGACCGATCCGGATCCGCGACGCCGTTACAAAGGGATGTTCAATGCCAACGGCCGCCTTGCCGTGTCCCCGGACGGATTTGACTGGAGGCTCCACGACTCGCCGCCCATCCCCTGCCAAGACGAGTCCCAGTTTACGCATGACATCGAGTCGAGCCAGTTTCTAGCAATGGTCAAGTTGAGTACGGAATGGGGACGTTCCGTTTGGCTCTCCACCAGTTCCGATTTTAATGCCTTCACCGAACCCCAGCTAATCTTTCACACCGACGAAATTGACCGGGAGAACGGAAGCCGGCGAGTCCGGAAAATATTCGAAGACCCGGCTTCGGGGTGACGGCACACGGCGTGGACCTGCTACTTTGAGCGCGGCAAGATGCCGCGCCTACGGTATGGGGAAAGACGCCGTGACTACGATGGGGGTAAAGCGGATAGAGGATGCGACTACGACAGGGGGTAAAGCGGAAAAAGCCGTGACTACGAGGGGGATAAAAGGGAATAAGGCAACGGATACGGTGTGGCGGCATACGGGGTGGGAATGTTACTTTGAGCGCGGCAAGATGCCGCGCCTACGGTAAGGGTGAAGGGGAAAGACGCCGTGACTACGACAGGGGGTAAAGGGGATAGAGGACGCAAATACAGTAGGTAAATGCGGGGGAAGAAGCAACGGATACGACGTGACGGAACACGGAGTGGGCATGCTACTTTGAGCGCGGCAAGATGCCGCGCCTACGGTAAGGGTGAAGGGGATAGAGGACGCGACTACAATGGGGGTAAAAGGGAAAGAGCCGCGGCTACGATAGGGGTAAAGGGGAAAGACGCCGTGGCTACAGTAGGTAAATGCGGGGGAGGAAGCAACGGATACGACGTGACGGCACACGGAGTGGGAATTCTATTTTGAGCGCGGCAAGATGCCGCGCCTACGGTAAGGGTGAAGGGGAAAGACGCCGTGGCTACAGTAGGTAAATGCGGGGAAGGAAGCAACGGATACGGGGTGACGGTACACGGCGTGGGCATGCTACTTTAAGCGCGGCAAGATGCCGCGCCTACGGTAAAAGTAAACGGGAAAGAGGCCGTGCCTACGATGGAGGTAAAGGGGAAAGAGGACGCGACTACGGTTAGGGTAAAGGGGAAAGACGCCGTGACTACGATGGAGGTAAAGGGGAAAGAGGAGGCGAATACAGTAGGTTAATGCGGGGGAAGAAGCAACGGATACGGGGTGACGGAACACGGCGTAGGCATGCTACTTTAAGCGCGGCAAGATGCCGCGCCTACGACAGGGGGTAAAGCGGAAAAAGCCGTGACTACGAGAGGGGTAAAAGGGAATGATGACGCGAATACGATGGCGGTAAAGGGGATAGAGCCGCGACTACAGTAGGGATATGCGGGGGAAGAAGCAACGGATACGACGTGACGGAACACGGAGTGGGCATGCTACTCTGAGCGCGGCAAGATGCCGCGCCTACGGTAAGGGTGAAGGGGAAGAGGACGTGACTACGATGGGGGTAAAAGGGAATGAGGACGCGACTACGGTTAGGGTAAAGGGGAAAGAAGCCGTGACTACGAAGAGGGTAAATGGGAAAGAGGACGCGACTGCAGTAGGTAAATGCGGGGGAAGTGGCAACGGATACGGGGTGACGGAACACGGAGTGTGAATTCTACTTTGAGCGCGGCAAGATGCCGCGCCTACGGTTAGGGTAAAGGGGAAAGAAGCCGCACCTACGACAGGGGTAAAGGGGAACGAGGCGCGACGACGGTAGAAATATGCGAGGGAAGAGGCAAGGCATAGGATAGGCATCTTGGTGTGGATTCGCCAATTCCTCAACCAATCAGATGTTTTTGCGTCTAACACAGACTGAATGTACCGCCACTTAAACACGGTAGAGATAGGAAGTCTTGGCAGCCCCAAGCACATTTTACTGAACTCCAGAGGAAACACGTGTTGATTATCAAAGAATTTAAGCGCCATCCGGCTGAAAGGATTTTGACCGCAGGGCGTTTTCATATTGTTTTACTTCTATCTGTCCTCCAGCTGTTGCTTCATCTACCCTTACCGTTTTCCCCGGTACAGCCGCTCGCTTGGGGATTGGGTTTTGACTCCGAACCGCAGGTCATTGATGACGCAGACGAAGATGATGTTTTCAGCCCAAACGGAGACGATGTTCAGGATAAACTGCTAATCAGTTTTGTGACGGATGGCGCTCGAGGGGATTTTCGGATTATTATTGACGTGCACGGTGGAGGCGGGATTGGCCCCCCCGACGGCGAATTTGATCCCGACGATGATTGGCTAATCATCGGTGAAATCGGTTCGGGAGCTACTGAAAATGACGCTCCCAAAGTTATTCGCCAGGAGTGGGACGGTAAAGACCGGTCTCCGGAACACGAGGGGCCGACCACGGCTCGTGCCGTGAGGGACGGAACGTACACGATTCGCGTCGATATTGTGGACGGGGTATTTGGCCGCCGTGAAACGGAGACCGTAACCGCTACTGTTGACACAACCTCGCCCCGGGTGACCGCACAGATTTCCCGACGCGAGTTTTCACCCAATGATGACGGTATCAAAGACTCAACGGAGTTTATTTATTCCCTCTCCGAATCCCTACCTGACGATTCGGCGGCGCGTGAGCCTGCACTACAGTTAGAGTTTACCCAACCCAACCGCCCCGCGATTTCTCTGCCGATACGTTCAGAAGGAGACCACCCTTACAATTGGGAAGGTAATGACGGTTCCGGCATACCGATGGGCAACGGCACTTACAATCTTCAACTCCGGGGCGTTGACAAAGGCGGCAATGTCGGTACTTTCGAAATTGAAGCGGTAACCATAGACACTGAACCGCCAGCCGTGTTGCAGGTCACGCCGGGCGCCAATTCCTATCAAAACGCGCCGATTTCAGTAATTGAAGTGATAGTCAATCCGGGTGACGGATCCGCCATTGATCTCACGCCGACGGGAACAGATATTACGTTACAAAACGAATCCGGCGATTCAATCTCGGGGAGATTCAACCGCAACGATAACAGTCTCACCTTGAGTCTCGATACACCTTTGGACGACATTGCGGAAAACGGAGAATACACGGTCACCGCCGATGTTTTGGACTTAGCGGGGAACGGCGTTCAGGAAACCGTGAATTTCACATTTGACACAAGCCCGCCGATAGTGACCAGACTTACTGCCAACGGCGTGGACCTGAAACCCGGAACAAAAACCAACACGCCGGTGCGATTTGTGCAAGCCTTCCTTGCCGATAACATCGCACTGAATCGCAATGCCTCGACCATCCGCCTGAATGGGCCTAGCGGCGCGGTCGATGGCGGACAGGGGCCCGTCGGCGAGAACGGCATCCAATTTTGGTTGAGTTTCCCCTTAGAAACAGATGGAACGGACGACGGCACTTACACACTCACGGTTGTGCCTGTGGACAACGCAGCCAACGAAGGTTCACAGCGGCAGATTTCTTTCATTTACGACACCCAACCGCCGCAACTCGTCTCACTTACCCCGATTGAGATATCGGAACCGCGGACGTTCCGGAACACTCTGCTTTCTCAGGTAACCGCCGCCTTTGACGATGGGGATGGCAGCGGCATCAATCTTGATACGACGACAATTGAGATGGTACGTCAAGTTGAAGTTGGTGATACCGCCCTGGTAGCAGGTGAGTTGATTCCGAATGTGAACGACAGCACCCTGGTCTTTCGGTTGAACCAACCGCTGCAAGTCCGCGATGGCAGTCAGGATGGCACATATAGCGTTCAGGTGAGTTTTGCGGATAAGGTGGGCAACGCTCAAACAACAGGTGTTGTTCTGATTTATGACACGCAGGCGCCCGTACTTATCTCGACAACACCAGCGGATAACGCAACGGTTTCATCTCTGTCCGAAGTCACTGTTCGCCTCGACGATGCGACGAGCGGGATTGATTTTTCATCGACAACCGTGAGGCTGCTGCGTGGGGGGAATGCGGTCAGCGCTGACACGAGCGATGACGGTCAAAATACGGCGATGCTCTCGTTGGCGAAACCGCTGGCAACCGACGGCTCGGACGACGGCGAATACACGATTGAGATTACGCCGGCCGACCGCGCCGGCAACATTGGAACGGTGCGCCACAATCGGTTCTTCTTTGAAACACGATTCCCTGATATTCGGCTCAATACCCCCAGCGAGTCCCAAGTCAGCACCTTAACGACAATCGAGGCGCAACTGTTGGATTACGTGGGTCCCGGGATAAGTTTCACCCCTGTTATGCAAAACGGCGTCTCGCGCAGCGAATCGACGATTCAGGTGATTGGACCGGATGGAAGCATTGTTTTACCCAAAGAGATAACCGCCGATGCGGAAGACGCACGGTTGAATTGGACGATTGATACGCCTCTGCCGCGCGACGGCTCGGCAGACGGCGAATACACTGTCACGGTCAGATATGTCGATGTAACGGACTCTGCTTTTACGGAAGACTTTACCTTTATTTTTGATACGCAGATTCCGACCGTCGCAAATACAACACCGGGAACCGGCGATTTCGTCACGGCGTTGAATCAGGTAGTTGTAAAATTCGACTCGGATGTCAGCGGCGTGGACCTCGGTGCTTCCGAAGTGCGTCTAATTCAGCCTGATGGTTCGCCAATTTTGTCAAACATATCGAATGACGGGGTTGACACAATTACATTGCAATTTAATCCGCTGCCGGCAGATGGGACCGCGGACGGTATTTACGCGATTGAAGTCACGTCCGCGGATCGGGCGGGGAATGCGGCGGAGGCACCATTGCGGTTTGAATTTACGTACGCGACGCAAACTCCGGAGATTCGACTGAATTCCCCCAGCGAAACTCACATCAGCAACTTGACTACCATTGAGGCGCAACTGTTGGGTTACACCGGTCCCGGCATCAATTTCTCACCCGTGTTGCAAGACAGCGATTTGCGCCGGAGATCGACGATTCAGGTGACAGGGCCCGATGGACAGGTGGTACCGGCAGAGGAGATAACTGCCGACGCGGAAAACGCGCGTTTAACATGGGCGATTGACACCGTCTTGCCCCGCAACGGGACGGCAGACGGGCAATACACCGTCAGTGTGAGGTATGAAGATTCCGCGGGCAGCGCTTTCGCCGAAGAGTTTACCCTCATTATTGACACGCAGATTGCGACCGTTGCTAACACACAGCCGAGTGCCGGCGACAACATCTCCGCGTTGAGTCAAGTTATTGTTAAATTCGAGCCGGACCTTAGCGGTGTCGACCTCGCCGCTTCCCAAGTGGATCTAATTCAACCTGATGGCACGCCGATTTTGTCGAACACGTCAAACGACGGGCTTGACACAATTACGCTGCAATTTAATCCGCTACGGACAGATGGGGCTGCTGACGGGATTTACGCGATTGAAGTCACGTCCGTGGATGGTGCGGGAAATATCTCCGAAGCGCCATTTCGATTTGAATTTACGTTCGCAACACAGTCACCGATGATTGACACGCTGGTACCGACTGACAACGCGATTGTCAACAGCGTGGAAGATATTACGGCGACACTGATTGACAAAAGCGGAAGCGGCATTGATTTTTCCCGATCGACAATCATACTGAAAAACGCCCTCGGCGAGAGAATAGCGGGCGTTTTGAGAAATGACGGCGCGCAGACGCTCACGCTGGAGACTACACTACCAACCGACGGCGCGGGGGACGGGGAGTACACAATCGAACTTAATTTAGTTAATGAACTCGGCACGGCAGCGGATTACACAAGCGTTTTTCTGTATGACAGCCACCCGCCGCAGATTACGCCGGAATCCCGCATGCCCGCGGACAGTGCGACGAACCGGAATCAAATTGAAGTTGAATTTGAAGTAGTAGACCCGGCGCCTTCCACGGCAAGAGATGGTGTTGAAGGGTCGGGGATTGATTTTTCTGCGTCAGAGGTGCAATTGCTGGCGCCGGACAATTCTCCAATTGACGGCGAGAAGACCTACGACGGAATAAGCCGCATCACCTTTGAATCCGCCGCGTTTTCGAGTGTCGGAACATACACCCTCGTGGTAACGTTGGTGGATACCGCGGGAAACAGCGGGATTCCGCAGACATTTACAATCGCATACGACATGGAAAAACCCGTCATTGAGGCGTTGAACGCGATTACGCCATCGGACGCCGTTCCCCTCGACATTATTGGCGGTGCGTCTAACATCAGCGACCAGTTGACGCGTGTCGAGGTTGTCTTGAGCGACGACAGTGCAGGGATAGATTTTAACCGCACATCGGTGCAGATTTTGAACCCTGACGGGGACGCAGTTGCCGGCACCCTTAATAACGACAGCAGCGAAACGGTTTGGCGGCTGCTTGATACGCCTCTTTCTCGTACCGGCGACGCCGACGGCGCGTATTCAATCCGCGTACAAGCCTACGATAAAGCCGGAAATTTTGAAGACATATCGTTCATCCTGCGTTACGACACGCAAGCGCCGAACGTAGAATCTATTCGTGCTGAACAGACTGACGGTGTGAGTATTGATGTGCTTCAGGAATCTACAGTCATCATGTCCCCCGTCCACCGTCTAATCGTAGCTTTCTCGGACGATGGCGGCAGCGGCATGGATTTCTCAAGGACGGCTGTGCGTCTAACCGCCCCGAACGGGGACGAGATTGGCGGAAATCAATCCGATGATGGGGCCGGTACTGCGATTTTCAGTTTTAATGCGCTGCCGGTAAACGGATTGGCTGACGGGCGTTACCGCATTCAGGTGACGCCAACAGATTTGGCGGGTAACACGTACACCAGTCCAATCGAATTTCCGTTCTTTTATAGTACCCAGAATCCGGAGATAGTCTCGACGACACCGGCTGCGTTTTCATACGCTGCCCGGCTCACGTCTGTGAGCGCGGCGCTGCTAGATCACAGCGGCGAGGGTATTGATTTCGAGCGATCTACTATTCAGCTTACGGGGCCAGGGGGCAACCCGGCCGCGGGACGCATTCGCGCAGACAAAGCGGCTTCGACACTCACGTTGGATTTGAATACCGCCCTGGCTCGAAACGGGGATGCAGATGGAGAATACGTCATCGGACTGACCGTCGCCGATAAAGCGGGCAACGTCGTCGAAGCATCTAACACGTTTATATACGACACGCAGATACCACGGATTGTGTCCGTGACCGCAAATACCGATCCCCCAACGAACATCGAGGCTGACCAGTTAGAAATTATAGATACGTCGTTGCATGAGATTGCTGTCATATTCTCAGACGCATATGATAAAATAACCGCAGTCAGCGGGGTAGACCTCGCGGGAACATCGGTTCGATTGATTGCGCCGGGGGAAACTCAGGTCGACGTACACGCCCGGGACGACGGGGTTGACACGATGACCGTCACTTTTACGCGCTTGACCCGTTCCGGCAACTACACGCTCGAAATCACACCGCATGACCTCGCCGGCAACGTATCGGGGCGCGCCATCCCTTACAATTTCCGCATTGAGTTGGCGCCTCCCCGCGTGGAAGCAGTCACCATTGGCGGACATTCTGCACCGGTTGAGTTTGTTAATGCGGTGGACACCATCGCCGCCTCGCTTATAGATGTCAGCGGCATCGGTTTAGACTTGACCTCCGACGGGTCGAGAATTATTGTGGTTGGACCCGACGGAGAGGTTGACGGAATTCAGAGCACGCGCGGCACGAATGAGATTGTCTGGACGCCGTTGCAACTGGCGACGGACGGTACAATGGACGGCACCTATACGGCGACAATCACCCCAATTGATGCTGCTGGTGAAGCCGGCATTCCGGCGCGGCATCAATTCATACTGGATACGCAGCCGCCCGCGGTAAGTGCGGTGTCGCCAATCACTCTCACGGAACCGGTATCTTATATCGGGGAGCAGATTTCGCAAATCGCTGCATTGGTAGTTGACACGGGTCCGGCTGGGCTGAAAATCAATGAACAGCGAATTCACTTATTGGATTCACACGAGAACCTTATCCCAGGAGATTTAACCAATGACGGCACCGAACTGATAATCTTCACGCTTTCTCAGTCTTTGGCAACCGATGGCAGCGACGATGGAACATACACCGTAATACTTGTTCTCAGCGACAATGCTGGCAATTTGAGCGGCATTGCGCATCAGGTGGTGTATGACACGATAGCCCCAACGGTGCAAACACACCCGGCAGACGGCGAGGCGATTCGTGATGATATTCGTACAATTTCAGCCGATTTACGGGATACGGGCGGCAGCGGCATTGACTTCGACGCGTCGACTTTGACCCTTTTGGATGCAAGCGGCGAAGAAATTACCGGTGAGCCGAACAACGATGGCCGCGGGCGGATGACACTGCAAATTCCGGGGCTTGTGACGGACGGGAACTATACTATCCGCGTCCTAGCTGTGGATCGCGCGGGAAATGGCGCCGATTCGCCTTTCACGGCGCGTTTCCTTTATTCGTCAAGTATACCGGCGGTGGTTTCGACAATCCCAGCGACTTCGCCTCCTGAAAGAGCAACTACGAACAGACCCCTTCGCCAGGTTGAAGCTCAACTTCAGTTTGACGGAGACGACTCGGATCGTTCAACGATTACACTGCTCTCTCCCGACGGCACACCTGTGGCGGGAATACAGACTGAAGCTGGAAGCAGATTAGTGTATCGGCTGTCGCGCCCTCTTGCTTCGGATGGATCTGACGATGGCATGTATACCATTTCGGTGATACCGGTCAATCGCGCCGGACGCCAGGGGGCGACGCGGCAATTTACCTTTGCTTACGATACGATTCCACCCGAGGCCGATCCGGATACCGTATCGTTGATTGTAGCGGAACCGGGCGTTAACAACGCGCTCAACGAGATTCAGGTATTGATTACCGACGCCGAGCCGGGTTCGGGAATAAATTGGGACGATTTGGCTGAGTCTTGGCTCACGCTTGAGAACATTGAGACGGGTCAGCGCATTCGCGGTACGTTGTCTAGCGATGAACAGGAAACGCTTTCCTTGCGACTGGCGACGCCGCTTGCCAGCGACGGAAGCCAAGATGGCGCATACCGCGTAACCGTAGTGGCTGCGGACCGCGCAAAGAATACCTCGGATCCGGTGATGTACGAGTTCACCTACGATACACGTCCGCCGCTAGTTATTACGCATTCCTTAGAAATCAATGATCAGCCTCTGCTCTACGATAGGGAGCATACCGACTATCCATCGGCAACTAACAGAATTATCGGCGTAGTCATTCGGGCAAGACTGGAAGATATTGCCCGCGACGGCACGCGCGGGCTGGGAGTTGACCTCTCTCAATCAACAATTGCTCTGCATGATCCGGGGGGAAATCCGATAAACGGGCACATGCGCCAAAACGGCGTGGATGCGATTGAGTTGAAATCTGACGCACTATCAATCGAAGGGCTTTATCAGGTTACCATCACGAGCGTTGGGTTAGATGAGGCGGATCTCGGTTTTCAACCGATGGATTCAATCTCTACGGAGTTTCTTTATGAAAGAACTGAACCGGTTGCCGCGCTCACGGATTTCGGCGGCGTCACGACACTTGAAAACGAACCGATTCCGTTAAGTGGCACGGCTCATGATCCGGAGACGGAAGAAGTTTCCGCATCCGGAGTTCTGCAGATTGAGATTGTTGGCGTCGGTCCCGATGGCGCCCCGATCAATCCGGTGCCGGCGCAAGATGTAAGTGAAGCGGAGGAGGAACCGTGGAGCCGCTGGTCGGCCGATTTTCTGCCCACGCAATCCGGAGTATACAACCTTGATATTCGCGCCACTGATCAGGCGGGCAACGTTTCGGTGGTTGACGGCGTAACGGCGACGTTCTCGGTATCGCTCTCTTTCAAGGGATCGACGTATGTTTGGCCGAATCCCGTGAGACATTCAATCGGGGATGCGGCTAACTTCTCCTTCGATATCAACGCCCCGGTCGACGATCGGATGGACGTACTCTTAAGTATTTACGATTTTGCCGGCGATCTCGTATACTATGAGGAGTTTCAAGAAATTTCCGCGGGCCGAACCGATCAGCTCGTGACGTGGAATCTGGAAAATCAATCGGGCGCCGACGTTGCACGCGGGGTTTATATATTCCGGCTTGAGGCACAGCGTACCGGTTCAGAAGAACGCGCAAATGTAGTTGGCAAGGTTCTTGTTGTTGAATGATGGGTGACGGAACAATTCTATGCGTTTAAAAAACCGAGTTTTGAAGAAAAAACTCGGTTTTAAATTAAATAGGTTTTTGTAGGTTCAAAAGCGTTGGGTTTCGCTGCATCCATCGGGTTTTGTACGCAGTGAGGTTGACAGGATGGTTCGTTTTAATGGGCGATTTTTGGATGAATCCGCTCTACCCAACCTACAAAAACTTGATCCCGGTCTACCGTGTGTGGGTAGTGCGTTTGCACAAAAAAGTTACGGTACACGGAGTGTGCCTACTACTTTGCGCGGCAAGATGCCGCGCCTACAATGGGAATGGATGTGAGCAATATTTATACACAATTTTATCTGAAGATTTGATATAATATTTAGTTAAGCCCGATTGTAAGGGGCAGTCTACCGCAGATTGCCCCTTCGTTTTTGATATCTGATGCATATTTTATGGGAGAATGATAATGGACCAATCAACATCGAACCGCGGCGCCGAGATTGAAATTGAGGGCAGCGGCGGGTTTAGATACGAGGTCGCCCAAGATTGGGAACAGTTGCCGCAAGGATTACGCTTCGGCGAAGTGGCAGGGGTAGCGGTAGACTCAAACGACCGCGTTTATGTTTTCCACCGCAGCGAGACTCCGGTTGTTATCTTCGAGCGCGACGGCACTTTTGTGAACTCTTGGGGCGAGGGAGACTTCGCTCGACCACACGGCATATTTATTGGACCTGACGATTCAGTGTATCTTACCGATGATTTCGACCACACCGTTCGGAAGTTCACGACAGACGGCGAGCTACTCCTGACGTTGGGTGTCAGCGGCGAATGCCCGGATACCGGCGTAATAAACATGGATCCCGGCACGGTTGTCCGCGCGGGACCGCCCTTCAATTTGCCGACCAATTTAGGTCTTTCCCAGAATGGCGACATGTATATCTCGGATGGCTATGGCAACGCGCGCGTCCACAAATTTTCGGCGGATGGCGAGTTGCTTTTATCGTGGGGAGAACCCGGCACTGGGCCCGGGCAATTTATTCTCCCGCACGGCGTAGCTTTGGACCGGAATGACAAAGTGTACGTGGCGGATCGGTCGAACAACCGTATCCAAATCTTCACGGCTGACGGCGAGTATCTAACCGAATGGACGGACACGACGGCGCCGTGCCAGTTGTACATTGATGCCGACGACTATGCTTACGTAGCGGAATTGCCCGGCCGAGTCAGTATTTTTGATCTCAACGGCGCACTCCAAGCACGGTGGGGTACCGGCAGCGGGGCGGACATTCCGGGCGATTTACAAGGCGCCCACGGGATTTATGTTGATGCGCATGGAGACTTGTACGTGGGAGAAGTCGGTCTTATGCCAGAATCGCCGAATCGACATCATTTGCAGAAGTTTATCCGAATTTGAATCTAATTTGAATGTATTTGCCTTCGGAAGGACTTCAGCCTTCCGAAGGTTCCACGCTCCAGCAAACCGTATCGACCACAATCAGATTTATATTGAAAGACCAGAGGCGACATGAGAACGTACGATTGCGAACCGACGTTAAATGACTTACAAGTTCTGGAATTCTGCCATAACGGTTATTTGATGCTAGAGGGCGTTGTGCCGGACGAAATTAACAAAAGAACTACCCAGTTTCTGGAAGAACGCACAGGAGAGACGTTCGGCAAAATTGTGGATGAAGACTGGTTTGTGGACAATGTGCTTACCAATCCACAGGCGGCGGGTGCGGTGCGGTCACTGCTCGGCAAGGATTTCTCTCTGACGATGCCTTACATGGCAAATCATCAAGCTGAGGGGCCGGGGCCAGCGCAAGGCTGGCACCGGGACGGCGGCTCTGTATATAGCCACGAACTCGATTCGCTTCAAGTTTTCTACTATCCGCAAGATACGCCCTTAGCGATGGGGCCAACTGAAGTGGTACCGGGCTCCCATTTTCTTTTTGCCTTACAAGGTTTTATGCATCACTACACGGGAATCCGAGAGGCGGTTTCTACCGCTGCGCCGGCTGGATCCATCTTCCTTACCGTTTATTCAATATGGCACCGTCGCGGTGCGTCCACCCTCGGCGGTACCCGCAACTTGCTCAAATACTGGTACATGCGGACTTCACCGCCGGAACGGGACTGGGTAATCGACCCGGAATTTGACTTAGAGCACGCCTATCACGTCCCCGTCAAAAACACCTTCAACCGAGAAGGGCATCGAGCGCGCAATGACGCCGCGGAGATGTTTTATTGGTTGTGCGGGAAACAGAACGAATACCGCGCACGAAGCAACAATCTGCCCGTGTATTACTATGAACAGCGAAAACTCTGTAAATATTGCGGATACCGCGTGCGGTAGACATGCCAAATGTGGAGATAAGACACAGTTATGAGAACTTACGATTGCGCGCCAACGTTGACTGACTCGCAAGTTTTGGATTTTTGCCGTGCGGGCTTTCTGATGCTTGAAGGCGTTGTTCCGGACGAGATTAACACAAGGGCGTTCGATTATTTGGACGAGCATCCCGAACATACGCCGCTCCAAATTTTGGAGGAGGACTGGTTTGTCGACAATGTCATCCTTAATCCAGACGCGGCTGGTGCGATTCGGTCGGTGTTGGGCAAGAATTTTGCGCTGACCATGCCTTACATGGCAAATCACCGAGTCCAATGTCCGGAGACCGCACAGGGGTGGCATCGGGACAAAGGCTCGGTGTTTACTCATGGGCTGGATTCGTTGCAGGTGTTTTACTATCCACAGGATACGCCTCTGGAGCTTGGCCCGACGGAAATCATACCGGGGTCGCATTTTCGATACGCCGATGGAATCGCTATGAGCCACTACGGCAGCATTCGAAATTCGGTGTCCACTGCGGCGCCTGCCGGCTCGATTTTCCTCACTGTCTATTCGATATGGCACCGGCGTACTGTGTCTACGGCGAGCGGGACGCGGAATCTGTTGAAGTATTGGTACATGCGGACGGTGCCGCCAGAGCGCGATTGGATTATCGAGCCGGAGTTCGAGCTCGAGCACGCCTATCATGTTTCGATTTCCGACACGGCGGAGATGTTCTATTGGCTTTGCGGGCGGCACAGTGAGTACCGCGCACGCCGAAACAACCTACCCTCCTACTACTACGAGGCGAGGAAGCTGTGTAAGTATTGCGGATATCGCATTGGGTAGCCATCCGGAAGGTTGGACAGCGTGATGTCATCAATTGATTGATTCACAGGCACTTTGCAAACTTAATCTACGCACAGTTCCATGTTTATCAGCGCAAAGGTAGGTAGATGCCATCGGTCTCGGAGAATATTTTGGGAAAGATGTCTTGTAGGATTGGGTTGAACAGATTAAAAAAAATCATTTTTTTACAAAAAAGTGTTGACATTGTTTTAGAAGTGGCGTACAATTATTTCGGGTCGGGGACCCGAGCAGGCACTCGGAATCCCCTGTTGAAGTCACCCGAGCCTAGACCTCGAATCACTTCATTATTTTAAGTATAACCCTTTAATGCCATTGATGTCGATCTAAAAGGCGGGGCTGTGTGATTCGAGAATATTCGAGAACGCAGTCCCGTTTTTTTTGGTCTACATGATGGCACTAAGGAGATAGTCATTATGAAAACTTCACGTCGTTGCAAATCCACCGTATTGCGTCCTGTAGGGCTTCTATGCTTAGGACTCCTTATCCTAAATGTTACACTTTGGTCTACCTTAACTACACTCGTGTATGCCTCCACCCATGCGAGTTGCAGTGCCTCCGCGGGTTGGCGGGTGGCTAGTGGTCAGGTTAATGTGACTTTTACTGGCAATGCCGAGCTATTTCCAATAGACACGATTTGGAAAGGAAGCGGTCGCGCAGAAGCCGGACTCGGTCCATGGTACCGCCCCTCTAAGCCGGGTAATATAGACTCTGGCGAGATCTTCGTAAAAATAAAGGAAAAAACGCGTTACTATGGAGTCCCCCCGTTTGTCGTAGCTGTACCATATAACTACGCACACACTCAGGGCCGGTCAAAATCCGCGTATGGCTCCTTCCGCGAAAAATTCTCCAACTCCAGCGGAAATTGGCAAGGCTCAACCCTTAGCGGCGCCTGGGACTCGTGGCCATAAACAGCGTCCCGTTGTCCGGTGGCTAGTAAAGGCAAGCCACTAGCCACCGGACACTGACCGCTTAAGTTTCTGCAAAGGAGGATTTCAATGAAAAACAAACGCCATGTTTTCATCATCGCCGCCGCTGGTCCTCTTCTAGCGATTCTAGGATATTTGGGGCTCCGGTGGCTGACGCCATCTCCGCCAACAACGGATACAACCGAACATACCCCCCAACCCCAATCTCACTCGCGCGCAAAGGCACACAAAAAACCCCCTGGGAGTATGCAATCGCGAGACGTACCGTGGACTGAACTGAAAAACGATGATCCGTGGATCGTCTTTTACAACAACTCGATGGAACGCGTGATAGAAGCTTACGAAGAAGTGGCGGCAAAAGACGGACTTTCACTTTCACCAGAACACCTAGAGCGACTTCAAGCACAACTTCTCGCCTCGATTGACGCTAAAAGAACAGCGGGCGACGTAATCCCAGAGTTGTCAGAACTTCTAGGTTTTGATATTAACAACATACCCACACGAACTGAATATTCCTCCAGGGGAAAACTCCATGAGGGACCGCAAACGGTTGAGGCGATTATGGAATCGTTTGAGGAAATGGACAGAGCAAGTCCTCCCGAACCGGATGACGATGCGGTAGACCGAAGATACCCTCGCGGGGAATGGATACAACATATGCTTGACAATGGCGTGGTTTTTGAAGATTATGGCGATTATTCCGGGTATCTTGGAATCCGCCGCACTCTGATGGCCTATGAAGACAATCCGAATGAGGATCACGTTATGTTATCCAAGCAAGAGTATTACGGACTCCCGCCAAATGCGCCTTGGGAGGAAGTCGCACAGGCAATTATTGATAAATCTCACCAAAATCTGCAAGCGATGAAACAGGCGGAACTTGTGGACCCGCTCGTGGCGGGCGGCTTCGGCACCCGTCACGGTTTCATCCCCGCGCGGGAAAATACGCTCTATGTCAAAGTTGATGAGAAGAATTTCAGTGCTAACTTTTATGGCGATCTAGACAACTTATCTGATGATGACGAAGAAGCACTCGTGTTTGACGGAATTGCGCCGCAAGGACTTGACGTGGTCTACCTCGACGAATTCGACAAACCATTGCCTCCCGATGTCAAACCGCGGTTAGATTGGTCAAAATACGATTGGAATGCAGCTTTACACAACATGAGTGATGACGATTGGACATTGATGACAGAAATCTTGAATGAAATCTATGAGCCGGACGAACAGAAGCATCATGGATTTGAAGCGCCCGCTACTGATATTATCCCTGACGACTATCCCGTAAACCCACAGATACCGTCCCCGGATAGAGATAAGCCCTCGCCCACATCCCCTCCCGGGAAAAAGCTGCGCGGCTTTGAAACCCCTACAATGAAACGGCGAATCGCTGAAGTCTTTAAAAAGCATGAAACAGAAGGCACCGAATTGCCACCAGCGCTGCAATCGTTGAAATCCGAATACGAAGCGCGGAAACGAAGGTGGCAGCGCGCAACTCAGATGGAGACGAAAAATTCAAAAATAGAAACCGACCCCGCACACGCACCTCCTACTGACGACGAACAAAAGTAGAAGAATTATAGCCATTTATTTTGCACACATTCAGATATCTCCCTGATGACGAATTAACAGCGCTAATAGGGAAATCGAGCAAAAATGTGTAATTCTTGGCAGCAGCGACTTTAACGTGCGCCGTAGGTGTTTTGTTCGGTTGGCGGGCGCACCGGTTGGTACAAGTCGAAGTCCGCGGTGTTGAAATCCTCGTCGGCGGGCAAGAGGAAGTAGACCGCCCCCGGTGCGGTTGGAAATTCCACGATTGGATTAGTGAACGACTGGACGAGTTCTCCTGAAGAATCGTACAACTTCGGGGGGCTGGAATAAGGGTTTACAATACGGCACATCCCGCCAACTGTACTCTCCACGCTCACGAATTTGACCTGACCCGCTTTCAGGCACGAGGAGACCAGAAACGCACCTTCTGAACGCAGCCGGTAAAAAGCGGCATCCTCCCACGCTTTTGGCAGCGCCGGAAACACACGGATAGTCCCGCCCCAACTTTGGATCAGCATTTCCATAATTACCGCAGGCATTCCGAGACTCGGTTCCAATGGCACGCCTTCCGCAGCTTTGCCCCGTTCGTACGGCGCATTGGTGGCGAGACCAACCGGCGTAACATAGTTCTCATACGCTTTAAGCGCTTCGACACACTTATCACCTTTTCCAACCCGCGCATAAATCATCGCGAGGTACACGTAGGACCAGCACTGCCAGTCAGCTACAAATCCGTGAGATTCAACCTGTGCAAGGCTCTGATTGATGAGGTTTTCCTCTTCGGAACCGCCGTCAATCGAAATCTGGTGCATCGGATACATCGGAAACAGGTGCGTCATGTGGCGGTGCGGACGGTCTAGCGGTTGCCCGCTCCAGATGTGGATCCCATCCGTCCCTTGCGGAAAGGGCGCGAGATTCGACTGAACATCCCGCCAGCGTTCGGCATCCGGATCGTCGATTTTGAGAATACCCACCGATTCAAGAAGAGACTCCGTTAGAAAACGGATGAGCGCCAAATCTGCGGAGGCGTCAGGTCCCCACGGAATCCCATTTTCGGGGATGAATTCCGGCGAACAGGACCACGGGAGATGCCACAGTCCATCGCCGCCTCGTTCAAGCATGCCGAGATAGGTCTTCATGAACTCGCGCATCATCGGGTAGGCGCGTTCCCGCAGAAATTTTTCGTCGAGCGAATAGCGGTAGCGCAGCCAAAAGAAATGACACACCCATGCACCGCAACCGGGCCAATAGGTGGTGCTAGCATCGCCCATTAGGCTGATTGTAGCATCTGCGCCAAGCGCGCCGCCGAGCCACGGACCTTCCCAGCCGAACTCCCTGCCGCGCCGGCAGAATTCGGGGAGGAGTTTCCAACTCCATTCGCAGAGCGCGTCTAACATCTCAAGCCGATTCGAGGTGAAGATGGGCCAATAATACATTGGGAGATCAAAGTGAGGCCGCCCAGCGCCAACCACCATGTCCGTATCCGGCGTCCAGGGCGCCAGAAGTCCCATGGGCCAATGCTTTTCGGAATTTGAAGCCGAACCGAGCTGATAGATTCCCAAATAGTATAGGCTTTCGAGTTGGCAATCCGGGATGGAGACAAATGAACGCGACCAAAATGCACGCCACCAAGCCGTATGCGCCTCCAAAAGCGATGCAACGCCCTCTTGTTGTGTTTCTCGGAGCGCGGCTCTGGCGCGTAGATCAGGATTGGGCGCCTCTGCGGAACTTGCCAAAGTTATGTAGAAGACGCAACGATTCGGGGATGGATGGTCGGTTATACCGCGGACATAGAACTCCTGCCCGTTCAACATCGTCTGCCTCCAACCCCACTCCCGCCCGCCGAGATAGTGGTCAGCGGGAGGGTACTCAATGGGCTGTCCGGGACCTGCCGCCCGAACATCGCCCGGCATACCGCTGAAGCGGAACTGCCCCAATTCCACCTCAGCCGGGTGACAGGCAACTGATGGAGAGAATGTATGCGCGTCCGACTCGATAGTGATTACGATCACATTTCTTTGCGGTGGGATGAAGGCTGACAGGTTGAGATTCTGTTTTCCTGAAACCATCCGGGCTATTGCCTGCGCACGACTTAACTGAAGCCGTCCTCGAAAATCCGTCGGCGTAGAACCGAGGTCAATTTCGATTCGACCTACCGGCGGATGGTAAACGAGCTGCCAGCTTTTGGAGAAAAATCCTTCTGTGTCCTTCCACCGTCCAGATTCCAAGCCCGCAACAAGGGTGCTCCAATGGAAGTCCGGGTGGATAACTCTAGTCTGCGGGGCGGTTTCGAATAGGTCGAGCTTATCAAGCGAAATGTTCAGCCGTTCCCGTTCAAACCAGAGTACGGCGCCAATATCTCCGTTGGCGAGCAGCATTCCCTCGTCCCAAATTTCGGGTGCGCGTTCATACAGGAGATCGTGCTGTTTCAACCACTGGTCCATGTCTGGCAATGCTATAGACTCAGGTTGAGAGGTTTGTGGATGAGTTGCAAATGTCACGGTAGGGTTCCTTCAAGCTAAGGTGTAGGGGCGCGGTGCTAACATTAAGTCTTGGCGCTCTATATGAATTGTTAATGCTTCGTTTGCTGTTTATTGCGCCAAATTGTTGTGCCAGAATATCGATCTTGACAGCGGTTAACGGGTCGGCTATGATATTCGCGAATTGTCCGCTCATTTCTGCCTTGAAAAGAGAATAACACCCCTCCACCCAATTGTCTAGAGATTTTTGGAATACCTGATCTGAACTGTGATTTATTTGATTGAATGATGGGCTATGATTGTGGGAGCACATAATGATTCGGTGTTGAAGCGTAGGCGGATTGGCTAACGCTTACAACAAATAGGATTGCGTCAATTGGTGTTTGGGACGGTGTTCGTGTTGGGTAATCATTTGGGATGGGAGAGGTTTCAAAAGCGTTGGGTTTCGCTCCATCCCTCGGAGTTTGCACGCGGTAAGGTTGATGGGGCGATTCGTGTTGATGGGCGGTTTTTGGCTGAATCCGCTCTACCCAACCTACAAAAACTGTCTGAACTGTGATTTTTGTGATTGAATGATGGGCTATGATTAAGCTTTTGCAGGTTGGGTTAAGCGGGTTAAAGGAAAGACGCAAAAAATGTCGAACGGATATCGGCATTTGAATTTGTGCGGAAACTGTTAAAGCAGAGCGAACCCAACGCTTTTGGATGTTGCGGCGCGTTTGGTTTATCGGAAGCGATACGGATAAGGCAAGAAAAGACTATCGCCCTCGTTATTCACTCGGTTGATCGTTGGGTTTCGCTCCATCCATCGGAATTTGCACGCGGTGAGGTTGATGGGGCGATTGGTGTTGATGGGCGGTTTTTGGCTGAATACGCTCTACCCAACCTACAAGAGCTAAATCGCAAAATTTTGCTGCGTTTAAGAAACCGAGTTTTGAAGAAAAAAAACTCGGTTTCAAATAAGGGTCGCGATTCGGAAATCGCTCCTACAGATGATAGCGGTTCGACACATTATTGAGAGTTAGCTTGTTGATTTAGAAAGGAACCCGCATGGCCAATTTGAGCCATCCTTATTTGACGTTGTTATCAACCCTCTACACCGCCGGAAACCGCAATGGAGACAGGTCCAAAACCGCTCATTTCCCATATCTGTGCCAACCGAGCGTTTCGCCGAACGGGAGCGAAATCGCTTTTTGCTATTCCGGTGACGTGTGGATAGCATCTGCAGAAGGCGGGCAGGCTAGGCGGGTTACGACTCACCCGAGCCACGATTCACATCCCATTTTCTCACCGGATGGGAGCGAATTGGCGTTTGCCTCTCAGCGTACAGGCGATGGAAATATTTACGTTATCTCGCTCAACTCAAGCGAGCCGCCGAGGCGTTTGACATATCACAGCGCATCAGTTCCGCCTGCATGTTGGTCGCCTGACGGAAATTGGATCTATTTTGCATCAATGTACGATGGCATCTGCGGCGCAATTTACAAAATTTCGGTTGATGGCGGCACGCCAATCCGCATTGCCGGCGACCCTATGGAATCCCACTATAACGCGGCTATTTCCCCAGATGGAAGTATGTTGGCGTTTAACAACAACGGACACGCGTGGTGGCGGCGGGGGCTTAATCCGGCGGGGCATTCCGACATTTGGACGGTGGACGTTTGCGGAACAGAATACAGGCGGTTAACGCAGTACCTCGGCAAAAATCTGAACCCGATGTGGAATGCGGACGGGGATGCACTTTATTATCTCAGCGACCGCGGCGGCCAGGAAAATATCTGGCGTATGCGCTTGGATGGCGATGGCACCGCTGAACAGATTACGCATTTTACCGACGGACGTGTGTTGCGCCCATCAATCTCCGCGGACAGCGAATGGATTGCGTTTGAGCGCGGCTTTCAACTCTGGCGGTTAAACCTCAGTAATCGAGAGTGCGAACCGATAGACATCGCTGTGCACACTGACGAGAAATCTAACCCTGTGACGCATCGAACTTACACGGGGGACATCGTCGAATTCCAACTTTCACCGGACGGGAAAAAGGCTGCGTTCATTGTCCACGGAGACGTTTTTGCGGATCTCGCCGATAAGGGTGAGAAAGTAAAAAAAGGCGGGGATTCATTTAAGGTCACGGATACGCCCGCCCGGGAGAGCCAGTTGCGTTGGCATCCGGACAGTAATCGGGTTGTTTATGCATCGGATAGGTTGGGAAACAACCAAATCTTCGCGTACGATTTTGTAGCGCGCGAAGAGACGCAACTCACCCATTCGCCAGAGCAGAAATACGCGCCGAAATATTCGCCGAATGGCAGAACGCTCGCATACATGCAAGGCAATACCGAAATTTGGTTGCTGGACACCGAAACGCTCGAAAGCCGCCCCTTCATTATGAATCAGGTATTCGTCAATGTGCCCGTACCTGCAGATTTCGGCTGGTCCCCTGATAGCAAATGGCTTGCGTTTATCGGTCAAGACGAGAATTTCTTCAGCAACCTTTACGTCCAACATATCGAAGACAGCACGCCGAAACAGATTACTTTCTTGAGCAACGTCCGCGCTTACAACACGCTTTGGTCGCCCGACGGAAAATTCATCATATTCAATACGGGACAGTACCGGACAGAAAACCAGATTGCACGGGTAGACCTTAAGCCGATCCAACCAATGTTCAAGGAAGAGGATTTTGATAAGCTTTTTGTAGCGGAAAAGGATATCGCTAACGAAGAAGAAAGACCGGAGACAAGCGCCAAACAATCCGAAAATGACAAGGCATCCGATAAAGAAAACGATACGGATAAAGCGCAAATAGAACCGGTCGAGATTTCTTTCGAGTCTATCAAGCACCGGCTTCGCTTCCTCACGGATGCTAAGCTAAACGCGGCGGCGTTGCGTATTCACCCTGACAATAAAACCCTAATCTTCCGCGCTGTCATGAACAGACACCCCAATCTCTGGAGTATGTTTCTTGAGGACGACAAGCGAGGCGAACTTCCGAAGCAGCTAACTTCTACCGCAACCGGTAAAGGCAATGTTCATTTTATGCCAGATGGCAAAAGAATCTTTTACAACGACGGCGGGCGAATTCACACGCTTGGGCTTAGTGAAGACGGCGGTAAAGAAGGTGATTCAAGAGTGATTGAAACTATAGCAGAGGTTAAAATTGATTTTCACCTTCAGAAAATGCAAGCTTTCAATGAGGCGTGGCGGATGATACGGGATAGTTTCTATGATTCCCGATTTCACGGCTGCGATTGGGAAGGGCTGTTGGGACAATTTCGACCGATTATTCAGAGCGTCCAAACGCAAACGGATTTCCGTGAGGTTTTGAATTTGATGGTCGGTGAACTGAACGCTTCACACCTTGGCGCACGGGGCGGTAACACGAATAGTTCTGACAGCCACCTCGGCGCGGATTTCGATCAGGTGGCATTGGAGGGCCGCGGGCATTTCAAAATTACGCATGTTCTACCGGAATCGCCATTGGCCCTGCCATCAGGACCCGCCGGGGTTGGCGAGTATCTACTCGCGGTCGATGGCGTTGAACTCAATGGGCGAGTCAACCTCTCCGAACTACTCCAGCGAAAAAGCGGTAAGCGAGTCAGGGTAAAACTCAACGACAAACCGGCACTCGCGGGCGCACGCGAACTAACGGTTCAGCCGATTGACGCAAGCCGATACGCCGATCTGCGTTATAAAAATTGGGTGCGATGCAATGGCGCATATGTCAATGAAAAGAGTAACGGCCGATTCGGATACGTCCATATCCGCGCGATGTCCTATGACGCCTACCTCCAGTTCACCGCCGATCTCGATGCCGAAACGCACAACAAAGCGGGGGTCATCATAGATGTCCGCTTCAACCCCGGTGGACACATCGCACCGTTCATCCTCGACGTGCTGTACCGAAAAGCATATACGAGTTCAAGTTACCGCGGGCGTATCGCCACACCGGACACGCACTTAGCTGGGAGCCGCATCCTTGACAAGCCGCTCATACTCATGGTCAATGAGCATTCGGCAAGCAACGCAGAGATGTTCAGCGAAGGATTCCGCAAGCTAGGATTGGGCAAGGTCGTCGGGATGCCCACCGCCGGCGCCGTTATCTGGACTACGAACTTGAGATTGCTCGACGGGACATGGTTCCGATTGCCGCGGTTTAAGGTAACAACCCTTGAAGGCGAAAATACCGAAGGGGTTGGCAGACCGGTTGATGTGGAGGTCGACCGCCCGCTTGGAGAAGCCGATCAGGGTGTAGACAGCCAACTTGATGCCGCGGTCGAACAGTTGCTTGCACAAATTGATAGCGGAAATTAGGCGTAGGGAACAACACCGGTAAGGATTACTGGACATCTTTCCCAAATAACTCAATGTTGTGGACGGAACGTACGGGCCTAGGAGTTTTGACGATTGACATTTTTCCCAAGCCAATCGGATCCTGGGTTGATGCCATCGGGCACCGGTATATTATTGAATAAGTGTCTATAATTTAGTCTATATACCTGCCGCCCCTCTGGGGCTTAATCCGGTAATATTATGGAAAGACATCCACTGATAAAAGCGGCATTAGCAGGGATCTACGGGATGCCCAGCGCTTCAATCTCCTGATGCAAATCGGACGGCAGCGGGCCGTCATAGGCCGCGATAACGTTCTCCTCTACCTCAGCGGGACTTTTTGGACCGATCAACATCGTGGTCACGTCCGGATCGCCCATGAGATACCGGACGCTTAGTGCAGCAATTGAAAGACCGCTCTCGCGCTGTAATTCGTATAGGCGTTCGAACCGCCGCCGGATATCCGGCGGGAAAGATTCAGCGACCTCCTGTTGAGATGACGCAAACATCCCGCCCCGAAGCGCGCCGCCCAACACCATGGCTACGCCCCGCTCGCGTGCGAGCGGTAGGGATTCGCGGCGAATGTCACGCCATATCAGGTCGTAGTGACCTGCAACCAGATAAGCGTCTACATCCACATGGCGTAATGCGTGAGCCGTCTCGGTTGCGCTGTTACCGGTTACACCGGTAAACCGGCAAAGCCCCTGCGCTTTCGCCTCATTCAGCGCCTGCATGACAGGGGAATCCGCAAAATCGTAGTCTTGATCTGGATCGACGTATTCGTCGTGCGGCAATTCGTCCGTCCACCAAGCGCGCCAATCCGCCTCATGCACCTGAAACGCACCAATGCTATCCCGCTGCAGCGTACGCAGGTTTTCTCCAATTTGAACATGAATCGCCTCGACGGAACGGAAATGCCGCGTGTCGCGGAAATGACCAACTTTCGTCGCCAATACGTACCCATCAGGGCGGCTCCTCAATGCCACGCCTAAAATCATCTGCGACGGCCCATAAAGCGGGGAGGTATCGATGTAGGTTATACCCATGTCGAGCGCGCAATGCACTGTGGCTACGCCGTCGTTCAGGGAAATATCTCCGAGATGAGAGCCGCCCAATCCTACGACGGTTACATGTTCGTCCGAGCTGCCAAAAGGCCGTTTCTCGATTGTGTTAGCCAATGGTGGTTCTCCTTTCATTCTTGAATTTTAAACCGGTTCCCTCAGTGGTTTAGCGCTTTGTATGGGGGATGGGCGAAATTCATGCCGCTTGAAAGGCATCAAGCGTCGCTTTCAATAGTCGAGAGGCGCGGAACGGGTCAGGGTGGCCCCAAACATCCGCTTGTACCCACCGGTCATATCCAACGTTTCGCAGCGCACTGAGGATTGCGTCCAGATCGAGGATTCCTTCGCCTGCGCCGAGGTGGCGTGCAACATTTTGAAAGTTGCTGTCGTCCGAGTCGCAGAAGTGCACATGACCAATGTAATCCGCATACTTCGTGACAGCTTCGAGCGCGTCGCCGTCAAGCATCTGCGCATGGCCGCAGTCGTAAATCAAGCGAAAGTTGGGCGATCCCACGGCGTCCACAACCCGCGCAGCGAGCGCGTAGTTGTACGCAAGTTGGATAGCCTCCGGCTCAATGGTTGTCATCAGATTGAGTTCCTCTGCGCGCGCAGCGACGGGCCGGAGCGCTTCCGCCATTCTGGACACGACTTCGTCCTGCGGCAGGTCTGGCTGTTTCATGGCGGGCCAAAATCCGCATTGAACGCCGCCCATGGCGTGGCAGAACTCGACCTGTTCAACTGCGCACCGCCCCCATTCCAATCGGCTCGACTGATCTGGCGAACCGATTTCACCCCGCGTCACGCCTGCCTGAATGCCCACGACTTCCAAGCCGTGCGCAGTGACCTGCCGGGCATAAGCGGCAACAGCCGCCGCATCGTGAATGTCGGGGTAGGGCGCAATTCCAGCTCCGTCCCTGCCGTCGAGTTCTATGCCGTCATAACCCAGCTCGACTGCATGTTCAAGCACTTCTTCATACGTAACTTTGACGTTGTGGATAGGGCCTAACACGGCGAAGCCATTTATTCCAAGACATATTTTCCACATTTGCGATACTCCTTCATGTTGTCGGTATACTCAAACCGAGAGATTATTGACCTGTTCAAAAGTGCAGAATCAATGGGAAAAACGCCGGAATCACCTGAATTTGGTCATTCATTTATGAAGCCGGCGTCCGCGTATCTTTGGGTTGCGGGTGTCCACTGGCTGTAAAAGGCACGCTGCGCCGGGTTCGGATGCTGCGCCAGGCGTTCAGGAATGAGTACCCACTCCGTCAAAACCGGACTTGCGGCGCGGCTATAATAGGTGTGTTGCGTCCGCCTGCCTGCATCGGTTGTCCCAGCGAAACGCGCATGATAGGTGGCAATATTGTAAAGGATAGCGGTACCTGCGGCACCGCGAATCGGAATTTCGCGATAATCAGCCATCTCGGCTTTGGCATCTTCTGCCGTGGCGTAGGGGTGGCTATTCGGGACAACGGAGAAACAGGGCGTCTTTTCTGTCACATCCGTCAGGTAGAAGATGCGGCACAGATAGCGGCACTGGTAATCGTGATTTGGATCCCAGTTATCGCGGGTAAGGTAAGAGTGGTCCTGATGGAAACGCATGGGATTCTTTCCATCGCCGTCCGGCAACTCACGAAAATCGAACTGCGCGAAGCGCACATCCTCTCCGAGGATTGTTTCTATGAGCGGATACGTGGTCGGATGCTGGACGAAGGCGTCAAGCTGCGGGTGTTCGACGAGGATTTGTCCGTGGTCGTGAATATCGCGGGTGCCTATTCCCCATTCGTCCGGAATCCGCTGTTGGCTTTCCGCCACAAATTCATTGAGAAAATCTATTTCATTTGACGTTAACCCGTCCGAAATGACCGCATAGTTGTTCCGCTGGAAAAAGTCGAGTATGTCATCGCGTTGATTCGGCGCAAATGAAGGGTGTTCGTGCATAATTTATATTTGATTTCCAATTAGGGGAGGCAGCAGCCGCCAAATTTGTGATAATGTCCGGTAGTTTTAAACGAAATTTAACGATGACGTGGAGTGATTCGCTGTTTCACAGCGAATGCGCGGCAAGATGCCGCGCCTACAAAGGGGGTCAATTCACGAACTATGGTGTCCTTTAGTGAGCGAAATCCTACACCAAATCATGACAGAAGCAGTCGATGTTGCTCATCAATTGCGCGGCAAGATGCCGCGCCTACAAAGGGGGTCAATTCACGAAATATGGTGCCTGTTAGTGGGCACAATCTTACACCAAATCATGATAGAAGCAGTCGATGTTTCTCATCAATTGCGCGGCAAGATGCCGCGCCTACAAAGGGGGTAAATTCACGAAATATGGTGCCTGTTAGTGGGCACAATCTTACACCAAATCATGATA
>JAPPKS010000002.1:16428-16504 GCA_028819845.1 Candidatus Poribacteria bacterium | reverse complement strand
CAAGATGCCGCGCCTACAAAGGGGGTAAATTCACGAAATATGGTGCCTGTTAGTGAGCAAAATCTTACACCAAATC
>JAPPKS010000002.1:0-16328 GCA_028819845.1 Candidatus Poribacteria bacterium | reverse complement strand
ACAGCGAATGCGCGGCAAGATGCCGCGCCTACAAAGGGGGTAAATTCACGAACTACGGTGTCCATTAGTGAGCGAAATCCTACACCAGATTACGATGGAAGTCAAGAAAATTGTGATTGCTTTACCGCAGGTATTACGTACCGCCATTTGTTATTGACACAGATTTGAAAACCGTTATAATCAGTACATTGCGGACTGTGAAAATTCAATGAGGCTCGCAACCCGCAAAGCAGCGAAACGCCGAAACCGTGAAAATCTGCCTTCCCTCAATGCAACTCCTCCAATTATGAGAACAACTCCTCAATCTCAAGCCGCCGCCTCGACCGGTGTTACGCCGCGTGCGGTTGTCATCGGGCTGATCTTGGTTGTCTTGAACGCCTACTGGCTGAATCATGTAATCTGGCGCGGGTTATTGCACACCTACATGTCACTGTTCGCCAATACGGTCTTCAGCCTATTTGTGGTTGTGGTGCTATTCCACCTTCTTTTGAAACGAATCCTGCCGCGGTACGCGCTGCACAATACGGAGGTGCTCGTCATCTATGTCATGGTGCTTATGGTTTCGACGGTGGGCGGCAACACAAATATGGGCTATCTCGTCTATATCCTGGCGCACCCGTTTTGGTTTGCCGACGCGGAGAACGACTGGAACCAGTTGTTTGGCGGGTACATCCCCCAATGGTTTAACGTCCGGGAAAGGTCAGTTTTAAAAGGTTTTTTTGAGGGGGATTCGATTTTCCTAACTGCCACTCATATCTACAACTGGATGGTGCCGTTTCTCGTTTGGTCGGCTTTTGTGTTTGTGCTCTACTTCGTGTTAATTTGCATAAACGCCGTTCTGCGAAGGCAGTTCTCGGAACATGAGAGATTGAGTTATCCCATCGCCCGGCTGCCGCTGGAGATAGGGAAGAATCCTGAGGGGTTTTTTAAGAACAGACTGATGTGGGTTGGATTCAGCGTGGCTGGCGGGATCGAGATCCTCAACGGCGTAAGTTATCTGTATCCTTCCTTTCCGTATATTCCAATCAAGCCGTGGGACAATATCCACCTGTTCCCCGACGAGCCGTGGGACGCGCTTGGGACGATGCTGCTGTCTTTCAATCCGTTCATCATCGGCCTCACCTTTTTCATGCCGCTGGACCTGTCATTCTCCGCACTGTTCTTTTTCGCTCTCGGGAAAGCGTTACTCTTGGGGCGACGCGTTTTGGGCTTGCACACCGGATTCTACCTTGATGAACAGGCGCAGGGGGCTTGGATCGGCTTGGGTATTCTCGCCTTATGGGTGGGGCGAAGGCATTTGAAAGGCGTGTTCAAGCACGCGGTTGGAACGGCGAGAACTGCCGATGATACAGCCGAACCCATGCGGTACAGGTGGGCAATTTACGGGATTGTTGCCGGGCTCATTTTTATCGCTCTATTTGCCTACCATGCGGGCATTTCGCTCTGGGCGGCGCTGATCTTTTTTGGCTGTTACTTCCTGATGGCTATCGGATTAACGAAGGTACGGGCAGGACTCGGTCCGCCTCTGCACGAAACCATCGGGAAAGACCCTGCGAGTACGATGGTCGCGGCGCTCGGCACACGCACGATTGGCGCGCGGAATTTAACGTTGCTCTCCTTTTTTTTCTGGATGAACCGCGTCAACACGGCGCACCCGATGCCCAACCAGCTCGAAGCCTTTCACATCGGACGCCAAGGCGGCATCAACAATCGAAAGCTGCTTTCGGCGATGCTCCTCGCGCTCTCGGTCGGCATTCCATGGACGTTTC
Source organism: Candidatus Poribacteria bacterium (assembly GCA_028819845.1). Classification (GTDB taxonomy): domain Bacteria; phylum Poribacteria; class WGA-4E; order WGA-4E; family PCPOR2b; genus JAPPKS01. The sequence continues at coordinate 14,559 of JAPPKS010000002.1, read as the reverse complement.
TCCTATATCTGGGCATGGCTTATGATATCGGCGGCGGTGCCGCGTTTCATACAGTCGGAATCGGTTGGCAGAACTTCAGGTTGTTGGAGAGCCGACTGAGCAACCCGACGGAGGTGGACAGCTTTGCAATGATTGCCATGGGCACGGGATTCGGTGTGACGACGCTGCTATCTGCGTTGAAGCTAAGGTTTCTGTGGTGGCCTCTGCATCCCATTGGCTACGTAATAGGGACGGGCAATTGGGGCGACATGTCCTTCATCTGGCTTCCGGTACTTTTCACTTGGGTGGTCAAGTCCTTGTTGTTGACGCACGGCGGTTTGCGGGTATACCGGAGCGCAATACCGTTTTTTGCGGGACTCATTCTCGGTGATTTTGTTGTGGGCGGTATGTGGAGCCTTGCCGGTATTGCGTTCAACACGCCGACGTATGCTATCTGGACGCGGTAAAGTAGGATTAATTCCCACAACTGAAGCGTCCAGAGCGCGCCAAAATCTTGTTGCGTTCATTTTGATGCTGTGATAGGATAGTGCAACGCCCGATTTGGGCAAGCTATCGATTTAGCAATCATCCGAGCGGTTAGCGAGAGCAATAGTGTTCAAGTCTTTACCTGATTTAGCAACTCATACCCCCCTTTGACTCTATGAAGGAGAACGATATGCACTACACCCTTGAAATGCGCGGAAGGTACATACAGGGGCCGGGGGCAATTCATGAGATAGGACGGTTCACCGCGGGTTTAGGAGATAAAGCCCTCCTCATGGGCGGGCCCACGGCGTTGTCACTAACTCAGGTTGCGATATCCGACAGTCTGAAAGAACATAATGTTGACACCGTTGTGAACCGGTTCCGAGGAACGCACGACGACGATGAGATTGAGCGGTTGGCGAAGATTGCGGATGAATCCGGCGCCAACGTCGTCATCGGGATTGGCGGCGGCCAAGCGTTGGACACCTCAAAAGGCATATCCCACAGCAGAGGACTTCCGCTGGTCCAGGTACCGACGGTCGCGTCGACAGATGCGCCTTGCGCGGGCGGTCCGCTTCTAGTCATCGCCGATACGGAGATAATCGTAAAGAGCCCTCCGCGATACACGGTTGCCGGAATGGGTGACGCACTCTCCACGCCGTTCGAGGCGGAGGCATGCATCAAATCGTCCGCGCCGAATTTCCGAGAGGGGCGCGCCACAGAATTAGCGTACGCAGCGGCGAAATTGTGCTATGACATCGTTATGGAACACGGGATAGAGGCGAAGCGCTGTAACGAGGAGGGGCGCTTGTCCGAGGCGTTCGAAAAAATCGTTGAAGCAAACACGCTCTTGAGCGGGGTGGGATACGAAAACTGTGGACTATCTATCGCGCACGGGCTATGGAACGGTTTTAAGCGTGTCGACGGCTTCCGGGAGAGCGGCACACTACACGGCGAAGCTGTCGCTTGGTTCACGCTTGTCCAATTGGTTCTGGAAGGACGTTCTGACGAATTTATTAATGAGATGCTCGCCTTCTACAATGCCGTCGATCTTCCGGTCGCCCTGGACGATAGCCGGCTGGTGAACGCTAGCCGAGACATGATTGACGCCGGCGTGGAATTCACGATGGAGCCGGGCAGCTCAATATATTATACACCGCTATCGCTAGATGCAAATACGGTTCACGACGCAATCCGCCAAACGGACGCCATCGGGCGCGCATCCAGAAACAGTTGACTGCGGCATTCACCGGAAACAACAGCCTGAAGCGGCGCCAAACAATTGGCGAAAATAAAACTAGAGGAAAGTCGATGGTTCATGCTTTCGAGCATTGTGCGGGGCAAGGAAGATCTCTATCGCACTCCTTATTCAGTCGCTTGATCCCCGACGACAAGGCGCGGCGGCATACCCGGGGCAAGGGGGATCTCTATCGCGCGGGATTTACTATCGCCTTCGCTATTCGCTCAGTTGATTCTATTCAGTCGCTTGATTCCACCAAATACATTACACCAGCATTGAGCGGGGCAAGATGCACCGCCTACAAGGCGCGGTGGTACACGCGGGGCAAGATGCACCGCCTACGGAAGGTAGCGGGATACTATACACCTGCCGCCCCTCTGGGGCTGTATAAAATGAACGCGCTATACTAATGAAAGGGTGAATATGATTCCTGAAATACTGGCTGCAGCGTTTGTGTTGGCGCTCGTCTCGACATCCGTGAGTCACGCGGCTTCTATTATTGTCGCCGCTTCAAACTCTTCGCCTGAATCAAAAGAGCGCGCAGACTTCATCTGTGACGGCACGAACGACCAGGTTAAGCTGCTAGAGTCCATAACCCGTGCGAGCCGCGTCACAACTAAAGTTGACACTGCACCTGCGGTTCAAAAGAGCGTGGAGTGTTATGGCAGGCATTCGGTTGAATGGGTACCCGGTGACTACTATTTGGGAGAGACGCTGACTATCCCCGACGCCGCGGATGTTGCCATTCATGCGGAGGGAACATACTTTCATTACATACCCAAGGAAGGCGATGCGGTCGTCGTCACCGGGATGAATCGGTGCCGATACTACTTTGGGACAATCGAATCCAATTCCGCCGGAGCTGCAATCCTAGTGAAACCCACCGCAGAGATGCCGGCGCTCATGAGTTTTCTGAATTTTACCGGCTTGCTTGGAAGCGACCAGCGCGGAACAGGGCTATACCTCGATTCTACCCAGTCGGGCGTCTGCTGCAACCGGTTTGAAGGCACCGACATTATGGGCTTCGATACCGGCGTGTTCGTCAGCGACGCTATCGCAAAATGTGATACGAATTGGTTCTGGTTTAGCTACATCCGGATGTGCAACACCGGTATCCAAGAACTCGGAAAGGGCGTCGATGACAATGTCTGGAACGTAAATGTCGACGCTAGCATTCCCGATTCCCTCTCGCTCCGCACCGCGGCGACGCACGGGAAATGGTACGTTATCATGGGCACATGGACTTTTGAAGGCGTCAACAATGCGGTAATCCTCGATCCGGGTGCAAGCCAAAACGTAATCGAAGTCCATCCACCGTTGGAAGATTTCGCATGGGAGGATAACAGCGGCAATAACACAAACATCATTCTTACCGCGAAGCGGTATCTCAATGCCCAATGTTGTTAGCGCGCACCACCTTTAAGGAATAAGCCTTAAAACTATGAAAGGGAGGGACAAATATTGAAAACGTTAGTTTCGACTTTATTAATGACGGTTCTAGCTACGGCGTTTTATGTTACAGAAGCCGATGCAGCCCTCGACGAAGACATTGTACTCGCCATGCCGTTTGATGAAGGCAAAGGCGAAACCACGAAAGATCTCTCTGCACACGCTAACCACGGCACCCTCATGCAGAACGCGGGATGGGCAAAGGGTAAATTTGGCAACGGCATAATTGTTGAACCGGTTGGCTATGTAGATGCCGGAAACGATCCGAGTCTGAGTCTGTTCAAAACAGATTTCACGCTTGCCGCCTGGGTCCACATGAAAGACACCGTCGTCCACCAACACGGGTTCATGGGTCACGATGAAGGCGGCGGGACAACGAACAAATGGATATTTCGATACAATAAAGGCGGCAGCCAGAGCATCAATTTTCATATCAATAGAGCCGACGGTGCAGGCGTTAATCAACTTGAACCCGGTGTTTGGAAAACAAAACCCAATACATGGTATCAGGCGGCTGTGGTTCGATCCGGGAACAAGTATACGTTTTACACCGACGGCAAAAGAGATGGGCAGATGGAGAGTGATGTGGCCGTCCCAAAATTCATCGACGCCCCGGTCACGATCGGTTGGGCAGAAGGCCCCATTGCGCTGGACGGCCGTATCGACGAAGCCCTAATCGCTAAGCGTGCGTTCACCGCCGATGAAATTAAATCGCACTTCCAGGGCGGCGTCAAACAGGTGTTGGCGGTGCAGCCCGTAGGCAAAGCCGCTACCATCTGGGGCGCCATCAAAACGCGGACATTGCGATAGGTTTCCGACATTAGCCTTATGCGGGAAGGACAGCCTATGAAGGCGTTGGTTTCGGCGACTCTGATTACCGCATGGTGCGCCGCCTTCTACGGTGGATATGCTCAAGCAGCCGGCATCGGCGACATCGTGCTTGCCATGCCGTTTGATGAAGGCGAAGGCGAGGTCACGATGGACATCTCCCCTCACCGGAACCACGGCACGCTCATGGAAAATGCGGGTTGGGGCATTGGCAAATTTGGCAACGCCCTACAGGTCGAACCGGTCGGTTATGTGGATGCCGGCACTGATCCAAGTCTGAGTCTGTTTGACACAGACTTCACGCTTGCCGTTTGGGTCAACATGAAGGAAACTGTCGCCCACCAACACGGGTTCATGGCTCAGGATGAAGGCGGCGGGCCGGCGAATAACAAATGGATGCTGCGATACAATAAAGGCGGGGTTCGGAGCGTCAACTTCCATATCCATAGAGCCGACGGCGGTTCTATGCAGCTTGAACCCGGTTTTTGGCGAGCTAATCCCGATACATGGTATCAGGTCGCCGTCGTTAGAGCTGGAAACGAATACACGTTTTACACCGACGGCAAACGCGATCTGGAGCTAGAGAGCGACCTTGCTGTTGCAAAATTCATTGACGCGCCGGTAACAGTCGGCTGGGCAGAGGGCCCTATTGCGACGGACGGACTTATTGACGAGGCATTGATTGTGAAGCGGGCTTTTACCCCCGATGAAATAAAAACGCATTTTGAAGGGGGAGTTCACGACGTGTTGGCAGTTCAGCCACAAGGCAAATCTGCTGCAGTCTGGGGCGCCATTAAGGCGCAAATATTACGTTGAGATTTCCCACCAAAATCCCATGAAGGAGGAATTCCAATGAAAACCCTAATTTCGATTTTTATGATTGCCGCTATAGCCGTCTTTTTTTGTGCCGGCGAGACAGCAGCGGCCGGCAGCGATGAAGACATTGTGCTCGCCATGCCTTTTGACGAAGGTGAAGGCAATTCCACCATGGACATTTCTCCCCACGGCAACCACGGTACGCTTATGGAAAACGCGAGTTGGGGAGCAGGTAAATTTGGTAACGCCGTACAGTTTGAACCGGTCGGTTATGTGGATGCCGGAAATGATGAAAGTTTGAGTCTATCTGGCACAGACTTCACGCTTGCAGTGTGGGTCAACATGACAGATACCGTCGGCCACCAACACGGGTTCATGGCTCAGGATGAAGGCGGCGGGCCGCGTAACAAATGGATTTTACGGTACAATAGGGGCGCCAGCCAAAGTGTTAACTTCCATATCAATACAGCCGACGGCGGGTCTATGCAGCTTGAACCGGGCCTTTGGGATGTGCAGCCAAACACATGGCATCAGGTCGCCGTCGTTAGAGCGGGAAACGCATACACGTTTTTCACCGATGGCGAGCAGAGCGCGCAGTTAGAGAACGACCTCCCCGTTCCGCCTGTTATCGACGCACCGGTCACTGTCGGTTGGGCGGAAGGTCCCATTGCTATGAGCGGCCTTATTGACGAAGCCCTAATCGCGAGGCGCGCCTTCACGTCCGATGAAATCAAGATGCACTACGACGGCGGAGTGCAACAACTACTCGTCGCAGTTCAGCCCACAGGCAAATCTGCTGCCGTTTGGGGAAACATCAAGGCGAAAGCATCGCGCTGAAAATCCCAACGGTAATCTTATAGGGGAGTTCTTGTAGGATCAACCGAGTGAATAACGAGGGCGATAGTCTTCTCCCCGCATCAAATCCTCATCCTTGATAAGCTTTCTATTACCCACAAGTGTCTGGAGGTAGACGCCGTCTATGTTGCGGCTAAGAACGATTGTTCATTTCGGTATGGTGTAAACTGTGGGAGGGACATCCCTGTCCCGATGAGCAGGGCTAGGCAGCCCTTCCCACAGGCGCTTCACAGCATGGTAACGTCAAGAATGAGAGGAAAAAACCGTACCCTATCCGACTTTGCGGACTTGTGCGTAATAGTAAGCTTTATAAAGGGGATCGAGAGGGGGTTGCGTGCTTTCAGCCCGCGTTTTATCTGAATTCTAATCTGAATTTGCAATTTAGCTCTTGTAGGTTGGGTTGAGCGGTGTTAACGCACCAACGCATGTATGCCGCGAATGTTACTTGTTCTGGTTGCGTTCAAAATTTGAACTGATGAAGTGTAACTCAACGTTTTTTGTTAAATGCGAAATGTATCGTTGACCGGTAGTTGCAGAAAACTATCGGCTTCGCTATCCGTTCAGTTGATTTTCGAAAATCGGGAGAAGGATCTCCCTCCCACAGCGTTGCGGCACGCGGCATTTTAACCTGTGGGAAATAGTAAGCTGATAGGAACTGATTGCGCAATTGCGCGTATACCACGCATTGCAAATGTTAACCCAAAGACAACGACAACACTTTGATTCCTTCGGATTCGTGCTGTTGCGCCAGTTGTTTGACGCCGGCGAAATGGACACTCTGCGCCGGGAGTTTGAAATCGGGCTTGAGAGTAAGTATCGCCATGCCCCCTTCGACGGCACCCGGATGCACCACACGTACCTGATGGAATCGAACACGCCGTTCTTTGCGTCTCTGCTCGAAGACGAGCGATTCGCCTCAGTTGCCGAGTCGCTCGGCGGATCGGACATCCTCGGCATCAACGCGACCGGCAACCGCCACGTCGGCAATACGCCTTGGCACGCGGATACCGACAGCTACCATCAATACGGCGTAAAGTTCGTATTCTATTTCGATCCCCTCACCGCCGCGAACGGAGCGCTCCGCGTTGTCCCCGGATCGCATCGCCGCCCATACTTCGAACAGATGCGCGAGTTTACAAGCATTCACCAAATTCCGGACGGTTCTACTATAGATGAGGTTCCCGCTTTCGGCATCGAGTCTGAGCCGGGCGATGTGATTGTCTTCGACCATCGCCTTTCGCATGCGAGCCGCGGCGGGCGGGACGACCGGCGGCTCGGCGCTGTTGTGTATTACCACAACCCCGCAACTCCTGAAGAAGAGAAAGCGCTCCGTTGGGCGTTCCACAAACGAAAAAAATCCGATCTCGAAAAATTTGGCTTGTCCGTCGGTCCATGGTACGATGCGGACTGGTGGTCGGCTCCGAACCCCAGCCCGAGACGGTTGCGATGGCGCCAACGCCTTGAATCCCTCGACTTCTTCTCCCCGCTTAACGACCAAGTCACTGAATAGATCCGTATCGGTTGGTTTGTGCGGGCTTGCGAAACCCAACGACCAGACCCGCCATTGGACATACGGTGCCGAACGAAAGGAGAATTTCAAAATGAAGCTAATTAAACTGTGTGTTATTTGTATTCCGTTTCTGTTATCTGCAGCCGGATGCGCAAAGCCAAAGTCGTCCGACTACCCCATAATCAGTCCGGATAAGGTTGTCGCCATGTGGCTTTTTGACGAAGACCACAAAGAAATCGCCTATGATTCGTCCGGCAATGGACACGATGGGGCACTGATGGCGCTCACCACGCGAGTCCCCGGCAAGTTTGGCACAGCTTTGCAATTTGGCGGTGCGGGCGATGCCGTCGTCGTCCCCGATTTTGGTGAGTCTGTTCCCGCTAGCGAAGTGACCGTGGCGGCGTGGATCAAACTTGAAGAGATTAAGAATCACGACCTTTTCAGTTTGGTTCCCATTAGCCGAGTTGGTCATTGGAGACCCGACATCCTCGATCGATTTACGGTGCATTTTCCGTGGAACAGACCCTATCCGAACATGATTCACTGGCAATTTGGCGGGGAACAGATTTGGATGCATCGTCCCTCGGAAACGCTAGGCAGGTGGGAACATTGGGCATTTGTATGCAGTGCCAGCCAAAAATTCATGAAAATCTACAGAAATGGGTCCGAGGTGGCGTGGTATAAGAGCGCGGGCCAATATTCTCCCCGTATTGCGGATTTGCACATCGGCGGGCGGCCTAGAGACTTATTGGGCGGCACTCCCGGAGGCACCTTTGGCGGCATTATCGACGAGTTCGCCGTTTTCAACGTTGCGCTAAATGAGCGCGAAATCGTATCGCTGATGGGCGGGATTCAGAATGCCGTCACCCCAATGGAGCCATAAGGTTTTAATCAACACAATTTAGAATATACTAACTATTAAATTGAGTTGCGACTGCCATCGGCACTGTCAACTCCGGCCACACGCGCCTCCCCGCAGATGTCAACTAGCCCCGAAGCGGGACCCACGCTGACTAATTGGCGGCGATCTTCCGCTCGTACGTAACGCACAGAAATGCGTTTTGCAAACTGATACGGCGCAAGTTCAATCGTAATCGGCATGACCGCTTTGCCGCTATCGAAGGCACTTATCCAGCGCCGAAGCTCTCGCGTCGCTTTGTAGCGGTCTTTCCCAATCACAATTAGGCCCGCCACTGAAATTTCGTACGCTTGTCCGTCTTTCAATACCACAGCGATGGCACAGCTGCGCATGTCTGCAATGCGCCCGCGGTCAATGTCCTCCTGAGTAATCTCTATCGTCCACATATTGAAATCTCCCTCCAAATTGAAAAAGTCAGTTTAATGCGTCCACGTAAAAATTATACTATACAAATGTTTAGTCTGTCCACCTGATTTTCAAATTGTTTTCGGATTTTTTTTCGCCGAAAACTCAAGTCGGGAAAGGTCTTGCGCCCGCGCAAACATTCTCGGCATGGAGATGGATTCGAATTGTTAAAACATCTCTGCCATCGCCGTTGACTATATTTCGCCATTATGACATAATCTTGAAAATCTTTCCGATGGAACGGTAGTTTATCGCAGTGTTTGAAACGTCCAGATAACCCGCCGGGGGGCGTCAGCGCCAGAACGATTCGAAAAAGAGATTACAATTGGCGTATTTGGATTTCGGATCGGTTTGTTGAATTCGGAAGTTGATAGGGTTGCCGGAGGTTACAAAAGCGTTGGGTTTCGCTCCGCGTGTATTGACAGCAGCATTATCAGGAATTCGTAACGTTTATTGCTGCCTGACCGTATTGGGATTAACCGCTCTACCCAACCTACAAAAACTAGTTAGGCAGTTAGCGATTCGCAACCACTAACCCTCTATATGGAGTAAAACACGGAGAGTTGAAGTTTACACAATACTTTCTCTACATGCGCCAAAGACCCGATCGCGCCAAAATTAAGATGGCGTGGATTCAGGAAACCATCGAAAATCCCATTCGTATGGAAACACAAGCAGACAGAAGGATAAGAAAATGGAAAAAAATTGAAGAAGAGGATAAATACTTGAGGGTAGTTTTGCTGCCTGACGGTGAAACCGTTCATAATGCATTCTTCGACAGAAATTTCAAAGGGGAAATTTAATGAAAGTGAAATACTTCCACGATACGGATACCGCCTTGGTTGAATTCTCAGGGCGTGAAGTGACCGAAACAAAAGAGATAAATGAGAACATCTATATCGATTTGGATGCCTATGGGAATCTGGTGGCAATGACCATTGAACATGCGCATCAACAGGCAAGTCTTCCCGAACTGTCTTATGAACAGATAGAAGCCCCGACCGCGAATGTGTCGAATTAGACAATTTACGGTAATTGCCCCAATGCTTTCACTTAACTCTACCCAACCTACAAAACATATGTGTCTAAGAAACCGAGTTTTGAAGAAAAAACGCGGTTTCTAATTAGGGTCGAGATTCGGAGATCGCTCCTACAGGATAAAGGAGCTGTCTGAACTGTGATTCGTGTGATTGAATGATGGGCGATGATTAATTTGAGTCATTTGGGTGCATATATACACACGGAGTAATTTACAATCGAGGCTGGGAAGCCTCTCCCACAGACGGGTGAGGCAATGAATGATTTCTGGTAATCGAACTTGATTGGGTTGCCGAAGTTTTTTAAGACAGAAGACTGTAGGAAAACTATCGCCCTCCCTATTTGGTCGGTTGATCGTTGGGTTTCGCTCTGTGAGAATTGACAGCAGCAGCATCAGGAGTTCGTAACGTTAATTGCTGCCTGACCGTATTGGGATTATCCGCTCTACCCAACCTACAAAAAATTTGTGTCTAAGAAACCGAGTTTTGAAGAAAAAACGCGGTTTCAAATAAGGGTCGCGATTCGGAGATTGCTCCTACAGGATAAAGGAGCTGTCTGAACTGTGATTCGAGTGATTAAATGATGGGCGATGATTAATTTGAGTCATTTGGTACATATATACACACGGAGTAATTTACAATCGAGGCTGGGAAGCCTCTCCCACAGACCGGCGAGGCAATGAATAATTTCTGGTAATCGAACTTGAACGGGTTGCCGAAGATATTTAAGACAGAAGACTGTAGGAAAACTATCGCCCGCCCTATTCCGTCGGTTGACCCTTCGCTATTCGCTCAGTTGATCTCTACCTAACCTACAAAGACTATTACCATGTTATGGCGGATATTGAAAATTTTGAATAGGGTTACCTTTCTGCTAAGCGTTCTCAACAACCTGAAACGGCGGAGGTTGGGTCGGCTGCTCTGGTGGGGCGTCTCGAACCCGAGACTGACTAGAACGGGAGGACGGTTAACGTACTTTAGGAGTAGGCTCAGATTCATATCGCGCGGTTGGCGGCGGCTGCGCAGAAAGCTGCTGCGTTCGTGAAATAGTTAGGACTAACGCAGTGCAGTTTGTAGCGGCGGAATGTATTGCGCGTCCGGCAGGCCGTTCACGTCCTGGGCATGAAATATCGCTTTATGTAGAAACGGGGGTTGAATTGCCCTACTACGAACCTTTAGACGTTAACTAGGTACCTCCAAATAGTTTTAACAATTGCGTTCCAATTTGGAGTTGGATATAATAAGAAGAAACTACAGCACAAAAAGAGGAGGTGCGGTTTCCACCGTGTCCCAGTCAATTCCGAACTTCGAGAATGAAATGATTTGGACGAGATTCCTACCGCGAAGAGTAGATGATAAAAGGAATGTGGAACTACGGCGTCAAAGTCGAAAATATTGAAGAAACCACGGAATTTTACACCCGCTATATGGGCGCAGAAGTGCGTATTCAAAGCGAAGTTTTGGGGTGTCAATACACGCTGATTCGCATGGGCGAGACGCGAATCATTCTCTTCGACAAAGCCCCTTATGAAGATGACATGGGTCTGAACCTGCCGTTGGGCTTTCTGCACGTCGTCTACGAAACGGACGACTTCGAAGCTGAAATAGCGAAGCTGCGCGAATCGGGTGTGAATTTCATCATGGGTCCCATGGTCATTGAGAGCGACTTCGGCAAACGGAAGTTTGCATTTTTTGAAGCCCCAGACGGCATCCGTACCGAAGTTATGCAGGTGTACGAAGACACGGGAATCGCATGACACCGCTCCAGAACCCATAGAGATAACCCGTAAATCTGCCAGATAAACTGTTACACCTGCCGCAGTTCGGCAAAATAGAACGCAGCAACGAGAAAGGAAGCATTGAATGAGGGTTAACGGCATCCATCACGTGACGCTTCTTGTGGATGATGAAGAGCGCGCCGCTTGGTTTTACGGCGAGGTTTTGGGATTGAAAGAAAAATCGCGTCCCAGTTTCAAGTTTCCCGGCATTTTTTATACCTCCGGAAACCAAGAAATTCACATCATCATCGCTTCACGTCCGCTCTCCTATGAAGACCTGTACATTGACATTGGCGGCGTATCCGACATTACCCGCCGCCACATCCATCGCCATGTAGCGCTAGCGGTTTCCGATTCGGACGGGCTTGAAGCGCGTTTGGAAGAAAACGGCGTCGAAATCCTATTTGGCCCCAATCGTGTTGAGCCCGACGATGAACTCTCACGGAACATGATTAACGGATGGATGCGGATGTACGGCGGGGTACCCGTCTTTTGTTTAGACCCTTTCAAAAACCTGGTTGAACTTGTCCCGACACGGTTCGAGCGAGAATGAGTCAGCAACGTTAAACGTCTTAAATGCTGGATTCTGACAGATAAGAAGGTTGCGATTATGTCCGCAAACATCCAAAAAATTTTTGTCGCCGGGGGCGGGGCTTGGGGTACGACGGTCGCAAATCTGCTTGCTGAAAAGGGGTTAAAGGTCTCTATCTGGGCGCGCGAGGGGTGGTTGACACGCCACATTGCGGAACATAATGACAATCCCAAGTATCTCCCGGGCGTTTCATTACATCAAAATCTACACGCTGCGCACAGCATATCGGAGGGCATGCACAATGCAGGGCTGATTATCTACGCCATTCCCGCCCAATCCTTGCGCGGCGTAGTTCAACAGACACAGCCCTACCTTCAAGAAGAGGTCATCTTGCTCAACCTTGCGAAAGGTATTGAAGAGGGAACGGGGCTGCGTTGCTCTGAGATTGTTCAGCAGGAAACGAACGGGGTTCATCCGATTGCAGCGTTGTCGGGTCCGAACATCGCTTATGAAATTGCCCGGAAAATCCCATCAAAGACGGTCGTGTCGTGCAACAATTACCGATACCTCGGTATACTCCGGGATCTGTTTTCGACGCCGCATCTGAAGGTCTACGAAAATCCGGATTTGGTGGGAACCGAGTTAGGCGGCGCATTAAAGAACATCGTTGCAATCATGGGGGGAATCGGCGACGGACTCGGTTTCGGCGTCAACACAAAGGCGGCGATTATCACGCGGGGACTAAGAGAGATGATTAAGGTCGGTACGATGATGGGCGCAAATCCGGACACCTTCTTCGGATTGTCCGGTATTGGTGACCTGATGGCAACGTGCTTGAGCCCGCACAGCCGGAATCGGACGCTGGGTGAAAACTTAGGGCGCGGCATGGCGCTTGAAGAGGCGGAAGCTGCACTGAACGGCCGTGTCGCCGAAGGCATACGGACAGCGAAGGCGCTTTATGAGGTGAAGGGCGAATTGAACCTCGAAATGCCGATCGTGGACCAGTTGTACCGAGTGTTATACACGGGGCTGGCGCCGAGCGAAGGCTATCTCGCGATTTGGAACCCCGGCGAAGCCCACGAACTGAATTAAGGGCGGGGATGTCAACGACGATTGGAATCATCTTGGCGGCTGGCGTCGGTTCACGCCTGCGGCCGATGACGAATCAGGTGCCGAAATGCCTGATCCCGGTGGCTGGAATCCCAATCCTTGAACGGCAAATCGAAGCGATGCTGGCTTGCGGCATCAGAAAAATTGTTGTGGTTGCCGGTTATAAGTGCGATCTGGTCGTCAGTTTTTGCCGGCGTTACACGGAAACCGTCAGGGTCGTAATCAAGGAGGAGTATGCGAACACGAACAACATGTATTCGTTCTATACGGCGGCTCAAAATATTGGTGAGGCGCCCGTATTGTTATGCAACGGAGATGTTGTATTTGATTATGAAATTATGTCATCGCTGTTGAAATCGGATTGGGTTAATCTGATAGCTGTGCAGCCCAACCAGTACATTGAAGAAGCGATGAAAGTGTCCGTCGATTCACAAGGCAGGGTGCTTGAATTGAGCAAAGCGGTTCCCGCTTCCAGCGCTTTTGGGGTTTCAATTGATGTGTATAAATTCTGCCCGATTGCATTTAAAGAGATTGTGAAAATAGCAACCCGAATCATCGTTGGCGAGGGGAAAAGAAACCTGTGGACCGAGGTCGCAATTAACGAAGCGTTGCAACGCATCGCGTTTAGACCGTTTGATATTGGAGTGCATCGTTGGGTCGAGATTGACAATTTTGCTGATCTGAAAGGCGCAAATGAATCATTCCCACCTACCGGCTAAAGTCATTCGGGAGATATTAACCCAGCTTGAAGGGTTTCTCATAGATCTTGACGGGACGACATATTTAGGCGATGACTTAATTCCAGGCGCCCTAATGTTCGTTGAAATCCTGCAAAAATTGGGGAAACCACATCTGTTCTTGACGAACAACTCTTCTGAGTCGGCGCACACATATGTGGAAAAGCTGCGCCGCCTTGGAATTGATGCGCAGGATGGAAGCGTCTTAACCTCCGGCGATGCCACAGCCATGCATCTTGCGGACGCGGGTTATACCAAGTTATTTGTTTTGGGGACACCGAGTTTTGAAAATGAGCTAAAAGAATTTGGATTTATCCTCACATCTGAGCGTCCGGATTGCGTTGTTCTTGGATTCGATAAAACACTGAATTATCAAAAGCTCGCGATTGCAACGGATTTAATCCGGCGGAAAATTCCGTTTGTCGCAACCCATCCAGATAAGGTCTGCCCTACGGAAGACGGTTTTATTCCAGACTGCGGCGCGATTACAGCACTGCTTGCGGCTGCGACTGATGTCGATCCGCTTGTCATCGGAAAACCCAAGCCGCAAATGGTTCAGATGGCGCTGAAGCGTTTGAATCTCGACTCGCGAAAGATCGCCATAATCGGCGACAGGCTGTACACGGATATACGAATGGGACTCGACGCCGGTCTCGTAACGGTACTTGTACTCTCCGGCGAAACTACACCCGAAATGCTTCTGTCGGAAATCGAGATGCGGCCCCTTATCGTTGTAGAACGCCTCGGGACACTATGCGGTTATTTATTGAATCTGTATTAGTTCGGTTAAAGACACCGATTTTTCAAATGAGGGTCGCGATTCGGAGATCGCTCTTGCGGTGCGCGGGTGGAATTGGAAGGATGGAAGATTGGAAGGG
>JAPPKS010000030.1 GCA_028819845.1 Candidatus Poribacteria bacterium | reverse complement strand
TTACTCATTATAAAATCCTTCTTAGCTCACTGTCCAGTTTTTAGGGGTCATTCCACTTTCAACTTCCAGTAAAACAAGTTTTAGGAAGTCTGAACAAAACAACGAAAGTCATTGGCGTACAAAACTTGGTGTTAGACAGGTGGGAACTATTTGCTCAAATCCTCTATGAATCCTCCTTTTTTGAAAACCTCAGTGTTCCAAAAGGGGAAAATCGGGAGATTGCCGCTAACCTATTGAGTGACAATCTTCCAAAAAAGAAAGTCAAACTAACAGATTTACATAAGCGAGAATCTTTTGATGAAGCTTGGTTACTTCTTGGACAAGCGGATATTCAAAAAATCTTCTATCGCACGACCGCATCTCGTGAGCGGTTTAATTCTGTGTATCAAGACGCTAACCTTGATGAATTTTATAAGGGTATTTGGGAACCTATTGCTCGATTGTTTGATAAAAATCGTACTGAAGCACGAACTGTAGAGAGCATTTTATATAGCTTGTTCAACGAGCAGGACAAACCTTTGATTATTATAGATTTGAGGATTAAAGATGAAACAGGTATATTTTGGAACGATACTATTCAGGCACTGGTAATTAAACGGCTTCTTGAAGGTATCCGACTTTCAGCTGAACATGCTTACGCCGAAAAACAAAACCTAAACACTCTGGTTTTAATGGATGAGGCTCATCGTTTAGCCCCTGCTGAAAATCCCGACAATGATACAATGAAACAAGTCCGCAACATTTTTATTGATTCTGTGCGAACGACCCGCAAATATGGTGTCGGTTGGATGTTTATATCTCAGACCTTGTCTAGTCTGCACCGTGAAATTGCTCAACAGTTGCGTATCTACTTCTTTGGCTTTGGATTGTCAATGGGAACAGAGTTTCAGGCATTGCGTAATCTTGTTGGTGGACGCAGCAAAGCGCTTGACCTTTACCAACTCTTCCGGGATCCGCAGTCCTCTTTCGATATTGGGTCACGCGAGTATTCGTTCATGACCATTGGACCTGTTTCGCCTCTTTCGTTTGCTGGTACGCCGCTTTTCTTAAGTGCTTTCACAAAACCTGACGAATTCTTGAATGTGAATGAAATTTCATTAGAATAGCTTCATTTGACAGATGGAACCAAATTAGACTCTCCCACGCGGACAGTTTTTGTAGGTTGGGTTAAGCGGGTAATTCCGATACCGTTCCTCCGGCAATTAGGGAGAAACTATCGCCTTCGCTATCCGCTCAGTTGATTGTTCCGAGCACCAAACATCGCACTTGACGAAATACACGTACCGAAACCCACACCGAAACTCATGCGTGATAATTCACATGTTTCTTCATTTCCACTCCACCCAACCTACGAAAACATCCGTAAAATTGCTATCTACTGAGGGATAAAATTTTTCCACTGGTTGAGGCCCGCCGCTTCTATCACCCCAACAGATAATCTGACGCATCATTGCCACATGGCGGCAAACCACAGTTTTTGAGGCGGCACATCAACGACGATTTTGTTTAGTATTCAATGATTCACGCACAACTGAACTTTGTTTCATTAGTGGCACCGAAAGGAGACATTTAAATGACGCTCGAGGAACACATTGATGACATACGCGACAATTTAAGAAGAAAGGTGTTTACCAGTGAGGCATTGGTTTCCGAGGGAATTGTACGTCGGCTACTCGAAGCACTTGAGTGGCCAAGGTTTAATCCACAGATAGTAATCCCCGAATACCCTGTAGAAGGGGGAAGGGTAGACTTTGCTCTGTGCCATCCCCCATCCAAACCGCTAGTCTTCATTGAAGTAAAGCCAGTTGGAAAAAGTGGAGGGGCAGAGAAACAACTATTCGAATATGCTTTTCACAAAGGAGTGCCAGTCGTAATACTTACTGACGGTAAGGAATGGCACTTTTTCCACCCAAGTGGACAAGGAGAATACAACGAGCGTAAGGTATACAACGTGGATTTGACTGAAGTTGACCATGTGGAAAGCACTGCACGTTTGAGCAGATATCTGAATTACCAGTCGATATGTACTGGTGAAGCCATAAAGGCAATCGAAGACGACTATCGGGCCGTTTCCAAACAGAGGCAGACTGAGGCCAGTTTGCCAGAAGCATGGATCAGGTTGGTGCAGGAAGAAGATGAGATTTTGCTAGACGTAGTCGCGGAGAAAACGGAAAGTCTGTGCGGGAATAAACCAAGCGGTGAGCAAGTGTTAAAATACCTTAACAGCCTAGTTCACGCTGAATCACGTCCGAAAGAAATTCCCCTCCCACCAATACGGAAGAAGATACCGAGCCCTCGGGTAATATCATCCTCGCGCTTTGTAGTTACTATGTCCGATGGTGAGCGGATTGATCATCCAGTTGCAGCAGATACCTTCGTTGAGACAATTGAAAAACTAGGGCTTGAGCAAGTGGAAAAAGTTAATCCTAAGCTTTTATCCACCTCGAACACCTATAGGAAATTCCGACAAAGAGGTCGGTATTACATAAACATCGACTTTACAAATGACAAAAAGAAGACAATTCTGGATAACCTTTCCAATACGCTTGGTGCTCGATTACTCGTTGAATCTCACCCGAAAGGCGTGTCTGCTTCACCATCACAGCAGGAGCCGCAAAACTCCATAGGCAAAAAACCACCTACACGCTTTGTGGTTACTATGCCCGATGACGAGAGGATTGATCGTCCTGTTGCAGCCGACACCTTCGCCGATGCAATTGAAAAACTAGGGTTAGAGCAAGTGGAAAAAGTGAAACCTAAACTCATATCAACTTCAAACGTCTATAGTAATTTTCGGAAGAGAGGCCGGTATTATATAAACATCAACCTTAATAACGACCAAAAGAAAAACCACCTCGAAGACATTGCCGAGGCACTAGGTGTGCGATTAAACGTGAAAATAGTCCCAAAAAATTAAGCGGAGGTAATTCATGCTCGAGCGAATTTGCGCGAGGGCGATTTGTTCGCCCAACCGATCAGGCAAGCACCAGCGAATCACCTTTCCCCGTTAATTCTTCCCGCTCAATCATCAGCTCTATGATTAATTCAACCCGCCGCCGCATCTCCGTACTGACCGATTTGAATCCAAACAGCTTGCAAACCTCGCGGGTTAAATCACCAGACTCAATCCCAAAAGCCTCCGACACAACCTGCTTGATAGCCGCCTCTATCTCCTCGGGTGCGATTAGCTCCAACTTTCTTGATGCTTTCGGGAGTTCGCTTCGGTCACGCACGATGTTGACCTGCCCCTGATCCTTCAAGTAGAAAAAGTCACCTCTAATCTCAATACTTCCGGATCGCGCCGCCTGTCTGGCAGCGGCTTTCACTGTGTCTTGGATTCGGTTGCCAACACGGCTTACACCTACCGCACTTGCGATGCGTCTCGCTACTTCGTCGAAATGCACGGGACTCTCGATTTCGACAACGCGCTGAATCCACCCTTGCATCTTGAATGGCGAAACCTTGCCCAGACTATGCCCGTCAGTGGAAATAACCAATTCAGCGAGTTTGTACTTTTCAGCGAGTGAATTTCCCCGCGATTCCGATTCGAAATGAACAGTTGTATCCTCAGAATCTCCCGCTGCTTCTTCATCGCCGTTATTGGAATTGGCGCTGTCGTCTTCAGAAGCGGGTTCAGGCAGTGAAGGGATATGAACCTTAGCCGCCTCTATCGCTTCAGCCGCCTTTCTGAGTTCTTTGTCTCGAGTTCTAAACCAATCCGTGCTCCATATCCGGTGGATCCGCCAACCGAGTCCTTCAAGCACCTGCTGCCGAAGCCGGTCGCGGTCGCGTGCTGATTGTGCGCTGTGATAGGTGGCGCCGTCGCATTCAATGCCCAACAGATAGCGTCCCGGACGTTGCGGGTCTTTAACGCCGAGATCGATAAAATAACCAGATGAACCGATTTGATGTTCAACTTGGTAACCAAGGTCGCGCAGCGCTTCTGCGACCTCCTCCTCAAACAGGGAACCTGCTTCTCTGTCGGACTGCTTCGGCATCTCAAGGTCGCCCGTTTCCGCATATTTCAGGTAACGTTTGAGTGCAGCGACACCGCGGGCATCGGTACGGCTCAGGTCGATATCATCGCCTTTCAGGTTGGTGAACACTTCGCAGCGCCGACGCGCCCGTGTAATCAATACGTTCAACCGCCGCTCTCCGCCGTCTTGGTTGAGCGGGCCGAAGTTCATCGTGAGATGTCCATTGGCGTCTCGCCCGTAACCGATGCTGATAAAAATGACATCGCGTTCATCCCCTTGGACATTCTCCAAATTTTTGACGAAAAACGGTTCTTCCGGGTGCGCGTTGAAAAACGTCTGTTCGCACGACGAATCTTCCCGCCGCAGAAGTTCGAGTTCATTCTGAACCGCTTCCATCTGAGTCGTGCTGAACGTTGAGACGCCGAGCGTCAAATTTGGGCGGTTGCGGGCGTGTTCGATCACACGCGCCGCGACGAACCGCGCTTCCGCTTTGTTTCTTCCACTCCGGCCGCGGTCATAAGCAGTATCTTGTAGGTAATGGTAAATTAACCCGACCTCCTCTTTCGCGGCGTCCGGGCTTGGAAAGAGTTGCAGCTTATTTTCATAAAATTCAATGTTCGACACCGTAATAAGCGATTCGTGCCGGCTGCGGTAGTGCCAACGCAACATACGCGTCGGTGCGTTCTGCGCGCTAAACAGACCCAGAATGCTCTCCATATCGCCGGCGAGGTTATCTTCCGCGTCGATATCTTCGTCATCATCCGCTATGTGTTTATCGAAAAAACGGGTTGGCGGAAGCTGGCGGTTATCTCCAACGACGACAGCTTGCCCACCCCGAATAATCGCTCCGAACGCATCAACGGGTTTGACTTGGCTCGCCTCGTCAAACACCACCCAATCAAAATCAACGCTGTTAGGCGGCAGGAATGTTGCCACCGAGAGCGGGCTCATCATGAATACCGGTTTAATCGCTTGTATCGCATTTCCCGCTTTGGTCATTAGCTGGCGAATTGGCAGATGCCGCCGCTTTTTCTCGAATTCACGCCTGAGCAGTCCCAACTGCCCGCTAGACGCTTCGTACTGTGGCAAATTACTCCTATGCGCGTATGCAACATTTGCCTTGTTGAATTCAAGCGAGAGACGATCTAAATCCTTGAATCGTTCGACCGCATAATGGTGCGCATCACCGGTAAAACCTGCAAGGATTGGCCGTTCCCGCATTGCAGTCTCTACCTGTGCGCCGTGCCAAACATGTTTAAGCAAATCCGGCAAAAACTGGCTCGCCTCTGGCCAATCATTCGCGACCTTTACAATGTCTCCAAAACCGCTATCTTTCAACGCTTTTGTTAAGTGGTTATAGTTGACGATTTCTTGGAGCCGCTCGGCTTCTTTTTCCCAACCTTCGAGAATGTGCGCTTGCTCCGTGAATGGACGCGCCTTTAATTCAATTTCAGGTCCAAATCGCACGGTTTCATCGAGTTGAATCATTTCAACAACAGTCCGAAGGAGCTGTGGATGCCGATTATAGTGTTCCTCAACCGCCGCAACCAATGACCGAAGTGTGGCCGAATCCTGGTTTGACGCGAGGTAGTCAATTAACGCTTCCGGCCATTCTCCGCGTTCCACCGATTGGTGCAATGTCAAAAGGTATTGGGCGATTTCTCGAAGTTCGAGCCAATTGGAAGATTTTCCTTCCCAGCGCCTGCCGTACAACTGTTTACCGATGCCTTGAATCTTTTCAAGGCGCGGTTGTTCACGCTGCGATTCCAGAATCGCGTCCACAATTCGGAGCCGCACACCCTGCGCTTTCGGCAGTTCCTGCTTACACAACCCGGCAAGTTCATTGCGGGCGCGCCGAAATTTCCGCGAAAATACGCGCCACCACTTGTCTCCCTGCGCCGCCAACACCTTACGAATCTCCAGAACGCTCTGCTCCCAGGCTTCTAGGATGAGGATATTATCGTATTCTTGGTGAAGTTGGCTCAATCGTGCTCCCGCCTTCAACCCCGCCTCCAAATCTTCGGATTGCGCCGCCCATTCGGGAGACTTGACAATGACTCCCTCCATGTTCGGGCCGCTTAACGCGCATTGTGCCGCGTGCATGACACTCTCGACAGCCTCACGGGTGCCGGGCGTACCTAGTTGAAGATGCTGTGCCAGTTTTTCCGACGCGTCCTGGAGCGCTATTACCGCTTCTCTCGCCTCCACCGACAAGCGTTCCACTTGAACTCTGTCATTTGGAGGAAAGATGCTGCACCGGCTGCCCCAAAACGGGTGATGTATCGGTATGCCCATCCGCTTGAGAAGGATTTGCAACTCCTCAATTCTATCCAAACCCTCCGCAAAATCGGCTGCAGCGTGCCGGAATTGACTCGAGTCTAGCGTCGGCAGTTCCACCTCCGAAAGGCGGCGCTCTACCGCCAAAAGTTCTCCATACGCCTGAAACGGTGTAATGCCGCTGTCGCCAATGGGCGTGTTGACTGCACGGCAGTAATTGTTTAAGCGGTCGCGGTTATTGAGGAGCGATTGTACTTTCTCATCAAGCGTTGTCGTCTTTGACCGGCTGAGCGCAAGCGTACGGTTTAGTTCATCAACCACCGCTTTTTTGTTCATCTTATGGCTGTGCAGCTCTAAACACGCATCTCCGATTCCGGCTTTATCCAGGTTGCGCTTAACGACTTCCAACGCCGCCATCTTTTCCGCAACAAACAGCACCCGTTTTCCATTTGAGATGGCTTCCGCAATTAGGTTCGTAATGGTTTGAGATTTCCCGGTGCCCGGCGGGCCCTGAATAACAAGATTTCGGCCTTCGCATACTTCGTGAATTGCCAATGCTTGCGAACTATCCGCGTCAACGACGTGATGCGTCTCACCGGGATTGAGATGTTCATCAATGGGAGAATCAACAGGAATGGTTGAACTTGGTTCTTGAAAGCCCGTTGCTAACGCAGACTGCAAAACCGAATGCGCAGGCAACGCGTCATTGTCCCAATTCGTGCTTTCCAAGTCGCGATACATCAGAAACTTCGCAAACGAGAAAAATCCGAGCGCAACCGCAGAACCATTAACTGACCATCGGCAGACATCGTCATGTGGCGTGTCCATTATTGACGCACTAACGGTTTGAAAATAACCCGGAACATCAAGTTCATCAAGGTCATCCGCATCGTGGAGGTCAGGTAGGTGGATGCCGAACTCAGATTTTAACTTCTCCTGAAGAGAGAGATTCGTTCCGAATTCCTCCTCCGTGTAACCGATTCGGAAACGCGCACGGACACTGGCGCGGCTGAGTTCAACCGGAATTAGAACGAGCGGTGCGCGGCGTAGCATATCACTCGATTCGGATTCGTACCATTCGAGCATGCCGAGCGCGAGATACAGTGTGTTTACCCCCTGTTCTTCGATTGCCGTCCGCGCTGTATAGTACGTGTTTAGCAATCGCCTCTGAAGCTCCGTCGGCGAATAGTGTGTTTGGAGTTTGCTATCGGTGTGTCTAGCAGGGTCGGATTCCGTGTCATCCTCTTCAAACAGTTGAAAGTCATCATCCGCATCAAGTTCGGGCTTGGGTAAAAAAGACATAACCTTTCCCTGTTGTACAAGGATTTGATAAACACTTGGGGGGGATTCATCCACGACCTCAAGCCCTCTCGCTTTGAGCAGCCTGTAGTTAATCAAAGGGTTGCGCAAACTCAGGTCGAGCAGTTCTTTTCGTGCTTCATCCAACTTTGTTTGAATGGTGTTCATATCTTTCGCTAACAATACATCACCGCATAACGGCCAATAGCTCTACAATAGTAAGGCTTAAACACTACATTTATGAAGTTTCCTAAAAACGTCGCACCAATTTAGAGCAGAAATTGTATGAAAAAATTAAGTAGATTCAACTCAAGTTCTATGGATTCCGGAGCGTGTTCAGCAGCGTCTCTCCAATGGTTGCCGGGCTTTCAGCCACAACGATGCCAGCCGCTGTCAGAGCGTTAATTTTTTCTCCCGCTGTGCCGTGTCCGCCAGCGATAATCGCCCCGGCGTGCCCCATCCGTTTTCCCGGCGGCGCCGTCTGGCCCGCAATGAACCCGACCACCGGTTTGCTCATGTTATTTTTCACGAATTCCGCCGCAGTTTCCTCCGCGGTCCCGCCAATCTCGCCAATCATGACCACCGCTTCCGTATCCGAGTCTTCTTCAAACAGCGCCAGAACATCAACGAAACTCGTCCCGATGACCGGATCGCCGCCAATGCCGACGCATGAGGATTGCCCAAGACCGAGCTTCGTCAATTGATACGCCGCCTCGTACGTCAACGTGCCGCTGCGGGAAACGATGCCAATCTTTCCGGGCTGAAATACAGAACCGGGCAGCACCCCGATTTTACATTCGTCGGGCGTGATGACGCCCGGACAGTTTGGGCCAATCAGTCGAGTCGGCTTCCCGTCCAGATAGCGTTTAACTTTCACCATATCAAGGACGGACACACCCTCCGTTATACAGACAACAAGACCTATCCCCGCGTCGGCGGCTTCCATGATGGCGTCTGGGGCGAACGGCGCAGGCACATAAATCGTGGACGCATCTGCACCCGTCATCCTAACCGCTTCAGCAACCGTATTGTAGATTGGAATGCCGTCAACCTCGCCTCCACCCTTGCCCGGACTTGTGCCGGCGACAATCTTTGTGCCGTAAGCCACGCTCTGCTGCGCGTTAAACCTTCCTGAACGACCGGTAATGCCTTGCACAACCACCCTTGTTTCCTTATTTACAAGAATGCTCACTAAATCTGACTCCTTTCGACTCACACATTTTTTGCGTTTTCGCCTATCGCTGCAAACATTATCCCTATTCGCTCATGCCGCGCTTTTGGTATTTCATGTCTTCAATACGCCCGAGCGAAGATAACAACCTCCTCAGCCGGATTGCCGCACACAACGCACTTTCCGCAATTGCCCGGCTGATCGAACGGAATACATCGCGTGGTGGCTTTCGTATCCGCCTTGACCTTTTCCTCGCAAGCGCCGCCGCCGCACCACGGTGCGCGGGCAAATCCCTGATCCACCGCGTCTCGAAGCGAATCGTAATCCCTCGGTTCATAAGTATGTTCATTGCGAAATTCTGTGTTGCGGACAAGCAAATCACGCTGGATCTGGTTGAGCAAATTGGTGACTGTGTCGGAAATGTCCGCAAGCGGCGCAAATGACTTTCCTTCACGCCCGGGTTGGTCGCGCCGCGCTAGTACGACTTGCGCATTTTGAACATCTCTGGGGCCAATCTCAATTCGTA
This sequence comes from Candidatus Poribacteria bacterium, assembly GCA_028819845.1. Lineage (GTDB taxonomy): Bacteria > Poribacteria > WGA-4E > WGA-4E > PCPOR2b > JAPPKS01. Next base: position 150,533 of record JAPPKS010000030.1, on the reverse strand, counting down.
ACGGCACGCCCTTTAACTCCCACTCGTTGAACTTCCAACCGGGAGAGTATTCATCGCGATCGTCGACCTTTAGCCGCACCCCATCGCCGAGGGCGGTTTTGACCCGATCTACTGTCCCCATCACCTCGCACTTCTCTATGTCTGTTTTCCAGATTGGCACAACCACCACTTGGATGGGCGCAAGCCGCGGCGGTAAAATGAGCCCCTGGTCGTCGCCGTGCGCCATAATGATTGCGCCTACCATTCGTGTGCTCACGCCCCAGCTCGTTGTCCAACAGAATTGCTGTACCCCATTTTCATCTTGATATTGAATATCAAAAGCCTTAGCGAAATTCTGCCCGAAGTAGTGGGAGGTGCCAGACTGCAGCGCCCGCTTATCTCCCATCATGGCTTCTATGCTGTAAGACGCCTCAGCGCCGGGGAATTTCTCGCTTTCACTCTTGCGGCCGGGAATTACCGGTATTGCAGCATCGTTGGCGGCAAAGTCGGTGTACACATCGAGCATGCGCAGCGTCTCTTCATGCGCCTCCTCGGAAGTCGCGTGGGCGGTGTGCCCCTCCTGCCAGAAAAACTCCATGGTACGTAGAAAGAGACGTGTGCGGAGTTCCCACCGCACGACATTCGCCCACTGATTGATGAGCACCGGCAAATCTCGATACGATTGAATCCATTGGCTGTACATATGCCCAATGATAGTCTCGGAAGTTGGACGTACCGCCAGCGGCTCTTCCAACTTTTTTCCCCCGCCGTGTGTAACAACGGCTAGCTCCGGTTTGAAGCCTTCGACGTGTTCAGACTCCTTTTCGATGAAACTCATCGGGATGAACAGCGGGAAGCAGGCATTCTCATGCCCCGTCTCCTTGAAGCGCCGGTCGAGTCCTTCTTTCACATTCTCCCAAAGCGAAAAGCCGTAAGGGCGGATGACCATGCAACCCCGCACGGGGGCGTAATCCGCCAATTGCGCTTGCCGAATCACATCGGTATACCATTCTGAATAGTCTTGGCTGCGGGGCGTTATCTTCTCTCTCATATATTTTTCTCCAAGTTGCTATAGTAAAACCAATAATTATATATATCCAATGGTGTTAGTTCGTCTTGGGCGTATTGGCATTTGTGTAAAGCTGTTCGTAACTGTAGGGGCGGGGTCCCCCCGCCCATCAATCAACCGCGGGTAGAGCACGCTCAACCATACGGTTTGAATTGGGAACAGAGGGTTGGGCAACCCAACCCTACGAACGGTCAGTGGGCGGTGAATTGTCCTTGACCGTGCAGCCCTGATGAAATGTAAATGGAATCGACGATAAGGTATCTAGATAAATTCGCAAAGACTTTCGTTCTACAAGTTCTCGGTCACCCATTGCTCTACCTTCGCCAATTTTTCTTCATCTATACTGAATTCCTGTGCTTCGGTTGGGAATAGCCCCTCCTCAACCTCTTGCTTGTACTGGCATATCGCTTGAAATGTCAAATTTTCGTAGTCCTCATATGCCTTCGTATAAGTTAGGGCAAGTGCACCAATACCTAAAATGTCGTGGATGACGAGCACTTGGCCGTCGCAGTTGCCGCCCGATCCAATGCCTATCGCGGGGATTTTCAATTTCTCGGTGATTATCTTGCTAATTTCCTTTGTGACCATCTCAAGAACAATCAGTTTCGCGCCGGCATTCTCCAGAGCCAACGCGCTTTGAATTAACGACTTGCCTTTTGAATACGTCCTGCCGCGCACCAACCGGCGCGAGCCGTGAAATTGCGGATTGTGGCCGATATGGGCACAGACATCTATGCTGTTCTCCGCTAATGTCCTGACGACCGCTTCCTTCTCCCATCCCTCCAACTTGACGCCGTCAGCACCGTACGACAGCAAGGTTATTGCGTTTTCCAAAGCCTGTTCGGGGGTGTCATACGTCTTGTACGGCATGTCAACAAGGAGGTAGGCGGTAGTCACGCCTCTACGCACCGCTTTCAGATGGTGAAGCATATCCGCCATCGTGACTTCCGTGTCGCTTTCATAACCCAAGACGTTCATTCCCACGCTGTCGCCAACGAACACTATGTCAATTCCAGCCTTGTCTTCCATGAGCGCGGTTGGATAGTCATAGCAGGTTAACATCGTGAGTTTCTGATCCGCCTGCTTCTTTGAATGCAAGAAATTGATGTCTTTCTTCGCCATCCGCTCAGTTGTTCGCTTTGTCCGTCAACGCAGCAATACCTGGCAACTCTTTCCCTTCAAGGTATTTGAGCGTAGCGCCGCCGCCTGTAGAAACGTGTGTGATTCGGTCCGCAATGCCCGCTTTATGCGCGGCAGCGACACAATCGCCGCCCCCGATTATGCTGACCGCTTTCGATTCGGCAATTCGCTTGGCAATCTCGATTGTGCCTGTCGAAAATTTATCAAACTCGTAGACTCCCAATGGACCGTTCCAAAATACGGTTTTTGCCGCATCAATAATTTCCCCAAACGCCGCGATTGAGGTGGGACCAATGTCTAATCTCTCCCATCCATCCGGGATTCCCTCGCGTGCAACAATTTGTGATTCCGCATCTGCACTCAATTCCTTTGCAATGAGGTGATCGTGCGGCAAATGAATAGGGATGTTCCGGCTCGATGCTTTTCTCAGTAATCCAATCGCAATTTCAAGATTTTCCGATTCTACAACGGCCTTCCCAACCGGCATCCCCATAGCTTTGAGAAAGGTATTTGTCATCCTTCCGCCGATAATTATCTCATTGACCTTACCCAAAAGGTTTTCAATCATGCCAATTTTATCAGAAATTTTAACTCCGCCCAAAATGGCGAGAAAAGGGCGTTCCGGATTTTGAAGGGTTTTGTTCAGATGTCTGAGTTCTCTTTCCACCAATAAGCCCGCGGCGGACTGGTCGAAAAATCGGGTAACACCTTCGGTCGATGCATGGGCGCGGTGTGCTGTGCCAAAGGCGTCATTCACGTATATGTCGGCGAGCGATGCAAGTGCTTTCGCAAACTCAGGATTGTTCGCTGTTTCCTCCTTATGAAAGCGGACATTCTCAAGTAGTAGGACGCCGCCATCCTGAAGTTGAGAAATGGACGTTGCCACTTCAGGTCCAACACAATCGAGGGCATGTATGACACGCTGCCCCATCAGGCGGCTGAGATGCTCTGCAATCGGGGCGGTCGAGAATGCAGAATCAAACCCGTTGGGACGCCCCAAATGCGTAATCAATATGATTTTGGCGCCGTTAGCGATTAGATGTAAAATCGTTGGTAGTGCAGCCCGGATGCGAGTATCATCGGCAACTCGCGCCCCCTCCATCAAGACATTGAAGTCAACACGCACCAGCACACGTTTTCCAGCCGCATCTAAATCGCGTAATCCCAGTTTTTGCCCCAAATTTGCATCTCCTTGAAATTGTGCTGCATAAGACTAGAGTGTGTCGTGTGTTGCTTACCCGCGACGGTCTACCTCTTTTGGGGAATTGCCCTACCATTGCGGCTCACCCGGTATTGGTGCGCCCTGTATGCAGAGTTTGTGTCCAGCCTAATCGTCACGGCGTTCGGTTAGCTACATCGGTTCAACGACAATTCCCATGAACAACATGGACTTGGTCAAGCCGTCATAGATAGCAAAAAAGAAAGGCCGGTCTACAATGAAGCTTGGCGGCGCAGACTCAACACCTACGACAACAGTTACCGCTGCTGCTTCAGTGCCCTCTTCGTTAACCTCCACGATGGCTTTGTGCCGAACTTCGCTAATGAACAAACTTGGTCCCATCCCGCTGAAATCCGCTCCACCACCGAAAGCGATGTCCATCCCGAGCGTTTTGAGGGTGTCATTCAGCTTCACTTCATACTCCAGTTTGAACCGCGGTAGAATTATCATGCTGTCATCCGTACCTTCGCGAAACTGCGGCAACCAGATTAACCAATTTTCAGAATTTAGAACACCCAGAAACTCATCTAAATTCGAGTCGCGGTCGGGCAGGAAGATATACATGTTCACATTCCCGTCCCCGTAGGGTAAGCTCGCTGCTTCAAATGCATCGCCGCGAAAGTATGGGTACGCTCCCTCTCGGGTCATCATCGGTACCTGCTTCTCGGCCCCATCCGATAACCGGAAAATACCGTCCCGTGTTCTTGACTTGTCGAACTCCTCCTTCCAACTACCTTTGAAATAGATCGCGTTAATCAACATAATCAGTGTCCGGGGATCGATGCGTTGAACAATCTTCTTTATTTTCCCCTTTGTGTTTGTATCTACCCAACCGTTGATGGTTTCTGGCGCTTCCGGCGCACCAAAATCCAGCGCGGTAATTTCCGCACCAAAAAATTCACGGTTTCGATTCAAAAAATCGGGGTTAAATTCAACGCCCTGCCGTCCCCAAATCGAATTTGCGATCGAAAGTTGGACTTCTGATCCACGGTTTTCGAGGCTCTCTCGCAAGGCGGCGTTCGAGCGGTTGACGGAGTCTCTGTCCAACCCTTCTATTTCTAAAACCTCCGCCATGGCGAGTTGTGTGTCTTCAACAGCACCATTGTACGTCATGGTGAGCGCTATCGAGATGCTCAATGGAGAGATGAAGATATTCGTTCCCGGTTCGCGTGATTGGACATCCGAAAGCAACTTAAAGCCAAATCTCGTGTTTGCCGTAGCAACGCTTGAAAAAGCTGGATCCCTAATGATGTCCAAAACATCTCCGATATTGTCCGGGGGAGAGTCACCATCGGAACAACTGAGCATGCACAGCAGCATTATACTCGCAAATCTAATAAGAATCTGATGATGCCAAGGTATCTTCATTTTACCTTCCCTGTGCCGCAGCCACCGCTTTTTGCGCGGATTCTGTTAACCCGTCGGCGGTGATTAAATTCAAACCGGAATTAGCAAACAGTCCTTTCGCCAACTCAACATTTGTACCCTCTAACCGCACAACCAGCGGCACCTTTAAATCGACCTGCTTAATCGCTTCAATAATCCCGTTGGCGATCGTGTCGCATTTCACGATTCCTCCGAAAATATTCACCAGCACCGCTTTCACCTTTTCATCGGCGAGAATCAAGCGAAAAGCGTGTTCAACACCTTCGGTTGTGACACCGCCGCCGACATCAAGGAAATTCGCGGGTTCCCCGCCGTGCAGCTTAATTAAATCCATCGTCGCCATCGCCAGCCCGGCCCCGTTGACCATGCAGCCTATGTTTCCATCAAGGCTGATGTAACTCAAGCCCGACTTTTTGGCTTCCAACTCTCTCGGATTTTCTTCGTGCGGGTCTCGCATGGCTTCGATATCTTTATGCCGCCACAGCGCGTTGTCGTCGAAATTCAGCTTTGCGTCGACAGCAAGCAAATCGGGGCCGTTGTCAGTCTTTGTGATAGCCAGCGGGTTAATCTCTGCAAGTAAGCAGTCGCAGTCAACGAAAGTATTGTACAAACCGCTCATCATATCGGTTGCCTTGGAGATGAGATTTTCGGGAATATTCAAGCCGTAAGCCAGTTTTCGCGCTTGAAAGGCTTGAAAGCCGACTGACGAATCAATCACCTCATTAAGAATTTTTTCAGGACTAGTCGCGGCAACCGCTTCAATGTCCACACCGCCCTCTTCGCTTCCCATCATTACCAACCGGGAACTCGCTCGATCAAGGACGATGCTGAGGTATAGTTCCCGTACAATCTCTTGCGCCTCGGCGACCAGACATTTCCGTACCCGCTTTCCGCCCGGCCCCGTCTGGTGCGTGACCAGTTGCATGCCGAGAATTGCCTCAGCGTGCTCTCGGACCATTTCAGCGCTAGTGGCGAGCTTGACGCCGCCTCCCTTTCCGCGTCCGCCAGCGTGAATTTGGGCTTTCACAACGTATGTAGGACAGTCTAGTTGCCGGGCTACCCGCTCCGCTTCATCGGGAGTGGACGCTACTTCTCCGCGCGGGACATTTACACCGTGGGTTTCTAATATTTCTTTCGCTTGATATTCATGTACATTCATTCCGTTCCTCCAAACAAGTTTGTCTAAATGGAAATATTACGCAACACCGATCGCGCATCCATCGCACAGGTACGTCAATACCGTTTGCTTGCACGGGAAGGCTTCCGAATTGCTGCCGGCGGTGCAATGGTGCCAGTTTGCCAATTAAAAATGCCGCTAATCAAACTCGTCTAATTGGACAATTCGATGTTCATCATAGGATTTTCGCGCCGCTAATGCCATCACAATTGACGCGCGCCCGTCAACGCCCCCCACGAGCGGCTGTGTATCCTTCTGAATCGCGGTGACGAATTCTTTCATTTCAGCTAGATAAGACGCTTGGTATCGTTCGATGAAAAAGTATAACGGCTGCGCACTGTGAATCCCGCTTGTGTCGGCATGAATATGGGTATCTGTCGTGTTGTTTTCAATGCGCATCATACCCGCGTCGCCAAATACCTCTAGCCGCTGATCGTACCCGTACACTGCCTGGTAGCTGTTATCAATGGTTCCAATTGCGCCATTTGCAAATCGAATTGTGATGACTACCGTATCAAGATCGCCGGACGCCGCAAAATCCGTGTGTACTAACACCCCGCCGGCCGCATAGATTTCGACGGCCTCGCTTCCCATGATGTAACGCGCCATATCAAAATCGTGGATTGATGTTTCCAAAAAAACGCCTCCCCATGTGCGCACATAATCGGGCGACGGCGGCTCAGGATCACGGCTCGTAATGCGCAAGACATGGGGTGTTCCGACTTTGCCTGCATCTACCATTTTCCACACGCGGTGGAAGTTGGCGTCAAAGCGTCGATTAAAGCCAATCTGTAACTTCACGCCCGCTTTTTCAACAGCCGCCAACGCCAGATCGATTGCTTTTAGGTCAAATCCAATCGGTTTCTCACAGAAAATATGTTTCGCTGCCAATGCTGATTCTCGAATAATCTGTGGATGAGTTGGGGAGGGAGAACAGATGACGACTGCCTGAATCGTTGGGTCATTCAAAATTTCGCCATGATCTGATAATGCACGCGGTATCCGGAACTGGTCTGCCGCCTCTTCTGCCGCCCGTAAACGAGTGTCCGCTACAGCTACCACATCGGCATCAGGAACATGGCGCATAATATTTTCAAGGTGGATTCTGCTCATACGTCCGGCGCCGATGACCCCAATTCTTAACATCTAAAATCCTCCGCAATTCACATCGTACGCGGGAAATCTTGCCCCGATGCAACCGGCGTAAGCCGGGCATCATTCACCACTGCACCCGCCGTAGGCGGGGCATCTTGCCCCGCATTGCTATTGCAAATTTGACTATTTTCTAACCATACTCATCTTGAAGATCTTTACATTTTACCAACCAAAGCGGAAGGGAGTCTTTCGACAATAAGGCCGAATCAATCGGGTTCTTTCGACATGAAATTTCAAAATTCCGAGAATGGCATATGCAACGGTTGTTTTTCAAGGCGGGTTTTACTCGGTGAGCTGTAGTTTGGGTGCCGGTAAGTCCTTATGCAGCAACGCTTTTAGAGATTTATCTGTTTCCCTTTTGCAAATGAATCACTTGCCGCCATCGTAAGGCGGAAGGTTTGAAGTGCATCGCTGTAAGGTGAACGGATTCTGGAGGCATCTCCACTTTTAACGGCATCAATAAAGACACGGTCTTCGCGCAAATATCCATCAGAATTATCTTCACGCGTCTCAGTGCTGCCTGCGCGATTGATACTGACAGAACTTCCACTTACTTCGACGAATACATCGCGGCAAAAAACTTCAAGCTTTATCCGTCCCCAAGCTGACAATATGCACGCCGAAGTAATGTTTGCGGCCGCGCCGTTTTCAAATCCAATGTTAACCACGCTCATGTCATCAATGTCATAGTTGGGAATGTCGGTCATGCTTCCCTTTGCGGCGAACCCGTGTACGGAAATTGCTTCGCTGCCGACAAGGTAACGGCAAAGATCGAATATGTGCGTTGTCTGCTCAACGTGTTGCCCCCCTGACTGTGCGCGAACCCGCCACCATCCAACCCCCGGCATGCCGCCCATCCAGTAGCCCAATGCACCGACGATTTGCTCGTCTTTCAGGGCAGCTTGCGCCCGCTCTACATTCCTTTGGTATCGCCAATGGTATCCGACGCTGGTAATAATCCCGCTTCCTTCGATGGCTTCGTGAATTTCAATCGCCTGCTCCAATTGTACGGCAATCGGCTTTTCGACAAAAAAGGGAATCCCCAAATCACAAGAAATCTGCTCCTGTCCGCCGTGCGCAAAGGGAGGCGTACAGATGTAAACCGCGTCAAGTTCTTCTTTGTCGAACATCTCTTTATAGTCGGTATAGGGTGTTGCTCCAAATTCCTCCGCTCTTCGCTCGGCTTGCTCCTCTAAAATGTCGCACACCGCGGTGAGTCGAACATCCTGGAATCCTGCTAGATTTTCCAGATGGCCGCCCGCCATATGCCCCACGCCGATTGCGCCAACTCTAACTTGCACCCGCTTATTTCCTCCGCTGCAGCCACTGATTCATGTATTGCGCCGATTTGGGCAACTCCACCTCACCCGGCCCAGGCACGCTGCACTCAAGCACCATGTGGTGTTGATAGTCAATCTTTCGTAACGCTTTAAAACCTGATTTGAAATCCGTATGGCCGTAACCGGGAGGTTCACGAGTGCTGTCAGCCAAATGAACATGTTTAATGTAATCGCTGTTGGCTTTGATACTTTCTGCAATATTCCGTTCCTCAATGCTCATGTGGAAAAAGTCCGCCATAATTGCAACATTCGGGTTGTTTACTTGCTTGCAGATGTCAACGCCGTCAGCGAGGGTTCGCATATAGTGCGTTTCATACCGGTTCAGCGGTTCCAAGAGGATTATGGAACCAACCTCTTGAGCATACCCGCCAAGATCTTTTAGGAGGTGGACTAGCAGCTCAGTTTCAAGCTGCCGCGCGGATTTGTAAGGGCTCAAATCCTGTATTCGCGGTGCGCCAAACGCGGGGACAACAACCAGTCCGATTGCGCCGATATTTGCAGCTGCCTTGAGTAAAGCACGAATTCCTGCAACCGTTCTGCCGCGTTCATGCAGATCGCTGTCCAACAACATGCCTGGATACCCCGCGCAGACTGCGCTCGGTTTGACCGGGTGATTCTCCGTTGCCTTAATGATTTCATCTTGACGTTTCTCTAATTCGCCGCCTCCAAACTCAATGCCTTCATAACCGTATGCTGCAAGATTATCCAATTTTTCGGCGAGATCCCTTCCCGGCACGAGCCCTTCCTGACTTCCTAATTTCACTCGCTTTCCCTCCATTCGTAAAATGACAGCGCAGTATCGCCGTACGCTTCCTGTCTATTCGACATTAACCCTGTGGTTGACAGCGTCGGAAGATTTAGCTCTCTGCTTTTTCGATGTTCCACAACAAGCTTGCCCAATCGAGCAAGTATTCGATTTTTAGCGACAATTTCCAGGCAAGCGTTGTAGATATTGGCGTCATAAGGCGGGTCAAAGTAAATCAGATTGAATTCTGCTTGATGTCTTCCGAGGAAGTTCAGACCTTTCTGAGCCGTTAAATTGATGAGAGTTGCCTGTGGATCGTTGCGGTAGATGCCGCACTGTTCCAGGTTGGAAGCAATCACCCGAATACATTGGAAATCGTGATCGATAAACGTTACCGATTTTGCGCCCCGGCTCAACGCTTCGATGCCGATGTTTCCTGTCCCTGCACAAAGGTCTAAAAATTTAGCGTCGTCAACGCTTTCCCGAAGGATGCTAAACAACGCACCCTTAACACGGTCCGAAGTCGGTCGTATCTTTGCCCTTTTTACTGATAAACGCCTTCCCTTGAATGCTCCGGCGATGATTCTCATAGTGAGGACCTTGATGGCGATTTCAGGTTTTCAACGTGTAGCAAATATAGGCAGATTATACTATAGCTAACCTTACACGTCAACCCAAAATACTTGAGGTTTAACACATGCCAATCGACGTTGCGCATCGCCGTTAAAGAGATATTAACAAGGGATTTGTAATGATTCGCCAATAATCGCCTGAGATTCATTTCCATGGCAGCGGTACATCCAACCGCTGGCTTACTGCGCGCGCCGAATCTTGCTCGACCTTCCCGTAGCGGATACCTTCACGCTGATGTGTCTGAAAACGCTCTTCCTCAACGGCGCCGGGAAGCAGCGCTTGATCGGTGCCGGGCATCGGTTCATAAGTTTCCCGCACATCACGCACGTACCTATCCACTTCCGCGCGGAAAACCTCCTCCGGAACCACAGTTTCCACGTGGATGGCAAGCACCATGCCTCCAAGTTGGGCATCCCGCCAATGTTTCACATTTGAATCAGCAGCAGGAATCGTAAAACCCGTTAAACCGCCGCCGAGTAAACTCGCCACAGCGACGTAGCCGATACTCTTGAAAAATGCTGCGGGAATTTTAGAGAGCAGCTCATCAAACTCGGCGCCGCGCTGGTAATCTCCCAGGATACACGCCGCTGCGTCAAGCACCAGTGGCGGTTCGTCCGCAGAGGGTATGGCAAAGCAGATTGGCGGGTTACCAATATAGCCAAGCTGGGGCTTTATTTCCTGTCCACTGGCGTTCCCGTGATCTTGGTACCCCTGCACCGAAAAACCGATGCAGCCCTCATCCATACACATTCGCGCGTAATGCCCCGCTGATCCGTAGTGGCCTATGTGCCGGACCAGCCCCATTCCGATGCCGACATCCTTCGCCTTAACAATTGCCTTTTCGGTAGCACGAACCATTGGAAGATAACCCAGTGTTCCATCGCCGTGTAAAACCACAGCGGTTGGAGTCTCGTGGAGAAGGCGAACGTCGGGTTCTGGATTAATGTGCCCATTCTCGATACTACTGCAGTAACCATTGACCAACCGCGTCCCATGACTGCGCACGCCGCGGAGATCGGAATTTACCAGCAAGCGGCTAATCAAAGCCGCATGATTTTTATTCAGTCCAACCTTCTCAAAACAAGCCGTGGAAAAGGCAAGGAGATTGTCTTCCTGAACTCGAACGAAAGTTTCTGGCGGTTGATTCATTGATGCTACCTCTTAAAGTAAAGGGTGAAATAAAACCTTGCGGCATGTACAACGGTGTGAACAGTATGAATGGTGTATCACAGCGGCTTGGTAAAGCGTTACCTTAGGTACGGTAAAAGAGACGCGATCTGCACTTTGCTCAAAATGAAGCGCTACCTAATCTGGCTCAACCGAAATTGCCGACGACCCTAATTCCCTCATTGCGGAGTTGCGCCCACCGCCACAGTAATTTCCGTTTCACTAAGGCCCTTCCTCATAAAACTCGCGCAAGTGCCGCGTAGGCAATTCTCGGTACGGATGGTGCGCTAATGCTGCTTCGTCCAATTCAAGTCCTAGACCGGCACCTGTTGGGAGTTGGACATAACCGTCCTCAACTTGAATAGGATTGACCGAAATCTCGTTGCCGCAAGCCGTGAAGTTGACAAAATATTCAGTAATCAGGAAGTTGGGCATTACAGCACACGCCTGTAGTGTTGCAGCGAGTCCTACCGTTGTACTGTTGTAGTTGTGCGGCGCCATCGTAACGAAATACGGCTCTGCCATCGCCGCGATTTCTTTAAGTTCTAAGATACCGCCGCAGTTGCAAACATCGGGATTGAGGATGTCGGCTGCATTTTTCTCGAAAACCTCTCGGAACTCGCCTTTCGTGTATAGTTCTTCACCGGTCACAACGGGCAGGTTTACAGCGCGTCGGACTTCGGCAAGCGCATCAACGTTACGCGCAGAAACTGGCTCCTCGTACCAGAACGGGTTGAATTCCTCCAGTTCATGGGCGATGCGAATGGCGTGCATGGGGGCAAGCCGGCGGTGTACCTCAATTAGCAGCTCCACATCGGGTCCCACGGCGTCTCGTACAGCGCGCACGCATTCGATAGCCGAGGCTTCATCTTCACGGCTGAGATGTGTCCGCCAGGCGCCTGGGAACGGGTCGAATTTCATGGCGTTAAACCCCTGTTCTACCAATTGTGCAGCACGTTCAGCGCACGCCTCAATCGTTTGCGCGCCCCAGCCGTTGGCGTAAACTCGAATCTTGTCCCGGCACGCCCCGCCCAGCAGGTTGTAAACGGGCGTGTTCAACGCTTTGCCTACAATGTCCCAGAGTGCTTGCTCGATACCGCTGATTGCACAGTAGAGATCCATGGCCCCCCGCTTATTCGCGAAGTCGTGATATGCCATGAAAGTAAAATGCTTGATGTTGAAAGGACTCCGCGCAATAAGGTAACGCGAAAGCTCCTGAACGTAGATTTCGATCGCCCGATCCCGGTCAGCCTGCGTGTAACATTCACCCCATCCAAAAATCCCTTCGTCGGTCTCCACCTTTACAAATAGCCAGTTTTTCTCCTGCCCAGGGTGTACGAGAAATGTCCTGATTTTTGTTATCTTCATCTCGCGCCTCTTTCTATGCCGATGATAGGCGTTATTTTAGCAAATTTTCTAACCTGTAGCAAGAGCAACCGAGGTTTCCTTCACAGCAGTTTTCGCTTGATTTAGTAAGGTGTTCATGATAAGATGAACTGAATTATATAAGCCAATTTACAACAAAAATACGCGCCCGTGATTGTCCACTGATGCACTGATGATGGAATATGGCTCGCGGGTCGGGATGCGCCGACCCGCGGAGAAAATTTTAGGGTTCGAGTCAGTTTTGCTAAAATGAAACAAAAGGCATCGTGGCGAGTTCAAACCATACAGTATAATGAGACTGAGGGGGTGTGCAAGGGGGAATGGGGTGCGTAGGTACTGAAAATCACCTGGAAGAAAACAACATTTATCATGGTGATTCAAGAAAATTGTTGAAAAAAATCAGGCCGGACTCCGTCGCACTTAGTGTTTGGTCACCGCCATACTTTGTCGGGAAAGCATACGAGGGCGATATGTCTCTCGCGGAATGGAAAGCATTATTGTGGGAAGTAATCAAGCTGCATTTCCCAGTCATAAAGCCGGGAGGATTCCTCGCTATCAATATCGCCGATATTCTGTGCTTCAAGGATGAGTCCATGCCGAAAATAATGGCGGAGAACGTATCACGGCGAAAAATCAGAGTGACCAAGGAGCAGATACTTGCGGTCAAGAATGAGCACCCGACTTGGAACAAACACGAGTTAGCTGGACATTTCGGGTGTAGTGAACAAACCATTGACAGGCGATTGAACGGCAACAACGTAAGGGGCGGAAAATACCATGCGCAAACACGCGTTTTTCTGGTTGGCAACCTAATTGAGGAGGCCGCCAATGAAACCGGATTTCATTTGTACGATCGGCGCGTTTGGGTAAAGGATGCCGCGTGGGAAAATTCTAGATGGCACACTATTTCTTATCGCTCCGTTGATGAATTTGAGTATATCTATGTGTTTTGGAAACCAGGCATTACCAGAGTCGATCGTCGCCGTCTGACGAAGGAGGAGTGGGTGAACTGGGGTTCGAGAGCGGTTTGGGAAATCCCGTCGGTTCGCAGCAACTCCAATCATGATTCAAAGTTCCCTGTTGAGCTTCCGAGAAGAGTCATAAAGCTGCTTTCGGACACCGGTGATGTTGTACTTGATTGCTTCATTGGCAGTGGAACAACAGCGATCGCAGCCATTAGCGAAGGCAGAAACTACATCGGGATTGATAAAGAGGTAAAATCTGTGGAAATTGCACTAAATTCTGTTTTCGCTTTTGAAGATTACGAAAAGGAACCTAAACAGATAGATTTGTTCATTCGAGAAGTTGAACAAGAATATCACAAGAAAACTTAATTTCCCAAAAACAATTGAGTTACTATTCTTCTGCTGAATTAGAATGCTTTATCGCACGGTAAATGGGTAAACTGCAATGAAATCCATAGGGGTTATTCCCGCACGCTACGCGTCGAGTCGGTTCGAAGGTAAGGCGCTGGCGGACATTTTCGGCAAGCCGATGGTGCAGCACGTCTATGAACGGGCGTCGCGTGCAAAGACTCTGAATGGGGTCATTGTCGCAACCGACGATAGGCAAATTTACGATGCGGTCGCCGGCTTCGGCGGAGAGGTCCTCATGACCGCACCGAATTGCCCCACTGGAACAGAGCGGGTTGCCGTGGTTGCGGAAATGCTGGATTGCGATGTCGTCGCCAACATTCAAGGCGATGAGCCGCTGCTTGAACCAGCCATGATCGACCAACTCATCCAACCCTTCCTAGATAATCCCGCCGTAGAAGTGAGTACGCTGAAACAGAGAGTTGAAAATGAAGCCGATTACCGGGATCCTAACGTCGTAAAACTTGTAACAAGCCTTGATGGATTCGCGCTTTATTTTTCGAGAGGCGCCGTCCCCGGTAATCTGTCGAATGACTGGATAAAAACTAACCCAATTTATCGGCATGTCGGGCTTTATGCCTACCGCCGGAAAACGCTTCTCTCGTTCACAGAATGGGATCGGACGCCGTGTGAAATCTCGGAGGGGTTGGAACAGTTGCGCTTCCTCGAGCACAGTGTACGCATTCGCGTTGTCGAAACGGAATATCCCACGATTGGTGTTGATACACCGGCCGATCTGGAGCGTGTAATTTCAATCTTGAAATCGTGCCAGTGAATCACGTAATTGGCATTACTTAAATATCTGAGTTGTGCAGTTTGTCCGAGTAAAATGGACTAAAGAGAGTAGGTATTGTTTTGAGTGTTGGGTTAACGGAAGGGAAGGCTCAAAAACGGACAAGGGAAAGAGGTTAATGCAATGGCAAGACACATTTTTGTTACTGGTGGCGTAATTTCCGGCATCGGAAAAGGAATTACAACCGCATCTCTTGGACGCCTACTCATCAATCGCGGGTTCAAGGTTATGGCAATTAAAATTGACCCGTACCTCAATTTAGATGCCGGTACAATGAATCCGTTTGAACATGGTGAAGTGTTTGTGACGCGGGACGGTGCGGAAACCGACCTCGATCTCGGCAATTACGAGAGATTCACGGGAATTGACCTCAATCAAAACTCTTATATTACCTCCGGCTCGGTGTATAGCGAGGTGATTGCGAAAGAACGGCGCGGCGATTATCTCGGAAAAACCGTGCAACTGATTCCGCATCTCACCGATGAGATTAAGGGACGCATATATCAGATGGGGCGTGACAACGACGCCGAAGTGATTATTACGGAGATTGGCGGAACCATCGGAGATTTTGAGACACCGCCGTTTGTAGAAGCTATTCGACAGATGGCGGTAGAGGTTGGCCGCGAGAATACGCTGTTCATTCATGTGTCGCTAATATATACCCTTCCTAACGGCGAAAGCAAGAGCAAACCGACCCAACACAGCATCCGAACGCTGCAAGAGTACGGTATCCAACCCGATCTCCTAATTTGCCGCACAAGTCACCCCATAGAAGAGGGAATGCGAAAGAAAATTTCGCTCCTCTGCGGACTTCAGGAGGAGTACATCGTTGAAGGCCTCGACACCAATTTAGTCGACGAGATTCCGCTGAACTTTGAACGGCAAGGTATGGCGCATTTGGTGATAAAAAAATTAGGACTCGAGGACCGGCCGCCAATCAATACCGAGTGGGCAGGGATGGTGGAAAAACTCCGACGTCCAAAACAAAGTACCCGAATCGCAATCGTGGGCAAGTATGTGAAGGGATCCGATACCTACCTCAGTGTTCAAGAGGCGCTCAAGCATGGGGGAATTGCCAATGAGTCCGCCGTAAATATCAAGTGGATTGACTCTGAGACGCTAATTGATAACCAAAACTTCGCCGAACAATTCCAGGGAATCGGCGGCATTCTCGTCCCCGGCGGGTTTGGTGTGCGAGGCATTGAAGGCATGATTATTGCCATTCGCTACGCCCATGAGAATTACATCCCCTTTTTCGGACTATGCCTCGGTATGCAGTGCATGGTGATCGAGTTTGCGCGGAATGTTGCGAATCTGAAGAACGCAAACAGTTCTGAATTCGATCCGGAAACGCCCCACCCCGTTATCGATTTGATGCTAGATCAGCAAGACAAATCCAATCTTGGTGGTACCATGCGGTTAGGGCTCTACCCGTGCGTCTTGAAGATGAACACCAAGAGCTATGCAGCCTACGGCCAACCGATCATTCTTGAACGGCATCGCCATCGATACGAGCTGAATAATCGGTATCGGGATCAACTTGAATCAGAGGGGCTGTGTCTGAGCGGCCTATCCCCCGACGATAGCCTCGTTGAAATTGCTGAAGTCGCCGATCACCCTTGGATGGTCGGTTCCCAGTTTCACCCTGAATTTCAGTCCAAACCGCTGGTTCCCCACCCACTGTTTCGTGATTTCATTCAAGCCGCCTTACAGTATCAACAGGGTCGATAGTTTAAAAATTAGCGGCCCCGTTAAACAATCTACACCCAAGCATGTTCCGTACCAGATGATTCTTGGGAAATGAGGATATGTGAGCACATTCTCGAACACCGAATCTAATAAGAACCCGGCTAGTATCCCCTTTAGAGTGTTCGTCATCGGACTCGCATTGGCGCTCGTAAACACCTATTGGATTGCGACAAATGACCTTATCATTGGTCCGCTGCATAACTACATGTCGCTCTTTAGTAATGCCATTTTCACCCTGTTTGTCCTGATTCTCCTGAATTTCGTTCTGAAGAAACTCCTACCAAAAACCGCCCTGTCCGACTCCGACCTTCTAGTTGTCTACGTCATGGTTGTTATGGTGACGACGGTGTCCGGACACACCAGCATGAACAAGTTGGTAGGTACGCTTGCCCACCCCTTCTGGTTTGACACAGAAGAAAATGATTGGCGGAATCTGTTCTGGCGGCACATCCCCGATTGGTTTGCAATTCAAGACAAGAACGTGCTGCAAGGATTTTTCCTCGGTGAGACCTCCTTCTTCACGCAACAATATTTCACGGCTTGGATTGTTCCATTGCTTTGTTGGTCCGCCTTTATGTTTGTTCTCTATTTCGTCCTCATCTGCATTAACACGGTTATCAGGAGACAGTTTACCGACCACGAACGCCTCACCTACCCGATTACGTGGATGCCATTGGAGATGGGGCGCGACACTACCGCTTTTTTAAAGAGTAAATTAATGTGGGTGGGTTTTGGTATCGCGGCTGGAATTAGTCTGCTGAATGGCCTACACGTCTTATATCCCGCTGTACCGTCTGTCCGTGTTGGGTGGCAGCATTTCAATTTTCCCGACAAGCCGTGGAGTTACATGCGCGGGACACTCATCTCATTCCAGCCTTTCGTCATCGGATTGTCCTTTTTTATGCCGCTCGACCTCGCTTTTTCCGCCTGGTTCTTCTACATTTTCAAAAAAGTGACCCTGATTTTGATGGGGGTTGCCGGGTGGCGAAACCTTTACTTTGATGAACAGGCACAAGGTGCCTGGACTGCGTTGGGCATCTTGGCGCTATGGGTCGGGCGAAAACACCTAAAGCGGGTTATCACCCACGTAGCAACCGCAAAGGCGGGCATAGACGATTCGAGAGAGTCTATGTCTTATCGGGCTGCGATATTGGGTATCATCGGCGGGGTATTGTTCTTCCTCTGGTTTGCTTACAGTGCAGGTTTCTCTTATTGGGTTATTTTGCTCTTTTTGGGGCTATACTGTTGCGGCGCCATCGGTTTGACAAAGGTCAGAGCTAGCCTTGGCGTAGCTGTACACGAACTGCTTTGGGTGGATCCCGGTCGAACAATGGTCACATCTATCGGTACCCGGGCATACGGTCCCCGAAACTTGACCATTCTCAACTTTTTTTATTGGCTGAATCGAGACCAGCCGGCGCATCCGATGCCAAATCAATTAGAAGCCTTCCGCATTGGTGAACAATCCAATATAAACAGCCGGCAACTCGTGTGGGCGATGTTAATTACCCTCGCTGTTTGTATTCCGGCAACTTTTCTGATATATCTCAACATAGAGTATCGGGAGGGTGCGTCAAATTCGAGGTCTTTTATTCAGTGGGTCGGAGTGGAAAGTTTTGGACGGCGCCTTCAGCCGTGGTTGACTTTTCCGACCGGACCAAATTACTTCACAATCGGCGCAATGGGCTTAGGATTTGGCGTGACCACTTTTCTCCTAATCATGAAGATGAAGTTCCTCTGGTGGCCATTTCACCCGGTCGGTTATGTGCTCGGAGTGAGTCCGGCGGAGATGGTCTACATCTGGGTGCCGGTGCTTATTAGTTGGTCGTGCAAGCTCGCCATCCTCAGGTACGGCGGTTTACGCGCTTATCGCCGAGCCATACCATTCTTTGCCGGATTGATACTGGGAGACTATTCCATGGGCTGCATTTGGAGCATCATCAGCGCGGTGTTTAATATTTCAACCTACAACATGGCTTGGCACGGACGCTAAATGCCCATCCGAAATCCGTATAGTGCGATTTCCAATTCAGATAAGACTGAACGCACCGCCATATTTTCAATACCGGAGTTTAAGATATTATGAGACTAGAAAACAAAGTTGCAATTGTCACCGGAGCAGCTCAGGGTATGGGCTTCGCAACAGCAAAGATATTCACCCAACACGGAGCTAGGGTTGCCATGATTGACGTGAACACGGACAAGCTGCTGCAGGCGGGTCAAGTAGTCGAATCCCTTGGCGCGAAGCCACTGATGCTCGACATTGACATCAGTGATTCTACGGCTGTAAGGCACGCTGTCCAAGACGTACACAACGCTTGGGAACGAGTAGACGTGTTGGTCAACAACGCGGCAATCCAGTCACCCGGCGGTAATTTCGTTAACGCAACCGACGAGGTCTGGGACCGCTATTTGGCCGTCAACGTCAAAAGCGCCGGGTTTCTGGTCAGAGAAGTCATTCCCTTGATGCAGCAGCAGAATGGCGGAAGCATCATCAACATCGGGTCGATTTCTGCGATGGTTGTTTTCCCGGGGCAAGCGGTATACGCCGCAACCAAAGGGGCTATCCTGCAGTTGACCCGCGCCATCGCAGTAGACTTCGGAAAGGACGGGATTCGCGCAAACTGCATCTGTCCCGGTCCGACCCTCTCTGGTCCCCTAGCAAACGGGGTTTCCGAAGATGGTTCGTTAAATCCGGAGTTAGCAGATTTAGCGAACATGCATCCCCTTCAACGTCTCGCGCAACCTGAAGATATCGCTCATGCCTCTCTATTTTTGGCTTCGGACGAATCTCGGCATGTCACCGGGGTTGTGCTGCCTGTAGATGGCGGCTTTACCGCTAGATAGAAAAAATTGTCCAAGAGTCAATAACCACTTATATTTGCCTTGACACGTGGATTTACCATCTGTTAAAATTTAGAAAAGATACCGTGCTGTTTAAAATTTAAAATATTATCATTTAACGGCGAGGCTAGGGCGCTGTGCGGTGCCACCCTCGCCTTTTTTTTCGACAGCGCGGAACATGCCTGAATAATCAGTCGGACCGGCGCCGAACGCGTCTAATTAGCGAAAAAAATGTGGTTGGCATTGTGGCATAAAATCAATACAGTAAATCGAGAATTCAACCCTAACCGTGCGAAGTGTCCCAAAATGGAAACACCGATTTTAGGGCACAAAAGGGCACAAAAGGGCACTTTCAGACTCATTGAACCGCGCGCCGTTAGGCAAGCGCCGGACATGCCGCCGAGCCAATGTTTGACGGGATTCTCAAGCCTTTGGATATTCCAAAATCAACCCCAAATTCGCCGATGCTGGTGAGTGTCCCCAAGGCCAAAATCACATTGGTAAGGACACCTTGGGACACAGTGAAAGACAGGAACTCAATCGCAAATCCTACCGCGAACAACCAATACTCAACAGCCAAAGCCGAAATTTACGAGAATGTGCAATGCGCATAATTAAAGTAGAAGGCATACGCCGTGTGCCGTAATTGACGTCACGATGTCAACATTGTGTTGACGTTTTTTAAACGATAGGATTTTGGATTGAAAGCGCAAGTTTTTTTTGATATAATACCTGCAGTTTACATGTCCTTTCCAAACAACCTGAATGTGGAATAGAGTTTTTGAGAGCGCGCAAGTTTGGCGGCGTATGGATAGGATTGTGATGTGTGATTGTAATTGGAGCATAACTTATCATCTACAAAGGATTGTCCAACGTAATCAATCCGTAGAAAGGGAGGCAATGTCATGTCCAGTATTGAAAGGAAGATTTTAATTGGATGTGTAGTTTTATTTGCTCTTGGATTCGCGCTGCAAAGTTCGTACGCCGCGATTGATCCAAACACTATTGTTGGCGTTTGGACTTTTGAGGAGGGCGTGGGTGAGGAAGTCAGGGATATCTCGGGTAATGGCAATGACGGGATGTTCTTGGGCAACCCGAAATGGGTTGACGGAAAATTTGGCACTGCTCTGGATTTCAAGAGTTTGGGCGATGTTGTACACATCCGCGAATTTGGTCTGGTCGCGCCTCAAAAAGAGGCAACAATTACCTTCTGGACCGAGCTTGGAGATACGCAGGATTGCGATATTCTAAGTTTTGACCCGCTTGATGGAGCCAACCGTATCACCATTCACTTTCCATGGGGCAACGGTGTTGTTTGGCAGCACGGCACCGACCAGCATGTTGCAGCAGGCGGAATGCCGAAGGAAACGCTGAATAACTGGGAATTTTGGGCTTTCATCGGCAGTACCAGAGGGAACTACATGAGAATCCTGCGAAATATGGAAGAGTTTGATTTGAGGGAGGATACAGCTACGGCGAAGCCCGCTTTTGTCGCTTCTGAACAAACTTGGAGCATCGGCGGCCGCCAAGGGTCGTCTTATACTGGAATCATCGATGAAGTCGGGGTGTTCGAAGCGGCTCTCAGCGACGAGGATTTGACTGAAATTATGGAAAATGGCTTGGAAATTACCGCATTTGCAGTCCACCCGTCGGAAAAAATGACGACCACTTGGGGAAAGATTAAGCGAAAAAACTAATTTCCTGTTGATAAGCCATTTGCGAAGCCTTTAACGCTTACCTAAACGGCGAACCTGTTCTTACAACGGAAAGTTTTGACGGAGCGCCGATCCGAAGCACTAATCCCAAACCCATGACAGCACCCTACATGATTTATCCGGAACAACCAAACCAAACCGGCGTGGGTAAAGAAGGTCGGTGGAAATAATGTCTAGCGCTGTGGCAAGGCTGGCTGTCGTGGGTACCGGTTTCGCGGTTCTTTGGTCCATCCCCGCATGCTCAGGTCATGCCGCAATTGACTCTGAGTCCATTGTCGCAATATGAGAAATGTTCTTAAAATGAAAACCCCGATTTTAGGACACAAAAGGACACTATTGGATTCATTGTCGCCGCCGCATTTAGGCGTGTGCCGGACATGCTGTCGAGCTAGTGTTTGACGGGATTCTCAAGTATTTGGATACTCGAAAATCAACCAAGATTTTTACGGCGGACGTGAGTGTCACCAAGGACACAATCGCACGGCGTAGGACACTTACGCGAATTACGGCATCCGCTGTATGCTGTTAAAGTCGCAGGCATACTCCGTATGCCGTAATTCTCGTCGCCATAAAGTAATACAGTACCATGCTCCGTATGCCGTGTTTCACGTGCCAAAACCAACATCGTGCTGACGATTGTCTAAATGATTAGGATTTTGGGTTGAAAGCGCGAGATTTTTTTGATATAATACCGGCAAATTACATGTCCTTTCCAATCAACCTGAATCTTGAGCAGCCCTTTTGAGAGCGCGCAAGTTTGGCGGCGCATGGATGGGCTTGCGATGTGTACTTGTAATTGAGGCATAACTAATCATCTACAAAGGATTGTCCAACGTTATCAATCCGTAGAAAGGAAGGCAATGCGATGTCAGGTATTGTAAGGAAGATTTTAAATGGTTGCGTAGTTTTAATTGCTCTTGGATTCGCGCTGCAAAGTTCGTACGCCGCGATTAATCCAAACACCATAGTTGCCGCATATACCTTTGAAGAGGGTGAGGGTGAAGAGGTCAGGGATATCTCGGGTAATGGCAATGACGGGATGTTCTTGGGCAACCCCAAATGGGTTGACGGAAAATTTGGCACCGCTCTGGATTTCAAGAGCTTGGGTGATGTTGTACACATCCCCGAATTTGGTCTGGTCGCGCCTCAAAAAGAGGCAACAATTACCTTTTGGACAGAACTTGGAGATACGCAGGATTGCGATATTCTAAGTTTTGACCCGCTTGACGGAGCGAACCGTATCACCATCCACTTTCCCTGGGGTAACGGTGTTGTGTGGCAGCACGGCACCGACCAGCACTTTGCAGGCGGCGGAATACCAAAGGATACGCTGAATAACTGGGAGTTTTGGGCTTTCATCGGCAGTACCAGAGGGAACTACCTGAGAATCCTGCGAAATATGGAAGAGTTTGATTTAAGGGAGGACACAGCTACGGCCAAGCCCGCTTTTGTCGCCTCTGAACAAACTTGGAGCATCGGCGGTCGGCAAGGGTCGTCGTATACTGGAATCATCGATGAAGTCGGGGTGTTCGAAGCGGCTCTCAGCGACGAGGATTTGACTGAAATTATGGAAAATGGCTTGGAAATTACCGCATTTGCAGTCCACCCGTCGGAAAAAATGACGACCACTTGGGGAAAGATTAAGGAAAAACACTAATTACCGGTCGCCTAAGCGATTTGCGTAACCTAACACAAAAACAGTTTAAGTCATGAATTCGTCTTCTCAAGGAGGTTTACCATGTTTCGTATTGCTTACATTATTGCCGTCTTGGGCTTGTGTGTAGTCGCAAGCATCGGTTCGGCAGACGTGATGGATGGTGTCATTTCCGTCTGGAATTTTAATGACGGTACCGCTAATGACCTGTATGGCCGTAACAACGGAATTGTGAACGGCGGTGTCCAATTCGTTGATGGCAGGATTCAATTGGGCGTTGACCTGAATGGGATAGATGCATCGGTCGATATTCCCCACGGTCCCACCATGGATCCGATGGAAAATGCGTGGAGCGTTGCCGCATGGGCGTTCATTCGCAATGGTGGAGACGCTTGGCCCATTGTCTGGAAGGGTGAGCAACTCGGCGGAGGTCCACTCTTCATGTTTCGTTTATGCACTAACAGCAACGTCGCTCTGACATGGGGCGCCAATAATGTCAAAGGTTCCGTGCATAACGAGAAAGAGCCGGGCGCAATCACGGCCGAGGGATGGTTCCATTCTAATCGCGTGTACATGACCGGTGAATGGATCCACGTAGCGGAAATCGCGAACGGCGAAACCTTTAACGCTTACCTAAACGGCGAACCGGTTCTTACAACGGAAAGTTTTGACGGAGCTCCGTTCCGAAGCACTGATCCCAAACCCATGACAGCACCCTACATGATTTATCCGGAACAACCTATCCAAATCGGTGTGGGTAAAGGTTGGGGCGGTGAAAATGATTTCAGGTATCTTGATGCAATCGTTGATGAGGTCGTGATTTACGACCGCGCGATTTCGCACGACGAACTTAACGAACTCATGGACTTCGACTGGCCGACGGTAGCAGTTGAACCGAAGGATAAGCTCGCCGTCAGATGGGCTGAAATCAAAAACGAGTAAGACAACTCACCTTAAGGATGTCTAAACGAAGAGGCCGGTCCTGCGTAGTGACGAATGTGCGTGGTCCGGCTTTTTCCGTTTTGACCACCTCAACACGCATAGAATTAGAACATCGCTGCAAAACGGGAATATCGCTGGTCGAAGAGGTTCGTCATATACAGGCATTATTGACGAACTTGGGGTTTTCAATGCAGCCCTTAGCAACGGCGATATTCAAAGTATTATGGACAAAGGGTTGCCGCAGACCGCCTTGGCTGAAGCGGTCTCCCCGTTAGGCAAGTTGACCACTACTTGGAGCCAAATCAAAACGCGAGACTAACTAAGGAATAGACGGAATGCCATCCCGTCGTACGAATCAATCTGGTGCTCTCTCTTCCGTCGATTGGAAAAGGAACTGATAATGGCTGGTTACCACGTTTGGGGTTAAGTTTGTCCTACATTCTTACGCCTAATGCCTAAGTTCCGAAGGCATTAATCTAATCACAAAGGAGACTACTGGATAACCGCTTATACGGTTATTGGGAGGTTTAGGATGTATTACAGATGGAAACTTGCGCTTCTCATGCTAAGTGGCATCGTCCTGTTGAATGGCGTTCTGTTCTTAATGAGCGTTCGGGCGCAAGCCCCCGAAAACGGGACTATCGCTTTCGCTACGCCTCGTCCTCCCGCAGGCAATCTCTGGTTAATGGATGCCGATGGTGAAAATCCGCGCGCAGTGCCAAACGTTAAGGGAAGCGTCTCGGGTATGACATGGTCCCCGGATGGTCGAAAGATCGCCTACTATAGCGGTGTAGAGCCGAACAACGATGAGATCTTTGTGATCGATGCCGATGGCGAGAATCTCACCAGGTTGACGGAGCATCCTAAGAACGACAGATGGCCAACGTGGCATCCTAACGGTCAAAAGATTGCATTCGCATCCAAAAGGGATGGGAACTTGGAAATTTACGTAATGAACGCTAATGGTGAGGCAAAGCAGAACATAACCAACCACCCGGACGCAGACTTCGACCCGTCATGGTCGCCGGACGGTCGAAAGATTGCCTTTTACACCTCCCGGGACGGTAATGCGGAAATCTATGTGATGGACGCCGACGGAATGGATGCGCAGAACCTCACCAACCATAACGCTGAAGACATCCAACCGGACTGGTCGCCAGACAGTCAAAAGATTGCCTTTGTCTCTGACCGGCGGGACGGCAATAACATCTTTGTGATAGGCGTAGATGGGAATAACCTCAAGCGGCTCACAAATGTGCCTCAACCAGACACTGAGCCTGCGTGGTCGCCAGATGGTGAAAAGATTGTCTTTACGAGCGCTCGAGGTGGAAAAGTTGACATTTGGGTGATGGACGCAAACGGAAAGGGTGAACCTGAAAAACTCACAAAGGAAGCCCACTGGAACCGTTCGGCAGATTGGTTTGACCCCGCCTTTGCACAGCGGTTTTCCGTTTCACCTGCTGACAAGCGCCCATTGACCTGGGGTTGGCTCAAGAGGTTCGGACGTGTCCTACCTCAGAAATAAAGCGGTTTAGTTAGGGTTACTAGGTGGTGCCAGAGGGTAGTGTACAATAGGCGGCGCTGGACTGTGACCGCTGTTGCGGCAATCCAAAGGAAGAGAATTTCTTAACATAAAATAGTAAGCTAAATAGGAGGTTATCATGTATTCTAGAGTGAAGTCCGCGTTTTTCGCGTTGTGCACTGCAATCCTGTTGAGCCATGTCGGGCTTTCATTGCCTGCCTTGGCACAAGCACCCGATGAACCGACCATCGCCTTTGCCACATCGCGCGGAGGCGGTAGTCTCTGGCTAGTTGACCCGGATGGTGACAATGCGCGCGCTGTGCCGAACGCTCCCGGGGCGTCTCTTGGAATCGAGTGGTCGCCGGATGGCCGAAAGATTGCTTACTACGCTGAGGTAGATGGCAACATTGACGTGTTTGTGATAGATGCTGATGGACAGAATCTCCAAAGGATGACGGAACACCTTAAAGCTGACAGGTGGCCCACCTGGCACCCAAACGGTCAAAGGATGGCTTTCACATCCAAACGCGACGGAAACCTTGAAATTTACGTGATGGATGCCAATGGCGAAGGAAAGCAGAATATCACCAACCACCCCGATGCAGACTACGACCCGTCATGGTCTCCCAACGGCCGCAAGATTGCTTTCTACACTTCCCGCGATGGAAATGCTGAAATCTACGTAATGGACACCGACGGACAGAATCCAACCAATCTGACAAACAACGATGCTGAAGACATTCAACCGGACTGGTCGCCGAATGGTAATAAGATTGTTTTCGCCTCAGATCGGGCGGGGCCTGACAACATTTTTGTGATGGACGCAGATGGGGGAAAGGTCGATCAGATTACTGACGTACCCACACCTGATAATGAGCCTGCATGGTCGCCGGATGGGAAACAAATTGCCTTCACCGCCGCGCGGGATGGAACCATCGATGTCTGGGTGATGGATGCTGATGGGGATAATGCAGAAAGTCTGGAGGGCGGTGGCTGGAATCGTAATCCGTCGTGGTTTGACCCAGCTTTTGCAGGGGAGTTCGCCGTTTCTCCCGCAGGCAAACACCCCTCCATCTGGGGCAAGCTCAAACATCAGGAGCGAGTAACATTTTGGCGATAATGCCATTTTTTGGACGGGCGTTCATAGTTAATGTATTCACAACGGTAATCCGAGAAGTAAAGGCGGTCATCATCCCGCAAGGATTTTCAATGTGAATCAGAGCAACTCATGGCGAGGCATTCTATATTTCTTGGAAATCAATCTGTATACGCCCAATTCTCAAGAAGGCGGCGGCAAGGTCTCAGATTGTAGTGGGAGGGCAAACTCATGGCAAGGGTCCATATTCCAAAACCGTGGAACATCCCCGAGCGGGAAGTTACACCAGAAGCGGATTTTATAAACCGCCGCCGCTTCCTAACAGGCATAGCCGGTGCGGGACTTTCGATAGCTGGCGCTTCACTCCTTGGGTGTGAAAGCAACTCGGAATCAAAGACTCCGACCAAATCTGACGCCAACTTCACAAACTTTGAATCATTTGAACGGAATCCAAATTTTGCTAAAGTCGACCGCCCGCTAACTGATGAAGCGTTGGCAGCCAAATACAATAACTTTTATGAATTCGGGGGTACGAAGTCCATTTGGAAAAAGGCTCAAGCCCTGCCGACGGAAAACTGGAAGGTGGAAGTTTCAGGCATGGTCCAGAATCCTCGAACCTACGATCTGGACGATATTGGGAAGAAGTTCCCGTTAGAAGAGCGCGTCTACCGTTTCCGCTGCGTTGAGGCGTGGGCAATGGTTGTTCCGTGGACAGGGTTCCCAATGAGATTGCTTATTGAAGACGTGCAACCTGCATCAGCGGCGAAATTCGTGCGGTTTACCACGTATTACAATCGGAAAATTACTAAAGGCCCGTTTTGGCCGCCCGCGTCTCGGCTACCCTGGCCGTATACAGAAGGTCTCCGCATAGACGAGATGGCAAACGAACTTGCGTTCTTTGCCGTCGGCATCTACGGGCACGCACTTCCAAAACAACACGGTGCACCCATCCGCGAAGTCGTACCGTGGAAATACGGTTTCAAAGGTGCTAAATCAATTGTCAAAATTGAGTTCATCGACAAGCAGCCCGCTACGTTCTGGAATACCCTCCAACCGACCGAATACGATTTTGAAGCCAATGTCAATCCTAATAAGCCTCACCCGCGTTGGTCGCAAGCCACAGAACGTATGATTGGCCCCGGGCGCGCTTCCTCATGGGAGAGGCGCCCAACCCTTCTTTATAACGGTTACGCTGAATATGTCAAACATCTTTATGCCTGATAAAGGTTGGGCAAATTCGGTGTTAATTTCCTCTTGATGAAACTTTTGAATCGAGATTTTCAGTCTCCACGGATTCTTCCTCCGGGAAACCCAGCCCCAAAGACGCCTCCTGGCTGTTCAAATAGTTATCAACGGCATGCCTGACAAGTTCAGATAATCCTTCGTCCTTTGATTTTGCCAAGCGATTTAATCGCGTAACCTGTGAATCCGTAATCCAAACGCGTTCTCGTTGCGCTTTCACAGATGCTGTGGATGGTGAGTTTGGAATCTCTTCGGCATTTCCCGCCTTAATGATGCGGACTGCTTCTTGCAACTGTTTATCATGTTCCAAATCAAAGATTGGGGCAAGGCCAACATTGTTATTGAAAGTCCGAAGGACATTAACCTTAACTAATGCTGGGTCAATATCAATGTCATTTTCCAAAAGTGTGTCAATCAATCGGGGTAACTCTGCCTCAATTTTAGAAAACTCAATCGGGGTTTCGCCGTGCAGCTTTTCCTCCTCTTCAATCCATTTCTCGACAAACGCCTCAACATAATTTCGCGCCTTGGTGACCTTCGCGGCGTCCACAATATCCAGCGTCGGATCGACAATATAATTGGGGATGATTCCGTCTTCATTAATTGAAACACCGCTTGGAGTATAGTAGGTCGAAATTGTTAGCGAAAAAGCGCCTCCTATCTTCTCAAGGACATAGCGTTTGTTCACCACACCCTTTCCGAAAGTTTCGGTACCGAGCAATTTACCCCGTTTGGAGTCCTTGATAGCTCCGGCAACAATTTCAGCGCCGCTGGCGCTTAATCCATTAACTAGGACAATCAGATTCACATCGGCGTCGCAAAGTACTTTAGGCCGTGCCATGTACACTTGATTGGATTCCGGAGTTCTCCCCTTTGTAGATACGATGACCCCTTCGGAAATAAAGGCATCTGCAACGAAGTAGGCATGATCAAGGATGCCGCCGGAATTATATCTGAGATCTAGGATGAGAGATTTCAGCCCATCGCCTTCGGCTTGCTGAAGTTCTTCTAACCTTTCTTGGAATTCTTGGCTTGTTCTTCCGGTGAATTGACTGATTGCGATATATCCAATTCCATCGCCAATCATCGCTTTCTCAACGCTGGGCGGTTTGATTACATCCCGCGTCAACGTCACATCAAATGCTTCAGGATTACCACGGCGTTGGACCGTAATTGTGACTTGTGTCCCAACTTTACCTCTCAAAATGTCCACAACATCAAAAATCGACTGCCCGCTTGGACTAATTCTTATTTGGTCGCCATTCACCTTTGTAATAAAATCACCGGCTCGCAAGCCAGATCGCAGTGCAGGGGAATTGGGCATTGGGCGGGTAATTTTTATGAATCCTTTATCCTCAACGATTCGGATGCCGAGTCCACCAAAAGCCCCATGGTAGAGATTTTCAGCCTCACGTTTCAGACTTCTTGGCGAAAGATAGAAAGCGTACGGATCTTCTAGGGCACCTAGTGCGCCTTTGATCGCTCCTTCATACATATCTTCCCGATTTACTTCCTTGTAATAATTCCTCTCCGATTCCTTAATGACGGTGTTTAAAGCGTCAAGCATGGTGTATGTGTTCCGCTTCCCATCCCGATCACTGAAGGCACGTTTTCCTCCTACCGGTATGAAGAGGAGCGAAGTAATGGCTGCAACAATCACCGCGATGATGATTATCGCGTGTTTTTTGGAATGAAACATAACAACTCCCTGGGTTTACGATTTGCCTGTTTCGTACAATTGTGGTAATTATAGCACACCGTGTGTTGCACCGCAACGATGAAAGTGAAATCACATCAAGTGGTCAATGGGAACAGCGATCACACGAAAGGCTGAACTTCATGCCATTTTCAGCCTATTTTACTTTTCACCCCAAAGTCCCCGTCAAGGTTTCATACTGTTTTACTACCTTCTCACTCTTTTCATAAATTGGTGTTTCACATGCTTCTATCGTTCCGGCTGAGTTTTCCACCGATTATGAACCCATAACCACTGGGATGGGAACTGGCGTACATAATCCTCAAGAATTTTCAGAAGGCGGGCTGTATTGATCTGAACATCTTGTTCAAAATCTCCCGAGATTTCAAGTTCAACCGGCGGAGAGATAAACACGCGATGCCGATTATCGCACTGCCGCACATCAATTGAGAATAGAATCGGCGCCCCTGTCTTGAGAGCGAGCGCAGCCGGCCCCCGAACCGCTGAGGCGTGTTCGCCAAAGAACTCAACAAATACCCCGTCTCTCCCAGCATCTTGATCCGCGAAAAAACCCACTGCAAATTTGTCCCGAAGCGCACGGAGTGTTTCCCTCACAGCTTGATGCCGAGGTATGAGTTTTAAGCCCAAGTGCTGCCGGTATTTCCAGATAAGTGCATTGAGGAATTTGTTTTTGATTGGCAGCGCAATTGCCATTGCACGGTTTGGAAGCAGTACACCGTAAACTAGGGCGAGAAGTTCCCAATTCCCGAAATGCGGCAGAAACACGATG
Source organism: Candidatus Poribacteria bacterium (assembly GCA_028819845.1). Lineage (GTDB taxonomy): Bacteria > Poribacteria > WGA-4E > WGA-4E > PCPOR2b > JAPPKS01. Next base: position 120,721 of record JAPPKS010000030.1, on the reverse strand, counting down.
GCGCCTTTTCCGAGATCTAGCGCATTTATGAGGTTCTCTTTACCGTCAACAGTGACCTGCGCCCAGATATTATCGAAGGTCATATTTGGAAACTGGAGAAATTCAACAGCCGTCTTACCGAGATTGCGAAAGTTTTCCCTGCAAATTTTCTTCCGTTCTCTGCCCGATTTCTCAGTTCCAAACACTATCTGCAAATTTTCCAGCGCGATATTGCGGCGTCTCTTGGAGGTGAAGTAGAGCACGTCCCCAATGCCGCTGCCTAAGCGCATCGCCAACTGCTTTGGGAGACGGCGGGCTATCGCAGCTAAAACCCAAACGCAAGAATAGATTAACCATTCACCTATCAAGGACTTTGCACCAATCCGTTGAAGATGGTTCACAATCTCAATTGACGAACTAAATTCGAATGCGCTGAGTCCAAAGTATGTCAGCCTGCCAAAGCTTCAACTCGCTTTGCCAACTCAAAATCTAACTCGCTGATACCACCGGCATCGTGCGTCATAAGATCAATCGTTACGCGGTTGTAAACGTTAAACCACTCAGGGTGGTGGTTCATTGATTCCGCGGCTAATGCAACGCGAGCCATAAATCCAAATGCTTCTACAAAAGAACTGAACTGAAACTGCTTGTGTAGTTTGCCATCTACAACAGTCCATCCTGGCAGATTATCGAGTTTTGCTTCAATTTTATCGTCGTTAAGTTTTTCGACCACCATACAATCCCTTTCAATCGTTTGTTGAAAATATATTGTAAACTCAATTCCACTTTCGCATTTGCATGAAGCCACACCTGATTTAGTTGGCATTTTATTCAGATTACCCCGGGAAGTCAAGTTAAATTCAATGCCTTCGCGCAAAGCAAGGCTGGTAGAACAAATTATTGCCAAGGTTCTTGTTGACAGAAGATTGCAATTGTTGTAATATATAGCCGCGCAAAATTCCACGTCACAAAGCCGCTGAAAATTTCGTGGATGCTAGTCATAGACTTAATTGCAACTGGAGGAAAGCATGGCGGAACTACACAATGATTTTCGTGATATTTTCCGGGTCGGACGTTACGGGTTTAGTGGGAAGAAAATTTCTCTGCATTTTTTAGGACTTGTGCTGGCATATCTCATCTATGAAATACTTGTTTATCTTAGCCTCTTAATAGCGGGCGGTACTGCGGCGAAAGACTTTTGGGATAAGTATGGATTATTGCCGGCGCTCCCCATTGTCAATGGTGACTTTGAGACCATCACTGCCGCGGCAATGGGAACTGGTACGCTTGTGCTCTTCGTGTTGTTCTTTTCGATGAGCACAATGGTTTCCAAAATCACTATGCAACAATTGCGGGGCGATCACTTTTTCTCGATGGGAGAGTCTATTGGCTTCGCCAAGAAAAATTGGAAGGTAGTTTTCGGAACGTTCATCGGATTGATCGTCATTTTTGTGTTATGCGCGGTAGCACCGATTGTTGTAGGGCTGCTCGGCAGGATTCCTGTCGTTGGTAACATTATCGTTATGCTGGCGTCAATCTTGACTCCCTTCGCCTTCATGCTTGGGTTATTGATGGCCTATCTGGTTGTTGTTTTTGGATTGAGTCTGTTTCTTGTGCCGTCAGTAGTTGCCGCCGCTAATTCCGACACCTTTGAAACGGTATATCAGCATTTCTCCATCATTTGGAATCAACCGTGGCGCATCGTCCTGTACGAAATCCTTCTGTTTGGAGTGAAAGTGATTTGCTCCGCGATTTGGGCGTTTTTCTGCTTGGCGGGATTTGTTATTGCAATGTTGCCCGTCCGTCTGCTGGTTCCAACGGATATGAAGGTGATTATGGGTCAGGCTGACAAATGGCTTGGTGGTTTGATTGGTAAACTTGCTGGATTGCCATACATTGAGGCTGTCAAAGTATTCCATCTTGCCGAACCCGCAAATCTTCCAATTGCGCTTAAAATAGCTTCAATTTTCATGGCGATTTCACTTTTGGGCATCATGGGTCTGATTATAGCTTACTTGCTCTCAATAGCCTCCGCCGGGAATACGCTCATTTACACCATACTTAGAAAGCGCGTAGACGGAGAAGATTTATTGGATGTGGATGAGGAGAAAGAGGAAATACCCATATCGCCGGCTACTCCGAATCAAGGCGAATCCCAACCGGAGGCGGCGCAGCCGGAAAATGACGAGATATCAGAAGCACAGTCTGGTAGTGAAGAAAGTACGAACAATGGTGCAACCGAATAAAAATATGATTCGTAATGGTTTCATAACGGATGTTATACAAAGGTGATGACGGTTTATGTTTCAGAGCGTTTTAGCCAGAGTTTTCGGCAATAAGCAGGACCGGGATGCGAAGCGATTTCAGCCAATCGTTGAAGCGGTAAATCAACAGGAGTCTGACGTCAAACGCTTATCCGATGCAGAATTGCGGTCAAAAACGCCGTATTTTCGCGAGAAAGTTGACGCCGGCGCAGACCTTGATTCGCTTTTGCCCGAGGCATTTGCCGTGGTGCGTGAAGCCGCTATTCGGACTTTAGCGCAACGTCACTACGATGTGCAAATCATGGGGGGGGTTGCCCTTCATAATGGCAATATTGCTGAAATGAAAACAGGTGAGGGAAAAACCCTAACCTCGACGCTTGCGGTTTATTTAAATGCGCTAACGGGAAAAGGCGTCCATGTTGCTACCGTCAATGATTATCTTGCTAAACGCGACGCGGAATGGATGGGGAAAATTTACAACTTTCTCGGCCTTTCCGTCGGATTGACACTTAGCATCATGCCCGATGAACTGAAAAAGCTCGGCTACAAAGCGGACATTACTTACGGTGTGCATAGCGAATTTGGTTTTGACTACCTTCGAGACAACAAATCAACACACCTTGATGGAAGGGTACAGCGTGGACACTATTACGCGATTGTCGATGAAGTTGATAGCATTCTTATTGATGAAGCCCGCACTCCGCTGATTATTGCCGAACCCCACGGTGAACCAGTTGAACTTTATGCCAGGCTTGACCGCACTGTGCGCCAACTTCAAGCGGGTAAACACTATGAAATTGATGAAAAAAGCAGTAAGCGAGGCACGGTCAGCCTAACGGAAGATGGTGTCGATGAAGTTCAGCGTATTCTCGGCGACACTGTTCTTGATGGAAGAGATCTTTACGATTCCACCAATATGCATGTCGTACACCATGTCAACCAAGCATTGGCAGCTCATCACCTCTGGAAACGCGATGTTGACTACGTCGTCGAAAACGGAGAGGTCATCATCGTAGATGAGTTCACGGGGAGAAAGCAACCCGGCAGGCGATGGAGTGAAGGCCTCCATCAAGCCATGGAATCGAAAGAACGAGTCAAAATCGTTCAAGAAAGTCAGACCGGCGCAAAAATCTCCTACCAAAACTATTTTCGCACCTATGAGAAACTAGCGGGAATGACAGGAACCGCAGAGACGGAAGCCGCGGAATTTGCTCATATTTACCGTCTTGATGTTGCCGTCATTCCGACGAACGAACCGATGATCCGAATCGATAATTCTGACCAAATTTACAAGACGGAGGATGCAAAGTTTCGAGCGGTGCTTCAAGACATAATCGAACAGCACGAACACGGGCGTCCTGTGCTGGTAGGGACAATTTCGATTGAGAAATCGGAAAAATTGAGCAAAATGCTTCGCGCGAAACGGCGCGACATTCGGCATCAGGTATTGAATGCAAAAGAACACGACCGTGAAGCAACAATTATCGCACAAGCGGGTTTGCCCGGTGCCGTGACAATCGCCACTAACATGGCAGGGCGTGGTGTCGATATTTTGCTCGGCGGCAATCCCGAAGGCATGGTGATGGATAGCCTGCGCAAAAAGAAGACTGATCCCGCAACCGTTGAAGAGGATTCGGAGGAGTGGAACGCCGCCTTTGAAGAAGCTAAAACCGTTTGTGACGAAAATCGTGAGGAAGTCCTAAAATCGGGTGGTCTTCACATCATTGGAACTGAGCGGCACGATTCGCGGCGAATTGACAACCAATTGCGTGGACGTTCAGGGCGGCAGGGAGATCCCGGTTCATCTCGGTTTTATCTCTCGCTCGAAGACGACCTCATGCGCAAATTCGGATCTGATCGCCTGTCGGGAATGATGGATAGAGTCGGTATGGAGGAAGACATTCCGATTGAACACCCGTGGGTAACCAAGGCTATCGAAAAAGCTCAGCGGCGGGTTGAAGAACGGCACTTCGAGATACGGAAAAACGTATTAAAATTTGACGATGTGATGAATACGCAACGTCAAACCATCTATGATATGCGAAATAGCATCCTTGAAGGCGAGAATCTCAAAAACACAATTCGGGATATGATGGAAGATACGCTCGACGATCATTTTGAAGCCGACCTGCCCGAACGCGAGGAAGACCGGGATATTGAAAGTCTTGTCAATTGGTTAAGCCATACCTTCCCCATTAATCCCTCGGATTGGGAAACCACGCCTGACAAGATGAGCCGGGAAGAGTTCCGAGAAGAGACTTCGAAAATGCTGCTTGAACTCTACGAGAAACGCGAAACCGAAATGGGAGTTGAACACATACGCGCCCTTGAACGCCTCGTGCTGCTCGATCGTATAGACAGTCACTGGAAAGATCATTTGTATAACATTGACTACATTGAGGAAGGAATCCACCTCCGCGGGTATGGAGGAAAAGACCCTATTGTTGTCTTCAAGAACGAAGCCTATGGGGTATTTGAAACCATGTATCAGCGAATTGAAGAGGAAGTCAGCGAGTACATGTTTAAGGCGCGTATCGTTGATACAGAGACCCAGATTCGGCAGGCTAAGTCAAGGCATGCGGCACAAGGCAGAGCAGGTTTTCGCTCCCGCCGTACTATGCCGCAACATGGGCGGCGTCGAGACGCAATGCCGCAATCAAGCGATGGGGGCGCAATCGATTCCGATGCCTTTGCGACGCAGCAAACCGCCGCTCGGGTGCCGAAGGTTGGACGCAATGAAGCGTGTCCGTGCGGAAGCGGCAAAAAGTACAAAAAATGCCACGGCGGATAGGTGAATACGCTAGTAAACATCGGAGTATTGTATTTCCCGAATTGCGGCGGTTTTTCAAATAAGTACAAAGATATATTCGGTCAATTCATCCCAATCTCAAAACTGGTCAATGGTTTGCCGCATAACATAGCATCCAATTGACATTGGTGAGGGCGGCTATGGACTCACGAGAAGAAATCAGCCAAGAGTTGCTTGCCATTTTGGCTTGTCCTGCGTGCAAAGGCGATATTGAATATGCACGGGAAGATCAGAAGCTAATCTGCGCCGGTGAGTGCAAGCGCCGTTACCCAATTCGTGATGGAATACCAGTTATGCTGATTGATGAAGCCGAATTGCCGACATGAAGATATTATTTTTGAGCCTTAGATTCCCGTTTCCGCCTCACCGGGGAGATCGAATTCGAGCCTATCATTTCAGCAAGCAGCTTGCTGAACACCATTCTCTAACTTTTGTCTCGTTTGTCGAATCGGACCAAGAAATATCTAATGTCAAGCAGATGGAAGCATTTTGTGATCGTGTTGAATGGGTACGTTTTCACCGGAATCGAGCTTGTCTCAATGCTCTAATCCACAGTTTTTCTAACCAGCCATTACAACTGCATTATTGGTATGCCTCGCAAATGCAGCGAACGGTTGATAGGCTGCTGGAAAAGTATGACTTCAATCTGATTCATGTTCAACTCTTTCGCATGGCGCAATATGTCTCCCACCGTCATGGAATACCGAAGATGTTAGATTTGTGTGACTCGCTCGCGTTGAACTTGCAGCGTCGATTAGTTTTGGATCGAAGTCTAAAACGGCCGCTGGTTAGGCTTGAAGAACGCCGTGTACGCGAATATGAGGTTGAGATTGCAAAGTCTTTTGATTGGGGGACCGTAGTTGCAGATAGCGATCGAGATTATCTGCTTGAACAGGACGATTCCCTGAATCTTTCAATTGTGCCGATGGGTGTCGATTTAGAATTCTTTCAACCCACTTCAACAGCGTATCAACCGCATCTGCTCTTCACAGGTACAATGAGCTACTTTCCAAATTGGGACGCCGCACTATTTTTTTATGAGCAAATCCTCCCGCTGATTCAAACCGTGCACCCCGAGATAACGTTTAATATCGTCGGCAACCACCCGCCAGAGCAGATTAAACGGCTATCCAATGGCAACGATGTCGTTGTTACCGGACACGTTCCCGATATACGCCCCTATTTCGAACAGGCTGCTGTGTTTGTTTCTCCGCTGCGGTCAGGATCTGGGGTTCAGGTGAAAAATCTGGAAGCGATGGGAATGGGCGTTCCCGTTGTCACAACTTCAATTGGCGCACAAGGGTTGGAGGTAGAAGCTGGGAAAGACATTTTAATCGCAGATGCGCCAGAAGACTTTGCGAGGCACGTAATTGATTTAATTCAATCTCCCGATCTGCGCCTAAAAATTGGGGACGCCGGAAGACAGCTCGTCGAAACCAAATATAACTGGCCTATTTTAGCTAAACGTTTAGAAGCAGTTTACTCTCGGATTTGCAACTGACAAACTCATAATATATCAAAATAGATTAAAGGAAGGAAGATGCGTGAACGAAAAATAAGGCTGGGTTTTTCAATTATAACCGACATATTGTTAATTAACCTAGCTTTCCTATGTGCTTATCAAACCTGCAACCTACTCGGATTAAATTTACTTGAGTTGTTCAATCTTTCTGAAAATGAATCTTCGCCGTCCTTATGGGCTACTCAATCACCAGGCCGGATTCTTTTTATCATCGCTTTAACCGTTACCGCAATCCGCATGTGTACCTTTTTCGCCTTCCAACTGTACAAACCGGTTTGGCGTTACGCGAGCGTTCGGGAATTTTGGGCGATTGTTGGAGCCGCATGTTCAGGTACCATTGCCCTCATTCTTATTCTGTATTTCGTAAATCTTTTTCAATCCTGGGCATTCTTTCTAATTGACGGATTATATAACATCACTTTCGTGGGCTTGGCAAAATTTTCTTTTCGCATTGCTGAAGAATATAGGCGAAGGGATGTCGCTCCTCCCAAAACCAGAGTATTGATTGTCGGCGCGGGCGCTGCGGGCGTCGGCGTTTTAAGGGAGATTCGGAATCATCCTGAAAAAGGGTACGTTCCCATCGGGTTTATTGATGACCATCCGCGTAAAGTCGGGAAAAGCATTCAGGGGCTTAATGTCCTTGGTACCACGCGTGAATTGGCATACATCGCACGCAAGCGGCAAGTTGGTGAGATTGTTATCGCCATGCCTTCTGCTTCAGGAAGCCGAATTCGTGAAATTATTCAACAGTGCGAATACAAGGGTTGTAAATTTAAAATCGTCCCTAGCATCCATGCAATTCTCGCCGGACATGTCAGTATCAGCCAGATTCGGGAGGTACGGGTCGAGGATCTGCTGAACCGTCCAACTTCCCGAATTGATTTGCCCGAAGTATCCAAATACTTATCCGGAAAACGGGTGATGGTAACGGGCGCAGGCGGTTCAATCGGCTCTGAACTCTGCCGGCAGGTAGCAAAATTTAACCCCGAATTTCTCATTCTCTTTGGGCGCGGTGAGAACAGCATCTACCACATTGAGAACGAACTTAGCGAGAATGAACCGAATCTAAATCGTGCGATGATTATTGGCGATATTCGAGATTGCTCGAAGGTTGATCAAGTCATCGCAAAATATCGCCCGCAGATTATCTTCCATGCTGCAGCGCACAAACACGTAAAGTTTATGGAGATTCACCCGGACGAAGCCGTCAAGAATAACATCATAGGCACCAAGAATTTGGTGGATGCCGCAATTAAACATCACGTTGAAGCGTTTATTTTGGTGTCATCAGACAAGGCGGTCAACCCAACAAGCGTCATGGGCGCTTCAAAGCGTGTCACGGAAAAACTCATTCAGTGTAAGGCGAAACGGAACGGCACCGAGTTTATCGGCGTTCGATTCGGAAACGTAATTGACAGCCGGGGAAGTGTATTGCCAAAGTTTAAGCGCCAGATAATGAAAGGAGGGCCCGTAACTGTTACGCACCGTGACGTAATTCGATACTTCATGACAATTCCGGAATCCGTTCAATTGCTTATTCAGGCTGGCGCGATGGGCCTCGGTGGTGAAATCTTCATTTTGGATATGGGTGAACCAATCAAAATCTTGGATCTGGCGCGGGATTTAATCAGGCTATCCGGGCTGGAAGTGGACCGCGACATCAAAATAGAGTTCACGGGCTTAGAACCGGGTGAGAAATTATACGAGGAGCTCTTGACCGTTCAAGAAGGGGTTACCGCTACGAAGCATCAGCGTATCTTTGTCGCTCAACTCGAAACGATTGAGGAAAAAAAGTTGTTGGCTAAAATTGATGAACTTGCCGAAATGGCGAACCACTTGGATACGGAAGGGATTATCGCCGAACTTCAGCAAATTGTGCCGACTTATGAACCCAACCGAGCGATTGCAAAGACCTCATACGACGAGAAAATTAAAAAATCTGAGGTACAGGTGATTAATCTGGCAAATAGTCGAAAACTCGACGGAAAGCGCGAGTTTGGAAGTGCTTCCGAACGCATTTAACAAACCTTAACCGACGTATGTTCGATTACCAAATTCTTATCTGATTCGGTAACTTATGAAACGGAAGAGATTCTTTAAATTCTTGATTATCGGTGTAGCCCTCTTGGTATTGATACTGGTCGTCCGTTCATTCACCACCAAGGGTGGACAGTTTGGTGACAAGGTTGCTGTTGTCGAAATCATCGGTGCGATTTCAAAATCGGATAAGTCAATTGAGCAAATTCACCGATTTCGCGACGATCAAACGGTTAAGGCAATTGTTGTTCGCATTGATTCCCCCGGCGGAAGCGTCGGCGCAGTGCAAGAAATTCACACCGAACTCGCAAAACTGGAAAAACCGGTTGTTGCTTCTATGGGAAACACAGCCGCGTCAGGCGGGTATTACATCGCATGCGCTGCGGATCAAATTGTTGCAAATCGCGGTTCCATCACTGGTAGTATCGGTGTTATCTTGCGGTTTATGAAGTTGGAAGGGCTTTACGAAAAGGTGGGATTGGAAGATCAGGTCGTGAAAAGCGGCGAGTTTAAGGACACCGGTTCGCCCGGCCGCGGGCTTACCGATGCGGAACGCGCCTTGTTACAAGACACCATTGATGATGTTCACAGCCAATTTGTCGATGCCGTATTTGAAGGGCGTAAAGCCCATCTTGCCCGTGAGGAAATCGCTGCACTTGCTGACGGCCGAATCTTTTCCGGTCAACAAGCTCTAGACTATAAACTGCTAGATGTCCTCGGCAATTTGCCGGACGCAATCGAGCTTGCGGGGACGCTAAGCGGCATCTCGGGCAAACCGAAGGTTATCCGTGATAAGCGCAAAGTGCCTCTGATCGAACGCCTCTTAGGAAACACGAGCCAGCAAAATTTAGGTCGTTTACTTAGTGGACCGGGGATTTCATTTCGGTATGAATTCGATTTGGGAGATTGATACGGCGTCAGTATTGAAATTTCATTTGATGCTTTCCGCAGCATACATGCAATTTTGTGAAGTCCATTGATGTGGTGTTTGAAGGAGGTGGGCCGGAAACGCCGATATCGGTACAATACAGTAGCAACCATTCCCGCATTTTATGACAAACTCCTACCAAGTGAATCATGATTGGGAACGCACCGCGCGGCATATCGTAAAGGCTAAAGGGGTTGTGCTCGTAATTGGCAGCACCGATGTCGGGAAATCGACGTTTTGCAGGTTTTTGGTTGACCAAGGCGCGGCGAAAGGATTAAAGGTCGCTTTTGTTGATGCCGACATTGGGCAGTCACAGATTGGACCGCCCACTACAATCGGGTTGAAGGTTTTCCATCATTCTTCGGCGTCGAATCCAAATGATTTGTATTTTGTGGGATCGGTGTCTCCCGATAATCACCTGCTTCAATGTGTAACGGGCACGCAGTTGATGGTTGACGCAGCGCGTAAAGCTGGCGCCGAGATTGTCGTAATTGATACAACCGGCTATGTTGAAGGCGCCGCCGCAGTTGCACTCAAAAGACAGAAAATTGAGATTATCCAGCCAGATTACCTAATCTGTATCCACCGATCCAGCGAATTAAATCCAATCGTAGCGGGATTTGACGGGCTTAGCACTATCCAAATTCACCACCTTTCACCGCATAGGGATGCGGCTTCCAAGAGTTTTGAATTTCGAAGAAAATACCGCGAAACGCGCTTCGCGCATTACTTCGCTGATGCAGTTCGGGAGCGTGTAAACTTTGACCAAATCCGTGGGCAGCGGTCGCATTTCTTCATTGGACGGGGGGCGAATACAAAAGAACGGGAAATTCTCGCTGATTTTGCCGGCGAAGACGTCCTCTATGCGGAATGGGGGCATCGATCGCTTTCGCTTGTTACGCCAAACATGCTTTCAAAACTGGTCCAAGCACGGGTGAAAAGCCAATACAGTCTGACCTCCTTAGTTTCCGAAACGCCAATGTATTTTGAGCAGCGTCTAATCGGCATGCTTGACAACTCGATGAAAACGCTTTCTATTGGCGTACTTGAATCCGTCGATTTTCTATCTAATGAGCTGCAGATTCTTTGCAAACCCAATTGTGCGTCTGCGACAAAAATAGTTCAGTTTGGACAACACAAGGAAAAAGGAAATTGAAAGGCTGATCGATTCATGTTCTACACATTACGGATAACACACCGATTATGTGGGATAATACTTACCTGCTTACCGAGCTCCCTTCAAAAGCCGAGACAGAAGAGGAAGTTGAATTCATTCGTGATGTGCTAGAACTCCGTCGAGGCGCAATCGTTTTGGATTTGTGCTGTGGGAATGGACGGCACGGACAAATGCTTGCGGACCAAAACGTAACTGTCATCGGCTTAGACAGTTCGCGTTTTCTGCTGGACGAAGCGCGAAAAGACATACTTTCAACGGAATACGGCATCCATTTTATTGAAGGAGATATGCGCCATATTCCACTCAAATCATCGTGCGATGCGGTCATCAATCTTTTTTCGAGTTTTGGATTCTTTGGGGAGGACGGAAACCGACAGGTTCTTTCAGAAGTTGCCGCAGTCCTCAAGCCCGGTGGAAAATTCCTGGTGGAATACTGGAATCCCCATGCCGTCGTTGATTTGGACCGGTCACGAAATTGGTGGTGGATCTCTGAATCCATGCTTGCACTCGCAGAGGTTGAATACCATCCCGAATCTGGGTGTATCTCAGACTATCGAACGGTCATTAAACTCTCCTCCGGAACCATCCAAAAGGCGGTCAATCGACTTCGGTTCTACTTTCCAACCGAACTCAAATCAATGTTGGATGATGCCGCTTTGAAAGTATGTGCGACGTACGGAGATTTCGATTATAGCCCGTTTCTGATTGATGCGAGGCGGATGATTACAATCGCAGAAAGGTGATTTCGATGCCGACGTTTCTGCGCTTCGCAAAGTATCTGAAGCCGTACATCGGTTCAATTGGATTGGCGTTCATGTGTGCGTTGGTGATGGCTATCTGCGAGGTGGGCTATTTTCAAATTCTGGGAGACACAACGGACGCACTCAAGCTGATTGAAACTAACACTGGCGACGGTCCAATACATGTCCGATATTTCTATGTTAAAGATGTCTTCGAAGGAATTGAAATTCCACTTCCGGACGCTGATGCAGCCATCACCCTTGTAGTTTGGGTATTGGGAGGGATTTTTACACTCGTAATAATCAAGGGGGCATTCACTTATTGCAACGACTATTTGATGGCACGGGTTGGGAATAAACTCATTATCCGAGTTCGCAACGAGATGTATGAGCGAATTGCCTTTGCACCATTGGGGACTCTGAAAGAGCACCGCACAGGAGACCTAATGGCACGGGTCACAGACGATGTACGCACCTGGCAGTATACAGCCGGATCGACCGCAAATGTTATGCGGGATGTTGTGCTATTGCCCGTCTTCGTTGCCGTGCTGTTGTTCAAGAGTTTCCAGATGACTGTCTTGGTGTTGGTTCTATTCCCGCTGCTTGGTCATCTGATTAGCCGGTTTGGACGGCGTATCCGTGGCACAAGTACCGAGATTCAACAGCAGACAGCGGATGTCTCTTCGCAGTTGAAAGAGACCATCTTTGGCATTAAAATCATTAAAAGTTTTACAGCGGAAAAACTAGAGTCCAGTCGATTTAAAGAAACCAATAGGAGCCAATATCGTTCAGCATTGCGACGCTCTCGATCTACTGCGATGCTGCCGCCGCTCGTCGAATTGATTAGCGCGGTCGGAATTGCAACAGTTTTTGGATTGGGATGTTGGCAGGTAATTCAAGGGGGCCTTACAACCGGTTCGTTTATTGTTTATGTGGCGATGATTGGCAGGATGTTCAAACCAATCAAGACGGTTGGGCAATTCAATAACGTCCTGCAACAAAGCCTCGCATCGGCAGAACGAATATTCTATGTGCTCGACTTCGAGAAAGAAGGCAACGAAGAGGACAAATTACCTCACCTGCCGCCTGTACGCGGTGAAGTCGAATTTCGCGACGTAATTTTCGGATATGACCGAGACGATGAGATAATAAAGCACATTAATTTTTGTGTCAAACCGGGCGAAGTCATCGCCTTGGTTGGACCGAGCGGCGGCGGTAAAACCACGTTAGTCAATCTCTTGCCCCGCTTCTACGAATTGGATTCAGGAAAAATACTGATTGACGGGTACCCGATTGACCAAGTTTCACTGGATTCTCTCCGTCGGCAGATAGCGATTGTACCGCAAGATACAATCCTTTTTGGCGGAACGGTGCTGGATAACATCATCTATGGTCAACCGGCAGCCAATCGCGGCGACGCCATTGCAGCGGCGAAACAAGCCAATGCGCACGAATTTATCGCTCTGATGCCCAACGGATACGATACACCAATCGGTGAATCCGGGGTCAAGTTATCCGGCGGGCAACAGCAGCGCATCTCAATTGCGCGGGCAATCTTGAAGAACCCGCGCATTCTTATACTCGATGAAGCAACTTCAGCACTAGACAGTCAGTCAGAAGCGCTAGTCCAGCAATCACTCGGGTACTTGATGCGGGGGCGAACAACCTTCGTCATCGCCCATCGGCTATCCACCGTCGTTAACGCGGACAGAATTCTTGTGCTCAATGGCGGCAGAATCGTCGAAAGCGGGACGCACCAGGAGTTGTTAGACAAGGGCGGAATCTATCGTACATTGCGTCAAATGCAGCGGCAGGAATAAATCAGTAAACTTGATGCAAGGATTACACGTCTCAATGAAAAGCTAAGAAAATTTCACCCAAAAAATTTCTGCATTAAAAGCGTTGCTCGAATACGAAGGTTATTTTGCTATGACACTTTTGGAATCTTGCGTTGATGAGCAAGACTGAATTGTAAATCAATGGAAAAGTGTCAAGGAATATGGAACCCGAATGAAAAACATCGCAGAAGACAAGAACCCTATGAAGTTTGATGATATTTTATCCAAGATTAAACAGAAGAATCGAGGCGATCGAATCGTGGCAAGTCGTGACGAATTCACGGATAGTCCAGTTAGGGGCGTTTCCAATATTAATGGCGAACTCGAATTTGGGGAAGATGACGAATTTGTGTCCGCGTTGCCCACTGATGATTCCGATGAAAATGAGATTGATGATGAAGATAATGACCATCTGATCTCGTCTTTTAGATCGCGCAGCGATGTCACTGACAGCACAAAAGACGAAGCATTTTCATATCTTCAGGAGATAGCCCGTACACCGCTGCTCACCCCTGAAGAAGAGGTTAAACTCTTCGAGAAATTTGAAGAGGGCAAGCAGTGGATTACAGAATTATTTGACCAGCTCCCCATCTCAATACTGGACGAAGTTCGCCCAAAAGCGAAGCCAAAGCGCGGCGCAAAACAGAAGTCGCCGAATGGCATTTGGTGGAGTCCCATGAACCTCGCCACAACCTTGGAGCAGATTCACACAGAAATCAAGATTTATCAACGCGGCGAAACCGATGACGGCATCGAAACAGGAGATGCCCGCGAAGTGCGCGAATTCCTTGACCAACTTTGGATTGAACTCGGCAAAGCGGCCCAAAAGATTCAAGAAGCCAAACTTAAGCTTGTTGAGGCAAACCTTCTACTCGTCGCGAGCATCGCGAAACAACACAATTTCAATCGATCGTCGCTCTCATTTCTAGATCTGATGCAGGAGGGAAGTATAGGATTGATGAAGGCGGTCGAGAAATTCGACCTTCAAAGAGGGTATCGCTTCAGCACTTATGCGACTTGGTGGATTATGCAAGCGATTAAGCGGGCGCTGGATCAACAGAGCCAGACAATTCGCATTCCGTGTTACGTAGGAGAAACCCGGCGGTCTATCAAGCAAGCCCAAACAAAACTCGCGAGGGACCTCGAACGTGAGCCGGATATTAAAGAGATTGCTGAACTCGTCAAGATGACTGAGAGTCGTGTGGTTGAAATTCTTCAAAGTACAAAGGGTACAATTTCGCTTGACTCTCCGCTCAGCGATTCATCACCCGATGCGACTATCTCTGACCTGCTCGCCGACGATTCCCAAATAACACCTGAAGAGGAACTGCTTTGCAGTTCGGAAAAAGAATCGCTCGAAAGGGTGCTCAACACCTTGGCGCCCCGTGAAAAGCACGTAATCAAACTGCGTTACGGCTTGCAAGACGGCACAGAATACACGCTCGCCGAAATCGGGCGCCAACTTGGCATTAGCCGGGAAAGAGTTCGCCAAATCGAGGACGAAGCGCTTCGCAAACTGCGGCATCACACGCGCGTGCAGTATCTCGAAGAGTTGTTATAACGCGCCATTTTTGTAACGCTTTCGTCCCCTGTTGTTTCGAGTCGCCCTAGCGCCTATCGGGCTTAGGTGGCAATAATTGGCGGAAGAAGCGGAATGTTTCGCAGTCTCTTACCGCCAGCGTTCCGCCGCCCGCGATGCAGCAAGTTCACGGAATCGGCTGACCGTTTTTTGGATTCCCTCTTCCATCGAATACATGGGCGTGAATCCGATTTCTTCTGCAACTGGCGTAGCGTCATAGTCCCATGAGATTCCAAATACGCCCGATTCAAGCGTAATCTTCGCATCGGGTACAATCTGCTTCAAATATTCGGCGGCTTCGCGTACCGGGCGAATGCCGCCGCTGACATTGAAAACCCGCGTGCGCGTCGTTGGACAGGAACACGCCATCAATATGGATTGGGAGACATCTTCAACATATTGCCAATCCACAGCGTCGTCACCGAAGGGCACAACACTCGGCCTGCCCATCGCGACATCTTCAATCATTTTTGTCGAAAATGAACTCATTCCCCGCGTTCGCCCAACCCCGTACACGGCTGTAAACCTCAGTCCGATGATGTCCACGTTGTAGTTGTCGAAGTAGAAAGACGCATACCTTTCGTTCAGGGATTTGCAAGCCCCGTAAATGAACTTCGGGTAATGCGGCGCGTCATTTTGAATCTGCTGGTGGTTGTAATCTTCTGGCGCTCCAAAAACTGCAACTGTGCTCGCCCACACAACGCGTTTTAGATTGAAGACGCGCGCCGCTTCGAACATATTGATTGTGCCTTCGCACACCACCCTTAATGCCTGCGGCGGATTGGCGTCGCATGCGGGGACCTGCCACGACGCTAGATGGATAATCCGATCGACTTTATGTTCCTTAACCGTACGCAAGACGTGCGGTAAATCAGTAATATCCCCTTGGACAAAGGTGAAGCCTTCAAGTTGTTGAGGCGACAATACCAGCTTAGGAATGGTTAAATCGTGTATCGAATCAAAAACGATGAGTTTTTCGCCGGCATTTAGGAGATCACGAATCACGTAGGATCCGATGCACCCCATGCCACCGGTGATCAAATACGCCATCTTCTTTATGCCCCTTCTTCAATCTTTCAATCTAGGTATCTGGGTGTGTTTACATCCACAAGAATATCGTTTCCTTCGACTTCCACAGGATACGTAACAATCCGTTCTTTGCCCGGCCAGACGCATTTGCCCGTTTTCACGTCGAACTGCCATAGATGCAGCGGACACGTAATGACCTGATTCTCCAAAAATCCGTAGTGCAAAACGCCGCCGAGATGGGGGCAGATATTATTTATCGCATAGTATTCCCCATTGACGTTGTAGATTCCGACAAAGACACCCTCTACCTTGACACCGATGCCGCTTCCGGGTTCAACTTCATCGGTTGTAGCAGCCTTAAAAAACCGAGACAATTAAATGAATGTCCTTTCTCTCAAATATTGATAAGACTTGCTGAACACATCATGCCATCCCATCCGGCGTGGAACGGATGCGCTCAGGAGCCGTTGGCAGCCGAGGTATCTAAATTCGCCTTCAGGTATTCGTAACACTTCCGCTGGCCTCGCCCATCGTTCTCGCGCCCCTCATATTCGCAACACCACGAGCCTTGGTAGCCGGCGGCTTTGAGACAGTGAATCGCTTTCATGAGGTTTATTTCGCCCTCGCCAAGCGCCTCGCCGCGATACTCACTGCGTATTCCTCTGCCGTCCTTCAGGTGTAGATGCAGCGTGTAGGGCGCGATAATTTCATAATACCGCTCAACAGTTTGCAAGTCGTGTCCAAACCAGCGGTAGTTCATCGTATCGAGGGTTGCACCGACAAATTTTGACCCGATGCGCTCAAACAACTCAACCTGGCGATCTCCGTCGTTAGTTACAAACCCGTGATTGTCCACGGCGAGATAGACCGCTTCAGTCTCAGCGAACTCGGCGCAGCGGTTCAAGCAGCCGGCCATCGCCTCAATCCATCGGTTCTCAGGTACGCTTTCTTTCGGCGAACCACCCTCAGTGCGAATCGCCGTGGCGCCCAAGATTTTTGTTAGTCTGACGATTCGCCGCATTCGATCTACCTGAAACCGAACAGCTTCCTCATCTAGGACAACGAAGTCGTTTCCCGCTGCGAATGCACACACGTTTAATCCGTAAGATTCGACCTTTTTGCGAATCGCCTCGGCGTATTTCTCAGGGACGTCAATCCCCGGATGCCAAACATCGTTCACCTGCAGTTCAACATTGTCGAAGCCTGTAACACTGACAAATTCAAGAAATTCATCGAATGAAAAATTGGGGAAGTTGTAGTGAACCATTCCCAATTTTGGCATCATTGCGCCTCCGCGTATGTGTATCTATCCGGCTCTCCGTGAGAGCGAAATTCGTACTCACATTATACCGTCCAAGCGATAATGTGTCAATTGCGAAGTCGGTACGCCTTATCCCGCTCTGCGGCACAAATCAGTTGATCTCCAACGGGCGGCATGTTACCATATTTCGAACGATCCAATTTCGGCCTACTGCACTGAGACACCATCGCCAGACATGCCACATGCCCAATGAAACAAAATCCCCGTCCACCCGTCAAGTCCTACCGTGCGTTGATAGTCGGCGCGTTGCTTATCCCTCCCAATCTTTATTGGACAATGCTGTCGGAAACCGTACACAATTTATTTTTCTTCTCGGTTTTTACGCTCTTTTTCAACGTCGTTTTCACACTCTTCGTCCTAACCCTACTCAACGCGTTGCTCAAGCGTTCCAGCCCGAAGTTAGCGTTCGATTCGAGTGAGCTGCTAATAGTCTACACCATGCTTTCCATCGCCACCGGAATTTTCGGGCATGACCTGATGCTGGTAATGGTTCAGCATTTGGCGGGTTTCGGATTTGCGTCGCCGGAAAACGAGTGGTTGGTGTTTTACGGGCGATATGTACCCCACTGGCTCACCGTCTACGATGAAAGGGCACTTCACGGATATTTCCACGGCGGTGAATCACTGTACACGGTACGGAATCTCAACGCTTGGCTCATCCCTTCCGTCTGTTGGGGCGGATTTCTCATTGTGCTCCTCTTTGTTCTTGCCTGTATCAACACAATAATCCGGAAACAGTGGACGGAGAATGAAAAACTGTCGTATCCAATCATCCAACTACCGCTTGAATTAACTGGCTCGGGCGCGGGGACGCTCGGCAATCGGTGGCTGTGGTTTGGATTCACAATTGCCGGAGCAATCAGTCTCAACAGAATTCTGCATGCGTTCTTTCCGGTATTTCCCGTGCTTCGGCTGGGATACAATCTCACACCGCTGTTTGTGGCAAAGCCCTGGAATGCCCTGCTTCCATACCCCGCCGGTGGGCTATTCATCGAAATCGAACCCTTCGTCGTGGGACTCAGCTACTTCCTGCCGCTAAGCTTGGCATTCTCGACATGGTTCTTTCTGCTGTTCTCGAAAGCCGAACTAGTCTTTCGAAATGCGGTCGGCATCTGGGCGACACCGGGCCCGTTCCGCAGTTATGCGACAGCGGGAGCGTGGATGGTTGTAGCCATAGCAGCATTGTGGATGAGCCGAAAGCACCTAAAACAGGTATACACCACCGCTCGGCATCAAATCGCAGATGACAAACGGGGCGAGGACCCCATGACTTACCGGAGTGCGCTGATTGGAATGGTGATTGGCACCGGCGCCCTCATCCTATTCCTAGCCTATATTGGAATATCATTGCACATCGCAATCCTCTTCCTAACAATTTACGTGCTATATGCGCTGGCAATCGCACGCATACGCGCCGAAGTCGGTCCCCCCGCGCACGACGCGGAGTTCATGGGGCCGGAACAGTTAATCCTCAACGCGCTGGGTGCTCGCCGTGTCGGCCAACGGAGCATTGCCATGTTTAGCTCCATTTATTGGATGAGCCGGGCATATCGTTCGCATCCCGTCGGACACCAGTTAGAGGGATTCAAAATCGCACAAACCGTGGGGGCGTCGAGTCGAAAATTCCTGACCGCAATGATGGTCGCATCAGTCGTAGGCACGATCTGCGGTTTTTGGGCATTTCTAACCGCCATGTACCGCTATGGCGCTGGAAACGTTGCCCACAATATAGGCGGCGAAGCGTTTCGCCGATTGGAGGTCTGGTTAAAAATGCTGGGCTCGCCGGAACCCTTCATGCTCAGAGAGGTCGGGTTGGGGGCGGGAATAACCATACTGCTCACCGCACTGCATCGCCGTTTCGTCGGCTTTCCGTTCCATCCGGTCGGCTACGCCGTCGCATCGGGTGCGATGATACACCACTTGTGGTTTTCAATTCTGATTGCGTGGGCGATCAAATGGAGCATTCTAAAGTTCAGCGGTATACGGCGCTATCGGCAGTTGGTGCCGTTTTTCTTGGGATTGGTCTTGGGCCAGGTTGTGGTGGGCTGTCTTGGGATCATCTTGCGAATCCTGTTTCTTGAATGACACCTGAAGCACGCACGCCTTTCGTCTTTCCCTTGATGAACACGTTTGAAGTATGGTATGATTTTGGCAAAAGTTGGATGCGCACAAAAACCGAACCGGCTTCCCGGGAAATATTCGCAACTGCTATGCGCATCACGCTTGGAGATTTTGAATGAATAAAACGTTATGGATTATTGTCCTTATTATTTTCGCACTCTTTTTCGGTCTCTTTACTTTTCTCAAGGTGCCAATCGCAATCACCCAAGATGAGATAGTTGTAGCTGTAAGCGATGCCATCGCTGAATCGAATTCAACCGTGGATAGTGCCGAGGTTCAGCGGGTGGTGGAGAAATCAATTGAGAATTTGGAAGCGCGCCAATCAAAACGGCTTAGGTATCTGGTATCCGCTTACTTCGTCATCTGGCTTATCCTTATCCTCTACACGCTGCGGATTTCGCACACCCAGTCGCAGATGCGCAAACGATTAGATCAGCTGCAAGCCAGCCTAGAACCGCGCGGAACACACCCACACTAACTCCCCCTTGCCAAGGTCTTGTATTTTCCCCTCCCTTACCAAGGTGGGGTTAAGGGAGATTGAATCGGCGCGTTGACACACCCCCTCTTACTCTCCCTTGCCAAGGGGGAGGATTTTTCTGTTTCATTCCACACCCCACACGAAATTACCGTCAATATCGCGCACCTTTAAGTATGAGTAGCTACGTAAACCACCGCCATCGTTTACGGTATATTGAATCTGACCCACGAGAGTTCTAACAATCTCACGGACAAAATCTATCGTGGACGGGAGTATTGATCGAATCAACTCAATTTCCGCCCCTGATTCCTCACCTTCAAACACGACGGGAATCTGCTCGGCAAGCGTATCCACCATCTGTTCAAGCGACCGGGCTGGATTAGAGTAAACCATGTTATTGACCGTCTCTGGCGCCATACTACGGAATTCTTTAAACTGGGTCTGTGTTAACAGATTTTCCGCGGTACCGCTCGCACAATCAAGCGCAAGTTTTAGGTCTGCGAGTCCGGTGGAAACCAACACATATTGCTCGGTTACAACGTAGCTCGGTTGATATGGAATGTTAGGAAGTTCAGCCGTGCGAATCTGGTGCCCGGCATGGTCAACAGTCTCCCAGTTCAGTGCCACGCCCATGATTGCGCCCAAAGTCATCGCAACCGTATCTGTAAATTGTCCGAGACTTTCGGCGGCATTCTCGCTGTCTGACGTTTGTATTGAAAGCAGGAATTGCGGCAATGCGCCGCCTGAACCAACGCCCATTGGGGGCGATAACATGGTGAACCCCGTCTGGAAGAATGCAATTTCATTTCCCATCCACGAAAGTAGGTCAACTTCGATGTCAATGTCCATCATTGCCTGAATCTGCTCTAGGCTGCCGAATGCCTCTCGGCTCATTTCAGGCGGCATGGACTCGACGAAGTTCATCAGCATTTGCCAGAGCTTGGGAAGATCAATGAGATTGGACGCATTATAAGAAATTACGTCAGCGTGCGCGAACTTTATGGAATCGTGTTGCGTCGGCTCGGTTAGCAACATCTCCCGGAAGTTGTTGGCTGTCGCGTGGGGATTGAGTTTGATGTAGCTCTGCGACACAATCCCATTGTTCGCGAGGTTCGTAACCCCGCCCATCCATTGCACCAGGTCCAACCACCTAATTGCCCGATCCGCAAGTAATCTGACCTCGTCATCCAACTCGCCGCGGACCATTGGATAAAACGACTCTGCCAATTCAGGGATTGAGCTTAAATCGAGGTAGAATACCGTCTGAAAATCGGTCACGCTTTCACCCTGAAATCGGTCGATATGTTGGACAAATTTCGGGTCTTTGGCGAGGCTGGCGTCCGACTTGCCTAGGTAGAGGTCTATTGTCCGGCGCATCAACGCTTCTCCCAAGCTGGCAATCAGAAAGTTGTCGATCAGCCCGCATGAAATGACTAGATTCGGCTCAGGCTCGGCCGACATAAAAAAGTACCCGTTGTATTCACGGCGTTCCGCGTCTGGTATGTTCGCCATTCCAACCATAATCGCCGCCGAAAGTATCTCTCCGAGGTCATCTGTTTGATCCAGGTTGACCATGAGTGTTGGGGAAAATTCACTCAAATCCCGGAACTTGGGAACGACAATTAGGATTTCCTGTCCAAGTAGTCTAGAAAGGATGGAGAGGCTTGGCATGATGAGGCGGTGCATTTCCTTTACCTCGGCTTCTCTTTCAAAAACCCCTTGCAGCGGCTCCCAGATTGGCGCTTCAAGAAGTTGCTGCCACGCTCGGGAGTTTTCAATCAGCGCGAGTGCTTCGGCGGCGTCCTTTATTTGCATCACGAGTAAGGCATCTGCCGGTGCAATGTCCATGAGGGATGGAGTGGGCGCCGCCTCAGCTACAGGTTCTAGCTGCGGTTTCACACCGCACGAACAGATGCCAATAAGGCAAACAAAAATGCCTGCAAAGACATAATAGGTGCTGATTTTTTGGGTCATTTCAGTAGCTCCTCGGATGAATTAAGTGGTTCAGAAAAGGGTTGGGACTAATTTCTGGATTCGTTAGATTCTAACTACCTACTTTTTGGAACTGCAGAAGAGGGAGAAAACACGTCGCTGAACTTTGGCAGCCACCGTGTGAACAGCGCCACGGCTTCTTCATCTTGACGGTTGGGTGAAAACACATAGCGGCCTTTGCCTGCATAAGACAGTGTATAGCGACCGTGGGCTGTTGGCCCCATAGCAACCAATCCAACCGCTCGTCCGATGTTGAACCGACCTCTTGGTGCAGACCACTTGTCGATTGCACCATAACGCGAACCCGCGCCAAGCGCGATTACTCCAATCGCGTTGCCGCCAAACGCGAAGATACCGACGGAGCCCGCTCCAAATGCGAGGACACCAATAGAGCAAGGACCGACAGCAATCACGCCAACTGTCACAATTCCAACAGCGATTATCCCGATAGTGATGAACCCGAATGTCTCTATCCCTATTTCGGTAGAGAACCCAAAATTAACCATTGAGCGGATAAACGGAGGAAGTTCCGAGTTTGTTGCCCGGACTAACATGGGGACGAAAAACAGCGAAAACGCGACGACAAATAGAATTGAAACGCCTATATTCCATCTACGAAAATAGGCGTCAAACCTTTCTTGGAATGATTTGGGGCACATTTCTCTTGACATAAACTCTAGGCCTCCTTCCACCAAGCAACGCCGTGCAATTGAGAGTTATAGCTAATCGTTGGCATAGAATCATGGGCGACGAGATTATTTACGGGGCGGTTTTGGATCCACCTAAGGGGACATTAGATTTGAGGTGAAGTTTCAAGGGGTGAAGTTGTGTTTCGCATCAAAAAGAGGTATCAGGTCCTTACCCAAGCCAAAAGCTGCATATACGTCCTTTACCAAACTGTAAGCAACCTGATCTGGGACAAAATTCGGGTCTACAGTATGTTTGGAAACAATCGGTGCAGTCGACGAGTACACATTCCGCTCATGTTCAAGCGTTCCAAAAAGCGGATTGAGGGGATGTCTTCCCACCAATAGAAATCCACTGAGATTATGATACTCCTGCTGCACATGAACCTGAGAATGGATGCCAGCGGCTTGGTAAATTTCCTTGACCAATCTCATGAACGTAACTGGATACTCACAGACCCCATACGGATACAACCAGTTTAAATGGGAAGGAATTCCGCTTTCTGCCTTGTACCACTGAAACTGAATGCGAGACAGTGGACTTTGGAGCTCGAGTAATCCGTTCCGCAAAAGTAAGACTTCATAGCCCCAAGCATCTATTCCTTTTATTCCTTGCAGCGAAGGTTCTATCCGCTTGGCTCCTATGAAGCCAAATCCGGTTCTGCGGACATTCCGTGGGTTTATGAGAATTTCACGTATGTTTGAATTATTTGTAAAGACCGCATGAGGATTGTGCTGCGTAGGAACTACAGTGATCTGATAACAGGGTTCGCTCTTACAATCTAGCCCAACCATTCTTCCCGTATATGACGAAGGTTTAGAATCTCCCATTGCTAGAGGTTCTATGGATTCCTGTTGAGAAGACATTTAACGTCCAAAGTGATTGCCTTGAAGAGGTTTACTGTCTCTATTATCAATGTTCGTCAATTTGGGAATGATAACATATTTTGGGAACATTTAAAAAAGCCTTGAGTGTTCCAAGTTTAGTTGTTTCTTCAAGTTGAATCTCAATAGCCTCAAGGAGATTTTTTCTCGCCTGTTCAACATCGCTTCCGCAACTTGCAACATCTAGCTCTGGACAGTAAGCGGTGTACATGTTGCCCTCTTGCCAAATTTCTTCCGTGACGACGAGGTTTTTCATTGTTTACCCCAAATACTGGTTAATATTCTTCGTGAAATAAAACTGCAGGACCTGTATCCAACGTCAAGGATAGGCTCAACCCTGCTCATTCACAATTATATCACTCCAATCAAGAAACGGCAAAGTCTTTCCAAGAGAGTTCGCATTTCACAGTTTTCACAGTAAATTGAAACGGATCGGACATCAAACTGAGGTTCGGGAAGCGCTAAACGCAGTCTGGGACTGCATCTCTTTCGGTTATGCTCCAAAAATAGGAAATTCTAACTGTGAAACTTAGCTGCTTCTTGGAGTAGGGAGAAATACAATGGCGGCACGAATCTTCGTAGGTTTTGTTGAGCGGTTTTGGTGAAACCTAACGTATTCGAAGCGTTCAGGGGGGCAAGGCAAATATCAACAACACGAAGATTGAACCCCCAAATGTCAGCGAAAATTACAGTTTTTACAGTCCATAAAAAAAGGGGAATATTGCAGCAGTGATTGTTATCGGGCGGGTTTAAAGGCGTTGGGTTTGCCAATTGCGCTGCGATTGGTTATGGAGTGAAGACTTGAAGACTATCGCCTTCGCTATCCGCTCAGTTGATCGTTGGGTTTAGCAATTGCACTGTGATTAGCTAAAAGGTGAAGACTTGAAGACTTGGAGACTATCGCACTCGCTGTTCGGTCGCTTGATCCGAGGGAAAACTATCGCGCTCCTTATCCAGTCGCTTGATCTATCCGCTCAGTTGGTCGTTGGGGTTCGCCTTCGGTTCTACCCAACCTACTGCATTACAATGACTACGATTATAGCGGAAACGATGAATTTCGTGAATGCACAGCGGTGCTGAAATTGCGTTTGAAAGAGGGAAAATACAGGATATCTGATTTACTTATTTTGTGAGCATTTGAGGTTTGGAAAAATAAGCGAAAATGGGCGAAACACTAGTCAGGGTACGGGTTCGCGGCGTTGAGTATTTGTGAGTATTTGAGAAAATAAGTTGAGAATGCTCATTTTTGAGGAACACTTTTTGATTGCCGGATTTTTCCTTTATCCCAAATTTCTCGCACAAATCGTGGATAATGCGCATGGCGTTTGTTTTCGTCATCATAAAACAAAATGGATTGATAGTAGAGTTTATGCCCGATTTACCAAATTTTAGTTCGAACATCATGATGAGAGTTTACCACCCAATTTAGCACATTTCAAGTGAGAGTGCTACCATTCAGGGATTTTCACGGTTCAGCGACGATGTTTCTGTCTGCCGTATGAGCGAGACGGGGCGGACAGAAGTTAATGCGGGTTTGGGGCGAATTCAAGCTTCGGTAGCAATGGGTTGGCTTGTATGCAAACAAATCCTTGTAGGTTGGGTTGAGCAGTTTTAGTGAAACCCAACGAATTTGAAGCGTTCAGGGGGGCAAGGCAACTATCAACAACACTAAGATTTTACCCCCAAATGTCAGCGAAAATTACAGTTTTTACAGTCCATAAAAAAAAAGGGGAATATTGCAGCAGTGCTTGTTATCGGGCGGGTTTAAAGGCGTTGGGTTTGGCGAACTCGCTCAACCCAACACACATTCACTGTAGAACTTCATAGGGTTAAATTTTTTTTATAGGCATGTATTGGCCTTTTGATTGTTCCCTTCACGGGCCTTTCAGTCGGCATTGCTTGAATCTCGTATTGCGACTTGGGATCCTTGCTCCGTTTTCGAATTCGAAAGTGAAGTCCCTTAAATTCTCCCTGATTGTTCTGTCGAAGTGCTTCTAAGGGCTGTGCGATTGATTTCGCGCGAATGGATAACTTAAACTCAGCACCTGTGCCAGACTCTTGAACCCGCAAAGTGGGGGCATATCCTCGGGATGTTAGGACGATCGTCGGTTCGCAGACAACTCCAAGCTCTATCCACTCGATTTCAACGATTAACCACGGGACAACCTTTTGCGCCATAGGTGTAGACCATATATTGCATTAAAGGCAGGACTATGCTTACGGAACTGTAATTCGTGCGTGCAATTGAATAACTTTTGTTTCCAGGCGTACATCCGATACTACCATTATTGTCGCATCTTCCTATCCGCTGTTGACCCAGGACACTTTGCGAAGGAATTTGCCTACCCGTGTTGTCCAACCACAATTATTTCCAGAATTTTACTGTATGTGATTAGATACAATCAAATCGTGTGACAATGACTGCAAAAACCTCCAAATTCTCCTGGTTTTTTTCAGTTTGTCCGAAATTCGTCAAATGTTTTACAGCAAAACCAATTATTTTGACGACTCACCCACTTACGGACAATTTCAGGTCTTCAACGCGTTTCCACAATTTGTCACGATCTTCTCCACGCGGCTGCGGAATCAGCATACTACTCCAAAGCCTTTTCAGTTCGTCAACACCACTCTCGTCAAGCTCCTCTAGACCAATTATCCACTGTTGAATTCTACGCCCGCAACGGACTGCCTCCTTCCTCTCCTCATTACGCATTGCCCAGTCACCCTTTGCGTTGCGTACCAACAGGAGATACCGCCAAGGAGCTTGATGCAGCCGCCATTCTAACCTGCCAAGTCCCTTTAACGCTGTACGGACCCCATCAGCAGTCGGAGTTGCCACATTGGGAAGGTTGTTGTCGAGTAGGGTTCTCGCGAATTCGGCTAGCAACTGTTGACCTATAGGCCAAAACAAAAGGGAATCTGTCATCTCTTCGCCCTCGATTAATTCAATGTGATGAACCCGCATCAGGGGTGGAGATTTTTGAAGATCTGGGATTTCGGCGATTAAGGCATTCCAATACATCTCCAATTCTTCGTAAAGCGCATCAATGTAGTCTTCGGGGGGACGAAACCGCTTGAAATTCTTCAAATCTTGTCCTTGGTCCAAAATTGGACCCCATCCTCTTGGCGTTCGGCGTGCCGAACTAAGCAGCGCTGTGTTCATCTCGTACAAGGTTTCGAGGCTAGTGAAGTACGGATCAATACTCTTGAGGTTTTTTCCTTTTTGTGTTTTTATACGCCTTGATTCTATCTGTCTGCCTTCAGATTTGAAGAAATTATGCTCGGTAATCAAGCGCCGTGTGAGAATGGCAAACGTATCGTCTTCATCCATTATGATGTTCGTTGCTGCATCCGTCGGTTTGGCATAGCGGTTAAGATTGGAGAACAATCGCCGGTACTTTGGCAAGAAGTCGGACTCTTCCCGACTAGGTACAATGACGATTACGGAAAGTTCATCGTTCTCAAAATTTTCAGGAGCACCATCGGAAATTGGATTGTTTCGATCAAGCAAAGTCTTGATGGCTGAGAGGCGATGCTGTCCATCAAGGGCATAGTATTTCTGGGTTCCATCGAACTTCAAGACTCCAAAAGACTCGTTGAGTCGCTGATCATCATGAAAAATTGCGAAATGTGGATCGTCAGTAATCTCAACAGGATAGAACATCGGATTGCCTTCTAACGCGGCCACGACCAAAGAGGAGAAGAAACGATTGGGTTGGTGTTTCAGATATTCGACGATTTCCTTATTGACTCTGTCGTGTCTTAAGACTCGCTGAATTGCTTCATCAAGGGTGCGATCTTCATAAACTTCAGAAGCAAATTTCACGTTTTCACTTAGTTCTCGCGCACTCATCTTCACGACATAGTAACTAAACGTTCCCATTCTAGAACGTAATGCGGGATAAATATTCATCAGAGACTTCCTCCATTGAACTTGATGGTTTGTCGCACCATCAAGCCGGTTTTGAACTTCCTATTCTCGCTGCAATATGTCTATATTTAAGATTTGTCGGCGCCTCAAAGCATTCAATCAAACAGGTATCAAGTTCATCAATTCGTTAGCATCGACAATTGTAAACCGATATTCAAAGTTATTGCCAATACACCCCTTTGCTAGCTGAACTCCAAGTCTAGCGCGGTCACAGTGTTCAAGGAATTGCCTACGAAGACAGTTTAATTTTTCCACGCAGATAATTTCATTGAGAGTCTTAAAGGAGTTTTGGTAGAAATTCAGTGTTTTGAACGTCACACAGATAGCATACGCACCTTGTTCTCAGGTACACTGTCTCGCTCAAGAGCAACTGACTGGTCTTTGACCAGCGAGTTCCAGCTCTTACAATCCATAAAACAAGGGGTGAATTGCAGCGGTGTCAGTCATCGGGTGGGTTTAAAAGGCTTTGCGATTAACCAATTGGGCTACAATTGGTTACGAGGTGAAGACTTGAAGGCAATCGCCTTCCTTATCCGCTCAGTTGATCGTTGGGATTCGCCAGCCCGTTCAACCCAACCTACATTCACTGTGTACGTCAGTAACCTAGCCAAGGTGATATTTCATCCCATGCGAGTTGGAGGATGTTTTTCGTCCGTTTTTGTATAGTTGATTTTGTCCACCGATTCACTTTAGCAATAGGATCTAGCATATCAAGCCGTCCTTGTGCGTTGAGCAAATCTATGGTCTGATTCTTGAAAGTTAACCCTTCCTCCTTTGCTTTTTCAAATTGACTGTTTCTTTCTGGTTCCCTTTCCGCGACTAACGCTCGGTAAAATATCTTTTTCTTCGCCCAAGGGGCGTTGCCAACACTTGAGTTTTCCTTTTGCGGAAGCAGAATAATGTTACCTATCAAATTATGAGTGTCTAACGGCGAGTATATTTCTTCGTCCCAGCCATCGGAGTTCGAAACCGGTGCTACGTGCTCAACGGTCGCATATTTATCATCTTTCCATTTGCTATAGTTAAGGTAGGCCAATTGATCGCTGGGGATTACTGTTTCGCGTGTAAGAAGCCCCGGTTTCTCCTGATCCATTATAGCATTGTTGGAAGCGGCAAAGAGTAAGAACCGACACAAAGGCTGTGAATGTTCAGCTAAAGGTACTTCACACACTTTAGCAACCCAAGTGTCTTTGTTTTCCACTCCGATACGCCGAACAGCCAAATATTCTCTCAATATCTTCTTAAAATCATCCAAACTAGGAATTGAATTTGAATCATTTAAGCCTATGCACAGTGTTCCCATCATCTTTCTAAAGTCGGAATCAATTCTTCCCGTATTGCCTGTTACCGACCGCCTTAAGATAAGAAATGCGGTTATTGCCTTCACTGCATCCGCGAAATTATGCTCGATTTTATCCTGCTGATATTGTGCCCAAAATCTTGCCATTATTGGAATGGCCAAACTTGTTTTCATGTCAGATATGACTGTGCAGCACAATTTTAGCCAATCACTCGCGGAGTTGGGATGGATACTGTCGAGAGTTCGGATAGAGTCTCGGTTCCAATAAGTTTGTCGAAATTCTGCAATGTCCGCTAACAATCGAACGATTCGACGCTTGAAGTTTGAATTCGCAGCTTCTTCAAATTTTAATCGCAAATAACTGCGCTGAGAATTAAGGTTTAGTGGCAACTTGCGGCCTTCTAGATATAAGGCAAATGTAACAAGTAATTCTTTAGTCTCTTTCTGCCGTTTGTCAGTTTCGAGATAAATATCATTTAAATTAGCCTCAAGCCTTTCAAACTGTCTCGCACTCTCGGATCCACTGTAACTAGCATTTTCGGTATTGCGTTCAAAACTCATTACCCGAGGTTTGAAGGTCTCAATAGCTGTCAACGGTTCGCCTGTTGTATTGAGAGAGTCAAAAATATCAAAGGCTGTATCTTCATCGTCCGTTTCAACCCGTGTTAGAATAACGGATCTCAACACGTAATGAGAAAATAACATGATTCGAATAAGTCCACTTGAATAGGAATTGCTAGCGATGTCGCTAATCGCGCGATCTTTCTCCGCTTGTTCAGGCAGCGTGTTAAGTTTTTCAAATAAATTGCGCAATCCTGATTTCTGAAAATCCTCATGACCAATTTGATTGTGATCTAGTTCGCTTTGTTTCCCGGCAGTCGGTGTATCGTCGCCTTTATATATGCCTAGTTTAACTTGTTCTTTTATGTATTTATAGTTTTGAAAAAATCGACCTGCCTCAACATCATTTTCTGATGTCGCAGGAATGAAGTCAGAGTCGCTTTGTGAATAGTGATTGGCAAAATTTATCAAGAAATTGGCGATTACCGAACGATACTCTGCCTCGGAAGGACTAAACCCGCGGTTATCGTCGGGAAGACGGACTACACGAGGAAATCTAGCTATTAGATCGCGCCTGCGAAGTTGTCCTCTAACACAGTCAAATAACCTTTCGTGAATGTATTCAATCTCCCTTTTTATCCAGCTAATAGTGGCTTCTTGAAGATGGCAAACCTCATCCTGTCGGAGAAACAATTCCTCAATTAACGCACAGCAGAGAAGGGTTAGCGTTGTTAATCTCTGTTGTCCGTCCACTATAGAAAGTGAAGTTCCATCAAACGAAGGCTCGGGATTCTCTGAGACAAGAATTAATGTCCCTAGGAAGGTATACGATTCATTATTGGGGCTAGAAAGATAGTAGAATCCATTTAAACAATCCTCAAGGAGTCGTTTGATATTTTCTTTGTTCCAATCGTAGGTACGTTGATATTCCGGAACCCGAAAACCGACATCTCCGCCATGACTGTTCATCGTGTTTTCAAAATTATCAGCTTCTGCTTTGAAAATATCCGAGACTGGTCGCACGAAAATTCTCCTCATAATATAGCCTAATACGAATTATTACTTATGACATATCAAACACGGTTCCTCATTGTCTTCGTCATCTAGCACATCGCCAAAAATTTCTAACAACCGTCGATTTGGTTGGGACGCCTTAGTCCGTTCAATCGCTTTCCTGTAGTTTTCCTTGATTTGCTTAATTCTTTCAGTGTCAGAGAGTTCTACAAGGCTCTCGCCTTGACTCCACGTGAATCTTTCACCTGTTTCTTCGTTGAACTTCTCGTAACCCTTAGCGAGTTCAAATAGATCGGAGTGATTCTCCATCAACCCAACCCATTCGGCTTTGCGTTGGTAGAAACAGAAATAGCATCCGGAACGGGTTCGCCATTTATAGTATTCCGGCAAGCCGAGACCGCTCTCCTCCAGAATGCGATAGACATCGGTCTCAGTTATACCGTCCTCTTTGAACGGGTACTTGGGTTCAATGTTTCGGAGTGCAACGGTCTTGAGGGGTTTGTAACCGACGCGGTCTTCGTCGGCGCGGATGGCGACGTAGTTGTAAGCCAGATCATCGCCGACGAATTCCTCAAAGGGTTTGATTTTGAGTAGGCGCGTACACCAGCGCACCTGAGCCGATGGAAGCAATCCGCCGAATACCGATAGCCAATGATCGAATTCGCGCTCGGCGTTAAGTCGTTCAACCTTCTTGCCCAGAAACGCTTCCAACCGATCGAGAAATTCGTAAGTCTCCGGCAACTCTTTTCCAGTGTCGCAGAAGGCGTATTCCATATCCGGTACTTTGTCCCGCATGTACACTGCGAGTGCGGAGCTATCTTTGCCGCCCGAGAGCCCGAGGATGTGGCGTCTATTTTGTTCTGTGGAATCGTTCTTCATTGGTTTGTTCTCTGGTTTCTACGCATGTGTTGCACTTGTCAGCTTACTATTACTTACATCTTAATGAGGATGCTAGGAACAGCGATTAACCCAATCTACATGAACCAAGAAAAACTACAAAAACTATCGCCTTCCCTATTCGGTCAGTTGATCCTCCATAGTAAGGAGGGGAATGATTATTGTGATGAATAGACAAGGCGTTCTCACATTGGGAAAGGCATTTTAAGACTAATGAAGGCGTAAAACTATCGCCCTCACTATTCATTCGATTGATCCTTCGCTATTCGCTCAGTTGATCCCTTGTCAGGGGGGGCTTTTAAGCCTATTTCCATATTGTATCATGTGTAGATAGGAACTTCAAACCCCTAGTTTCATGCGTTCTAGCTGGCTTGTTCAAACATTTGGAAATCAACACGGAAGGGAAGCGTGATGTCTGCTTCCTGTTTGGCGAAGTGATACGAAAAATCAATGATTGTAAATCCGATTAACCGTTTGGATTCAGGATCAAGACGCAGAATCACATCTTCGGAGTATTCAACATAGTCTGTGAATCCCGGTGTCCCACAAGTGACGTAAAGAACGTCGGCTTCACAGTCATAAAAGATTTTCATGCCGTCTTTGTTTCTAGGTTCTGTTGACATTTTGAGGCTACTGATTCGGCAAACGTTGTCACCATTGGATAATCTGATATAAGTAGCGCAAACTGTTAGTTTGCGGGCTCGGATCACAATCTAACAGATTGTGTTACAAAAGATTCCTTTGTACTTGATAGGGACTGCCGTTTAACCGTTCAATTCAACCTACGGGATGCCAAATGTCAACAAAACCTAATCATGTTATCCGCTTTTTGTTAGAACTCACGCAGGTATATGGAATATGACCTCTCCGTGATTTCGAGCAATTTTCTTTCGGTTTATATTTTCTTAAGAAGGAATCGACTGATTGATAATCGAGGCTAGGAATCTTCTCCCACAAAGCAATGAGTAAATGTATACTTTTAAGTCGCAATGGCTATAAATGTCAGGCTTTATCCTCAGGAATGGGAAGTGCCTCCCCGTTTTCCTTGGTGATTCGGATCAGAAATCGCGGTGCCTTATTCACAGATGCCGCGTTTGGAAACACCGCGGCAACATCAGGTTCTAGCTTTACAACCAACCTACCAAAGTGCTTTCGCTCACGTCCCGTCTTCCTCACCTGCAGGTTTTTCAAGTCATATTGCGGTCGAAGTTCATCTTGCATTGTGCTCTTACCTGCCATTAATTTATTCTTTCGCTGTCTGGTCTTCAATTTGCTCCATCAATTTTCGTGAGATGCGCGCGAGAACGGCGAGGCGAAATTCTGCATCTCCATCGGGATCATAGGCGTCGAAAACTCCCTCAATTTCGCGCTCAATGAATTTTGCTTCTTCCTCGGCGGTCGGAGGTATAGATATGACACGTTCTTGCTCCTTTGCTGTGAGCGTGGTTATGCCGACGCGCATGACTTCCCCCGCACTATCTGCAAATTCATCAGATTGCTTGTGCCGCTCAAAGGAAACGGCTTCAAAGTGGTGGAACTTCCGTGCGAGTTCGGAGAGGTCCATCTCAAACTGGGTTTTGTCCGTGTCATTCCACGCTGCCGGAGGTTTTTGGACTATATAGGTGCCGATTGCTTCAAGCCAATTCTTGAAATTAAGTTCAGCATCACAGACCCGAATAAGAAAGCCCTTGAGTTTTGTCTCAATGGTTAACTCCAGCAGCGGTTCGGCTCGCGTATTGAGTTCCACTTGAATCGTTTCGGTGCCTCCTTTTAATGAGAATGCTGAAGCAATGAGTTGTGCGAGCGATGTCAATAAGTCGTCATACGCCCGATTTAGCTGAGACAATTCTCTACGCAATGTATTGAAAAATCTGCCAACAGTCGTTGAATCCATTTCTTCGTAAGGACCGAACGCATCAAACCCGAGTGCTTGAGGCAATTGAACGAACAGAAGTGTGTCGGGTTCTCGCGCATCGCTTATGGTTTTCCGCAATTCGATTGCTTCGCAGCTCAGTTCTTGAGTGAGCATCGTGTACCGCGGCAGTTTGGCGACGAAACGGACGAGCGGCTTAACGACAGCTAACAAGCTCGGCGGTCCCGTTAGGGGCGGCGGTTGTGAAAGCAGTCCCAAGAATTGCGTGAACACCTCTGATCGAATTCCGCTCATGCGGAAACGCTTGAGTTCAAATTTCTCCGGCGACTTGATTATCCGCTCAAAAACGGCGGACGAGATGTCCGTGACAAAGGAACCATCTTCGTAAAGTGCGATTTCGGATTCGTAATGCAGCAAAACTGAGCACAGCAGGATTGGTATAGGTCCATTTCGCAAACCGATTGGCGGTTTTTCTAAACGGTCGTAGAGCTTTGAGATACATTGACGCTCCATCTCACATTCATCAAGAAACGTCTCAATCGTTGACCAAGTATAAGACATCCTGCCGTCGTTATCTGTTTTTGGCGGGTGAAACCCCCATTCACCCGACTCGTTGCGATGTATACCGGTGTCCGATAGTAGTGAGAGGTAAACGCTCATTTCCGGCGGATAGCCGTCGATACCGAGGTTCGCTTGATCTGCGCGCTCAAGCATTGCGGCAATTAGCATTTTTCGCGCCCGTGAGGCGGAGTGAGACAGACGACGTTGATTGATGAGTTCGTTACGGATAATTGGTGCTTTGTGGTACACGCTATCGCATATTTTGGAAAGAAGTGCGTTCAAATCTCGCCTTGTAGCAATCGGTATTGCATTGCCGCCATAATACCAAATACATTTTCCTCCATCCTGTGCGGCGATGTTTGAACCGAAGAGGGATGTCAACTGGTCAGATACGGCACGTTCCGCCTCCGTCGTGCGCGCCGCGAGTTCGCGGCGCGCCGTAGCGTCGCCATCGAGTTCGGGTGTTTTATCTTTAACCCAGCGCAAACGCGCTAGTTCAACGACAGCCTCCTGCAAGAGACCGATGGAACGAGGAATCGCGACGATAACATCGTTTCGATCGGCGACGGACGCTTTGGCTACTTTCTTCGCAAGCGACTCGGCTTCAGATTCGCTTGTAGGGAGCGTATAGAGAATTATACCGTCGGCATCCTCTATAGGCTTTCCGAGATCGGATTCAAACCGTCCAACGTCAGTGTATCGAACCACGAAATACCGCAATGTTCCAGTCAGATGGAGATGCCGCCGGGCAATGAGCGGTCGGGGCGGCAGCAGCGACGAAATGGTGGACGCCAATCCTTGATTTAAATCAAACTGTGCTGCCGCTTCGGCGAGGCGTGATTCAATGTCGATGTCGCTCCCTTCCCAGAGGGCATAGGCGTCGTTGTACCGGCGGTAAATCGCAATCGATCGCTTTACCAATTCCGACATTGCATGCTCAAATTCTTGAGAGAAAGTATGCGTGCCATCGTCAAGCGCATACCGGAGTAGGGGCTTTGAGCACTTCAGATTTGCGCTCACCTCCCCGACGACGCCGAGAAGGCCGATGGTTTTGATTATTTTCACGGTCATCGGCGATGGGTTCGGCAATCGCGAGATGGCGGATTCAATCCCCGCCCATTTCTTGCCGTCGCTAGCGGTATACAGGCGATTCCCAAGGGCGGTGTTGATATAGTCGTACAAATCGGGGAGTGAAAATAGCGGAAACCGGTTGCCGTCATATGAATGGGTTACAAGAAAATCTTGGAGTCCGTGCGGTTCGGCGGAGTTGAGCAGGGCGAACAGTGAGCGTTCGTTTTGCGCGAATCGGCGAAAAAGCGATCCGACCATGAGGGCAACTGTCGGGTGAAGCGGCAGGCAGCTTTCAAGGATTTGTAGAAAATCAGAGGTACTCAGTTGGCGCGGTTTGAGTTCTAAGTCGACCGAATCGGCGAGAACGCTACGATCTAAATCCTGCGGCGCAACAACATCTCTTTCAATCGCGTTTCCAATCAGGCGGAGCACCTGTTCCGCCGGTTCCATGAAGGCGACATCCTCGAACCGGCCTTGAATTTTCGCCCACTCCTCGCGTTGCGATGCTCCCATTCGCTGTGCATAATGTTCAAAGGCTTGATGGAGGATTGTGAGCAAGAATAGAGGGCTTTCTTCGCTTCTCGATGCAAATTCCGCCAGGCTTTGCAGGACGAACACGTCCCCGTGGGACGGGTGTTGCGCCGCATATTCGAGGAACTTGCCAAGCTCGTCGACGACCAATATTAGTCCAGCGCCGCCTGCAGCGCCAATCTGTACCGTTGCCGATTCAAAAAGACCTGTGATTTCGGACGCAGGGGGAAGGGTTCCGTTAGCCGCGGCGTCCAAGCGTGCGTCGACCTCGGAGATTAGCGAACGAATCTCTGAGCCATTACTATCGAATTGGGTGAGACCTTTTACTAGTCCGCGCAGCAAACTGGTTGTGATGGGAGCACGTTCGCCGGAGATAAGGACAGGACAGAAACCCCGTTCCTTCCGCCGGTTGTTACGCGCCTCGACGAACCGATCCCATAAGAAGATATCGCCGCGTTCAAGCAGATTCAGTGCGCTTTGGGTCGCCGGTGAACCCGGGTCTCCGAGCAGTTTCGCGGCAAAAAGCGCGAATGCGGATTTGCCTGAGCCGTAGGGGCCTGTGAACGACCAAGCTTTGGTCTCAGCACCGTTTTCAAGTGCGGAAATCAGACGGCGCAACGATTCGCGTGCGGTGACGGTTACGACGTAGCCATCCAGCGAGTTTTCGGCATAGAAGTCACGTTCAAGGTGAACCGATCTACGAAAACGCCCGGTGACCTGAAAGAGCTCGGAGAGTGGTTTGTTCATAGTGGTGAGTGGCGAGTGGAGAGCAAACATTCAATGATTCTCCCACACAGCGCACAGCTCCCGTAGGTTGGGTTAATCCTCTTCATTAAGAAGGGGAATAAAACAGAAAAATTCTCCCCCTTGCCAAGGGGGAGTTAGAGGGGGTCTGTCAAATCGTCGATTCAACCTCCCCTAACCCCTCCTTGGTAAGGAGGGGAATGATAATTGTAATGAATCAACAAGACATCCCGCTGTGGGAGGGACATCCCTGTCCCGATAGATAATCAGGGCTAGGAAGCCCTTCCCACAGGTGCTTCACAGCATGGTTACCTCAAGAATGAGGGGAGGAAACCCCTACCCTATCCGACTTTGCGGACTTGTGGGTAATCGTAAGCTTGTTAAGGGGGAGAATCTTTGTAATGTACGGCTTTCGAGAGTCAAGTCCGAATCTCGTGAATGCGCCTCTAATTGGCTTGAAAATCGGTAGCTCTCTCTACCTTGTCCTGCCCTACCAAGATTAGCATGCCTCTTACAACGCCGCGATTTGGTGTGCATACAAGATAGGTAATTCATTCTAGAATCGCAATCACCAGTTCGTCGTTACGCGGATGTGGTTTCTCAACTTGTAATCTGTATCGTCTTCGTCGCGAGACTCAGCCGTTTTATCCTTGATTTGCAGTGTTAAAAGCCGCAATCGTGCACGCTCTGATACTTCCTCAAGTATACCGTCTTCGCGGAGAAAATCATCAAAGTTACTACCGCTATATTTGTTCATATCATCCACCTAAGTCGGTTCATGAATGATTCTATCATGGGCAAAATTCATTTGTTGTAGCTTTTGCCGTAGTACCTACTCAGTAGATTCATCGGGGAGATTTTTCGGTCACGGTAGACCTGTTTTAAGCCTGCGGTTTCGTCGTAGCGCAGGGCGCCGTCGGTGAGGGTTTCGACCTCCTCAAGATATTGGACGACGGAATCCACGTCCAGCTTAAAAATCTTGCCGGGGCTTTTTGGTGAATATGTAATTTCACCTAACGCAAGCGAACTTCGACCGTAAAAATTAGAATCCCAGAATTGGGACAGTGCAGCGGCGAAAACCTCGGTCGGCAGCGAATCTTTTGGTCCGCGATGAAATAGAAATGTCGTTTCGTCGGCGGAATCGGAGATGAGATTTAATTCAACGAGCGGACAGTTGAAAGAATCTTCCAAAATCGTAGTTTGTGTTAGCCGAGAGGAGACGTAGGTACGGAGAAAGCAATCGACATCGCGTTTAATCGAATTTTCCGCGATTCGTTTCGCTCCACTCCTTTCAGACCAATCCATCAGATCGGCGGTAAACTTCTTCTTCCCAAACTCACTCTGGGCAAAAACACCAAACGCCCAATACCACGTGGTGGCGCGGTCGGCGTTCGCCGCTAGTTGCGCGTGGATTAGCCAGAGGGTCGCGGTGTCCTCAAGGTATGGGTCGAACCCGCCATCGGCGAAGATGGCGCTGCCGAGGGGGGTCGGTTCAAAACGCTTACGATCCGCACTTGCCTGAATGAATCCCGCAGTAATGCACCAGTGGCGAATGGAACGCACCATGTTCTTGCCGACGCCGAGCGTGATTGTGGCGCGGTCACTGCTAAAGACGGCGGGGTCATTTTTCACCGCGTCAACGCCTTTTTTTAACCAAGTGTAGCGGAACGGGAAAGTTTCGTGACCGGAGAAGGAGGGTTTGATTTTTTCTGGGGGAGATTTTGAATATTGCGTCATTGCCGTCCCATCAACCAGAAAAGGTTTTACATTATTGCCGCAAATTCGGGTTTTTACTAATATTCATTATTGTGTGACTATATGCGGTTTAAAATCACACCACATTTCGGCGGAGTAGTTGTTTACGGACGATCAGACAGCAGCGACATCAATAAATGCAACGGTTGAAGATGGCAGTGGAACAACACAACCATCTTCACGCAGACCCTCAATATGGAATTGGATGGCTTCTGTTATTAATCCGCGCGCCTCGTCCATCGTCTCTCCAACTGCGGCGCAGCCGGGTAAGTCCGGCACATAGGCTCCGTAACTATTCTCTCCTTTTTCAAAAATTACGAGGTATTGCATGGAATCCTCCAAGTTAGTCTTTGAGGCGGGCTTGTTTGAGAACACTGTTCAGTGTACCTATAGGCACATCCAGTGCTAATTTTCCAGAAACCGTAACAGTGCCAAATTTGGTCGGGTGTCGGAACTGCCGGTGACTACCCCGAGTCCGAACCAAATACCAACCATCCCTTTCAATCAACTTAATGAGGTTTCTAACCTTCATTGGACGAAACTACTCAAACTTCAGCGTTCACATTCTGTCATGTTGCGACAGCTGAACAGTGAAGGCGACAGCAGTAACCCGTGCGAATCACCTACGGAAATGTAGTAAATTACTTGTCCGACTGGGTACTAACATACCCGGCAGCGCGGTCACGCGAATTATTTTCGACCATATGATTAGACTGGGAGACGGTTTGGACATGGTGTTATAAATTGGCGATGGCGGCGCCTTCGTTCGGGAAGATTCCGGCGTGTTGGACTAGCCCCATGATTTTGAACGTCCGCTGGATTACCGGTGTCAAGCTGCAGAAGTGTACGACGCCCTCTTGTTGGTGTATCAATTCGATAATCTCAATCAATATCGAGATGCCAATGCTGTTAATGAGCCGCGTCTGTTCAAGATTTATGACAAGTTTGGTATAGCCTTCTGCTATGAGTTCTTTCGCCGTATCCGCAAGTTTCTCGCCGGAGGGGCCGTTCAAGTACCCCTCGGTTTGAATCACCGCGTAAGAATCTTCTGTTCGCGTGACAAGATTGAATCGCATTTACCGTCACTCCTCGTTCGATGCCCCGTCTTTAAGCGTTGGAGATCGCCTCGCCTCGGATTGGA
The DNA here is from genome assembly GCA_028819845.1 of Candidatus Poribacteria bacterium. Classification (GTDB taxonomy): domain Bacteria; phylum Poribacteria; class WGA-4E; order WGA-4E; family PCPOR2b; genus JAPPKS01. The sequence continues at coordinate 81,957 of JAPPKS010000030.1, read as the reverse complement.
GCCATTTTCCGCTTAATCATGGTAATAGTCGTTCCCTTATCGCTGCTTTCGATGCTGACTTCGTCCATCATGTTCCGGATAATCTCCAGTCCCCATCCGCGTTTCTTTAACCCGACCTCGCCGATTTTTGCAGGCTTGGCATGATCGAGCCGAAAGCCGACGCCGCAATCCGTAATTTTCAGTTCCAACTCATTATCTCTCATGATAAATTTTATGGAGACCCGATTGTCCTCACTTTTGCTGTGCTCAAAGGCGTTAATGCAAGTTTCGATAATCGCGAGTTGAATCTCATCAATATCGTCTTCGTCAAAATCCATCATTTCGGCGAGGCTAAAGGCGGTTTGCGCCGCGGCGAGTTCAATGTTCGGGAACATTGGAATAATGAGAATGACTTCGCGATTGACTTGATTCGACACCCTAAAATCTCCTCATACAAGACATTACATTCTACTGATTCTCCCATTCCATGAAAAGAAACAGCGGAATCTGACGAAGTTTTTTTAATCGGGGCGCGGCTTGTATCTGCTCATCGGTCGGAACGGGTTCATGAAAGCGTTTCAATCGAAATCCCTGGTCAACCAGCGGATTAATGAAGTCCGATAGCGGTTTGTGCCTTCGTAGTACGGGATGACTAAATTCGGTGGTAACATGTTCGTGCCAGACGTGTCGATTGAAGTAGGCTTGGCGATGCGTAAAGTGATCTGAAAAGCAGGGATGAAGAATGCTCATCAGCAGAAAACCGCCCTCCTTTAGGACGCGCCGTACTTCAGAAATACTTCCTTCGTAGTCCTCTACATCCATCAGACTCATAGCAGCGACGACGATTTCAAACGAGTTTTCCACGATTCCGTCAAGATCATTGGCATTTCGCACCAGAAACTTAATTGAACTGTCTGAGCGCGCCTCTGCGATGTTAATCATCTTTTCACTACCGTCAATTCCGGTGACATCCGCCCCCCGTTTTTTGAGTACGCGGCAATAACTTCCCTCGCCGCACCCTAGGTCGAGAATCCTCTTGCCAGACACGTCATTAAGCCGCTCAAGCGTAGCAGGCGTCAGAAACACATTGCGATAGTCGTTCGTTTCAACATGTTGCACCCAGTCGTCGGCAACTCTATCCCATGAACGAATTGTACAATCTTCTTTCATGAAAAATTTTCCTTGCGGGCAGCCTCGCCGCAGTTGATACCGCGTTGCGTCGTGAGATAAATATATCACTGCCGCCCGATAATGTCAACGCGGAAATGCGATTTTAGACGCCGCTTGATTCTACCGACGATGGGTGGAGCGCTCATACCTTCTTTGCCGACTGTTGACGCAATTTACGAGAGGACGACGACCTGTCCGCTGGCTGCTGAGCGATAGCCTGCAGAAATGACGGCGATGGATTGCGCCCCCAACTCCGCGTTCATCTCGCTTTCTACCCCAGATTCGATACAGTCGACGAAGGCGCGGGCATCGTAATGCTGGGTGCGTTCTACCGTGAGCGGGATCCACGGGCGTTTGGGCGGGGGTTTGTCCTGCTGTGTGCTGCCCCACATGCTCATGGGATCCACAGAGGGAGGCGGAGGCGGTTGGAAGGACGGTTCATCCGCAAAAATCTCGAGCCGAGGCTGCCAAGCGTCAAAGGTCAACACCCCGCGGGTTCCGACTAGATGCAGGCACTGTACGCCGCGGCTCATCCAGCCGATGCGGCCTCCCGAAACTGTGGCAGTCACGCTGTCGTCCAGCGTTAGCACCAGCGCGCCGAGATCTTCGATATCGCAGGACAAGTGCTCTTTGAAGAAGTAGTTTGCCGTGGTTCCAAAGACCGATTTGACCGATTTTCGGCTGAGCCAATTCACCATCGCCACTGCATAGACGCCGATGTCAAACATCTCCCGCTTCGCCTCAACGAAGGTGTAACGCTCAACATGCGGCTTTTCGATCCGTTTGCGGCCTACCGGTGCGGTACCCGCATTACCCTTACCGAACAAGACATCGCAATGGATGGCGCGCAGTTCGCCGATTTCACCGCCTTCAAGTGCTCGCCGAGCGGCGCCCGCCCATCGGCTGTACACGTTGCTGAACACCTGGCTCCGGACACCGGCGCGTTTTACCGCGGCGACAATCGCTTGCGCGTCTTCAACAGTTTTTGCCAGCGGTTTATCCAGGTAGAGGTGTTTTCCCGCTTGAGCGCACTGGACAGCGACCCGGCCGCGCCGTTCGGTTTCGACGCAGACGCTGACGATGTGGACATCATCGCGCGCTAAGGCTTCGCCGAGATTGCGGATATAGGGGATTTCCAATTCCTCTGCGAGACCTCGATTGAGTTCGATACGTTCCAATGGGGCATCAGGTTCATCCGACACGGCGATTAGGCGGCAGCGCGAATCTTCCGCAAACCCAAGGGCGTAATTTTCTTGGTGCGTCCGGAGTCCGCCGAGGAGCAATACGCCGTATTTTTCTTGGATTGGCATTTAGGTTTACACCCTCAGATTAGTTTGGATCAGTCGGTTTTTGCAAGGTGGTTGTGTCGAGTATAGAAACCGAGTTTTCAAGGAAAAAACTCGGTTTAAAGAATCACATTCTGCTCCGTTAGAGCACAAGACTATGGTCATTTACGCCGAGTAAGCGCAGAGGCGTTGTAGGTCTTGAATTTTGTTGAACAAGACCGAGATTACTTTCGCTACACAAACGACTAGCGCTTTTTTTATAACGAGAGACATAAAAGCGTTGGGTTTCGCTTTGTCGTAGGAGATTTCAAACGTCACGCATTACCGAGACGCAAAGACAATATGATACGCATTTCGCCGATACCGCTCTACCCAACCTACAAGAACTTATGCAAGGAAGTGATGTCGAATATAGAAACCGAGTTTCTGCCAAAACTCGGTTTCTTACTAATTGAATTTTACAGGGGTTGTGGTATTGATTGCCGTCTCTATCAGCGTAATTAAGTCCTCGCCGCCGCTGAATTCAATCGGCGGCTGCATGCGGCGGTGACGCCCACCAGGCGTGTCATGATGGATTACACCCTTATTTCCGACTAGCATTAGGTTCACGGATGCTTCACCCACTGCTGGGGTGCGATTAAGGCTGAGCATGGCGGTCTGTCCTCCGGCATATTGAACCATCGCTGTCATCTGCGTTGCGTCTGCTTTATCCGGAATGTAAATTCGTTCCGGTTCGGACGGCATCCAAGTATTTGCGGCGGCAGCCACAGCCGCCATGCTGCTCACAACACTTGCGCCGGTTAACGTAATCTGCACCATACACCGCAGGAATACCGGACTGCCGATTCGCCCTTCAGCGATAACCGAGCTAACGGATTGTTGAAGTAATTTCACGATCCGATCCTTCTGATTCAACCGTCCCATCTCTGAACTGCTTAACGTCACTTGACGGGACCAGCAAACTGTGTTAAAATTCGGAATCAGCGATACTCAAATATCTTAATGGAGATAGAATTTATGCGCGGAAAAACCTTGGAACAACTTGTTTCTGAAGCTAAGGCGAACATCGGACGTGTCTCCGATGAGGAACTCAAGTCGGCTATCGAAAATGAGGAGCCGATTGTAATTTTGGATGTTCGCGACAAAGACTTGTATTTGGCGGGACATCTTCCCGGCGCGATTTCACTTCCACGCGCCGCCATTGAACTCGATATTGATGAGGTTGTGCCTGACCAAGATACGAAGGTGGTCACGTATTGCGGCGGCGAAACTCGCGGCTCTCTGTCGGCGCATACCCTTCAAATCATGGGGTACGAGAACGCATCCGTATTGAGCGGTGGATTTCGAGGTTGGAAATCCGCAGGGTTGCCGATTGATAAATCTGTGGTGACAGAGGGGCCTCAAGACTGGGTACCTTTGGAATCGGCGGCTGAAGAGGAAGGCAGTCAGGATTCATCCTAAACGCAAAACGCCTACACCGGCACCCCTTATACCGCGTCTTGTATTCAATGCGATCCCATCATTTGGTATCATTGCCCCTAAATCCGTTAATACCGCCGTTGATTGACTTTAAAACGAGTTTTCGCTGTGAGGGAGTATATCATAAGGTTGCTGTGGCAGGCAACGCCTATTCCAGCGTGGATGACGAGAACCTGAATTCTTCAAGGTGATAACGGATACGATACAAAACACTAACCCCCTCTTACTCCCCCTTGGCAAGCTTACTATTACCCACAAGTCCCTTGAGGTAAACGCCGGTTATGTTGGGGCTAAGAACGATTGTTCATTTCGGTATGGTGTAAACTTTGGCAGGGACATCCCTGTCACGATAATCAGGGCTAGGAAGCCCTTCCCACAGGCGAAAACCACAGAATATTTATGTGTTGGTAAAGGAATTACAGATGTTAAAACGGATGCTGCTGGGTTTAATCCTCACCGTTACTTTCTTGGGTTGCGGCGGTGAGCAGAATCGGCTGCATGTCTTCACGTGGGCAAATTACGTCGGTGATGAAATAAGAACGGGATTCGAGAGTGAATTCGGCGTGCGGGTCGTTGTCGATGTGTTTGCGAGCAACGAAGATTTGCTGGCTAAATTGAAATCGGGCGCCTCCGGTTACGATGTTATAATGCCGTCGGATTATATGGTCGCGATAATGGTCAAAGAGAACCTGCTATCGCCTCTGGATTTGTCCAAGATCCCGAACTTCAATAACATTAGCGGGCAGTTTCTGAAACGGGATTTCGATCCGGAAAACCGGTATTCCATTCCGTACACGTGGGGAACGGCGGGCATCGGCTACGACTCGTCCGTTGTTAATCCGCCGCCCGACAGCTTGTCCGCGCTGTGGGACAAGCGGTACAGCGGCAAGTTTAGTATGCTGGATGATCAACGGGAATCCATCGGTGCGGCGCTTAAACTGTTGGGGTATTCGGTTAACAGCACCGATCTCCGTGCACTTGCGGAAGCCAAAGCGAAGTTAATTGAGCAGAAACCGCTGGTCAAACAGTATAAGAACGAGGCGGACGAAATTCTAGGCTCCGGCGATGTGGTGATGGCGCACTGCTGGAGCGGCGACGCCTTCCGGGCAGCCGCGCGCCGTTCAAGTATCAAGTATGTAATTCCCAAAGAGGGCGCAACCCAGTTCATTGACACCGTCTGCATTCCGGCATCAGCACCGAATAAAGCGGCCGCGGCACAGTTTATCAACTATCTACTTCGTCCGAAGATTAACGCGAAGGTTACCGAATTTACAAAATACGGCACCTGCGTGCCCGCGGCGCGAGAACACCTGCCCGATGCGCTGCGCAATCATCCGGGCATCTACCCCCCGGAAGAGGTTTTAAACAAGCTTGAATCGCTGAGGGATCTTGGAGAATTCACTCGGAATTACGATCGGGCTTGGACCGAGGTCAAGGCGAAGTGACAACGTCATGGGATTGTGTTAATAGCAAAATCGCCTTGAATAGCCTTATGACCTGCATTCCTCGGTATGAATAACTTCCCCTACCAGAAACTTCCGGACACATCCGTGTTCATCTCGTATCAGGAGCCCGCCATCTTGATCGATTCCCTCATCTTTACCCTCAATAATCTTAAATGCCGTTTGAACCTGTACCTCACTCCCAATCGTGGCTGAGAGCGTATTTGCACGTGCGATTAAAGTTGCAACTTCGCCGTTTTTCAGGTGCAGATAGTATTCCTCTAGCCGATGCAAAATGGATTGGATCACTGCTACACGAGAGAATGCCGTACCTGTTTCGACACGTAAGGACGTCGCGGAAGCCTGTAACTCCTGCGGAAATTCGGTTAGTATTGTGTTGACATTGACGCCGAATCCCATGACCAAGAAGGGTTGCCGTTCCTGATCATACTCCAGCTCTGTCAAGACGCCGCTCAATTTTTTTCCGCGGATGAGCACATCGTTGGGCCACCGAATCGCCGCGTCGAGATTTGTCAGTTTTCGAATTGCCGCGGCAATGGCGGTAGCACCGGCGATGCTGGGCAACCCTATTTGGTTCGCCAACAACCGATGCCGTAGGATTAGCGATGCGAGGATACTTGAACCGGGCGGCGCGTGCCACCGCCTCCCGTGCCGTCCGCGTCCGGCGATTTGGCTATCTGCCAAGATTAGCGTCCCGTCCGGGGCGCCCTCAACCCCGCGTATTCGAGCAAGATCGTTTGTCGATTCAACTTCTTTGTGAATTTCAATCTTGCGCCCGACCGTTTGGGTTCGGAGTCCATCCCGGATTTCAGAAGCCGTCAATTTCTTCGCTGCTAAGGTCATTTTGGTTCAATTTTTACACAATGGGGAATTGACTGATTGATAATCGAGGCTAGGAAGTTTCTCCCGCAGACCAATGCGTTTCGGGATTACGGTTTCGCGCCGAGTTGCCGTAAACGCTCTTCTGCGTCTTCTTTCCATTGGGTAGGGGGATTTAACTTAAGAAATTTCTTCCATCGATCAATGGCTTGTTGCTTTTTGCCGTTGTATTCATACATCAACGCGAGATTGTAGTTAGCACTGATGTCTTGGGGGGTTAACTGCAGCACGCGCTCAAACTGCTCCGCCGCGGAGCCGAGTTGATTCAGATAATAGAGGGTATTCCCGTAGTTAAGAAGCGTCTCCGCATGGTCAGGTTCTAGCTCGAGTGCCTTCTCCAAAGTTTCTTTGGCGCGCCCCATATTTAACCCAAACATACCGTAGAGATCGCCGAGCCGTTGATAGGAACGAACTGATTTCGGATTGACAGTGACCTCTGCCTCGTAATGTTGGATGGCTTCTTTAAATTTTTGTTCTTTCTCGGCAATCGATCCAAGTTGAAAGGATACGTCCTTGTATGCCGGCTCGAGTTCGCGGGTTATTTGGAAGACCTCTTTGGCTTTTTCAAATTGATCGAGGTCGAGGTAGGTCATACCGAGAAAGTAGTGGGCATCAACGTTCTCCGGTTCGAGAGCGATTACTTTTTTGAAATCTTCAGCTATCTGGCTGCTGCGGTAAAGCGCGTCGCCAATCTGTTTGTAATGGCGGGTAAGCACGCCGCGATGAAAGTAGGCGGGTGCATAATCTGATTTGAGTTCAATCGTTTTGCCGTACTCTTCAACCGCCATCGCTGCGTATTTGTCATAGTCCTCCAGCGTCCGGGCGTGGCGATCCAGCAGGCGGGCATAACGAAAATGCCAATCATATCGACTGTCGCCGTGTTGGTTGGCAAGCCCAAAGTGCACGATTGCCTTTTCAACTTCCGAACGCTCTTCATAGATTGCGCCGAGATCGTATTGCGCCTGCGGATGGTTGGGTTCAATCGCCAATCCCAATTCATAGACGCGGACGACGTTATCCATTTCACCCCGTTGATGATAGATTGCCCCTAGCCGCAAGAAAGGTTCGGCGCTTGATTCATCAAGCAAGATTGTTTTTTCGTACCGAGCGACAGCGTTGTCTACGTCGCCCATTTGCTCGTACAACATGGCTGCCTGAAACTGTGCGCCAACGTGGTTCGAATCGAGGTGCACCGCTTGTAGGAATGCGTCGAGGGCATCATCAGGGCGGTTCAACTGGATGTGCGACAAGCCCGAAATATAGTGCGCCTCTACGTTCGCCGGATCGATGGCAATTAGCTGCCGAAGCCGTTCGATCGCGCTTTGCGGGTCGTTCTGTTTCACGTAAATTTTCGCGGTTCGCATTAAGGCATCCTGATAATGCGGATCCAGTTGGATTACTTTGCCGTAACGCTGAAGCGCTTTGTCCAGATATTCTCTCGCCTCGTAGCAGCGCCCAAGAATGTAGGCGGCTTCGATGTGTACCGGATATATGAGGAGGAATTTGTTTAGCGGTTCGATAGCCTGATGAAAACGTTCCCTGTCGTAAGCGGCTTTGCCCCGATTGAAAAAATGCAGTTCCCGTTCCGGCGCTAATTCTATTGCGCGTCGATACACCACTGCCGCACGCTCTTTGTTGCCGTGTTGATAGTAGAGATTTCCCAATGACTCATAGGCGTCGAGAAAATCACCCCTCGGCAATTTAGTCTTCAAGTGTGTTTTATCCGCCTCAATGAGTTCCACCGTTTTTTCGTAGTACCGGATGGCTTCAGACGGATTGTCAGCGTCGACTTCCACACGGGCGTAATAGAAATAACCACGCGGATCGGCTGGATTCAGCGCTACCGCTCTATCTAGCAGCGATTTTGCCGCATTGATTCCAATCTGATTTTTGTGATATTTCGCAAATTGCTGAATGAAGTAATCTTTGATTGCAGCATCAGCATCGAACGCATGTTTATAGTGTTCCAGGGCAAGGCCGCGCTGATTATTGGCGTAGTATATATCGCCAAGCTGAAGGTGAGCGGGAGCGTAGCCGGAATCAACTTCAACTGCGCGCCGGAATAAGTCAATTGCACCGTCTGGTTTACCTTTTTGCTCAAAAATCTCGCCTAGATCACACAAGACCTCCGCTGTGTAGGCTTGGTGCTTGGCGGCGCGCTCGTAGGTCTTGAGCGCCTCCTCGAAGCGATTTTCGCTGGCGAGCACCTGCCCGAGTTTGTAATATGCAGGCGCAAATTTCTTGTCTCGGCGAATGGTACCCTCAAGCGCCGTTCGTGCGGCGTTCAACTCGCCTCGTTTGAGATGGACTGTCGCCAGCCCGTAGTGGGCATAAACCCAGTTGGGGTTGATTCCCAACGCCATCTGAAACGATTTGAACGCATCATCGAATTTGTCCAACTGAAGTTGAATTTCTCCCTGTTTATAGTAAGCGGGATAAAATTCGGAGTTCAAGCGGAGGCAGGTTTCTATCTCTCGCAGCGCATCATCGTACCGCCCCTGTTGTTGGTAGACGCCCCCCAGACTATAGTGCGCCATGGGTAAATTCGCTTGCAGGGAAATGGCGCGTTGAAACTGCGATTCGGCTTTTTCTAGCGCCTCGTCACCGCCGCCAATCGCGTAAGCATAACCCAATCCATAATGCACATCGGCATCCGCGCCGCCAGCGGTGACATCTGACTCGTACAAGCTGATGAGGTCTGTGAGACGCCCCTTTTCCCGCCATTTGTTGACTAAGCCGCGATGCCGCTCCAATTTCTTATGGGCGGCGTTGAGTATCTCGGCGTAGTCTTTCTCCAATGCTTCGCGCCATTTCTCCGCGTTATCGCCGAACGTCGATAACATCCAAACGTTTACCCAGACGGATATTGCGAATATGTATATCAAAGCGCAACTAGATTTACTCATACCTCACGCCTTCCTTATTGCGCGCTTTACACTGCGAACTCCTTTTACATTGTGTATAAAGATACCATATTTGATTGGGGTTTGCCATGTTAGTTTTGCCACCACCACACTGTTTAAATACTAGAACCAACCTGATTGAAGCTGTTTACTCCGATACAGAGGTGCATCTTCCTCTTGACAGATTCAAGGGATAAAGTGTATCCTTGATTTAGATTTTCTATGTACCGCTTTAAGTCAAAAACCACCGTTCTTACCGGACGTTTACGAGGGGACATCATATATGAATTATTCGAAAAAATCGAGATTCTTACGAATACTAATGGTGATTGCCGGAATACTCGTTGCGGCGAGGAGCGCGCCAGCCGAAAAACGTCAATTTCTAAGTGTTGGGACTGCCCCGCCCGGTGGGGCGTTTTTCGTCGTGGGCAGCGCGATCGCGCAAGTTGTCAGCGAGAATCAGGCTGACCGCGGGTGGATAGTTTCCGCGGAAGCAACGAAGGGCACACAGGAGAATATCCGACGCCTGAGCAAGGGTGAGTTGGAGTTTGCCCTCGCCAACGCAGCAATCTCTTACTTTGCCGTTCGCGGTGAAGGTGCATGGAAACAGAAACACTCCATTCAAACGGTAATGACGCTCGCACCGAACGTAGCGCTTTTCATTACGCCAAAACGCTCTGGAGTAAAACGAATCGCTGATTTGAAAGAGAAGCGCGTAGTTGTCGGGCCGGCAGGTGCGGGATTCGAGTATTTTCTCAAGCCTATTTTGGCGGCTCACGGCGTGGCGTACGAAGATTTCACACCGCTCCATAACACGCAGTCGGGCGCAGTCGATATGCTCGCAGACGGTTCCGCTGCCGCGGCGTTTCTGGGCGGAGCTGTGCCTACGGCATCAATTCTACAAGCTTGCGCTTCGCAGGATATCCACTTCATTCCTTATCAAGAGGCGGCGAAACAGCGGCTGTTTGATGACTACCCGTTTTTTAACGCGGCAACGATTCCTGCAGCGACTTACCGGAACCAGAACGAACCGTTCAACGGCGTGAATGTTGGCGCGATGCATTTGATTACCAGCGCCGATGTGGATGAAGAAACGGTTTACCATTTCACGAAAATCCTCTACGAACACCATGCGGACGTTGCTGAAATTCATCCCGCGGGCAAAGCGATTAACCCCAAAAACGTCGTTAAGCACACCGGTACGCCGTTCCATCCCGGCGCAATTCGTTACTACAAGGATGTCGGGATATGGCCGGAGTAGCATTCCTCCGAAATCAGCCTAGCCTCGTTAGACAGCATAATCAAGTTAAGTTTTGAATAGATGAGCTTCCTCCGACCAATCCGCAACACTCTTTTCCCAATCCTCGCCGTCCTTCTCAGTCTTTTTATTCTGATTGAGGTCAATTTTCCTCACCTGCTGCCGCAATCTCAATTGGCAATTTTTGGGATGTTGGGATTAATCTTGGTCTTTCTGAAATATCCCCTGCACCGCAGATTTGAAGACCGGGCTGCGTTTCAGATTCTCGATTACATTTTTGTTATCGCCACCGTGGTCAGCTTCGGTTATATTCTGGTTCAGACCGAACCCATGTTTGAACAGCTTTGGATTGACGATCAGCCGCTTGGGCAACGCGCGGGCTCGGAACGATTCGTAGATTACTTCATCGGGTTGATTGGCGTCCTTCTGGTTTTGGAGGCCACACGGCGCGCTATCGGCATCGCTTTGCCTGTGCTATCCTTAATTTTTTTACTTTATGCGGGTTTTCGGTCGTCCATGCCCGTCTGGCTATTTCCTCACAAAGATCAGTCTTTGGACCGAATTATTAGCCACACTTTTTTGCAGAGCCAGGGTGTTTTTGGCATCGCCTTGAATGTTATGTTTAAGTATGTATTTCTCTTCGTTCTGTTCGGGACATTATTGGAAAAAACCGGGGCAACCGGATATATCATCGGCTTTGCTAGGCGTCTTTTTCGCTCAAGTTCCGGCGGCGCTGCCAAGATTGCCGTCCTGAGCAGTGGAATGATGGGGTCGCTGTCCGGCAGTGCGGTCGCCAATACAGCTACCACCGGCACCTTCACAATCCCGTTGATGAGAAGTGTCGGTTTCAAACCTGATATCGCGGGCGGTGTAGAAGCGGCTGCCAGTTCAGGCGGCGCGTTGGTTCCGCCCATCATGGGTGCGGGAGCTTACATGATGCTTGAGATTGTTCAACCGTCGGTTACCTATCTTGAAATCATCAAATCGGCGCTGATTCCTGCTGTTCTCTACTACACAGCGCTCTTGTTGATTGTTCACTTTTACGCCGGACGTGCCAGTTCAAGCACAAATGCCAGCGCAACATCAGGAGTGAATGCCGAAGATTCCGATTTGCCCGCGGGAGCGTCGGCACGCGCCGCACCAATGCAGGGGTTCATCTTTTTCAGCGCATTTGTCTCGCTCATTGTCTTTTTGATTATCGGGTACACGCCTTTCCGGTCAGTCAGCTTAAGTTTGCTCCTAGTTTTGGCTCTGAGTGCGTTTAATAAACACACTCGGGTCGACATCAAGGGGGTCGTTGCGGCTATGGAAAAGGCTGCCCATGGCGGCGTTTCGCTGGTTGCGGCGGCGTCGTGTGTGGGGCTGATCCTCGGCGTTGTAACGCTGACAGACATCGGCAGGAATCTGGCGGGCGTCCTTTTGCCGCTTGCCGAAAACAACCTAATCCTCGGATTGATGCTCCTGATGGTGTCGACCATAATCCTGGGGATGGGGCTGCCTTCGTCGGTGTGTTATCTCCTGATGGCAACCTTGGTCGGTCCGATGCTGAGGGATTTGGGACTCGTACCGCTCGCCGCACATCTGTTCATCTTTTATTTCGGCATGATGTCCATGGTGACACCGCCGGTGGCGTTGGCAGCATATACGGCGGCTGCAATCGCGGACGCGGGTATCATGAAAACGGCATTCGCCGCTTTCCGTTTCGCACTTGTGGGATTTGCCCTACCCTACGCGTTCGTTCTGCGTCCGGAATTGTTGCTCTTATCTCCAGATGGAGGCTCGGCGGGATTCTTCGCTATCGCAGGCGGCGTCCTAATCACTGCTATTGGCATCGTTCCGTTGGCGGCGAGTGTTTCCGGCTATTGGTTCGGACCGCTTAATTTATGGCAGCGGGGGGTATTGTTCGGCGCCGCAATCATTTTCTTTTTTGCCCCCTCCGCCGGTATACAGATTTGGGCGCAAGCGATGGCAATCATCGCCATGGGAGCTGTCGGTATTATTAATCGGCGTGCCGCACATTCAGAAGGTGTCTGAAAGATTAGGAGAAGTTACTTCACTCGGCAGAAGTCCAATCACAGGCGTCGATACCTGATAATCGGTGTTCAATCGTCACTATGAAGATTGCATATATTGCTGCTGGTGCTGCAGGTATGTATTGCGGCACCTGCATCCACGATAACACGCTTGCCGCAGCTTTGCAAGCGAAGGGACACGAGGTTGCCCTCATTCCTACCTATACTCCCATTCGGACGGATGAGGTCGATATCAGCATAGACCGCATCTTTTTCGGCGGGATCAATGTGTATCTTCAACAGAAGTTAGCGTTATTCCGCCATACCCCTTGGTTATTCGATCGATTACTTGATGCGCCTACACTGTTGAATGGGTTATCTCGTTTTAGTGGCTCGACTAATGCTAAGGATTTGGGTGAACTCACCGTTTCTGTGCTTCAGGGAGAGGATGGGCGGCAGAAAAAGGAACTGGCGAAACTCGTCAAGTGGCTGCAAGGATCCTATCGGCCGGATATTGTCCAGCTTACCAATTCCATGTTTGCGGGGTTTGCTAAGGAGATAAAGCGGGCGCTGGATGTACCAGTAGTTTGCGCCTTTCAAGGGGAGGACATTTTTCTGGAAGCACTTATCGAACCGTACAAATCTCATGCGCTAGATTTGCTTCGGGCGCGGGCGCCTGACGTGGATGCGTTCATTTCGCCCTGCCGATACTATGCCGAATTTATGGCAAGATTTCTGGACATCCCTATCGAGCGGATAAACGTCGTGAAGTTGGGGTTGAACCTTGATGGGCACGGCGTGAATCAAGGGGAGCCAATCGGCGATACGCCTTTTGTTATCGGTTACTTAGCCCGTATTTGCCCGGAAAAAGGGTTGCATCTGCTAGTGGATGCCTTTCACCAGCTCACACAGCAAGTGGGCGCGAACCAGATTCGGCTGAAGGCCGCCGGTTACCTGAACAAGAGAGATGAGGCTTATTTTAAAGAGATTGTTAAGCAAATTGAAGTGTGGGGATTGACCGATTCATTCGAATATTGGGGCGAGATTGACCGCACACAAAAGATTCAGTTTCTCAACGGCCTTCACGTATTGTCTGTACCGACAACCTACAGGGAATCTAAAGGGCTTTACGTCTTGGAAGCACTCGCCAACGGCGTCCCGGTCGTTCAGCCGCGGCACGGCGCCTTCCCCGAATTGATAGCGGAGAGCGGCGGCGGCATACTGGTGGACGCCCATTCTCCTGACGCAATCGCTACTGGTATTCATCAATTGATGACAAACAAAACCCATCGGCGTGAATTGGGATCCGCGGGAAAAGAAACTGTACATAGAGCGTACAGCGATGATGCTATGGCAAATGCAATTCTAGAGGTATATAGCGCCATCCTGCGGTAACTCAACTGTGACGAGGAAGGTGGAAGCGTTCAGGGTAATGAGACAGGGAATAGAAGTTGGATGCACGTAAATTGGAGGATTGGTGAAACCTTAGAAATAACGTGAGACGCTTGACACCTTCTCATGCCACTCTTCCATTTTCTTTCGCCGTTTATCATCAATTTTTACGTTTTTCCCGCATTGCCGCTTGTGCGATTGCGTGAAAGACTTCATCAATCTCTGATATTTCGATACAAGAAAACGCTACGCGCAGATCCGATTCCCCAATCGAAATTACACCGATGCCGTAGTCGTCGAGAAGTCGTTGGCGCACAGTCTCCGCTTTCGCAAACTTCAGGCGTAAACACATGAAATATCCTGCGTTGAATGGATAAACATCCCAAAGATGTGCGTACTGCTTGTGAGCAGCTACCGTTCTCACTCTCAAAGCTCGATTTTTCAATATCTCATACTTCTGATTTTTCTCAAGAGTGTATTGCGGAGAATCCATCGCTTCCAAAATCAGAGTTTGAGAGAGTTGAGATGCCCCTGACGTATTTGCACGAATCAACGCGGTCACTTTTTCCTCCAGCCATTTCATCAACTCCCCATCCAGACCAAATGTAAGAAACCCTATCCGCAGCCCCCATGCATACTCCTCTTTGGTTGCGCCGTCAATTTTGACCGGTAGGACGTTCGGATGGGTATCCACCAGCCAGCCGAAGATCGACTCCCGCAGGGCGCTGTCATCGTACCATAGTCCAAAGTAGGCATCATCGACAACCACAAGTAAGCGGCAGCCCGATGCTGCAACTTGATTAATGGCTTGTGTCATCTCTGCGGCTTCTTCCGCCGTAATTGCGTAGCCGGTGGGATTGTGCGGGAAGTTGAGAAGCACAATTAGCTTGCCGGTAGTACGGCTAATTTCAATAAGCGTGTCGCGAAAACCTGTCGTGTTAAATTGTCTAACCGTATTATAGAAGGGATAGGTCTGAATGTTTGCCCTGCACTTCGTTTGGAAAATCAGCCGGTAATTTCCCCAGATTTTGTCCGGCATAACAAGTGTATCATCCGAATTAACGAAGAGATCGCCAATTAAACTGAAACCGTGCGTCAGTCCACACGTAACAATGGGTAGACTAAACCCCTTGCCCTTGAGTGATGGGTTCTCAGCTTCCAATCTGGCTTTCCATCTCAACCGCAACCCCATTTGCCCAAGCGCCGGTGCATACCCGTAGACGCGGCTCGGATCGATTTCCGGTACAAATTGATGTGAACTCGGGAGATGCATAACCTCCCCGTTTTCAAGCGCGATCGCCCGCGACGCATTGAATCGGTTTGCGCGTTGGGCTGCTTCAGCACTCTGGCTCAAAATACCCTTCGGAAGGTAAATTCGCGTTCCGAGTGATGAGAGCAAATCAGCGGCAATTGGGGTCGCCAATCGAATTTTTTCATTCAGTTCAACAGCAAAACGGGTTAACGTTTCCATCTTTATCTTTTCCGTGGGATTGTGTCGGCGGCTTTCCTGTATACACCTTCTTCTTGATAGTAATTGAAACCGAATCATTTGTAAAGTGTAAATTGCCAATCGCAACAACCCATTAGAATTAAGGCATGATTAACTGCCCTAACTTTCACGCGATCCACAATAGATGCGTACGGCGAGGTCATCAGCAACATGTGCGGAATACTATACATGCTGCAGGAGGTCTAAATCGGGAATGACAGGCGGCGAATTGATTGTTAAATTGCTCGAATTGCACGGTATCCGCCACATCTTTGGCACGCCCAGCGACCAAGTCAAGACTATATGCGATGCCCTGCACAGTTGCCAAAAGATTGGGTATTACACAGCTCAAACCAGCCAAGCCGCGTCGTTTATGGCGGATGGGTACGCACGTGCAACGGGCAATGTCGGTGTGTGCATTACTCCCGGCGGTGGCTCGGCGGTTAATACTGCCGTCAGCCTTGCGGCGGCTTATGCTGATAGCATTCCGTTATTGCTTATCACTGGACAAGTCCCGTCGCCGGGGTTGCCGTCTACGGGAACCAAAGAGAAACATAAGGGATACAATGAGCATGTCAATCTTTTCGACCTGTTCAAACCAATCGTCAAATGGAACGCAAGGATTGACAGCGCTGCTTCGCTCCCATCAGCGACGGCTCGGGCGTTCAAAGCGTTGCAAACCGGGAGGCGTAGGCCTGTCCATCTGGAAATCCCTGTGGATTTACTGGCTAGCGAAATGAATGAACCTGTTGCCTTAAAGGCGGCGCCTATTCGAAAAACGCCCGGTGGTTCACCCTCGCTGAACGCGTTTGCGGCTGAAATATTGGTACGTGCGAAATCGCCGCTTATTATTGCTGGCGGGGGAGTGGTGTCGGCAAAGGCAGAGGTAGAACTCATGCAAATTGCTGAACAGCTGAAAGCTCCTGTTTGTACAACTCCAATGAGCAAGGGGGTGGTTCCGCCAGGCCATTTACTGTCCGCGGGATTAACATTGCATGCTCCATCACCAGAAACGCATGAGAATCACCAGATTCTTCCACTGATCAAACGAGCAGATGTGGTTTTATCCGTTGGGTGCAGTTTGTCTCAACGAACAGCGGGGAATTGGAACACGCACAAGCTGCCAAATCTTATCCAGATTGATATTGACGAAAAAGAGATTGGCCGGAACTACCCTGTCCGGATTGGTATTGTCGCCGACGCAAAAGAAGCGCTCGCTCAACTCGTCCAAGCCATTGACAACGGTGCGGGAACAGTTCAGAGCCATTGGCACGATTTCAGGCCTGAATTGAAGCCGCTTCCGAACCGAAACGGATTCAACCTGAAGGCGATGGAAATACTTCGAAACGTATTGGATGAAAGTGCAATTATTTCGGTCGGTGGGACGCACTTAGTAGATTCTATGCTCATGAATTTCGAGGTTGCCCACGCTCGGTTGTTGTTGCACACTTGTGATTTGCGGCCGATGGGATATGCACTCCCTGCGGCGATTGGCGCCAAGTGCGCACACCGTGACCGCCAAGTGGTTGCCGTGACAAATACTGAGGAATTCTCAATGACGGGACGAGAACTGATTGAGGCTAATCAATACGGGTTAGGGATTCCTGTGATCGTCATCAATAATCACGAATCCGGCGAAAAGCCTGAAAGCGTGAAGTTTGCCGAAATGTTCGGCGTACCCGGATTACTCGTACGCAATGACGACGAGTTTGCACCCGCGTTGAAAGAGGCGCTAATGTCAAGAGAATGTGTCCTTATTGATGTGCAGCTTTCGTAGCGTATGATTCGTAAATATAACGTTCAACCAGAACGCGGCTCCCGTGCGTCCAATTCAATTGACACACTTGGGGGTTTATGATAGAATTTGAAACAGTTTTAAGGCTGCTGTAGAAAGGATTATATGGCATGGAAAACTTGAGTGTTGGCGATCTCGCGCCTGACTTTACGCTTAGCGGCTCTATCGGTTCCGAGGATACCGAAGTTTCGTTGAGCGATTTCAAAGGGAAAAATTTGGTGGTAGTGTTTTATCCTCTTGATTTCTCTCCGGTGTGCTCAGTTCAGATTCCGGACTTCAATGAAGATTTGGACGAAATCCGTTCAAAAAACGCAGACGTGGTTGCGATAAACCGTGACTCGGTGTTTGCTCACAAGGCATGGAGCGAACATCTTGGGGGTGTGAATTTTCCGCTCTTGTCTGATATGAATCTAGAAGTATCAGCGAAGTTTGGGATGGCGCTTGGCGACGTGGGGATTACAAATCGCGGCGTAATAATCATTGATGGTGAAGGAAGGATTGCTTTCAAGCATATTGAAAACGCACCGCCGGATAATACACTCGCAGTTAAGCAGGTCATACGCGAACTTGATGCATTAAATTAGGGGCGCGATTTCAACGGTTTCACGCCGCTATGAAACCAGCTTTAGTAGGATCATAATCCAGAGTGCGTTATTGAATTGAAATTTGCTGAAAATCATGCGTTGAACTAGAAGAATCAGGAGACAAAGCCATGCACCTCGGTGCGGTATCATCGGTGTTTATGACGCGCCCGTTGAGGGAGGCGGCCCAAAAAATGCATGCATTGGGGCTGGAGTCCATCGAACTCGGGGCGGGCGGATACTTTCCCAAAACCCACTGCAATCCGGCAGAGTTGTTAACGGATTCGGCTGCGCTAGCAACGTTCCAAGAGACGCTCGCGGAATTTGAATTGGCAATCAGTGCCTTTGCTATGCACGGCGAACCGCTGCACCCCGACCCGGCAATTGCTGCACCCTACGACCAAGACTTTCGCGATACCTGCAAACTGGCGGAAAAGATTGGCGTCACACGCATAACGCTCTTGGGCGGGTTGCCTGAAGCGGTTCCCGGAGACAAGGAGCCGAATTGGATTCTATATCCGTTTCCGCCGCGCAACATGGACATGCACGAATGGCAGTGGGAAGCGCGGCTCATCCCATATTGGAAAGAACACGGACGAATTGCCGAAGATCACGGCGTTCGCCTCTGCTTTGAAATGCACCCCGGTGACATGATATTTAAACCCGAAGCGCTTCTGCGTCTGCGCGACGCGGTCGGACCGGTCGTCGGCTGCAACCTTGACCCGTCTCACCTGTTTTGGCAGGGCATGGACATTCACGAGGTGATTCGGACAATTGGCGGCGAAATAATTTACCATACGCACGCCAAAGATAGCTTGCCCGATCCGCATGTAGTCCGAGTGAACGGGATTTTAGATGCCAAAGACTTCCAAGATTGCGAGAACAGGAGTTGGATCTTTCGTACTGTCGGATACGGGCACGACGAGGAATTCTGGCGTAAATTTGTCAGTGCACTGAGGACAGTGGGTTACGATGATGTCCTATCTATCGAACACGAAGATCCGTTGATTGATCCTGAAGAAGGATTTGAGCTTGCTGTCGGTGTGTTGCAGAAGGTGCTCATCCGTAAGCCGGCGGCGAAGCTGTGGTATGAGTAGCAATGTGGAGATTGCTATGAAAATCGGCGTGAATCTATGGATATGGGGTTCGCCCTTTCGAACCGACGAACATTTGGAACTCATCCCTCAGATTAAAGCGTGGGGCGGCGAGGTAATTGAACTTGCTACAGAAGATGACGCAGAGATTGACACCAGAGCGGTGCGTCAAGCACTTGACGGGGAAGGGATGTCTGCATCCGTGATCGGCGTTTTCGGGTCGGTTCGAGATCTGTCGCACCCCGATGCCGCCGTTAGGCAGAACGGCATTGATTACGCCAAACGCTCCGTTGATACGTGTGCCGAGATTGGCGCAACGATATTTTCCGGAGCCGTCGCCGGCGTTGGCGGCGGGGAGTTGCTTTTGGGGGATGCACGCCAATCTCGTATCAATCAGGCTGCGGAGTGCTTGCATGAACTTGGGGATTATTCCGCCCAAGCGGGCGTGCAATTTGTGATTGAGATACTCAATCGCTACGAGACCAATTTCCTCAACACCGCGGCAGAGGCTCGTGAACTTATAAATCTCGTCAATCACCCCGCCGTTGGAATACATCTTGATACATTCCACATGAGTCATGAGGAGAAAAATCTAGGCGATGCCATTCGGCAGGCAGACAATAAACTAATGCACTTTCACGGCAGCGCTAGTCACCGTGGAACCCCGGGAACCGGGCTAGTGCAGTGGGATGACGTGGCAACCGCATTGAGGGACATCAACTACGACGGATATGTGGTTATTGAGTCGTTTAACCCACGGAGCCCGATAGGTCCGCTTGCACGATTTTGGCGTTTTTTCACTGAGTCGCCGGAGACTCTCGCACGAGAGGGCATTGCCTTCCTGAAAGGGGCGCTGCTCGGAGAAGGAGAGATGTGAACACTACGCTAACCGGTGGCATGACGCACATAAAAACAAAAAAACTAAGTTGAGCTGAGTAAACTATATTGCCATGTTAGAATATTTAAATCAAGGAGAAAACTAATGAAACAGTTGTTGAAGGTTACTTTTTTTGCGGCAATCGTCTGCTTGTCGATTCCAGCGTCCAGTCTTGCACAGACGGTCGTATCGTTCAATCCACCTGTAATGGAATCACCTGACGCTGCACAGCAATTTACAATTAACATTGACATTACAAATGCAACTGATGTCTTCGGATATCAAATCGCGCTTACCTTTGACTCTACCGCACTCGCATACGTCAGCGTCCAAAATGGAGACTTCTTAGCGGGATCCATCGGTCCGCCAACACTCCCCCCAATCGTCGCTGACGGTGAAATCAAGTTCGGCGCAACCCTATTAGGTGCAGTGCCCGGTGTCAATGGAGACGGAACACTCGCAACCGTTACGTTTGAGGTCGTTGCTGTGAAAGCATCGACTCTCGGACTTGATGTTAAGGTTATTGATTCAAACGACCAGCAGTTGGAATTGACAACTGAATCAGGTACGATTACCGGCGCACCGCTCGAACCTGTGAGAACTGAACCGGAAGGCGATGTGTTATCGTTTGAAGCGTCGATTTCGAGTGCAAACACACCAGCCAAAGGCTTTATCGCTGTATGGGAAGGGGTAATGGAGATACAGGCGGGTACGTTCATTGAATATCAGGTGATGTTCTCAGGGATTAGCGTCCACACACAAGGCGGTGTCTACGCTCACACTGCCGACGGTAGAATCGTTGGTCTCGTTGATGATGCTGCTGGGTCGGATTGGCAGCACCGCAAGGTCTCACTCGACGATATTGTCGGCAGTGAAATTGTTGCGATTACAGTTGGCACGGATAACGGAGGCAATCCGGATAATCCAGCGGGGTTATTTGGAATGGTGATTGACAACGTGCAGATAACCAGCGATGCGGGTGTTTTGACGAAGGTATGGGTTGACGAAAGTACGATTGGCGGTGCGCAGGAGGCGGCTGCAGCGTATGGAGATTCTACAGGTGTTGAGGGCATGCGGGCATTCATCTCTGCCGTTTCTGTTGAACCCCAATCGAAGATGTTGACAAGTTGGGGTCATCTTAAAGCAGCGCGTTGAACGAACAACTCATTGTATGTAGGACTTGCGCACTTCAGATTGAAGTTGCCCGATTCATAAGGCGTCGAAGCGCATTGGCAAACTCAACACCCATTGTAGGTGGGGCATCTTGCCCCGCATTGGAGGTGAAGCATCGAATTACCACACTTCATCCTTCAACTGCGAAAGTTCGAATAAGTAAAACCCCTTCAATTAGGCGCTCAGTTCGCCGATAAATTCTAGTGTGCATGGATAGGAGTTCGTGGACTGGCAATTCACTTCTGATGTGTTAGGAAAACCAGCAGTAATTTTACCGCCAAAGGAGAAGAATTTATGTACCGTTTATCCGCCTGTGCTGATACACTTTTTCTCAATCTGCCGTTTGAGGAGCGCGTAAAGAAAATTTGTGCGGCGGGATTCTTAGCTGAGTTTTGGCTCTGGGACGGGCGCGACATGGATGCCCTAGCTGCTGACTCAACAATTCAGGTCAATAACTTTGTCATTGGTCCCGGCGACGGTTGTATCGTTCATCCGGACAATGTGGAGGGATACTTTGCCAACGTCGAAGAGGGGCTTACGATAGCCAAAAAGCTGCGGTGCCGGCGATTCATTGCCCTGAGCGGAGGACTTAGCCCGGAAACAGGTGCGTCGACACACCCGGTTGCCGCACATCCGATTGCCCGATGGGTGACAGCCTACAAAGCCTTGCGCCGATTGGGCGACATCGCTGAACAACACGATGTTGTCTTCAGCCTAGAACACCTGAACATCAAATTAGACCATCCTGGATATCCACTGGCAAATGTAGAAGACGCAGCCCGTTTGGTGAGGGAGGTCGACAGCCCCGGGATAAAGTTGCTCCTAGACCTTTATCACGCCCAGGTCCAGGAAGGAAACCTGATTGAGCTAATTCGAGAATATCATGACATTGTCGGGCACATTCACGTCGCAGACGTTCCCGGACGACATGAGCCAGGTACGGGAGAGATAAATTATCCCCAGGTGGTCGAAACGCTGCACGAGGTTGGCTACGATGGCGTCGTCGGCTTGGAGGCCTTCCCCAAGAATGACGACTATGAGGCAATGGATCGCTTCCGCGACATATTCGGCTAGAAGAATCTACCACAAAAACTCAGTTTACAGTCCAAGCTGAAAAGAAAAAAATACATGCAGAGATATTCCCCCGAATTCCTTACTACTGTGACACAGGACGTGTTTATTGCCTGTGGGTCGCCGCCGGGCGAAGCTGCAATCGTGGCGGAGCAGTTGGTTGGCAATAACCTAATGGGTATGGATTCTCACGGGGTGGTGAGAATTCCCCAGTACGTAGGGTGGGTTGAGCAGGGCACCGTCAAAGCGGGCGCACAGGTTTCACTGGTCGAGGAAAATGGCGGTACTGCGGTTGTTGATTGTGGATTTAATTTTGGCCAGGTTGGCGGACTCCGGGCGATGGAGATAGCCATTACAAAGGCTAAGGAATATAAGGTTGCCTGCGTCGTTACCCGCCGCTGCACTCACGTGGGGCGTTTAGGTTACTTCACCCAAATTGCGGCTGAAAACGGCATGTTCGCGATGGCAATGGTCAACGGCTGTAAGGACGTACATTGGGTGGTGCCGTTTGGCGGACGGGAAGGACGGCTGGCAACCAATCCAATATCGTATGCGGTGCCCGGAGTGGACCACCCAATTGTGTCTGATATGGCAACAAGCATGACTGCCGAGGGAAAGGTCCGCGTTCACCGGAATCGGGGGCAAATGCTGCCAGAAGGGTGGATACTTGATGCGGACGGCAATCCGAGTGTAGACCCCCACGACCTTTACGGTCCTCCTCATGGCTGGATTCTACCGCTTGGGGGCAGCGCGGGACATAAAGGATTTGCATTAGGATTGCTGGTGGATTTGCTGAGCGGAACCCTGGCTGGTGATTTCATCACGGAAGACAGGCCTCGAGGAACTCAAGGGGTATGTTTTATTGTAATTGACATCTCGGCGTTTGTGCCTACCGACCGGTTCCGCCATCTAATGGAGGACTTCATTTCATATTTCAAATCTACGCCGCCCATGCCGGGTGT
Source organism: Candidatus Poribacteria bacterium (assembly GCA_028819845.1). Classification (GTDB taxonomy): domain Bacteria; phylum Poribacteria; class WGA-4E; order WGA-4E; family PCPOR2b; genus JAPPKS01. The sequence continues at coordinate 59,094 of JAPPKS010000030.1, read as the reverse complement.
TCAAGAAGTGATGATGCCGGGAGAAGTTGAATTAAAAACCCTCGCCGACCGGCAAAAGAACGGCATCCCTATTGAATCGTTCACTTGGGATCAGATTCAGGAAACAGCCGAGAAACTCAACGTTGAGATTGCAGAACACTAAAGTCGTCGTAATATTTTACCTTTTCTCTGCACTAACAGAATCACTTCAGACAACAAAAACCTCATTCCGAATTGTTAATTTCGCAATAACCTCGTCAGATAGTCTAACTACCCTACACTATCATAACACAACTAAGTGGAATTCATGTAAATCGGCCGAACCATTGTGCACTGCCACGGTTCGATGCGATTCATGTGCAAGTGCTCTCCCTTCCATCGGGCAATACACAGGCTTTGACTTAGGGCGGGCTCAAACGGGTGCGACGAAACGATTGCGCGGCAGCACACACTGGCTTTATCGCCATCTAATCACAGGTGTCCTAACCCACAAGTGTAGTTGACATGAGTTCTTAGTCGACGGTTTCATCTGTTGAACATAAGGCGATGCTAGTGGGATTGGCACCTGAGAGCGTCATTGCCGTGGCTGCTCTGACTGTTGTTGCGTGTCCATGATGGCAGCGGTTATTTGGATTTACTTAATTTTTGACATAAAATCGAAAGAATTCATTAAAATTACTTGGTTTGAATTTCGTCACGCCCCGTCAAATTTCATTGATTTGAGCGCGGTAGAGCGCATCTTTTTGGAAAACGGCGAAATATGCAGCGTTGAACAGTAAATTCAATGACATACAACGAATATCAATTTGAGGAGCAATAGTAATGAATGTTAAAATCGGTAGTGCGCCGGACAATTGGGGCGTCTGGTTTGCGGATGATCCCAAGCAAACCCCATGGCACCGATTCCTAGATGAAATGGTCGAAGCTGAATATGAGTGGACCGAACTTGGGCCTTACGGTTATCTACCAACCGATTTGCCTACACTTCGGTCTGAACTGGACAAACGGGATATGAAGGTGTCTGGTACGTTTGCCATGGATCATCTCGAAGATCCTGAGTCATGGCCGACGTTGGAAAGGCAGCTGCTTGGCGCAGGCGAATCGCTGGCGTTTCTCGGTGCTGTATACCTTGTGTTGATCGACGATACCTACACCAATCCCTTTACGGGTGATCTACAGAGACCTAAGTCACTCGATGAAAGTTCGTGGAAACGACTAATTGACACAACGCACAAGGTGGCGGATATCGCACGCGATCAATTCGCGCTCCAGGTGGTCTTTCACCCTCACGCTGATACACATGTCGAATACGAAGATCAGATAGAGATGTTTCTGGAACAGACCGATCCCGATCGGGTGAAGATTTGCTTCGATACGGGCCATCATGCTTATCGCCACGGCGACCCGGTGGATTTCATGCGGCGGCACCACAACCGAGTGCCCTACTTGCATCTCAAGAGCATTGATGAGAACATACGGCAGAAGGTCGAAGCCGAAGACATTCCGTTCGCCACTGCTGTGAGTATGGATATGTTCTGTGAACCAGCCGCTGGCGCCGTGGATTTTCTTGCGTTCCGGGACGTGCTCCGCGAGGTTGATTACGACGGCTTTGCAATCGTGGAACAGGACATGTACCCTGCACCGTTTGACAAACCTCTGCCCATCGCCAAACGCACCCGCGCATACCTGCGTGAAATTGGCATCGGTTGAAGTTGATGCGGCAGCGTAAATACGCCAATCAACTTGCGCCTGTTGGTAAAAACACTCATCTCTACAATTATTAGGAGTAGGACTATGCTCTTCAACAAAGACCGGGCAGCAGATTATATGCGGCGTTGCGAAGTTGATGTTCTCATTGCAACGTCACCCGTGAACATCACATATTTTTCAGGTTATTTTTCCTGGCTGGATCCACTGTTCAGAGAGTATATGATGGCGCCAGGGAAGTCGAGCAATTTGGATCAAACGGCGCCGTACGCCATCTTCCCGCTTGAAGGCGAGCCCGCGCTCGTTATCACCCCATTGTTTGCGGTTAATGCCGCCGATTTGTGGGTAAAGGATTTGCATATTTTTGGCGATGCGTTCTTAGATGAATCGGTGCCGCCCACAGCCTTGTCCGACTCGGACCGCCGTTTTTTCGAGTTGCTTCATGGGAAGCAACAAAATGCAACACCGACCGACGCAGTTTTGAGCGTCTTAAAAGCGCGTGGATTGACGGATGCGCGGATTGGCTTGGATATGGAAGGGTTAACGCCGTTATCGAAAACACAAATTGAGCGTGGGTTGCCAAGGGCAACGATTAAGGATTGCTCGAACCTCATTCGCCTCATTCGGATGGTCAAAACGGAAGATGAACTATCGAAACTGACCCGCGCCGCCGAAATCAGCGAGCGGGCGGCAATGGAGAGTTTTGCAATCGCGAAACCCGGCCGACCCATATCTGAAATCGTTCAGCACTACCGTGCGCAGGTAGCTAACAATGGCGCATATTTCGACCACTTCGCGTATGGTGTTCGGGGTCTAGGCATTGCCACAGAGTCAAACCATGTCTTGACCGAAGACGATTTTCTCTATGTGGATTTTGGCTGCATTTATAAATACTGTTTCTCGGACACCGGAACGACGTTGGCGATGCGCGAGCCTTCTGCATCAATCCTCGAAAAGCATGCAGCACTGCGTGCTTGTACACGTGCAGGTGTAGAGGTTATGCGGCCGGGCGTGAAAACGTCTGAGGTGCAAGCAGCCATGTGGCAAACCCTCAATGCAAACGGAGTCACCGCCTCGTTTCCACACGGGCACGGTTTGGGTCTGGAAGTGCGGGACTACCCAATCATCGTTGCTGACAACGGCCAACGTATCAGAGACGATTGCGTGGACGTGCCGTCGGACCTGCCGCTCGAAGCGGACATGGTAATAAACTTGGAGGCAATGATCTCCATTCCGGGCGTCGGGACATTGCACATCGAGCAATCATTTGTCGTTACCGCTGACGGGAGTCGTCCGCTCGTGCCGCAGTACCGTGAGCGCCCCATTCTACCTAACTCGGCCTAACGCTTGTAAGGATCCCATGAGCAAATCAAGCATACTAGTTTTTAGTGCGCATGCCGCCGACTTTTGCTCACGCAGCGGCGGGACAATAGCGCTGTACGTCCGCAGCGGTGCACAAGTTCACGTAATTGACTTGACCTTCGGTGAACGCGGGGAATCCGAAGATTATTGGGCGCGAGTTCAGTCTAAATCAATGAGTCAGGCGAGGGAAACACGCACACAAGAAGCCGAAGAAGCCGCTTCCATTCTTGGGGCGAGCATTGAGTTTATGGATTACGGCGACTATCCTCTGATGATCGATAGAGCCCGTCTAGATTCGTTAGCGAGGCTAATCCGGCAGCGGCGGCCGGATATCATATTGACTCACTGGAAGGTAGACCCTCACAACATAGACCATGAAGTAACGACGGCATCCGTCATTCGTGCAGCTACAATGGCTGCCGTACCCGGTTTTGACCACGACGGCGAAACAGTTCATCCCTTTCCACATCTTTTTGGTTTTGAACCGTCGGTTCCGCGCGATGACATTACAGGCTTTGTACCGGACACCTACGTAGATATTACAGAGGTCTTCGAGACCAAAATCACCGCGCTACACGCTCTCCGATCGCAAACAAAGTTGGTCTCGCGGTACACACAATGGGCGGAATACCGAGGTGCGCAGGCAACACAGTGGAGTGGACAACAAATAAAATACGCGGAAGCCTTCAAACGCTACACGGCGTCCGTGGGAACAAAATTGCCGTGCTAAGGTCTAAATCATAACGATTTGATACTCTCAGAGCGGTCATCGGTTGTAGAGATATTTGGGGGAAGTGTACTGCGGACGCGGGGGATCTTTGCGCGACTGGATAGATTTTTGCCCAAATGCCGTTCTGAGGCAGATTGCAATTCCGATGACGCTGGCAATAATGAAGGTAAAATGCTTGATTGGAGGAATCCAAGTTGCCATCCAATAAATGACATATCCAGTTGTTACGGCAACAATTTTGGATCGCTTTGGAAAGATGGTTTTGCCAATGGAAAGTAAAATTGCGGTTTTGCCATAAATTGCCATCGGCAATAAAACAGACAAAGACAGCAGCACCAGTGGGATGCCGATAATCGAAAGTATTAACATCATGCCGAGATAGGGAACAACGATTAACAAGATTAACGCAAGTAACGTGCTTCCGATTGGGTGGTGCGAAATTGCGCGTGACATGTTGTCCATTTGCCGCGGGAAGGTGGTAACGATTAGTACGTGAACGAGCGTAAGGGTCAGAAACGTAAGCGCGCTCCAAAACCGCTTTTGTGTCGGCGTTCCCCACCATATTTCCTGTGGGTGCATCATTAATTCGATTGCAAGCAGCACATCTCTCCAGCTATTTATTTCTTGATAGGCCTCCGCTGTCCAATCATTGTCCATCTTTCCAAGGATATTCCCCAAAACTACCGTTACCCTTCCCGGAATCTGCGCATGATCGTAGATTTCAAGCCTATCCGCTGCTTTTCTTATGATATACGTCTTCCTATTGTCTTCATCATTTATCATCCATTTGCTGCGTTTATTTGCGGCCGACACGGTGACACTTTCAGAAAGTGAAAAACCGTTTTTCTTAAACGCTTGCCGAAAGTCCGCAAGGATGAGCCCATTTTCTAAATTCTTTCTTAACTGAGAATCCACGCTGAACAGTAACGCACGATCTTGGAATTCGACATCTCCACTCAAGACGAATATGTTACCGTTCACCCGTCCCCGAATCTTTGCCGTACCTCCGATTAAAACAATGCTATCCACAGTTTCTGTTGTACCGAGATCAAAATCTCCGAACCGCACAACCCGATTCCGATTAACGGTTTTAACGTTGGGTTCTAACGGCCTTGATAGCGTTGCTCGTGCTAAAGTGTCATCCTTTGGCGAAGAGTCCGTCGAAGCAGAAGGATTGGTTTGGCTGGGGCTTACTTGAGGATTGAGGATTTGAAAGCACAACCACAAGGTTACGACTAAAAATTTAGTTTTCCTCATTTGACAACCTGACGGGGGAATAGGAACCGGCGAAATACGCACAAGTTATGGGAGTCTATAGCTTGCTTCCGCTCTATATCCACATATTGTGTTAAATATTGTGACTAATCACAATATATTGCCAACGCCAAAGTGGCATACACTATATGTTGGGGCATTATGAATTGAACAACTACATATTGAATTATGATAAAGCAATTCAAGTCTTTTGTCAAGCATTTCCTTTGTGTTTTAGAGGATATAACATAAGTTGAAAATGTTTGTAAATTAAAAATCTGAATTTCTACAAAATACCGGCGACTTACCGTATCATCTTTAATTATATTGGATAGCCAACGATTACTTCCGAGTATGCAAATTAACCGTTCAACTTTTGAAAAATTGACACTAAATCGAAAGTCTGTTACTATTTCACCGTCAACACAGTCAGACTAAACTCGAAAAGGCAGCAATGTAAATGAATGCCCAGCGCGCCGCAAACGACATTATTGATTTTATACGCCAGCACATCCTCCGTCACGCCACCAAACCGGCAGAAAGACAGACCACTGAAAACATTTGGGCGCTCCGCAGCCATCTACACGCGCTTCACCACTACTTCATGCGATCCAGTCTTCCGACAGATTTACCTGCACACGTCGAGGCAATGCTTGCGACTAGTTCGGGGTTTTGGAAGCTGCTTTCCGATAATGAAGTCACCTTGATGAATCTCAAAGATTATTCGAACGTCCGAACGCTCTCTGCTGAAGCTGAGGGACTGGTCAACCTCGAAGAGCTAATTTCGGGAGAAGACACGCTGCGCGATGTAATCATTAACGGTATTGCATTCATGCTAAACTGGAAATCTAACACGCTTTGGATTGATTCTGCAAAACGCGCGCGTCGAGCGATGACTCAAAACTATATGCTTGAGATTCAAGATCGGATTTGGCAATTTGTCAAAGAAGGTGCTGACAGTACCGGGGAGATTGACTTGGCACGGGCGAATCAGATACGTCAACGCGCTGAAGATTTTTCACGTATGATTCAGGAGAGTACGCTCACGGTTGAAGTGCAGGTCGTTTTGCTTATGCAGATTTATTCGTTATTGATACGCCTTCAACTCGGCAAACTGATCGTCAGGCTTGAGGAGATTTCCGAAAACCATTAGGTTAACACGTCTAAAACCCATGGGCGGCGAAAGTGGGAGAGATTGAAGAATGTGAATGCTCTTCAGACTCAAGCCAGACGAGTTGCAACCGTTTATTACGCTTGCAAAGAAGAGTCATGCCTCGCGGCAGGCTTAGGATTAGAATCAAATGCGAACGCAAACGCCAATGGGACACCATACCTGTTGGGACTTTACACTCATCGCCAACCCGGTTGCGGGAAAAGGCAAAGCAGCCGTAATTGCCGAGAAAGCCTATCGCCGACTCACGGGGCAAGGGTTAAAAGGCGTAATTGAGTTTACAACTCAACCGGGTGATGCGAATCGCATTGCTCGGGAAATTGTTCAAAACGGTGGGCGGTGGATCATTGCATGCGGCGGTGACGGGACAGTGCATGAGATTGTCAACGCAATTGCAGAAAAGCCCGATGTTGTATTGGGGATGCTTCCGTGCGGTAAGGGAAACGACCTCGCAGGAGCATTAGGAATTCCAAAATCGCTCGCTTCCGCAGTTGACGTACTTTTGTATGGAGTGACTCGCCAGATTGATCTCGGGAGAATTGGAAATCGTTATTTCGATACAATTGTAACATGCGGTTATGATTCTGAAGTGAACCGGCGTGTTGCCGTAGAGGGGGCACCCTTCTCCGGAACTCTGTCTTATGTCTACACCGCAATTACAACGCTTTTCAGTTTTGAATCGCCTTCCGCTCGGGTTGAGGGAGACTTCGGGGTTTATGACGGGGGCATCCTGCTCACTGCAACGGGAAATACGCGCCGCTATGGCGGTGGGTTGACGATTTTACCGGACGCAGTTCTCGACGACGGGCTTCTTGATGTCTGCATCATCAAACCAGTTCCACGCAGGACGGTGCTGTGCATGATGATTTCGCTGTTTTGGGGCGGACATACGTCGCACCCCGCTGTGAGAATACACCGAACCAAATCGTTAACCATTCATGCAGATCCGCCAATCCTGCTTTTTGCTGATGGAGAACAGGTGTGTTACACGCCTGCGACCATTCAAGTTGTCGAACGCGGCCTGACGGCTCTAGCGTCGCCTGATGCGAGGTAGGAGGATAGACGGCGGGCAATACACCAGTAGACGCTAGAATGCCGCCTCAAACAGACGTTTCATGTCAGTTTCATTGCACGGACGGGGGTTAACCTTGTAACAGTGATCGAGCATGGCGTCTTTCGCTAGCCTCGGAATGTGTTCTTTTTTCAAGCCTGCCTCGCCCAAACCAGTGGGCATTCCTAGCTCTCTGTTCAACAAATGTATTTTCTCAATTGCCGCACGAGCCATTTCTTCCTTTGAATTGCTCGGTGCACTCACACCTAAAGCAGCGGCGACTTCCGCATAGCGATCTACGGCATACGTTAAATTAAACGCCATAACATGCGGCAGCAGGATTGCATTCGCTATGCCATGTGGAATATTGGCTTCCTCTGACGACAGTTGATGGGCGAGCGAGTGAACTGCGCCAAGCCCTTTCTGGAATGAGACTGCTGCCATTGAAGCTGCGAGTAACATCTCGCCGCGCGCCTCAATATCGTTGCCGTGATGATAGACGCGGCAGATGTTTCTGCCCAGCATCCTCAAGGTTTGCAGCGCGATTCCCTCCGAAATAGGGTGATACCGTGTCGCTACATAAGCCTCTACGCCATGTGTAACGGCATCCATACCTGTCGCCGCAGTCAAGGCGGGCGGCATACCCAGCGTCAATTCCGCATCTAGCAGCGCTAGGGATGACATCATGTGCGGTGAGACTATCGCACGCTTGCGCCACCGGTCGGTCGTTTGGTGTGTAGTGTCAGTAATGATTGCGGCTTGCGACACCTCGCTGCCGGTTCCGGCGGTTGTTGGCACGGATATTAGCGGCGGAAGGTTGCCGGTAATGTTTTCAATACCTCCCCCATCAAGAAAGTAGCGTTCTAACGGAGGTTCGTGTGTTGCGAGCAGGCGAATCGCCTTCGCCGCGTCCATCACACTTCCGCCGCCGATGGCAATCACTAAATCGCACGCTTCAGCGCGGTAAACTTCAAGTCCCTTGAGCGCCATGCGGTCTGTGGGGTTGGGCTCAATTTCGTCGAAAACTACATGGTGGATTTGTTTGCTTGCTAATGATTTTACGGCATTGGATAAAATGCCCGCCCTTACAACGCCCGCGTCGGTTGCGATGAACGGTTTTTTCTTACCAAACGATTTGACGTGATTTCCCAAGTTGCCGATTGCCCCAACCCCGAACTCAATTCGCGGGGGTAAGAAGTAATTAATAATTGCATGATATGTCATATTTGCTTCCTTGTTTTAAGATGAATAATAACGGTTTTGGAAGAACACACGGTAATTTATTCGTGGGCGGCGATAATTTCTAGTCAAGATTTTCAATTCATTTCGATTGTATGAAAAAACAATCGGGCCGTATCTTCTCTCTACTGGCTGTTTACGGTTCTCATGCCGTATGCTTATTCTTAAAATCCTGGCTATTTAATCCATAGTTCTGCATACGGTTTTGCAGTTGGCGCCGGGAGATTCCCAAGAGTTCAGCTGCTTTAGTCTGGTTGCCGCGGCTTTGCCTCAAGGCTGTACGGATGTATTCCATCACAATTTCTTCCAGTGAAACGCCTTCCTCTTGAATTTCAACGAGAACATTTGACGGCGGCAAGGAACTATCCGAAATTTCGAGCGGCAAATCTTCGATATCGATTACATCCCCTTCTCGAAGCACGAATGTTCTTAACAGGCAATTTTCCAATTGCCGCACATTACCCGGCCATTCGTATCGGCGAAGCGCTGACATCGATCTTGGCGTCATACGCTTCGGCATTGCATCCGGATATTCTTCGCTGAATTTTTGGAGGAAGAAATCAACTAAAATTTGAATGTCGCTTTTCCTTTCACGGAGCGGGGGCATCTGAAGTTGAATGACATTTAAGCGAAAATAGAGATCTTCACGGAACGCACCTGCTTCGACCGCCGCTTGCAAATCTTGATTTGTCGCGGCAATGACACACACATCAACTTTAATGGGTTCGATTCCCCCCACTCTCATAATCTCCCGGTCCTGCAGTACGCGCAGAAACTTGCTCTGTGCAGACATAGAGATGTCCCCAATTTCATCGAGGAAAATTACCCCGCCGCTTGCGACCTCGAACAGCCCTTTCTTCTGGCGGTCCGCTCCCGTAAAGGAGCCCTTTTCATGCCCGAACAGCTCGCTTTCAATCAACTCGTGGGGCACAGAACTACAGTTGACCGCGACGAATGGCTGATCTTTCCGCTTCCCTTTTTCATGGATGGCTCTTGCAACCAAATCCTTTCCAGTGCCGGTCTCTCCTGTGATTAAAACTTGATTGACGCCTCGATGAATAATGCGGGACATGGTTTTAAACAACTGATTCATTCGTTCGCTCTGACCGATAATCCGCTCGAAGTGAACCATTTGTACGGGCTGATTTACATCCTTGGGTTCGCCATCCGAAAACACTCCCCGCTCTTCTAACGCGCGTTTAATCTGCGCTTTAAGTACGTCGTTATTGATGGGTTTCTGAAGATAGTAGAATGCGCCTTCACGGGCGACCAAATCAACTGCATCCTTTAATTCGGCGAAAGCTGTCACGATGAGTACGGGCAGATCTGGATCCGTCTCCTTAATTTCGCGCAGGAGGTCTCGCCCTGTCATTCCGGGCATTCGCATGTCACTGATGACGAGGTCAAACATAGTGCCTTCAATTTTTTCAAGCGCATTGAGACCGTTTTCCGCTAACGTCACGTCGTAACCTTCACGCTCCAATATGCGCTGTAGAACCTTTCGCTGCCCCGATTCATCCTCAACAACCAATATTGATGGCATTTAGAATCCCCCTTTTCTAACCGTCAATCTCCGATATCGAACGCGCTCAACGGAAATGTAACCATAAATGCAGTTCCCATCCCAACCTGACTCTTGAATTCAACCGCTCCCTGATGCGCCATGATGATTTGATGTGAAATTGCAAGACCTAACCCCATACCGCCATCTTTTTCTTTCGTTGTGAAATAGGCGTCGAATATGCGTTCTTGAATTTCATTCGGAATGCCGATGCCTGTATCACGAATTTCCAAAGCAACCTGTTTCGCGCCGCCGTTTGGCATTTCCAGTTCCGTGGTGATGTAAATGCTGCCGCCTTTTGGCATGGCTTGAATACTGTTCCGGATAAAATTAAAAATTGCTTGCCGAATCAGCCCTGCATCAAGGTTTAGATGGGGAAGATTTTCATACTTTTTGACCACTTGGACGTTGGCATTCTCCATCGTAAGTGTAAATTCCGCTAGCACCCGATCCAGGAGTTCATTGAGTTGGGTTGGCTCAAGATTAAGTTCCTTGGGGCGGTTCAGTGTCAAGAACTGTTCAGAGATATGCCTCAACTGTTCAATCTCATAATTGACTATATTCAGAAACTCTCTCGTTTCTTCAATATCTTGCGGTTTTATCTCCTTTTCCAAGAAGAGCTCTTTAAGATGTTGAGCGGTCATCCCGATAGTATTGAGCGGATTTCGGATTTCGTGGGCAACTCCCGCCGCAAGTTGTCCAAGCGCGGCGATTCGCTTCGATTGCGTCTGCTGTAATTGCCGCAGCATCCGCACGAGGGTGGCGGTGATACGGCTGATTTCGCCCGATGAGTATGATTCCGGTAGGGATTCCAAATTCCCGGCTTCTGCACGTTTAATTATCTCCATCATCCGCTCAAGCGGGCGGATGATTAAGCGAGTTGTTGTCATGTCAATGATAATCACAAGTAATACACTAACGATAATGACCGATAGGAGGTGCATCTGACGCGAATTTGTGATTAATCTGGCAATGTCGGGCACTTCAAAAAGCACCTGGATATATCCTTTTATCTTTGGGGAAGTATCTTTATCTATGAGGAAACTGAGTCGATCTTCATATTTCCATACGACATACCTCTGTCCGTTAACTGTGTCAGTGATTAGCCAGCGTTTGCCCTTCTCCGTACTTGCCACACTAACATTCTGGGATAGTATAACCCCTTGGCTTTTAAGCTCTTGCCTAAGCGAATCTGAAATGGTCTCGTTTTCCAAGTCGCTTTGGTGGTGCAAACCAACGCTAGCTTCCAGCGACAAATCTGGTTGGATATAAAGTTGCACCTCGTAAGGAATGATTACCGCCGTTGCATATTTGTTGCCGTTAATCGGGGGCGTATCATACACCGTCACACCGTTCAGGTCAATCTCAAGTCGGTCTTGCGCATTCAAGTTAATGCGATCTTCGGCATTGTTGTTTGGAATAAGGCTTGCCTGAATTCGAGAATCGCCGACTGTGACGTGAATGTCCAATATGTTTTCCATATGCTGAGGATCCAATGCCCGTAATGCGTATTCGATTTCATTCCGCTTAAATTCTTGCCACCGTTCAATTTCAGCTTCAATGCGAGGTCGTACAGTTTTTTCCGCGATTCCTTTGAAGACCGCCCCTCTTTTTACTCCGCCGTCGTGCAGTATTTTCAAATCCCTCCGCGCAATGAAATCATCATACCAATAAAAAGACACTAAAATCGCCAAGACAGATAGGTTTACAATTAGCGCATACTTCCATTGCAAACGCATGCTAACTCAACACCTTTCCTACAGCTGCCCGCCATGCTTCCAGCTTTTCCGTTCTTTGACGCGCGGATAATTGAGGGGAGAAAACTGTGTCTATTTTGCGGTGCGATTCCAAGTCCTTGACACTGTGCCAAATACCGACCGTAAGCCCCGCGCAGTAACCTGCCCCAAGTCCTGTTGTTTCGGTTTGGTTTGGACGCTCGACATCAATTCCTAAAACGTCTGCCTGAATCTGCATCAGGAGATTGTTTGCGGCGGCTCCACCGTCAACGCGCAGTCGGTCCAACTCAACCCCTGCATCGGCAACCATCGCGGCGACAACGTCGGCTGTCTGAAACGCGATCGATTCTAGTGTCGCCCGGACAATGTGCGCGCGGGTCGTTCCGCGTGTCAAACCGAGAATCGCGCCCCGTGCGTTCGCATCCCAATAAGGAGCGCCAAGTCCGGTAAATGCGGGAACGACGAAAACGCCGCCTGAATCCGCAACACTGGCGGCAATAGTTTCTGTTTCTGAGGCGGATTTGATGACCTGCAGTCCATCTCTCAACCACTGTATTGCGGCTCCGGCGATAAACACGCTGCCTTCAAGCGCAAAAACCGGTTTTTCATCCATACCGCACGCCAAGGTGGTCAATAATCCCGACTTTGAATGGACGCGCCTGTCTCCGGTGTTGAGCATCAAAAAACAACCGGTGCCGTAGGTGTTTTTCGCCATTGGCGGCTGTGTGCAGAGTTGCCCAAATAAGGCGGCTTGTTGATCGCCGACGATGCCGGAAATCGGGATGCCGTTCGGTAAAGGGTCGATATTCTTCGTTTTACCAAAAACGCTCGCAGAGGGTTGCACTTCGGGTAAGACGCATTTAGGCACACGAAACTCGGCTAACAGCTCATCGTCCCATGCGAGGGCGTCGATGTTGAACAACATCGTGCGAGACGCGTTCGTATAGTCCGTTGCATGAACTTCGCCTGCAGTCAAATTCCATAGAAGCCATGCGTCAATTGTACCAAAAGCGAGTTCTCCGCGTTCAGCGCGCCCGCGAGCGCCATCGACGCTATCTAATATCCACGCAACCTTTGTCGCGGAGAAATACGCGTCAAGCACCAATCCGGTTTTGGCGCGTACGCAATTTTCAACTCCCCGCGCCTTTAAATCTTCGCAAACCCCGGATGTGCGGCGGCATTGCCACACGATTGCAGGATGAATCGGTTTTCCTGTACTCCGATTCCACACCACCGTGGTCTCACGCTGATTAGCTAAACCAATTGCCGCAATTTGCTGTGCAACTTCGTGGGCGTTGACGAGATTGGATATGACGTTGCGGGTTACTTCCCAGATTTCCGCGGCATCATGTTCGACCCAGCCGGGGTGAGGATACCGCTGGGTAAATTCGCAATAGCCGCGCGCCACAATTTCTCCGTATGTATCGATAAGCAACACTGTCGATCCTGTTGTACCCTGATCGATTGAGAGAATGTAACGGCGCCTCGCCATGCTATCGGCTCCACGGAATTGAATTGACCGTCTCTTGGTATTTGTGAGGTCTTTTTCGGCAGATCTTGGAGGAACTGTAAAAATGGAGGAGAGGAATGCGCCAATTCCTTGTTCCGGAACCCAGTTGAGGACAATATACACGGCTCATACACAGCCGTGGACAAGGAATGATTGCCAATATCAATATGATGACAATATATCACAGAGGTAAATGACCGTCAATAAGAAATTTAAGGCTTACGCAGTTGAGCATTCCGTGTCCCGCAGCTAGATGGTTCACCGCACGCGATTTACTGCTGAACATTCACGGGTTTAGTCAACGGCCGAAGACGTTATGTTGTGAAATCAGGCGTGTCGGTTTCTCCTCCGGCGACGCACACTAGTCTTCTTGTTTCCACCCGTCCCTTGTGGTATAATGTCCCAATTAAAGCACGAACCGGCTTACTTGACATCATAACCGTAAACAGCAGCATTAAATAGAGAAGGAGTTTCATATGGAGTATCGTAGTCTTGGAAGAACAGGAACCAAGGTGAGCATGTTATGCTTGGGCTGTTTGATGTTTGGCCGTCGAACCGAGGAACCCGAAGCCATGGACATGGTAAATGTGGCAATTGACGCCGGGATTAACTTTTTTGACACGGCAAATATGTACAGCCGCGGCGTCAGTGAAGAAATGGTCGGCACGGCGTTGAAGCGCAACGGTAAACGGTCACGAATCGTGCTCGCTACCAAGGTCCACTTCCCTATGGACGACGAAGATCCCAATGCACGGGGCAACAGCCGCCGGCACATCATCGAGCAGTGTGAGGCGTCGCTGAGGCGGTTACAAACTGACTACATTGACTTGTACCAAATCCATCGTCCATGTCCCGATATCCCGATTGATGAGACGCTTCGCGCGTTGGACGATTTGATTCGTGCCGGCAAGGTGCGTTACATCGGGTGCAGCACTTTTGCAGCTTGGCAGGTAGTTGAATCGTTGTGGGTTTCAGAAGAGCTAAGACTGAATCGTTTCATCTGTGAACAGCCGCCGTATCATCTCTTGGATCGAAGCATTGAGCGGGAATTGGTCCCAATGGCGCAAACGTATGGGCTGGCAATGATTCCCTGGGCGCCGCTAGCGGGTGGATTTCTAACGGGGAAATACCGTCGAGACCAGCCGCCTCCGGCGAACTCCAGGTATCGCGACGATAACAGTTTTGCGTTGTTATCTTCGGACGCTGCCTTTAACGTACTAGATGTCGTCTCAGCGATAGCCGCGGAGAAGGGTTGTACGCCCAGTCAGGTTGCCCTGGCTTGGTGCGCACAACAGCCGGGCATTACCAGCCCGATTATCGGTCCCCGATCAATGGAACAACTGCAGGACAATCTCGAAGCCGTCTCCGTGTCGGTGACTGATGCAGATCGGGCTCGCCTCGATAAGGTTGCCCCTCCCGGGCGGTCGACATCCTATGGGACGGTGATTTCCTACGAGTATCATCAATCCGGTTTTGGCCCCCACACCTACCGGTAATTAGAAGGGTGCCCTAGCAGATAGAGAAAGCGAGGAACATGCAAATGGAGTACCGCAGCCTTGGACGTACAGGCACGAAGGTAAGCGCTCTGTGTCTTGGAAGCGTGACATTTGGGGATCGAACGAGCGAATCCGACGCCATGGATATCATCGATCGGGGAGTTGACGCGGGAATCAATTTTTTGGATACAGCCAATGTCTACAATCGCGGCCGGAGTGAAGAAGTCATCGGCAAAGCGCTCGAGCGCAATGGGAAACGTCCTCACATCGTGTTAGCGACCAAAGTGCACAGCCGCATGAACGACATCGACCCCAACGCAGCGGGGAATCACCGCCGACATATCATCGAGCAGTGCGAGGCGTCACTGAGACGTTTGCAGACGGATTACATTGACCTATACCAAATCCATCGTCCTACATCAGACGTGCCAATTGACGAAACACTTGGCGCGCTAGATGACCTCATCCGAAGTGGAAAGGTACGCTACATCGGTACGAGTACGTACGGGGCTTGGCAAGTTATGGAGTCGCTGTGGACTTCGAAAGCGCTGGGGTTGAATCGCTTTGTAAGTGAGCAACCGCCATATCACCTGTTGGATCGACGCATCGAGCTTGAGTTAGTACCCATGGCGCAGACGTATGGGCTTGCGTTGATTCCGTGGTCGCCGTTGGCTGGTGGTTTCTTAACAGGCAAATACAACCGTGACGGCTCACGCCCCGCAAGCGCCCGTTTCCAACCGGAAAATGAAGACCGCGACCTATTTTCGGACGCTGCGTTCGATGTCTTGGATGTTGTGTCAAATATCGCTAAAGAGAAGAATTGTACACCGAGCCAGTTTGCACTCGCATGGTGCGCGCAACAACCTGGCATTACCAGTCCAATAATTGGCCCAAGAACAATGGCTCAGCTAGAGGACAACTTGGGTGCAATACACGTGCAGGTGACTGATGAGGATAGGGCGAGCCTTGATGAAAAAATCCCGCCCAATCAATGCATTGCCTCCTACTATGAGGCAGATTTCGGCCCGCATGCGTTTCGACGGTAATGCCCTTTTCGGTCACATCATTGGTAGAATTTATTTTCAAAGGCAAAGGTAACCTAGACCCGTCACAATTCTCGCGTTCCTAGCGTGTTTTTTTCCCCGCTAACTCCCCCTTATCAAGGGGGAGGATTGGGATTATTATTGCGCAGCCCCTAACCGTAGGGGTGGGGTTCCCCCGCCCATTGATTTACTGCGGACAGGTAACGCACAACCCTACTGATTTGATTCGAAACAGAAGGTTGGGAGCCCCTACCCCTACGAAATGTCATGGGACGGCGCACTGTCCTTAAATTGATATTTTACTCATCTCTGTGGAAGCGTCCTCCCGGACGCGATAATCTCCGAATTCCGAGGCAACGACGCTTCTTCCGCCGGTGGAATTTATGCAAACACAAAAAGACAAAACTCGGCATGACAGGTCTACACAAAATCTTGGCGAGCCACCCTAAAGAACTAGCACCAAGGGCTAATGAATGGGAATGATATTAGAGCGTTTAGTTGTAAGTCCTTTCGAATCTAACTGCTGGATACTTGGTTGTGAAAAAACACGCGAGGGCGTTTTCATAGACCCGGGAGACGACGCGGAGCGTATCCTAGAGGTCGTGAATCGGCACAGCCTATCGCTGAAATACGCTATCCAGACGCATGCTCATCTAGATCATATCTCTGCAACGGCCGCTATTCAAGTTGAGACCGGCGCCGAAGTACTGATCCACGAAGCGGAGCAACTCCTCTTGGATAATCTATCGGCGCAAGCGTCGCTGTTTGGGCTACCCGCACCAGCCGCCCCTACGGTAAATGGGTACATCAGGGAAGGGGATAAAATCTCTTTCGCGGGATACACCTTATCCGTCATTGAAACTCCCGGCCACAGTCCGGGCGGTGTCTCCCTAAAATTGGAAGGCTCGGAAAAACTGCTTTTCACCGGCGATGCGCTTTTTCAAGGAAGTATAGGCCGCACGGATTTGATGGGCGGTTCTTATTCCCAATTGATTGATTCCATCCGGGAAAAACTGTTTCCGCTTGATGACGACACGGTAATCCACCCAGGCCACGGAGAAAGTTCCACGTTGGGCGCGGAGAAGCGTTTCAATCCGTTTTTGCGAGAATTGTAGCGGCTCGAACATCCGCGTACTTCTATGCCGATTGCCCTTTGGTGTCTGGTCGTAAGCGCAAACGGTACGCTTTTCCTGAACACACATATCTAGGCAAAATTTCTGGCATTATTCAGAATTCCCGCGCATTTAAGCAGTGGATTCAGAAAACACGGTCTGAGGTACAATCCATGAATTTCCTGTTTCGCCAATTTTGCATACGATTGGCGCGAAAATTCTATTCCCGCACGCTCGTAGCGATTTTGTTCATTACGTGGGCGGGTGCGCAGAACGCAGCCGCGGCGTGGATAAAGGATTTGAACCAAAATACGCCGGTCTGTACGGCGAAGAACGACCAATACTTTCCCAATCTCACGTCCGATGGCGCAGGGGGCGTCATCGTTGTATGGCAGGATACGAGACATGGTAATCAAGATGTGTTTGCCCAACGTGTCAGCGCCGAGGGCGAAATGCTCTGGATGGAAAACGGAGTCGCGATTTGCGGCTTGCCGAGCCACCAAAGCTGGCCCCTTATCATCACCGACCAAACCGGTGGCGCAATAATTATCTTCAGGGATTCGCGGCACGGCAACCAAGACGTTTACGCCCAGCGAATTAGCGCTGATGGACAGCTGCTTTGGGATGAAGGCGGTGTGCCGGTCTGTGTAGATCGGTCGTTTCAAGATGATGTCGACGCCATTCCCAACGGCAGCGGCGGCGCAATTATCGTATGGGAGGATTGGCGGCATGGAAACCAGGATATCTATGCGCAGTGTATTGACGGGAACGGAAAATCCGTTTGGACGCAGAACGGTGTTCCCGTTAATCGGAGCGAGGGGCATCAATATGACTGCGTCTTAACAGCGGATGGCAGCGGGGGCGCAATTTTTGCCTGGTGGAATCTTACACCTGATTGGAACGTCTTCGCGCAGCGTCTCAATGCGAAAGGCGAAACGGTTTGGGATGCTGAAGGTATTCCCGTGTGTGTTGCGCCGGGGAATCAGGGGGCACCTCTCATTGTTGCCGATAACGAAGGAGGCGCCTTTTTTGTTTGGTCCGACTACCGAAACGCGCCGAGTCCATTCTCCATCAGTGCCGATCTATTCGCCCAGCGCATCAATGCGGAGGGCAACGTCCTTTGGGAAACGGACGGAATCAGCGTTTGCAATCAGCCGTCAAATCAACAGCAGCCTGCGGGTGTAAGCGATGGTGCGGGAGGCTTGATTGTTGCCTGGTGGGATGAGCGCGACATTTTTTCCGACATTTATGCGCAGCGCGTCAGTCCTGAAGGCGTGATGATGTGGGAGATGAACGGCATTCCTGTGTGTGCGGCGGGCGGTGAGCAGCGTAACCCGGGGTGCGTCCCCGATGGCTCACAAGGAGCCGTTGTCTACTGGCTGGATTATCGCGAGGATTTCGGAAACACCACAGCGGACGCAATCTACGCCCAACGGATTGACCCAAACGGCAAATCCCTATGGCCGCTCAACGGCATTCCAATCTGTACGGCTGATGGGAATCAAATTACGCCGCAAGCCAGCCCCGACGGTCAAGGCGGTGCATTCATCATTTGGAGCGACGGACGAACCGATGAACCAGATATTTACATCCATCGCGCACCTTAAGCATTGAAAATACCGCATGATTACATTGCCGGCAGCATCCGATTTAGCTTTAGCCGCTTTAATCAGCCGGAGGATGTGAAGATTATTGTGGAGAGGATGAAACAGATTCGTGGGTTGGTCTAACCTAAAATTTCCCGGTCTCTGCCAAACCATAGCTGGATGACAGACGCATAATACAGGATTTTATCGTGTGGTTTGGCGTCCGTAGTCGTATGTTGACAACGAATTAAATACAAAACTACCTCGCGGGCATTAGCTAAATCAACAAATCGTCGCCGATTGGAAAGAACTGATCGGCGGCGCGAAGCAGATCCATTGATGTATTATGTTCAAAGGCTACAATCTCTATACGCTTCTGCTGCTGCTTTATGGTTTCAGCAAGTGCGCAAAAATCCCCATCGCCGCTCGCCAGAATGACGACATCCAGAGCGTCCAGCCTTGAAACCACGTCTATCGTGATTCCAACGTCCCAATCCCCCTTTGCCGATCCATCCCCGCGCAGCCGCAAATCCTTACTCTTTATGGTATACCCGTTGTGTTCCAGAAGCGACAAGAAACCCGCTTGGTTAATTTCAGGGATTTGGACGACATACGCATACGCCAAAACCAGCTTTCGGGGACCAACAATGAGGTCGAGCAGCTTAATGTAATCCAGGCGTCCGGAGTACCGGTCTTTTGCTGCATAGAACATGTTCTGTACATCAACAAAAACCCCGACGGCGGGTTGGTTTTCCGCTATACGCGTACGGGTTCCACCGCCAATCGCCTGTCTGTCAACAAAATTGTTTGAAATCCTTTCCTCTTCGTGCGTTATTACGACTCTCGAATTCCTGTGACTCTCCCGCAAATTAGCAAGATTAGCTTGGGGATCCGAGCGATTCCGACCGATAATTTCCAGACTCCGGTAGGCGGCATTTTCAACGGATTTTAGTTCCAGCGCAAGCTGCGTTCTCTCTGCCTTAAGTTGATGGAGGTCACCAAGTTGATTAGAAAGGTTTTGGACATCTTCACGAAGCGTTATATTTTCATGCTCTAGCTGCTCGCAACGGGATTCAATTTCCTCGTATTGATGCTGTTCGTGATCCTTTAATTGGCTGATTTCGCCGGCTAACTCTTGGAGTTGTTGTTTAAGTTCACTATTTTCGTGCTGCGACGCCGCCTGTTCACGCTGAAATTCATGAATAGTTTGGTGGAGTTCATCAATCTTTGCATTTTGCTCAGAAATCTGGTTTAAGTCAGGTTTAGCGTCCGGACTAGTTAACAAAGCGGCGCTGACGGCTTCGTCACCTACATCGCGGCTAGGCTGAGCATTCTCGAAGTCCATATCCGACGCCTGGGCGTCAGATTCTGCCGGTAAGCTTCGCGAATCTACATTTTGGTTAGCTTCGTTAGAAATTGCTTGGGACTGTAGGTGTTGATCGTGCTGCGCAAGCAGCGTGACACCGTGCTGCTGCACATCGTCACGCGGATTAATCAAGAGCGCCCAAATCATTGAGCCGAATTCCCCATCTTCCAAAAGTTGCGCCGCATCTCTCAAGTAGAGCCGAATCTCTTCGACATTCATGTACTCTACCCGGCGTGCCGCTTGTTCCGCCTTTTTTACAAGCGACCAACTCACCAACTTTTCAATTATGGCTTTATCAAAGAATTCCGCCGCTAATGTTTTCGAAAGGGAATGCAATTCCTCCGATTCACTATGGATACCACATTGCTCCGCCAACGTCGTAATTTCTTGTCCGCTGAAGCAGTCATCAAGAATCCAAGCCAGATGATGTGCGGGAATACGTACATTCACCTTTGGATAATCCTGAAACATGGCTAATCTCCAAAATGTGAGGGGTTAGGTGTAATCATTAATCCACAAGGAAAACAGAAGGGATTCAGAACACGATTGATTCTGATAATCTTATTCATAAAGCCTACGCCGATCTCTGCACTCTTGCTGATAACCTTGCACCGATCCACGCCATAGGCAAATAGGCGCCTACTAAGTCCACGACGACAAACCAAACGGGAGTCGGCAGCATCAATGCATTGATACTACCTAATATCAGAAATAAAACGCCAATCACCAACGCCATCTTAATCTTGGAAGCAGCAGCTATGATTACTGCGGCAAAAGCGCCGACCAAGGTTCCCAATCCGTGCGCAAGGAACGGGGCGATGAAATGTTTAAATTCGAAAAGATGCATGTGGGACTTGATGGATTCGACATCTCTCACATCAACACCCGCAGGGGGCGGGATGATTTCGGCGCCCGCCATGACCAGTCCCATATTTACAGCGCTACCTGCGGTGAGGCCTGCGATGACGGCTAGCGCGTTTCTGATTATTGGATTCATAACTCTCCTCACCGGTTAGTTTGTACGGGATTTTGCCCCATCGTTACTTCTTAACGCCTTTCGCTTGAGAAACGGAGAGAATCAGCGAACGTTAAATCTTGATTATTTTATCTCGATGATTATCGACTGATTTTGTTGCATTTCGCGAATCTACAACCACATCAGCACATTCGACAAGCCAATCGTAATTGATGCTTGAATGATCTGTCATAATCGCGACGCAATCCACCTGACTAATGAGTTCGACGGTCAACTCCTGAGACACATAGCGGTCCGGAAGATTATCCCCTGTACTTCCTACGTGAAATTCCGGAACGTAAGGATCGTGATATAGAATTTCACCGCCGCGGCCGGTGAGCAGGCGGACCACATCAATCGCCGGGGATTCCCGAATGTCTCCCACGTCCTTTTTGTATGCGACACCGATAATTAGAATTCTGGAGCCGTTTACCGCCTTTCGTTGGCGATTAAGTGCATTAACAACTTTGTCCAGCACATATTCTGGCATTGAACTGTTAATTTCGCTGGCAAGTTCAATAAACCGGGCGTAAAACTCATAGGTCTTCGCCTTCCACGATAGATGCAACGGATCGACCGGGAGGCAGTGTCCGCCCAAACCGGGTCCGGGGTAAAACGGCATGAATCCAAACGGTTTTGTCGCTGCCGCATCGACGATTTCCCAGACATCCAGATTCATTCGGTCGCACATCAACGCCATTTCATTCACTAGGCCAATATTGACGCTGCGGAACGTATTTTCTAGCAGTTTGACCATTTCCGCTGTCCTCGTGGAGGAAACCGGATGTACCTCGTTAATAAACTCTTCATAAAAACGCTGCGCAATTCGCGTACAAGCGGGGGTTATCCCGCCGACAATCTTCGGTGTGTTCACGGTCGTGTAGATTTTGTTGCCGGGATCGATCCGCTCGGGCGAAAATGCGAGGAAAAAATCTCGGCCGACCTTTAAGCCGGTTGACTCAAGCTTTGGCAGGACAACTTCCTCCGTTGTACCGGGATAGGTCGTACTCTCTAGTATTATCAACTGATCTTTATGCAAATACTGCGCAGCGCGCTCCACCGCTGAAAGAATAAAACTCATGTCCGGATCTTTACTCTTCCGCAACGGCGTCGGAACGCAAATATTGACCGTATCCAAATCTTTCAACGCCCGATAATCCGTTGTGGCGTGAATCTGCCCACGTTCGACCAAAGGCGCGACGTTCTCTGAAGGCACGTCCGGAACGTAAGAAATCCCCTGCTGAATTCGCACAACTTTACTGCTGGATGTATCTATCCCCGTCACGGAAAAGCCCGCTTTCGCAATCGCAACCGCGAGGGGCAGACCGACGTAGCCAAGCCCGATAACACCTGCGCGAAGTGTTCGAGCCTCAATCTTTTGTCGAATCATATGCCGTTGAATAAGTTATGTATTGAAAGGCAGTTAAGGATTAGTCATGAATGGTCAATCGGATTCATTGAGTATCCATAACGCCGCCCGATATAGGTCGGCGAAAATCTTTGCCGCACGTAAATTATCGTGAGAACCGGGATTGTGAGTCTGTTTATCATCGACTTGCGAGTAGTTTCCCGTCAATACAAAAACGGATTGGCATCCAACTTGTTGACCTGCCGCGATGTCCCTTATCGAATCCCCAACGAGGTAAGACTGCGGCAAGTCGATTCCGTGCTCGTGCGCCGCTTGGATTAGTAACCCCGGCTTGGGTTTTCGGCAACTGCACCCTTCGTCCGCCCGATGAGGACAGTGGTAAATTGCGTGAATACGACCTCCAGCCCGCTCAATTTCCGTCATCATCCGCTGGTGAATGCCGTCCAGTGTTCGTGGAGCAACGATGCCTTTGTTGATGCAGGACTGGTTTGTGACGACAATAAGACGGTGTCCGGCATCCGTGAGACGTTGAATTGCTCTTAGCGAATTCGGGATGAATTCAAATTCGTCCCAACTCTTGACATAGTCATTTTTGCGATTGCGATTGATTACCCCATCCCGATCAAGAAAGACGGTCTTCACGCTGCGCCTCCAAACAAATCGCCTGAGAAAGGCTATCGTGCGTAGCGGCGGCGCATCCGACCTCGCCAACAACGATTCCGCCCGCTAAATTAGAAAGCCGCGCGGCATCATACATATCAGCACCGGCGGCGAGCGCAAGCGTAAATACCGCCACAACCGTGTCACCTGCACCGGTGTCGTCGAAAACATCGCGGGGCTGCGCAGGAGAAATGTGCTCTACTTGCATTCGCGGGCTGTCTCCAATCCTGCGAAATAGAGACATACCTTGTTCACCGCGAGTGATGAGTAAACCGTCCAGAGCCAATCTGTCCAAAATCTCTTCGCCGACCCCAATTAAGGAATTTTCGTCCGTAATTTCCCGGTTCAATGCGGCACCGGCTTCTTTGTGGTTCGGCGTGATGGATGTTACGCCTTTGTAGTGCCAAAAATTCTCGACCTTGGGATCCACGACGATCGGCTTGTTATATTGACGAGCTACAATGAGAATATTTTCGATGAGTTCCGGGTTCAAAACTCCTTTCTCGTAGTCCTCAATTATGAGGGCGTCCGCCTGTGAAATTCGATCGGTTACCGCCTTCAGCAACTCATCCTGTAAGGACGCATCGACGGGCAAACTCGATTCTCGGTCAATTCGCAAAAGTTGTTGATGATTTGACACACTCGTTGACGAGGCTCGCGCAATCACGCGCGTCTTGGCGCTTGTCGGGCGGCTTGAATCGGTGTGGATTCCGCCGGTATTTATCCCTGCTTCTTGAAGTATACCAATCAGTGTTTTTCCGTTGCTGTCACTGCCAATCACCCCAATGAGGTTGGCGTACCCGCCGAGGCTCGCAACGTTATGCGCTACGTTAGCAGCACCGCCGAATAAAGCTGTTTCAGAGGTCGTTTCCAATACCGGTACGGGAGCTTCCGGTGAAATTCGTTTAACATCTCCCCAGATATACTCATCTAAGATGAGGTCACCGATGATTACAACATGTTTTTCTTCCAGCCGATCTAATATAGCTTGTAAACTCTCCCTCGCCAAATGCCACCCCATCGCGTCTTACAATTTTAGCATACCTTCACGCATCTCATCAAGGAGAACGCAATTTCTGAAGTTTTTCATCTGCCTGTAATGCATTTCTGCGATTCCGGTCAATCCCCAAATCGTCTTTTCCGTGAGAAACAGAAACTGCGAAAACAACAATGCAATTATGTGGAAGGGTAAATGAGGTATCCGGTGCGTTCGGTGCGAACGCGAAATAGACAGCCTCCCGCGGTCACATACAGCGTTCGCAGATCGTCATCTCCAAAGGTGCAATTGGTTGGGACATCTACCGGCATCGGATGCGATTCCAAGACACGGCCGTTTGGAGTGAAAACATAAATCATGGGGCCAGGCCCGCTCTTCCGCCAGCCTGCGGCGGCGACGATATTGCCTTCGGTATCCAAACACATACCGTCAACACCGCGATGCGGGTAAAAGTTGTGCAAAACTTCATAATCGCCAACCGTGCCGTCTTCTCTTATGGGATAGGCGCGCAACTCTCGCTTCTTATTTTCGCCGTATTCGCTCTGAGCCACGTAAAGCCATTTCCCACCTGGCGAAATTAAGAGTCCGTTCGGTTTTGTTGTGTCGTGGGTGACCCGACTGATTTTCCAGGTGTCATCTGGTTGGGGATCCAATCGAAACACCGACTGGTGATCCAGTTCCAAATCATCGGTTCTGTCGCCGTAGCGCGGATCGGTAAACCAGAGACTGCCTTGTGTATCGAAAGCAAGATCGTTTGGGCTGTTGAGTCGTTTGTCGCCGAATTTTTCCGCCACGACAGTGGTTGTACCGTCCCGGTCGTATCGCACAATCCGCCTGCCGCTGCCCTCGCACCCGTACAACTGCCCCGTTCTGTCGAACATGAGTCCATTGGCACCGTTCGTTTCTTCCCGAAAGACGGTGCATTCACCGCTCTCCGGCGTGTAGCGCATAATGCGGCTGTTCGGGATGTCGGTAAAGAGCACCGCCTCCCCGTCCCAAGCTGGCCCTTCAGTAAAACTGAACGGTCCAGCAACCTGTTCAAAGTCCCAATGCATATCCTGCCTCGTGAAAACAACCTGTGGATTTGTCTAATTTTTCTGTTGTGCGCTTACTTTTTTGCCCTTCCGTTCGCCTGCTGGACGGCAACGTTCTACACCTAGTGCGCAAGATTCGTCCGGCTTTTTCTAGGGCGTTCTTCTACCTTCGCGATTCCTCACTCTCGCGGCTTGAAACATCAATCACGGCTTCGCAATTTCACAAGTAGAATTAAAACTTCAATATACAGCCAAACCAAGGTAACCATCAAACCAAATGCGGCATACCATTCCATAAACTTCGGTGCGCCGCTTGCCGCGCCGCTCTCAATAAAATCAAAGTCGAGCACTAGATTCAGCGCCGCGATGACCACAACGAACAGGCTGAAGCCGATCCCGATAAGTCCGGATTCATGAATGTAGGGGATTGTCGCACCAAATAAACCGAGTATGTACGAAACCATATAGATTAAGAAGATTCCGCCCGTGGCTGCAACAACCCCCAATTTGAAGTTCTCCGTAGCCTTGATCAACCCTGTCTTGTATGCCATCAGGAGACAGAATAGTATGCCAAAGGTCAAACCGACAGCTTGGATTACAATTCCAGGGAATTGCGCTTCAAGGATGGAGGACAACCCGCCAAGGATCAGACCTTCCAAAACACAGTAAATTGGGGCGGTTACGGCGGCCCATTCTTTCTTAACCACCGTCACAATGGCGACAATTAAACCCCCGATTGCGCCGCCAATCATCCAGGGCATGACTGCTTCCGTACTTGCAGTCGTAAAATACAACGTCCAGGTCCAAGACGCGGCAATAAGCGACAGTAGGAACAACAAGGCGACCCTGTTCACCGTGCCTTGAATGGACATTACGTCCGCGCGTTCAACCGTGAGTCGATGATTTTCGAATGTGTTTGAATTAAGCGCCGGATTTGCAGTTCTCATATTTCGTAGTTCCTTTCCTGTCCAGATGCTTTATTGAAGCATACACGAATCCATAAAAGAAGGCAAGGAAAAAGTTGGCGATTATTCGGCGGAGTCGATGGATTTGCGGCGATACGCCATTCAATACTGAAATGACGTTTAATCCATTTCAAGTGGCGTGCGAAGCTGTGTATCGGCGGGGATTTGCGGCACGGTACAGGCTTCAAAAGTCATTCGCAAATCACTAGGGCGGTACGGCGTTCCGAACGCACCTAGAGTAGATTCTCGAACGATGCGTTGGAGATGGCGGACTGACACTTGAGTGAACCTAGCGCTGACAAACAAATACGAATTCGGCGTGACGGCTTCGCCGCGGTGGTGCTTCCACCTCAGGAATGCTTTTAACTGTCCTTGAAATTCTTTTGTTACGGGGATGGACGTCCGTTTATTTTCGTGCCCAACTTTCGCGCCAATGTGGAGGTGGGTAAACGTTTCAACGCTGGGTTTTAAATCGGCGACGCGTAATTCACGAAGTTCAGCAACACTCAACCCGGTCCGCAGAATGGTTAGCACAACGCAGAAATCTCGAAAGTTGCGGTTTCGATGCGTCCAGTCAAGAAGTCGTAGTTCCTCATCAATGGTGAGTATCTTCGGTCTGCGCATCCTGCACGTGTTGCCATCAAGGTGACGAGCTGTTTTGCCGCAATTGCGCTGCCCGTACTCGAAGAGCCCGGAATAGATTATTGTTTAAATTTCCGCTTCAAAATCTCCAACACAACCGGAGGCACCATTTCCAATAGCTTGTCGTCACTCACTTTTTGTCCGCCAATCTGTAAAATTTCCATGACGAGGGTGGAACTCAAATGCGCATATTTTGTGTTTGCCATCATGAACAAGGTGTCAACCCCTGGGGCTATCTGGCGATTCATGCGCGCCATTTGGAATTCCTTCTCAAAGTCGGAGAATTCTCTGAGACCCCGAATAATTGTGCAGGCGCCCCGCTCTTGCGCATATTGTGCTGTGAGACCGGAAAACTTATCTATGCCGACATTGGGGTAAGGACGGATGACAGCTTCCAACATTTCAAT
The DNA here is from genome assembly GCA_028819845.1 of Candidatus Poribacteria bacterium. Classification (GTDB taxonomy): domain Bacteria; phylum Poribacteria; class WGA-4E; order WGA-4E; family PCPOR2b; genus JAPPKS01. Next base: position 32,102 of record JAPPKS010000030.1, on the reverse strand, counting down.
CTGTTCTTGAAGCGTGAATCGAGCGGTCTTGGCAGGATTGATGCCGATTGCCACAATCAGCGAATCGAAAAGGGAGAGATTGCAAACGCGATCGATTAAATCGACGTGACCGTTGGTAACGGGATCGAAACTTGCGGGAAAAATCGCGATTTTTTTGGACACGCCGGAATCCTTATTTCGCAACATTACGGGGATTGAGAGTGTGATTCAGGTAGCCGAAATATTAACACACGGCTGTTGCGCCCGTCAACTCGAATGTGTTACCGCGCTCGTACCGGACACATTGCCGAAAAATCGATTGACCAAATTCCCATGCTAGTTTATCATAGCAATGCTAACCTAGGATTTTCGCGAGCTACGCCAATTGCCCCTCAAACATGATTAAAGCCGTCACATTCGACTTTTGGCAAACCCTTTACGCCGATTCGCAAGAACTGAAGCGCGAGCGCCAGGCGATGCGAACCCGTTACTGCCACAAATTTCTTGTGGAACAGGGGCACGACGTGACACCAGCGGCGGTTAATTCTGGCATTCAAACTGCCTACAGGCTCGCTGAAACCATGTGGTATCAACATCGGGGGGTCACAGTTGACGCGTGTATTTTGCGCCTTTTGAGTTCGCTTGGGATTCAGCCAACTCCGCCAGTCGTGGAACATCTCGTTCACCTCACAGGCGAGGCTTGCTTGAATGTACCACCGGTGCTCATACCGTACACCAAAGAAACGCTTGCTCAACTCAGCACGAAGTATGAGTTAGGAATAATCTCAGACACGGGATTGACGCCAAGCCGCGTCTTGCGCCAGTTAATGACAGCGGATGGTATCTTAGGCAAGTTCGCAGCACAGACCTATTCTGACGAGACGGCGCACACAAAACCGGAAGTCATACAGTTCCATTCGACGCTGAAACAGCTCAACGTACAGCCCAGTGAGGCGGTTCATATCGGTGACTTGGTTTGGACGGATATCGTCGGCGCGAAAAACGCTGGAATGAAAGCGATTCAATTTTCAGGCGTAACGGGAAGAGCGGACGACGATGCGTTGTGCGATGCTAAATTTGATGATTATCGGCAACTTGAGACTATCCTCGAACGGTTGTAAGTCCGTTGGTGGAGTTAAACCCTGTTAAATTGTGGCGAATCCGACTACCATCGTTCATCAGCAATCCTGGCGCCGGGCATGATAAAGTGTTCCGCCATTGTCGCTTCGGCGACGCGGCGCTGAAAGTAATCGGTCTCGCTACTCATTGACGTAACCCCGCCAATGACGTATACCATGGCGTTCAATTGACGGCATACCGCAATCGCCCTACCGGGAGTATATCCGCCCTTGCGTCGGCGGCTGGTTGGTTCATTAGTTACGATTATCAGGACAAGTTGGCGATTCTCAGGTGTTTCGAGTTTAGGGACGCCTTCCACTATTGCGTCGAGGAGATGTTCATCACCTTCTTTGGGAAGCCGAAATATCTTCTTGACCTGCTCGGCATCCAACGGCGGTTTTGTCACCACGATTGAACTTTCTCCCCCGCCTACTCGCGCCCAGAACCGGATAAGCCCAAATCGATAGTCGAGGCCGCTCTCATCAAGGATAGCCACCAATCTATCAACACCTGTACAAATCTCATCAGTATTTGGTTCCATGCTGAAGCTGGAATCGAAGACGAAGGCAATATCGGAAGGTGACTTCACTGTTTCGACGAAGTGTTCGCCTATGAGTTCGAAAATTCCGCCAATTCTTTGAATCCGCTTATCCAAATATGAGGGTGTCGTCCGTACCTGCTGGTATTCGTCAACTGCGTACCATTTCCCGCCGGTTTTCTCCGCCAACTGTAGCTGCGCGGCTTCATTTACTCCAATAACATTGATGTGAACATCATCCTGCACACACCGTTCAATAATTTGATTCACAAGCCGCTGTTTTGCATTAGGCACATCCCATTCGGTTTGCAACGGGGAATTTGTGACGACAATCATGTGCTTGCCGGCATCCGACCTGAAGTCCAACTCCCTTACTCCCCACATAATCGCCTCAAGTCCATATCCGTTGGATTGGTTGTCCTGAAATTGAGCATGAAAGCCTGTTTGAATCGCACGGAGGTCGTTTCTGAACTGGCTGCCCTCGAATTTCGGATTGACCTGATTTTGAAACCAGACGGGCGCTATCCGGTAGTCCACCCCCGACTCGTCGAACACATTCAACACATTGTCAAGCTGTGTTTTCATGTCCACAATCGCCGCGGCCATCCTTTCGCCGCGTTCGATGACAAAGACAAAATCAGCTTTCTTATTCTTATTTTGGCGGCTAGCGCGCCGTGCGATGCCGCGGAGGCTTTTACCGACGTTTACCTTTGTTACCCTTTCCTCGTCTTTCGGCTCTTTTTTTGGGCTTATCATAACTCGCCGCTTTCGGCGCGGCGGCTGCACTTGCGCTCCGGCAATCGCTGCCAACCCATCAACGCCAATCCAGATTGCCAGTATCATTAAAGCGAATCCCGATTTCCTTAAATATCGTCTCAATGTCATTTGGGTTTTCTTTTTTTTGACCTGCTCTAGTCAGCGTTCTGAAGGGTATATCGATTTTGATTCTACCTCCCAAAGCAATATTGTCCCGTCCGAACCTCCGCTAGCCAGTGTCTTTCCATCCGGCGAATATGCAACGGAGTGAACCATATCAATATGTCCTTCAAGGGTTGCCCTGTGTTTCCCTGTGACTGCATCCCACAGCCGAATTGTTCCGTTAAAACTTCCACTCACTAATGCGTAACCATCCGGGGAAAATGCGACGGCGGTGACGAGCTCCGAGTTGCCCACTAGAATCTGTTTGACTCGGCCGGTGACGGCGTCCCACAACCGAATAGTTTTGTCGTAGCTTCCACTTGCCAGCGTCCTGCCATCATAGGAAAATTCCAAAACTTCTACCATGTCTGTGTGTCCCTCAAGGGTGACCTTGTGTACCCCTACGGGAAAATCCCACAAGAAAATCTTTCCATCCAAACTGCTACTCGCTAGAGTCTTGTTATCCGGGGAAAACATCACAACGTGCACCAGACCTGAATGTCCCGTAAGGGTGACCTTGGGCATTAATAAGCCGTCAGCATCGCTCAAGAAAATCTCTCCGTCCGGCCATCCAGACGCGCGCGTTTTACCATCTGGAGAATATGCTGAAGATTTGTCAAACTTCAAGTCTCTCATATGGGTCTTTTTAGTTTCCTTGTGTCGTCCTGTAGCAGCATCCCACCGCCGGCTCTTGCCGTCCCAGCTTTCACTAACTAACGTATTACCGTCTGAAGAATACTTAACGGCCAAGACCGATTTCGTATGCCCTAAAATGGACTGCTTGTGGTCCTCCGTCTCGGTATTCCACAACCGAATCGTTTGGTCCGCGCTCGAGCTCGCCAGTGTCAAACCATCAGGAGAATAGATTACGGAGTAGATATCGCTCGAATGTCCCACAAAAACGCGCTCCGGATGGCCTGTCTCCGTATCCCACAACTAGATTGTATTGTCCCGACTTGCACTCGCAAATCTCTTACCATCCGGTGAAAATGCAACAGAATCCACACTTTCACCATGCCCTTCAAGGGTCGCCCTCCGTCGCCTATTTGCAACGTCCCACAACCAGATAGATTTGTCCCAACATGCGCTTACCAGTGTCCGCCCATCCGGGGAATACGCAACGGAATTGACTGGAGATTTATGTTCCAATGCACCATATTTTAGTCGCAGCGTGGCGGCGTCCCACAGCAGAATGGTATTATCCGAACTTGTACTTGCCAGTGTCTCTCCGTTCGGCGAAAAAGCAACAGCATTTACAGGTTTAGTATGCTCTTCAAACATCGCCTTGCATCGCCCATTGGCAAGGTCCCACAATCGAATGGTTTTGTCAGAACTTCCACTCGCTAGGCTGCTGCCGTCTGGCGAAAACGTAACAGAATTTACTGTACCAGCATGTCCTTTGAAGGTCATCTTGTGTTTCCCAGTGGAAACGTCCCACAGCCGTACTGTATTGTCCTCGCTCCCACTTGCCAGCATCCTACCGTCCAATGAATAAGCAACAGACTGAACTCTTTTTGTGTGCCCAGTGAGCAGGGCTAGTTCCGTAACGGTCCGTGCATCATAAATCCAAATCCCAATGCTACTGGCGGCCGCCAGCTGCCTGCCGTCAGGTGAGTACGCGAGATTTTTAACCGTACCTTTACCGATGCGTTGCTTTGCACCTATTGGCAAATTCCATCGGGTATAGTCCTGCGCCATACCGCTCCGCAGAAACAGCAATAAAGTGAACAAGAGAATGACTTTGAAAAGTGACATGATTCTCATTCGATTTACTCTCTTCTGTGGGACGCGAAGAGAAACCGACTATTTAGCAATGTCTCGAAGTCTGACGTATGATTTCTTATCATTCGGCAAGATAGATTGTGAAATTAAACACACCAATCCCGCCGATTGGGAGAATGTCAGGAATTGGGTATCATTCAATCTTTAGAATTTACAAGCGGATTAACCGCCCAAAGAAGGATGCGGCGTTCTTCACATTCATTGAATGTGTTCTGTTTAGCGCCCTTAGGCTTAACACGTAATAAGTTAAATTATACACCAATCGTTGTCATTCAGCAAGAAGTAATTTTATTGTTCGGAATTGGAGTGTAATGTGCAGGAACAATATTTTACGGCGGGGATTCTAAGATTAGAACGCCTAAATTGCTCGGAAAGGTGGGTTCTGTCCCGGGTATTTGGGACGCCCAGTAGACCGCCTGATCGTCTGAGCGGTGAATCACAAAGTTAAACCCGATACGGCTGTTTCTTTTGGTTTTCAGGGGATCGAAACCGCGAAAGACTGGGAAAAATGGGATGCGCGCCTCAATGATATAGTAGTTGGATTCCTGCCTTACCGCAACATCAAGGTCCCGCGCTTGGTAGTTATAAACCTGTTCTGGTGCCCACTGTCCAATGTAAGGCTGATCGCCGTTGAAACCGGCGCCTTTCGGACAGATCCAGAGGATAAATCGGTTCGGATTGGTTCCGGTTTGTAGGTAGGTCGGTTTGCTCCCGCCGCCGGGGTGAAGGTCGAAATGTAATTCTAATGCGTCCGCATCCTCGTAATATTTAGTTGGGTCCGGAGCGTCCACGGCATCATCGTAGATTTGCGCCAGCACATAAAGCGAGTCCTTGCCCCACAGCAACCAGAGAAATCCTTCGTCCTGCGGGGTTCGAAGCGTCTTTTCCAGCGGCCATTGGTCATCCAGGCCGTCAATGAGCATCGGTCTGCTCGTGTACGGCGCTCGGGAAATCAGGTTCGCGCGGCAACTCGCGTATATTCCCACGTTTGTTTCTCCCGTGTCGATTAATGCATCCGTATAAGTCGCTGTCAAAGTTTCCCCGCCGACCAATTTGAGACCATTGTCGATTTCAGTTTTCCCGTACTGTGTTGACACCGATCCTCGAAAAATGTGCGAATTAGCATTTTCTTCAACTAACGAGAGGATGATTGTTTGCGCGCCGGCATTGACCTGTATTGTTGTTGCTTCGACGACGAAGGCGTCCCGATTCAGGTCGGCGTCCTCTAGTTGGAAGTGCAACGGACTCCCCGGGTTAAAGTAACGTATAATTGTACCGTCCCGCCGAGTAATCATTAGGCGCCCTCGGACACCCTTATTGACGTAAGCGCGGTCTTCGACAGCAACAGCGTTGGCAAATGGAATGCCAGACGTGTACACTGCGCGAATCTCTTCGTCGCCTTGCACATCGAGTGTACTATCGGCGACCGGCGTTGTGCCGTACCGCGTCGGAATGGATGCGGCGAAGACACCTTCAGTTTCCGGAATCGCCTTTAGCACCACCTCAGCTTTATCGTTAGTCTTGTTCCCGGTGACCGCAACCTTAATCGAATCTTCGCCAGTTACCGCACTGAGAAACAGATCTTCTAACCAGAAGTAGATTGTCTCGCCGGCGTTAAAATTTCCGAGTTCATGAGCGGCGACAGAATGCCTTGCTCCGAATTGTGAAGGTGCTCTTTCTATGGCATTTCGATTTACAATCCGCAGAATTCCCGCGCTGCTGCTCAATACAACCGCCTGCGCTTGGATTGACACGTTAGTTTCGCCGGTAGCGGTGATTTCATCCGTATACACTACCCTAATTACCTCTTTATCTTTCACGTGTAGGATGTCATCGGTCCTGTCGGCGGCTGAATTTGCGTCCGCGTTATTGGTGTCAGGAGAATCCGCTGCCTGCCGCGTTTGTAGAAACGCATCAAATGCCGCACTATTCGCGCTCGTCTCCCATAAGATGAGTTGAACCTCATCCGTGTTCCCGGAGGCGGTTACCAGAGCGGCGTCGACCTGTGCCGGGGAGTTGTCCAAATCTTTATCTCGCAACTGAATGCGTAGTTTTGCTCCGGCGTTGAAGCTTCCGGCGAAGAGCGTTCGGGCGAGAATTTTACCGCTTTCTGCGTCAATTATCTCCAAATCCCCAGTATTCCCGGTTTCGACCGAAAGCGCAACACTGACAGGGACTTGAGCCGCACCGGTGTCTTGCAGGGCATCGGTATAAATACATGTCACAATTCCTTCACCCTGCACCTGCAGGATGTCATCCTCCGGTATCGAAACTGTTCCATAATCCGTTTGCACTTCGCCGCGAAAAACGCCAGGCCTTCCCGTCACCTCATCCATAATCACGCGAACAGTGTCTCGAATCTTGTTTTCGGCAAAATCGGATTCAGATATTTGCGCCGCAGCAGTGGCAGTATTGATATCGGCGTCCTGCATCTCCAGAATCAGCGTATCACCAGCTCGAAACCCAAAAATTTCTACGTTATCCGCCGCGTCCGGTCCAAAGTTATTCTCGTTATAGACCTTAAGCGTTCCCGTAGTCCCAATCGCTGCCGTGCAATCGTCTGAAACCTCAATATCAGTTTCGCCAGTGGAACGCAGCGCATCAATATAGATTGCTTGAACTGATTCCGTCCCCTGCACCTGCAATTTGCCATCGCCTACCGTTGCCTCGGTGTCATAGGCGGTTTCGATAGAACCGAACAGCGTTCCTCCAGCGGCGTACCGTGCATCGCCTCCGGCGGGAATGGGAGTTAGCTGCACGTCTTCTCGGTCGCTCAGATTATGCCCCGTAAGTACAATCCGCACCGAATCATCAAACAGGTCTCCATCGCGGAGACGAAAATGAAGTTTGCTTCCGGCGTTGAAGCTACTCAGATTCGTCAAGTAATTCGATTTAACAATCTCTATGATGCCATCGACTCCGGCGCTGACGTGCATCATATCTGTGATGACTACGTCCGTCGCGCCGGAAGCCTGCAGGGCGTCCACATAACTGAGGGTAACCACCGCATTGCCGACAACTTCAAGAATATCGTTGGAGGGATCGGCGTGCACCGCATATCGCGTTGGGCATAGTTCGGCGAATTCACCGGAATTTTCGGTGGTCTCTTTCAGCGTCAATGTGCGCTGATCGGCGGTCAGATCGCTGCTCAAGTTGACCTCAACAAACTCCCGCGTCTGATCGTTTTGGTTTAAATCTGTGTCCTTTAACCAAATGGAGAGCGGATGCCCTGCCTTGAAAAACTTACGGTTGCCGAGGACATTTGATTCTTCTTCACCGGTGTTTACACGCCCTGAACCCAATTCTAGCCGCGTGGTCACTCCGGTTTTTACGCTTGTTTCAGCATGGACAGGCACGTTCGTTTTCCCTGTCGCTTGGATGCCGTCCACGTAAGACGCCCTCACAATTTGCTCGCCAATGGCTTGCACCACACCGTTGTTCGGTCGGGGCGTCTCACTGTAGGCGGTCTCTATTGTCCCAATGAAACTGTTGCTATCCGGTTGATGAGTGAGTTTTGCTGTCTCAATCTCTTCCGTTTTAGGAACAGTAAGCGTTACTTCAACCGTCCTCGGCTCTGAAGCGCACGGGTTATTTTGCTTGACTAAATCCGCATCTTGTACTCGCAGGTAAATTGTATCGCCAATGCTAATCTCTTCGAGCAATTCCCCGGACTTTTTTATGATTGAAATCGTTCCGGTTGATCCTGTGTTGACTGTGGCTGTATTGGTGACGGAATACCCACGCTGCGTACTGCTGTAATAGGGATCGACATATTTGACTGTAACTTTGTCCTCGCCGCGGACGAAAAAGACAGAAGATTCCGCGTCTTCAATCTTCACTTCTCCTTCGTGATAGGCAGTTGGGACTATCGCGGCGAAGGTGGCACGGTTGCGCGCCATGTCGTTATCCGAATTTTCGTCTAGCAACAGCGTGGGATTTGCCTCATTCAGCGTAACCGAAAGCGTCTGTTTTGTTCGTTCATTGCGCAATTCGGCTAGGACGGATTCCGGTTGATGGCGATCGGTGTTTCTGTCCGCATCCCATATACAAATGACGAGCCGGTCGCCAGCGTTAAAATTCGTAATCGGACGAGGTGGCTTCTGACCCAGAAATTCAATTCGTCCGCTAATTCGGTCCACAAGTTCGACAGTATTCCAACGATTCGGCGGTGCATTGAGATTGGATGTCCCATACGAAAACCAGCCAGCGGGATGGTTTGTTAACTTGAGGTTTGCCATTACGTAATTGAACCCTAGAGACTGGTCTACATCGGGTTCGAACCCGTTCAATACTAGCGACTTGGGAATTCTTGCTTCGAGGGTATATCCGTTCTCTGATTTGGAGACGTTCGCTTCAATCTCTTTGCGGTCGTAAATATTGTGCCGGATTGCATCGAGGTGATGGTGAATCTGTGAAGACTGCACTTGCGGCTGAGACTCATGTGTATTAAGGAGAGTAAATACAAAATGGTGATCGCTGTCTTTGTACATTCCCGGCGATCTGTTGAGGGCGGTATCAGTAAAGAGATGCAGAGCTTCCGAATCGTCTCGCGCCGCATTATCGTGTATTGGGGAGTAAAGGGGGTTGCGTATTCGCTGATTGAAAATTGCAGCCACATAAAGGTTGTCATCGTCCCACTGCGAATAAAGCGATATCGGAGAATCCGCAGAGGTTTTGTAGTTCTGCGGAAGCATCGGATAGAGGGTAGGCCATTCACTCACCTTGCCGTCAACTACAACCTTTTCACTGACGCGAATTGATTTGCCAATGGTTTCGTCCGATTGATTGGACAACTGCGCGGACGACACATCCATTGTTTCGCGCGCTTCTAAGAGGACAACCTCTGATACCACGGCATTGGGGCCCGCCAAGCGGTTGAAACTGAGCGCAATTTTACCGTCGGCGTAGGCGTTTACCGGAATTGCGTAGGTGAAGGATTCTGCTGTCCCCCGCGGGATTTCAATCGCGTCGTGCAGGATAAACCCGTCAACCGTTAGGTTTTGAACGCGCTGCCCGTCGTTTTTTTGCAGGTAGGTTACTCTTACCCAATAAAATAAGGACGGGTGTAATTCAGCATACCTGATTTTTACCGCGTCATAGTGGTAAGCGAAGCTTCGCTGTCCGAGCGTATTGCCCAAATTGACTTTATCCACCTCCTTCCCTTCCGGCAAAAAATAGCGGTTTTCGTCTTCCGTATCCCGATCAAACGCGAAACCTTGCTCCAGGTGCGGCGCGAAGGTATTTTCATCGAATCCAAGATTTTCGTGGTGCATTTGAACCGCGTTGTAATCGCTCAGCGGCCGATTAACCGGGCGCACCGGTCGATAGTCGTCGGCAAACACTTCAAATTCTCGTATCTCCGGATAATCGCCGTACCAATCGCCGTGTTCAATACGCATGCGGACATACCGCGCTAAAACGGGCGGACTAAACAGTTGAAAATCTGTTACGGTTTCATCGGGAAGACTTTCGGAGGTGTAGTGTTCTGTGTAACGCCGCCCGTCAACACTGGTTAAAACCCGATAGCGCCTGACGTTGTTCCCGGGACCATCGGTTGTTACACGAACCCCGTAGATTTTTTGCACTTCTCTCAAACTGCCAGTAACCACCACCGCACTAGACGGCGATTTGAATGAGATTTCTTTCCAAATATTTTCGCCGTCTTCAACCGTTTTCTCTATCCGCTGTGCGCCGACCCATTTCGAGGCTTCATAGGGGAGGAAATCTATAAGATTGTTGAGTTCGACGGAATTGTAATCGCTATCAATTTCCAGAAGCGGGTTGTGGGATTGGTAGCGCACGCCGACGCGGAAATCATCGCTTCTCAATTCCGGTTTGTTACTGAACCAATCGTTAATGACTACCTGCACCCAACGCGCTTCGGCAGGAATAGAGAGGGAATGGAGCGGGCTGGTATATTCGCGTGAACTGCCGATGTAGGAAAACGCGCGTTCGAAACGCTCTTTTGTCCGCACGGTATCAACGAGCAAATCGAACCGTTTTGGACCGCTCTCATCAGCATCTTCGAAGGGTATGTTCGCTCTATCGATTTTATAGACGAATCCTAAATCAAATGTCTCAACAATCGGATCCGCACGCAGAATATCCGTGTAGTGGAGAGGTTCATTCTCGAGTCGGCGCACGGGTTCGATGAACCGTTGGTTCTTATCAGACGCAGCATCTTCGCGCGGATAAAAGAGGAATCCGAGCAACACAGCAGCGCCGCCGAGAAGGATGTATTTGATGTTCATGAGGAGTAACGCCTCATTTCAGAACCGGCGGCGAGTTGCAGGTTTCAGGGTAGCGAGCAAGCATCTGTCTTGTCGGGGCATGCTCCACTAATCACTCTCCGCCGCTTTTTCACGGATTGACTTAATCAAATCTGTAGTCGATTTGCCCGGCACCTGCAATCCGAGGACTACCTTTCCACCGTTCGCTTCGACCACCTGTCGTTCAACGACTTCCTCTATCGCGTAGTTTCCACCCTTAACGTGAATGTTCGGTTTGAGTACGGCTAGCAGCGCGATCGGATCCAATTCTGAGAAAACCGTAACGTAATCAACGCATTCTAAGCCTGCCACGATTTCAGCGCGTTCATCAGCCGGCTGAATCGGACGATTTCTCCCTTTTAACGCCCGAACTGACGCATCGCTATTGATCCCGACAACAAGCAAATCCCCAAGTTCGCGTGCAAGCTGCAAATAGCGAAGGTGGCCGACGTGCAATACGTCGAAACAGCCGTTCGTCGATACGACGGTTTTACCGCAAACCTTTGCCTGATTAATAGTGCTTGCGAGTTGTTCGCGGGACTGGATTTTCTTAGACATGGCTGTGCCCTCAACCATTGGATAAACGCAAAATTAAATTATGTGAGGCATTTGGCGCTGATTTAGAATATCTCAAAGGCGTCATTCTTTAACCAACCGGCCTTGCCATCCCACCGTTGGATTTTTGACCACTCCTGTTGAAGCTCTTTCACACGAATGACCGCCCCTTCGTACAGTGTAAAATGTGAAGTGGCATCCCCAGACGGCTCAAATCTGATCGGGGCAACTTCAGAGATAATGACGGCTTTTCGTTGAAATTGCGTATCGTAGAGCTCAAGCGATAGTGAGATTAACGAAAAGAACAGAAGGCAACCAAGAACCGAAGCGCTATAGTAAAAACTTCTGCGCAGCCGCTTTAAAGGCAAACTTAGCGTCAAAACCGCCATCAAACCGAGGTAGAGCAAGAACACGGCGATTGTCAACTCATCCGTATTCAGGAGGCGCTTCAGTACGAAAACCTTGTGCGGCAACCCTTCGTTAGATTTCGGCGTTGGATTGCTTTCGTCCAATGAAAGTGCATAGTTTAGATTGGATTTAATGTCCGCGTCGCGGGGCAATCGGTGCAACGCCCGCTCATAATTCAGAATTGCCTTCCCACGGTTCCCAACCTTAAAGTAGGCGTTTGCAAGGTTGTAATATAGATGCCCATCTTTAATCTCCATCGAAACTAACTGTTCATAGGCTTTGATGGCTTCGGCATACCGTTCGTCCTTGTAATAACCATTCCCTTGGAAAAAGAGCGTGTTTGGTTGGTTCAGCTGCTCCGCTATACTTACATTGAGAACCAAGAGAAAATAGATGATGATGAAAATAACGCAATTAAATTTTTGAATTTTATGGCAATTGACCATGACCAGCGCTTCGACTTAATGATAAACCATTGTGAAACTGGCAATTTTTCCAGTTTGTTCCACTGACCACAATTTGCAGTATGGTGGGTACCTTTACGTTGAACTCTCTGACAAGAGATTCATGGCTTCTTCGGTTAACGTCAACAGGCGCTGCATTTGCGCCCGGCTGATTTCCTCGGAGGCGTATCTGACGCTGTCGCAGGATTCAAAAAGGGCCCGTAGTTTCTCCAGAGCATCTTCCGTGACGCCGTGTTTCCGTAACTCTTCCACAACCTCGCTAGTGATTCCCGCCGCGGGGTACGCGAATAGATCGCCGATGTATTCCTGCATAGTTCTGAAAATAATCTCGCAAAACGCGCCGGTTTGGCCAGCACCCGCGAGTTTTCTTGCAGCATCAAGCCCCTTCTTGGCTTTCCGCGGCGCCTGTCTCCGCCGCGCATAGATGATGTCGCCAGTAAGCTTGTCTTTGCGTTTCTGGTAGATGAGCACACCGACGAATGCGATGAGCGGCAAGGTTTGCGCAAAGAGGAAAAGACCATTTTGATAGAGATAGGTATTCCCCCGCTGAACGCCTTTCATCGAATCCTTGATGTACAAGATGTCCCGACCCAATTTCTCTCGCTTAACCGTTTTTTCAGCTCCGGGCAGGTCGACAATCTTTAACCCCTCTTCACCTGCTATTGCTGTTACGTGTATCGGAATCTCTCCCTTTTTTATGGTATGGTATTTTTCACGTTCGGGGTCAAAATAACTGAATCGAATCTCCGGAATGGCTTCGATGCTCTCATCTTCTGGAATAAGCACCTGCTCGAAACTTTTTCCGTGTTCGCCAGTCTTGATTTGCGGATTGTAGGTTTTGAATCGATCCAAACCATATATCTGTGGCAATGAGACAGTTTCAATGTTGCCTCTGCCTGTGACATGCATTGTCAGCGTAATTGGTTCCCCGACTTTGACCTCCCTCGGTTTGGCTTCAACTTGAAGGGTGTATTGTCCTACAGCGCCTGAAAAGTCACGCGGTTTACCATCTTGTGGATGGGCTCCCACCGTAATTCTCAGCGGTTCGGATTTCAAAACAATTGCGCGCTTTTCTGCTCGGCCAAAGAAATCATCGAAGGACGACTGATTGAAAAACATCTCATCGTCAAATAATGAATTCCGCCTTCGACTTTGTTCTTTCAAAACTAGGCTGCATTTAAGTTGGGCAGGGCCAAGCGTCAATTGTCCTGTTGAGACAGGATAGACGACGGTTTCGAAGTTGAGGCAGTAAAAACGGACACCATCAATGACTTCCTCTGTGCGGGACGGCTCAGTAAATCCCCTCACGGAAAACGCACTGGTTAAAAGGGTAGGATACTCAATTTCTCGGACTTCGATTTGGCGATGATAGAGTCTAACGGTGATAGGGAACGCTTCATTAAGGTAGACTTTCTCTTTTGCAGCAGTCAGCGTGAGATAGATGCGATCCTTCAATTCATCACCTTCTGGGCCTCCCTTTTTCCGCTGAGCCGCCGCACGCTTAATAACCTCTACCGTTATCGGTTCGGTCCGGTAATTCTTCCCCTTATACGTCACCTCAATTGAATTGATTGTATATTTGCCGACCTTCAGCGCCGTCAGCCCGTATCTATGCTTTATTGACGCAGAAATTTGTCCGTTGACAATTGATATTTGCGAGTTCGGCCCCTGATATCGGGATTGAAATCCTTCCATATCGGGCAATTCCGGCGGGTTTATAGATTGTATGCCATCTACCTCTACGGTGAGTTGAATTTTACCCCCAACGGGCACAATTTTTCTATCCACCGATGCTGAAACAGCGATCTGTTCGGCGATAGCCGTTGGGTTTTGTAGAAAGGGTGTTCCAATGAAGAAAACGGTAAGAAACCGTAGCAATTTGTATTTGTAGTTTGTTTTCATTGTCTAATCGTCAAAACGTTATTGAGCTAGTTCAAAAACAAAACGTGTATCTACGCACACTTCACGCTACCAATCTTTGAAATTTTCAGGATAACTGGTACCTTGTCTGCGGCGTCGGATGAGTTGCTGCTGTTCTTCATCTTTCAAAGTATCTAATAGTTTAAACGCCTCCGCTTTTGTCATCTCGCCATTTTCTTCGGAGGATTGCGGGGACGTGTTCTGTTCGCTATCCTTTTGTTCCGGAATTTCTTGTTGATTATCTTGTTTTTGTTGTTGCTCCTCCGGCGGTTCAGCGTCTTGCGGCTCATCCCGTTGAGATTTTTCCTTTTTCTTGTCTTGTTTCTCTTGATTCTGCCGATCGGAATCTTGGTTTTGTTTTTGGTTCTGGCGCTGCTGCCTATCCTCAAGTTCTTTAATCTTGCGCTGGACGACCTCATAGTTGAATTTGGCATCCATGTTCTTGGGATTTAGGCCGATAGCGCGTTTATATGACTCCAATGCCTCTCGGTAAAGTGTGATTGCCCCAGCCGCGTCGGAGCTTTCCATACGCTCTCCTTGTTTATACTTGCAGTTGCCAATACTGAATTGCCCCTTCTCCTCAAGCGCGGGATAATCGGTCGATAGCGATTTTGTATACGCTTCCACCGCGCGTTCATAATCGCCCTTTTTGTAAGTGGATGCGCCTACGTTATAATGAACGTCAGGAGATTCCGGTAGTTCAACCAGAACATCGGTATAACGATCCATGGCTTCGTCGTACTTGCCTTCTTTAAACAGACGATTTCCGGCTTTGATCTTGTCCGCATTTGGGTTAATCCAGGCGATACACAGGATTGAAAATAAAAACACAATGACAATCGTTCTTGCTTTCATAACTAATTCTTGCCTCTTTTCGGAGGCAAAGACATGCCGCATGCTCCAACAGATACAGAAAGGTCCATGTTTTTGCACTCAAACAAGTTCATTCACTTGCCTCCTCCTATCGCCGATGCACACTTCGGTGACAATCAAAATGAACGCCGCTAATAAAGGTATCTGAAACCGATCCTCATAGCGTTTCTGCATTTGACTTTCCAACGCTGTCTTGTCCATTTCAGCGATTTTCTCTTCGTAAATTACATCTAGCCCAAAGTTTGCGCCCGCCGCTTTAACGTAGCTGCCGCCGGTCGTCAGCGCAATTTTCTGTAAGGCAACCTCATCGAGTTTTGATTTCACAACCTGCCCACGCCGGTCTTTAAGGAAAGCTGGGCTTCCGCCGTCATCAGTAATCTTAATAAGTTCACCTGTTTTTGTACCGATGCCGACACAGAATATTTTGATGTTCGCGTCTTCTAATTCTTTGGCGGCTGCTACTGCATCACCTTCATGGGATTCGCCATCGGTGATGATAATTAAGGCTTTGTCATTGTCCCCGCTCGTACCAAACGCCTCCATCGCTGTTTGAATCGCGTCAGCGATGTTCGTGCCGCCGCGCGGAATGACTGCCGTGTTGATACGGTTTAACGACAGTGCGCATGCGCCGTAATCTAACGTGAGCGGGCACTGCACAAACGCAGTTCCGGCGAAGGCGATTAACCCGACTCTGTCGCCCTTCAACAGATTGAGGAGGTCTTTTACCGCTAATTTAGCCCTTTCCAACCGGTTGGGTTTAACATCCGCCGTCAGCATACTTCTTGAGGTGTCAATAGCAACCAAAATATCAACCCCACGCCGTTTGACCTCCTGCCAACGGAATCCCCATTTCGGGCCAATTAACGCTAAGATTAAAAAGAAGATGGCTAGAACCGTGAGTAACGCTTTGACCTTCTGCTTAAAAGCGCTGACAGACGAAGTCAAAATCGGAATCAGATGGGCTTCTGCGAACGCTTCAAGCGTCCGCCGCTTACGGCGAAACACCCAGGCGTAAAACAGCATTATAGCCGGAATTAACCAGAATAGATGTATGTATTGCAGGTTGCCGAACTTCATAATGGGTCAATCGGATTGAAAGTTTTTCCCCGCGAAGCAGGCACACGAATTGTGACCGTTCAATCTTTAGTGTCTTTCTAGGGTAGTATTCTCAATCGCGTATTTGCCAGTCCAATCTCGGTTAGGAAACAGATCAGTGCTGGTATTAGAAAGTATACGTAAAATTCCTTGTATTCGAGATACTGAGGCGTTTCAAACTCTGTTTTCTCCATCTCGTCAATTTCATCGTATACCTGAAGCAGGTTGGCGGTATCCGTAGCGCGGAAATATCTACCGCCCGTCTCCTGCGCAATTCGGGTCAAGGATTCATCGTCAATTTCTATCTGTACCGGCTGATAGGTCTCCTTGCCGAACAGTCCGCGAGTCGGGAAAGGCGCCATTCCCTTTGTGCCTGCACCAATTGTATAGATTTTGACCCCAAGGGTTTTCGCCAGATTGGCGGCGGTTTCAGGGGAGATTCGTCCCGCGTTGTTGCGTCCGTCGGTCAATAGGATAATCACTTTGCTGTCCGCGGCGGATTCGCGCAGCCGGTTGGTTCCTGTGGCGATTGCCGTTCCTATAGCTGTACCATCCTCTAGCATCCCAATCTGTGCCCTGTCGAGGTTCTTAATCAGCCAACCGTGGTCGAGTGTTAATGGACACAGCGTGTACGGGCGTCCGGCGAAAACCACAATTCCAATCCTATCGTTACTCCGACCCACGATAAATTCTTTGACAACTTCCTTGACCACATGGAGACGGTTGTATCTTTGTCCCGAAATCTGAAAATCCTGCGCCCGCATGCTCGTAGACACGTCAATAACAAGCACGATGTCAATTCCCTCTCCCGTTAATTTGCTCTCCTCAACCCCTTTCTGTGGACGGGCGAGTCCGAACGCAATCAGTAAAATAGCGACGCATCTCAGAAACAGCAGTCCTTCGCGTCCCCTATTCGTCCAACTCGGCTGAATTGCCTGAATACTCCCGATTGACGAGAAACTCAAGCTTCCGCGCCGCGCTCCCTTAAAATGGAAATAAATTAACAGCGGGATTGCCGTGAGAGTCAGAAAGGCGAACGGTTCTTCAAAAGTCATCGATTACCATAAACGCAGCGGTCAGGCGAGTGAAATTTGCGCGCAATAGTTCACTGTTTGGCGGCGTCGGCGGCTCAACCCGACCTACAATACTTCCTAAAGTGCCGTTTCAGGAGAAGCGCTTTCACGGACAAACTGCGTAGCGGATTCATACGCGGATTTCATCTCGTCTACATTAGGCCCGTATCGAGCGAACTTTACAAGATCGCAGTGTGCGAGAAAGCGGCTCAACAATTTCTTGTGTTCATCTTTCAGACCACTGTCCTTTGCTGCCGCAGCCAAAAATTCCTCGGTCGTCATTTCCGGCGCCCGCAACCCGAAACGATTTTCCAGATATGTTCGTACCGTATTCGACAGCAAGACATAGTATTCTTCGATGCGTCCCGCCTCAATAAACCCCGAAGCCATGAGTGATTCCAGTTGTTCGTAAGCAATAACGTGCGGAGGTTTATTGACAAATTCTCCTTTAGATTTATTCCGCCTTCTCAACCACAGAAACGCCGCTGCACCGCCTGCGATAACCAAAATCCCCGCGACAATGCCGATAAGGAACGGCGTATTGTTCACAGGAAGTTCCACGGGACCGGGAATGTCTTTTATGTCCTGCGGTTCTTCGTCATCCGGCAGTACGCTCTTGACTTCAACGGTTACCGCCTCCGCCTCAATTTCAAATTTTCTCCCTGCCGCGTCTGTATAGAACACAACCGGTGCGGGAATAGTGTGGCTTCCGGTCGTAAAAGAATCTAACGTATACCGCCGTTGATATACCATCCGTCCTTCGCGCTTCCTAGGTTCGGCTTCGGCAACGTCTACGATGTCGAAACCGCCTAAATTTTCACCAAATTCCGGATTTTTCACCGTGAACTCCGGATCAGCATCAACGGTGATGGTATACACGAATTTATCGCCAATATACACCGTATTCTGACTGGCATGAGTCGTGACGGCTATAGATTCTCCTTTACCCTCTTGGGCAAATACAGGCGCTCTGGGTGACAATAAGTATAGTAAGAGCGCGATAGTCAAAACTATTTCAATTTGACGACAAAGTGGGTTACCATCACGAGACATTGCGGATTTCTGTTGTATTTTGTATTTTTTGGCGACGTATCCGTTCGTTGTCCTGTTCAATAGGTGTTTGACCGTGATGCTAAAATCTGTCGTTGACGAGGGCGTGTTGGCACGCTGCTGCCGCCGATTCCACAACCGACCGCCTTAATGTAACGGCAGGTCTCGTGCCTGCCCAAAATTCGCCGAACTCGGATTCCTTCAAATTGTCATAAGTCGGCAGAACCTAGTACGGCTCGCTGATTCTCGCTCAATGCCGGCGCTCGCGCATACGAAAGAATTTCAAAAGCGGTTCAATATAAGGTTTATCCGTAAAGACATCAATCGTATCGACATTCGCCGAACGCAAAATGCGCGATTTCTGTTGCGCTTTCTCTGACGCTAGGCGTTGGAACGCTTCCCTAACGCGCCGAACCTGTGTGTCAATTTGGATTTTCTCACCAGTTTCCGCATCTTCTAGCTCAAGGATTCCAACGTTTGGCAATTCCAGTTCTCTTGGATCAGTGATTGTGAGCGCGATGACATCGTGCCGCCTGTTTGCAATCTGTAAAGGCCGTTCGTAGTCCGCCGCCAAAAAGTCGGAGATGAGAAATGCGACCGTCCGGCGAATAGTGACGCGATTCAGGTATTCCAGTGCGGCGGCGATGTCCGTGCCTCGTCCGTCGGGTTCAAATGAAAGCGCCTCACTGATGACGCGCAACACGTGGCGCCGCCCTTTTTGAGGCGGCACATACTTTTCGATTCTGTCTGTGAAAATGATTAACCCGACTTTATCGTTGTTCTTAATGGCGGAGAACGCTATAACAGCGCAGAGTTCGGCGGAAAGTTCACCCTTGCGTCGCTTAACCGATCCGAATGTTGTCGATGCGCTCGCATCTAGGAGAAGCATCACGGTCAATTCACGTTCCTCGACGTACTTTTTAAGGAACGGGCGGCCCATCCGAGCGGTTACGTTCCAATCAATCGAGCGTATCTCGTCGCCCGGCTGGTACTCACGCACCTCTTCAAACTCCATGCCCTGCCCTTTAAATACGCTTTCATATTGGCCCCCTAGGACATCGTTCACCATGTGTCTGGTGCGAATATCAATCCGCCGAATCATTTTGAGTATATCGTCAGGTATCATGTTGATTTTGCAACGCAGGGATTTCTGAAATCTACCGCCAATCTTACCTTTACACCCTATGTTTCCTCCTGTCCTTGCAGCGCCCGAAAATAGATTACCGTCGCGGCAAGAACAATTCCCATCAGCAGGAATGAGAGCGCGGAACCGAAAGGCCAATCGCGGGCGGTTTTGAACTGGCGTTCAATCACATTGCCGATGTAATCGACCTTTCCGCCGCCGAGCAGATCGGGCGTAATAAACGCCCCGACCGTTGGAATAAATACTAACACCGAACCGGCGGCAATCCCAGGTATACTTAACGGCAACGTTACATTGACAAATGCCTTCCAGCGGTTTGCACCGAGGTCCTTCGCCGCATCAATCAACGTGCGGTCAAACTTCTCTAATGAGGCATACAGCGGCAATATCATGAACGGCAAATATCCATAAATCAGCCCAATCAGCACTGCGATAGGAGTATTGAGCAACTCTACCGTCGGAGCATTCGGAAAGACTGACCCCAAAATTGCATTCAACACGCCTTCCGTGCGCAAAATCAATATCCAAGCGTAGGTGCGAATGAGAAAGTTTGTCCAGAAGGGCACAACAACGAGCAACAAAAGAAGATTGCGTCCTCGAGGCCGATAGCGTGCCAGATAGTAGGCAAACGGATAGCCGATGAGCAGGCAAGCCCCCGTCGATATGATGCCCGTTAGGATTGAACGCCAGAGAATACCGAGGTACAGCGGATCAAGCGACTGCCCGTAATTTTTTAGGGTGAAGTGCCACTGGATGCCGCCATAGGTGCCGCGCTCTGCAAAACTATAGACGAAAATTGCGGCGAGGGGGATTAGAAAGAAGACAATGAGCCAAAATAGGGCGGGGAAAAGGAGAACTAGCCATTGATGTGTTCGAAAGGGTTGGGTGAGTTTAGAAAGCATCCCTTGCAGGCCGCGTTACAGTTGGGATGGTTTATCTTCCCATATTTTATAGATTCTTGCGCCGGGACTACGATGACCGCCTCCGGCAGCGTCGCCGCGCTTGGATCGACATTCACCGGGTATTCTGTGCCGTGTGCGGCAACCAACTCATCAACGTTGCGTCATCAACACGCTCAAATTCTTCCCGGGGCGATACAGAACTACAACCCGACAACAGCCGCAAATAAGAAGGACAACCGCCAGCGGTTGAATTGGTAACTGTCTAGGCGGTAGTTGCAATCCGGACGTGGAAGTATGACACTTATACTTTCAGCAGGATTGCGGCCTTTCATGTTAATCCGCAGCAGTTGCTAATTCCGGGGCGGCCGCATCCGTCTCGCAGAAGGCAACGTAATCCGAAATGAGCTCAGTAATTTCCGGATTCTCGCTGCAAATCGGGCAGTTCTCGTCCCGATTCACCTTTAATTCCCGGAATTGCATACTGAGCGCATCATAAAGCAGTAAACGGCCGATGAGTGGGTCGCCCGTTCCGATCAGCAGTTTAATAGCTTCGGTCGCCATCACGACGCCAACGACGCCTGGGAGCACGCCCAGGACACCTGCTTCACTTCAGCTTGGAACCATGCCGGGCGGCGGGGGTGCCGGAAACATGCAGCGATAGCATGGCCCATCATGCGGCTTCAGGACGGTCGCCTGTCCTTCAAATTGGAAGATACTCCCGTGTACAACGGTTTTATCCGCCAAAACCGCCGCATCATTAACAAGATAGCGTGTTGCAAAATTGTCGCACCCGTCGACAATCAAATCATAGTCTTGAATAATCTCCATGACGTTGTCTGATTCGAGGCGGACGTGGTACGGAACCACTTCAGTGTCAGGGTTCAAGGCTTTGATTGTTGTCGTGGCGGATTGTACTTTTGGAGTGCCAACCGCTTCTGATCGGTGGAGAATCTGGCGTTGGAGGTTACTCAGTTCTACCGCATCGGAATCGACGATGCCAAGCGTGCCAACACCGGCAGCCGCGAGGTAAATTCCAGCCGGCGATCCCAATCCGCCTGCGCCTATGAATACGACTTTTGAATCAAACAGCTTAGCTTGCCCTTTCTCCCCGATTTCGCGCAGCATAAAGTGGCGGCTGTACCGGTCCAGCTGATCCGAGGTCATGGATTTTTCTTTGACCGTCGGGTATCCGCTGCTTGTCCACGCCCGATATCCGCCAGCCATGGAGACGGCGTCCGTGTACCCCATGTCTTTGAGGGATTTTGCGGCAAGCAATGACCTAACTCCGCCTGCGCAATAGACGACAATCTTTTCGTCCCGATCGGGTACATAGTCCTCAATATCAAGCTCAAGCATCCCACGGCTCACATACAGCGCATCGGGGATATAGCCCAATCGATACTCGTCGTTATCGCGGACATCAAGCAAGACAAAGGAATCGCGATTATCTGTCTTCGCCTTGACCTCATCAACGCTGACTTCTGGAATTTCCTGCCTTGTTTCTTCGATGATTTCCCTGTACGATTTCATATTCGCTACCTAAAGAGACTCCGTGAATTGGATGCGTTACATCCATTTCAAATAAGGCTGCGGTGCTGCTAGCTTTGACTGTCAAAAACTCCGTTACATTGTCTAACCGAACCTAATCTAAACACGCCGCGCGAATTGTCGGCAAGCTAAGGAAATTTATTATAATACATGCCGCCTTGTGAGTCAAATTTTTTCTACGTATCTTCGACCTGATTTAGCGCAACCTCTACTTTGATGCTACTGTGGTTCCGTGCCTGTCAAATCCAGGCATACCAGCTCCTCATTATTCCGCAGGTACAGTTTGCCGCCAGACACGCTGGGTGCTGTCCAGCAGCGTCCATCGAAGATTTGTGTTTGGGCAACCTCAATATATTCGGTATGGGACGCTTTCACCAATGCGAGGTTTCCACTTTCGCCAAGGACAATAAGATGGCCGTCGGCATAAATTAACGAACCTTTGCGGAAACCGCGTTTCCTCCACTGTTCTTCGCCGGTATTCGCCTCAATACACTTTAACGTCCCGTCGTCGAAGCCGTACAGATAGCCTTCGTGGAGAATTGATGACGCAAAGTGATTCTTCATTACGCGGCTGCGCCACATCTCGGAAACTGATAACTTGCCGTCACTTTCCTCGACGTGGACCAAGGCAGCGCCCGTGTCATAGCCGGATGATATGAACACTTTGTCGGGCGGGATAAAAACGGGCGTCGCGGCGTTGACGTCATAAGAGGTTCGCCACGCATACCTCCAATACACTTCTCCATCCCGCGGAGATACGGAGACAAGCCCCTCAGCAGTAAAGAATATAGCCTGCCGCACGTTGTGGATGGAGACTGTGATTGGCGAGGAATAGGCCGGCGGGTCATCTTGGGTGTTCCATACGATGTCGCCGTTTTCCTTGTTGAATGCAATAATCGCTCTGTCTCCTTTTCCGCCAGCCTCCATGAGCAATAGATTACCCTCTACCACGGGAGATGCGGAAAATCCGTGCTGGGGTATGGGGCTTTCAAACGCCTTCGTAAAATCGTAATCCCACAGTTCCTTTCCTGTCTTCGCGTCCAGAGCGACTAACCTGCCGTAAGCGCTAAAGACGTAGACCATATCGCCGTCAACGGTCGGCGTGGAGCGGGGGCCGTCACCCCCCTGACGGTTCTTGAAGCGGTAGTCGTCGAGATACCGCCAGATTTCCTCGCCCGTCTTCGCATCGAAACACACGACGACTTCGTCCTCACCCTCGGCGTACATCGTATAGGCGCGTCCGCCGGAAATTGAGACGCTAGAATATCCGTCTCCAAGCGATGTTCGCCAGACCTCTTTTGGGCCTCCCTCCGGCCAATTCGTGAGGAGACCCGTTTCATGGGAAACGCCGTCTCGGTTCGGCCCGCGCCATTGATGCCATTCCACCTCCGACGATTGGCTGGATTCGGCATATGTTGTCGCGATGCACACCCAAAGGCACGAAACTACTATGAAAAAACCAATGTGTAGATATTTGAATTTCATCGTGTCACACCTCATTTACTTTGTTTTTAATGGTCACAGCCATAGTAGACCCTGACGACAATTTCTCGCTTTGCCTACTCCCGTTCTAGCACCCCCTTTTGAAAGGGGAGAACTCTCTTATAAACGCACGAAAGCGCGTTAACCAACCCATTGGCGAATACAAAACCGCCAAACTCACAGAATTTTGTAAAAACTGTCAATTGTTCGGCTTGCCCGGCGTCATGGCTAACGGTTTAAAGTCGCCAATTCCGTTGGGAAACCTTCCGAGCGCAACATCCTTCTCCTGTGCGCCGTATTCTACCGAAGAAAGAATTTGATTCCGGCGGGCATCGGTATCAATGAGCATGACGATTTCCCCACGCCGTGAGAGCTTGAAATTCGCATGAAGCCCTGGTCTGTCCGTGCTGTCTTCATCAGCCCAAACAATTATGTAGCCGTGAGGCGCCAGGACAGTGTTATCGGGAAATGCCCATTTTCTCGGATTGTTTGGGTTGTCGCTCAGGTACATATTCGAAAGATCTACCTCATGACTGCTGAGGTTGTGCAATTCAATCCAGTCGTCGTGCTCGCCTTGCGGGTCGGCGACACTCTCCGTGTTATTCGGCATCAGTTCGTTAATAACGATCAGCGTGCTTTCGGCAAGAGGGGCGCGCACGCGGTAGGACAAAGCACCCATTTCGGCGTTCGTAGGCGAAAACACGGTAGTCCCGTCCGCTTCAAGCGTGCGCGCTTCAACATAATAACGCACCTCTGCCCCCGATTGCACGGCGGGGATTTCACCCGTGTAGCCGCCGCCGTGCCGAGACATGCGGACACTCGCAAACGGTGCCAATCGACTCGTGGCGTAGTACAGCATGACAGCGTCAATCTCGGTATCGGCGCCAATCTCCGCTGTTATTAGCACAGGTTCAGTTGCCAGCGGCTTTTTCGGCTGAGAAACGAATTGGATTGATGCCGTTGGCCTGTTGATTTCGGGATGATTGAGCAGGAACTGCCGACGTTCGTCTACAAACTGTTTGAAACTCGGAGCCGCTCGTGATCCGCTGCCGCTGCTCTGATTTCCAATGTGGCTAGCGGCAAACGCCTCGTAAGCATAGAGCTTCTTGTGGTCCGCCTTAACTTCGGCATCAATGAGCGAGCGGTATTCCTCGATGATTGGCGCAAGCACCTCCCAATCCAGCCATTCGCCCACAATGGTCCGGATATGCGCCAAATAACGCGCGCGCAGGTGTGGAATGGAGAACAGGCGGCTAATCACCGGCCGCATCGCATCGGACTCCTGTGCGACAGGAGACAGCATCGGCCCATCGTAATCCCAAGAGTTGGGCCCCCCGCCGCCGGCATAACGAAACGTCTCGTTATTGTCTTGCGGCAGGAGGTGAAAGCGCCCCAACGGATCTTGGTAGATTGCGTAATCGCTCGCGCGGCTGAAATAGCCGTCATTGTCAATGAACACATTCTCCAGCGCAAGATTCCACAGCGCGCGGTCAATGTTGAACACCCGTGAAAGCTCGCCTTCAAGTTTTTCATCGGGTGTTTCGTCCAGTATTTTGCACAGCGCAATTAAATCTACCCACGCATTCGGCGCGTCATTTGTTTTCAGTTGATAGGCTCGCCGATAGGAGTCAGGGTTTTCGCCATTATAGACAAGACCGCCCTCGCGGCTCGGCGGCACTTTCCAACGAACCCCACGCCTCGTTCCGAACCACTCGTTGAGGAAGTCTTTGTTGAACTGCTGGGCGTTTATGTAGATTCCCCAACTTTCTCCGTTAATCATTAGTTTAACAAAGTTCGCCTTTGATGCGGGGATATAATTTTGCGCTATCCGTGCATAAAGCACCTCACGGAGAAATGAGGGATCGGCATGGCCGTTTAGTAGATTGAGTGTCTTGTAACCGTAGAGACGCTTGCCGTCGTCGCCGTAGTCAACGGCGATGTGGAACGACTTTTTCTCGGAGTCTCGTATCGTGAAATAGGACGAACTGCCGCGAAATCGGACGCCGACTGATGGATAGACTTTGCCATCTACGATTAAATCTGCTGGCAGATTAACATCCGTCCGATAAAAATCGCCGAGCTGTTCATACCAATCTTCGTCGTGAAACCGCAGGTATACGGTGCGCAGCGTTTTAGCGTCATATAGATGGGGTTCGCCTTTCGGTGCGTTGGCGCGGCTCATCTGTAAATCCGTTTCGAGTGTTGTATTCGGCGAGGATCGGCCTGAGGGACGAGCGCTGCCGCTTTCACCTCGACTGTTTCGGATATAGCTTTGTGCCGCTTTTCGTTCTTCGCCGTTTAATTTTCCGTCGTTATCGCCGTCAAAACGGTCGACAATCATCTCAGCTCGCCTCGGCCCCATTCGGGCGCGGAATCCACCACGACCTCCAAAGCCGCGTTCACGGCGCATCTGTCTGAGATCTTCAGCGTTTAAGTCACGACCCGTGAATACCTCAAATGTAGTTGCCTGAAACATTAAATCTCGTTCGGCTTCGCTCAATTTACCGTCGCCATCGGCGTCAAATAGCGCCAAATCCGATTCAGAGACTTTGGGTTCGTCCGCGTGTATATTTAGGGCAAAGTGGAGTCCCCCTAACAGCATGATCGCGAGAATCAGTGGATGAAAGGTTTTCCGTTTCATATTTTCGTCCGGCGTTCCGAGTGTTACGAAAACATTTTCCCGTCGGCGATAATATAGCCTAAGTGAGACATGATATGCAATCCAAATCTCACTTAGACATAATGAAGACACCGGTTAAATCAATTCATTTAGACAAACGGAGAACATAAACTGTTCGCATTTTCCGCGTCTCGCGAAAAAACAACCAGGTTTTCCACGGCCCACTGCCGCCACAACGGTTAATTGCTTGCCTCAAGAAATATATTTTTGCAAAACTTCGATGACCTTACCAAATGGTTTACCGGGAAAAGGACAGCCAGTTTCCGCGTATAATCCAACCTGGATAAACACGGAGACAAAGTCCAGAGTTTAAGAGTTTACAAAAGTTTACATATTTTTCCCTCTATCGCGCTAGAAGGCAAATGTCTGAATCGCGGATTGCCGCGGATTATGCGGATGACACAGATTGAAAGAACTCCATCACGGTTGTGACCGAGTTGAATAGTCGATTACCTCGTTACTCGTGAGTTCTTTTAGTTCTTGTAGGTTGGGTTAAGCGGAGGTTACGAAAAATAGAATGTATGCCGCGTGTATTTCTCGGATTGATTGCGTTAGAAATTTTGTTATTGATAGCGAACCCAACCTACAATCTGTTTACTTTTGAGCGGATTTGGAGAAACGCGGAGACAATAATCAGATGTCAGAAGTTGACAAAAGTTTACAAAATTTGACAGATTTCAATTTAATCCTACACAATTCTTCTGTCCATCGCCATTGTCTGAATCGCGGATTGCCACGGATCAAAAACATCGGCGCTATCCGATTCATCTGTTGAATCCGTATGCCTATGTACCTGTAGTTCGGTGATTTATCGCCGGAGTGATGGTTCGTCATGTCAATTGGCAACAGAACTTAGCAACTGAAGGTTATGGCAATATAGTCAGATGGAATTGTATCTTTCCATCTTTAACGGTATTGATGACTAGACTTTTGATCGCGCGCCGATTTTCATCAAAATGCGATAGTATTGCTGCTCCGCTGTAGTTCCGAGTCGCCTCAATCTGGTCGCGGATTGCTGCGGGGGTTATGTTAGCCGATCGACGCATGGCTTCAATGACAATAGAGGTAGAGTCATAGCCGAGTGCAGCGGGACCGTCGGGCGCGATACCAAATCGTGCAGTATAGGCGGCAACAAATTGACGCGCCGCTGCGCTTAACTCTGCGGTCGGGGCATCGGCGGAAAAATGATTTGCAAAGAAACTCCCTTCAATGGCGGGGCCGGCGATTTCAATTAAGTCCGGCCGATCCCAACCATCGCCGCCCAGAAAGGTTGCCGCAATACCAATTTCAGCGTCCTTCGCCTGTTTAACGGCCAGCGGGAATTCCGCACCCAAACCACCCAGAAACACAACATCAACAGCAGGTTCCACCGCGGCAATTGGTATCAACTGCGCCGTAAATTCTGTCGTACCTGCCTCGTACGGTTCATGAACTGCAATTGTGCCGCCGAGCGCGGTAAACTGTTCAATGAAAGCGTCCGATAAGCCCTCCGAGTAGCTGTTACCTGTTTCTGTGAGGACTGCGGCTGTCGTTGCCGCCAACCCCTGCACTGCAAAATTCGCTATCATACTCGCCTGATACGGATCTGTATAAGCACCCATAAAAGAAAAATTCCCGTTTCTAGTAACTTGTGGGTTTGTCGGATAGGTTGTCACCATCGGTATTCCGCGTTGTTGGACCACCGCTCCGACTTCCATAGCCACGGTACTGTAGTCCGGTCCCACGATTGCCAATACACCCGCATCAATGAGTTCCTTTGCGAATTCGACACTAAGTGAGGGATCTCTTTGATCTTCGCTAATGAGCAGTTCTATCGGTTGTCCGTTAATCCCTCCCGCTTCGTTAGCGAGGAGGATAGCTACCTCGGCACCGCTCCGAGTCGTTCCGGGGTCGGGTGGACTATAAAGGAAACCGATCTTGATTGTAGCCGCACTGTCAGGTTCATCAGGCACGACGAGTTGTTGAATAAAGTCGCATCCTAAAAAGCAAAGCGGCAATAAGAAAAATAACGCCAAAATACCGTAAACAGAGAAACATCTGGGTATTGTTCTATGCTGGTTGAATATCATAAAGATTCTCCTTTTTTTTCGAGGTAATATAATGGTGATGCCTTATCCCTATGCTAGTCTGAATCAGGATTTACTGGATTAAAGGACTTTCAGGATTTTGGGGACGCATCCTCTCTTTTCTCACCGTCTGAATCGCGGATTGCCGCGGATTTAAGGATGACGCGGATTGAAAAAACTCCATTACGATTGGCTTCAATTTGGGTTCGTTTCGTAAAACCGTGTACCGCGTCCCCCATCAGTAAGCTGTACGTCGAATATCCTGTCTCATTACCGCAACGGCTTCAGCCTTCCCGTTTTCACATCTACTTCCAAACACTCTAAATTCTTGGATATAGCTAGATCGCTCGCCAATACACAATCGGACAAGTGAAGGGATATTCGGTGATTTGAGCCGATGTGAGACAATCTTTGACCCGTGTATGATTGGCCATGAGATAACTGCATGTTGATGTTTCTAAGAGATACCTAATCATTGACTTTCTTGTTTGTTCACCGTGAATGGTGAATCGAATCGCACAGGCATCTGATATTCCTTAATTACCTGAAGTAGTACCTCTGCATCTTCTAGTGTCAAATCTTGTGATTTTTCGACAGCTTCAATGCTACGTTGTACAATTGGATTTTTGCCCGTCGATTTCGACTCTAAACGCTTGGCGATTTCTGGATCGCTCGCCAATTCGTGTGTGGCTATCCACGCATCTTTATCCCGAAGATAGGTCAGATAGCCAACCTCCGCTTTCAGCTTTTCGGTCCAGAGTTGTTTGATTAACTCAACCGCTCGCTGTTGTAGGTCTGCTTTTCGCATGGTGTTCTCCTTTCGTTCTGTTTGCTGCGCATTGTCTGAATCGCGGATTATGCGGATGGCACAGATTGAAAGAATTCCATCACGGTTGGGACCGTTTCGAAAAGTCGTTTACCGCGTTCACCATAAGTTTTTGTAGGTTGGGTTAAGCGGAGGTTACGAAAAATAGAATGTATGCCGCGTGCGTGTCCCGATTTGATTGCGCAAATAATTGTGTTACACGTAGCGAACCCAACGCTTTTTGGTATTGCGCATGTGTTTCATTGAACGGCACCTGTTGGTTGGTAGAAAAAGCGTTGGGTTACGCTACATCTCAACTAGTTTGGGCGGAAATCCTTTCCCGAAATCGATGAGTTTGTAGTAGCATATTTCACGAAACCCGCACAACCCAACCTACAATAACTGTTAAAGATTAGCACCGAGACAATACTCAGATACCAAAGGTTGACAAAAATTTACAAAATTTAACAAAGTTTACACATTTTTTATATCGTACACGATTCTTGCTTTCACCGCCGTCATGCGTAAACGTCTGAATCGCGGATTGCCGCGGATTTTAAAGAGTACACGGATTGAAAGCAGGTACAAGACCAGCCCTACATTTGCACAATCAATGTAGGGGCAACCCTTGTGGTTGTCCTGTAATTCGATGTAGGTTGGGTTAAGCGGAATTTAAGAAAAATGGCATGTACGCTGTGTGCGTGTCTCGATTTGATTGCGCTAAAAATTGTGTTACACGCAGCGAACCCAACGCTTTTCGGTATTGCGCATGTGTTGCATTGAACGGCGCCGGTTGGATCATAGGAAAAGCGTTGGGTTACGCTACATCTCAACTAGTTCGGGCGGAAATCCTTTCCCGAAATCGATGAGTTTGTGGAAGCATATTTCAAGAACCCGCTCAACCCAACCTACAACTCGTGCGACGCGTTTTGCGACGAACTGTTTCGGTGAGGACTCGCAAACTATTGGTTAGGAAGAACATGGGGCGAGTCACTTAATATGTCAACCAATTGTTCAATTCGAGTAGGCGATGGCTTCTGTTTAAGTTCAACAAGCCATTCTCGCACATGATCGTAAATTGAAACCGGCACAGTGCCATACTTGGATATTGCACCTCCGCCCGAATCATATAAATCCAGCTTTTCGATTAGAGAATCAATGAAGAATACGTGTTGGCTGTGATTCTCCCAAGTAATCGTCTTTATGCGAGAAATCTCTTCTGGTGTGAACATTGCGTTCTCCTTGTGGCGTTCTGGCGGAGACCGAAGCCTCCTCCGGCTGTTTAAAACCCGGTTTTATCAATCTGACTGGCGACATCATTGGTGGTGTCAATAATTTGCCGCCTCACTTCTAAAATGTGCTCGCGGATTGCTATATCATGTCGACCAAATTTCGTGGATTGACGCCGTTCTGGGCATTGGCATGGTTTTGTGTGAAGAATAGGATTAGTAGATTGGGTAAAGCCGAAGGCGAAAGTCTACGCTTTTGGAACGTCCGAACGACCGAAAAGCGCTGGGTCTCGCTACCTGCAAACTATGCCTGGACTCAATCAACATAACACCCACATGTTCATGATTTTCATTTTTCATCATACCCGCTCTACCCAGCCTACAATATCTCCTCATTACTAACCCCCATTTGCGTTGAAGAATATCAACACGGATCGCAAGTCAGATTCGGGTCACAATCGCATTCCTCCGAAGGTGGACAATCACTATATTGCATCACAATTTCGCCAATTTCTTCCTGAACCTCTACTGGAACTTGCACTGTTTTTGATTGTGAATAACCAGACTGTGGTATCTTATTACATCGAAACATATAATGATAAAGCAAGGGTGCAACATCGCATAACATCGGGGCGCTGTCATACATTAGACAAACATTATCGAAAGTCACAAGCGGCCCTTTCTTGCCCGGTGTTTCCTGTTTATGAACGCCAATACCTATCCAAGTGATTCTCGCTCGCAAAGATTGGCGTATTCCTTTTCCGCCAATGCCCAATACAGCACCATAAACACCTTCACTTTTGCCCCGCCTTTTGTCACCCAAACAATCACGTATCCCCCATACGCCGTGCCGACATGGATCGTTCGTACTCGTTTGGCGATAGATGAATACATTCATCCTAAATCCTCCTTAATATATAAACGCAAGTCGGAAAAAATACCAACGGTTCTTTTTTCCGTCCGTTTCTCGTTGCTTCAAACACCGCTTCAATCAAACTCAATCACGGAAACGAAATCACGTGGCGTTTGGATATTTGCCGCCGGTTGAGTTTCATTAATGACGCTACTGTTGAGTTAAATTATTTTCCGTCTAAAGTAATAACGGCACTTTAGTTGTCAATTAGTTGATGACACGCTCCGTAAAAACGGGTTTGGCACTATTTCATTGGTTTGAGGCATCGAAACTCGACGGGCTACGCTACGACGGTAATCACGCCCAGCATGCCTTGCTATAACTGGATTCTTAAACCTTTATGAGAACCATTATAGATTCTTCGGGTCCGAAAGTAAGCGTTACCTTGAGAAACCTAATATAACCTTGACGGTATTTCTTATACTTGTACGGATACTTTCGAGTGCGAGGTTGGATTTCTACTTCACATTCGGGAAAATTTTCCTCAAAGCACTGATATGCATCATCGTCATTCTGAAAATATGTCCCTGGGTCATTAGCCACCCTTTTGATTTCGTCCAATGGTACTCCATTCGTAGCGGCATGAACCTTGTATAACCAATAGTTTCCGGTTATCCCAATGTACCTTCTGTCGTTCATTTGGAACCCCCTAGTGTTATAGACTTTCGGCACTAATCAACTATAGTGTCAAAAAACACTTGATTACCTGAAAGTTGGTTAGAGGAAAAGGCTAAGTCCAAAAAATCAGGCGCGTGAATAGCGAGCGCGATTGAGTCTCTTATGCCTCAAACAAAACGATCATTTCATATCTTACCGTGCTCATGCGCATCAATCAATACGAAACCACAACACTGCTGCGAATTAGCTACTTTTCAGTTTATCTTTCTGCTCAAGGTCATATAGTCCCTTTGCCAATGCTTCTAAAGGCACCCGAACTTCCGTGTCCTCATCATCACTTATAATCGTGATGCAATTATTTCTTGCGTTTACAATAATGTTCACGCAAGATACGTCCGCGCCGTTAACACAACACACATCCACTAAAAACTCCTGTCGTCCTAGATATTGTCCAGATATTTCCATCATTATCTGCTCCAAAATTTCGGTTCTTGTAGTTTGGGTAGAAATTAACTTACGAATTAGAGAAGTCGATAACATTCCTAATGAATTCATTGGTTCTGTCTGTAGCCCAACTCCTCTCATTGCCTATTGAGTGCTGGCTAAATCTTTAAAAAATTGGTTCTTCAGGGTTAAGTGTGGGAATGAAACTTGCTTTATGCAATTACGTTT
>JAPPKS010000020.1 GCA_028819845.1 Candidatus Poribacteria bacterium | reverse complement strand
GCAAAAAAACGCTCACCTTCCAGATTACCTGACTTGTGGGTAATAGTAAGCTTGGCAAGGGGGAGTAAGAGGGGGTTGGGTTACGGATTTCCTCATCTCCTCGACTGTTTGCCTGACGCACTCCAAAACTCCTTGAAGATTTCCGCAAACTTCCGCATTCGTAAAACGCAGAAAACGGATGCCAAACCTCTCAATGAATTCTTGCCTTGTCCGGTCATATTCGCCCGCCCCAGCTTGAAAATGTGTATCACCATCAATTTCAATTGCCAGTTTTAGCGAAGGGCAATAGAAATCAACGACGTGCACACCAACACTGTATTGTCTGCGGAACCTATAGCCCTGCATCTGTTTTGCACGTAACTTTGACCAAACCAATATCTCCGCTCAATTTCTGAATGTCATCCTCGCAAATAAACTCAACAGTCACACCGTTTTCACGAAGTGCGTCGCGAAACTGCCACCACTGAGTGTCAACGGCTTGAAGGATAGGCGGTTTCGCTGTATGGGCAAGTGCAACTGCAATGAACATTCGATCATCTCGATCGAAACTATCCAATGCAGGATCGTCTGGAAACTCCCGAAACTCATTTTCTAAGCCGTCGACAGGAGTAATTGGAACCGATACGCACTCTGTATCCTTGCGCCTCAAAACCCATAAAAAAAACCTATCGCCGGCACCGGGTTCTCCACTAGATCGGAGATTGTCTCTGTATTCGCTCATGATTTTCCATTTGTTGTCAAGGACTAATTTTTCCTCGCCACGTACAATACGCTCAAGCCTATTGATACAGGTGTTGACACATTTGGGAGAGGCCTGGGGTGATTCCTCTCGGCCATTGGCGACCTTCGCAACGTTTGTATCCACAACAACCATTATTCCATCACTTTCCGCCGGTTCATTTCGGCTTTCGTTTTTTCCACTAGGTCGCCCATTTCATCGCCAAAGAAGTTTTGCGGCCAATTTCGGATGTTGCCGTATTCATCAACCTTGAGCCTTTCAATTCCGGAGGTGCCGGCGTTGATCTGGCAGAAATAGAATGCCGCGTCCTCGTCCGAAATCTGTTCCTCGGCGATGCGCCGTTGCAAGCGGTGGAGTAGATGTGCGCTGTGACTCTCAAGGATAATCTGGACGTTTCGATTTTTCACGACATCAATCAGTACATCTGCCAGGTCTGATTGCACTCTTGGATGCAGGTGAATTTCTGGCTGTTCAAGGATAATGGTAGAATTTTCCGGCACATAGTAACAAAGTACCAGCACAGGCAAGAGCTGTGAGACACCGAAACCGACATCCGTGATCAACACCTCGGAACTGGTTCGGTTCTTTTTCACTCGTAATTCATAATCCTTTCGGTTCTCAGCTATCGGTTCAAGTGAAAACGAATAAATCAATTCCATTTCTTGAAGCCATTCTAGAATCCGCTGTTCGATGGGCTTATGGGTACGTCTCACATTGACGAGCCTGGGCGAAGTCAGCCCTTCCGCACGCGCCGCAAGCAACGCAGGAATTGCTTCTTCTCCATCTAGACCTACATCCTGAGGCCGTTCACCAGACCAGATATAGCTGCGCCGCGGATATTCACGAAGCGGGCCGAGATACGCTATTTCCGAGAACAAGTTCTCAAAGGATAATACGAAGTCGGGGAGGAAGCCAATGTTTTGGTAATATCCACCTACTTCATCTGGAAACCCGTAGCATTTCACTGGTGGCGGTAAATTCCACGGTCGTCCGGGGTTACGTGTCGCCGGATAATCCTGATGAATTAGCTCGTATTGATTTCTTCCTTTTTTCTTATTTTTAATCGCTCGCGCCATCCCAAATTCGTTTTTATCAGTCTTGTAATTAAACCGCTCGACGAGAATTCTGTTGTTTTCGTCGCGGATTATTGTGTGGAACGAAAGCTCTTTAATGGGGAAAAGGTGCGATCTATCAAAAGGTAAAGCGTCAGATAATTTCCACGATAGGCCCAATTGGAGTGGTATATCGGAATTATGCGTGTAAACCAAATCATTGAAGGTACCGAAATCAACGAGGGAGCGATCATCACCAAAATGCAACACACGATTTCGGTCTGGAGATTCAACGGTCTGCTTGAGCATTAACAGTACCTGCAAGATACTGGTTTTTCCGGAGCTATTCTCGCCGAAGAATCCAGTCAAGGGTGCGAACTTCAAGGTACTAGTATCTTGCCAGGACTTGAAATTTTGCGCTCTGAGTTCGGTAATCATAACTTATTCCTCTCTTTCACAAAGAGATTGAAACATACCATCCGACACTCGCCGATGATAGAGCGTTCGGTTTTACTTCTGTAACCTCCCCTAGCCCCTCCTTGGTAAGGAGGGGAATGAAGCTTCTCCGCCGAACTGATTGAACTTGTTCCGTGCAAATCCTCCCCCTTGCCAAGGGGGAGTTAGAGAGGGTCAGTCAAACCGCCGTTTCAACCTCACCTAGTCCCTCCTTAGAATGGAGGGGAATAAACAATGAGAATATCGACAGCGTACGTCAATCGCGAGAAGCCATCTAAAACTATTGGGGCCTTAATTCTGTAAATTGATCGGTCAACCCAACCTATGCGCTGCAATTACTTGTTATGGCAGCTTGAATGCGTGTTCGAGTGCTAGCAAAGATTGAATCCGCCCTAGCGCCTCGTTTATGGACTGTAGTTTCGTGGTGGTCAACCCAAAGAAGGCAAGAAATGCACCGTATTTTACCGAGATGCTAACCTTGGTTTTTGCTTCACCCGCTGATGCAAAATCGTAGATTATTGTCCAACCCTTGTGGCGAATTCGCGTGACGGAATCTACTCCAGGCTCTCGAATCACGATTCTGCGGTCTTCATTTTCCTCAAGAATTGTTCCAGAGAATCTCCAGCCTGGATGAAGATTGTTGTAGGCAGCAAGGAATTTAGGATTCGATATCGATTCTTTTACGTAAGAATAGCAAACTTCAACCGGCACCTCAACATCAACCGAAACAAACGTCCTACCCATTTTAACCTCCATCACTTCAGGATTTAGGGTTATAGTTTGATTGTTTCCGAGGAAAGCCTTGGTTTTTCACCGCGCGAAGAATGGAATGCTGAGTTTCGATGCTACGACAGCCCCTAGCCCCTCCTTGGTAAGCTTACTATTACCCACATTTTAATGAGGGTGCTAGAAATAGTGCTCAACCTAACCTATAAGAACTATAAAAACTATCGCCCTCCCTAATCAGTCAGTTGATTCTCCTTGGTAAGGAGGGGGAGAAGAGGAGAATGTAGCGTCACGGCAAAGCATCTCAATTATAACACAGTTTGATTCCATTGACAAAGTCTCGAGGTGTAGGTCAAACTTCTCCTAAAGATGTTGCGGAAGCATAACTTGTATGTCTCTCATGGCAAAAATGAAATTCAGATGCAGTTGCCGTGAATGTGATTGCTTATTGGCTTGTCTTTTATTGGCAATTATGCTATAATCTTGGCAATTCTAATCAGAAAGCGAGTTCAGAAATTGTTCAATCAACTGAAACCAAGGGCGGTGTGAATGCCAGCTAGCTTTGGTTAGATCTACTGAACTTCCCGCCATTTCTTCCTGCCAATCGCCCGTCCGTGAGCAGTGTACCTCACTGCTATTTTTCGTGCCTCCGTCTTTTTTCAAATAACAACCTAAACAACCTTCTTCTCCTTAGTAAGGAGGGGAATAAGAACAAAAGAACTTCCCACAGCATACCACGTTGTCGTGAAGTCGAGAGGTTTGAAAAGCGTTGGGTTTCGCTGTAAGCATAAAAATCTCGAACTCAATCGACAAACTATATTCATGCTGGATAGCTTACATGTTTCATGGAAACCGCTCTACCCAACCTACAAGAACTACTGCGTACAAATTATCGGGAATTGGAATTCCCTCCTACAGGCGTAATGCGGTAGGAATGATCTCCGAATCTCGACACGCTAGGTCAATGGTTCCTCAATAATCGGGAAAGGGATTTCCCTCCCACAGGGCTCATATTCTGTGGTGTTTGTAGGTTGGGTAGAGCCAACGACGAAACCCAACCTACACAATTACAAAGACTATCGCCTTCCCTATTCGGTCAGTTGATCCTCCTTGGTAAGGAGGGGAATAAAAACAAAAGAACTTCCCACAGCATACCACGTTGTCGTGAAGTCGAGAGGTTTGAAAAGCGTTGGGTTTCGCTGTAAGCATAAAAATCTCGAACTCAATCGGCAAACTATACTCATGCTGGATAGCTTACATTTTTCATGGAAACCGCTCTACCCAACCTACAAGAGCTATTGCGTACAAAATTATCGGGAATTGGCATTTCCTCCTACAGGCATAATGCGGTAGGAATTATCTCCGATTCTCGACACGCTAGGTCAATGGTTCCTCAATAATCGGGAAAGGGATTTCCCTCCCACAAGGCTCATATTCTTCGGTATTTGTATGTTGGGAAGAGCCAACGACGAAACCCAACCTACATAATTACAATGACTATCGCCTTCCCTATTCGGTCAGTTGATCCTCCTTGGTAAGGAGGGGGATAAAAACAAAAGAACTTCCCACAGCGTACAACGATGTCTGGAAGTCGAGAGTTTTGAAAAGCGTTGGGTTTCGCTGCGGGTATACAAGTCGTGAACTCAATCGACAAACTATATTCATGCTGGATAGCTTACATGTTTCATAGAACCCGCTCGACCCAACCCACAAGAGCTACTGCGTACAAAATTATCGGGAATTGGCATTTCCTCCTACAGGCATAATGCGGTAGGAATTATCTCCGATTCTCGACACGCTAGGTCAATGGTTCCTCAATAATCGGGAAAGGGATTTCCCTCCCACAGGGCTCATATTCTGTGGTGTTTGTAGGTTGGGTAGAGCCAACGACGAAACCCAACCTACACAATTACAAAGACTATCGCCTTCCCTATTCGGTCAGTTGATCCTCCTTGGTAAGGAGGGGAATAAAAACAAAAGAACTTCCCACAGCATACCACGTTGTCGTGAAGTCGAGAGGTTTGAAAAGCGTTGGATTTCGCTGTAAGCATAAAAATCTCGAACTTAATCGGCAAACTATATTCATGCTGGATAGCTTACATGTTTCATAGAACCCGCTCTACCCAACCTACAAGAGCTACTGCGTACAAAATTATTGGGAATTGGCATTTCCTCCTACAGTCGTAATGCGGTAGGAATGATCTCCGAATCTCGACACGCTAGGTCAATGGTTCCTCAATAATCGGGAAAGGGATTTCCCTCCCACAGGGCTCATGTTCTTCTGTATTTGTAGGTTGGGTAGAGCCAACGACGAAACGCTACCTTCAAAACTATAAAACTATCGCCTTCGCTAATCGGTCAGTTGATCCTCCTTGGTAAGGGGGTGAATGAAACAGAAAATCCTCTCCTTTGACACGGGGGAGTTTGAGATTGATAAACGAAAGAGAGCGAACGCTACGAAAACGAAAAAAGGAGGCTGTAACCATGTTTAGAGCACCTGTATCATTAACACTAATTCTTGTCATGACGGCGGGATGGGTTGGTATCACACCGGTTATTGGAGAAGCGGCGATTGACGAAGACGTGGTGCTTGCCATGCCATTTGATTCAGAAGAAGCAAAAGACATATCTTCTCTTGAACATACGGGCGTGCTAGAAGGGGATGTCAAGCTCGTAGAAGGAAAGATTAAAAAAGCCCTCAGTTTCGATGGGGATGGTGACAAGGTTGTGGTTGAGAGCAAGGGTGATGCCCTGGACATCGTTGATTCTAACGCCACGATTGTGATGTGGGCGAAGTTCGCGAACTCAGGTGTAAAATTCGATGCCTTCTGCGCCAAAAACGAAGGCGGCGGCGAAAAACCGAAATGGGTATTTTACAATAGACCCGATGACAACGCTAGACCCGGACTCACGTTCCATATCAACTCCCCGGATCACGATCCCCTCTGGTTTGGTAAAGTCCCTTTTGTCGCTGATAAGGGCAAATGGTATCAAATCGCTGTGGTCGTGGAAGGGCATGACTACATTTTTTATGTGGATGGAAAAAATGTTGGCGAAGAGTCAGATGCTACGAAGGAGAAGATATCTTTGGTCGAACGTGCGCCCCTGACAATCGGGTGGTCTGAAGGCAACTTTTTCTTCAACGGCGTCCTGGATGAGTTCCTTATGGTCAAAAGGGCTTTGACCGAGGAAGAGCTTAGCAGCCACTTTGACGGCGGTGTAGAGGGATTCTTGGCTGTCCAACCCCGTGGGAAACTTAGCGCAGTCTGGGGCAACATCAAGGCTGGTATATTCCGCCGTTGATTCAATGTAGGCGTTTCGCAGTTGATCGTTCAAAGGTTCGTAGTAGG
This sequence comes from Candidatus Poribacteria bacterium, assembly GCA_028819845.1. Taxonomy (GTDB): domain Bacteria; phylum Poribacteria; class WGA-4E; order WGA-4E; family PCPOR2b; genus JAPPKS01. The sequence goes on along the minus strand of JAPPKS010000020.1, from coordinate 36,964 downwards.
GCAATTCATTGCCCGTTTCTCCATAAAACAACATGTCAGGTCAAGGAAGTGTGCGCCCTGCCGGACGCGCAATAAATTGCGCTACTACAAACTGAACTGCGTAAGTCCTACAATGTTTAAAAGCCTGTTTGAATGATGGGTGGCAAAGCCATTCTTGGGCGTTTGAGGTACTATAATCTGTCGCCCCGCTGGGGCTAGATGTTGACGTGTAACAGTGATTTCTATTTGTCTGAAAAAACTATCTTCGATTTGACGATCGAAGATCCCGTCTGGGGCTATGGGGCGGTCGATTTATTTTGGAAAGATGTCTATTATCCTAGGCGTAGTCTGGAGTAGGTTTGCCGCTGATTAAAAGAGGTAAAAATCCAGAAAAAAATCGTGAATTTTAGGAGAATTGGGTTGTGGAACTAACAGATGAAGAGCGGTACAACATAGAGCAGCGTACCTATGACTGCAAGCCCACCCTGACAGACAGTCAGGTGCTGGAATTCTGCAAACAAGGATTTCTCATGCTTGAGGGTGTTGTTCCGGATGAGATAAATCGCAGGACGTTCGAGTATCTCGAAAATAACACCTATTACGAACCGACCGAAATCCTCAGAGAAAAGTGGTTCGTTGAGGCTGTGATTCTCAACACGCAGGCGGCAGGTGCAATCCGGTCGTTGCTCGGGGCGAGTTTTGGCTTACCGATTCTTATGAGCCAGCATCGGGTTAAGTGTCCGACTTCGGCGCAGGGTTGGCATCGCGACGCCAGCTCAAAATTTGGTCCTGAGCTGACTTCTCTGCAGGTGTTCTATTACCCGCAAAATACACCTGAGGAGTTGGGGCCGACCGAGATATTGCCGGGGTCACATCTTTCCTATGCGCGTCAAATAGGGCACTACGGCAGCATTCGCGGCGCGCACAAAACGACGGCGCCCGCGGGTAGCATCTTCATCACGGTCTATTCGATTTGGCACCGCCGCGCCGCGTCCACTGCGGACGGGATGCGCCATATGTTGAAGTACAACTACTGGCGCACCCTATCGCCAGAACGAGATTGGATCCGCGAGCCGGACTTTGATTTTGACTCGGCTAATTATGGACCCGATCGGCTGCAAAGCGCTCAGATGTTCTACTGGTTATGCGGGAAGGAAACCCAATTCCGCTGGGTAGGCGGCCAAGCGTGGCCCATGCGTTATAGCCGGGGAGCCAACTACAAGCCGTACGGGTCGCCGTCCGCGCCGCCGAGACGCAAATAGGCGGCGAGCGGATTGTAAACGTCTGTTATTGTACCTTTTTATAGCTATTACAACTAAAAATTACACATCAGGTTCAATTCGATCAAAAAGCGTGTAACCCCCCAATACTATCGCCTTCGCAATTCGCTCAGTTGATCCTCCTTAGTAAGGAGGGGAATGATTATTGTAATGAGCCGACAAGGCGTTCTAACTGTAGGAGAGGCATCCCTGCCTCGAAAATTGGGAAAAGGACTTCCCTCCCACAGCGTGGCTCCGTGCGAATTTCTGGACTTGTGGGTAATAGTAAAGTTATCAGGGGGGTATATGGATGTGTGTAAATATTAAGAAAAAATGGCTATGGGTCTTCATCTCGACCGAATGTTCATGACAGAAAGGAGAAGAAAATGAGAATTGTAATATTTGTCCCGTGGATCGTTGGTTTGGTGTTCGCTTCCTCCTTTGGGGAAGCAGCGGTCATTGACCGAGACATTGCGCTCGCCATGTCGTTTGACGAAGCCGGTGTTAGAGACCTGTCCCCCCACGGCAATGACGGCGTCCTAAAAGCGGGCGCCAGAAAGGTAGAAGGCAAGTTCGGAAAAGCCCTTAGTCTCAATGGTTCGAACCAGCATGTGGAGATAAAAAATCATGACAGTCTCATCCTATTTAGGTCCGACTTCACAATGGCGGTATGGTTGAATTTTGCTACAGCCCCGCCGAAGGGCACAAGAGGGGTGGAAGGGTTTTCAATAATGAGTCACGATGAAGGGCCCGGAAGTACGGACAAGTGGATTTGGTGGTATACCGGCGGCGCGATACACCTCCATATCCATATCAAAAATTGCTTTTGCGGTAAAGCTGCAACCGCTTGGATTAACTCTGACAGATGGGCCGCCGATTTAGATGAGTGGCATCAGGTAGCCCTAGTTAGGGTGGGTAACAAGTACGCTTATTACCTGAACGGCGAGCCATTTGGAGAATTCGATGATAACACCGATCCGACGCCAATGCCCAAAACAATTGACAGCGACTTCCTCATCGGATGGTCAGAAGGCCCGTTTTTCTTCAGCGGCCTTCTTGATGAAATCCTAATTGTTAAAAGGCCTCTGAGCCAAGAGGAAATCCTCAGCCACTTCCAAGGCGGATTAAGCGGCTTCCTGTCTGTTCAACCTTATGATAAGCTCTCCACAACTTGGGCTAACCTTAAGGTGGAGGCGCTACATTGAAAAGTCTTCCTTGCGGGCGTTGACAGCAATTACCCCAAACAAGCGGCTGTGGGCAATACCGTACGAAAAAGGGACTGCGGATGAAGGGTCTAAGTTGCGATTCGGGAATGCTTCACATGTTCAGCTTGGAACAGGCGATTGATGTGCTCGCAGCGCAGGGCTATCAAGCTATCGACATTAGCCTTGAGAAAGGGCGGCCCATCCTGCCGGTTCCGCAGGCGCACATGAGTCCGGATGCAGATGCGAACACACGCCGGCAGGTGCGAAAGCATGCCGAGCAAGCCGGCGTAACCATCTTGGCATTGAATGCCACCACAAATCTCATCTACAATGTGCCAGAGACGAGGCAAGCCAACCTGAAATTCGTGATGGGAGCGTTGGAACTCGCGTCGGATCTTGACGCAAGGTACGTGGTCACCGGCGGCGGTTCGAAGAAATTCTATGGGCGGGAAAGCCAGTATTGGGAATGGTTGCTAGCCGCGCTGCGCGCACTGCTGTCCCGGGCTAACCAACTGGGAGTGACGCTAGCCTTCGAAGCAGCGGGACCGTACGGCCGCTTCGTGCACAATCTAAGCCGGGTGAAGCATCTACTGAGTTGTGAGGGACTGGAGGCTCTGCGGGTCGTGTTTGACCCGAGCCATTACCGCCTCAGAGGAGATTCGGTAGTGAAGGCGTACGAAGCGTTGAGCCGCCATATAGTACACGTGCACACCAAGGACGCAAAGGGCGACCCGGAGGATTTTGAGTTTCCGCCGCTGGGTGAGGGTGAGGTAGATTTCGACGGACTTCTAGGCGCAATCGTTGCGGACGGCTACGACGGTTACATCTCGGTCGAGTACGAGGGTTTTGCCTGGGGTTATGAAAGCGACTGCCGGAAAGTGCTTGCAGACAGCAAATCCTTCATTAACCGCATCCTCGCCTCGAAGCAAAATCTCTGAAAGGTTGGAGTCAACGCGCTGTTTCAGAATCCATTTTAATGGTCAAATTGAGGAGGCCACCGATGTCCGTTGAAAAAGCTATCCGCCATCTTGCAACCTATGGTTACTGCGTGCTTGAAGACCGCATTCCGGCGGAGCGTGCGCAACGTATGGCAAATAAATATTTGGAACTGCACAATGACCCAGCGGACAGCTCGTCAAGCGTCAGTAGCAGCCACTATCAGACGGTGTTTGGAATACTGAATCTTGATGACATGGCATGGGCGTGCGCGACATGCCCGGAGGTGCTAGCAGTCGCCCGACATTTCCTGGGTGAACGCATCCGCATTGTTTCAGGCGGTTGTTCAAAAGTGACCTATCCCGGTGCGCAGGATCAGTCTCTGCACGTGGATTCCGCCGGTTTATTCCTTGAAGTGCCGAATATCCCATGGCTGATTAACTCGATTTGGATGCTCACGGACTTCACGGTCGAGAACGGCGCCACGGGTGTTGTGCCGATGAGCCATTTGTCGCGCCGGAATCACCCACCAAACGGGATGGGTCCAGAGCACCCGTTGGTTAAACCGGTGACGGGCCGGGCAGGTTCGGTCCTGATGTGGCATTCCGGTCTTTTTCATGCCGCGCGTGCCAATCAATCCAATCAGATTCGCGTCGGACTCAACATGGGCTACTACCCGCGTTGGTTCAATAACTGGATGATGGGCGGCCACCAACCCATTTGGCCTGAGACATACGAGCGCATGCCCCCCGAAATGAAAGCCTTGTGTCCCGGGCGTTTGGCGAAGAACCGTGCTGACCTTTATGAAAATCCGTAATCTGGGCGCTTGAGAAGTACGTACCTAGACAGAATTAGGACTTACGCAGTTGAACGTCCAAAGGTTCGTATTCGATTATAGGACTCTGTTCAACTTGCAATCGTGCAACCAAAGACATTTTATCAAGGTTGTCGAGCACCAACTCAATGCGATACACCTGTCGCCCCTCTGGGGCTTTAGCGCAGATTTTACGCTGTTTCCTATACACCTATCGCCCCGCTGGGGCTTGCAGAAACGGCAAAACTTCACACACCTAATCGCCAGCGGCGCGACAGGTGTATAGCAACTTCAAACCCCTCTATACCAAAGCCCCAGCGGGGCGACAGGTATGTAAGTTCAGTCTCTGGTGGCTTGCCCAATGCTTACAGCCATTGCCGAATTGACTGAACTGCGTAAGGCCTAAGAATTATAGTAAAACCAATAATCATTTAAACACTGCGGTAGGTTCGGTTTCCTAACCGAACCGGTATTTATCCAGCCTCGTAGGCGCGGTTGGAATCCACATCTACCTAAATATTTGTTAATATGAACGAATTGAATATAAATTGATAAAACACAAGCGTATTGGGGCAGCGGAGCGTTGATGCTCCGTTGCTTTAGTTTTCCATCTCCCTGCATCACACGAATTGCATGATTTCAATTATAAAGGAGCGAATCGGCGAATCACCACCACTACTCAGCAGTGAGGACAAATTGTGAATCAATTCGCCCTCATAGAAAACGACAGGGCAAGCGGAATTCCTCTCAGAGTAATGGTCATTGGGCTTATTTTGGTTGTCGTTAACGCCTATTGGATTTCAGTCAATGACCTCGTGAGGGGGCTATCCCATAACTACATGTCGCTCTTTAGCAATGCCGTTTTCACCTTTTTTGTGGTGATTCTTTTCAACCTGCTACTTAAGAAACTTGCTCCGAATCTTGCGCTCAGGGACTCCGACCTGCTGGTCATCTACGTGATGGTCGTCATCGTGACGACCATGTCCGGAAAGCGAACCAACAGGTTGATTTCGATTTTATCCCACCCCTTTTGGTTCGCCACGCCGGAAAACGACTGGCGGGATTTATTCTGGCGGCATATCCCCGCGTGGTTTACAGTCAAGGACGAAGATGTTCTCAGTGGGTTTTTTCTTGGCGAGACCTCCTTCTTTGCCCAGCCCTACATCAAAGCTTGGCTTGGACCGCTGTTCTATTGGTCTGCCTTTACGTTCGTGCTTTGCTTTGTCCTATTTTGCATCAACACCATTATCCGAAAGCAATTCACAGAGCATGAGAGGCTTACGTATCCGATTACCTGGCTGCCGCTGGAGATCGGCCGTGACACATCCGCATTCTTGAAGAACAAGTTGATGTGGGTAGGATTTGGCATCGCGGCTGGCGTGAGTCTGCTAAATGGTTTAAATGTCTTCTATCCTGTATTCCCTTCCATCCCGGTTGGGTGGACACGGATTGACTTCCCGGATAAGCCTTGGAGTTACATGGGCGGGACATTAGTTTCCTTCCAGTTGTTTTTCATCGGTCTCTCCTATTTCATGCCGCTAGACCTCGCCTTTTCAGCATGGTTCTTCTATCTCTTGCAAAAATTGATACGAATGTTGATGGGCATGATGGGCTGGCGGGAGCTCTACTTTCATGAACAGGCTCAAGGCGCGTGGATTGGATTGGGTTTTTTGGCGTTGTGGGTCGGACGCAGACACCTGAAACGGGTTTTCATCCAAGCAACGACGGGAAAGGGGAAGATAGATGATGCTCAAGAACCGATGCGATATCGGACTGCGCTTTGGGGTATTACGGCAGGCCTGGTGTTTCTCCTCTGGTTTGCCTATAAGGCCGGATTATCTTTCTGGGTACTGCTGCTTTTCTTTGGGATATACTGTTGCAGCGCTATAGGTGTGACTAAAGTGAGGGCTGGTCTTGGACTCGGTTTTCATGAGATTCTACAACTCGATCCTGGCCGGACAATGGTGACGGCAGCCGGAACACGAGTGTACGGCTCACGAAATTTGACGGTTCTGACGTTTTTTTACTGGCTAAACCGGGATCAGCCCAATCATCCGATGCCCAATCAGCTCGAAGCTTTTCGTATTGGCGAACAAGCCAATATCAATAATCGGAAGCTATTGTGGGCGATGCTTATCACCTTGGCTGTCGGCATACCCGTGAGCTTTTTAATATACTTAAGCCTCTTGTGTAGTCTGGGCGCCGATAATACGGGGCCGTGGATCGTCGGGATAGGAAGGGAAGGATTTGCACGGCGGCTTCAAATGTGGCTAAGTAATCCATTGGGGCGAGATTACGTGACCATGTGTTTTATGGGTTACGGTTTTTGTGTCACCGGTTTTCTGTTAGCCATGAAAGTGAGGTTTCTGTGGTGGCCGTTTCATCCGGTTGGCTACGTGCTTGCGATAAGCCCGGGTGAGATGGTCTATATTTGGTGTCCGCTTCTCATCAGTTGGGCAATTAAACTTGCTATCCTCCGGTATGGGGGGTTGAAGGCGTACCGCAGGGCAATCCCGTTCTTTGCGGGCTTAATAATGGGCGACTACACCATGGGCGGCGTTTGGAGCGTCATTAGCGCGGTGTTCAAAATTACAACGTATCACATGGGGTGGCACCCGCAGTTGCCTCAATGATAAAACAGGAATTAATCTTTGATTCTTGGGAAATGTGCGCGCGCACCGAGCTTTGCATAGCTCGTGGGGCGAAAAACAAAAAATTTGTGACGCACGCAGGCATGCGAGTCTGTGTAAAATGGCTTGACAGAACTTTTGTCCCGTGATAAATTCGCTGTCATAATGAGGCCTCGATGAGGTTATCAAGATGAACGTTAGCCAGTAATCGCCAATTTCTCAAATTCTGGCCGTGCTCGTAATGACGCAATTCATCGCCAATAGGAATTGGCAGGACAGCGTAAGTGAAAACATGAGATGAAAGGGCTGAGTTGCAATTCCGGTCTCTTGAGCCAGTTCCCTGTCGAACAGGCTATTGATGTTCTCGCAGAACATGATTATCAAGCCATTGACATCAGTCTTGAGAAGGCGCCGCCGTTCTTGCCGCCGCCTCCGCCGCACATGAGTTCACAGGCGGGAGCAGAGGAAAGAAGCCGCGTGCGCAAGCATGCAGAACGCGCCGGCGTGGCCATCGCCGCATTGAACGCGCACACGAATCTGATCCACGCCGTACCCGAGGTTAGGCAAGCTAACCTAAAATTTGTGGAGGGTGCACTGGAACTCGCATCAGATCTTGGCGCCCGATATGTGGTATTCGGCGGGGGGCGGAAAGAGTTTTATGGGCGGGAAAGCCAATTTTGGGAATGGCTGGTCGCTGCACTATGGCATCTGATAGCCCATGCGTCCCGTTTGGGGGTGATTCTCGCCGTGGAAGCGGGTAGTTCTCCCGGTTCCCTCCTGCATAGTCTCAGCCGCATGCAGTATCTACTTAGCCACGATGGCCTGGAAAATTTGGGAGTTCTGTTCGACTCGGGCCACTATTTCGTACGGGGGGATTCTGTAACTGGAGCTTACAGGGCGTTGAGTCAGCGAGTAGTTCACGTACACGCCAAGGACGCGAAGGGAAATTTGGAAGATTATGAGTTTCCGCCGCTGGGGCAAGGCGATGTTGATTTCGACGGGTTGTTGGGTGCAATGGCCGCGGCCACCTACGACGGTTACATCTCGATTGAATACGAGGCGTTCGCATGGGGTTATGAAAGCGACCCTCACAAAGTGCTGTCCGAGAGCAAAAGCTTTCTAGACCGCACTTTCGCTTTGAAAACATGAAAACGACGCATACGCTGAACATACACTTCATCTAAATGTGACCGGGTCGTTTTCAGTATAGACCGCTTTTGGGCTGAGAATTTGATAATTACCCTAATGCTATGGAGAACAAATCCATGCGAGCTGCACGGCTGCACACAATTGGCGGGTTGATACAGATAGATGAGGTGCCTACTCCTGAAATCGGCGACGACGAGGTGCTGGTACAGACCAAAACGTGTGGGGTTTGCCGCACCGATCTCCACAAAATCGATGGCTTGGGGCACCTGCAGTCGCTGCCGCACACGCTTGGACATGAGGCCGCTGGTGTGGTAGCTAAAACAGGCCGAAACGTAACGAATTTGAATGTCGGGCAACCTGTTGTTCCACACGATTTTTTTACCTGCGGGCAATGCTACTATTGTCGGGTTGGACGCGATTCGCTCTGTGTCCAACCCAAGGTATTTGGATCAACCGTCAACGGCGGATTTGCCGACTATTTTGCGGCGCCTGCTAAGAATCTGTTTGAATTGCCTGAACACACGCCATTCGAGCAGGCGGGCCTGATTAGTTGCGCCGTAATCACTGCGCTACACGCCTTCCGCCGATCTGAACTGTGCTTGAATGACACCGCGGTAGTGATGGGCGCCGGCAATGTTGGACAAAACCTAATTCAGATTCTTAAACTTGCCCGCGTACAGGTGATTGCAATTGACCGTTCACAAGCTAAATTGCAAATCGCCAGCCAACTCGGCGCAGATTTTGTCCTGGACGCCGATGCTATTGATGCAACTCAACAAATTAAGGCATTCGCAGGCGGCGACGGCGTCCAAGGTGTTTTCGATATTGTCGGATTGTCTTCGACATCGAAAGCAGCCGCTGATTATGTCATGCGCGGCGGGCGAATTGTCTTAATTGGAGAGGAACCAGAATTTCTTATGATTGACTCCACCCAAATCGCGCAGCGGGAGCTAGAGATTATTGGCTCACGCAATGGTTCGCGCCAGGATATCATTGATGCCATTTCAATGGTGGGCGCCGGATTAATCTCGCCGCTGATTGCCCACCGGTTTCCGCTGGTGGACATCAACGAGGCACTGGCACTCATGCGCAGTGGGGAGGCGGAAGGTAAAATTGTCATTGAAATTTCTGAATGAATTCAAGCTGAACCGAAGTTACCCAAAAAATTCTTGGTTCTCGTTTTGAGAATTTGAAAGGAGAGTCGAATGGACAAGCTCATTATCACAGTCACTGTCGACTCGACTGTGTCATATCCTGGCAACTACTTGTGTCCACCACAGCGGGAGCTAGACAAGGTCGCGGCAGAATACATCCGCGCCGTTAACGCCGGGGCAAGTATCACCCACATTCACGGTGTACGTTCCCTTGAGCGTGAGATTCAAGCTGATGGGCGCCAAGTATCAAAGCTTGATTTTGAGGGCTGGCGGGAATTGCAGGAACGAATCAAGGCTTCCTGCAATCCAGTCATGCAATTCGGCGTGGCGAGCGCCAGGATTGAAGAGAAGGTCAACCTAATGAACCTCAAGCCTGATATGATGTCGATTGCATTCAACGCGCACGATGAATTCTTCCAGCCTGACCCTAACTACCCGCCCAACGAGATGTACGCGTCCCATCCCAGAGATGAGCTAGCTGCCTACGGCCGAGCGGCGATTGAACACGGGGTAAAGATTGAAGTCGAGTCGTTTCAAACGGGAGCGTTTTGGAACATAAAGTTCATTGCGGACCAAGGGCTGCTTCCCGAGCCAGTTTGGACTACACTCTTGGTTGGTTGGAAAGGGGGTTGTTGGACGCCTCCCACACCGAAGGCGTTGATAAACATGGTGGACCATCTGCCTGCGGATTTCAAGATTAACTGGAATCTCAGTGTGATGGATGCACCAACACACTGGCAACTGTTAACCTTGGCAATCATGCTTGGGGGGCACGTCCGCGTAGGCTGGGAAGACAATCCATATTTGCCGGATGGTTCACTGGCTAAGACCAATGCCGTGTTGGTCGAGAAGATTGTGCGCATCGCCCGTGAACTTGGGCGGGAGATTGCTACGCCGGACGAGGCACGCCAGATTATCGGTATTGCCTAACTATGACCTAGCCATAATATTCTAATGAGTGTTCATGGTCTAGCCGCTTCTTGGCGGGGCGGAGGACAGCTCAGAAAATCCTCCCCTTCGGCAAGGGGGAGTTAGAGGGGGTCGGTTAATCCGCAGTTTCAACCTGTACAAAAACTATCGCCTTCCCTATTCGGTCAGTTGATACTCCTTGGTGGGGAGGGGGACAAACACTTGCGAAACCGAACGTGGTTTTGTCATCGGGAGGTTTGAAAAGCGTTGGGTTTCGCTTCACGCATACAGTTATTAAACTGAATCGACAGACTATAATCATGCTGAATAGTTTACACGTTTCGTAAAACCCGCTCTACCCAACCTACAACTACAAAACCTATCGCATTCCCTATTCGGTCAGTTGATCCTCCTTGGTAAGGAGGGGGATAAAAGAAAAGAACTTCCCACAGCGCGCAGGATTGTCGGAATTTCGCCTACAGGTTTGCCGCGGGTAAGGTCTCAAAGTTTATCTCACCAACCGGATGTTTGTATTTTATGAAGATGATATCTTTCTCTTCACGATATAGCCAACCGGACTCGACTGATTCAAGGTTTTCAACAACGGTTATTTCATGATCTTGCGCGCGAATTGCGGCAGGATTTCCGCCGTAACCCGAAATTATGGCATAACTTGTTTCATATTGAACATACCTCAGCTTAAAATTCAACTTCGCAGATTCATCGCATTCAACTTGCTCGATTTTAGCTCCAGTGCTGAGGTGGATTCGCCCATTTTCACCGCGAATGATAGCCGTTGAAATGTCGGGATCCAATCCGCGGAGCGCGTACAAGTTTGCCATGATATTCTCAGGGTTAAGGTGCGGACCGCGCCTTTCGGTGCAGAAGCCGTAAAAGCCGTCAGGATATGTGCCTTTGAATTCACCCTCAGTCCACTGCTGATGCATGGCGCTCACTGTAATCCCCTCTGCAATTTTCGACCAAGGTTCCCGACTGCTATGCCGCGCAAGCCGTTGGAGATAATAGGCGTAGACCAATCCATTCCACTGGACAGGAACGCCGAACCAAGGGTGAGTGTGGAATGTGGTTCCGAAAACGGGTATAGAGGCGAACCGCATTCCGGGGCGACTTGGCAAATTCCAATGGTAGAGAAATGGCAATCCTGTTGCAGCCCAGTATTCGGCGGGCGTCAATTCGTTCTTTTCGCCGGTTATCTCATAGCCCTCAACATACGCCCCCACAGCATAGGCAGCGGCAAGAAGATCGGGTTGGTAGATAGGACACTCCCACACCTGCGCGCCGCGCGGGATTCGAAACCGTTCCATGAACCTCAGCGCTTTGAGGCCAGAGGCCAATGACCGTTCGTCCCCCGTGACCCTTGCATGTTTTAACAACATCAATGCAGAATGTGCACAAACGCCCAAAACCGTATCGCCTGCTTCTCCCAGTGTTCTTGTCCGATCAGTGGTGGGGTTGAACTGCCAGCTTCCATTGCTTTCCTGAGAATCTATCAATGCTTTCGTTACCGAATTGAGTTGTTCCAAGTTTGCTTCGAGGTGCCCGTAGTAGAAGGGGAATTCCCACTTCAATATGTGGCATAACGCGGGGGAGGTTAAACTTCCCACTCCCGATTCACGGATTGTATTTTCCGCAATCTCAATTACGCGCCGCCTAACCGATTCATCTCTTGATGCGAGGTAATCATACCACAATAAGGTTGCAAATCCTGGCGCATTCGCCGGCTGCCAATCGACGCAATGCCGCGATTTTGCCGTTTCGTTGTCCCAGACAGTCTTCATGAACCCGTGCCGAGAAAGCATTAGCTCCTCTTCGTCGCTGCGCGGCGCATCTAAGGGCTCAGGCATACCGTAAGCCGCGGTCCACATAGATATTGCGTCCAATATAGAGGCATTGCCATCAAGGATTATCTGCGCCTTGAGCGTAATCGCGTGTTTTGGCTCCATGGCGTATGGTGTAGATGCTTCCATACAATTCTCGTCCACCCAATGAGGCGGCGTCGGCAAGAACAGTCCCATCAGATGATTCTTCTGATGCATATACCAATTTGGGGAAGCAAATACTGCTGATAATGTACTGTGTTCACCGTCCCACGTTTCTAACGGATTCCAAATTAAGCCCACAAGAGATTTATCATGTTCAACCGCCATTAGCGGAATGGTTACTTTGTATGGGTGCGGTACAAGGCGGTTGTTCAGCGGCGGCAAGGCGTCGCGCGTGTTTGACGATGATTCACCGTTCTCCAAGAATTCTAAACCCGGGAAAAGGGCAGCGTTTTTGCCATTGCCAAACGTTCCGTCCCCGGCGTAAAGCATAGGGCCGTTAAATGCAACCAACTCCCGTTTTTCATTAGCCGTGAGCCGATTTTCGATTTTCAGGTACTTGGAATCGGCTCGCAACGAATACCGCCCTTCATAGGACCAAATCACACCATCACCGTCCTTTTCTTCCCAAGTCAGGAGGACAATTGAATCACCGCGATTATTTCCCGACAGGCGATAGGCGGCCGGAGTTACTCGGATGTGCTCAGCATTCCCGTTTGAATCTCGATGGCGAATTTCCGAGACGGCATTGCAGACGGCAACTTGCCGGTAATGCCCGTTTTTCGCAACGAAAAACATGCAATATTCAAAACCCTCGTATCCTCTTACGAAGAGTGCGCGTAAGTTTTGGTTCTCGGTGATTACGTGTCCATCTAGTTCAAAAGTATGTAATTCTGGAGAAATTTCTGTGGGTAATTTGGGGATTCCTGGCCGTACTTCAAACGCTTTCTCCACGGTGTGCTGCATTTCGCCTTGCGCAGTTTGGAATCTAAGCGAAGCGGACATTGACGCCGTCGTACGTCGGGAAAAACTCCGAATTTGCCACACCAGCGTGGATTCTTCACCAGGATTGAGCGGTTTGATGGATCGCGTGTGATGCCCGCGTCTCAGTTTAATTCGATTAAGTGAAATACTTGCCCGATTGGTCGTTACAAGGGGAACTAAACCGTTATTTCGAACCGTACATTGGACTTCAAACTCGTCACCGGCCGTAATTAGCGCCGTAGTTGGACCGATATCTACAATGTCCAATTTTGCTTGCTCAGCATAAAGCTGAAGCGCTGCGATCGGTACGTCGGCATTATAACCCTGTACCCTTTTACTAACGACTTTCACAATCTCGGAAATTGGCGTGAAAGCGTCCAAGACAAATTCCGATGCCAATAATGCAGGGGTATCCTTAGCTGATGAGCTTAAAGCGATCCCACGTATCATTTCGGGTTCTGATCCGCCTGCTTCTGGCATTAATGGCGTACGAGTCAGTTTAAGTAGCCGCGGATTTCCCCATACAGCCCAATCGTAGTTAGTGTTGCCCGCCCCGTTGCAATTGGTTAAAAATACAACTTGGATTGTGCTCCCGGATTCTTTGGTCACATTTAGAACATGTTCTTCCCAACGGCACGCATTTGAAAAACCTTCAAAGTGTTGTTCCCCTGAAATCTCGATTGTAAACCGGACTCCGTCGGGCTTTGCCGTAGCATTATCAAAATCGACACCGTCCCTTAAGCCGATGCTGAAATGCAGCATGAGTTGTTCATTGGGGGCTGAATCCGGCAGTCTCAGTTCATATTCAATTCTTGCATTACCGTCAGCGCGGGGGTGCTCAAATATCGCAGCCTTCTTTACTCCGCCAGCACAGTCTTCGGTGTTTACGGCGGCTTGCTCGACATTACTTACTCGGCTGTTCGGAAATTCGTTGACAAAGTTGTAGATTTCGTCGAGAACACCGATTTCTACCGGCATCTCAACCACCGGCTCAGCTTCAACGCTATGCGTGTCTTCACCGGTTTCTAAATTGGCGGCGTGCCGTTCAGCATCCATTTCTGCTTCATCTAATCTCCCACGGTTTGCATCGTGGGAAGGTAGTTCCTGATTGACTTGGGCTCTAGATTCTACCGCCGCTTGCTCGCCAGTTGTTTCTTCAGCTTCCGCAAGCTGATCGAGCGAATCAACCTTCTCGGTACTCTGGGTATGTCCGTCTTCTGATTTCCTATCAAAAAATTCATCTCTATCGTCCGTCCTTGTTTCCGTCAATTCATCCAAGTGGTCACCTTCGTCAGCAGGAGTTTTCGCACCCGCTTCGGTATTATCAGTATGCGTCAATAGCGCCATAAGCATTTGAAAGGTTATACTCATCCACAATCCTCCAAAACAATTATTACATTTCTACATTACATTTCAAATTTTGACATCGTATAAATTTTCTATTTGTATCTATACTTTGAAAATTGTATTAGGAGACTTTATTCAATCCTACACCCATAAGTATAACATAGATGAAGCGGAGATTAAAACAAAGAGTATGAGAGATTGAAAATGCGGAATTGGTGAATCAATCTGGCGGTGTAATCTAGGAATTTTGGTGAATCCTTTAATTTGCTGTCCCAAATTCTTTTATGCTTTTAAGTTTCTATTTTGTATGCTATAATGGATTTATTGAGAGTCCAGAGCGGTCTGCGTATGCATGTCATGCAGTCAGCGAAATCTTGCGAGAGGTTCTATGATAACTGGAGAACCCCCGCAAAATTGTGTGTTATTGACAGGAAACTAATTTCCTTTAAAACGTCCTGTTGCTACTGGCCGATTTTTGCGCAGCGGCGGTTTCATGGTTATATAGCGAAATCAAGGAGAAATGATAATGGCAGGAATTATTCCTACAATCAGTTCAGGCGTTGCGGGGCCCTTAGGTGTGATTCACCTTCCACGACTGTGGTCTAAGGTCATCTTGAGCGCCACGGGTCAACTTGCAGATGACTATGACGAATGCGGTATGGGATTCGATCAGATGGTTCTTGATGGGTTGGGGATTGATCGCGAAGCGGCACTCCAATACCTTAAGGACAACGTTCCGACATACCCCCAATTTGAGAATTGGGTAATCGAACAAAACGGCGGGAGCATCGATCAGGCGACTATTGATAGTCTGAATGCGGATATCAGAGGATACAACCACGCTGATGAGACACGCGAATCAATCCTCGGTGCAGCGGGTATTGAAGACGATGGTTCTATCCCAGACGCAGTGAATCTCAACAATCTCGACGATTGGACTGAGTTTCACGCTTCATTAACGAGTTAGCCACCGTTCAACGAATCGGGGTTCAGTACGCTGTACCCCGACACCCGGCTCATCTATTGTTAGTCGGGTGTCTACCGCACGAAGTTACGAGACTAATCTGGCAGCTTTAATTCCCTCGGATTGTTGTGTATTATTGATGGTTCTTAACCACTCACATTTTCAGAACGGCGGCACCATTTGGGGACAACAGTCGATACCGGGAAAGGAGGTACCCGCATTTTTCAGGTCCTGCCATAAGATGACAACAATGCATTTCAACTTCGGATTTAACCAATAAGGATAATGTTGCCATTTTTGGTTCAAAACATTGATTTTCCTGCGGGCAAATTTGACTTAACTGAATGGCTCGATTAGGTGGGACCAATGCGGAGTTTTTATGAAATGGAATTTCATCTCGAAAATCTTTGATGGTGCAATAGGTATTGAAAGAACATATAACGATTGCGACAAAGCGCTCAAAGAGTTGGGCAAATACAACGAGCGAATTGAGGAAATGCAGGAAAACAGTGAGGATATAAATAGTATTCCTGAATCTGAAAAAGCTGCACTAGACGAAGTTGTTGACTACGCCATTGAGCGAGCAAAAAAGTTACTTAGCAAAGAATCCGATCGCAATTGGCCCGGGGTTTTCAGGGAAATGCACAAAAACCTGGCAAATATGTATTTTGAGCGGGGTGATTACGACAAAGTGCCGGAAGAATGTGAACAGCTCAAAAATTACGGTGAAGTCGGTCGTCAAGATGCGCAGGAAATAATGCAAAAACTGCAAGATAAACAAGCCGAAAAATCCGGCAACGCTGAAGAACAGGTTTCATCAGTGTAGAAAATGCATTTCCTGAATCCTTCCGCCTTTTATCTCTTGGCGTTCATTCCCATCGTGGCATTTCTGCATTTCCTCAAGCTTCGCCGCCAACGACTCATCGTGCCGAGCGTGATGCTTTGGCTTGAGGCCGTTGAGGATATGAAGGCTAATGTCCCTTTCCAAAAGTTGCAAAACTCGTTTTTACTACCGTTACAGATTTTATTTCTATTAATTGTCATTGCTGGTGTTGCGCGTCCCGCACTGCGCCAACCCGGTGCCCTGACCGATCAATCGATTGTAATCATTGATACGTCCACCAGTATGCTGGCAACTGATTCCGGAAAAAGCCGGCTTGATGCAGCAAAGGCGGAGGCTCTGAAACGCATAAATCAGCTTGATGCGAACGGTAATATGATGATTATGGACACTTCCCCGCCATCAAGCAATGTGCTTCAGGCTTTTACGTCAGATAAGGAAAAACTTCGCCTCGCCGTCAAAAATCTGTCCGTGCGGCATGGCCCGCCAAGCTTAAAAGCTGCATTTGACTCCGCCCAGATTTACGGGAATCTGCCGAACACTCGTGTATTCTTTATCAGTGACAACTGCCGAGACTTGCCCTTTACTGCACAACAAATATCGCTGCATTGCCAAGAAATTGCGTTGGGCAACTCGATTGATAACGTCGGAATCGTACGATTTAGCGCGGCACGGGACACACACCAATCGAGTTTATACCGGATTCTTGTAGTGTTGCAAAATTTTGCAGAATCTCCAAGGCAGGTACAAGTGAGACTTGAAATCGAAGGACGATGGGTCGATGATGAAACGGTTACTATTGAGCCGAGGGCAACGAAATCGATTGTTTTTGTTGAAGAAGACGAGGGGTTTGACGGCCAGACAATCAGCGCTCGCCTCGTTAATGTTGACGATGACCTTGCGGTTGATGACGCAGCATACGCGATTTTGCAGCCGCCGCCAGAATGGAAAATCCTACTCGTAAGCGACAGGGAACAACCGTTGCTGACGACTATGCTGGAAACAAACCCATACGTGGTGTTTTCGCAGATTCGAACTGAGGAATACCATGGAACAGCAGATCGAGATTTTGTGATTTTCGATGGGTTCGTACCTAAACTTCCTCTCAACGGGAACGCTATTTTCCTGAACCCTGTTGTGGGGTTGCCCTTTATGCCGGCGCAATCTAGTGCGCAATCGCAAAGCGTAATATATCAAAACCAAACCCACCCAGTGATGCGTAATGTCTCGCTGCTTGGCTTGAATGTTAGGAAATCGTTAATTTGCGAAATGCCAATTTGGGGCATCCCGCTTGCAGAGACGGCAAAGTCCCCGCTGATTTGGCTTGGCACACAAATCATTCGAAGTGAGCTTCCGCACGGGAACAACACAAAAAAGGTAATCGTTTTTACTTTTGATCCGTTCGATCTTGATGTCTCACGTTTTGCTTTGTTTGACCGGTCAATCGCTTCCGCTCCGATTCTACTGGCTCAGTGTTTTGAGTGGCTTGATGCGGCAACGGCGCCGATTCAACCCGATGTTGTCAAGGCAGGCGAGCCCGTAAAATTCCACCTCGACCATCCGGAAAACGTGGTGAGCGCGACGCTTTTAATGCCTGATAACACATCGAAAGATTTAGCGATAGACGATTCAACATTTTTGTTTACCGAAACCTTCCAGATTGGTGTTTATTCACTATATATCAATGGTCGGCCATTGGGAAAATTTGCTGTAAATCTTCTTGATGCAGCGGAATCAGATTTATCCTTGGGAGGACAACATCAGGCGGCTGAAGGCGTTGAGGATGGTGGAACGGCTACTGTGAGCCAATATGAAATGCAGGGCGTCAATCAGGAACTTTGGGGCTTTGCGGCAATTGCCGCGCTGCTGCTGCTCGTCGTGGAATGGTGGTTTTATCACCGAAACTTGCGGCGGTAGCCCCACTTGTCCTTCCGTTGGATGTTGGTATTCATCTTAGCTTATTCGACATTGGAATTCTAGTAATAGAGGCAGCACTAGGTAAATCACGACTAATGAAATCCAAGGAATCAAACCGCGGGCTCATTGTTGGTGTCACGGGGGGTATCGCTTGCGGCAAATCGACGGTCTCTCAACTGCTTGGTGAAAAAGGCGCCATCCCCATCAACGTGGATGAGATTGGACACCGATTGCTCAGGCGCGGCAGCCCAATCATAAACGAACTCATTGAGAATTTTGGGGCTGGCATTCTGGACGAATCTGGTAATGTCAGCCGAAAAAAACTAGGCGCTATCGTTTTCAACGATACGCGCGCACGTGAGCGGTTGAACGGCATCTTACACCCGCTAATCATTCAGCAATCTCGCGCTGAAGCGAGACGGCTTGCAGCAGAATCTCCGAGTTGTGTTGTCGTAATTGACGCACCCCTACTCATTGAGGCGGGTGCGCAAGACACAGTAGACTTTATTGTTGTGGTCACAGTTTCCCCGGAAATCCAGCTCCAACGACTGTTGAATCGAAGCGCGGCCGAAAACAGATTGCTTAGCCGAGCTGACGCACAGGCGAGAATTGATGCACAGATGCCCTTATCCGAGAAAATAAAATTTGCCGATTTTGTTATTGAGAATAACTGCACCATCGACGCGTTGCGGCGCACGGTAAATGCACTGTGGACGATGCTCAATAAATAACCTCCTCATTTTTCAGCACGGCTAAGTACGCTCTCCAGTTTTACTCTGCCAAAACTACGCCAACACCTTCATCGAATGGGATTCATCGGTTAGAAACACCGCATTTTCTGGTCGGGCACCGTGTTCAGTTTATGCTAGAATATTTCGGACATAGCGTCCCTTTTCGTGCGGGAAAATTTACGTTGGCGAAGGTCCATTTGGGCGCACTTCGCATTAAGTGACAAGCGGAGGTTAAACATGCCGCATCAGTCTGCGAATATGACTTATGACGCAATTGTCATCGGGAGCGGTTTTGGCGGATCGATGGTTGCGCACAGTTTAGTTCATGCCGGATTAAATGTGCTGATGCTTGAGCGCGGCGATTGGGTACCGCGCGGCCCGCAAAATTGGGAGCCCAACGGCACTGTGGATTTAACGCCATTCTACACCGACGAGACGCCATATCGTATTTTAGCCGGCGGCACCAGCGATGTGATGGGTGCGTATAGTTGCGTTGGCGGACCATCCGTGTTCTATGGCGGTGTATCGATGCGCTTTCGCGAGGCGGACTTCGACGCATCCCCTGAAATCGTCGGCAACTCGGATGCGCGGTGGCCATACTCTTATGCAGACTTGGAACCCTATTACACACGCGCCGAACAAATATTAGACGTTGCCGGTGAAGTTGGGCGTGATCCAACCGAACCGGCGCGAAGCGCTCCATTTCCGCAGGCGCTTGATAAGCTATCGTACACCTCGCGTCTCATTGAACACGCAGCGACCGATCTTAGATTGAACCCGTTTCGCCTCGCATTAGCCATTAACTACTCCTCCAACGGCAATCGAGCGCGGTGTATCTCTTGCACCACTTGCGACACGTTTGCCTGCGCAATTCAAGCGAAAAATGACTTGGCAACCTGTGTCCTCCCAAATTTGATAGAAAACGGGCTCCACCTTAAGCCGAACATGGTTGTGACTCGGTTGGTTCGTGATGGAAATCGGCTAGTCTCACTTGAATGCCACGACAAGCAGACGGATGAAAAACACGATTACCGCGCTCGGTTTTTCGTTCTTTCGGCGGGCGCGTTAGGGTCGCCGCATTTACTACTCTCGTCCGAACTAAACAGTGTTAATCCTGGCGGCCACACCATTGGCCGTTATCTGATGCGCCATTGCAGCGCCATTGTGTTTGGGTTCTTTCCGATCCGCCCCAACAAGGCGGGGCAGTTCCACAAACAGATTGGCATTCACGATTTCTATTTTGGGCACCCGAACATAAAAAGCCCCAACGGCAAATTGGGGAGTATCCAGCAGTTGCAAACACCGCCCGTGGGATTGGTTAAAGAGGCTTTGCCAACACCACTCGGCCACATTCTAAGCATAGGTGTTAAGCATCTGACCGGGCTTTTAGTCATGGCTGAGGATAAACCCCAGTACAAGAACCGCGTCACTATCAACCGGCGTCGAATGGATCGCTTTGGCCTCCCGCAGTTACTTGTTACCCACGGCTATGCTAGCAGGGATAGCGCTGCGCGTGATACACTTATCCAGAGCGCGAAGCGAATTTTCCGAAAAGCCGGCGCGTGGTTCTGTTACGTTCACAAAATCAAAACCTTCTCTCACGCCGTGGGCACTGTCCGCATGGGAAATGCGCCTCATGTATCTGCCCTTGGCCCGTACTGCCAATTTCGTGGGGTTAATAATCTATTCGTAGTGGACGGCAGTTTCATGCCTACGTCGGCGGGCTTGAACCCGAGCTTGACAATAGCCGCTAATGCCTTACGCGTTGGCGATCGCATCGCAGGCATTTCTTCCGAGACAAATTGACACCATGGCATCAGATAATAATTCTTCGTCGCGACTCAACCTCGTTTTTTTGGGCTGCGGTTTTGCAACGCGGCTTCATAGCAAGACTCTATTGGGCTTCAAACACGATTTTCGACGGTTTTACGCCAGCCGGGATGGCAAAAAGGCAGATTTGTACAACCGGCGATTCAAAGGACACGGGTTCTTTGATTCGTATGAAGCAGCCATCGCAAATGACAGGATTGAGGTAGTGCTTGTTGCAACCCCACCGGCGTTACACCTGGACCTTGCGTTAGCAGCCTTGCGTGCAGGAAAACATGTCATTGTGGAAAAACCGGCCTTTCTGCGCGCCGGTGATTTTACGGACATCCGCCAGGCACAAGCCGCAACCGGACGATGCGTCTTTGTTGCGGAGAATTACTTTTACAAGCCGCTCGCCGCCAAGCTTCGAGAACTAATCTTATCCGGGATTATTGGTGATGTGCTTTTCGTCCATGTCAATGCGCTCAAACACCAAGCGACCAACGGTTGGCGCAGTGATGCTGAATTAGCTGGAGGCGGAGCTCTGTTTGAAGGCGGTATTCACTGGATAAACTTTGCCGGCAATTTAGGTCTAACAGTGGAGGCCGTTCGCGGCTTTCGTCCAGGGGCGCAAGAAGGGTTGGACAAGAGTATGCTTGTCGGCATTAAATACGCCGAAGGAGCGGTTGGAGCGCTTCATTATTCTTGGGAAATTCCGTCGTTATTTAAGGGGTTGCGAATATCTAGGATATTTGGCCGAAAAGGTTCCATCGCATTTGAATCCAACGGGCTATTCATTATTGTCAACGGTGCGCGGAAACGCTTTATCATTCCCAACCTCACCGATGTCGCAGGCTACAAGGCCATGTTCAGGGATTTTTCCTACGCCATAAGAAACGGGAAGGAAGCTCAAATGAATCTTGACTTGGCGGAGAGAGATGTCGCCCTAATTGATACAATCTGCAAATCAATATGATGCGTACATTTTACATTGTTTGTGTTTTACTACAAATGGCACGTTAGAAACAACGACCACACTATCCAATTGAGTTTGGTTTAAAAATCGGAGGCATATTAACTGACTATGAATTTACTAATCGCGCTGGTAATCGGTTTGATGGCAGGTGCGCATTCCGCAACTTGGGGAATGTATAAGGATGCCGTCTACGAGGGTTTCACATACAGGAAATATTTCCGAAGTATCATATTAAGCGGCCTCATCGCCATCGTTTTTGAGCGCGTTACAAATCTCGACGTAATGCAGCCGGCGAATATGGTTATTTTCTACGGCATGACCTATGTCATCGAACGCGGAATGCTCGAGTTCTACAAGACGTTTCTGCGAGAAGAGGACCAATCCAAGTATTTCATTCCGATGCAGTTTCATGTGGGGGGGAAAGTTGTACATAGCCAGTGGCGGCGATGGTTGACTGGTGGGGCTTACGCAATTGGTGTTGCTTTAGCTATTATGGGTATCATGGCTTTGCGGAATGTGAGTTTAAATCTTCCTGACGTGATCATCGTCCTATTAGTTGGCAGTGTCGGCGGGTGGATTTCAGCCTTTGGCGGCGCCTGGAAAGATGCGCCGTTGGAGGGTTTTGAATGGCTTAAATTTTTCCGCAGCCCAGTAATTGCATCTATTTACGCGCTGCTCATCGCCTGTTTTACCAACGACTACCTGTATATCTCTATGGGCGCGCTCGGTTATACGGTCGGTACTATCGAAACTTACAAGACGTTCTTTTTCCCAAACAAGCCCCGCGGAAAATTTGCGGGAAAAGCAATACAATTCCCTGAGATGCTTAAAAAGAGATATAATTTTGTGCCCCTATTCGTGGCTATCTGGTTAGCCGTAATCACAACCTGTATTATTGCGTTAATCCAGCCCAGAACAGGACTCATTTGAGTCAAGCGATACCTATCAGAATTCGCACGTTGCGCGGGTGATTCAGAATTGTTTACGTCCTCCTGAAAAAAACGCCTAATTCTACCAAGTCTACTGCAAATGACAATTTGGAATCAAGGTGTGCGGCGGTGTATGCAGTTACTTGGCTATAGACGGAATGCGTTTCCAAATCCCTGTAGCTTGTTCAAAGGCGTGAGCCAGTTGCAACACGCCGAAGTCATCTTGGTGCCGCCCTAAAATCTGCACGCCCACTGGCAAGCCTTCCGGTGTGAATCCGCATGGAACTGAGATGGCGGGCAGACCCGTAACGGTTACATAGTAGCAAGATTTCATCCAGTCAATATAGGTCTCCATTTTTACTCTGCCAATTTCCGTTACATATCGTTGTGTCACGTCAAAAGGCGGTACCTGGTTCACAGGAAGAATTAGAAACTCGTAGGTATCCATGAATTTCCGAACACGGTGAAAAATTTCAGTCTGTTTGAGTTCAGCCCATCCGATTTGCGGCCCGCCTAACTTCTTCCCCTCTTCGATATTCCAGACGATAGTCTCCTTCAATTGGCCGCGGTGGGTCTTCAGCAAGCCGTTAAATGCAAGTTCAAAGCGCCACGCCCGCCATATCTTGAAGACTTCATCCGCATCAGTAAAATCGGGTTCGCCATCCTCGACTACGCAGCCCAAGTCTTCGAACACGCGCCGCTGGCTATTGATGGTGTTTGTTACGCGCGCATCCATCGGCAGCCCCCCCAAATCATGTCCCCAAGCGATGCGCGCACCTGTAAAATCACGTTCGAGAGGACGAGCGAATCGACCGCCCGGCTCAGCGATGGCGATAGGCGAACGCGAATCCGGCCCGGCGATAGCGCTCAATACGAGTGCGGCATCTTGGACTGTTCTTGCCATTGGCCCCTGTACTGTAATTGGAAACCAACCTGTTAAGTTCGGCCATATCGGCACTCTGCCATGGGACGTGCGAAAACCAACGACATTACAGAAGTTGCCGGGAATACGCAACGAGCCGCCCATGTCGCTTCCGTCCGCGATTGGCAGCATCCTACACGCTAAGGCCGCTGCTGCACCGCCGCTGCTGCCGCCGCAGGTTTTTGAGGTGTCGTAGGGGTTCAGCGTTTCTCCGAATACCGCGTTAAAAGTCTGTGCCCCCGCGCCGAATTCGGGTGTATTGGTTTTACCGATGGTGATTGCTCCGGCTGTCTTCAGCCGCTCTACAATGAGTGCGTCTTCGTCCGGTACAAAATCCTTGTAAATCGGAGATCCGAATGTGGTGCGGATTCCTTGAGTTTCAAACAGATCTTTGTGCGCTATCGGCAGTCCATGCAAAGCGGCCGTCGATTCACCGCGTGCCAGTGCCTCGTCGGCGGCGGCAGCTTGTTCAATCGCTAGCTCGGGTAACAAAGTAACTATGGCGTTTACTTTAGGGTTAACACGCTCGATTTGCGCTAAATGGGCTTCCATCACCTCTTTGACCGATACATCTCTTGCCCGAATGCGTCGGCTCAACTCGGAAGCTGTCATATAGCAAATTTCTTGGTGGGACATGGCGAATTCATCTCACTCTCACGATTGTTCAATTCACAGAATTCAAGACTTAAACCTCGCAGCATTGGGTGCGGCAGGTTCGAAACATCCTCAGTAAGCTGCTAGCTGTCCGGCTCAAAATTAGTTCTGCGGTAGCTTAACAGAAGGCCAAATAAGCGTCAACACAAATCCCTCCGATCACCGTGACACTGAGCAGATTGTCAATAATACCACTTCGGCCGTTAAAATTGTCTTGATATACATTGGGCATTGTGATAAAATAGCAAGGTTAAGGTAAATCATTAATTTACAGGTTGGTAAATAAGTTAATCACGCAATCTCAATCCGGATTATTCTCAATGAAGCGCTTTGCCATTCTTTCCAATATGGGCATGTCCATGTGTTCAAGTTAAAGTGATAACGGGCGTGCCACAATCAGACTTGGGATTAGCTGTAACATTTTCTTTGTAGAATCGCCTATTATCACCGCGGTGATAATAGGTTTTTTTGTTTCAGTCTAAAGGGACTCAGGTTCATGGGTAAATTCTACATCACAACGCCAATTTACTACGTTAATGCGGAGCCGCATGTCGGTCATGCGTACACAAGTATTGCCGCCGATGCGCTAGCACGGTATCATAGCCTCAAAGGGGACGATGTGTTCTTTTTAACGGGTGTGGATGAACACGGTGCAAACATTGAAAAAATCGCGGCTGAAAATGGAGTGTCGCCGCAGCAATATTGCGATCAGATAGCGCCGGCCTTCACAAATCTCTGGAAGAAGCTAAATATTTCCTACAATATTTTTCTCAGGACGACCAGTGATTTACACAAACGCGGCGTGGCGAAACTCCTCACTAGTCTTCATGAATCCGGCGATATATATAAAGACAAGTATGAGGGATATTATTGCCGCCCCTGCGAAAGTTTTTACATGGATAAAGAACTCGGCGAAGCAAAGGCATGTCCGGTACACCGGTTGCCCGTGGAATGGGTGGAAGAAGAGAACTACTTTTTCGCATTGTCGAAATACGAAAATCGGTTGCTCGATCATATTAACGCCAACCCAGAATTTATTCAACCGGACAGCCGGCGTAATGAAATCCTTAGCGCAATCGAGTCAGGATTGAAAGATGTTAGCATTTCAAGAGCATCCGTGTCGTGGGGAATTCCATTGCCGTTCGATCCTACCCACAATATTTATGTTTGGATTGAGGCATTGTGCAACTATATCACAGCGCTCGATTATCATGAGACCGGCGAAAAATACCGCAAGTATTGGCCGGCCGATTTACATCTGATGGGGAAAGAGATTACCCGCTTTCACGCTATAATTTGGCCCGCAATGTTAATGTCTGTCGACCTGCCGCTGCCCAAGCAGGTTTTCGGACACGGGTGGTTGACCAAGGACGGAAAACGGATTAGCAAAACAACAGGTAACATTATTGATATGGATGCGCTGATTGACGAGTTTGGTTTAGAAGCATTTCGCTACTATATGATGCGTGAATTCAGTTTTGGCAATGACGGCGACTTTCGGCGCGATCGCTTTGTGTTGAGGTATAACGCTGATCTGGCAAACGATCTTGGCAACCTGCTCAATCGCACGCTAGGACTTGTCGCAAAGCACTTCGGCGTCGTTCCTGATCCTTCGACGCCCGGCGAATTCGACAGCGAAGTCAAACAGGCGGCATGCGAGACAGTAAACGAGGTCTATTCGCTTATGAGCCGGCGCGCGTTTGATGCAGCGTTGGAAGCTATCTGGGAGTTTGTGCGTCGTGTCAATCGCTATGTTCAGCAGACACAGGTTTGGACGCTGGCGAAATCGGAGGAAGACAAGAGGCGCATGGGAACTATCCTATATAACAGCATGGAAGCCCTGAGAACGGTTGCCGTTCTGATTTCACCATTTATGCCTGACACCGCAAACCGCATCCGCCAGCAGATGGGGCTCGATGAGAGTTTCAACGCGCAGGGATTAGACACGGTCGCGCAGTGGGGCGGATTACCATCGGACATTCCAATTCGGAAACCTGAGCCAATATTCCCACGAAAGGATACGAAATCGGTGCAAAGCAAGAATGCAGATGGAACTGAAGACGCTAACCTTGTTTCGTTCAAAGATTTCCAGTCGTTAGACTTGCGTGTTGCGGAAGTTATTGCTGCCGAACGCGTGCCTAATGCGGACCGGCTGCTGAAACTACGCGTCAGTATCGGTGATACAGAGCGGCAAATCGTTGCTGGCATCGCCGAGAATTACACTCCGGAGGATTTAATCCGGAAACGGGTGATACTCGTTGCAAACTTAGAACCTGCCACAATCCGAGGGATTAAATCTCAAGGGATGTTGCTTGCGGCCGCCGACGGAAATGACCTCGCAGTCGCGACGATTGAAAAGGCGTTGCCGGCGGGAACACGGGTAAGCTAAAACGCCGCGGCTAATGTGTATTGCGAAGAGGTTGAGAATGGCAAACGGCCTCACGCGGGCAGTCTAGAGATTGGAAAACTGTTAGGATTATCTCTTTTCTCTCAGGGCGACATCGTAAATCAGAAATTCGATAATCTGTTCGGCAGTTTTGGGAGTTAATCCTGAACCTGGTTTTCTCATCATTTTGTAGACATATTTCCGCCACTCCTCCCCGATGAATCTTGAGTTAATTGGACGAGCGAGTGTATGACACCGGCTGCATTTCTGCGCAAAGAGATGGTAGTATTCCTGCATCTTTAAAGAATAGTTAGAAACATCAATGAAATTTGGCCCGTTATCCGATGCGAAAGTCCTCGGAGTTGTGTTGGACATATTCACAACAACCACTGCGATCGCGCCGAGTAAACCCAAAATAATCAGTACGGAGATCCAAACGATCGGTTCGCGCATCAGCCTTGATCGCCCAAATAGTCAGACAAGGGTTGGGTTAATTGGCTTAATACCAACAACTGTTGTTTTGGCTTGAAATGTGGGGGATTATGGCAGGTAAATTCTAAACTGTATTCTTGAAGTCTACTACGTAAATCGTCACCTCGCAATTTACTCGAGCAACATTGGGACCATTTCGTTCACGCCGCCCGTGCTGCGCTAAACGGGTCTTATATGGAAGTCGCATCATGCCGTTCTGAGGATTCGTGTAACTGACGATTTTCCAATTCTAACTGCCTGATTTGGTCGTTCATAGCACTAATACGTGATTCTTGGTCTTGCAACGTATTCTTTATTGTCAGGAATTCTTGCTGCAGTTGCTCAACATATGATACCAAGTTAGCGACTATGTTGCTGAGTTCTTGAGAGGTCTGATTGTTTGGGGGTTGCGTGGCTGGCTCAACGCCGCGAGCGGTCAATTTGGGCACTTCAGCCTTAGCGTCGATAAGTAGTTGCTTCGTCCTACCAACCGGTTTAGGCACCGGCGTAATCGTTGAGCCATCGTGTTGACGCGCTGGCGGACGGGTTGATGGGGAAAAATATTCGGACGAGGACTGAGAGTTTAGGCTTTTGTTTGGGAAAACCCGTGGAAAAACACCTTGAGACAGAATTTCATAAGCCCCCGACTGCAATTCCTTATCTTCAAAGTAGGTTACACTCACTTTTATCTGTTGTTCAATCTGTAATTGAAAAAGCCGAGTCGTGATATTCCATATCACAGTATCGTTGTTTCCCGTGGTTTGACCGCTTCTCCAACGGTTCAATTGACGCAGGTAACTTGTTATGACATGCGGATCGGCGACCTCCTTTACGATTGGTTCTGCTGCCAACACACCATCGCCTTTTGACATCGGTTCAACAATCGACATCGGGATATCCCCTGTGTCGGATTGAATCTTGAATATCCATTTTGTTTCTGCCGCTCGCTTACAAGAAACGATAAATTGGTAACGAATTGCCATCGCGTATATTCCAATTAAGTAAGAGAGGAGGCTACCTGTCAGATTCGACGCAATCAACCCCCGAGTGCCGTACCCTATCAAGTTGCAACAGCGTCTTTACCAAAGCAATTTAAATTTAGGCTTGCACGAAATTTTCGGGTGATCATTACGTTATCGTCTAACTGATGATTTCGCGCAAAGCTCATACACGAGTTGTTCGATAATCGATTCCGAATCCAATTGGCTGCTTTTGAGGTGGATATCCGCTTCAAGTACCTTTTCCATCGCTGTAGTTAACTCTTTAACACCGAAGTAAGGACTTGACTGAATCACTTTATAAGCCGCATAAGGGTTTTGCTTGAAGAGGTTGAGTTGTGCAGATTGAGGCAGCAGATCTGCCAATTTCGCTGTCGGTGCCTTGAAAACCGTATCCACAAAACTTTGAAAACTCATCCGTACCACAGTTGACTTCAGATTTCCGTTCTCAATAAGCAATTTTGCTTGAAGCATGAGCCGTATTTGTCGGGCAATTAATGCGTTAACCTTGATTGGAGGTTCACCGCTATTCAATACACTATGCAAGCTGGACAATGCTTGGCTAGTCGATTTCTTCCCAATCGCATCCATCAGGGCAAAGATACTATCAAAGCTGCTGTTAACTACAAGGGTCTGGATATCCCTTTCGTCAATTTGTGTTTTCTCTCCAACAAAAGCGATGAGTTTATCGAGTTCTTCAAAAATTAACCCCATATCGTTGCTGGTGCGCTTTCGCAGGAGATGAAAGGCGCCCGGAGTCATCTTCTTACCAAAACCATCAAGTTTTCGCTGGACCCCTTGAAACAGTTTATCCTCTCTCAGAGATTGCCCCGATTCCAACCGTGTGAATGAAACATGCCGCCCCACACGTTTTATCGCTTTTACAAGCCGGCTCCGCCCATCAACACTGCCGCTATAGATAAATATGAGCACACAAGACTTGGGCAATTCACCTTCAAGCCATTCAATCAATAACTCAGCATCATTCGTGGCTTCCGGTATGGCATGCAACTCATCAATCTGCGAGGCGGCTTGGGGTAAATCCTGAAATAATTCGAGGTCATCCGCGCTCAAGCTATTCTTGTTTTGTTCAATGAAATGCTTCATCGCGCTCTCGAATTCGCTGCTTCGAACCGCGATTTCCGGTGCTGAAACCTCCAGCGCTTTGGCAATCAACCCGATACCCTTACGAGAATCCACGTCGAACGCATCAATGGCTTTCCGTACCAAATCCAGTTGGGGCGGCGACTTCTGAGCGTTGAAAACGGCGGCTTCCCGCACGACCACGACCCGCCAATCCGACATCACAGGATAGACATCCGCTGCGCTCAAAATGTCTCGGGCTGAGGCCTCTAGTCCATCAAGAAGATTCAGATTGAAATCGCGTGTCGTTGGTTCAAGGAGGCTTTCGAGCATTTGCTTGAGCGTGTTCTCAATTAGAAAACTCTCTTCTCCGCATAGCAGATAAACCGGATGGATCTTCCCGCCCGCAATTTCCTTTAGGATGTTTGGTGTTGACTGTTGTGATTGCTGTTTCATAATAACACTGGCTCATACAAGAAAATTTTGAGCATACTTACAAAAACATGTGCTTTTACGGCGCACCATAAAGACTAGAGTGCGTTGAGAATGTGGCGTTGCAAATGCAACAAACGACCGACTAATGTGCCAAATACCCAAGTTGGGCGAGACATCCAATCCATAAGGGCAGCCACGAGGATAGCCTTTATGTAGGGACAGGTCTTGCGCCCGGCAATAAACTCTCGGATCATAGATGGTTCAATTTGTCAAAAAGTCAACTGTACTTAGTGGGTCGGCACCTCAACAATTCCCAGTAACCGATCGATGATATCAAGGCTCGTGATGCCATCAGCTTCGGCGTTAAAATTTGTTAAAATGCGGTGCCGCAAAACAGGTTTAGCAACGGATTTTATATCGTCTTGAGAGACATGATAACGGCCGTGCATGATTGCCCGTGCTTTTGCGCCTAACACGAGAAATTGGGACGCTCTCGGTCCTGAACCCCAGTTCACCCAATCTTTAATAAAATCGGGTGCATCGGGATTATTTGGACGCGAAACACGGCTCAATGCAACTGCGTATTCAACCATAGATTCCGCAATTGGCACTTTTCTCACGATTTTTTGCAGCCGCAAAATTTCCTCGCCCGAGATAACCGGTTGCAACGACGGGTCATAAGCAGAAGTTGTTGTCATGACAATCTGCTTTTCAGCGGCGGAATCCGGATAGTCAATGTAGATATTGAACATAAACCTATCCAACTGCGCTTCCGGTAATGGATAGGTGCCTTCCTGTTCAATCGGGTTTTGGGTTGCAAGTACGAAAAAGGGCAAGTCTAGCGGATAGGTCACGCCGCCTGCCGAAACTTTGTACTCCTGCATGGACTGCAATAGCGCCGCTTGCGTCTTGGGCGGTGTACGGTTAATTTCGTCAGCAAGAAGAATGTTTGAAAAAACAGGACCCTTGATGAATCTGAAAAACCGGCTGCCTTTATCCGTGTCCTCCTGAATAATGTCTGTTCCAATGATATCCGACGGCATGAGATCCGGCGTGAACTGAATGCGGTTAAACTGAAGGTCCAAAATCTCGGCGAGGCTGTTAATGAGAAGCGTTTTGGCGAGTCCGGGTACGCCAACTAACAGACAATGCCCCTGGGAAAAAAGAGCTATCAATAACTCATCAATTACCTCTTCCTGGCCGACAATCCGTTTTTTGAATTCACTCAATATGGATTCCCGCGCCTTTCTCAAGAACGCCGCCGCTTCTAAATTTGCATCTGGTACGTCTTGAGTGTTAGATGTATTCAAATAATTGTGCTCCATTGAATGACCGGCTTGTGATGTCTTGCTGTGTTCATCGCAGAATAGTCAAGGCAAATCTCTACGCAAGACGCGTAGATAAGGAGATTTCTCTCCGGCTTCTTTATGTTGTTTTGCTATTCGGTAAATCACAACTTAATAAAAATCGAAATTACTCTTACCTGATACCTACTGGAAGGTTTCTCTAACGAAACAAATTTTGGAGCGCCTTGAAAATGCTAGGATTAGATATATCGAAAGGCTTCATTTGAAATGGAATAATAATGGAAGGGAATGTAAGAAACTAATGAGGTGGGCAACAATCACCAAATCCAACTACGTTCATTAGGCTGCTGCGAATAATTTGAAACTTCGGGGTGACTGTTGCCAACCTAAGGGGGCAATGCTAGCTAAATTAGGAACAAGCGTCCTTCAGTCCTTTGCCGGCCTTGAAACGCGGCACTGTTTTTTCCGGAATGTCAATTATCTCGTCTCGATTTCGAGGATTGCGGCCTTGGCGGGGGGCTCTGGTTGCAACATCGAACGTGCCGAAGCCAATCAGCCCGACGGAATCCCCATTTGATAGGGCATTTTGAATTGCTTCCAAAGCAGCATCAACGGCTGTAGTCGCATCCCTTTTGCTTAATCCGGTACTTTCTGCAACGCTGCTCGCAACATCTTGCTTTGATAATCTAGCCATATGAGCATCTCCTGTGAAATTTGAGTTAAAAATAATCAAAAATCTTCAGTAATGACTGAATTTCGCCCATTATACTGTGAATCAAATTTCCTGTCAAGAAAAAACACAATGATGATTCGGCTTAACAACCGTTTAAGAAAAAAAACGTAGAAACCGTGGAATTTTTGTTGACTGGATACCAGAAAACGGGTAAAATGACGCCCTGATGCATCTAGGTTAAAGACGGCAATACTGTTCACTGAAGAGGCAATAGAGACCACTATGATGATTGGTGCTCACGTTTCCACCGCAGGCGGCATACACAATGCGATTTCCAATGGAACAGACTTAGGGTGCGACTCTATCCAAATCTTCCTTAAAAACCCGAACCAGTGGGCTGGCAAGTCACCTTCCGAAAGCGACATAGACCAGTTTATCGAGCGCTGGCGGGAATCTCCCATCCAAGAGATATTGATTCACGACATCCATCTCACCAACCTCGCCTCCCCAAAGAAGGATGTGCTTGAAAATTCGCGCGAACAGTTCAATGTACAAATGCAACTCGCGGCTCGCCTCAATATCCGATACATCGTGACACATCTTGGCGCGCACCTTGACTCGGGCGAAACCGAAGGATTGCAGGTGTTAAGCGATAGCCTCAATTTAGCGCTGGAACAAATCACCGGCGGAGACGTAGAAATCTTGTTGGAAACCACGGCCGGGCAAGGGACTAATCTAGGCTACTGTTTTGAACATTTGCGTCAGATTATCGATATGTCTGAAAATCCAGAAAGGATGGGGGTCTGCTTCGATACGTGCCACGTCTTTGCAGCCGGCTACAACCTGTGTACGGACGCCGACTATGATGAGACATTCGAACGCTTTGACCAGATTATCGGCTTGGATCGGTTGGTTGCATTCCACCTCAACGACGCCAAATCGGCGTTTAACAGCCGTGTGGATCGCCACGATCACATCGGCGAAGGAAATCTCGGAATTCCTCCCTTTCAACGCCTCGTAAACGACCCTCGATTTGAGCACACCCCCGCGATTATCGAAACGCCCAAGATGAAGGTAATGCACGCAACCAATCTTGCCGTGCTGAGGGGCTTACTAGCGGGTTGAGAGGATTAAGCATGTCCATCGGGTTCTGGGAAGTCGCAATCTTACTTACGGTTTTTCTAGGAATCGTATTAATTTCTCGTTATCAAACCAAGCGTATTTGCCGTAATTGCGGCTTTGCCATCCGCTCTTATACCTCCCATTGTCCGGAATGCGGGGTGGTGTTTCCCAGGAAGAAAAGGCTGCAGGAGCGTGGATGAGAATTACGTTTCTAGGAACGGGCACATCGCACGGTGTGCCGGTGATTGCATGCCGTTGCAAGGTATGCACATCAACTGACACCAAAAACCATCGCACTCGACCTTCCATCGTCATCGCGCTCAACGGTAAAAACATCCTCGTTGACACATCGCCTGAACTTCGCATCCAAGCGCTCCGATGCGGGGTAGAACGTGTTGACGCAATCTTGTTCACGCACACCCACGCGGATCACTTGCACGGGCTTGATGACGTACGTGCATTTACGGCGTTGCAAGACAATGCAATCCCCTGTTACGGCAGTCCCCAAACCCTCGAGCGCATTCGTACCGTCTTTCATTACGCGTTCAAATTACAGCATCTCGGCGCCCTTATCCCGCAAATAGAATTGGTGCAAATTGAGGGTAAGTTTAAGTTATTTGGGGTTGAGGTAATTCCACTCGTTCTATTGCATGGGAAGGCGGAGGTACTAGGGTTTCGAATCGGCGATTTTGCGTATGCAACAGATTGCAACCATATTCCGCCCGAGTCCATGGAACTGATGCGTGGTCTCGACCTTCTAGTGCTCGACGCGCTGCGCTGGTCACCGCCTAACCCCACGCATTTCACTATTCCGGAGTCATTAGATATCGTAGGGCAGCTCAGACCGAAACAAACTTACTTCGTCCACATGAGCCACGATGTCGAACATCACGATACAAATTCGAAACTCCCTGAGGGTGTTGAACTCGCTTACGACGGGTTGATTGTGGAGATGTAATACCGTAACCACAATCCCTAAATCAAGGATATCCCAAGCCAACCAATTGATTTGTTGAAATTGGGGCTAGTAAATCAGTTATTATTCAAGTTATAATGTGAGTAGGTGAGGACAGCCTGTATTCTTGGCGTTCAATACTTTATCAACGTCGTATTCCGTTCATTCTCCACGTAAGTATTAATGATAAATAACCGAATTTCAATGGAACCATTCTAGCATGGATATAGTTTCTAAAGAAAAGAGAAGCGAAATGATGTCCCGAGTAAAAAGCCGAGACAGTAAAATCGAAGTTTCGTTTCGTAAAGCACTTTGGAAACGCGGCTTTCGCTACCGAAAAAACTCAGCGAAACACTTTGGCAAGCCGGACATAGTTTTGCCAAAATTCGAAACAGTGATATTCATAGACTCCTGTTTTTGGCATGGATGCAAGGAGCACTGCCACTTACCGACAACCAGAGTAAAATTCTGGAAAGAAAAAATCGAGAGAAACAAAGAGCGTGATAACATAGTGAATAACTATTACAAAAACATTGGTTGGCGAATTATCAGGCTTTGGGAACACGATCTGAAGAAAAGGGATTTCAAGTTCGATTTTGAATTGCTAAAATCAGGTTGATTATTTTTCAATAATGAACGTGAAAAATAGGTTAAAAGCCATAGATTTCTTCTCTGGAGCGGGCGGATTGACTCACGGGTTGACGTGGGCGGGGATCGATGTCATTGCTGGCATAGACA
The DNA here is from genome assembly GCA_028819845.1 of Candidatus Poribacteria bacterium. GTDB lineage: Bacteria > Poribacteria > WGA-4E > WGA-4E > PCPOR2b > JAPPKS01. The sequence goes on along the minus strand of JAPPKS010000020.1, from coordinate 2,849 downwards.
ATGATTCGGCTTGCAAGGAAACATTTGAAACAAACAATGAAAGAACTGTTTTTTTGGAAAAAGACATCACGACATTCTCGCCGGTGGACTTGGAACGAGAGCTCAGAATTCCGATGAATGATAATTTCATGATTTTCGCCGCCTGCGCTCCCTGCCAGTATTGGAGTATAATTCAGACCAATAAAGAAAAATCCAAAGAGACGAGCGAGCTTATTTTGGAATTTCAGAAGTTTGTCGAATACTTCAGGCCAGGGTTTGTAGTTGTGGAAAATGTTCCCGGCATTTCTTCAAATTCCGAGAGTCCGATGGGGCGATTTATCACCGACCTCGATTCACTTGGGTATTGCAACCCGGCGTACAAAATAACAGATATGTCGTTGTACGGTGTTCCACAGAAAAGGCGTCGTTTTACATTATTGGCGTCACGCGTCTCGGATATTGACATACCAAAGCCAACGGGCGAAAGCAAAACGGTTAAAGACGTAATTGGCACAAATAACGGATTTCGAAAGATTTGTGCCGGGACACGCGATGAAACTCCATTTTTGCATACGTCGGCAGGCTTGAGTGCGAAAAATCTAGAACGATTGCGGATGACGAATAAAGACGGTGGTGATAGATCGAGATGGCAAGCTAAGAAACATCTTGAACTACCTTGCTATGCTTCTGGCGAAAAGAAGTTTGCCGACACTTACGGACGTATGTGGTGGGACAAACCCGCCCCGACAATTACCACGAGGTTTACTAGCATAAGCAATGGTCGCTTTGCTCATCCAGATGAAGACAGAGGGATATCCTTGCGGGAAGGGGCAACGTTGCAAACTTTTCCCGAAGATTATCAATTCATTGGCAGTAACATGGCTTCAATTGCCAGAATGATTGGAAATGCCTTTCCTCCCAAATTCGCAAAAATAATCGGCAAGCATATAATATCTTACGCCAACCGCATATGAATTCAACTAGATTCGACTCAGAATTAAAAATGTCTTTTGACCCGAACACGATAGAACATTTGGGCGTGCGGATGTATTCAACCCTGCCGCCCGTATTGGCGGAATTGATTGCGAACGCATATGACGCCGACGCAGAGCATGTCACATTGACGCTTAACGACCAAAGCGATGAAAAAGAAATCGTTATTGAGGACGACGGCATAGGGATGGCATTTGACGATATTAATGAAAAATTCCTTCGAATAGGACGAAATCGCAGATCGGAAGAAAGCGCAGATACCACGCCCAAACGCAGGAAAATAATTGGGAAAAAGGGACTCGGCAAGCTGTCGTATTTCGGCATTGCGCGTGAAATCGGAATCTCGACCAGGAAAGACGGAAAAGAAAATTCGTTTAGGATGCGGTGGGAAGATATCAAACATGCAGAACAGCATGACTATAAGCCAGAAATTTTAAAGACCAATTCGGATTGTTCTTTTGAAAATCACGGAACGACGATTGTGTTGCGAAAATTACAAAGAAAAACTGATTTTGAGCCCGAAACGCTAGCGAACAGTCTATCAAGGATGTTTATCATTGAATTAGGGTTTGAGGTAAAAATTAAACATAATACCAATGAACCGATTTGTGTTACAAATGAACGGCGATATGCAACCTTGGACAATGAGGTCGAGTGGAAAATGCCAGACGATTCTCCATACTCGGACGAGTACGATAAATCAGATCAGATACGCGGCCATTTGATGGCGACAAAGAAACCGATACCACCAAACACGGACATGCGAGGTATTACCTTGTTTTCAAGAAAAAAATTGGTAAATTCGCCGGGACACTTTTCCGACAGCACTTCGAGCCACTTTTTTTCATACCTAACTGGGTGGCTGGAAGTGGATTTCATAGACGATTTGGAAGACGATGTCATCGCGACCAACAGACAATCTCTGAATTGGGGACACGAAGAAACCAAAAAACTACACGATCACTTACGCGGACTTATCAACAGGCTTGAGCGTGATTGGCGCAAAAAGAGAACGAAGATAAGAGAGAAAAAGATCAGCGATGCCACGGAAATCAATATATCGAAATGGTTCGATAAAGTTCCAGATGACGTTCGAGTAAAGCTAAAGCCCGTGGTCCTATCCCTCGTTCGAGACGCCGAATTGCCAGAAGAAATGAATACAGCCGCAGTGAAAAACCTGCATGAAATTGTACCAGAATACCCGAAGTACCATTGGCGACATCTGCACGACGAAATAAAGGCGGTATCCGAAAGCTGTTACAAGAAAGGTGAATATTACGGAGCGTTCTACGAAGCAGTGAAAAGATACATGAACGTAGTCCGTATTAAGTCGGGGTGGCCAAATGTTGCGGACGCAAATATGATGGAGGCGGTCTTTGGGAAAAATTCAAATTATACTTTGCAAGTGGCGGAAGACTTGGAGAAAATAGGCAGGTCCGAAATACACTCAGTTACTCTGCAAAATATTCAAGAGGGGCAAAAATTATTGTCTAAAGGAATCGTCACCGGGTGTAGAAATCCGCTCAGTCACGAAGAGGTCAACGCATTAAGCCATTCACGTCTTTTCACTGAAAAAGATTGTCTGGATGCTTTGAGTTTACTTTCGCATCTCTTTCGCCGACTGGACAAGGTTTAAATAAATAACTGAATTTTAAATCAGGTTTGAAGTTTTGCTAATTACTTCAGAATGCACAATCATGCGCAACATCATCACAGCCATGGCTATGCAACCCGATTTAAGATTATTTCCAATTAACATCTAAACCCGAGCGATAAAAATCCGACTAAGTTCCTTCCATTTCTGGTCTAAACAAAGAGACAACTGTAATTACCCCCAAAAACTAGACAATTGAATAAGAGATCTTTTCGACTAGAAA
>JAPPKS010000019.1 GCA_028819845.1 Candidatus Poribacteria bacterium | reverse complement strand
CAGAGCATCTGACTCTTAATCAGGCGGTTGAAGGTTCGATTCCTTCACGGCGCACCACGAGTATGGGCGGGTGTTGAAATTGGCAGACAAGATAGACTTAGGATCTATTGGGATTTTTCCCGTGAGGGTTCGAGTCCCTCCTCGCCCATCGCTCACATCTTTAAGGAAATAGGCTGGAGATTTAGTTGAAGGTTGCCGCAGAAAAGCTGGGAAATAATCAAATGTGCCTGCGGATAGAAATTTCCGCTGAAGAGGTCAATGAAGAACTTGAGCGCACTTATCGAGCGTTACGGACGAAAGTTTCTGTTCCCGGTTTTCGGAAAGGACGAGTTCCTTCTAGCATCCTTAAAGCGCGTTTTGCTGAGTATATAAAATCTGAATCCCTTCAAAATCTTGTCCCGCCCGCCTACGAACATGCGTTAGACACTGAGAAGCTTGTCCCTCTTAACAACCCCGAAATTTCGCCGCCGCTAGATCAAATAGAGATTGAGGAGGGTAAGCCGATTGTTTTTGAAGCCACGATTGACATTCAACCCGATCTCGCCCTTCCTAAATACGAAGAGATAGCGATAGATAAAACTCCCGCGAATGTTCCGCGTGATGAAGTTGAGGAGTATATCCAAAAATTACAAGCGCAGCACGCTACCTTTGTGCCGCTAGAGGAAAACCGGCCCGCGCAGCAAGGGGATTCTGTCAGGATTGACTGGGAATGTTTTGTTGACAATCAACCTATTAAAGATGGTAGCAAGCAAGATGTGGATGTTGAAATAGGACAGGGAACCCTTTTGCCGAAAATAGAAGAAGCGCTTATCGGCATGCCTATTGGAAGTTCCAAGAAAATCGAGGTTGACTTTGAGCAATCTGCGGCAAATTCGGAACTTGCTGGCAAACGAGCCGTGTTTCATCTGACGTTGCATGCACTTACGGAAAAGCAGCTTCCCGCGCTTGATGACGAATTCGCGAAAGATTTGGAGTATGAAAATTATGACCAACTCTATGGCGCAATATGGAACAACCTTGTAGAAGAACAGAAAGGTATCATAAACCAAAGCCAACGGGAGGAGGTACTTCAGCAGTTAATTGAGAAAACTGAGATTAATCCCCCTGAATCATTAATTGATCGGCACGTACAGCAGATGACTCAGAACATTCAGGGGCAATTGCAAACCCAAGGTAAAACCCCAGAGCAGGCGGGCGTAGATTTGGAAAAACTGCCATCGGAGCTTCGTGCAGATGCGATTCGGCAAATAAAACAGGCGTGGATTTTTGACACTATTGCTGAAGAAGAAAATATCAGTGTCACGGACGATGAATTAGACATAGAAATACGGCGTATTGCGGAAAGCCAAAACCGCGACCCTCAAAAATACGCTAGCTTGCTGAAGGCGAGCAATCGATTGGAAGAATTCAGAGAACATCTCCGGAATGAAAAAATATATACATTCCTTATTCAGAAGGCTTCCGAGAAGAAGTCCTTGATCATCCCTTCATAGTATTATTTGAGCGCTTTTCCTTATCCTGTATTATGGAGAGTTTTGATGAACCTTGTCCCGATTGTGGTGGAACAAACCAGTCGTGGTGAACGATCCTATGATATTTACTCACGGTTGCTTAAAGACCGCATTATTATGGTTGGATCGGCGATTGACGACGCCGTTGCAAATAGCATCATTGCCCAGATGCTATTTTTGGAGAGTGACAATCCGGATGCGGACATCGTACTTTATGTGAATACGATAGGGGGCTCTGTTTCATCGGGATTAGCTATTTATGACACCATGCAATATATCAAACCTGATATTCAGACATGGTGCGTGGGTCAAGCCTACAGCATGGGAGCTATTCTCCTAGCTGGCGGCGCGGCAGGTAAACGGTATGCGCTTCCTCATTCCACAGTTTTAATTCACCAACCCATTATAAGCGGCGTCGGTGGACAAGCTTCCGATATTGATATTCACGCGAAAGAAATACTGCGCATTCGGAAAGAGTTGTACGCTATTTTAGCGGAACATACGGGGCAATCCGACGACAAAATTCAAGCAGATGCGGACCGTGATTTTTTCATGACCGCAGAATATGCGTTAAAATACGGCATCGTAGACAACGTCGTTTCTCGCCGAATACCTGAGGTACAGAAAGGTGAAGCGTGAGATGTGACAGCGGTTCCGCTGCTTGACCTGTCTCTGTTGGTTGCTGAAATTATTTTCTACAATCTTTTGGTTCATGTTAAAACCGCGTGTTATTTCAGTGAAGGATTGAGGATTTACGGCTGGCAGAATTTTTGTAGGTTTGGCAGGAACCTCACGTGCTCAACCGCACCAAACCTCTCCTATTTTTAATGTTTGACGTGAGTCGTCCCCTTTTGTACAAGTTACCACCTCTTGGAGAAACTAATGTCCGGCAATCGTGAAGACAATTTACGGTGTTCTTTTTGCAACAAAAGTAAAGATGAGGTAAGGCGGCTGATTGTAGGCTTAAACACAGTGTACATTTGTGACGAATGTGTTGAGGTATGTCATGATATTATCAGAGATGACGGTGACGAAGAACATACCGATGAATTTTCAGCGCTTTCGGATGGTTTTTCGCTCCCTCACCCGTCTGAAATTAAATCAAAACTTGACGAATATGTAATCGGTCAAGAAACGGCAAAAAAAATCTTAGCAGTTGCTGTTTATAATCACTACAAAAGATTAAAATTTGAAAAAAATCCAGTTGGCGTTGATTTAGACAAAAGCAATATTTTGCTGATGGGACCTACCGGAACGGGAAAGACTCTCCTAGCTCAAACGTTAGCTCGAATTTTGAATGTGCCTTTCGCTATTACTGACGCAACAACCCTGACTGAGGCGGGCTACGTCGGTGAGGATGTTGAGAACATTATCTTGAAGCTGCTTCAGGCAGCCGACGGTGATGTTGAGCGAGCGGAAACCGGAATAATTTACGTTGACGAGATTGATAAGATAAGTCGAAAATTCGAAAATCCTTCCATTACGCGAGATGTTTCGGGCGAAGGTGTCCAACAAGCATTATTGAAGATTTTGGAAGGCAAAACAGCCAATGTGCCTCCACAAGGAGGGCGAAAACATCCGCATCAAGAATATATTGAAGTGGATACTTCGAAAATTCTATTTATATGCGGCGGCACGTTTATTGGACTCGACAAAATCGTCCAAGAGCGCATCGGAAAGCAAATGATGGGCTTTGGGTCAGAAGTCCAAGCGACGAACGACTGCAAAATCCATGTGTTGCTTGAGCAAGCGAACTCCAAGGATCTGATAAAATTTGGTTTTATTCCAGAGTTCATCGGACGTCTGCCTATAACTGCAACACTTCACGAGTTAGACGAAACTGCATTGATTCAAATCTTAACTGAACCCCAAAACGCTGTCGTAAAACAGTACAGCCATCTATTTAGTTATGAAGACGTAAACCTTCAGGTAACCGAGGAAGGACTTGCGGCCATCGCTCAAGAAGTAATTAGGCGGGAGACGGGCGCAAGAGGATTGAGGGCCATCATGGAAAATATAATGTTAGATACGATGTATGAAATTCCAGCCTTAAAAGGTGTTCGAGAATGTATCATCACAGCAGATTCGGTCTTGAAGGGCGAACCGCCTTTGTTGGTTTATGAGGATGAGCGGAAGGTTTTGAGTGCATGATGTTACGAAAAATCGATAATTGACAAGGAGTCATAAAGTATGGATCCGAATCCAAGCGCAAACCGTCAGATTGATGAAGGTGGAGTCCTACCGGTTATTCCTTTACCCGGTAAAGGTGTGATTTTTCCACGACATAATCAACCGCTCGTTGTGATTCGCAAAGTGGGAGTCTTGGCGGCTACCTATGCTTTGCATACGGGTTCGTTGGTACTTTTGCTCAATCAGAAGGACAAGGAAAAAGAAGAACCTAAGCCAGAAGATTTTTATCGCGTCGGAACTGTGGTAAGCATCGCCGAATCTTACGACCCCAATGATGGAACAATTCGGCTTACCATCGTCGGAGAGTGTCGCGCAATTGTTCTTAAGTGCTTTGAAAATGATGGATTTCTCCAGGCGGAAGTCAAAATTATACCTGAGGCGTCGGATAAGTCGAAAGAGGCAAAGTCGCTGATGCAAATAGCGATTAAGACGTTCGAAAAATACATCAAGGCAAACCGGCAGCAAATTTCATCTGAATCTTTGATTGTAATTCGAAAAGAAGAGGAACCCGGAAATCTTGCAGATTCAATTGCTATGTACGTTAGCACCAACGTGGAGTCAGAGAAATTACAACGAATCTTGGACGAGACTAATCCAATTAAACGCTTACAGGTGGTCATCGAACTTCTTGACGAAGAATTAGATTTAATTGAACTGGAAGAAAAACTCAATCATCAAGTGCGGAAATCAGTTGAAAAAACCCATCGAGAGTTTTACCTGCACGAGAAAATGAAGGCAATCCAAAAAGAACTTGGCAGAGGCGGGGACGATCTTGCCGAAATCGAAGAACTGCGTGAACAAATAAAGGAAGCTGGCATGAACGAAGAGGCCGAGGAGAAAGCGATGAAAGAGGTCGATCGGCTTCAACAAGTGCCGCCGATGTCCGCAGAAGCTGGTGTCATCCGAACTTATATTGACTGGCTTCTGGCAATGCCTTGGAGTATACGAACGGAAGGTAAAATCGGTATTGATGCAGCAGAGCAGATATTGGAGGAAGATCATTACGGCCTTGAAAAGCCCAAAGAACGAATCCTTGAATATCTCGCAGTTCTCAAACTAGTCGATAAACTCAAAGGACCAATCCTCTGTTTTGTCGGGCCGCCCGGTGTCGGCAAAACGTCGTTAGGGAAATCAATCGCCCGCGCAACAGACCGGAATTTTATCCGTATGTCCTTAGGCGGGGTACGTGACGAAGCCGAAATTCGTGGACACCGCCGGACATATATCGGCGCTTTACCCGGTAGAGTTGTTCAGGGTCTGCGGGATGCCAAATCAAGAAATCCGCTTTTTCTTTTGGATGAAATCGACAAAATGAGCATGGACTTTCGAGGCGATCCGGCTTCTGCACTTTTGGAAGTACTTGACCCCGAACAGAACGACACCTTCCGTGATCACTATCTTGATGTTCAATTTGACCTGTCCGATGTGATGTTTATCACGACGGCTAACACGCGAGTGACCATTCCAGCGCCTTTGCAGGACCGTATGGAAATTATTGAGTTGCCTGGATACACCGAATATGAAAAACACAAAATTGCCAGTCTGTTCCTCATTCCGAAACAGCTCAAAGCCCACGGTTTGCAGGAAAAATCCATTCAATTCTCAGATGAATCCATATTGGGCACTATAAATAAATATACACGCGAGGCTGGCGTTCGAAATTTGGAACGGGAAATCACGAGCATCTGCCGAAAAGTTGCTAAGCAAATTGTAAAAAATGGAAATAAGAACGCGAATGTCCAAATTGACGTTGAAAATCTCGGTGAGTATTTGGGGCCACCAAAATTCACGCGTGGAAAAGCAGAAGAACGCGACGAAGTTGGCGTTGCAACCGGGATGGTCTACACACCTGTAGGCGGGGATATCATTGGCATTGAAGTTACTACCATGCGAGGAGATGGTGAATTGGCATTGACCGGCCAACTTGGGGACGTTATGCGCGAGTCAGCGCAGACCGCGCTGGCTTTTATTCGATCCTTCGCAGAAACACTCGATGTGCCGCCGGATTTTGATTTCGAGAAAAATGACATCCATATCCACGTTCCTGAAGGGGCAGTTCCTAAAGAGGGGCCTTCGGCGGGAATTACCCTTGCCACTGCGATGATTTCTGCACTGACCGGTAAAGAGGTGCGGAAAGATGTTGCGATGACCGGTGAGATTACGTTGCGCGGACGTGTCCTGCCAATCGGGGGATTGAAGGAAAAAGTTCTGGCAGCCCACAGAAATAGCATAACGAGTATCATTATCCCTGAGGATAATGACAAAGATCTTCCTGAAATTCCCGATGAAATTAGGGACAGCGTCCATTTTTACAAGGTTGACGGCATGATGGATGTATTAGATGTTGCTTTGAAGCACACCGATGCGCATGAACAAACGGCACCCCTGGATTTGGCTTTGAGGAAAACCGATGCGTCTAGACAAATTCCTACAGGTGAGCCGCATCATTAAACGCCGTACAGTTGCGGCAACACTTTGTCAGCATGGTCGGGTTCATGTGAATGGTCATAAAGCCAAAGCCGGAAAAACTCTCGTTGTAGGTGATATTCTATCGATTAGGATAGGCGAACAAGAACCGTCTTTATATGAAGTGCTAAAGTTGCCTTCTGGCGCTGTATCCAAAGAGAAAACTCTGACCCTTTATCAGAATATCACTGCACCACCACGAGCAATAGTTTAAATTTCTAATATTGCGCTTCAGTTCTTTAGTTTTTCAGGCGTTGCACATCTACGCAAACCACCTGCCTTCTTGACTGTCCCCTTATTCTGCGCCGAGATTCCCCACCATATCTCGGTTGAAATTGATTGTTATGTACCAAATTCGAAATCAAATGTGTAAGTGGGGAAATCGAGAAATGCGGAAATCCCGCCAATTTCCTGATGAGTATTGTAGGGCAACCCCCATTCTACAAGACCCCGCCCGCTCTGTTACGTCTAGTTGGCTTCTCCTGACGATTTCACTAGTCTATTTCCTTATTCTGGTGCCATACGTCGAGGCGTCACCGCTGGAAATCGTTCATGCAAACGCCGATAGCCTAATCCTCAAATTCCACCTGCTGTCCCTGCAATTTAATGAAACGGAAGTTAAAGGACGCCCTTTCGCGGAAATCACTTTTGACGGCGCCGTGCCCAGCATGGAGATTGGACGTCCCCGTTTACCCGTCTACATGCAACTGATTGGTATTCCTCACGGCGGCTCAGCTTATGCAAGTGTTGTGAGTTCTCAATCCGAGATACGCCAATCGAAGCCTATTGCCCCAACCCAACGCCCGGCGCTTAACCACCGAAATACGGCAATGGCGATGGATACTAGCTTTTATCAGCGAAGAAATGCCTTTCATCCGGTCAAACTCGTCGAAGTCGTCCCACTCGGATTTATCCGGGAACAGCGCGTTGCTCGACTGCAGATTCAACCAGTTCAGTATAATCCTGTTAGCGGGCAACTCAAAATCCATAACGAGCTACAAGTCCGGATTAATTTCCATTCCCCCCACGGGACACCGGTTGCGCCAATGGCGCCCGCCGCGAATCAATTCACCACTTCTACCTCCCAACCCTTTGAGCAGCTCTTTCAGAAAAATTTGCTAAATTATAACCAAGCAAAGCAATGGCGGCAGGATTCCAACAGTTTAGAGCATAGTGTATTGGCAGCCCCGGCTGCTCAAAGTAGTCATCAACAGCGATACAAAATCCCAATTACTCGGTCAGACCTCTACCAAGTGACTTTTAATACACTCAAGCGATTTGGAGTGAATCCTGCATCAATCGATCTCGATTCAGTTACTATGGAGAATGGCGGAAGACAAGTTGGTATCTATATTTTCGACAAAGACGACAATGGGGAATTTGATTTAGGTGATTCGATTGTTTTTTACGGACAAGCACTGATTGGCAATAAGTTTACGAATGAAAACATCTACTGGCTCTATTGGGGAAGCACCGGCGGCTTGAGAGTAAGTGAACAGGATGCAGTTCCCAAAACGCCGGATTCACCCATACCCATCGCATTCAAGAAGACAGAACATTTTGAAAAAGATTACCTGCATGATGCGCTCATTGAGGTTAAATCCGAGTTTGCTGATCACTATTTTTGGCAAGGGTTGATTAACGAGAGTCAAAATAGAAATCTCAGAGAGAAAACTTTCCGAATTGATGTTCCCCGCGCAATTCCACGCGGTCTCATTGAACGGGATGCAGAACTGCGCATTAGGCTTCAAGGCGGCGAAAGAAAAAATAACGCTGAACACCGTGCTCGCATCATGTTCAACAATGTACAACAAGGACGTGTGGCTGAATGGAGAAAACAAGCCGCTCCAGTCATTGTCCGCGACATTAAGCAGCACGAGTTTATTCATCGAGATTCACCCAATTTTCTAACTATTATTGCTGAAGACAAACCACCCAGACCTCCCCGGGAAAATAATTTTGATTTTTACTTGGACTGGTTTGAATTAGACTACTGGCATGCGTTTGAGGCATCGGGAGGAAGACTTGAGTTCAATTCGGACACAGTACCGCGAGTACATGGAACCGTGCAATACCGAGTGAAGAATCTGCGTCGTGCAGCGGTTGACGTGTATAAGATTATCGGCGGAAGCATCGTCTCAAAGCTTGTGAATGGACAAGTAGACCAGATTGGCGCAAGTCATGAATTGATTTTCGAAGACAACCTCACCCAGCCGTCAAGTTACTTTTTAGTTGAAAACAACCGCTATTCGCGGCCAACTCAAATCCTGCCAGCCCAGCCCTCTGCCTTGAGAAATCCCGCTAATCAAGCCGATTATATTATAATTTCGCACAAAGACTTTATTGAGACCGTCAAACCTTTAGTTGAGTTTCGCCAATCGCAAGGATTGTCGTTAATGGTCGTTGATGTTGAGACAATTTACGACCAGTTTAGTAACGGGATTTTTAACCCCTTAGCAATTCAGAAATTCCTGCGGTACGCCTACACGAGTTGGCAAAAGCCTGCGCCTACCTATGTACTCTTGGTTGGGGATGCCCATTGGGACCACAAGAGCGCAACGGTCGAGGCGAGGAAGTTGGATGGGAGAAGTTTCGATCTCTACCCAATCTTTGTGCCGACACTTCATGGATGGTCGCCGGAGGGCGGTGAAACCGCCATGGATCATCGTTTTGTCACAATCAGTGGCGACGATACGCTGCCGGACATGTTCATTGGGCGTTTATCCGTTCAGCGTCCTCATGAATTGAGTACCATGATACGAAAAATTATTGACTATGAAGAAAAACTTGAAGCAGGGCCCTGGCAGGGACGACTGATGCAGATCGCTGATAATAATGTCGATCATGCGACGGATGACATATTCGAGCGCAGCCGTGAAGAGCTTATTCAGGAGACTATTCCCGTTGCATTCGATACACGGAAGGTCTATTTAGGACAAATTGTGAGTCCGGAAGTCACGAAACGCACCATTCTCAATACATTCGATGATGGCGTCCTAATCGCCGAATATGCGGGGCATGGCGGGGCTCACACTTGGGCGGATGAAGGAATTTTCCGAATTGTGAATGCACAGCAGTTGCAAAACCGTCGTCTTCCATTCATAGTTACGACGACATGCAACAACGGCCTTTTTGATAGACCCGAGCCGTTCGGACATCGCAGCTTGAGCGAGCAATTCATGATGGGAAGGTACGGCGCGGTTGCCACCTTGAGTGCAACTCGAAAGACATTCGGATCTGCCAATGCTGTTTTCGATAAAGATCTCTTCACTTCAATGTTCGAGATTAAACCGCCGACACTTGGCGCAATTATTGCCGATGCGAAAACACAATTTATAATGAAATCTTTCGAACTCTGGATCCCGGGGGCAGAACAATACACCCTTTTTGGCGATCCGGCGACTCGGCTTGCCGTACCGGATTTAGAGATTGCAGTTGAATTGGAGGAAATTGCGCTTGATCCGGACAAGAAAATAGTGATTCTTCCCAACCGCGTAGGGCGCCGTCAATCTTCCACGGCGACCGGGAAAATCGAATTTACCACAGCAACCGATTTTAGTACCGGCTCCATGTCTGCACTGGCACTATTTGCAAATGATTTGGATGCTGACACTGCCAACGACAATCCAAGACAACGTAGTCGAATTCAAGTCTGGCAGGGTGAGTTTGGGGAAATTCAAATCCCCATACCTCAGGATGCTAAATCCGGGCAAGGGATTGTACGGCTCTTTGCTTTCGACAATCAGCACGCGGCTATTGGCGGCACGAAGTTTTGGATGTATCAACCGATTATCCATGATGTGCGCGAAGTCATGGATGATAAAGTAACGCAAACCCTAAACCTCTCTGCACAGATTGTGGATAATGAAGGGATTGCTGGCATCAAATCCGTCAAGGTCATCTGGAGTAATACGGTCGATTTCAAAGAACAGACTGCTCCGATGGTACCCGATCCGACACCTCCGGAATCTACTGTGCCAAGCGGCGTGTGGTATGAACTCCAGACGCCAATTCCTCTACCGAAAAGAGGAAAAGTGGTGCGTTATCAGATAGTAGTAACGGACAGCACTAACAACGTCAGTCGAAGCGAAAGGACATCAATTAAAGTACCCGAAGGCGCAAACATCGCTATCGCATCAATGGCATCTAAAGTCACAGCTATTCGATACGGTTTCTCAAAGGAACTCAAAGCATTCACGTTGAGCGCGGACCTTGTCAATAATGGCGGCCAACCGGTCGACACAGATATAGAGGTCTGGTTTACGGAAGGGAATCCGGATTGGAACAATGACCACGAGATTGATGCGGACGTAATGGTTTTCGGACATACTATAATTCGACCAGAACAATGGAAACCTGGAGCGATTGACCTTCAAGTAGTCACTGCAACTTTAATTTTGGAGGAACCGCTCTCGACAGGATTCCACAAGGTTTATGTTTTTGCCGACCCAGAGGACGAAGACGACGATCATACGGATGAAATCGTCGGAAAACTCGATGAACCAAGATCTTTCGACAACAAGGGTTTTAACTCATTTGTCGTCAACGAATTCAGTTTGAAAGCCAATGAAACGCTGACTGCATTTAGCCTAGATCGGATTTTTGACGCCTTTTTTCCAATTGGCGCATCAGAACCAACAACGCTCTCAATTGATACCGTTGAGCCGCCGGTCTCATTCCAGCCCGATCTGTCTCTAATACAACTTCCCATTCCAAGTGCGGTGTCATCGCAAAGCCAAGATGTCCAGACCGGTGCGCGAGCCTACAAAATTGAACTGCACTCGGACACAAACCAACTAGTCAAACCGGCAGAAATCAAACTGCGATTTGACCTGAATACGTTGGAAAACCACGTACAAAAAAAATATAACCTTGCTCTCGATGATGACGGATTCAATCGCCTCTTGGATAGGGAGGCAAGCGGACTCGCAATCTACGCCTGGCAGGATAAAATTAAAGCATGGGAAAGACTCCCCTCTGAAATTCCACGCGATAGCGACGGCGGTTTTATTCAAGAAAGGTTTGTAACACCTCCGGTAGTTGAAAATGCAAGTGTTCAACAGTTGCGGGCATCTGATGTCCGTGTTGACCCTAACCTTACGCCTGAAGGGAAATGGGTAGTTTTTTTCCTCGACGCGGACCGATATGAGGTGCTGCTGCGGAGAAATGGAAAAAGTGAAATCGAAAAGTTGGGTCAAACTGGCCATTTGGATAAATCATTTAGAGATGAAATCCTCGGAATTGAGTTCAATATTCCCCGTGGAAAAACGGACGCCTTGGGCAGAAATCAAATCTTTGAATTTGGAGACATTCTGACGTTTGAAACACAGACCGTGGAAGGTGCAGCGCGCTTTACTTCCCCCCGAAATGTTAATGCCGGCAATGGAACCGCGCATGTCAGTGTGTACGGCGGCCCGGAGAATCTATTTGAGATCGGCAATTGGCTCCTCTTTTTCAGCAACAGCAGGCAATTTGAGATTCGCAACAGATTTAACGAACTGGTTCGATATCCGAGCGGTGCACCCGTTCGAGGTGAGGTCAATAGGCCGCTAATCCTCAGTGATTTAGGCATTGAATTGCTTGTCAATACAGGTGATAAGCCTTATGAATATGGAGATAAAATCAAGTTCAGCACTTCGACGGTGGGAGTCATATCAGCGGAGATAAAGGAGCTCACTACGGTCGCACTTATATTGAATTCCGATCAAACTGCTCCAAGACTTCAACTTTGGGTAAATGGCGAAATACCCAAGCCCGAGAGCGTAATTTCGCCCCGTCCTGAGATTTCACTGTTTTTGGAGGATGAAAATGGCGTTGATATGGATAGCTTCGTATTCGCGGTGAGTAAAGATTTTAAGACGTTTAAGAAAATTAAGGACTTCAATATTACCAGTGAAGGGCCAGTGACTACGGTTGGCATTTATTACAAACCTATCCTCTTTATCGGCCGCTATCTATTCAGAATCTGGTTCAATGACCTGAACGGAAATGAGCTTGGCGGCAAAGGCGGACTTCGCGAATTTTTGTTCTTCGTCGAGAAGGATCCGGATTTGAATTCCCCAACAATTGATATTTTGGTCAACGGCGCGATATTAACGGATGGCGTCGTCTTGCGAGAACAGCCGCAGTTTGAGGTGCAGATTGCCGATAACGACAAAATTGACCCGGGGACGGTCCAACTTCTTTTTAGCGAATGGGAAAGCCTGCCCATCCCATTGGCAGTAGAAAGTTACGACTTTGAATTCGATGCGAACCAGCCAGCCTACGCCCGAATCTCCTTTGAACCAGATTTGGTCAACGGTGATTACCAAATTCAAGCTCTCGCTGCGGACGAGAGTGAAAATTCTGCCGCGTCACCGTCTTACCGGTTCCGACTCGACGAACCGGTGGAAATCTCAGACGTGTTGAACGCGCCGAATCCAGTGCGGACAAACACCGCATTCACCTATAATCTCGTACAACCTCCAAATCAGGTGACAATCAAAATTTATACAGTTAATGGCAGACTTGTGCGCACACTTGAGGACGCATCTTCCAGACGACACTATAATGAAACCCATTGGGATGTGCGCGATGAAAATGGAGTGCGTCTTGCAAACGGCACATATTTTTACAAAGTGATTGTTGATACAGACGATCGGAAGATTGAGAAAATTGGAAAACTAGCAATCCTGCGTTAACGGTATCGTGAGAAAAATGCCCGATTTTCGGCAGCAAAAACTGTAGGTGTGACGATTGAGGCGTGATTATGAATAAACTAGATCCAAAGGGAATGAAGGTAGTCTTTGTGGGGCGCAGAACCGGTGTTAACATGGGGATTATCGATTGGCTGGACGAGAACTATACGTTCTGCGCCGCATTCTTCATAGAAGAGGAATGGTCGTCTCGCAAAGCGCGTATGAAGGAAGTGAAAAAAAGAATAAGGCGCCTTGGTTTACTCCGCACGCTTGACGAGTTGTTGTTTTTTGGTTTTTATACGCTACGGTATGGGAAGGAGGAAAATCGGCTATGGACAAGGCAACTGACAGAACAGTTCGGCACGAATTCTACCTTTGATAAACCTTGCTACTCCTGCGATAACATTCATAAAGTTTCTTGGTTGAAGAAGATTAAAGAAATCGCGCCCGACATAATATTAGGGACATGTACGCGCACAATCTTTAAGCCAAAATTGTTCAACATTCCGAAGTTCGGTATGTTTGTGATACATGAAGGGATAACGCCCGAATATAGGGGGCTTTACACAGTCGGCTGGGCACTTCTACATGGAAAACCTGAATACGTAGGTTATACCTTGCTCAAGATTGATGAAGGAATTGATTCGGGGCCAATTCTATGTCAAGGCAGCTTCCCTGACGCTGATAAATTCGGGTTTTATTGGCGGTTTGTGGGGCATCTGGCGCTTGTGCACGGTTTGCCAGACATGAAACAAGCTCTGGACGCCTTATATCGTCATAACGGCGCTTTCGACGAGGTACCTCAAGTAGGAAGAATTTCCAAGAATTATAGTTGGATTCGCTTCTCCTCTTATCTCCTAATTCGGTGGCGGGCGTTGTTGCATCGCCTCTCAAACCGGGAAACAACGCGACGTGCTTGAAATGTACGGTGGTGCGGCCATACAAAACCGAGTTGTTTCGAAATACCTGTTCTTGCTTCGCCTACAAACTGAATCATGGATTTTATTTTTGAAAATCGGCTAAGTATACGTTAATCGTGCGGTTCTTGGCTCTGGCAGAGACTGGATGCGTGCGAATTAGCCTTGATTGCCGGCGTACCCGCCTCTGAAATTGCTCGTCCGCATCCAACACATTCAAAGTGACCGCATCAAGCACGAACCACACCCGCTGCCCCTTCGATTTCCACATCTGCTCAAACCTGTCAATGTCATCCATCACTCCCTCTAACGCGATTGTCTCCCCTTCACGAAGATAGTGTTCGCCTACCTGCGGAATCGAAGCCACAACAAGATCGCCTGCACGCAAGTCCAACTGGATTGTTGAGAATGCCTCACGCCATTTCGCACGTCCTCCATTCTCAACATGGAAGTAAATATAGACCTGAGACAGCATTGTAATGATAATCACACCAGGCAAGATACAACGGAGCATTATCGGATTATGCTTTGCCGCCCAGATTCGGTCACACCCGATTGCCGCTAGGAGAAAGTAAGCAGGGGCGGTGAAAAAAATGTAGTAACCCGCAACATTTAACAGTTGTGAAGCAATTAACAGCAGAATGAATGGTATGCCCGCGTAGCAAATCAGGAACCACATGCCGCGATTCATGGGACGAGTTAACGCGGTGAAGAATGCTGCAACCGCCACCGGTACACTTAATCCGTGGACGACCGTAAAAAGGATATAAAACGGACTCCGAGCCCATTCGTTCAACCCCCAACCTGAGAATAAAGCGTCACGAAAGCTAGGGAGAGCGAGTAAGAGTAGGGGTGCCCCAAGTGGGAGGAAGAAAATTACTAGGTTTCGAAGTCGTAAGCCAGCAGGTTGTTCTGGAAATATTTTGCCTCGCCAAAACCCGACCACGTATCCCGCAAATGCGGGTACAATCAACCCCGAAGGCATGTGACACAGGATAAGTAGAATGGTAGCGCCGAGTGAGACGACTAATAGACGGAGTCGATTCCTTTCCAAAGCGAGAAAAAATGTCCACGCAGCCAATGCACCGAAAAAAAAAGTGAAAATATAATGGCGGGCATTCTGGGACCATAATAGGTGCCAACTTGAAAATGCCACGAATGTCGAAGCAAAGATTCCAACTCGCTGATTAAATAGGGACCTGCCAATCATGAAAACAAGCAGGATTGAAACGATTCCCACGATGCAAGGGATGAGACGCGCCCCCCATTCGTTTTCACCTGCAATCGACATTGAGAATTTAACAGCTAGATAAGGAATCGCGTTGATTCGGAATTGTTCCATTGAAATTCGTTTCGCATCAAGTACCGTGAGCACCTCATCAACCCAGAAACTCCAAGTACCTAAATGGTAGAAACGCAGAAGGATTCCTACCAGGAGGATTGGAATCAGCAACAAATGCAATTTATTTAGTTTGGATGGAATGTATGGATGGGGGGCTGATAAATTGAACATTGGGGAGATGAATGTGTTGCCTATTTAGTCTATTTGTCCTATTCCAATTGCTTCAAACGACCGTGCGCAATGACTGAATTTGCTCTCTCTTTACACAGAATTAGCCGGAGCCAAACTCTACACCAAAACGCCGATTGACCTTCATGAAATCTTCAGCGTCTCGTCCGTCCTTGTTTCGAATATCTGACCGTTGAGGATGACATTGGAAATCCCTGCCTTCGGCGGAACATGGAGAATGACGCGCTTAGGTTTATATCTGAAGCGCGGAACAAACGACACCTCTAGACTTGTGCCATTCTCCAACAACTGGAATATCAGCGTCAGGGGGCCAAACGTCGTTGGCATATTCACGAACCGAGTTTGCTCGCCTTCTTTCAGCCAAGCCAAAGGACACAATCGCAGAAGATGTAACTCCTCATCAGGTTTCAGAAGATCGTCAATCACAGCCAGCCTTGCTAAATATGCCGCAGGCGCCGCTGAGAATACGTTGCCAGTGACTCCGCCGCGCATTTCGCAGGAGATATAGGTCTGGCGCGATAGGCCGCCGGCAAACAGACTGTACATGCCCTCCAAATACCTGTACCGATCATTTAGTCGATGCGAATGGAATATATTCCAACTGTAACAAGGCTCGCATGT
Organism: Candidatus Poribacteria bacterium; assembly: GCA_028819845.1. Lineage (GTDB taxonomy): Bacteria > Poribacteria > WGA-4E > WGA-4E > PCPOR2b > JAPPKS01. Next base: position 27,881 of record JAPPKS010000019.1, on the reverse strand, counting down.
AGAGATTTCGTGAATTAGGCAAGGGTGCTTGGTATAGTATCCACGGTACAGATCGACCCCGTGTCGCTCACGAAAGAACTGGCACGTAGACTGCATGAGCGGATCGTCTGCCTCCATCAGCCCTGCAAAGACCGCAAAAAGCGGGCCGGTATCAAGATAGATCATCTCGTCGAAACGGGGCACGGCGCCGGCAAATGCGCCCGGAACGTAGTGGTGTGCTTGACCCGTGCTGTCGGTCCAAACCGGGTTTCTCTCTGTGTGCTCGCTTATCGCTTTGACAAAAACATCTTTGTAATACTCCGCTTCTTCGAAGAATTCCTCTGTGCGGCGATGCCCAATCCTTCGTAGTAAGCGCACGGCAGTAACGAGGCCCAGATAACACCAACCGTCTGCCCATACAGATTGCATCTGGCGCTGACTATCCGAGTCGACGCCCATGGGCAAAAGTCCTGCCACGCCGCCGTGTCCGGTAATCTTACGGGCATCAAGAATGAACTCGCATGCCTTCAGAATTGCCTGAAGCCAGCAATTGATGAATTCCTGGTCGGATGTCAGGAGTCCATGATTGCAGACCGTATAGAGGATTGCTCCATGGTCGGACAGCCAGTCAATGACGGCAACACTTTCCGGAGCGCACAAGTAGCCCGGATGGGAATCGTAGTAGTTGACGGCATCCTCCGCATCAGCTCTTCCGGTGCCCGGCGGCATGCGCGCCCCCTGCGATTCCTTGAGAATCTCTAGATGTTCTGCCACAAACTCGTGATAGCCCATCATGTCGAGCAGCATGTGGACGTAGAGTGATGTCGACGTGGGCCAGAGCTGCTCGTAGTTCAGCGTACCGGTGAGGAAGGTACGTCGCCCGGTCGTGGGATTCGTCTCCGTACATAGCTTCACAAACTTCACACTGTGCTCAATGGCGCCGTTCACGAGCTTCTCAGGAGTTGCGATTTCTGCCGCAGTAGCAGGAACGTTAGACCAGTACCCATTGCTCTGCTTAAGGGCGCTATCGTAACCGAGGTTTATTTCAGCGGCAAAATCGATCGGATCGGCGGGCAGGAAAGGCAAGAGCAAATCCAGATGTGCGCCTTTCTGCGCCGGCATGCTCACAAAGAGTAAATTGGATGCGTCACTCTCATCCTTCGGTAGAAAGCGGATATTACAATTCTGCCCACTGGCTACAGCCAGGCGGATTCTCCCGTCGGGCTCAACCAGCCTGATACCTCGCTCTTCCTCATCGCCGGACAGCTCCATCCTCAGTTCTCGAGGATAAGCTAGCTGTTGCGGATTAACGTGGAGCACCCCACCTCCTTCTCCGGAAAAGGTATGGCAAGCATTGATGATAATCTGAAAACCGTATGTGTCAAACGAGCACCTATCTACCACATCGTGAATCGACAAGCGAATCCAACCGAAGAGCGGTTCAATCCCTGTCTTCACCTCTCCACCACCGGCAACGTGGCCAAAGATTTCTTTGCGCAGCACCAGCCCTTCACGCCTCCATTCGCTCCACAGAATCGGAGCTAGCGTTTCGTTCCAGCCCTGGTTGCCGATTCGGGGCGCTCTGCCGGCATAGGGGAACGTCGTTTCTGCATATCCATGTGTGGAGAGATTTATCGCTCCCAATCCCAAATATGGAGAGGGTGATGGTATAAAGGTGAGTTGCACCCCCTGACCGGCATACGGTTTGACATGCGGTTTCAACTGGCCCACAGGGCTCACTATCGGATGGGCGACGATTGCACCGTCATAGACAACATTGAACCGGAACAGATGATCAGGCCACCCAATAGGCGTCCAAACATTTGTGATGTCCGGCCACCAGTTACAGGCGATATCGGCGTTGGGCTCGACGGTTGCTCTATCCCCCGGACTGCCGTCCGCTGAAAATCCAAACACTTGGTCTTGGTACTTGTTCCTCACGGCCGATACTCCTTGTACGGGACATTCGGCATTTTGGGCCGGCTTCTGTCCGGCAAGCCGTGAAAGGTAAGGCACACGTCTCACCGGCGGGACACTACACGGGAGTCTATGGTTGCGGAAAACGCCTAAAAAGCCGATCGTCGAAAGACTCTTTACCTCTCCGTTCAATATCGCCGTCTTGCCCACAAAAGAATCGCGCCCGCTGGTGAATTAGATAAAAGGGATACTGAACACGCCAGGAAATTTCGGAGCTAAATCGCTGCTCTTCAACTATAACTGCTTTTGAGCTTGCCCCAAGTGGTTGTCAGCTTCCCTTCTGGCTCAACAGCTTCACCCGGATCCAGCGGGATTCCCGGTCCAGCGACACGGACATTATCGAAGAATACGTCTTCAGTGAATGTGGTGAAAGAAATAGTGCCCCTCTCCCAAGCCTTGTCTTTGATGGAAAGGATCTCCTCGCCATTCCACCACGACTGAATCTCCCTCCCTTCGACCACCATTTTCAATTGACCCCATTCGCCTAATTCGGGCGGTTCCCAAGCACGTCTTTGTGCTATACCTCTGTTATTATTGCAGTCCCAGGCATCTGCAATGTAGACCATAATTGCGGTCTGCGTAGGATATACCCACGTGAAGTAACTCCCGCCGGTATCGGGATTCAGCCGCACACGAATGCCGCCCGGCCAATCATTGCGGGTAGTAAACTTCATATCAACTTCAAACTCGTAGTCCGTCCATTCTAAACCTTCTTCATAATACAATGAAGCCCCACAAATTCCACTTCCGCCCTTATAATTGAGTTCCCCGTTTTTGACCTTCCAAATTCCTGATTGCACCTTCCAACCATCAAAATTGCCATCGTCGAAATCATCAATCAACGCACGACTTGACGGCGCAGCAGCGCAAAACAATAAGAGCGCCGAAATCATACCAACGGTTTTCTTCATCATCGCTGTCTCCCAATGTAGAGGTATTGAGAATTTGAATTGTCGCGGCCATAGCATTTAACGTTGTAAACCTCTCCGTATTATACTCGTACCCCTCGGCGATAGTCAAGACGCTTAGGGCAACACGAAAAATCTAACGAAACATCAAAACACATATATTTTTCAGCACGAACTTGGCCTGCGCACAGCCATAAAATATTCGCCGTCTCTCAATCAAATAATTTTCTGCAAAATTCACTACATGGATTGCCGTCATCCGTAAAACGGGATAATCGCTTTGAAGTTACTGGTGTAAAGCCTCAAATTGTGCTATGATTTGCCATGCCGCTACCCTACCTCCTCTCTGATAATCTAGGTGTATGATTGCCGCACAATTTATCAGGCATATCCAGTTGAATCAAGAACTTCAATCCCGGCTAACCAATGTTCTGCTAATCTTAAGTGTTATCGGATTGCCGGCGTGCAGCACACAACAGACTTCAATCTCGACTGCTGAACTGAGAAGCTACCTCCAGCCTCTGACGACAGTTGGACATTATGCCGGTTTCGACGCCAAAAACAACGTGCTGTACATGGGGAACCGCTGGATGGAGCGATGGATTGGCTTGAACTCATGTCAGACCGTCCGCTACATTTACAAACCGTCGGGTAAAAATTACGTCGAATTGCCGAACGAGGAATTTCGCTTTCGGGTTGGAGAGACGGTCTTTTCCGGAAATAATAAGGAACTTACCTATAATTCACATCGGATTGAGCAACGATTTGGAGTGAGACGGATCACAATTCAACTCGCTCACATTTCAGAATCTCCGGATTTACACCTGAAAATCCACTATGAAATTTCACCAAACTCACCGGTTATTCGTAAGTGGTTGTCGATCCAGAATCTTACGGATTCGGCGTTTTTTGTTGAGGACATAGAAATTGAATCCCTTTCATTCGCCGGGGGGAGAGTGGATAATCCCCAAATCTGGAGGAACGGTTTAACACAAGCACATCCGGAATCTTGGGCAGGCGGTTCAACGGAGCCGTTTGCAATTGTCCAAAATAGTAACTTCAATGGCGGTATCGTGCTGGCAAATGAAAGTCCAGGCCTCCTCAAACATTATTATGTCTACTCAGAAACGAATACGATATCAATCGCACTAAAGCCAACATCGCATGCGAACGGTGCCGAAATACGTGTGCGCCCTAAAGAGACGCTCAATACACCCAAGGTTTGGACGATGCTCTTTCAGGACAATGCACATACCGCCGTGAGTGAAAAACTTAACGGTTTTATAGCGGCGCCTCTCCTCCCGGCAAAAGAAATGCCTGCCCAACCCGCCCAAATCACATGGGCGCAAATCAGTCCTCACTATCGCGTGCCAACACAGAAATCTAACGGAAATCTGATCATGGTCGATTATGACTGGAACATCAATAGTCTACCCAGATTGAAGCAGATGGGAAAACATGTGCATGACCATGGCGGAAAGTTTGGGATTCGGATCCCGCTTGCTGAAATTAACAAAGCGTTTCTAAATGAACCCGCGTGGCAACTTAAGCCAACGCCAGAAATAAATCTGTCGTCATTAGATTGGCAGGAGAAAATAGGAAGAAGTAACGAAGGACAGATTAAGGCAAGTCGACGCCCAGCGGAAGTGGGACATCTGAATGAAAGGATGCAAGCAACAACATCGGCAATTCCCGAAAACCATACCGCTACTTATTGTGTTTTAAGCGAGTACGGCAACTACCTGATGCAGGCTGTTAAGGCGCTGCTCAAAGAATCCCGGGCGGATGTCCTCATTTTCGATCGGCCGATTATTGGCACCGAAGACAGTACTTTAAAAGGCTGTGGCGCATTCCACCATGCGCATTACAGCCGCAAGGAATCCATCGGCGGAATGTATCACTGGATTTTTGCGCTCGCTGATTATTTGCATAAGGAGCACCCGAATCTAGAACTCGGAATCACAGCGGCGGCATATGGCGTAGAGCGCCCGGATACGGCATGCTTTGCGCATTTCGATTTGTTTTTCAAATAACCTCATGTTTTAGAGGTAAAGTGAAACAGTGGAATAATTGACGGATGCAGGAATTAACGTCTGACACCCGCACCCTTCGCATAATACGCGACCACATCTACACTTGTAAACTCATTACATGGTTTTTCCAATTGGGATTCACGGTGGGCGGCATTAGTCCTAACGAGCTACGCGGCAGGCTTTAGCGCACAAGGCACAATGATTGAATCGACCATGCCGTGCAGCAACTTTTTGTCCGCGGGGCAAATGTTCGCCTGGATCCCACCAAGGCGGACCTTTTCCCCTGTTATGAAATAGTAGGGCCGAAGCAATGCTCTGCCTGCCATAGAACGCACTTCACCCGTATTAAAATCGTAGTATTCCATACGAACACGTTTAGCTTTATGGAACTGTTGAAGTATGTAGGGCGTTCGATGGAAACTCGCTAAGCTGTTCTCCACAGCTTTCTCCCAATCTTCGGTCGACAGATCGTGTCCAATGACAACGCCGCGGCTGCCCCACGCCAACTCCGAGAATCCTGACGGTTTAATCACAAGCCGGCGTTGACGCTGTGTCACGGGGGTAATCTGCCGCCAATTCGTAACGGGCATCCCATCAATTTCCAGATTCGGAATAATCGCATGGGGCGGCAATTCGCGGGGATCAAGCACCCATGTTTGTGGAATGAGGTTCGTTAGCAATTCGTAAGATTCTTTACCAAGTTCTCGACACCAGAACGGCTGCAATGTAGGATGGTGGAACAGAGCAAAAAGTAACTTTTCTTCAAGGTACGCTTTCGGCGGGGGCGTCATGACAACCGTTCTTTTCTTTGCCCCGTAGAGCATCAACTCGGCTTTCGGGATGTTCCTCAGGTCGAATAGTTCAAAGAAGCGGTAGAGCACATCAATCTGTACCTTGCTATTACAGGATTCCAGAAACAGTCCATGTTCCGTGAAGAGGACATCGTTAGGTTTGACCGTGTAAACGTCCAATGGAATTTTGCGAAGTGCCGACTCAAACCACTTCATTTCGTCCCAATAATCTTTGGACTCTTCTGAGACGACGATTGCCAGCGTTGGACGTTCGTGCTTCGTAAGAGATTTAATCATTTCCGCAAAACCGAGAACCATCCCATTGCTTCCGCCGACAATTTCGTAGTCGAGTTTGGCGTACTGCATTGCCAAGTTACCTGTGAATCCCATGCCGCCGGGTACGGAATCGAGTTCAGCGATAATCATGCCATTTTCCGTGGATAACACATCAGGTCGGATGACTTGTGGGATTTGGCTCTTAATGCGGTTCATTTTGCCATAATTGACTACCGGTTCCGGTTTCCCTTGATCGAGGTACGCCGCAACCCATTCTGGCTGAATACCCCGCACACTTTGCGAGTATAGCAAATTACAAACTCGATAGAATTCCAACAAATGATCGCCCAGCTTCTCGAACCACTCCAATTCCACCGATGAAAGCCAGAAAGGTTCCGGCGACAGCCGCCATGGAATGTTACTATCCGTATGAATTACGTTTTTTTCGCCAGTAAATAAACCCCCCTTTGGTATCTGACTATTGATAAATAAACACTTTTCGTCGGAATCCAAACTCACACTCCTTGCTTTGCGCCCTTCACCGCAGTACGCGCCCCAACGGTTCATTTCCTATTCTGAGTCTATTTGACAAAGTTTTGGCTGTCGGCAAATCTCTCCCAAAGTCATGAATTGTCCCACGGTTTAATTTAAAGCTTTACCTGTTTGACGAATGAGATTTCATCACGGTTTTCAATGTGTTGAAGCACATCACGAGGAACCGGGCTATCTACGTTTATAATTGTAACTGCAAGTTCTCCAACCTCTGAACGTCCAACGGTCATATCTGCAATATTGATGTTATTTTCACCCAAAATTGTGCCCACTAATCCAATCATCCCCGGTTGGTCTTGATTGTAGAGCAAAACCATGTAACCGCCGGGCTTTACATTTACATGATGTTGATCTATACGTACAATTCGCGCCTCCTGATGTCCGAATGAAGTACCTTCGATAACGCGCTCGCCCTGGTCAGTCACGACAGTGACCGAAATCGCGTTTGCAAAACTCCCATCCGTTCTGCTTTTCGTTTCGATAATCCGAATGCCGCGTTGTTTGATGAAGAATGGCGCGTTCACATAGTTAACGTTCGTTTGTAGTACAGGTGTTAGCAATCCCTTTTGAAGGGACACGGTGATGAGTGAAACGTCCGTTTCATCAAAGAGACTACCGGTGTAATGAATATTTATTTCGGAAATTTGGCCGTCGACAATTTGCGCGTGGAAGCTGCCAATCTTCTCCACAAGTGTTAGATAAGGGTCAAAAACTTCTATTGTCTGCCAATCCATTTTCGGGAGATTAACTGCCCCTGCCACAGGGAGCCCGCGCAAAGCATTAATCACCTGCTGAGCAACCTCAACGGAAACATGAACCTGTGCTTCGGCAGTTGATGCGCCGAGATGGGGCGTCATTAACACATTGTCTAACGCTAGCAACGGATTGCGAGTAGGCGGTTCTTCCTCAAACACATCAAGTGCGGCACCCGCAATGAGTCCGGCCTTTAATGCCTTATAAAGTTCATCTTCGTCAATAATACCGCCGCGTGCTGTGTTAATTAGACTGCATTCCGACTTCATCAACGACAATTCGCGTTCGCCAATACTATGGTATGTCTCCGGGGTAAGCGGGATATGGACTGAGATATAATCCGCCTCCTTGAACAGATTATCACGTTTCACCAAGCGTACACCTTGTTTCTCCGCGGCTGCAGACGTTATATACGGGTCAAATGCTATAGTTTCCATGCCGAATGCCTGAGCGCGGCGAATTACTTCTGAACCGATTCGGCCTAATCCCATCACGCCAAGAACTTTACCATACAGTTCAACACCGGTAAATCTGCTGCGCATCCATTCGCCGTTTCTGAGGGAAATACCTGCGGAAAGAATCCTACGCGAAAGGGCAAGCATTAGCGTAAGCGTGTGCTCCGCTGCGGAAATCGTATTTCCTGCGGGCGTATTGACGACGAGGACGCCGCGCCGTGTTGCCGCGTCCAACTCGATATTGTCTACACCGACGCCAGCGCGCCCGATAACTTTTAAACGATTCGCTGCTTCGATAACCTTATCCGTCACCCTAGTAGCGCTTCGAATAATCAGTGCATCATAATCTCCGATGCGTTCGACCAATTCGTCCGGAATAAGGTTCGTTTTGAAATCTACTTCAAAATCCTCTTCTTTTGATAGCAGGTCCAAACCCTGCTGCGACAGCGAATCGCTGACTAGAATTCTCAAATTACAGTGCCTCCAAATCAGATAGATGGTGTGAAGTAACTATAACACCTAGAAAAAAAGGTTGTCAACCGAAAATTCCCTTGACATCTTGCGAATACGTTTGTTAAGATATGGTTTACTCAAGAGTATTAGGTTCGTGGAAAGAGTTCGCCCATTGCGGCGTTTACAATTTTATTGAACCAATTGATAGCGCAAAATGTTGGGGTAGCACGGTCTGAAGACTAACCCGGCGTGAACATAGGAAGACAAGAACATGCTCAATATGCAACCGCTTACCGCCCTGGAAAACCAAATCAACAGTAGTGGTGCCTCGTACACGGTTTATCTTTATTCCTTCGTTCTTTTCACGTTTTTGTTGTACTTACGCTGCGGTGGTGGGCTGGCTGAGATAATGGAGGAGCCATAGAAAATCCGGCATTCAATGAATGATAATCGCCCATCATCGAAACAAAAACTCGGTGGTGGGCGTTTTTATTTTCAAGACATATCGGTATCGAAGACTACTACATGGAAACTCGGAGGAAGCAGCGGTGGTAGAAAAGAATGGTGCTATTGACCAAAACATCAAGAGCTATGATGCATTAATGAGTCCGAAGCAATTGCTAACTGATCTTCCAAGAACAGACACAATGACCTCGGCAATGGAATATGGAAGAAAAAGCATAAAAAATATCTTGGACAGGGCTGACCCTAGAAAGGTCGTCATTGTGGGGCCGTGTTCGATCCATGACCCTAAGGCTGCACGTGACTATGCCGCAGGCTTAAAAGAAATTGCCGATGCTGTTTCAGACCATTTAGTGATTACCATGAGATGCTATTTTGAAAAACCTCGTACGAGTTTAGGCTGGAAAGGCTTAATCTACGACCCTTATCTAAACGAAGGCGGACATATAAAAGACGGGTTGCATCTCTCAAGAAGGATTCTAATGGATGTTCTTGAAATTGGTTTGCCATGTGCCACTGAATATTTGGAGGCGTTCACACCTCAATACAACTCGGATTTAATTTCGTGGGCGGCGATTGGTGCGCGAACAACCGAGTCGCCGCAACATAGGCAACTTGCTTCTGGCCTTTCAATGCCGGTTGGTTTCAAAAATAGCACTCACGGCGACATCGCTGTTGCTGTTAATGCGATTCTATCCACGAAACATGAACACACTTTCTTGGGAATCGATGAAATCGGCGATGCATCTATTGTACGGACAAAGGGTAATCGATATACACATATCGTGATGAGAGGCGGCAGTAACAACTCAAATTATGATGCGGAAAGCATTGAGCATGTTCAACAGATGCTGACACAGGCAAATCTACCGCCAAACGTCGTTATTGATTGCAGCCACGGAAATTCAGAGAAAGACTACAGAAATCAGCCAATTGTTTTTCAGGAAGTGTTGAGGCAGGTTCGCGACGGCAATGATGGGATTGTGGGATTCATGCTAGAATCAAACATCAATGCCGGAAGTCAGAAAATACCTTCGGACTTAACTGGTTTTGATCCATCCGAGCTTGAGTACGGCGTTTCTGTCACTGACAGTTGCATCGATTTCCAAACAACCGCATCTTTGCTTAAGGAAGCACATAAAAACTTGGCTAGAGTTTAAAATCAGTGACCGTTGGTCAGCAAAAACGCTTCTACTCGCAACTGGACACGAGCCACCGGCACTGCCTATCACGCATCACGGGAGGAGGTGAAGAAGGTGGGGTTGAAAACTTCCGAAGAACCGGATTTACGTAACGCTGAAGACAATCTCATATCGTTAGAACATCGTACTGAACATAGAACAATCACAAAACAGGAGAGTCACACAGTGTCTGAAAAAGTTTACATTTTTGATACAACCCTTCGAGATGCCGAGCAGACCCCCGGCGCCGCACTGAATTTTGAGGAAAAGTTAGAAATTGCCAAACACCTAGCGAAACTGAATGTCGATATCATTGAAGCGGGTTTCCCTGTCTCATCACCCGGCGATTTTGATGCGGTCAAGCGAATTGCCAACGAGGTTGAAGGGCCCGAAATTTGTGGGCTTTCACGAGTGATAGAAAAGGATATCACCGCTGCCTGGGGTGCAATTAAGGACGCATCGAAACCCCGCATTCACACCTTTGTTGGCACCTCGCCAATTCATAGAGAACGTATTACGCGGACATCACCCGAAGAAACGCTAAAAATGGCAGTTGATGCCGTCATCTACGCGAAGAGTCTATCTGATGGACACGCCGATGCAGTCGTGGAATTTTCGCCGATGGACGCCGGACGTACAGAGTTAAGCTATCTGTATGAAGTGGTCGAGGCGACAATTGCGGCAGGCGCAACAATCGTGAACATCCCCGAAACGGTGGGTTGGACCGTCCCCGCTGAATTTGGACAGCTAATCTCGAACATCAAAGCGAATGTGCCGAACATTGATGAAGCAATCATCAGCGTACACTGCCATAACGACCTCGGGCTCGCCGTTGCCAATAGTCTAGAAGCCATTGAAAGAGGGGCAAGGCAGGTGGAATGCACAATGAACGGACTTGGAGAACGCGCCGGCAACACATCGCTGGAGGAGATTGTGATGGCTATCCGCACACGCAGAGACTATTTTGGAGCCTACCACACCAACATCAATACGAAAGAGATCGTTCCAATCAGCCGCCGTGTTAGCCGGACTATGGGAATACCTGTTCAACCGAACAAAGCCATCGTTGGCGCCAATGCCTTCGCGCACAGTTCTGGCATTCATCAGGATGGCGTAATTAAGCAGCGAGATACCTTCGAGATTATTGATCCGTCAGACGTCGGCTGGCAGGAGAGCCAAATTATCCTTAGCCCGAGATCCGGACGCAACGCACTCAGGCACCGCCTCCATGAACTCGGCTATGAGACTACACCCGATCAGCTCGACAAAATCTACGAACGCTTTCTCGTCGTTGCGGATAAGAAGAAAGCCGTCCACGATGCGGACCTTGAGGCTATCATGAGAGACGAGGTTCGCTCCATCCCAGAAGCCTACCAGATTGAGCACATTCAGATTGTCAGTGGCACGAAAATTTCCCCGACGACCACTGTAGCCGTCCGAACGGAAGAAGGGGTTTTTGAGGAAGCCTCCACCGGTAATGGCCCCGTGGACGCCGCCTACAAAGCAATCGACCGCATTGTCAAGATGCCGCTCACCCTCACGGACTACCGCATCCGCTCCGTAACCGAGGGCAAGGATGCCATCGGTGAAGTCACGATTAAAGTACAGGACAACGGGCGAATGATTGTTGGTCACGGCGCCAGTATTGACATCATCGTAGCAAGCGCAAAAGCCTACATTGACGCAATCAACAAAATTGTCCACCTTCGCTATGAAGGCTGAAATATAGAGAACGAAACGCAAATCCATCTCAGCCCTTGTAGCTCTTGTAGGATCAAGCGAGCGGATAGCGAAGGCGATAGTTTTTCCGTCAATCAAATCCTTTTAGTTTAGCGCGTGTGATTGTATTTTTGTTTGACTCCAAAATTCGCGCCGCGCAGCGTAACCCAACGAACAACTGAGTGAACAGCGAAGGATCAACCGACCGAATAGGGAGCGATCAATTGAGCGAATAGCGAAGGCGATAGCCTTTTCCTCTCCAGTCTTCGGGCTCTCCGCGCATCGACTCTTTGCAAGTCGTTAGTCTTCCGTAGCGCCTCGCTAAATTGTACATTAATTCGTGTAATCCGCTCAACCCGATCTACAAACTCTTATCCGTTTACGCATTACTCATTACGCATTACACATAAGGATTTCCCGCCCACAGGAATAAACCCATTTACCCATACTTGTATCGCACAATCGTGCCCAGCAGCAACGCTGCAGCTAAGTCCGAAATGTACAAGTAAACCCATGAACTTAATTGATTTCTAATCGTGAACCGCTAAGGAGAAACAATGGCAAACACAGCAAGCCATGAGCAGCTATCTAGTATTCTCAACGGTGTCGGTGACGCCGTAATTGCCACGGACCGAAATGGACTGATAACATTCATGAATCCGGTTGCAGAAACATTGACCGGTTGGGAAAAGGAAGAAGGGGCTGGCAAGCAAATCGCTGACATACTCAATGTTAATGTTGGAGACAGCGCGAATCCAATTGAAAATACGTATTTGATAAAAGCGCTCCAAGGTGGATCAATTTCCGCCGAGGGATTGTCTTCTGCTTCCGAGGTGGACTATAATACCTGCCTTATTGCAAAATCTGGTCGAGAAATCCCTATTGACTATAACATTACTCCCATCAAAGATGATGAAGAAAACCACGCCGGCATCGTTATTACTCTCCGCGATATCACTAAGTATAAAACGAGGGAGGACGGTTCAAACCGTACCATCAGCGAGTTACGCCATCAAACCCAACTGATGGAAACTGTTTTCAATAGTATGTATGATGGTATCGCTGTCCTCAGCTTAACAAATGACATTTTGTTCCTCAATCCAAGCATACAACAAATCTTCGGTCCCGAACCTCTGAATGTCACGCCCCCCAGCAAATGGACTGAAACACACGGCGTTTTCTATTCTGACGAAAAAACACCCGTGCCATTCCATCAGATCATATCCGCACTGACTGCCCAGGGTGGAGCAATAATAGAGCAAGAAGTTTTTGTACGCAATAAGAATCAGGCGGAAGGAATTCACTTAAAGGCTAGTGCCCTCCCTTTATTTGATGAGAATCAGGAAGTGGTAGCCTACGTGTATGTTGTGCATGACATTACAAAGGACAAAATAGCAGCCATACAGCTGGAAAAAGCAATGCAGGAACTGCAAAATCAGGTTCAACTGACGGATACCATTTTTGGCAGTATGGGTGACGGGGTAATCGCAGCCGATGCAAGCGGCGCATTCACAATTTTTAATCCAAGCGCGGAAAAGATTCTCGGAATCGGTCCGATAGATACAACTCCTGAAAAATGGAGTGAGGTCTTCGGTTTCTTTTTCCCCGATAGAGTTACACTCTTTCCGGCAGATGAACTGCCGCTTGCCCGTGCCCTTAAAGGCGAAGCCTCAGACAACGTAGAGATGTTTGTGCGCAACCCGAAAGTGCCGGAAGGCGTTTTTATCAACGTTAGTGGAAGGCCGCTGCATGATGAAGACAGTACCAAAAAGGGAGGCGTTATTGTTTTCCGCGATGTGACGCATCGCGCGATTGCCGAAGAAGCGTTGAAGCAAGCGTTCGCGTACGGACGCCTGGAAATTGTCGAGACCATCCTCCATAATATTGGCAACGCCATCAACAGCGTAACGGTAGGAATTAACGTCCTACAAGAAAATTTAGCCGATAACGATCTTCTGGACCATTTCTTCGCATTTGCTGATGCGGTTAAAGCACATCAAGAGGATTGGGTTGAATACATCAAAAATGACCCGCAAGGACAACAGGTGCTCCCATTTATAATCGCGGTCGCGGCAGATTTTACCGACCAGAATAAAGAGGTGGTTGAGACGCTTGAGCGTGTCAGTGAAAAAGTTTCGCACATCACCGACATCATCCGTACACAGAAGTCCGCTAGTCAACCCAATGTGATGCGTAAAAATATCAACCTTCAGGAAGCGATTCTGAGCGCAGTGAAATTACAGCAAGATTCGATCGATAAAAGAGGCATCCAAGTAGACATCAACTGCAAAAACGCCCCCGAAAAAATTCGAATTCACGAAAGTCAATTTCATCAGATGTTGGTGAATCTGGTCAAAAATTCGATTGAAGCCATTGATGAACTCGCTCGATCGGGTGGATTCAATGAAACCCCGGCTATCGCGGTCCAAGCGTATACCAGCGAGGATTTTCTTTGTCTTGATGTTATTGATAATGGCATCGGTATTGCCCCGGAAAATTTGAAGCTGATTTTCAGTGCTGGTTATACAACCAAGGAATCGGGGACCGGGCTGGGTCTCCATTCAAGTGCTAATTTTGTGATCGGGTCTGGCGGGAAAATTTATCCCCTCAGCGAGGGTATTGGCAATGGCACAACCATGCGAATCATGCTGCGTTACTCCTCCGTTATACCGTAGGGGATCAACCGAGCGAATAGCGAAGGCAATAGTCTTTATCTTGTCCCACAACCCATCCGTCCTTCGTAGGGGCTGGGTCCCCCAGCCCGTATCTCACATGGGCGAGGAAACCTCGCCCCTACGGCAACGTGTGGTATGCCAATCCTTAGAAGGGATTGGAGCCCCAACCATTTGGGCGGGGAAACCCCGCCCCTACGATTGGAAACGGATGAATCTTCGTAGGGGATGGGTCCCCCAGCCCGTATTCCTCGTAGGGGTTGGGGCCCCAACCATTTGGGCGAGGCAACCTCGCCCCTACGATTGGAGACGGATGAATCTTCGTAGGGGCTGGGGTCCCCCAGCCCGTGTTTCAACCTTAAGGATACACAAACAATTCTCCAAAAGAGATTTTACTGATGTACCTGAAACCAAGCCAATCCCGTCGCCGTTCGATACGCTTGCGCAACTATGATTACGGTCAAACCGGTGGGTACTTTGTAACTATTTGTGTGCAAGAGCAAAAATGCTTATTCGGGAAGATAATCGACGGACAGATGCAATTGAATGAAATAGGGAAAATTGTCATCGAATGTTGGGACAGTATTCCACAACATTTCCTTTCTGCTGAATTAGACTTATGCGTTGTAATGCCCAATCACGTACACGGGATTATCTTATTGAAAACCGTAGGGGCGAGGGCCCCTCGCCCGTACCCCCATTCACAACCAAACCGTACGAGCGCGGTACCCTCGCCCGTTTTACCCAACCGTAGGACTAAGATTCACTTGCCCACGTTAGGGCAGGTGGTGGCATATTTCAAGTATCAATCCACTAAGTGTATCAATCAACATCGTGATATGCCGGGAACACGAATTTGGCAAAGGAATTATTACGACCATGTAATCAGAGGCGACATAGATTTACAGCGCATTCGCCAATACATTACTGATAATCCGATGCAATGGCAATTAGATCGATTGCATCCCAACAATTTCACCAAAAAATCTTCGTAGAGGCTGTTCCCCCAACCATTTGGGCGGGGAAACCCCGCCCCTACGATTGGAAACGGATAAATCTCCGTAGGGGCGGGGTCCCCCAGCCCGAATTTCTCGTAGGGGTTGGGAACCCAACCATTTGGGCGAGGAAACCCCGCCCCTACGATTGGAGACGAATGAATCTTCGTAGGGGCTGGGTCCCCCAGCCCGAATTTCTCGTAGGGGTTGGGAACCCAACCATTTGGGCGGGGAAACCCCGCCCCTACGATTGGAAACGGATGAATCTTCGTAGGGGCTGGGGGCCCCCAGCCCGTATTCCTCGTAGGGGTTGGGTTCCCCAACCATTTGGGCGAGGGAACCTCGCCCCTACGAACAGGGAAACGCCTCAAATTAACGTCAACACAACCTACGCACTGAGGTGGTTCAATGGAATCAAAACAACATTGGAATTATCGTGTCCTAATCGTCGACGATGAAGCCGGAATCCACACCGACTTTAAATATATGTTGAATCCCAACCGGCGGCGGACATTAACGGCTGCGCTAGCAGAGAATTTTCACGACAAGGTTCCAAAGCATAAAACCGACTTTCTACCTAACTTTGAACTTTTGCATGCGACAAGTGGAGAGGAGGCGCAGGACATTATATGCACGGCGAAGGCATCAAACCGTCCAATTGCCGTTGCGTACATTGATGTCAGAATGCCCCCGGGCATTGACGGGGTGGAAGCAATCCGCCGCATCAGGCAGATCGAGACGGATGTCGAGATGGTCATCATGACTGCGTACACAGATAAACCGCTGCCTGAAATTGTCCGGGATATGAAACTGCTTAACAAACTGTTATATATCCGAAAACCCTTTGCACCGGAGGAGGTTCAGCAGCTTACGCTTTCCCTGGTCGAAAGGTGGAACATCCAACAGGAATTATCCATAAAACAACAGCAAATCGTAACCGATCATCGTAGGCTGGAAGTCAAGCATCAGAAGCTCGAAACGGTGGTCGATGCTGCGGGCGATGCCATCGCATTGTTCGATAGCGAGGGAAACCTAGTGTTTGCAAATCAACACTATCAACAACTGTTCGATTTAACAGAAGAACAACTGAGACAGATGTCACCCGCCGAACTCAAGGCGTGTATGAGGGCGCGTTTCCAAACGCCGGAGGCATCGCAACCGGGGCAAAAGTTGCTCTCCGAAAATGTAAAAGACGTGGTGGAAGCGTTTGGAAAAGGCACCCAGTCTGAACCGAGGTTGCTTTATCGCTCGATTACCCCGCTGCGGAATGATCAAGGCGAATCTACTGGCAGTGTTGTCAGCTACCGTGATATGTCCAAAGAGCTTGACCTCCCACCGACGGACGTTGATATGCTCCGCTTACATGGCGAACTTGTAGCTATTCCATCGTTTAGCGAAATTGTAGGTGAGAACCAACACATGCGGCAGATGTTCGCGTTGATGCAACGCGCGGCTGAAAGTGACATCAACGTGCTAATATCCGGAGAAAGTGGAACCGGTAAAGAATTGGTTGCACGTGCAATCCACTATAATGGTACTCGCAAAGCCGGTCCCTTTATTACCGTAAATTCTGCTGCCATTCCGGAGTCCCTCGTTGAAAGCGAATTGTTTGGCCATGAACGGGGGGCTTTCACCGGTGCTACAACGGCACGAATCGGCAAATTTGAACAAGCAAATCGAGGAACTATCTTTTTTGATGAAATTGGCGATATGCCGTGGGTGTTGCAGGCAAAGTTGTTGCGTGTGCTCCAAGAACAGCAGATCCAGCGCGTCGGCGGCGCAGGCGATATCCCGGTTGACATTCGAGTGCTGACAGCGACAAATCAGGATTTAGAAGCTGGGGTGGTAGCGGGCACGTTCCGAAAGGATCTTTTCTATCGGATCGCCGCGTTCCCAATTGCGATTCCTCCCCTGAGAAACCGGCGTGAAGATATTCCCCTCCTGGCGGACCATTTTCTGAAAAAATACGTAGCGAGTGCGAACAAATCCATTAAGGCGATTACCGCTGATGCTTTACACTTATTGATGCAGTATGACTTCCCCGGTAACGTGCGCGAGTTGGAAAACCTGATTCGCCGCGCGGTTTTGCTTGAGACCACAGAACTGTTACAACTGAGCAATCTGTCGCCGCACATTCTGTCAATGATGACTTCCCAATCTCTCTTATCTTCCCTTGACTCAACGGGAATCCTGCCTTTTGAAGAGGTTGAACGTCACACACTTGCCCACGCTCTAGAGATTATGGACTACAATGTTACGAAGGCAGCCCAAGCCTTAAAGATTGACCGTTCGACCCTTTATCGAAAAGCGAAGTTGTATAAACTACGCGGTCCATCCCGATAGGCACGGTTTCCCCACCCCACCTTACACAAATCTTAACCCTTTACGCTTTACTCGTTACTCGTTACTCGTTACCACACCGGTTAACCCTCTCATTGTCGCATTCTGCGAATTTTTAGGTATTCTGCGACAAACTCCCCCGTATCCCGCACCATTACAGTCTTTCCTCAAATTTTCTTCAATTCAATATCCGTCTTACGTATCGCATTCTCCCACTTTTTCAACCCGCGCACTCACGCGCTATCTGCCCCCGCATCCTTTTAAATCAAGCCTACCAAAGGATTTCTCAGGTCGCAACCCGTTTCATGAAGCATTGGCACAGTTTATGCGTATTATATGTCTTTTGTGCGGTTGGCGCAGATGATTATCGATTCTCACCATATCAAGTCGCAAATAAAAGCAAGAAGCAAGAATTTGCATGAAACACCGATTCTTGGTTTACTCCTACCGTCTTAAAGCTGTCTTAAAGTGCGTTGCCTTTTCTACATCACCAAAAAACAACTAGAAGGAGCATTTTGAATATGCGCGAAGAAGGAATGCCACCACGACTGCCGAATGAGATAGAGTACCGGAAGTTATTCGGATTAGATATCTACTTGACTCCAGTCTTCGTGATTTCCGCAATTTCCATTGTTATCTTTGTCGTCGGGGCGCTCGTGTTTCAGGAAGGCGCGACGAAACTGTTTGGAGAGGTGCGTGTGTGGCTCACGACGAACCTTGATTGGTTGTTCATGATCGCCGTCAATCTCGTCTGCCTATTTTGCCTGATTGTAGCATTCTCGCCGCTCGGCAAGATACGCCTCGGGGGCACAGATGCGGAACCCGAATACTCCGATATCACCTGGCTTGCGATGCTCTTCGCAGCGGGCATTGGGATTGGTCTACTGTTTTTCGGGGTCTCGGAGCCGATGCACTACTTGCAGAATCCCCCGCTCGGTATTGCCGCCGGAACGCCGGAGGCTGCTACCGCAGGCATTGCGGCGACGGTTTTCCACTGGGGAATACAAGGTTGGGCGGTTTTCGGTGTTGTCGGACTCGCCCTCGGGTTTTTCGCCTACAACAAGGGACTTCCCTTAACCATGCGCTCGGCATTCTATCCGCTGCTCGGCAATCGTGTCTGGGGCTGGCCCGGACACATCATTGATACATTCGCTATATTCGCAGGTATGTTTGGACTCGCAACCTCGCTCGGCTTGGGGGTACAACAAGTCACGTCGGGGCTTAACTATCTGTTCGAAATTCCAGCGAATAGCACCACCATGGTGGTGTTGATTATGGTGATTACCGCCATCGCCATGACATCCGTGCTGACCGGTATCAATGTCGGCATCAAACGACTAAGCCAGTTCAACGTAATTCTCGCCTCTTTGTTGCTGTTAGCGGTAATTATACTGGGCCCCACCCTCTATATTCTCCGTACCATGTTCGCCGGGCTTGCTGACTATGCCATGAGGATTGTGCCGCTCAGCAACTGGATCGGGCGCCAGGATACCGGCTTTTTTCACGACTGGACCACGTTCTACTGGGCATGGTGGATAGCTTGGGCGCCATTCATCGGGACATTCATCGCCCGTATTTCAAAGGGACGGACAGTCCGTCAGTTCGTGATCTTTGTGTTACTTCTGCCGACGCTGTTATGTTTGCTGTGGTTTGGTGCATTCGGTGGCGCCGCAATCCATCAACACACGGTTGATGGATATACCGGTGTATCCGAGAGCGTTGCGGATTGGAAACTGGAACTCGCACTGTTCAAAATGTTCGATGAACTGCCGTGGACAACACTGCTTTCTTCCGTCGCGATGATGCTCACAATCATCTTCTTCGTTACCTCGTCGGACTCCGGATCCCTCATCATTGATATCATTGCAGCCGGCGGCAAGGTTGACGCGCCCGCCCCTCAACGCGTGTTCTGGTGCAGTCTTGAGGGGTTGGTTGCCATCGCGCTGCTGCTTGGCGGTGGACTCCGATCCTTACAAGCCGCCTCGCTTGCGACTGGCTTCCCGTTTGCCATTGTCCTCGTTGGAATGGCAGTCTGCGTCTTTATGGGACTTCGTGAGGAAGCGCAAGAATCACAGTAGCTTAGCAGCATGGCGTAATTCCCTAATACGTATACGTGGACGTTACTCCATAACTATAGAGAGATTCTTAATCTACTCGTAAGAATTGCCGATCATCAACTCCTTAAATGCCAATAGGAAGAAACCGTGCCTCGTTTCGCAAACGCTATACGCTTGTTCAAGTGAAGTTCCGCAACGATTGAGAAAGATACATCAGAATACCAATCCAACCGTCTTGAGCGCAATCTGCTTATCTTCTTTATCATGCGGATTGCTGCGTATAATGCCATCTTACTGGGCTTGGAAGAAACGATCGGCGAGCTGTTTGAGTGGAGTTGTCTAAAATCACAGACGCGCCGATTTAGCATAACGATGCGATTAAACTGATCGGAAACAACGAACAGTCCTAAGAATCCGTCAATACAGATAGAGCTTACTACAGTTATCTATTTGAAGATGCGTTAAGCGCCAAAAAAAGACCGGGCAAGGTCGCCTACACTATCAATATCACAATTCGTTCCTCACACATATTTCAGATTCGTTTCCCAACCACGAAGGAAATAAACCGATGACGAAACGGCGTTTCTGCTTTACGCTTTTCCTGCTGATTTGCTTTTCGCTTCCGGTGACAGCAACCGCACAAACCGTAAACATCCCCGACCCGAACCTCCGTGCGAAAATTAGGGACGCCCTCGGCAAAACGTCAGGCGAAGCCATCACTACGGCGGATATGGAGACTTTGACCGATTTTAACGCCCAAGAGGCCAACATTACCGATTTAACCGGTCTCGAACATGCAACCAACCTGACAATCCTGTTTCTTAACCAAAACTCTATATCTGACATATCACCAGTCGCAAAATTGACTGAGTTGGTAATCCTACGGCTTAGCCAAAACTCTATATCCGACATATCACCAATCGCAAAATTGACTGAGTTGGTAATCCTACAGCTTAGCCAAAACTCTATATCCGACATATCACCAATCGCAAAATTGACTAATCTGAGACTCCTGTGGCTTGACAACAACTTCATATCCGACATATCACCAGTCGCAAAATTGACTAATCTGACACTCCTGTGGCTTGACTTCAACTCCGTATCCGACATATCACCAGTCGCAAAGTTGACTAATCTGACAGACCTGGCACTTAGGGATAACAGTATCTCAGACATATCACCAATCGCAAAATTGACTAATCTGATAGACCTGTTTCTTAACAACAACTCGATATCCGACATATCACCGGTCGTGGGATTGACTAATCTGACACGCCTATGGCTTAACAAAAACTCGATATCCGACATATCGCCCCTAGTAGAAAATACAGGATTGGGGCAGAATGACACGGTTGCTGTGCGGGGAAACCCCCTGAACGACGCAGCTATCATCACCCACATTCCAGCACTAGAAAACAGAGGTGTTACAGTACTATTTGATAAAACGGTCAATATCCCCGACCCAAACCTCCGCGCGAAAATTGAGAACGCCCTCGGCAAATCGTCAGGCGAAGCCATTACTAAGCAGGAGATACTGCTGACTTTGACGGAACTTAACGCCCAAGAGGCTAATATTACCGATTTAACCGGTCTAGAATATGCATCCAACCTGACAGAACTATCGCTTAACCAAAACTCTATAACCAGCATATCACCGGTTGCAAACTTGACTAATCTCACAGAACTGTGGCTTGACACCAACTCTATATCCGACATATCACCAGTCGCAAACTTGACTAATCTGACAATCCTGTCGCTTAACGACAACTCAATATCCGACATTGCGCCGGTCGCAAACTTGAATAAATTGACACACCTGTTTCTTAACGACAACTCAATATCCGACATTGCGCCGGTCGCAAACTTGAATAAACTGACACACCTGTTTCTTAACGACAACTCCATATCCGATATATCGCCAGTCTCGAGATTGACTAATCTGACACGCCTATGGCTTAACAAAAACAACATATCCGACATATCACCAGTCGCAAAATTGACTAATCTGACAGAACTGGCACTTAGGGATAACAGCATCTCAGACATATCACCCCTAGTAGAAAATACAGGATTGGACGACGTTGATGTGTGGGGAAACCCCCTGAATGACGCAGCCTTCATCACCCACATTCCTGAACTAGAAAACAGAGCCGTTGCAGTACAATTTGATGACACGGTCAACATCCCCGACCTAAACTTCCGTGCGAAAATTGAGAACGCCCTCGGCAAAACGTCAGGCGAAGCCATCACTAGGCAGGATATGGCGGATTTGCCCAGATTTAACGCCCAGGATGCCAATATCACCGATTTAACCGGTCTAGAACATGCATCCAACCTGACACACCTGTGGTTTAACAACAACTCCATATCCGACATATCACCGGTCGCAAAATTGACTAAACTGACAAACCTGTCGCTTAACGACAACCCCATATCTGACATATCTGCCGTAGCCAGTTTGACTTATATGACAACACTGTCGCTTGACAACAACACCATATCCGACATTTCGGCCGTAGCCCATTTGCCTCTTCTGAAAAACCTGTCGCTTAAGGATAACAATATCTCGGACATATCGGGGCTAGTCAGTTTGCTGTCTCTGAGAAAACTTTCGCTCGACAACAACACCATATCCGATATTTCGGCCGTAGCCCGCTTAACCGATCTCAATGACCTGTCGCTCGACAAAAACGCCGTATCCGACATTTCGGCGCTAGCCGGTCTGACTTATCTGACGAGCCTGTCGCTCAACAACAACGACATTTCCGACATATCATCCCTAGTATCAAATACTGGCTTGGGGCAGAATGACGTGGTTGATGTGCGGGGAAACCCCCTGAACGACGCTGCCATCATCACCCATATTCCCGCCCTCCAAAACAGAGGAGTTGAAATACTATTTGATAACAGGGTAGTAAAAACGGAGGACACCGCGCAAACAGTCAATATCCCCGACCCCAAACTCCGTGCGAAAATTGAGACCGCCCTTGGCAAAACGTCAGGTCAAACCATCTCTACGGCGGATATGCTGACTTTGTCCAGACTTGACGCCGAAGAGTCCAATATTGCCGATTTAACCGGTCTAGAACATGCAACCAACTTGACAATCCTGCGGCTCAACAACAACGACATAGCCGACATTTCATCTCTAGTAGCAAATACGGGCTTGGGAGATGGAGACAACATATCATTGTATACGAATCCCCTAAGCTACCAGTCGATATACACCCACATTCCTGCCTTGCAAGAACGAGGAATTGAAGTAGGTTTTGACAACCGTACGCCCCAACGGATCCGCATCGTTTCGGGCGATGACCAACAAGGATTGCCCGGCGCCGCGCTTGAAAAACCGTTCGTCGTGGAAGTGGAGGATCAAAACGGTGTTGCATTCCAAGGGGTTCCGGTTACATTTGCCGTTACGGGCGGTGATGGCACGCTCAGCACCACTAGCACCGCGACAGATGCAAACGGCAGGGCGGAGAGCACACTCACCCTCAGCAGCACGCCCGGCTCAAATACGGTGCGCGTGAGTGTCGAAGGTAATACCCAGACTGTCGCTGTACTGACCATCGAATCTGCGCGGATCCCGACGTTTACACTGTCAATCCCGAAAGGTATGCATATCGTCCATATCCCGTTGGCTGTAAACCAAATTAACGGAGAAGACCGCACGATTGAGACCGTCGGCGACCTATTCAACGCGCTCGGCGACGCGGTTCGCTTCATCATCTCAATCGGAGTAGACGGGAACTGGACGAGTTACTTCGGTGAGGAAAACGCGGGCAGCATGGCGGACGCTCCCATCAAAGACGACATGGGTCTTATAGCGGCAATGAAGGAAACTAAGACGCTTGAACTCATGGGCGACTCTCTCGGTACCGCCGGCACCGCGCAGATTACCTTGCTCTCTGGGAACAACCTCGTCGGTGTGCCGCTTCAACCAGCAGAGGGATTCAACATGATTAGCGATCTCCTGGTTGACGGTGTCGGCGCAATCACGGTCTCCAAAGCCGATGGCAAAGGATTCCACACAATTAGAGAACCGGGCGCAGAAGGCGACGGTCCTATCGTAGGCGGCGTAGGTTACCTCGTCGTTTACCTTGAATCGGAACCAACCATCATCTCAATAATCGGTTCCGCCTGGAAGGACGAATGAGCTTTGCCGGCAGTAACGTTCGACATCACACACACGCCCGTGATGTATGTTTAGGGCGGCATGTTGTCATGTATTCTGAAAATCCGTGTCACTGTGAAAAACCTGTCCACGGGCGCTTCGCTCGACGCTGTTCTCGGTACCGAACTGCCCGAGAACGCCTACAGCGGCACATTTGTTGATTTTAACCGCCATTTTGCAAAGATTGGCGATGTGCTAGAGATTGTCGCGCATTCACCCAACGCTTACGTCGGCGTGCGGCCGGTACCGCCGATTGTCGTGAACGCGGAAGACGTGTTGACGAGCCGAATTAAGCTGCCCGACTTGGAACTCTTTGAGATTCCGTCGGAAACCGAACTATTGGCAAATTACGCGAACCCGTTCAACCCTGAAACCTAGATTCCGTATCAACTCTCGGACGACAGTCCCGTATCTATATCAATCTATGATTTAACCGGAAATTTAGTGCGTACGCTTTCGATAGGGTTTAAATCCGCTGGTTTTTATAAGAGGCGAGTCCGCGCTGCTTATTGGGACGGACGTAATGACTTCGGGGAGCGCGTGGCGAGCGGTACGTGTATTTACCGGTTAAAACCCCGTCGCACCATCAGACGCGTCGGCTTGTAATTATAAAGTAACACGGCTTGCAGTTTTTGCGGGTTGGGTAGGAGCGATTTCCCAATCGCGAAACATTACTCGCTTAATCATTGCCCATCATTTAATCACACAAATCACAGTTCAGACAATTCTTGTAGGTTGGCTTAATCGCGTAACACCGAATGTGCACCCTGCACCAGTTAAAAATTAAAATTCATCATAAAACCTTGCGGGATAAAGGTTTAGGTGCATCCTGCATGTGCCGCAAGTGGACAGCTGGTTTTTTGCTTAACCGGTTTTGGCCAGCATCCAACCTAAACTAATATCCCAACCCGATATAAATCCTAACGAGCTAGGTACGGACATAACAAATCTGAAACTGCCGCAATGCTGCACTGAGTCTCCTGATGAAAAAAGTAAATTGTCGTTGCGTCAGACTACCCTCTTATGACGGGGAGCGGGGGATAACCGAGTCAACGGTTTACGCAAAGAACCACCACTCCAGCCCCCGTCACCCAATTGTCGTAAATAATAAGGAACGCTTATTATATGCCGACTTTTAATGAAGCCTCCGATGCTGCTGTTATATTGCATCAATTCTGTGTTGAAATGATAGATTGATCGTATGGTGGCAAACAGTTTTTTTATTGGGTTGCTCCGGGTTTGTACGATTCGCTGGGCAATGCAATTTCCTTGGTGCTGTTTGTCACCGCCAAAACTTAATTTGACGGAGCGTAGGGAATTCTAACGGTTGTTCGCGCAACCGTGGAAAAGTCCTGCCCCCGTTACCTTGCGTCCGCACAAAAAGGAATTATGCCGTGAAACCAAAATTGCATAGAATCAGAATTAAACGCCTAAATTTCGCACTGGTAACGCATTGAAAGTCTTTTTTATCGGAAAGTGGGGTCGTCCCATAGAGTTGAATCGGTGCGACTCGCCGTGCGCCAACTCCCGTTTTTCGTTGGGGTTTGTGCTTCGATAGGACGCGTCTCGGTTTGCAAGACGCTGACGTATCGCCAACATCCGGATTAAATCGGGGCCGCCGCGCTAAAGCTTCTGACTGATTGCCGGTGCGCATACGAGGTAGACGAGTTACCCCAACACACCTTGTAGGCGGGGCATCTTGCCCCGCCCAACGCTGGAGTTCGGTGTCCATCAAAGCAATTCGTTGCGGACGCCGTCTAACCCACCAGGACCTTCAGAATTTCCTGAAACGTATAGGCGGGACAAAAACCTAAACTAATAACTAAATAAAGGAGAGTTACTCAATGATTAGAACGGGCATCACCCAATTCACATTTGCAACTGTGGTCATCGGTCTCATTGCGGGGCTTTGCGGTTGCGATATAGTAGCTGACATATTGACCCAAACCGACGAAGGGCCAGACGAGAGTGAAGCCCCTGTTTCGATTGACATCGGTTTGGTAGCGCCGTTGACGGGGGAGTATGCCGCGGCGTATGGAATATCAATGGAGCGCGGTTTTAATCTTGCACGCGACGAAATCAACGGACTGCCGAACACACTGCTTACAATTAACCTCCTTGTAGAGGATGATTTGAGCGCTCGAGACGGCATGGTATCCGCCTTTGAACGACTGATACACGCGGGCGTCCCCGCAATTGTGGGAATCGCCATCTCCGATCAAGCACAGCACGCTTTCCCAATCGCGCAAGAGAATCAGGTTGTGGTTTTCAGTTCTGTGTCATCCGCTGCAGGTCTGAGCAGCATCGGGGACTACATTTTCCGAGCCGCACTCGCCGCGGATAAGATAAATCCGGCCGGTGTGAACATTACGCATGACGCGCTCGGATATGAAAGCGCAGCTATGATATATGACGTAACCGATCTCTACTCCACGAGCAGCAACGAGCAATTGACGGCGGCGCTTTTAGATCGCGGCGTGAATGTGTTGTTGACCGAGACCTTCCAAAAGGGCGAAACCGACTTCACCGCGCAATTAACCGCGATAATGGAATCCAACCCGGACGCGCTCTTTATTTCAGGTTTATCTCCGGAAATGGTGCGCGTGACGCTGCAAGCACGGGCGATTGGAATTGAGGCGCCGTATATTGTTCCGCAATTTGGCATGAACGAAATACAACTCACTGGCGGCGCCGCGGACGGCGTTATCGCTTTCACCAGTTGGGACCGCGCGTTGGACAATCCGATAAGTCACGATTTTGTTGACAGCTATCAAGCCGCGTACGGCATCGATCCCGACAAATGGGCGGCTCAGTCATATGCGACGCTTCATATTCTTTATCATGCGATAACCGAAGCCGCATTTTCTATGGATTCTACGGCGATTGCTATACCGGATGCTATGGCGATTCGTGACGCTTTGGCTGAAGTGCGCGACTTTTCCACCAACCTAGGTGACTTCTCTTTTGACGCGGTCGGCGATGCGCTTTACAATCCGGTTGTGCTGATAGTAAAGAACGGCAGCCTGACACCGTTCGGCGAGTCCGAAGCCGTGTCGCCGTAAAAAGTCTGGTGGCAGCAGCGGCGGGCGTGTCACAGATACTAAAGAAACGCATCGGCATGGTGTAATTATGATGACACGCCCGCCGAATCCTGTCGAAAGACAATCAGGGTTTCGTCGCCTTATGGGCGTAACCGAGCTAAACCCTGTGTAAGTTTTTTCCGGGGTGGGTTAAGCGATCAACTGAGCGAATAGCGAAGGCGATAGTCTTTCCTAATTTTTCTCCAGTTATAGTTTCATCTTGTCTTGATTCCCGACACGACCTAACCGACACGAGCTCTTTTAATAATAGCCCATCATTCAATCACACAAATCACTGCTTTTGTAGGTTGGGTTAAGCGAATTACGCCGAATGCACTCGAAAACATTAAACCTTCCGAACATACAACGACGTGCTTGGTAAAAAAACACAAAGCGTAACCCAACGCTTTTTAATCTATGGAAACCCCGCGGCAAATCGCAACAACACACACGCCAAACCGCCTCGTGAACGCGCGTTTTTCCTGCCCCAAATGCTCCTTAAGGTATTGTCTAGAATTTGGGGGTAATTTCACTCTTGCTTGACATGCTGCCGCTTCTGTTCTAATGCAGCATTCGAGTTTTTTTTTGAAGCCAGTCTAGTTCTACCTTCAACTGACCGATTTGCCGGTAGAGTTCAGCTATAAGGCGGTCGTTGTCGGAAGTCGATTGCGTGTGTCCGTTCGCAAATAGCTGGGGTGATTGTTCCAGAATCTGTCTTTTCCACTGCCTGACCTGATTCGGGTGGACTTCGTAGTCACTGGCAATCTGCGCCATGGTGCGTTCATTTTTAATGGCTTCAATCGCCACCTGCGCTTTGAATCGGTTATCGTACTGCTTTCTACGAGCCATGTTAAACAAACACCTTTCGCAGTTATTGGCATTGCTGAGCCTTATTATGGCTCAAAACATGACCGTTTTGCCAGCAACAAATCCACCTTAAGACTCTGTCTAGTTTTTGGGGGTAATTATACTGTTCAAACTTCAAGCTGGCACGCACCCCGGTTTTGGGGCTAAATGTCGCTCG
>JAPPKS010000022.1 GCA_028819845.1 Candidatus Poribacteria bacterium | reverse complement strand
GACTGAGGACACAGAATTGCAGGAGGATTTTCGGCGACGTGCTCTCATCTCGGCACTGAGTGTCGGTGCGATGGCAGGACTGAGTTTTATCTTGTCTTCGGAGGGGGCACCAGCAATTCGACGCGGACTCGGTAGCGCGTCTTGGTCGATCCCGTTTCATTTTTTAACGGGCGCGATGGCACTGTGGGCGATCTGGACAATTTGGAATCGTCAATTTCGCCTCGCGCGTATCCTCGTTCCGATACAGGTTACGCTCATCATTTTCGGTTGGGGGCTGGCACAGTATCCGTATCTTGTCACACCGGACTTAACCTTTTCAAATACGGCTGCACCGGATACAGTGTTGCGTCCGTTGTTGATTGTACTGATTGCGGGGGGTGTGCTGTTGGTGCCTGCTTTCTGGTATCTTTACGCTGTGTTTAAGGGTGCAGCTCGAAAGGCGGGGCAAACCAAAGAAGAGATTGGTCCTTAACGTGAATGGGATGAAAATGCCATTCCGATTCCACTCGGCATCGGTTAAATAACGAAAGTAAGAACTTGGGCAACCGACTCCGTTTGAAAGTTGAACTTTAACTTATCGAGAAAACGCTCACCTGACCCGTCTCGTCACCAACGGCAATAAACTGGTCATTCGGTGACCATACAAGGCTTGTGATTCCCGCTGTCAGCGCCGCTTCGTGAACCGGCCGCGAACGGAGTCTGCCTCGCAATTGCCAGACGAAGACCCGACCGTCGGCGCCGCCCGAAGCTAACAATTTTCCATGATGTTGAAAACGCACAACGCTGAGAAAATCCTGATGCCCGGAAAGCGTAATGGGTCTGCTACCGGCCGGTCCGCGACCGGAACAATCCCACACCGTAACTTCCTGACTGCCTCCGGTAGCCAAGTATCGACTCGTGGCATCCCACGAGAGTTCTCGCACTTTCGTCGGATAGCCAGACATTTGCAGGTCGTCACCGGTAGACACGATCCAGAAATGTACGGTGGAATCTTGATCTCCGGTTGCGATGTATTTGCCGTCAGGGCTCCACGCAATCACCAGCGATGAGCCTATCCATTCCAATCGGCGGACGGCTTCCGAGTGTTGCGGGTCCCACAGCATGACGCCGCCGTAGGCTATTGAGGCAAGTTGGTTTACATGCGGTTTCCACTGGAGTCCAGAAATCGTGCTCTGACCGCCGCGGTATTCGCGAACGAGATCGCCGGCAGCGTTCCAGAGTTTCAGATTACGGCCGGCGGCAGAGGCGAGCATCGGTTTTTTGCCGCCGCTCCAAGCCAGGTGCTCAACCCATGCTGCGCCCCCGTCGAGCGAATGAGTCGCTTTGCCAGTTGTTATTTCCCACCATCGAATTTTCCCATCTTGTCCCGCGCTTGCAAGCACCTTGCTGTCTGGACGCCACGCGATTGACATTGCGCCGAATTCATGCCCTTTGAAAGCATGGATAACGGCTCGACGACGACCTTCAAAAATTGTCACCGGACCGAGAACCGACGCGGCAGCGATGTATCTCCCATCCGGTGACCACGCCAGGTCAATGACATGGTCGCTGATGGTTGCGGTCCAATTTTCGCGCAGTTGAAGCGGCTGGACAAAGCGGTTACTTAGGCTGTTCAAGCGAGACATGCTTCAAACCCTTCAGTCAATTCTGCCCGGTCGAGGTTGCGCCCGATGAAGATGAGGCTATTGTTGCGCGGTTCACTGCCCCACGGGCGGTCCGGGCGGCCGTCGAAGAGCATATGAACACCTTGGAAGACGAATCGGTTTGGCTGACCCTTTATGCTCAGAATACCTTTCATGCGGAAGATGTCGAGGCCTTTAGTCTGAAGCAGATCGCCAATCCAACCGTTCAGCCGGTCGGAGTCGAGGTCGCCGGGGATTGTTATGCCGACCGATGTGACTTCGTCATCATGTTCGTGATCCGGCTTAAATTCGCGTTCAACAACCGGCTTGACATGGTCTCCGCCGCCAAAGAGTTGCGCTTGAAATTCGTCGGGGTGATGCTCGGTAAACAGCGCGTAAGCGCCGGGGCGGTCGACCTGCACGTCAAAGCGTAATTCGTCCGCCGTGAGATTCAACGCAATGAGCCGTCCACTCGGTTGAAGGGCGCTACCCGCCCAAAGTTCACGCTCATCGTCGGAGAAAACCATAACGACTGGCTCAACCGCGCCCTCCAAAGCTGCATCGGTTGACTCACTTACGGGAATCAATGCGACTTTCATCGTCGGGTCAGGGCCTTCTTGGAGAACCAGTTCATACGTACCAGCCGAAAGGTAATAGACCCCAGCCCATTCGAAGGGATACTCCGGTTCCATAAACTGTGGGTCCACCTCCATCGCCCGGTCGAGATCGAATCCGCCGACATTGAGAATCTTGTCCATCTCAACCACGGCATTTTTCGTTCGATAAATCTTCGCCGCAGCGTTCATGCTGCGAATTCTGGCTTCCAGTTGCTCTAACTCCCCCGCGGTCACAAGGTCAATCTTGTTCAACAAAATAACATCGGCAAAGGCAATCTGTTCACGCGCTTCGCCGCTGTCATCAATGTGCTGCCAGATGTGCTTGGCATCAACCACCGTCGTGACGGAATCCAGTTGCAGTTTGTCCTGCATTTCGGCATCCATGAAAAACGTTTGAGCAACTGGCCCGGGATCCGCTAGCCCTGTGGTTTCGACCATGATGTAGTCAAACTTATCGCGGCGCTTCATCAGATTCCCCAAAATACGGATGAGATCGCCGCGCACCGTGCAGCAGATGCAGCCATTGTTCATCTCGAAAATCTCTTCTTCGGCGCCGATGACCAAATCATTATCGACGCCGACCTCGCCAAACTCGTTTTCGATGACGGCGATACGTTTGCCATGGTTTTCGGTGAGAATACGGTTGAGAAGCGTGGTTTTACCAGACCCCAAAAAGCCCGTCAACACGGTGACGGGGACTTGATTGTTTAGCATGGCTGTGTTCATCTTTCTCTCCTTGTTGAATTTAGCCAGCGGTCAAGCTAACGATGTCCGTCTGCTTCACCTCCGCCAGCGGTTTGTGAATCTTGTATTGCCGGGGCTTACCGGGCGTCTCCATGATTGCAATGACCGTTTCAATAGGCGGGCAGCCTTCCTCGGTGCATTGCAACTGAGTAACCATCACGGAGACGTCTTCCGATAGGTCAAAGGCTTGGGAGATCCAAGATTTGACTTGGACGAATTGCCGCGGGTCACTCTCTTTTTGCGTATTGAAAAAATTCTGCACGGTTGTATTGCCTCCTTTCCAAGCATATGATGCTGTTTTAATACCTGAAATTTCGCCACGAGTCGGTCATCGCACACGGTTCTGACCGAAATTTTCTCAAGACCGTGGTCTCTGTTCTGTGGAGGTTGCGTACCCGGCCCGGGATTAACCCTGATCCGAGTTATTGATGCCGCACGGGCAGATAGTGTTGCCGGGCGCGACATATGATGCCGGCATTTTTCCGCTAGCCGCGGGCTGTATTGGATTCTCATAGAATGCGTTCTCGACAACGCAGCGACAATGCGGGTTGGCCGGCTTGGCTGCGGCTATCTCCTTATGACTGGAACACGATGTACACATCAGAACTGCCGTTATCACGAGGGTGATGCTTAATGTCTTCATGGAATGCTCCTTTGAAATAGGCCGCAAACTAACAGTTTGCGGTACAGTCCCTAGAGTTGGCGCCGAATCGGTCATCGCACACGATTCTGACCGGATTTTTCTCAAGTCTGCGGTCTCTAGGCTGCGGGACGCACGTACGGAACTGCGCCAACGAGTTGCAGAGTCCTCTACACCGTCCGTAGCCTAGCTCGTATCAATTCAGTATATCCGTACGAGGGGAACCTGCCCGGCGAACGCTTGGCACGTTGAAGCTTTGCAAATCACGGGCTGCTTGTTTTTTCTGAAATCGGAACGAGGGAGATCGAAAACGATCAAAACGGTGACTATCAAAGGCTGACGGCAACGGAAGCAGCGCATCAGTTCTTGCCACGGCGTCCGCCCAATCAACAAGCCGCGTATAGTGCAGATGGCGTTCTATCTGTCCTAACCACACGACGCCGTGCAGTGATGTGATACAGACGACATTTGCGACATCGCACGGTCCAAGGCAGCCTTCGCTGATTGTCAATGTTATTGAAGGGGACAGCCGCCTGTTCCGCCACTCCTGTTTGATCCATTCGACCGGTACCGGCGGATTTCGTTTCTCTGTCACGCCGCAACAACAACCTTTACAGACCAGTATATGCGCTAAGACACGCCGCCTTGACGCCAGTTTGACCGGCGATTCGATTCCATCTGCTCCCATACCTTGCTCCCGAATGTTACATCAGTGCGAATATACCGATTCATCACTATGCCGATGACATTCAAGCGTAGTGATGAATTCTATCGGCGTTATTTTAAGCTCATTTATGAAGTTAAGAATCAGTTGGATCGTGTGAATTCGTTGGCGGT
This sequence comes from Candidatus Poribacteria bacterium, assembly GCA_028819845.1. Lineage (GTDB taxonomy): Bacteria > Poribacteria > WGA-4E > WGA-4E > PCPOR2b > JAPPKS01. The sequence goes on along the minus strand of JAPPKS010000022.1, from coordinate 40,641 downwards.
TCTTCCAGAAAAAGCTCTCGAAGTAATTCAAAATCGGCGGCGGCATCATGCGCGATAACCTGGTGCGTGTCATTTTTCGTTTCGCACGCATCAAATCGAGACTGCAACTCGCCATGGTCAATTCCACCAGGCTCACCGATAAAGACTAACTGCGTGCCCGGTTTCTCATCATCCCATGGCGCACCAATGATGACACGCGCCCGTTGGCCGACAACTTGGACGATTCCCTTTCGATCCGGAGTCTCTTTGAGATAGACAACCCCTTTGGCGCGGTAGATCGCCGGCGGCAAAGTTTTCACCGCATGACGCACTGCCCGATGTGACAGCGGTTTCTCGGTCGTATAACTACACGTATTAAAGACCAATGTATGGTCGTGTTCGTGATGGTGTTCATCCTCGACGCCGTGCGCTTCCCCGTCGGGGTGGACGTGAACATCCAAGCCCGATTTCCCCGAAAAGCGGTGGAGGTCGTATTTCCCTACGCCGAGCACCAAATCGAGCGGAACCTTGCCGTGCGCGGCTTCCAAGATTCGCGCTCTCGGAACAAGGTTTTTGACGAAGTCTGCCAATTCCGCCCGTTTTTCATCATTGACCAAGTCAACCTTGTTCAGCACCACAATATCTGCCACAGCGATTTGATCTAACGCGAGCTCCCGATGCTTTCTGTCTACATGATAGATTTGCTCGGAATCAACCACTGTTAGCATACTGTCCACTCGCACGCTCGACCGCAATTCGCGCGCCAGGAAGGTCAATGAAACCGCCAAAGGGTCGGAAACGCCGCTGGTCTCAAGGACGATATACTCCGGCGGATCTGGACGTTGAATCAATTCTACCACGGCCTCAAGCAGGTCGCCGCGAATTGAGCAGCAGATACACCCGTTGGAAAGGTTTATGGTAGATTCCCCAGAGACACCAGAGATTAATCCGGCGTCAATGTTAACCTCTCCAAAATCGTTGACCAATACCGCCACGCGCAATCCGTGGTCGGCATTCAGAATGTGGTTGAGCAGGGAGGTTTTGCCCGCGCCTAAAAAGCCGCTGATGATGGTCACCGGAATCGGTTCTTTGAAGTCTTGGATTTCAGCCATCTTCTTATGTCTTCATTGCCTCCGATAAGCTAACTCAACTCTTAAGGCGTCCACGATGGTATCTATGTTGTGGCGTGTCATCCCGATATACGTCCCTTGAGGAGTTCCGGGCGTTCCCATCGCATCGGCGAAAAGCCTGCCGCCGATTTGGACCTCGAACCCCTTTGCGCGAACAGCGGCTTGAACAGCCTCTATGCCCTGAGACGGGGTTGAAGTTTCGACGAACATCGCGGGGATTCGATGTTCAATAATATACGCCGCTAGATCTCTGACATCGGCGACGCCCGCTTCCGTTTCTGTGTTCAACCCTTGAAGCCCGCGCACCTCGAAACCGTAAGCGCGTCCGAAGTAACCGAACGCATCGTGGGTCGTGACGAGAACGCGGCGCTGGGCGGGAATCTGTGCCGCGAGGTATTGTAGGTCGTCATGCAATGTTTTCAACGCTGCCAAGTATCTCTTCGCGTTAGAAAGATAATATTCGGCATTATCCGGGTCGGCTTGAGCCAACGTGTCTCGAACCTTTTCAGCTGCTTTCATCCAGAGCGACACATCGTGCCAGACATGCGGGTCGTAACCGCCCTGAAATTCAGATGTTGTGCGAAGTTGTGAGCGTAGAGTCCCAGCCGTGACGGCGACTGCCTTCGTTTTATACGCCATCTTATCGAGGACAGCGCCTATGATTTTCGATTCAAGATACAAACCGTTGTAGAAGATAATCTCAGCGTCCTTCAGCCGTTCGACATCTCCCGCTGTCGGTTTATAGAGATGCGGGTCAACGCCTTCACCGACAATCCCGGTGACGTCAATCCTATCTCGGCCAATGTTTTCCACAATGTCCGTAATCATGCTGATTGTTGCGGCGACGCGAAGTTTTTTCTCTGCCGTAGGGTTTGCATTTGCGGGGTCTTCCGATTTATCCTTTTGACATCCACCGGCAACCACCAGCAGTAACACCAACAAACATAAACTCGTCTTGAGAATTTGCCGATCCATGCTGTCAACTCCTTGTGAATTTGTTATAAAACCCAAGTTGCCGCCATTTTCAACAGGAGCACAGAAACCGAGTTTTTTCCGATATCGAATCACGATATTGGCGCAAATCAGACCAAGGTACTTATAATAGGGCGAACCTGAACCAAAAACTCGGTTTCTCCGTAATAGGTAGCAACTTGCGTTATTTAGGACTTACGTAACGCGTTCATAAGTCCCCTTGATGAGGGATTTAGGGGGTTAAAAGTCAAATATGATAGAAAAACCGAGTTTTTGGTTCGCGTCTGCGAAATTTCGTTGTAATAAACTCGGTTTCTATACCTCGTCGGACAAAGGTAGTAACTTGCGTTATGCAATAGTATCACACTTGCTTTCAAATATGTTATATTATAACATAACATTGTCAAGAGTCAAGTCAAAAATGGTATTTTCTAGGTTAGAGGCGTTGACTCAACCTTTAACCGAGAAAACAAGACTCGTTCTTATTCCACTAAAAGGCAAGACGATTTGATTTCATTGACAATCACGGCGTTACGTCATAACATAACGTACACCTTCAGTTACAAGGAGCTAGGGTTATGTCTTCTACGGATTCGGAAAACACAACGTTTGAAACCTTTCCCAAGCCAACCCATGACCATTCTCGGTGCGTCCGAGACGCATTGGCAAACGGTTTGGCAATCTGTAAGGCGCGCGGCGTGCGATTTACCGAGCTGCGGAAACAGGTTTTTGAACTCGTGTGCGCCAGCCACAAACCCATCGGCGCGTACGATATTCTTGACACCTTTCAAAAACGCGGCCGCAAAACCGCACCGCCAACCGTCTACCGCGCCCTCGAATTTCTGCTTGAGCAAGGTCTGATTCACAGGATTGCCTCGTTAAACGCCTATATCGGGTGTGACTTCCCACAGGAACCCCATCGCGGACAGTTTGTCGTCTGCAAATTGTGCGGCGAGGCAACTGAGCTTGTCAGTCACACGATTGAGAAGTGTATCACTGCCGCCGCCGAGAAACTTGACTTTCAGGTTCAATCCAGAGTAATCGAGATTCTCGGCATCTGCTCGGTCTGCCGATGAGTATTTCGCGAGCACAACGCGTGGTAGGCGCGTCTCTCGTAGCGTACATTTCCGCGCATTGGTGGTTCGTTCAGGTTGCAGATAAGATGTATCTATTTCTCTCGAAATGCGTTTATTTGAAGCAAGGTTTGTAAACACCCAATCGTCGGAGTCAAATGCGATCCGCGGCGGGTTGGTGGATTTCAACGAAACCGACATCGTCCTCGGAAAGTTTGCTTTCGGCGCCGATGGGGACGTGATTTGTGACCCGATTGTATTGATTGTGAAAGACGTTAATTTGAGGTCTTCGAATAGTTGACTATTTATAAACGACTATTCTGTTTTTTTCCTGATTTTTGTTTGACAACCACTTTAAACTGTGGAAAAATATGATTTGGTTAAATTGTCCATAACGAAACGTCAAAAAGAATTGCGCTGTCCCGCGTTCTTTCTTATGGTAGTTTTCAGCTTGAACTAAATCCTAATCAATCGATAACGATCGGCCCGGGCGAGGTTTTCTAAATTTTGCCCCGCTTTATTTTTTTTTGAAAACTTTATAAACAAAAGGAGATTCAAGATGAATGTTAGTAGATTTACCAAGTTCACGTTTGTATTGGCGATTGTCGCGCTGATTGCAGGACTCTCCGCTTGTGACCAGCTTAATCAACTCTTCCCGCCGCCCGAGATGGAGGGGCTTCCTGATGAAATTCTCATTGGCGTGGTTGTAGACGAGACAGGGGCGAACGCTACCGGTTATGGCATACCGATGAAAAAAGGCTTTGAGCTCGCTCGCGACCATATCAACAATTCAGGCATGCTCGGAGATTCACAACTCAAGCTCATCGTTAAGGATGACATGAGTTCCCGTGAGACTACCGTTGATGTTGTCGATCAATTGATTAATCAATATGGGGTGTCTGTGATTACCGGATTCGCTGTCTCCAGTCAACTCGAACAGGTAACTCAAACTGCCCAAGACAGCGGGGTTGTCCTTTTTAGCTCAGTGTCATCTGCCCCGGTATTGGAAGGGCGCGGCAATTTTACCTTCCGCTCAGGACTCAACTCAAGTCTGCTTAACCCGCCTCTTGTCCAAGCGACGCACGAGAGATTTGGGTACGAGACGGCAGCTACGATATACCTTGATGGCGATACCTATTCCAGATTGAGCGACGAAGCATTCAGAGCTGCGCTCGACATGAACGGTGTCAACGTTGCGACTACAGAGGCTTACCCAGCCGGCGACTATGACGCGGCAGTAACTCGGATATCGGAATTAAATCCTGATGCCCTCTTTATCTCCACGCTAACAGGGGACATTCCTGAAATTATGAAAAAAGCGCGCGACCTAATGCCTTCGGTATACCTAATTGTCCCCGAGCTGACCGATATTGAGGTGGCGGCAGGTGCGGGCGATGCCTCTGAAGGGACGGTTACTTCTATAGGTTGGTTCATCGAAAAGGACACGCCGGGGAATGCAGCCTTCATCCAGAGTTACACCGAGGCGAACAACGGGGAGGAACCGGTCGCTTGGGCGGCGCAATCCTATGCCACGCTGCGTATTCTCGCCGCGGCAATTGCGAATACACAATCCATTGAGGCAACGGCGATTCAGGGCGCTTTGGCGGACACCATGGATTTCACTACCATTCTAGGAAATTTCTCCTTTGATGAAGTCGGGGACGCAGTTTACGACCCAATACTGCTTACCGTCCAAAACGGCGAGTTTGTACTTTTTGAGTAATCTTCATCGCCGGATGTGCACGATCGGAACCCTGTCATCATTTTTTAGCGTATGACAGGGCTTCGGAAAATTTAATAACCTATTCCAATTATCAATCAACGGGGTTACCAATATAGTCTTGGTGCTGCCCCGCCTAATCCCTTCAAACCCAAGGAGGTTTTAAATGAACGTTAGAAGATTCACGAAATTCGCATCTATATTGGCGATTGCCGCGCTGATTGCGGGGCTATCCGCTTGTGACCAGCTTGGGGAACTTCTCATCCCGCCGCCTGATATGGATGGGCTTGGCGAGATTACTATCGGCGTCTCTCTGCAGCTCGAAGGCGAAGACGCCGCCCGGTACGGTTTACCCATGAAACGCGGTTTTGAGCTCGCGCAAGAAGAGATTAACCAACTCGGCGGCTCGCAAATCACATTCATCATTGAAGACGATCAGAGCACTATTGAGGGTGCGACTGCAGCCTTTAACAAGCTGATTCATGAAGATGGTGTTTCCATTATCACCGGTGTCACTTTCTCAACTCAGCTGACAGCGTTAATTCCAATAATAGAAGAAAACGAAATTGTATGTTTTAGCTCGCTTGCTTCCGCTGCCGGTCTTAGCGCGCTTAGCGATTTTGTCTTCCGTACAGGGCTCCCCACAAATGTCCTAAATCCGGAGGGTATTCGGGTAAGTCAGGAGAAACTCGGTTACCAACGGGCGGCGCTGATTTATGATAAGGACGATGTCTATTCCACGAGTAGCAACGAGGAGGTGAGCAAAGCCCTTACTGCTAGTGGTGTCGATATTGTGATTACAGAGGCCTTCGAAGGCAAGCCTGCTGATCTTAGGCCACATTTAACTCGGATAATGGAGACAGATCCTCAAGCTATCTTTATCTCCGCCTTATCCGTCCAGATGACTGATATTATGACTCAAGGGCGTGAGGTCGGTATCCCTGCCTCTGTTCCGTACATTGTTCCCGATCTGACCGGAAACGAAGTACAAATCGCGGGAGAAGCCGCCGAAGGAGCGATTACTTTTACCAATTGGAGTGCGTCGTCTAACACACCGGGTAATCAAGCCTTCGTCGAGAATTACTTAGCGAAATACGGCATCGAAGCCGATCCCTGGGCGGCACAGTCCTACGCTACCCTGTATATACTAGCGGAAGCAATTGAGAATGCACAATCCACCGAGGCAGCTGCAGTTCGGGACGCTCTCGCGAATATCATGGATTTCCCCACCGTTATGGGGAATTTCTCTTTTGATGCAGTCGGAGACGCAGTTTACGACCCGATTGTACTAACCGTTCAAAACGGTGAGCTTGTGGCGTTTGAGTAACCTTCAGCGGTAGATGTACGTAACCGAAGAGCCTGTCATCAGCTAGCGAATGATGGCAGGCTCTTTGAGTTTAATAATGCCTTCAATAAAGACGCGGGGATTCAGCGTGAACGTTGGAAGAATCATATTAATCACGTTTGTGTTGCCGATTATCACACTGATTGTAGGACTTTCCGGATGTGGGGAATCGCTCGACGATTCGCCTCAGACCACAGGCATTGCTGGTGAAATTCGCATTGGCGTCGTCCTTGCCCTGACCGGGCAATTCGCTGACGAGCTTGGGAAACCGATGCAAAACGGATTTGAACTTGCTCGCGCGGAGATTAACAGTTCAGGCCAACTCGGTGATGCAAAAATCAGGTTCATTACCGAGGACGATCAGAGCGTGAGCGCCGTTGAAGCATTTAACAAGTTGATACATGAAGACGGCGTATCCGTTATCACGGGGCTTGCTGTCTCAACCCAAGCCAAGGAAGCGTTTCCTATCGCGCAAGAAAACCGCGTCGTGGCGTTTAGTCCTGTTTCCACCGCCCCCGGCCTCAGCGCGATTGGGGACTATATCTTCCGTGCCTCCCTCACCGTTGATGAGCTAAATTCCAATGGGGTCAAAATAACTCAGGAAATACTCGGCTATAAAAGAGCGGCAACCATTTATGATGAGACCGATCTCTTCTCTACGAATAGCAATGAAGCGTTCTTGGATGCGCTTGCGGAACACGGTGTTGAGGTACTTACGACGCAAACCATCCAAACCGGCAATACCGACTTTTCTGTACAATTAACTCTGATTAAGGAAACAAATCCTGACGCAATTTTCTGCACAGCCCTACCAAAGGAGATACCCCTGATTCTCACGCAAGGCCGCGATCTCGGTATACCCAACTTGGTTCCTTTCATTATACCTCAATTGTCCCAAGCGCTGGTACAAGGCGCGGGGCCTGCCGCGGAGGGTGCGATTTCCCTTATAGCGTGGTCTAGTATCAAACCGACACCTGGCAATGGTGCCTTCGTCCAAAATTATCGGGCGGCATACGGCACGGAACCGAACGCATGGGCAGCACAATCGTATGCAGTGCTTTACATCCTCGCCGCAGCGATCGCGGATGCCCAATCCACTGATTCAACTGCGATTCGAGACGCATTGGCAAATACTATAAATTTCGACACTATTCTAGGCCAATTCTCTTTTGACGCCGTTGGCGATGCGGTTTACGACCCGCAAGTATTAATTTTCAAAAACGGGGAATTTAAAGCATTCGAGTAGGCTCCGATCCAGGAAGAAACCTGGTAGTTGGTGTGTACAACCTGATTGCGGAATGGATGCAAATTAGATTGGCCGATCGAAAACTGTGAGATTTTTTCAAAACGACACGTGTTATCCAAAAAGAACATCGCTTTTATTGTGGGTGACTTTAAATTACAGCGTTATCAACTCAATCAGAAACCATAAAAAGGAGATTCAACATGAGTGCAAGTCCGATTAGATTATTAACATATGTATTCGCCTTAGTTTTATTGATGATAGGACTATCCGCCTGTGACCAGCTAGGGCAAATTCTAATTCCACCCGAACCGGAAGCGGAAGGGGTTCCCATTGGCGTGGTCTTGCCGCTCTCGGGTGACTATGCTGCCAATTTCGGTGAACCTATGTTAAACGGCTTTAAATTGGCGGCAAAAGAGTTAAATAGTTCACGTGCAGCCGAAGAACAATTCAGGATTATCCCAAAAGATGATGGTGCTACTGTAGAAGGCGCGGTCACTGCCTTTAACGCACTTATTGAAGAGTATAACGTACCTGTCATTCTCGGTCCCGGTTTTTCATCACAGTTCGAAGAGACTTCCCTCGTCGCCAATGAACACGGTGTTGTAGGTTTTAGCTCCACCTCCTCAGCCTCTGGCATTAATGAAGCTGGTGATTTTAACTTCCGCGCCGGGTTAATCACTTCTCGGCTAAACCCTCCCGGCGTCATGATTACGCAGGAAGTGTTAAAGTACGAGCGGGTGGCAACCATATTTGATGGCGCCGATACCTATTCCACAATCGGACATGATGATTTGACGGAAGCGCTCACAGCAAACAACGTTAATATTGTTGCAACAGAAGAAATCGACAGCAAAAGCAGGGAAACTGACTTTGCAGACGTATTAGGCCGGTTAATGGAATCTGACCCTCAAGCTATCTTTGCGTCAGTTCTAGCAGGAGAGATGACTCCAATTCTGATTCAAAGCCGCGAACTGGGAATCACTCCTTCGGTGCATCTCATAATTCCTGAATTGTCTAATATTGAGGTGGACGCCTTGGTTGAGGCAGGTATGGCGGATTCCGCAGAGGGAGTTATCAGCTTTACGGGGTGGGGCAGTCATACGTCGACTCTTGGGAATCAAGAATTCGTACAGAATTACCGAGCGACTTACGACGCCAATCCCAATCCTTGGGCGGCGCAGTCGTATGCGACGCTCTACATTCTCAATGAGGCGATTACGAAGGCGAATGCGACGGATGCGGTATCGATTCGTAACGCATTGGAAGGTATCAGCGATTTTGACACAATTATGGGAACCTTCTCTTTTGACGAGAACGGTGATGCCATTTATGATCCCAAGATTCTGATTGTCAGGAACGGCCAATTGGAGGTCTTCGAGTAAACCTCGACGACGGACGTGTGCGACCGGCGCTCGCCATTAGTAGGAGGATGATGGCGGGCACCTCAATTTAAACAACCTATCTGAATATTAATATCTCGATGAATCAGGATTGCGGGACGGGTTTCCTCGAACTGTCCCACGCCTGATTTTTTAATTTCAAAACAAGGAGGTGCAACATGAATGTCAGAAGAATAAAAATTTACGCCTATTTACTGTCAACTGTCTTCCTGATGGCGGGACTTTCCGCCTGCGACCAGCTTCAGCAACTTCTCACCCCTGCACCGCCTCAGATGGAAGAACTTGATGGTGAGATTCCCGTCGGCGTCGTCTTATCAATTACAGGGCGATTCGCCTCGACGTTTGGCAATCCAAATGAAAAAGGCCTTGAATTAGCGCTCGAAGAGGTTAACAATTCAAAACTCGGAGATAGGAGTATCAAGCTGATTATAGAGGACGACCAGAGCACTGTGGAAGGCGCCGTTGAAGCATACAATAAGCTGATTGAGCAGGATGGCGTGCCGGTTATCCTCGGACCTGCCACGTCAAGTCAGGCCAAAGCGGCGTTTCCGATAGCGCAAGAAAACCAGGTCGTAGCTTTTAGCCCCAGCTCCGCCGCGCGGGGTCTGAGCGCGATTGGCGATTTTATCTTTCGTGCCGCGCTTACCACTGAGGTGCTGATTCCGAGCGGCATTGAGGCGACTTTGGCAACACTCGGCTATAAAACAGCGGCAACGTTTTACGATGAAAGCGATGTGTTCTCCACAGATAGCGATGAGGCGGTGAGGGAAGCACTTGCCGCGAACAGCGTCGAAGTGTTGCTCACAGAGACCTTTCGTGGCGGCGACACCGACTTTAGCGAACAATTATCTCGGATAAGGGACGCGAATCCCGACATTATCTTTATCTCCTCGTTATCGCCGGAAAAACCGGGTATCCTGATGCAAGGCCGCCAACTCGGAATACCCGACTCAGTTCCGTTTGTTGTACGCACCTTGACCACGGCAGACGTTAGCGCGGCGGGTGATGCTGCAGAAGGGGCGATCACCTTTGTAGGTTGGGCTAGCACGGCTGACACACCGGGAAATAGTGCCTTCGTCCAGAACTATAGCGCCAAATACGGGGAGGAGCCGAGCAACTACACGGCCCGGTGGTATGCCGGTCTGCACATTTTGGCGGAAGCCATTGCCAACGCCCAATCCACTGACTCAACCGCAATTAGAGACGGATTGGCAAATATAACAGATTTCGACACTGTTTTCGGTAAATTCTCTTTTGACGCGGTCGGAGATGCCATTTACGACCCGAAGATATTGATTGTGATGAACGGTCAATTGGTAATCTTCGAGTAAACCTCCAAAACGTAGGAGGAGTAGAGTATATAGAATAATTGGGGTTACAGGAAAAAAGTAAGGAGGATTACATTGAATTTTAGTAGTAGTATCAGATTCCTGTTTGTCTTGACGATTGTGGGGTTGATGATTTGGTTTTCTGGATGTGATAGTGATATGTCTCAAACGGATGGGCTCAGTGGAGAGATTAACATTGGTCTCGTCTACCCAGTCACCGGGCGGCTTGACACGTTTGCACTACCGATACAACGCGGCTTTGAATTGGCTCTTGAGGAGATTAACAGTTCACAACAAGGCGATGTAAGCTTCACGTTCATCGTCGAAGACGACCAAAGCACCGTTGAGGGCGCCGTCGAAGCCTACAATAAACTGATTGGTGCGGATGTGCCTGTTATTTTTGGCCCCACAACTTCAGGTCAAGCCGAAGCGGCGTTTCCAATCGCGCAACAGAATGGAGTTGTGGCTTTTAGTTCATCCTCAAATGCAACCGGCCTTAGCGCGCTTGGGGATTTTCTGTTCCGCGCCGGACTCACTACAGACATCCTGCTCCCTAGCGGCGTCAGGGCGACGCATGCGAAAATTGGTTATCAACGGGCAGCGATTATATATGATGATATTGATTCCTACTCTATAGATAGCTACGAAAAGTTCAAAGACACGCTTACGGAGATTGGCGTTAAGATTTTGATTACAGAAACTTTCCAAAGCGGCGACACCGATTTTTCCGCCCAATTGGCTCGGATAAAGGAAGCAAATCCTGAAGCCATCTTTATCGCAGCGCAACAACCGGAGTTAATCGAAATTCAGGTTCAAGGACGCCAGCTTGAGATTTCCACCGAAATTCCCTATATTACTAGTCTCATCAGCGATATCGAAAACGCAGGCGAGGCCGCCAAGGGATCCATCTCTTTTGCGGGTTGGATTAGCACGGCGGATACACCGGGGAATGCTGCCTTCGTCGAGAATTACCGCGCGGCGTACGGGAGTGAGCCAAACGCTTGGACCGCGCAGTCACATGCCGCGGTTTATATTGTTGCGGCGGCGATTGTGGAAGCCCAATCCACCGATCCAACCGCAATCCGGGATGCACTCGCGAACACAAAAAATTTCGACACGGTTCTAGGGGCATTCTCTTTTAATGATGTTGGGGACGCCGTTTACGACCCAATCGTACAAATTGTCGAAAACGGTGAATTCAAGATTTTTGAGTAATCGCCTCGACAATGCAAATGGCAAAAACCGAGTTTTTGCTGTGGATCGACATTCGTGTCCGTGGAAAAACTCGGTTTTTCTAAGGATGAAAAGGAATCACAGTATATGGGTAGCAGAGACGATTTCGGATTTGCGTTAGTCTTGGTGATTGCGGCGCTGACTGCGATTTTTTCCGCCTGTGATCAGGTTCAGCAACTTTTGCGTCCCGGATCTCCTCAGATGGACGGACTCGGTGAGGAAATCTCCATCGGTCTTGTCTACCCTATCACCGGGCGGCTTGCTTCCGTTGGGATGGAAATGCGACGCGGCTTTGAGCTAGCCCGCGAGGAGATTAACAATTCACAACTTGGCGATACAAAACTCAGGTATATCACCGAGGACAGTCGAGGCGATCCGGAGGGCGCTGTTGAAGCCTTCAATAAACTGATTCAGCAAGATGGTGTGTCCGTTATCTTAGGTCCGGGCTCTTCAAGTGCGGCTGAAGCGGCGTTTCCGATAGCGCAACAGAGTCGGGTTGTAGCAATTAGCGCCACCGCCGCTGCCCGCGGTCTGAGCGAGATCGGTGATTTTGCCTTTCGCACCATTCTCACCACAGACGTATTGATTACCAGCGGCATTGCGGCGACACAAGCAAAACTCGGCTACCAGAAGGCAGCGATCGTATATGATGAAACGGACCTCTTCTCAGCGGATGGCGCCGAGGTGATGCGGGACACTCTCACTAGAAATGGTGTCGAGATTCTGACCACAGAAACCTTCCAAAGCGGGGATTCCGATTTTTCCGCACAATTGAGGCGAATCAAGAACTTTAATCCCGATGTCATTTTTGTGTCCGCGTTGCCGCCGGATAAACCTGAGATTCTGATTCAGGCTGACAAAATCGGCATACCCGATTCGGTGACGTTTATCATTAACACGCTGACAATAGCCGATGTGCTAGCTGCGGGTCATTCTGCAGACGGTGCGATAGCTTTTACGAGCTGGGCCGATACGGCAGACACTCCGGGAAATGGTGTTTACGTTCAGAAATACAGTGCGAAATACGGCTCCGCACCCAGTATTTGGGCGGCACAGGCGTACGCCACCATTCACATCTTGGCAAACGCAACCTCAGAAATCCCATCCACCGATTCAACCGCGATTCGTGACGCACTAGCGAATACCACAGATTTAGACACAATTTTAGGTAAATTTTCTTTTGACGCGGTCGGCGATGCTGTCTATGATCCCGTGGTACTGATTGTCGAAAACGGCGAATTGCGCGTCTTTGAATAAGTCTCCAAATGTCAGAAGGATTCGTAGGAACACCCTCTGCCGGTGTTCGACTAGAGGAATAACACGCTCTTTTATAAAAAACAAGGAGGTACAAGATGAAAACCCGAAAATTCGCCGCATCTGCGTTAATCTTGGTGATTGCTGCACTGATTGCGGGGTTATCTGCCTGTGACCAGATTCAGCAACTTATCCTCCCCGAGACGCCTCAGATGGAAGAATTTAGCGGAGAGATTTCTATTGGCGCCGTTCATCCTATCACTGGACGACTTGGCTTAGAGAATCCGCCGCTGGGACAGGGATTTGAACTGGCTGTCACTGAGATTAATAACTTGCAGCGCAACAACATGAAAATCAAACTTATCGTCGAGGATGACCAGAGCACCGTTGAGGGCGCTGTCGAAGCATTCAATAAATTGATTCATCAGGATGGCATTTCTGCCATCCTCGGCCCCGCCACCTCAATGCAGGCGCAAACAGTGTTTCCAATCGCGCAAAAGAATGGAATTGTAGCGATAAGCCCCACCTCTGCCGCCCGCGGCCTCAGCGCGATCGGCGACTCCATCTTTCGCATCGCGCTCACCACGGATGTATTGATTCCAAGCGGTGTCAGAATAACGCAGGAAAAACTCGGCTACAAAAAAGTAGCAACCATATATGATGAAAGTGATCTCTTCTCCACGGATAGCGAAGCTGTTGTGAAAGAAGCCCTCGCCGCGAACGGTGTCGAGGTTCTGACTACAGAGACTTTCCAGACCGGCGAGACTGACTTTTCCGCACAATTGACTCGCATCAAGGATTTAAATCCCGATGCCATCTTTATCTCGGCGACGGTGATAGAGACCCCAGAGATCCTGATTCAAGGACGCCAACTTGGGATTCCCGCCGATGTTCCGTTCCTTATTATGTTTACGCTTTCCTCAGGCCAAATTCAACCTGCGGGCGATGCCGCCGAAGGAGCGATCGCGTTTACCACTTGGATCAGCACCGCTGATACACCGGGAAATCGAGATTTCGTTCAGAATTACCAAGCAGCATACGGTATCGAACCGGACGTTTGGGCAGCGCAATCATATGCCACCGTTTATATCCTCGCTAAGGCAATTGCCGATGCCCAATCGGCTGATCCCAACGCAATTCGAGATGCACTGGCAAACATTACAGATTTCGACACTGTTCTGGGTAAGTTCTCTTTTAATGCAGTTGGCGATGCCGTTTACGACCCGATTGTATTGATTGTCAAAGATGGCGAATTCGAAGTCTTTGAGTAAATACACCTACCGTTAATAAACCTCAAGTGTCTGTAGGTTGGGTTAGCTGGGACTACCCAAACTGTTCACACGAAAATTACCGTTCAGAATGCCGAACCAGGCAATTCGCACAACACGCACATCGCATACAAAATAACCCGCGCATTTCGTAATCTCCGCTCAACCCAACCTACAAAAACTCTCTGATGGGAAAATTTATAGGGACAGACTTTATCCCGTCCTAATTCACTGGAAGAAGGAGTTGACGATGATTGAACATACCTTAGGAGGCTTCCAACTTCCACCGGCTTTGACGCAAGAGATTATGCACCGAATCACCAACGTCTCGGCGGCTTCTGGACCTACGAGCAAACCACTTTTGACGTGGATGGCTGCAACCGGGCTGACCGCGGTCATGTTGCTCGTCGGCTTGGGGGTTACAACTACGAGATTCCAATTGCCCTACAGCCTTAATGCGCCCGAATCGGCGAAGACGGTTGAAATCGTTGATGCGCCGATAATTGAAATGCCGGCAGCTAAGGTCACGAACGTCAAGCGGACAGGGGCGTCGAAGGCAGGCGCGGCGGGTAATGGAAATTGGGAAAATGGTTCGATTTGGGCGGCTGCGGCGGACTCACGAAACGATACGGAATCCGGCAGTAGCGGCTGGACGCAGACAAACGGGCCTTACGGCGGACACGTTACAGCCCTTCACGCGACGCCAGAAGGAATACTTTTCGCCGGAACAATAGAGGGTGGTATTTTCCGTTCATCGGACGGCGGCGAAACGTGGGGACCCGCTAACGAAGGCTTGCGTGTTTATGAGGACAAGGCACTTCCCAGTATCTTCGCGTTTGCGCAGGAAGAAAATATACTCTACGCTGGCACAGGCGGCGACCTCTTCTATTCGACCAACGGCAGCGCCTCATGGCGGAAACTGACACGGCTGAGAGAAGATCTAGGGATAACGTCGGTTGCACTTATCAGCGATGCGCTTTACATCGGAAGACCTGAAAAAGGTATCTTCCGCTCAGATGATGGCGGCGAATCGTGGACGCCAATCAACGACGGATTGATCTACACAGACATTCAACGATTGATCGTGAGTGGAAGGACGCTTTTCGCAAAAACTCCCGACAGTATATTCCGCCTCAAAGCGGGCGAGATCTCATGGACTAAACTTGTCATCGTGGATGCGTGGAAACTGAACACTGCAGAGTCAAAAATCACGGGATTTGCTGTCGCTGGCGATATTATCTACGCCGCAACAGCCGATGGCGACCTTTTGCGCTCAAGGGATATGGGTGATTGGTGGAAGTCAATTAAACCCAAAAAATCGATTCGGTATTTTGACGGCGAATTGGCGGCGGTGGGAAACACAATCTTCCACATCGGCTCAGGTTCTTCCGATGGACGGGTGTTTCGATCGAACGATGGCGGCGGCTCATGGACGATGTTCAACACCGGTTTGATTAATCAATCCATCCAATCCATAACGGCGTTATCTGAGAAAACGCTTTACGTGGGCACAGTCGATGGAGTATTCCGATCGACAGATGGCGGGGAATCGTGGGCGCGAACCAACACCGGTATCATCAATACATATATTGACAACCTCGTATTTTTCGGAAATGCACTCTACACTATAATAACAGGCGAGGGTATCGTCAAATCAGTGGATGGCGGGACTCCGTGGGTTCCAGCGAATGATGGATTGATTGCCAGCAATGGGGGGACGCTGACAGTTTCGGACGGAAACCTCTACGCGGCGACGAACGAAACCAACATGGGCACGTGGAACCCAGCAACTTCTGGAATTTATCGCTTGGCAGACGACGGAAATGCCTGGCTGCCCATTCGGACGAACATGCAATCGGCTAAGGAGAGAATGTATTCGGTTGATCAGTTGGCACTCGCCGGAAAGACGTTCTACGCCATCGCGCAAATGGGGCAGGGTCAGCGACTTTTTCGGTGGAGAGCGGGGGAAACGCTGTGGACGGATCTTGGGTTAAACGATCTGCAATGGGGAACATTGGCTGTGTCAGGTAGCACCGTCTACGTCAGCGCCGGGAACAGGCAACTTATTCGATCAGTTGACGACGGTGATAGGTGGACAGATGTGAGCCGACGTTTGCCAAATTGGGAATGGCAATCGAAACGGAGTTTCCGAGAAGACGCCTACGATTTGGTCTTCGTCGGCGGAACAATTTATGCAAATTCCGACGATGGGGTTTTTCGCTTAAGGGATGGCGGCGAGACCTGGGCGACAATCGTTAGCGGATTACCTGATGGCGGAGTCGACATACAACTTGTCGATGGCACAACGCTTTACGGGACAAGCTATTTCGGGGTATTCCGCCTGACGCACGGTTCTGATTCGTGGGAGAAAATTGCATCTTTGATGCAACCGTATGTACCTTCAAGGTATGTCTATTCGCTGGCATTTGATGGAACGACGCTCTACGCTGGCACAGCAGCAGAGGGGGTATTCCGGCTTTCGCTGGAAAAGTAAATCGTACGCTACATCTGTATCCGTTCAAAATCGGCGAAATAGGTGTGAGTTATTCGTTCCCGAACCCGGCAGTATCCCAAATTCGAATGGTGCCGTCCAAGCTGCCCGCGACCAACGTTTTACCGTCGTGGCTGAAAACGATCGAAGTGGCAGATACGTCAAGGGATAACACTTCAGCCTGATTCTTCATATCCCACACGCTGACTTCACCCCCGACCGCAGCAGCGAGAAAACGTCCGTCGGGACTGTAAGCGAGCGCCTTAATCCGTTCCGATACTTTCAATGACCCGGTTAACTTGCGCTTCCCAACGTGCCACAAGTGAACTTCCTTTTCAGTCCCCGCTGAAGCCAAGGAATTCCCGTCTGGGCTAAACGCAACAGCAAAAATATTGCCCGAATTAGTTTGTTTGTGTGTGAATATTTCTTGTCGTTGTTGAACGTTCCACAAGCGAAACGTATTGTCAATCCCACCCGATGCCAGCAACGTCCCGTCCGGACTGAAAGCTATGGCTTGAATGATGCTGACATGAGGCTGCCAATTAACTGGGTCTTCTCTGAGTATCCACTTTGAATACATTCTGTCCCAAAATCCGGTTCCTCGGCGTGATGGTTCCTGCCCCAACACACCAACGGCTCTTTTCCGCCGGGTGTCCCAAAGCCGAATGCAACTTTCATCAACTGTAGCCAAGGTCTTCCCATCGGGGCTAAACGCAACTGCCTCTACAATCACTTTGTGCTTAAATGCTACCACCTGCCTCCTCTTCCGTACATTCCACAACCGAGCCCTGTCTCTTCCACCTGAAGCAAGGAGTGTCCCATCGGGACTGAAAACCACAGATCTAACTGCTGCTTTGTGACCGCGAAGCGTCGCAATCCGCTTTTGAGTCTGCATATCCCAGAGCCCAATGATTCCATCGTGATGCGCCGACGCGAGGAACGACCCATCCGGACTGAGTGCCACTGATTCAATCGCGGCGGTGTGATTCTGCACCGCGGCGATTTGCCTCCGAGTTCTCACACTCCAAAGTCGAAGGGCCATGTCTCCACCTTTGTGTCCTGCTGTTGCTGCACGCCTACAGTTGAGAGATGCCAGTGTTTTTCCGTCGGGTCGAAAAGCGATGGAAGTGACACCACCGGCATTCGTATTTATCACACCAAGCCGCATTTGATTATGGACATCCCACAACCTAATAGTGTCATCATCACTTGCGGAGGCCAAGATTGCACCATTTGGGCTAAAGGCGATGTCATTAATATCTTCCAATTCATCTGTATCCGACTGTGACAACAGTGCGATTTGTGCCCGATTTGCAACATCCCAGAGTCGTAAAGTGCCGTCAATGACGCTTCCCGAAGCTAGGGTCTTTCCATCCGGACTAAAAGCCACCGACGAGACCCCAGAATCGGGCACCCATCCATCAAGACGAGGGTGTCCATCAAACGAGCCCATTAACGTCCGAGTTTGCACGTCCCACAAACTAATTTCTGGGTTTTCACATCCGCCTGAAGCCAATAGCTTTCCATCCGGACTGAAAGCTAAAGTCCACAAGATACTTGAATCAGTGTCTAGCAGCGCGGTTTTCTGTTGCGTTGCCGTATCCCACAAAGCAATGTTCCCATTTCCGTAACCGACCGCCAAGGTTTTCCCATCAAGTGAGTAGGAAAGGGTTGTCACTCCTCTCCGACCCGGGAATAGCAAACTTCCAACTGGCTTTTGTGTTGACACATCCCATAGATAAATGGTACGATCTCTATGCCCGGATGCTAGTGTTCGTCCGTCGGGACTGAATGCGATAGTGCGCGCTCCACGCGCTATCATTCCGACCTCTGTAAGTGATTCGGCGTCATAGATCCAGATACCGATAGCCCCCATGACAGCAATCAACTTACCATCCGGGGAATAGGCTAATCTAGTTACGACGCCGTTGCCGAGACGAGCCGTCGGTTCATTACGACCGTTGGTATCCACTTCGGTGTGAGCATTTGCCAATCGCACCTCATTGGTCGGCTGAGAATTTTTCATCAAATCCTTTTTGCCATCGCCACTTGAAATAACTGAAGTATCCGAAAGCATGACCACATCCACCGGAATTTCGCCGATATCCGCGACTTTGGTTTCACTTGGCAGCGGCGTCCCAATCAACTTACCTATCGCCGCAACCTGATCGAAGGGCACAATTAGACACAACATGGAAAACGTCAGCAGGCTAACTGCCGCAATCCCTATGGGAACAGCGGGAGTCTGCGGACTCGATTGGATTCGTGTTCGCTGAATGGCTTCGACGATGTTAAGCGTAATCGCTGGATGGAGCTTCTGTTGTTCAAAACTGGTATCCATCATCGTTAACATCTCCTTCTTCAATTTCGCGCGAGCGCGGTTTAGGCGCATGGCTATCGCATGGGGCGAGGCTCCGAGAAATCGGGCAATCTCTCTGCAACTCATCCCTCCCAAATAGTGAAGGGTCAAGACTTGCCGATGTATCTCGGGCAACTCAGACAGGGCTTCTTGGAGCGTTAGATGGATTTCGTCCTCTTGGTATGAACAAATTGAAATCTTGTCCAGGCACTCCTGTTCTTGGTCGGCAACGTACTCTCCATCAGGACGGCTCGCCTTAGAACGCAAAAAGTCTTTGCACGAATTGGAAGTGATCGCGTAAAGCCATGACAGAAATTTGTCACACTGTTTCAACGTGCGAAGTTTCTGATATGCCTTGAGAAATACCTCCTGCGTAATGTCCTGAGCGTCGTGGAAGTTACCGAGTTTCGTATAAGCCAACGCGTAGACGCTGCCCTTGTATTTGTCGACGAGTAAGCCAAACGCAGCGGCATCTCCATCAAGGCATTTCTGAATGATATAACCATCTTCCGTTCGCATGGCTACCTCCATTTACCGGAGCCGTGTGGATGTTAGACGTATGCCATCGCCGAAATCTCACCTGCGAAACAAAATCTTTTTTGAGTCGAGAGCAAAATGGTATTTTGAATACGCACTCGGTACCGTCGAGTATTACCACATTATAATTTCTCTTGCATTATACCGTCAAACGTGAAAGCGTCTGTTCACATGTCTGAATAACAGAGTTTTCCACAATGCCCAATGGAGTAACTGCCTAGGCTTTTTATGGTGCGTCAGCAATCGGGAGTACATTCAGTTAAAAAGTCTATGGAAAGTCGTGACATTTTTGTGTATACTAACCTGGCGATTTACGGAATTAAGATTTCCGGATTTTATTATGGATAGTTGGGATTCATCCACCTAATCACCGCAATTCACATCATTTTTCGTCGTAGGTTAAAAGAGGCAATAGTCCATTAACAAAGGGAGGATTAACCAATAAAACACATTATGCGACTCAACCGGGTAAGCACACTATTCACAGCGGCTTCACTGATTTTAATTTGTTGTTTAAGTAACAGCATGCTAACCACAGCATTGGGTGACGGCTCACGCGCCGAATGGCCTCAATGGCGGGGACCCAACCGGGACGGGGTTTCCCAAGAAACCGGGCTTCTCACTAGTTGGCAGCACGATGAGCCCAATGTCTTATGGAAAATCCCTTTTGGACACGGCTATTCGGGAATCTCCATTTCGGGCGGGCGTCTCTACACTATGTTCGCACAAGGGAATGATGAGTACGCGGTTTGCTTGAATGCGTCAAATGGGGAAGAAATTTGGCGATTTCGTACCGGTTCAAAATTCACCAACAACCACGGCGATGGGCCGCGTTCAACGCCAACGGTGAATGGAGATGTGGTTTTTGTGCTGGGGGCGAAAGGTAAACTCCACGCTTTAGACGCAAGAACTGGCGAAAAATTGTGGGGACACGATTTGGTTCACGTGTTTGGCAGTAAAATCCCGCGGTGGGGATTCGCCACATCACCGCTTGTTGAAGCCAATCTCCTTGTGGTTGAAGTTGGCGGAAAGGATGGAAAATCTGTTGTTGCATTTGACATGAAGAGCGGCGATGTGATTTGGACATCCGCTATTGATGCACCTGCGTACTCATCGCCCATTGCCATTACATTCAACGGGATACGGCAACTCATAATTCTTACGTCAAACGGTCCGGTTTCTGTATCGCCAACAGATGGGCAGGTTTACTGGAAATATCACTGGTCAAAAGGTATAAACATAGCGACGCCGGTCTTCATTCCAGAGAGTCAAATTTTTGTCTCCGCCGCTTACGATAAGGGTGCTGCGCTAGTCAAGATGAAAGCCGACAGCGGTGCGGTGACGGTTGATGAGGTGTGGAAGAGCCGTGTGATGAAGAATCATTTCAATGCATCGGTGCTACACCGCGATTACCTATACGGTTTTGACAACACCATCCTGAAATGTATTGAAGCGAATACGGGCGAAGAGCAATGGGTAGCGCGCGGTTTCGGCAAAGGCAGTCTAATTTTTGCTGACGGTAATTTAATAGTCCTCGGCGATGCGGGCAGGCTCGCGTTGGTTGAAGCAACTCCGTCGGAGTACAAAGAAAAAGGGGATATCCAATTGCTGCACGGCAAATGTTGGACGCCGCCAACCCTCGCTGGCGGCAAACTTTACCTTCGGAACCACGAGGAACTGGTATGTTTGGATGTGACAGGAGGAATTACCGCCAACGAGTGAATGGCAGCAGTCGAATTGCGCTTTACTCTCAATTTTAACACGTTCGGTAAAACACACGGGTATGACTGACAAAAGAAAAGTTCTAGTTACTGGCGCATCGGGATATATCGCAGGCCGGATGTTACCTGCGTTTCGTGATCGGTACGATCTGGTGTTGCTTGATGTCAATACGACCAATCGGGACAATGAGACGGTCGATGGTATTCAGATTGTAGATTTAACTGTCCCTGACCGTGACGCATACCGCCGTTATTTCAATGGCATTGACGCCGCCGTACACTGCGCATTCAAACGCGGCGGTTTTGAGAACGAGCTTGCTAACGTGCAGATGGCATACAATGTTTATCAGACGTGCCTTGAGGAAGACGTTCGACGGGTGGTTGTGTGTAGTTCAAATCACGCGGCGGATTACTATGAAAGGTTAATCTGGGCGGATGAATGGGATTTTGTAACGCCGGAGATGCGCCCACTGTCTGACAACTTCTACGGATGGGCGAAAGAGGCGTATGAACATCTCGGTTTTGTGTTCGCCGCGGGGCATGTCAATGGCAAAAAGCTGCAAAATGTTCAGCTTCGAATCGGCGCCCCGCGAGAAACAATCCTTGATGAAGTTCAACCTAGCAAACTGAAGCGTATTCACCGGGGGCTTGGCGCTTACTTGAGTGCGCGGGATCAGACTCAGCTTTTTATCAAAAGCATCGAAACCGAAAACATCGAAGATGAGAATGCGGTTCCCTTTCAGATCTTCTACGGAATAAGCGGCAACTCGCACGGATTCTGGAGCATCGTAAACGCCCGCAAAATCATCGGCTATGCACCTGAAGACAACAGTGCAGTAAAGTTTGCTGAACGCATTGCGGAGTTAATGGCTGACAGCAAATCGTGATGGTTCAGGTTTTGATTGAAAGTCCACGCTAAAACACAACCAATTCATTTGTTACGCCTAGGGAGCTGCATGGCAAAAATCAGAATTGGTATCGTTGGATCCGGCGGCACGGCGCGAAGCCACGCCGAACAATTCGCCGGGCTTGATGCCGCTCAGGTCGTTGCCGTTGCGTCAAGGAACATTCAGACTGGCACGCAACTCACACAGAAATTCGATGCAGAATTTGAACCGGATTGGGAAAATCTGCTTGAGCGTGAGGACTTGGATGGCGTAGTCATCACGACCCATAACGACAGCCATGGCGAAATCTCGATTAATGCGTTGAGCGCTGATAAACACGTTTTTTCCGAATATCCGCTGGCGCGGTCCATTGCTGAAGGCGAGAAAGCCATCGCTTTGGCGAAATCCAAGCAACGCGTGCTGCGAATCTCCCATCCTGAAACTGTGTCAAACCTGCACAAAGCCATTAAGCGGAAACGCCAGAATCTCGGAAATCTGCTGTTAGCATCTTTCTTGCGCCTCACACCGGGGCGCGGCGGCCGCCCTGAAATCTTGTTTAACCTACCTGTGTCGGGCCCTCCGGCGCACTTCTTCATTTATCATATCTATCCGGTAATCGACTTGTTTGGCGGTGTCTCGTGGGTTGAGGCAGGCGCCGCTTACGAAGGTTTAACGAACCTTGGGACATACGATCGGTTTGCCAATACCGTCAATGTCGGGTTCAAGACTGGAGGCATCGGACAATGGACGTGGGCAGGCGGCATTGAGATTAGGGCGGCAGAGCAACGCCAGCACTACGTTATGGCAGACGGGACAATTACCAGCGAAGGCGGTTGGCGCTGCTCGACCGGATTGCAAATCGAAGAAATCCAGCCGATTGATGCACCGAGAATTTCACTCCAAGAATTGTGGCTGCGAGAAATCCTAGACGGCGATACAGGCGCGGCGCATGCGGACGCCGAAACCGCACTTGAGGCAATTAAAGTTAGCCTTTCAGGCGAGCAATCGATACTCGAAAGCCGTCGAATCGTGTTGCCTTAATTATTCGATCGATACTAAGTGAAAACTCGCCATTCCCCCTATTATGAAGTTGGCTGAGGCTTCTTGTTTAATCGTTGACAGTATTGTTACGCTCAAATATAATAGCAGGCGATCAAATATGTCGTTGAGATTAGCAACTAGGACACACTCATTCGAGATATAGAATATATTGCATCTAGTCTCGTGAGGAGACACCGTAAAGTTACTGTTCCAGCGATGCGCCAACGTTATCCGATAGCATGGAGGTTTCATCAGTGACGGCGACGCTCGAACTTCGCCCTTACGGACGGACCAATGAGCAGGTCACCGTAATCGGCCTTGGCGGGGGCTACCTTGATAAGCACTCTTTGGCGGACGGCATTGCCACTGTACACCGGGCGCTAGACCTTGGCATCAATTACTTCGACACCGCACCAGTCTATGGCCAGGGAGCCTCGCAAGTGATTCTCGGCAATGCGCTCGAAAAGCACACGGAGCCTTATTTATTGGCGACGAAAATTGGCTTCCTTGCTCAATCAGCAGACTATCGGTCGCCGGACGCGCTTCGATCCCAACTTTGGGAGAGCCTGCGAGCGTTACGGCGGAGTCATGTGGACATTCTTCAAATCCATCTCGCGGAGTTAGCTTGTTGGTGGAAGTCCGGCGTTTCGGAAGAACAACTGTTGAACCCTGATGAAGCTTATAAATTCACAGATTCCCCAGTGATGGAGGTACTGTACGAGGCAAAGGCACAGGGAATCTGCCGTTTACTCGGAATCACGTCGGACCACGCCGAGCAGATAACACATGTTTTGCGCGGGATCGAAGTAGATGCTTGTCTAGTGGCTTATGAATACACCCTGCTGCACCGCAATGCGCTTCGCACAGTGCTGCCGTTAATACGGGAAAAGGGGACCGCTTATATTCCGGTAGGCGTGTTTAAAACCATTGGGGCAGATCGGGGACAGAGCCCCGTTCCCCGATTGAACGAAATACAGGAAGGCTGCGGTTTGTCTTTGATTGAACTGACAATCCGCTACCTAATCGCCGACCCGTGTATCACAACCATTCTTGTCGGTGCGTCCACACCGGAAGAATTGGAAGAGAGCGTCCTGGCAGCCCAGGCCGGTCCACTCCCACCCGATCTTCATCGAACTCTAGACGAATTGGAGACTCCTAATTCAAGCATTGAAGATTAGCGCCACAATACGGCGTGCTCATATTCAATGGCAGTCTAGGTTATCAGTGCGCAATACGAGAGCAAACTACGTCTCACGGACAGTCATGCGTAATTTTCAACAATCATTTACGGTATAATCTCCATCCGACATTGGGAGAGGAGGATTTGACGGCCTCAACCAGCTTACGGATTCATCTAGAATTGGAATTTCATCCAGGGTACAGTTTTACGCCCCAACTCAGAGATGAATTCCCGGTATCACGCGATATACACCAAACAGGATGTTTTAAAACTCCTTTTGGCACATTTCCCATTTTTCAATGCACCTATTAAGTTCCAGAACACCGGAGAATCTGAATTCTAATGTTTCCTAGTGTCCATTCCCACGTATTCCTTAGGGAGGTTTGATACATGAAAAATAGAAAAATTCGTGGCTATTTGCCTTTTTTGTGGGCGGCAACCTACGCCATGATAGTTGGAGTTGGCTGTAGCCATTCAGGCAATACGCCCCAAATTAACAACAGCGCACCGGATAAACAGCGTGTTGTGTCCGTAAAGGATTTTGAGCAACCCAACATCAGCGGCGACTGGACCGGCACTTGGGGCGTATATCATCCGCAACAGACAAATAACGCCGCTCAGAATACTCAGCAGCAGTTAGACTGCCGCGTGGTGGCATTAACTCGCGGCGAATGGCAAGCGACATTTGAGGGCGAGTGCGGACGCCCCTATAAATACACAATACAAATGCTCGGGCGCCGGACCGGAGAAGTCGTCCTATTTAAAGGGAGTGTGGACCTCGGAGAAAAGGATGGCGGTGTTTACGACTGGATTGGTCGAGCTACAGAGGAAAAATTTATCGGTTTCTATACCAGCCAAAATTATACGGGGACCTTCCAAATGGCTCGAGTTACAGAATCGTCTGGCACGGAAGCCGGAAATCTATAGCTTCTCGGTACGTCAAAGTTTGAAAGACAATGGAGGAAGGTTCGCCACTGAAAGCTGTTGCTGATATTACCCACCATGCTTCATGCCTCCGTACCCCTGAACGTCTAATGTCATAACTCAGACAAATTTTAGGTATCATGCTATGAAAAAAAATGATGTACGGCTTTTCGGATTTGTTTTGTTGTTAGGTTGGTTTTCTCCGATTAGCCTTGCAGAAGAATGGTCCAAGAAAACAGGTATGCCGACCCCAAGACTGTGGTGTGCCGCATGTACATTGAACGGCAAGATTTACGCCATTGGCGGCTCAGCGGAAGGGCCTCCGCTTTCGACGATTGAAGAATTCGATCCGGTATCAAACGAATGGACGCAGAAACCGAATATGCCGGTGGCAAAAGCAAGCATGTCTGCCTGCGTCGTGGATGATGAAATTTACGTCATTGGGGGATGGGCAGCGCTGCCGAATGTTACTTTTCTTGCCACAACAGAGACTTATGATCCAGTCTTGGAACAGTGGGCAAATAAACGCAATATGCCAACTGCAAGAGCGTTTTTCTCCACGGGGGTAGTGAATGGGAAGATTTATGCGATTGGGGGTGTTCCCGACCAACTTGGACCGGTACTCCCCATCGTAGAGGAATATGATCCAATGCTAAACATATGGAGGCGGAAAGCGGATATGCTGACCGCGAGAGCGGGTGCGTCTGCAAGTGTTGTTGACGGTAAAATTTATGTGATTGGAGGGGTTACTCAGGTGCAGGGGCCTGTGCTTGACACCGTAGAAGCGTATGACCCAGTCCTCGACAAATGGACAATAGCGGCTGACATGCCGACCGCAAGGACCGCATTATCCACCAGCGTGGCAAATGGGAAGATTTATGCTATCGGGGGTACAGCCGAAGTGACAGGGCCGGGGCTTGCAACTGTAGAAGAATATGATCCAGCAACAGATACTTGGACGAGTCATCCCGACATGCCTACTCCGAGAGTATTTTTGTCAACTAGCGCCGTAGATGGGATAATTTATGCCATCGGAGGTACTGCAGCAGGAGTCGGCCCGGGGCTTCCAACTGTAGAAAGCTATGGGATTGGTTTTGGGGTTGAAGTTAAAGGCAATTTTGTTACATTCCTTGGAACGCTTAAGATGAGTGGAAAGACAGTGACTAGTGGAAAGTGATTAGTGGAGAGCAAGAAGTTTTCAACTCGTCACTCTTCATTAATCACTGCATTTCGATATGAAAACCAGTTATCTAGATCCTTATGTCGAGACGCTCAACCGGGAAGCGTTAGAACAAATCCAATTAGAAAAACTGAAATTGATGCTTGCGCAGGTGTTGAAATCCAATACTTTCTACCAGCGAAAGTTAAAAGACGCCGGCGTAGAAGAGCCAGAGGACTTACGAACGCTAAAAGATTATCGACAATTACCATTTACCACCAAGGCGGAACTTTCCGCAGATCAGGAAGCGCATCCTCCATACGGAACAAACATCACCTTTCCACGAAGCCAGTATATCCGAATCCATCAAACATCGGGCACAACCGGCGAACCGCTGCGTTGGCTGGATACCGAGGAGAGTTGGCGTTGGTGGGCTCGCTGTTGGGGTGCAGTGTATAACGCAGCCGGCGTGAAATCGGGAGATTCCATCTTTTTCGCTTTTTCATTTGGCCCCTTTATTGGCTTTTGGAGCGCCCATGAAGGCGCACGGTTAATGGGCGCGTTATCGATTCCCGGTGGAGGGATGACCTCTCTTCAAAGGGTGCGGGCAATACTCTACAATGACATATCAGTGTTAATTTGTACGCCTACTTATGCGCTGCACCTCGCCGAAATCGCCGAAGCCGAGGGAGTTGATATCGCTAGTTCCAGTGTCCGTATCACGATTCATGCTGGGGAGCCGGGTGCGAGTCTTCCAGCGACTAAGGCTCGGATCGAAAGCGCATGGGGTAGCCGGTGTTACGACCATACAGGCGCCACCGAGGTCGGTGCATGGGGCTTTGAGTGCCAAGCCCAATCTGGGGTTCATTTGAACGAGGGTGAGTTCATCTTCGACGTAATCAATCCTGACACGGGAGAATCCGCGGATGAAGGCGAATTGGTCGTTACCAATTTGGGCCGTGTTGGTACGCCGGCGATCCGCTATCGGACCGGCGATTGGGTGAAGCTGCGAACAGAGCCTTGCGAATGCGGACGCAGCTTTAGGCAATTGAAGGCGGGAATCATCGGACGCATAGACGATGTACTAATTGTACGCGGCGTGAATGTCTATCCCAGCGCAATTGAGAACATTGTCCGCGGCTTTCCCGAAGTGGGCGAGTTTGTTGTGGACGTTTTCCGCAGCGGAGAACTGGACGAAATGGAGATTCGGCTGGAAATCCGGGCAACCGATACCGAACCAATTTTAACCGCTGTCGTCCAAAGAATTCGCAACGCCCTAGGGTTGCGTGTTAAAGCTAAAACCGTACCTCACGAAACGTTACCCCGCTTTGAACTAAAAGCGAAGCGATTCACTGATCATCGCCGCCTCAATGACAATCACAGCCAGCGACCAGTCGCCAGTGGGTTGGTGACTAGAAAAACTAAACACTGACCACTGGTACTGCGTCTAGTTTTTGTAGGTTGGGTTGAGCGGGCAATTCCAATATCGTTCCTACGGCAGTATCCGTTACGGACACCAAACATCGAACTTGGCAAAATACACGCAGCGTAACCCAACGCTGCTCTGTCGTCTAGAGATTTCAAAAACTTTGGGTTTCGCCGTCGGCTCAAACCAACCAACAAGAGTTCCCCGCTAATCACCGCTTCTAAACATGAAAACGTCAAACACGTCCAAGAATAATATGTACGACGTAATCGTTATCGGCGGCGGACCTGCGGGAAGCACGGTTGCAGCATTAGTCGCAGACAAAGGGCACCGCGTATTGCTTTTGGAACGCGAAGAATCCCCGAATTTTAAGATTGGCGAGTCGTTGATGCCCGCGACCTATTGGACATTTAAGCGGCTGGGACTACTTGAAAAACTGAAAGCGAGCCATTTCCCGAAAAAGTACAGCGTGCAGTTTTATTCAAAATCAGGAAATGCTTCTGCCCCGTTTTATTTCTTTGAAAACGATCCACACGAGGCTTCCGTTACATGGCAGGTGTTGCGCAGTGAGTTCGACGAGATGTTGCTCGACCACGCTCAGGAAAAAGGGGTTGAAGTTCGGCGCGGCACTCGTGTTAACGAGGTATCATTTGACGAAGACCGAGCAGTCGGTGTCCAAGCGAGAGATGCGGACGGTAGTATCACCGACCTTGCAGCAAAGGTCATCGTAGACTCGACTGGCCAGAGCGCTATTGTCTCTCGAAAGTTGAAAATCAATATCCCCGAACCCGCACTGAAGAAAGCTTCGCTTTTTACTCACTTTGAAGATGGGGTTCGTGACACGGGGATAGATGAAGGCGCGACGTTAATCCTGCACACCGAAAATAAGGATTCATGGTTCTGGTACATTCCATTACCTTATAATCGTGTGAGTGTCGGTGTGGTGGGCGGACTCGACTATCTCATCCAGAATCGGCGGTTACACGGCGACGGGCTTGCCCCACAGAAGATTTTTGAAGAAGAACTTGACAAATGTGCACCATTGAAACCGCGTATCGAAAACGCAAAGCAGCTGTTTCCCGTCCAAGTGACCAAAGACTTCTCCTATCGCGCCCGCAAAATCGCCGGCAATGGTTGGGTGCTTGTGGGAGATGCTTTCGGGTTCATAGATCCTGTTTATTCCACGGGTCTGTTCTTGGCGTTGAAATCCGGCGAGATGGCATCGGACACGATCAACGACGCATTTGAGAATGACGATTTTTCCGGTGAGCAGTTAGGTAAATTCGGACCTGAATTTGTCAAAGGACTGGAATCCTTTCGTAAGCTAGTGTATGCTTTCTATACGAAAGACTTCAGTTTCGCTCATTTCTTGAAACGCTTCCCGGAATGTCAGCAGGGAATAATTGACATACTCAGCGGCAATGTATTTATCAGAGATGTTAGCGGAATCTTTGAACCGATGGGACAGATGTGTAAGCTTCCGGAAGAAACTACCTTGTAAGCCGTGACCAGTGGCCGGTGGAAAGCCAAAAGCAATTATCTTTGCTCGCCGCTTGCTACCCACCACTGTTTTTGAATTCGGAGGTAACAATGCGAATCAATGCAATATTGGAGGCGGACGTGAATCGAGTAACGGTCAAAAAAGCAATGCCAGTGGCTAGTGGTCACTGGTCAGTAAAAAGGAGGTCACTGGTCATCGCTATTTTTCTTTTCACTGCCTCCGGCTGGGCGGAGGGTATTCATGACGAAGCCGGCACTACAGGCGCAGCTTTTTTGAAGATAGAGGGCGGTAGCCGGCCAGTTGGTATGGGAGGCGCATTTGTAGGGCTCGCCAACGATGTCAACACGATATTTTGGAATCCTGCAGGTTTAACTTCTGTTCACAAGCGAGAATTGACCGCCATGCAAAATTTCTTGATTGCGGATATCAGCAGCCAATTTATTGGTTATGCCCAGCGCGATGGAAATGGGGTTTGGGGGGCAAGTTTGCTCGGCGCATTTACCGAAATCGAACGCCGCACTCGTCCAACCGACGAACCTGATAGTACCGTTGTAGTGGGCGGATTCGCAGCGGGCGCATCGTACGCGTATGCCGTTTTGCCGGAACTTTCGATCGGTGGAACCGCGCGGGGCATTTCCCAACAGCTTGATATTGAAGACTCATATGGCGCAGCCGTCGATTTGGGAGGTGTTTTGCGCATTCTCAACAATCGGTTGGGTATAGGGCTTTCCCTTCAGAATCTCGGATTTCTCAATACGGAAGAGAGTCTGCCGACGAACGTTCGCGGCGGCATCGCTTACCAAATTCGGAAGGAGGTTTCGCCTGTAAATCCGAAACCGGCACGGGATTTTTTTGCAATTGTCGCCGATGTAGACATTCCAATAACAAGCGGTTACCCAACCTTCCATGTCGGCGCCGAAAATTGGTTCTACGATGTTCTCGCCCTGCGGGTGGGATACAGCATGAGCCAAGGGGAGAATCCGAAAAACGGCCTTACAGGTGGGATCGGCGTTCGCCGCAAGGGAAAAGCCTCCCTCGAAAACCTCCACTTCCAGTTTGACTACGCTTTCGTCCCAAACGAAGATGTAGGCGATGCACACCGAATCTCACTGCTCCTGCGATTCTGAACGGCAAGGATTATAAACAAAGTGAAATTTTTGCCGATTACGTTTTACGGGGAAATAGTATGAACATCCTTTGCACAGGCATCAGTTGCTCCGGGCGAAAAGAATTGATGGCGGACTTCGAATCGCTCTGCCGCAAGAAAGGTGTGCACATCGGATTTTTCAACGTCGGAGATTATATGGAACACACCGCCGCGGAATCTGGCGTCAAGTTTACCGAGAAAGTGCTCGATTCCGATCACGCGGTGCTTTCATTAGCACGCCGATCTGCGTTCTATGAAATTGCCAATCTAGCGCACAATGCCGATCATGCTTTCGTCGGCCTGCACGCCTGTTTCCGTTGGCGCGGCGTGCTCGTGGAAGGAATTTCTCTTCGAGAAATCGACAATTTTCCAGCGGATATCTTCATCAATGTAGTGGACAACCTTGCTGACATCGAAACGCGAATGCAAGACAACCCGCAATGGACCGGGATGCAACGCGGGGAAATAAACGTCTGGCTTGATGAAGAGGAATTTTTGACCAAACAACTTGCAAGTTTCAAGGAAAAGCCCCACTACACGGTTTCCCGGCAACACAACTTGGAAAATTTCTACGACCTGCTCTTTTCAGCCAAGCAAAAATTCTATTTAAGTTATCCAATCACGCTAATCCGAGAATCCGTGCATCAAATCGAGAAAATCCGCTCGTTTGGGGAGAAAATGAACGAGGATTTCATCGTGTTTGATCCGCTCTCAATCAAAGACATGGAGCTAGTCCACCAAGACGAGCTTTTACCTTCGGACGCACAAGATACAGCGGGGGACATCGAAATCACGACCATCAGCCGCCTCGACCAGAGTTCAAGCGAGCAAATTAAAACCCGTACCATATCGAGAGATTATCAATTCATCCGTCAAAGCGATTTTGTGGTTGTCATTTACCCAACCGATAAGCTTTCGCCCGGCGTGTTGAGCGAGATGAATTTTGCGTCGCGGTACAACAAACCCGTTTACGCTGTGCATGCTCATGAACGCAGCCTTTTTTTTGAAAACCTCTGTGAGGAAATCTTCGACACGGTTGAGGAACTCGAGGCGTTTTTGAAAATTCGGTGTGTTGGTGCATCTAGTTCATCAGAGCCGTAATTGATAATTTCTAGCAAAATGAACCCCATCCAAGAAAACGCGATGTCCCGAAAGCAAATACAGACGAAGAAATCGACTGAGCTTCCGGACAACCGAATCGGCGGGATTACGGCGGAGACTACCCGATTGTAGCGGACGAACTCTATGACTTAGGACTGAAATGGGTAAGGACAGCGTTTTGGGGGATACGGCGCTCAATTGGCACCGAGTGAGGAGGGCACCGGGAACATATGCCGTTGCGCCCGAAGCAGAGCAATATATTACCGAGTTAGCCAACGGCGGCATTAAGCTTATTCTGAATCTAGGGGTTGGATTAGGGACAGATCGCCCTAAAGACTCATGGGTGAGAACCACGGCGGAAATGGATGATTATCGCGAATACGCCCGATTTATGGTGCGGCATTTTAAGGGCCGCGTTCAATACTACGAATTACGGACATTAAACCATCCGTTAATTCTGCTGAAGCTGCGCTTGCAATGACGCCTATAATCATTGCGCAAAATATATACCGGCGGCGTATCATGCGAAACCTCCGTGGACCTAGACTTCAGCGTTGGGAAAAGTTGAATGGAAGCCCGATTTAGCTACGTTCGGGCTTCCGTTCAAGCTCATCATCTAATACGTTTTCAGATTCGCCCAGATAGCAGCCAATTTCGCTTTCGGATCCACCCCAGTCCCAATTGACGCCGACATGAGCTGTTTAATCTCTTCCGGCGACAAGGCACGAGAGTAAATGACCGCTTCGTCAATCATGCCGTCAATGAATGCCCTTCTTTCAAGCGGTCCAGGATCGTTAAAGGCGTTCCCGCCGAGTCCCTGACTCATTCCGATTCGAATCGGCTGGTCTGGAAAGACGTTGTACGGGCCGGCGAGCGGCAGCGGCGCGTTCCCGCCCGTAAAACTGCTCTGTAACTCGATTCGCTGCTCACCGTCAAAATAGGCGTTGAGCTCTTTTCCGTCCGCAGTGGTCGCTACATGGTGCCACTGGCCGTCATCAACAGCACCTTCGTTTGTATTGAACCAGCCTTCAACGGAGTCGGTACAACTGCCGAAATGGATGATAGCGGTGCCAGAGTGCCGAAAACTGATCTGAAACAGAAAACCGGGAGACCATCCAACTTGCAATCCTTTCCAGAAGAAGGATGGAAACTCCTGCGTGTTGCCCCGCACAAAGAACCAACAGGCAGCAGTTAACCCGTCAGCCATGGCATTCATCGAATCGCTATGCGGAATCTCGACGAATGCATCTGTTCCGTTTAAATTAACGGCATTGCCGAACCCGGCGTGATTGGCATCCACGATTTCTGCGCCGCCCATGAGCGCGCCGTCATTGTTGCCAAAACTATCGTTTGCCGTGCCATCGTCAAATGTCCAGGCTGAGATAAGCCCATCAGAAAGTGCAGCCGACGCGGCACCTGTGACAATACACAAGCAAATTGATACGATAACGTTCTGCCAGCGAAACATGCCATAATCCTCCTTCACGGATGAAAATTAATCCGTGCGTTGAACACAACATCGGTTAGTTTGTTAAAACTACATCCTCCCGATCTGCCGTAGAACTGAAGCGGTTCAATCCACCCCTGAAACCACATCTGTTGCTGACCAGCGATCGGCTAATTTGGTCTATACTATCAGTCTCTTCTTACCTTGTCAACACAGATTTATAACCTTGGCTTGCCTCTAGGTGTCAGAAGATACAGAGACAGCGGAGTTAGTCGGAGGGCAATTCATAACATGCTGCTTCGCTGTCATTTCGCACAAGCAGATAAGAACCGGCGAGCGCAGGGCTATTCCACGTTTTGCCGTTTAATGCGGAAAAGCGCGTGAGTTCATGGTGTGTGTTTGGATTCGCTTCTACTAGGACAACATCGCCAGATTCGGTTTGTACGAGAAGCAGGCCGCCGACCAATATCACTTGACCATGCCCGTACCGCCCGCGTTTCCACGTACGCTGGCCGTTGCCAACGTCCAGACACACCAACACACCGTCGTCAAGCCCATAAATGTATCCATCTCGGAAAACCACGTTCGTAAACTTGGCTTTTAACCGAGGAGTTTCCCAAACGAGAGATGCCCGTAAGCGGCTTAAACCCTCAACTTCATCGGGATTACCCCTCTCATCCTGATGGATTTGAAAGAGTTTGCAACCGATACCGTAACCACTCGAAACGAAAACGCGGTTACCGGGAAGCGGAACAGGTTGAGCAACACATTCAGTACTCTTCGGCCAGGCGTGCCGCCACAGGATTTTCCCTGTAAACGGTTGGTGCGCCGAGACGCTGCCATAATTAAAAATAAGGATTTGGCGGACACCGGCGAGCGTTGTAAGAAGTGGTGAACTGTATCCCGCGGGGTCATCGCCGGCACTCCAAACGTCTTCACCGGTATGCCTGTTGAACGCAACCAAAGACCCGCCGTTCATCCTGCCGGCGCTGACCACAACGAGATTGTCAAAGACTAGCGGCGAACCGCTCATACCCCAATTGGGTACTTCCTTATCGGTGACGATATCCTTAGACCAAATCTGCCTTCCCGATGCGAGATCTAGACAATTTAGGATTCCGGTGCCTCCCAAGGAATAGACACGGCCTTTCACGATTGTGGGGGTTGCACGGGGACCAACACCTGCAGGCACAGTTTCGTACTTGGTTCTATCTTCATGGCGCCACTTAACCTTACCGGTCTTCAATTCGTAACAGACAACCGTTTCTTGTTCACCGTGCTGTTCTTGCGTAACTGCAGATTCTCCAAATACAGCGAAACCCGACCAACCGGCGCCGATGGGTTGGCGCCATATCAACCGGGGCGGACGCTTCGACCAATCTCGAGCTAATCGAATATCGCCCAGAATCGCATTGCGATTCGGTCCAAGAAACTGCGGATAGTCCTCAATCAATGACGATTCACCCGTACTCCCTATTTCATTTGAATCGACCGAGGGAGTTGGAGAAACGGTCTCGGACGGACTCTTTTTCCACCGCCACTCCCATGAGGGCACCAAGTCCCCGCTAAATCCCTTAAATCGGAATAGCTTTGTTGCGCCGAACAGCACCAGGACAATCGCTGCAAATGAGATTAGTCGATTCTTCCACCGGAGCCGCGAGAAAAATAGCAGCCAAATCAACATCAGGGTGAACGAAACGAACACAGCAAGTGCTGTTTGCATGACCCGTTCTTGCCGGTGCGATGCCTCTGAGACCCAAATGAATATGATGGCTAGCGCGGTGAGCGCCGCGACGACAGCAAGAAGCCACCAACGCGCGCGCTTGCGCGACTCCCTTTGTGAACGAGAAAACATAAGTCACACCTCTACGTCTAATACAGGCAGGCTAAATAAAGATTTACACCTATACTTACACACATTCAGGCACACCCTGATACGGGTTCAACAGAGCGATTAGCGAATGCGATAGACTGCCAGAAGCGATAGTTTTAAAGTCTTCACTAACCCCCAATTATTCATTTTCTTTTTGATGGCGCTTTGCTGCTGATTCACTTGCCGGAAGCGTTATTCCTGCGAACCCATCCCGGCGAGTTCCTTGTTTTGATCGCTTGTTGGCTGGATCACTTGGTCGGTGGCTACTTCAATCTCAGCTACTACGGTTACTGCCGCCGGCTTCTGATTTCGACGTTTCTTTTCGCGTACCTTCAGATATTATTCGTGAGTATAACAAACATTCAAAAGCAAGACAAACTTTTTGTTATTAACATTTCTCCCAGCGTGTTATAATTGGCAGCGCCGCAATTGGGCACGAGAATCTCTCGGATGCCAACCCCGGTGGTCGCTCTTGTCCTGCGGCGAATGGTTCTATAAAAACAAAAAAGTATGGGAGTAACACCGGTCAGAGTGGAAGATTGGACAATCGGAGACATCGCTGTTCCAACTTTTCGAATCTTCCATCCATCAACTAACTCAAAAAAATGGGAGGTTCGACTATAGTGAATCCTATATCGAAAATCTGTTTATTGTTTATCAGCACCGCGCTCATCGTGGGGCTTTGCGGCTGTGAAGAACTAGCTACGCATTTGTCCGGCATCGAGACACCGGGCACGGTTCGGGACGAACTCCTCATCGGCGTGGTAATGCCGCTGTCCGGTGACTTCGTTGACGGTCCCGACGATCCCGCCCTGGTCAGGTATCTAAACGGCTTCTATTTTGCGCGTGACGAGATTAACAGCGCACAAGACGCGGCGCGGCATATCCGCTTCATCGTGGAGGACAATCAGAGTACGCCGGAGGGTGCGATCGCCGCATACAACAAGCTAATCCATGAGGACGGAGTGGTTGCCCTGTTGGGTCCCGCTACATCAACTCTAACCGAGATAGCCTTCCCTGTGGCAGAGGCAAACCGGATTGTGGCAATCGCGCCGACATCGGCATCGCAAGGATTGAGCGCTCTCGGCGACTTTGTGTTTCGCGTGAACCTGACTGTGGACAAAGTGATTCCGCGCGGCGTGCAGCTTACACAGGAAAGACTTGGATACCAAAAGGTTGCCATAATAGCTGACAGCCTAGACCTGTATTCCCGCAGCGCACACGCCGTGTATTCGGAGACGCTCCCAGCGCTCGGCGTCGAGGTCTTGAGCACAGAAACCTTCACCACACGCGACGCGGATCTCCGCCCCCAACTGACCCGGATTTGGGATTTGAAGCCTGAAGCCATTCTTGTCGCGGCAAATACGTTTGACCAGCCGACGGTACTCGTTCAGGGGCGCGAAGTTGGGATTCCGGACGATGTGCCCTTTATCGTTCCGCTGATGAGTGTGAGCGAGGTGCAACAGGCGGGCGCAGCCGCGGAAGGGGCAATTACCTTTACGGTGTGGACGAGTACGGCAGACACACCCGGGAATCAGGTGTTTGTTCAGGACTACATCGCGGCATACGGTGAACCGCCGTCGGTTTTCAGTGCATTGGCGTATACTTCGGTGAAACTTCTGGTGAATGCCGTCTCTGAGGCGGACTCATTTGATTCGCATGCGATTCAAGAGGCGTTGGCTGCCACGAGCGATTATAAGACTATTCTAGGCAGTTTCTCTTTCGACTCAGTCGGCGACGCCGTATACGATCCCGTCATATTGATAGCACACGACGGGGAATTTCAAACGTTCTGACGCATAATATCGGGTGAGATGGGCAACCCCAGTGAAAAACGCAGTGCGCGACATCCTAACACAAGAATTGGATGTCCCCTCAATGTCCCTATTTTTTCTGCGGATCCGCTCTGGTACCGGCTTCAGGTGATTCCGACTTAAACTGAAATGTCCCGTTTTGCTACCAGTTTTTTTCATTGCCGAATTTAACAATCGTGTTGACTATCCCGCCGAAACCCATATAGACTAACTTTACCCTCAAATCTCTGCTGCCAAAAATTGCGTAACTCCCCCATTTGAAACCGTGACCAGTAGCCCGTGGTTAGTGGCCTGTAATTTACTGACCACGGGCAACTAGCCACTGGGCACTGATGTCAATCTGACCTGATATTTCGCCGCAACCGCTTGGATTGCCGTCCATGTGCTGTCATCGATTAAGATGCCCTCGTGACTTTGTCTATTTTTCTCTCGAAAACCGCGCTCGCCTGGAATGAGAATCTCCTCAACACCGGGTGATTTCTTTGCGGACTTTACATATGCAATAAAACGCTTAACCTCCTCGTTGAAATCGGAGACATCCGCGAAGCTAGCGATATTGATTGCCATTACGAATAAACCGTTGCCGACTCTTGCTTCACCATCTCGGCTGCAACCTGCGCCGGTCAATGCGCCCGATAGAATGTCTATGACAAAACTCAGTCCGAACCCTTTGTGGGCGGCAATTCCTCCGAAAGGGAGCAATGCGCCGGGCAGCACCCCATAAAAATCATCAACGTCGTTTGTCGGATTGCCGTCAGCATCAATAAGCCAGCCGTCTGGAACGGTTTCATGCCGGTTCTTTCTCAGCCTAATATTCCCGGAAGCAACAACACTAGTGGACATATCTAAAAGTACCGGTTCACGCCCATCGACGGGAATTGCGCAGGCAATCGGATTAGTCGAAAGCCTGCCCTCAATGCCTCCGAACGGGGCTACACATGGGCCGCCGCCGTGGTCGTTCACAGTCAAGACACAGATCATGTGCTGCTCTGCGGCTTTTAACGCGTAGCCTCCCAACCTTCCCACTTCATTGCAGCGGAAGGCAACGACAGAACTGATGTCCTGCTCTTTTGCTTTTTGCACAGCTAACTCCACTGCGCGTGTTGCGATTACGGGGCCAAACCCCCAGTTGCCATTTAGAACGGCTGTCGATGGAGACTCTCGTCTGACCTCAATATCCGCCGCCGGCTGGATTAAGGAAGCCTCTATTTCTTGGATATATTTCGGCAGGTGAATGACACCGTGCGAATGGTGTCCAACCAGATTGGCATCAACCAATGAACGCGCCACGACTTCTGACTCCGAATCTGGCACACCGGCAGCACGAAAAACCTTCAGGCATATCTGCGTCAAGGTCTCTGCTGAGAAAATTGGCATGGTGTGCTTTCACTGTAGCTTGAGCGATTTCGATTGCTTGCACTATTTCACGAATCAAGATGATTCGGTGTTTCGATCGGCAAATCCAGCCGATCCCCCCACTCTTTCCACGACCCGATGTAGTTGCTGACCTTTGGATAGCCCAATAACCTCAGCGCCAGATAGCCGTGGGAAGAACGGTAACCGCCCTGTCAGTAGCACATCACCCGCTTTTCAGGCGTAATACCTGCGGCACGGTACATGGCTTGCAACTCATCCGCCGGCCTAAACGCTCCATCCTTGTCCAGATTGTTTAGCCATTCGATGTGAACCGACCCAGGAATTGCACCGCCGCGGGCAGCTCTAGCGATGCGTCCATAGTGTTCATCGCCGCTGCGGGTATCAAGCACAGCGAAATCACGCTGATTCAACTGGTCGAGAATGCCGGCCGTTCCTATATGCGAGTCTGCTTGAGGATTAATCGGAAATGGAGGAACTTCATCCGGTGTTGTAGCCCCAAAGCTCACACCTCCCTTTG
The DNA here is from genome assembly GCA_028819845.1 of Candidatus Poribacteria bacterium. Taxonomy (GTDB): domain Bacteria; phylum Poribacteria; class WGA-4E; order WGA-4E; family PCPOR2b; genus JAPPKS01. Next base: position 2,191 of record JAPPKS010000022.1, on the reverse strand, counting down.
CGGTTATCCAGGCATTGTAACCCCCATCTAATACCCGGACGTTATCATGTCCAAAATACTCACAGAACCAGAAGCCCCGCGCAGCGCGGACACCAGAGATTTTCTCATACCAGACTATGGTTTTTCTGGAATCAACCCCGCGCGCACTAAAGAGATGGGCAATCGTCCACATGAACGCGTTAAACGGGGTTTCGCTCGTATCATTGAGACTAATCCCGTACAGATCTAGATGGATTGCATTCGGAATACGTCCTGTAACATTTTCATGTGTCGGACGCGTATCCACAATGCAGAGGTCTGTATCATCAATTCTGCTTTTCAACTCCTCGGCGGATATCAGCAACTGTGGATTAACATACCCCTTGCCGTTCATTCAATCCTCCCAACTCCACCCATGTAAGGTTTAAGAACTTCCGGAATGCGGATGCTTCCATCCACTTGTTGATAATTCTCAAGAATTGCGATAACCACTCGCGGCAACGCAAGCCCGGAAGCGTTAAGCGTATGCACAAATTCCGGTTTTGCGCCGGGTTCACGGCGAAAACGGATATTGGCACGGCGCGCCTGAAAATCCTCAAAGTTGCTGCACGAGGAAATCTCGAGAAATTTCTGCTCTGCGGCGGTCCAGACCTCAATATCATAGCATTTTGCGGCAGCGAACCCAAGATCTGCCGTACAGAGCGTGATAACGCGGTAAGGCAGCTCCAGAGCTTTTACAACATCTTCAGCGTCGGTTAGTAAGCGTTCGTGTTCGTCGTAGGAGGTCTCGGGGAGAGTGAATTTTACCATTTCGACTTTATCAAACTGGTGGACACGGACCAAACCTCGCGTGTCGCGGCCATACGACCCGGCCTCGCGCCGAAAACAGGGTGTATATGCGGTGTAATTAATTGGGAGATTTTTACCATCCAAGTATTCACCAGCGAAAATGTTTGTGACGGGAACTTCAGCCGTTGGAATTAGAAAGAGATCGCCGCTCTCATTTGCTTCATCGCGGTCGCAACGATACATATCTTCCTCGAATTTAGGCAACTGCCCCGTGCCGGTCATTGTAGAACGGTTAGCGACAAAAGGCGGCGAGACTTCGGTATATCCGTGTTGGGACACATGCAGGTCGAGCATGAAGTTAATCAGCGCGCGCTCTAGTTTAGCGCCTATCCCTTTAAACAGCACGAAGTTACTGCCCGCAACCTTCGCGCCGCGCTTGAAATCGATGATATCCAACGCCTCCGCAAGTTCCCAATGCGGCTTGGGTGCAAAATCGAAATTTGGCACGTCGCCCCATCGTTTGACCTCAATATTATCCGCTTCGCTGTTGCCGACCGGCGTGCTAGAATGGGGCATGTTGGGGATGTTAACTAAAATCTCATCCATTTCACTCTTTTTTACTTGCGCGCTCTCATTTAGCTCCTTGATTTTTTGAGATACCTGCCTCATTTCAGCAATCTGTTCGGACGCATCGCCCTTAGTTTTCTTGAGTTCGGCGATTTTCTTGGATACCGAATTTTGATAGCTTCTAAGCGACTCCGCTTCACCCATCAACTCGCGCCATCTACGGTCGGCGTTGATGAGTTGGTCCAACGGTGCGTCCATCTTGCGCTGCTCTAGCATCGTTCGCACTGTGTCGAAATTTTCTCGAATAAACTTGAGATCTAACACAAAAACTCTCCTCCTTCTCCCGATCTGTAGATATGAAAAAACCACAGGTTGCTCGACTACAGCCTGTGGTTGAGATAAATCGTAAAATTTGTGCTGGCGGGCTCGACGGGATTTGAACCCGCGATCTTCTGCGTGACAGGCAGATGTGTTCGACCAAGCTACACCACGAGCCCGATAAGTTTGTCACCGGGTGGTAGGCGGGACAGGGTTCGAACCTGTGACCTACGGCTTGTAAGGCCGTCACTCTAGCCAACTGAGCTACCCGCCCAAACTTCACTCCCGCTTTTTGACGAGACTAAAGTATAAATCATAAATGCAACATTGTCAAGTTAAAGCTGCGGCAATTAAGGCTAATGGCAGCAACCACTCCGATAGAGGTATCCGCGTACCCTGAAAAATTGTAGTAGATTGGAAGGTTTTCTAAACGTATTCATTAGACATCTTTCCTAATTTTCTTGATGTATGAACAAAACTCAAGATAACTTACCCCCATCCTTTAGACAGAAACTAACGAGATTTAAGTAATAAAACC
>JAPPKS010000035.1 GCA_028819845.1 Candidatus Poribacteria bacterium | reverse complement strand
GACTTGGACGAAACTATGATATCTATGTTATGGAGCTACGGTCTCGTAAGCAGCGACGCGTGACGTTTGCGCCAAGTCAGGACCTTTATCCGTCTTGGGCGCCCGATGGAAGTCGGATTGCCTTTGCATCGGACAAAGACGGAGTTTTCAATCTCTACACCATCGAAAAAAATGGAGAAAACCGCACCCGCCTGACAAATAGTTCGGGCGACGACATCCAACCTGACTGGTCACCGGACGGGAGCAAAATCGCGTTCGCATCTGATCAGGCAAGCGCGGTGCATCAAGTTTACTGCATGTATGTCCGAACAGGAGAGCAACAGAAACTGACTCAAAGTGATTTTAACACCGATTATCCGAGATGGTCGCCTGATGGGACTCAAGTTGCATTCCATTCTGCAGTTTCTGACTGGGAGCCGATATTCCGGCAAATTTGGCAAGTCGGCGCGGATGGAACCAGCTTAAAAAGCTTAATTACAGACGGCGAATACAATGATGACCCGGTTGTTTCTCATGACTTAAAGCGTATTGCCTTTACATCAACGAGAGACGATAACACGGACATTTATACCTTCGATAGAAATTCCCGCCAAATTCTGCGTATAACACGTGATCCATCTGACGATTATCAGCCGAGTTGGTCTCCAGACGGCAAACACCTTGTTTTTGTATCTGAAAGAACTGGCAACCCTGATATTTACAAGATTAACGTAGATGGCGGCGGGATTGTGAATTTGACTCGCAGCGATGCCGACGAAACTATGCCGGCTTGGTCTCCAAGAGGGGATTCGATCTGTTTCGTGCGAAAGGTAGGAAATGATGTACTTGGAAGGCGAGAGATTCGTGTGATAGACAGCAACGGCAACGGTCAAATGCGGTTAGATTATATACCGTATTCAAACAGATTTCCGGCATGGTCTCCGCAAGGGGATAAGATTGCCTTTGTGAATTCGCCCGAACGGCTCACTAGGGTTGATCGCATCTATACAGTTGATATAGATGGGCAGAATAAGCGTTTGTTGTTTGAGACATTGGATGGTCAGATTAGAAAAATCAGTTGGTCTGGGGAAGGCAGGAAAATACTGTTTACCTATCACTCCTCTGGTGATGAGATTTTTCAAGAAATCCGTATGCTTGATGTGAATACGCGAAAGGTCAACTCAATTAAATTGAAGCCGTTTTGGCTTGACAATGCTACTTGGGCGCCAATTGGTAGGACGATTTTCTTTTCGGCTAAGCCGGTACGCCTGCTGTCCACCAAAGCCCCCTTTCGCCATGGGATTTTCTTGGTGGATGCCGGTGGGAATATCCAAGAACCAAAACCCCTATGGGATACCTTCAGCGCCGAGGAACAATACAGAAAGCAGCGTTTTACGTGGTCGCCGGATGGGCACAGCATCCTATTCAGCCGAGGAGATGGAAAACTCTACTTAACCAAGCTGGACGGAGGAGGCGTCACACGTTTTCTCGGCAATGCGCATTCACCGGATTGGAAGACGCCTCGTGTCTGGCGGAGCGTAACTCCCAAGAACAAGCTGCAAACGACCTGGGGAGAAGTCAAAAATTGAACGCTTGGAGATATCTTCGCCGACACTGATTCTAGCCAGTAAGTCAACAATTGCAACCAACTTGCTTAGCATCGTATAGCGTGAGGAGACATGACCATGATGATAATAGCGAAATGCCATCAACAAACCAGTACGCGTGATGCGAATCGTCACTTGTCGGCAAGAATTGAGGTCGTCACACATTTTGTTATTTTGTTGCTGCCGATGTACTTCGGTGTTTTTTCCGCAAATGCCCAGAAGCAACAAGAGCAAATTGTGTTTGTGTCTGAGGTGGCAGAGCTTGAACAAATACACCTCAGAAAGGCTGGAGGAGGTCGAGTTAAAACTAATAAGCTCACATTACAAGAGCCGGAAGGAAGCTATTTCACACCATCACTATCGTTTGATGGAGAACAGGTTGCATTTGCCTCTCGACTTGGACGAAACTATGATATCTATGTTATGGAGCTACGGTCTCGTAAGCAGCGCCGCGTGACGTTTGCGCAAAGTCGGGATCTTTATCCGTCTTGGGCGCCCGATGGAGGTCGCATTGCCTTTGCCTCGGACAAAGACGGAGTTTTCAATCTCTATACCATCGAAAAAAATGGAGAAAACCGTACCCGTCTGACAAATAGTTCGGGCGACGACATCCAGCCTGACTGGTCTCCGGACGGCAGCAAAATCGTGTTCGCATCTGATCAGGCGAGCGCGGTGCATCAAGTTTACTGGATGCATGTCCGAACAGGGCACCAACAGCAACTGACACAAAGGACTTTTCATATCCGGTACCCGAGATGGTCACCTGATGGGACAAGGGTGGCATTCTATTCGGGAGTGTCTGCTTGGGTGCCACCACTCGGCAAAAGGCAAATTTGGCAGGTCAGCGCGGATGGAACCGGTTTAAAAAGCCTGATCACTGACGGCGACTACAATGATGCCCCAGTCATTTCTCATGACTTAAAGCGTATTGCTTTTTCATCAACGAGAGGCGGTAACACGGACATTTATACCTACGATAGGGATTCGATGCAAATTCACCGCATAACGCATGACCCGTCTGACGATTATCAGCCGAGTTGGTCTCCGGACGGCAAACACCTTGTTTTTGTTTCTGACAGAACTGGCAACCCTGACATTCACAAGATGAACGTCGATGGCGGTGGGATTGTTAGGTTGACTCGCAGCGATGCCGATGAAACTATGCCGGCTTGGTCTCCAAGAGGCAACATGATTTGTTTCGTGCGAAAGGTAGGAGACGATGTACTTGGAAGGCAAGAAATCCGTGTGATGGACAGCAACGGCAACGGTCAAATGCGGCTGGATTATATACCGCATTCAAACAGATTTCCGGCATGGTCTCCGCAAGGGGATAAGATTGCCTTTGTGAATAGGCCCGAACGGCTCTCTAGGGTTGTTCGCATCTATACAGTTGATATAGATGGACAGAATAAACGATTGTTATTTGAGACATTAGATGGTGCAATCAGAAAAATCAGTTGGTCTCCGAATGGCAGGCAAATCGCGTTTGTCTATCACTCTTCACGTGATGGGATTCTTCAAGAAATCCGCATACTTAATGTGCATACACGAAAGGTCAACACAATTGAATTGAAGGTGGTCGATGATTTTAAGGTGGTTGAGTTTCAAAATGCTGCTTGGGCACCAATAGGCAGGACGATAGTGTTTTCAGGTATGCCATTACGTCCAGTGTCCACCGTACCCTCTTTCCGCTATGGCATTTTCTTGACGGACGCCGATGGCGATAAGACTCAAGAACCAGAACCCTTATGGGATACCTTCATCCCCAAGAAGCAATACCCATAAAAAAAGAACGTTTTTCGTGGTCTCCGGATGGGGATAGCATCCTATTTAGCCGAGGAGATGGAAACCTCTACTTAATCAAGTTGGACGGGGGAAGGGTCACACGTTTTCGCAGAAATGCGCATTCGCCGGATTGGAAGACGCCTCGTGTCTGGCGGAGCGTAACTCCCAAGAACAAGCTGCAAACGACCTGGGGAGAAGTCAAAGAAATAAACCGTGAGTAACCTCATTATTTTAGGCTTCATTTGCCAAATACTGCCATCACCTGTCTCGTTCGGATGAGGTAACGATTATGCGAAAAAAACGCCTTCCTTTGGTGATACTACTAAGCATAGCAGTTTCATGTATACTCTACGTTTTCATATCCAATTGGTTGGAAGAACCAGAAATCCAGATAGTATACGTGCTGCCGGATGAACCCATCAAGCCTGTCACTAAACGGCGGTCTCGGTATTATGCTACTCATGCTCAAACCACAGGGCTAGGGGAACAACATGAGTCAATGGAAATACAGCATGGATTACCTGATGAATTGGAACGCGATACACCAGATTTCAACACATCGCTACTTCTTTCCTTCTTGACAACCTCGCGGCAATCGGTTACAATTACCTGCCAAAAATAATAACCTTCGTGTCCGGAAATATGGGGTCTCTTCATTTATCAAAACGATTGCATAGGTGCATAGCGCCGGCGCTTAAGACATAAGAAGTATTAGAGCGAGTTGACATTTATGTAAAGCTGCCTGTAATCGTAAGGGATCAACCGAGTGAATAGCGAGGGATCAAGCGACTGAATAGGGAGTGCGATAGTTTTACTTATAGTGTTTATCAGGTCACCTCGCCCATTGGCCAACGCGGGCAGGGAACTCCCAACCATACAGATTGAGTGGGTTGTACATCAAGAATCATACATTTACAAAACAACAGGAGTGTTGCACCATAGTCTTGGCTCAAAAAAGCCGGCATGTTGCACTATATTCTAGAGTAACACCGAATTTGGCCGAACAACCTGCAGCAGTCCGAAATCGTGTCCCATCGTGAACAAAGGGTTGGGGGACCCAACCCCTACGAAGGATCATGTGTTTGCGCGCGTCTCTTGATTGTCCGGTTGTGATGAGATGTCAACAGAACCAAGTAAATTGGAGACATGAGAACACCAATCGTTGCTGGTAACTGGAAACTCTACAAGACAATCAGTGAGGCTGTAGAGTTTGTTAGTGCGCTGCGCGAACTAGCCGCGGATGTTACCGGTGTTGAGATTGTTATCGCTCCGCCCTTTACTGCCCTATCGGCGGTTGCGAAAGTGCTAGTAGGCAGCAATATCCGTCTTGCGGCGCAAGATGTGTTCCGGGAAGAAAAAGGCGCATTCACCGGCGAGGTTTCACCGGTAATGCTCAAGGATGCGGGTTGCGGCTATGTAATCATCGGTCATTCTGAGCGGCGGGGATATTTCGGCGAAACGGATGCAAGCGTTAATCGCAAGGCAAAAGCGGCGCACATTCACGGCTTAAAACCGATTCTCTGTGTCGGTGAGAAACTTGAAGATCGAAACGCCGGAAATACCCAATCGGTCGTTGAGGCACAGGTCGTGAAGGGAATTTCCGGGTTCTCCGAAGCAGAAATTCTGTCTACGGCGATCGCCTATGAACCCGTGTGGGCGATTGGCACGGGCATAACCGCAAGATCGGATCAGGCACAGGAAGTTCACGGTTTTATCAGATCGTTGTTGTCGAGAATCTACTCGACTGATTCGGCAAAGCAGGTTCGCCTCCAATATGGCGGCAGCGTCAACGCAGCCAACACTGCCGAGTTAATGGCGCAAATGGATGTGGATGGGGTCTTGGTTGGCGGAGCAAGCTTGGAAGTTGAGTCATTTGTAAATATCGTGAAAGCAGCACACGGATAAAGTAAAGCGAGGATTATCATGGGAATTTTTATCGGTTTTGTAATGGTACTATTTGTACCCGTATGTATTTTGTTGGTAGTCATCATATTGTTGCAAGATAGTAAAGGTGAGGGACTGTCATCTAGCGCGTTTGGAGCCTCTGAAGTACAATCGATTTTGGGCGGTAGAGGGGCGGCGACCTTTCTCTCCAAACTTACAACGTGGCTCGCTGTTGGATTCATGGTGATGTCGCTCTTTTTGATGCGTTTCTACGGTGATATTAATAGCGGCGCCTTGACCCCGATTGAGACGGAAGAGGCGCAGTCGGAAAGCGCTATGTCCACCGATGATGATGAGGCCAATCAAACTGAAACAGATGAAGTTATGGACGCTGTTGAAACCGGCGGCACCGGTGACGCTGAATCCGATAGTCAATAGTCCGAATTATCAATCGTTACGCGTTTCCCCATAAAATCGCGAATGTCCGAGCACGGAGTTCCTCAAGTAAGTTGGACTGTCCACCCGCTCTGCGACAGTTGGAAGCGCTCTGCACTCTTGTTCATTTTCCTCACCGGTATTTTCATTACCGTCTATTTTTTCTGGCGGTCTGTGTGGGTTACGCTTTTTTCGGCGATACTTCTAGTTGGATCGCTGTACCGGTATTTCGTGCCATTCCGCTATGAACTCTACGCAGATAGATTAGTGGTTACGTCGTTGTTTTACCGCGTTGCAAAACCGTGGTCAGACTTCCATAGCTTCTATGTCGACCGCAACGGCGTATTGCTTAGCCCATTCGCTAAGCCTTCCCGCCTTGAGAATTTCCGAGGCCTATATGTCCGTTTTGGTTCCAACCGTCTCGAAGTGATTGAATTCATCAAACTAAAAATTTCATCATGAAGTTGTAGGTAGACGCAACCCATGACATCAATCGTCGAGACTGATGAAAGATTGCGGCCGGATAGGTATTTTTCGGCAATTAATCAGTTCCCCATATGTCCGAGTCCGCGATTTTGTATTTGATTAAAAAATCGAGTTGTGCTATACTAACAAACCTTAATTGAACCAAGCAATCCACAATAAATCCACCAGCAGTGATGAGATCAACCGAGTGAATAAGGACGGCGATAGTATTCCAAATCGCCAAAGTTTTGAAGTTCCCGCTAAGGAGGTAAAATCTCTAATGAAGAGTTCGAATGGCTCTGTAATAATGAATATAGCTGCATTGCTTATATTTACTCTATTCGTTGCCGGATGTATGGGAGGAACCGCGTTAAAACACGAATCGCCGGTTCATCCTCCTGAGAATCTACCCGAAGATATCGTGCTTGACGCAGAAAACCCTGACTTTTTCAAAATCGCCGCCAAAGGCCCAATACTCTCTATGACGCAGAAGGATATTACCGTTTCACTTTCCTATTGGCGAAATGCCGATCTTAATTTTAGATATAATCGTGGGAGTTCAGTCTCACCTTTTTTTGAAACAGAAGGGCTTAAACAAGGCGATAAAACAGATGTCTTTTATGTGAAAATCGAAAACAACAGTCCCCAGAAAGTAGTCTTCAAGGTTCAGGGAAGACGGGCTAGAGATGTGGCGGGATCGGTAGCAATATGTGAAATTGCCGATAAGAAGGAGAATCGTTTCCCAGTGCTGAGTTACGCTGATTTGGAGCAACGTCTCAGATACATGACAAAGGTCGGCGGGCTGTATGTCAAGAATGGACTCGAGATAGCCAGGCAAATCTTAATTGAGCTTCAGATTCCGGACGATGAAATACTACCGGGTGAAAGCGCCGAAGGTTTCCTTCCATTTCAAGAGCTGAAACTAAACACCAGAGAGTTAGAAGTTATCATCCCGTTGGAGAAAGCGCCGCCGGAAGGTACAGCAGGGCGTTATCAAAACGTAGTGTTCAGGTTTCCCTTTGAACACTCCGAATCGATTAGACACGCTCAACCTCCCACCACCAGATACTGATGTCAGTAAAGCGATTGGAGCAGTTCATCTTCAATGTCGGTAGGCTTAATTTAATCGCCTCTTTCATTGCGGGCCGATTTCCATTTTGGCGGGACAACCATGTTTGGCTAGATGTACGGTCATTAGTGAAGCGCGTTATACAAAAAACTTATAATCTTGGCTCGGACGCTGAAGTTTTATTCACTGTCAAGTGCGAGTAACCCCCGTCTCTTGTTTACTCTTAGCCTAAGGTATTTTCGATTTGTCAGTTTAACATTTTAGTTCGGCTTTCATCGCTGAACGCAACCTTGATTTCAAAAGTAGTCTCCTGCTTGGTTTAATATCCCTCCGGAATCTTCCTGTCAACTCTTTCAATGGCGTTAACTTCAGCAGTTAATGCCATTTCTCCAAGATGCCACTGCATATGTAGCGGAATCAAGCAAGAATGTCCAATAATGCTTGCCGCTTTTGCAACTGCTAATCACCACCCGTGTCAACACCGAATGCTGAAGTGCGCGCATAAACATATGCCGTCACTCAACCACACACAATGTTCAGACAGCCGCTTCACCAATGCCGAATTGCGGGCTATGCAATAAGGGGTCTCTCTTGCGTGAACGGCGTCAAACCTTGAAGATTTCTCCCAGACGATTGCCGAGAAAACGTCCCGCGGCGATGAGGCATGCAGTCAATATAAACATTCCAACAACACCCATTGCACTGGCGACATAGGCTCCCCCTACCGGACGTTGCGAGAGATTCCAGATGGCTTTGGTAATCGGGTTGTATTGGTCTCGCATTGACAGTATTAAGCTGTCGGCGACTTCCAACATTGAGAATGAGAACACCAAAATAGAGCCAGCGATGATATTGGCTGCCACTAGCGGAAGCGTAATCTTGTAGAGAGAACGTGCTGGACTAGCGCCTAAATTCTGAGAGGCTTCCTCGAATGTGACGCTGGTCTGCTGGAGTCCGGCATAAATCGAGCGAAGCATATACGGCAACCGCCTCACAGCGTAGCTGATGATTAGCAGTGCAATCGGGTTCTGACGAGGGTCTAATTTTGACACGATTTGATCCGGTAGATGGCGGAGTAGCAGTGTCGTATCCGCGAAACTTCCGACATAACCAAATGCAAGCGCCACGCCGGGGAGCGCTAAGGGCAACATCGCGATAGCATCAATTGAATTTTTGAAAGGAATTCGTTTACGGGTGAGGAGATAAGATATTAGAATTCCAAAGATGAGCGCCAGCAAGGTACTGAACGTGCTGTAAAGTAAGCTGTTCTTAATGCTAGGAAGGGTATCATTGTGAGTGAACACAGTTTCATAATGTTTTGGTGTGTAGCTTTGCGGGAAAACACTGAAATTCCATTGACTTGCGTCGGGGGTTAGAGAGGTCAATACCACGCTGATGTGCGGGAGGAACGCTATGAGAAAAATTCCCCCCACCACAATATAAATCACGAGGCGCATCCGCATGCTGGCTTGAACTTCTCGAGTGCTGACATGACCGCGTCCCAACATTGCATACTGTTTGTTGCCTGTATACCGTTTGGATACATAGAATGCGATTGCAGTTAGCAAAATAACCAAAACAACAAGTGCGTAACCCATCGGGTTAACGTTTGCGTCGGTGACTTGCCGGAAAATCTGTACGGCAATAACTTCGTTATAATTCAAAATTAACGGCGTGCCCAAATCAGTGAATGCCCAGATGAAAACAAGAATAGCGCCGGCGAAATAGCCGGGCAGCATAAGCGGGAATGTAACCGTCCGAAGCACTTTGAGGCGCGAAGCCCCCATGTTTTCGGCTGCTTCCTCCAGACTACGATCCACATTGGATAGGGCCGCGACAACGTTTAAGTACATGATTGGATAGAGATGCAGAGTCGCTAACAGCACTACCCCCCAAAAACCGCTGCCGAACCAGTCAATCGGTTCGGCAAATTCAATGAGTCCAATCTTCGTGAGGAACATATTTACGCTGCCATACAACCCGAAAAACTTCTGCATGCCAATCGCGCCGACGAAGGGCGGCATTATTATCGGAATCAGGATGACGCCCTGCAGAGTACTGCGTCCGGGGAAGCGATAACGCGTCAAGAAATAGGCGAGGGGAAGGCTAACGAATGTTGTGGCAATTGTTACGGCGATTCCAATCTTAAAGCTGTTAGTTACTAGTTCACGTGCGTTTCCATCCGTAACTATTAGCTTAAAATACGATAGGCTGAAATTTCCACCGATCCAAAAAGATTCTTTGAATATGTAAAGAAGGGGATATATCAGGAATACGGTGAAGAAAAGGACAATTGGTAGGAGCAGGAGGAATACAGAGGAATCAACTGAACGAGCGGCAAAAGCGATAGGCTTATTGTACTTGGAGGGCATGAAAATTATTTGGGCGGCTGATGCCGAGTCGGTAACAGCATCAATAATTTTAGAAAATTAAGCGGCCCAGAAGACTTAAACCTCGCAACTCGAATGAGTTAGATGCCGAATTGGGCAAACGCGCCGGCAAAATAGCGGCTGTTCTCTATCGGGGCACAACAGCGAGTTCCCGATTTAAATTATACATTAGCGGCCGGCGGTCAAAATCTCCTACGAAGTCGTAAAGTCCGTAAAGAAACGATCCGTCATTTTGAATCGTTTTGTCTTGAAGCGAGTCATATGCCAGGTTTTTTAGATACTCGTTTTTTTCGCCAATCCTTTGCGCGACAAGGTTGCGCCGCGTAGTAAAACGCACGGCTTTCTCTAGCTGAGTTGGAACGGGTGCTGAGACGTTCAGTGTGTCCGCCTTTTTGCTAATGCGATACGTCTTCTTGTTTTCGTGATTGACTATCAACCACTTGCGGCCCTTGTCTTCAATCGAGATATTGGCATTCTTGGGTAGGGGGAGGCTATTGTTCTGGAATGCTTGCCGCAGATTTCCCGAAATTGTTCGTTTATCCAATTCAGTTTGGAACTCTATCCCAATACTAGCGAGCGGCTTTTGACGCAGTTGGAGAAACCTCTTCATTAAATACCAACGTTTGGGGCCGCCGTTATAGAAGGTGTAGCCTGTCCAGTAGGACGGATTGAGATCTCGATCGAGGTTTAATTCGGTTTTGAGGAGATCAGCATTGTCGCCGTAAAATTTCATGCACTTATCATACAAGTCATACATCTCATCCCGTTTGAGGTGGTACGCAGCTAGAAAAGCGCTGATATGGGGCGCTTTAAGCATATCTACCCGTAGGGTCTTTCTTAGGGTTGTAGGTGCCTTTGAGTTCTGCTTCGAGCCGAGTCAAATAGTTCTTCCATGTCAGCGGTTCACCTGTCTCCACGTCTTTACCAAGGCTAAGGAATTCCAGAAAAGGGCTATATACCGGGGAGCCCGGGTTCATAATGTCGCGGATTAACCCGGGTAAAACCGCCAAGTTATTTTGTGCAATCCCAATATCATCGTTATTTACTCGGGCGTCATTGCGGCCTACTGCGATTTCATCGAAGTTTGATTCAATTTCAAAAATTTTCAAGAGCCGCAGTGGATCCACGCCGGCTACTTGCCCAGCCACAAGCGCAAACGGGAAGTAACGCCTGCCCTCAAACAGAACATGCCGCAACGTCATCGGGGAATAGCCAGGAACCTTGAGACCCTTCTGATAGATTAGTTCATCTGTCGTAATTCCGTAGACCCTACGCTCTGTTTCAAGATCGAAATTATTATAAATCCAATACGCTTGTTCAATCGCCGCGACAATTCGCTTCTCGAAGGTCAGTTGATATGACGAACGCAATGTTTCATCGTAAACGACGACTGATTGCCCATGCCAATCTCTTTGAGCATATCCTGACACTGCGAGTTCAATCAATTTCTGCTGGAGATCCTTGCCGGGCTGCGCAAGCTGATTTAGTACGTCATCAATTGCCGCGTCTTGAATTGTCTTTTGATTGGTCAACGTAACAGCAAGCGTCTGGTTATTTTTTAGATAATGCCAAACTGTGTCATGGTCCTTTACAATACGATACCCAAGGAAAACGCCTAGTGCAGAAATGCCTAGAGCGGTTAATATGGACGCGATTATCAAAATTATCCGGGAAGTTTTTTTCGCTATTGCGAAAAGGGAAGTTTTCGGTACAAACGGCGGAATCAATTTATGCAGGCAATCACCCATTTTTTTCTCATCCAAAATGAGCGGTTCAATTGGTGAAGGAACCGACTTGCGCCGATTACGATTCCATTTTTGCGGTGATGTTCCCATAGTATTCTAAACTACACGGTGAGTGTATCGAAATTTTCCGTGAATAATTTTAATCTGCTGATTCACGTTCATTCAATCTTATGTTCGAGGTTTTAAAAATTTTCGTCACACATTACTCATGAAGAAATATTCCAACTGTTCGATGGGGGTTTCCAACCGAGCCGGCATCAGCTCGCTGACAAGCGATCGAAGTTGCTTTTCTCCACCTGGAATTGTATGCAACTGCAAATTTTGCATATTGAGGTAGTGCTGAAGTTGTTGGATGAGAAATGTTTGCAGCCCGTTCCCTGATTCGTGCAGTTGGGATGGCAGCAGTGCCGGGACGCAAATGCCGCTGATAAAGGTCTCAATGAGTTGGGTATACTCATCAAGTTGTTGCGCAATTTGATGGTATTCCTGAGTGGCATTTTCGCGTATCTGCTTGTTAAAATCTGCCACATCGCGCCGTACAAGTTGGACGTACTCTTCGTTCCACTCATTTTCAACGTATTGCCTATTGTTGGTGCAAATTCCTTTTAATTCCCCGGTAATTTGCATGAGGCGATTCGAAGTAGTGTTCTTTATAGTCTTATCGATTTCAGCCGCTAGTTGGGCGAGTGTTCCGATGAATTCTAGTTCAAAAGCCCTGATATCGCTTGTTGGTGTGCCTTTCATCAATTCCACAAGCTGATTGGAAATATCATGTAACCCACGGGACTGCTTCAGATGAAGCAGCACAAGTATGTAGCTTGACTTACCCAAACTCAATGCTACATCGTAGGAAGAAAAGGAAGTCTGGCTTTGAATGTCGTGGACTACTTTTTGGACTTTGAGCAAGTGTTCATAATAACTCTCTTGCTCGCCTTGAATAGCGGAGTAAGTGCCGGTGTTTGGGACTTCAAACACTCTCTTTGTAAGAATTTCACGTTTGTCATTGATTTCGCGGTGCCGCTGCATTTCATCCGCATCTTCTAAGGCTTTGGCTAGCGATTCGATAGTAGGCTGAAGCCGATCTATTTGTACGCGAATCGGCGGATAGGCATCATAGCGCGCATCCGTTGTGATGTTTCGAATATTTCCGAGTACCTCGCCGAGTCTTTCTTCATACGCCTGATCTTCAAGCGGTGAGTATACATCTTCGTCCGCTTCCGCGTCCATGTCCTCCTCGGCCAGGAACATGTGCATGAATCGATAAAAATGCTCAAGTTGATTATCATGCAGCAAACTCGCCTCTACGTAGAAGCAGAGTTTATCTTTGATAATTGTGCAGCTATCAATCACTGAAGCGCGGTCGAGGCTCAATGCTGCCAAACTAAGATAAAAGAGATCTTCCTCAAGTTCGGCGAAGTGCTTTTCAAAAGCCAAAGCAATTTTTTCGTAAGCTTCATCAGAAATTGATTGATGCCGGTTTTGGTTGCCATCCGAACGATGTAAATCGCTGGCTTGTTGGCGGGTCTTCGTAATAATCAAAGGCGGATTGTCATCCGCTGCGCGGCTAGAAGGTCTACGCATCGACGATTCCTGATTATAAATATTGAGAGCAGCTTGATAGTGGCGCAGCAATTCGCCATTACCGAGTTCAATCAGCAGCGACTCGATTGTGTTTTTCGGATCAAGGGCAATTCCTTCCTGTGCAAGCAACCTGTTAGATAAAGCAGCGAACCCTTCGCCGCCCAAATTCCGAAATGGGCGCAGCAAAAATGCGCGTCCATCTTCAATGTAAATCTTTTGCTTGCCCAGTGGAAAGCGGTTCTTGATGTGACCTCTTTGGTTATCGAACCAGATTTCCATGGGGTATGTATTGTTGTAGACCTGAAAGTTGATGGTGCCTTCCAGTAACCGATCGAACAAATCTCGGCGGATGTGCTCAAGGTCATTAACGTCAATAAGAATTATCGAAGCGTTATCATTAGTATGTAGATTGGCATCAATGATTTTGTCGTTTGGAACCAAATAACGCCGCTCGAAAAAATGAATGCCCGTAACATTATCGTTCGTAATGGCAAGCCTCGGTATATCATACTCATCATAATAATAATATGATTTCCAACTAAGCGCACGCCGCCTCATCTTCTCAAATAACTGGAAAGAGAGACGTTGTTTGACTTTCCTTTCACGTTTCGGCACTGATTCTGCCTGATACGGAACAAGTGCTCCCTTTGTGTCAGGAACCTGTAAGCTGAGTTGTGGCAGCGATGAAGTTTTTTTCTTGCTTGGTAGGCGGGTTAGCGCTTTATCAAGATATTCATTCCAATCGATCATCTTCATCTCCTTATGCAAAACTATGAAATCGTTAGTGCTGATTATTTGGCACGTGATGCTGAATCTATTGAGAGTTGGCGCCTAGACGTAGAGCGTACGTGAGAAATTACTGAAAGAGTTCTTGAAAATTAGCGCAATCGAAATGTGGTTTCAATTTATGGTAAAATGGTGTATAATGCTAGATTGAGGGGTGTTTAATGAAGTATAATGTAAGGAATAACCCGTTCTTAAAATTTCATGAAATGCGTCGTATGAAAAATCATCTCGGCAAATATGATGTTTTATTGTTGAATTTGCCGCACTCGTCAATTTCCAAGTATTTACGCCGAATAGAATAATATTGCATACCGGTGGATGTTCAATCACCTGAAGTATTGTAGCATAGCTCCCCATGGAAGAAAAGAAAAATAATCTCATTGTAGGCCGTTATCAACAATTAGTAATGAGTTATGATCCGTCTGTGGTAACATTGCCTTCAGAGGAAGATTTGAAGAAGGCATTGTTACTGTTAGATTTGTTGGCGGGCGACTTCGAAAAATCCATCGGCTTTCTGAACCAATTGGAACACTTTGTTTCCGCGCCTCTCGATTTCAAGACATTTCAAAGGAAGATGACGGATCTCATAGAAGGTACCAGAGAAATTACTGAGAGAGCACTCGATAATTACCACTACCTAACGGGCAATCTCAAGGACATTTATACTATTTTTACACAAACCGTTGAATCGGAAAATGCCATCGGTGAAACTCATGAAAGTTTAAATGCGCGGTTTAGATTTTGGCTGCACTCAGTTGGAACTGAAAATGCAGCCGAAGGGGAAATCTCAAAAGAATTACAGTCCTTTTCTGAATTTATCCAGTTGCTGTCAAATGAACAATCGGGGTACGCCTATTTTTTATCTCCCCTTGGGGGAACGCACGTGCTCATCTGCCAGTATGTCCCTCTTGAACGTAGTTCGGAGGAGTTTGAGCTCCATTTCTCCACCTACGTGGAAGCGCCGGGTGCTCCCTTTAAAGGTTTAAAACGGGCATGGAATAAAATGTGCGGCGCCGCCAATAAGAGGGTTTACCATCTTTTCCGCGACTCACCCCCAAGCTCTACGATTGGTACATTCAAAGAGCGATTGTCGGTTTCAATCCCGCCCTATACACCTCATCGCTACAATCACGCGGAGCAGCTTACCAAGATTATCTATGACTTCATCAACGTTTACGGCGTTGACGCACGACGTCATGTCCACCTGTTGAGCCACGATGATAAATTTGCCGTTTTCACGACCGATAGTCCAATACGGTTCGATGGACGTTTTGTTGACCTAGCGGATGTTGATACCGCTAGCGAATTACTTGGAGCCGACTACCGCGTTATTATTGAATAAATCGCAAGGCGTGGATATTCATTTCCAACACAAATTGGTGCTAACCGCCAGTTTTTCAGTATTAGCGATAATCCTCCAGTATTTTACTACTCAAATAAAACCCCAAGTCATTGGAGACATCGAAAATACGCTACTTGCAGCTACATTACCCAGCCTTCAGAAGCGATTACCTAGCATGTAACGAAATCCAAGAGGCGTTTATTCCCAAGTACAAATCGTACCATCGCGGGGTCGCAAGAACTGGAGGATTTCGGCGTTCAATGGTCTTGACATAGACTGGAAATCCGTGTAAAATAACAACAACCCTTTTTTGGTTCACCGTAGAGACTTGCCTTCAACTATGGGCAAGCCAAACGAATCGCCACATGAACGGCTGACAACTTATCAATCCTTGTAAGAAACGTGCCGCAGCAGGTTTCAACCACTTAAGAGGGAGGTGAAAATCTGTGCAATCTAGAATGATTAACTCAACGGTTGTGTTGGTTGGCGTGCTATTTTTGTCCAGCGCCGCTGTGCTAATGATTGCCCAAGCGCAAGCCCCTATTCGTTCAACCATTGCCGTTGCTACATCGGGAGCGGATGGATTCGGAATCTTTCTCGTGGATCCCAAAAGACCCCAAGGCGGTGCAGAGCAACTCCTCGAAATTGAAGGCGATCCCATCCCCGGCGGATTGGAATGGTCCCCGGACGGCACCAAGATAGCTTTCCATACCAAAGTTGGACAGAATATTGATGTTTTCGTAGTCGATGGGCATGGTGATGGGCTCAAAAAACTGACCGACCATGAAGCCGAGGATAGCTGGCCAGCATGGCACCCGAGCGGACAAAAACTGGCATTCACGACCAATCGCGACGGCAACTTGGAGATTTACACAATGACATCTTCCGGGGTAGTTATCGAAAACCTAACAAACGATCCCGCGCCAGACAAAAATCCAGCGTGGTCCCCAAATGGCCGTAGTATAGCTTTCGCTTCCAAACGCGGCCGTACTATCTCTGATGTCTGGATAATGGATTCCGCGGGAGGGAACCCGCAGAATCTGACCAATCACAAGGGAGAAGATATTGAACCTTCGTGGTCGTGGGACGGTCAAAAGATTGCCTTCACGACCCGACGGTTTGGATCCGGGCGCGCTATGACAATGGACCCTGACGGCGGCAATCTGCTCAAGGTTTCGGGACCGGATGTTGAGCGAAGAGATCCCGAGTTTTCACCGGATGGCAAAGAAATCGCTACTGTGTGGTTCGGCGGCGGCCAGACACGTCTGGACATATACCCAAGCGACGGGAAGCACGCGGATGCCGACCAGCACGGACCGCCGGTGTGGGATATTATAGATCTCGGGTTCCCGAGTGCAGGACCGGCATGGTTTGACCCCGATTTTGTGGTGCCATTCTCCGTATCTCCTACCGATAAACGCCCTTTGAGCTGGGGTTGGCTCAAGAGCGCAGGAAATGAGAAATAATCCCTTTCATGGAGGCTCATTTCAAACGTAAATTCGTTACCTGCGAAGAGATGCCAAAACTTCTCGGACCAATATTGACGCTCCTGCATTGAACCGGTGAAAATCATCTTTGGGAGGTTGAATTGTGCAAGTGCGGAAAGTAGATTCGAAATTTTTGATTGCTATGGGTGTGCTTTTCTTGAGCGGCTTCGCCGTATTGATGATTGCTCAAGCACAAGCCCCCCACCGTTCAACCATTGCGATTGCCACTTCTGGAGTGGAAGGATTTGGAATTTTTCTGCTCGATCCTCAGAAACCAGCAGCGGCTGCAGAACATCTCCTTGAAGTTGAAGGAGACCCCATCCCCGGCGGACTGGAGTGGTCGCCGGATGGTAATACGATTGCCTTTCATACACAAATTGGACAGAATATAGAAATCTTCGTGGTCGATGGCGATGGGAACGGTCTCAAACAGCTCACCGACCACGAGGCGGAAGATAGTTGGCCCGCTTGGCACCCGAGCGGCCAAAAGCTGGCATTCACGAGTAACCGGGATGGCAACCTGGAAATCTACACCATGACAATGGGTGGAGAAGTTATCGCTAATCTAACGAACGATCCGGCTCCAGATAAAAATCCCGCTTGGTCGCCGAACGGCCGCAATATTGCTTTTACTACCAAGCGCGGGCGGACGTTGTCAGATATCTGGCTGATGGACTCTGCAGGAGGCAACCTCAAAAACCTCACCAACCACAAGGGCGAGGATCTTACCCCCTCGTGGTCGTGGGACGGTGAAAAGATTGCTTTTACAACGCGGCGGTTTGGAGCCGGCCGTACGATGCGGATGGACGCCGATGGCGAGAATCTGCTGAAGATTTCCGCGCGTCAAGTGCCGCGGTTAGACCCCGAGTTTTCCCCGGACGGAAAAGAAATAGCCAACGTATGGTTTGGAGGCGGCCAGACACGCCTCCATATATGGCCAAGCGACGGTGGGCTTGCCGACGCCGATGAGCACGCCGCGCCGGTGTGGAAAGAAATAGCACTCGGTTTTCCAAGCGCTGGCCCCGCCTGGTTTGACCCTGATTTTGTCGTACCGTTCTCTGTCGCCGCTACGGACAAACGGCCTTTGAGTTGGGGCTGGCTTAAGAAAGCCGGAGCCGAGAAGTAGCGGGTGATAGACGAGAATTCATCCTTAACAATTTACGAAGAGAATTCGAAACACGGCGGCTATCCGTTAACTTTCAATGCATTCAATCCTGATTTGCAATTAGCAAAAGGAGGTAGAAATTATGCAACACTCGATAACTACTTTGCGTCTAAGCATATTCACAGGTGTGTTCCTCGTGAGTTGCTTTGTGCCAATCTTTAGTGTACACGCTCAAGCGCCCACCGGTTCAACAATTGCAGTTGCCAGTGTAGGGGATGGTGGGACGCTCTGGCTCATGGATAAAGATGGAGAACAACAGCGCGCCATTCACGACATTGAGGGTGATCCGGTGGTCTTGGGGTTATCGTGGTCACCTGACGGCAATAAGATTGCGTTCTTTTCTGAAAAGAAGAAGGATGTTGATAGCGATGTGTATGTGGTGGACGCCGACGGAAAGGGGCTCAGGAATCTCACGGACCGTCAAGGGTTTGATGGCTGGCCCACTTGGCATCCCAGCGGCCAGAGACTTGCCTTCACTACCGATCGTGACGGCAATCTTGAAATTTATACCATGTCGGCTCAAGGAGTCGTCGGCGGCAACCTCACGAACGATGCTGTTCCCGACCAAATGCCCGCTTGGTCGCCAGATGGCCGTAATATTGCCTTCGCCTCAAAGCGAGGAAAGACACTCGGTGACATCTGGGTGATGGACACTAGCGGAGGCAACCTACAGAACTTGACGGATCATAGGGGACAGGACATTGAACCCCGATTTTCATTGGACTCCAAAAAAATTGCTTGGACAACACGGCGGTTCGGAGAAGGAGTCATCATGACCATGGACGCCGATGGACAGAACAAGATACAAATTTCGCCCAATCCTGAGAACGAAAAGCGCGATCCGGCGTTTTCACCCGACGGGAAGAAAATTATTTACATTAGATTCGGCGGCGGTACGGCAAATATCCAGCGGCGGTCGGTCAAACAGTTTGCAAAGGTAGAGGCAAACCTCTGCGCAGCGGATTGCTTTGAACTTCCGGCGATTGGTTTCCCGACACGTTCACCGGTATGGTTCGACCCGGATTTTGTCGTTGAATGGGCGGTTTCTCCTGCTGATAAACGCCCATTGACATGGGGCTGGATAAAACGGTTGGGACAGAGCAGATAATCCTTGGCGCAGACTCCGTCCACCAGCTAACGATGAATCAATACAGGCATACGCAGATAGGTTATCTCCTTATCATCTTGTATGGCGGGGTGGTAGTCCTCATAGGTTATTTTAATGTTTTGAAGGGTTTTAATAACCCGTTTGCCTTGGCCGCACTTATCGTTTTGCTGGTTATTCTGAAGTTTTTCTCTAGCTTGACGGTGACAGTGAATGACCAGGTGATTACGATTCAATTTGGGCTCGGTGTTTATCGGAAAGCCTTTCCCTTAAAAGAGATTGAATCCTACGCTGTAGTCAAGAATCGTTGGTATTACGGTTGGGGGATTAGGTACACGCCGCGAGGTTGGCTTTTCAATGTATCTGGTTTCTCCGCAATTGAGCTGCAAATGAATAATGGGAAGAGATATCGAATCGGGACGGATGAACCGGATAATCTGGCGATTGCACTTTCGGATGCCCTGAATGATGCTCCCAATCGTTAACACGGCGCAGTGGAGGAAAACAGTGTTTTATCGCATTGTAATATGCGTTTCGATTACGTTTATCAGCGTAGTTAGCTTCGCTAGTATCTTCGTAACACCAGGGTATGCGGAAATTGCCCCAGACACCATTGTAGGTTTATGGTTGTTAGACGAGGATAAAGGCAGGGAAGCTAAAGATAGTTCTGGCAATGAACTTCACGGGACGTTCACCGGGTCTCCCAAGTGGAGGGAAGGTAAATTCGGCCGGGCTTTGGAACTCCCAGGTGGTGGCGATACTGTCAAAATTGAAGGATTAGCGCAGGACTTTCCCGCCGAAGAAGTGACAATCACATCGTGGGTGAAAGCAGAGGGGTTAAAGAACCAAGACCTATTTAGCCTCGAACCACTTGACCCTAGCCGCGTCACTGTCCACTTTCCGTGGGATAATCAACTTCACTGGCAGTTCAGCACCATTTGGATGCATCCACCACTTGCTCTTGGTGAGGAGGTTGTAGGTAAATGGCAACACTGGGCTTTCATCCATAGTATTGCGGATAACGTAATGCTTGCCTATCAAGACGGTGAGGTGGTCGGAGAATCACTGAATTCCAAAGCGTATGCTCCCCGGGCCGGAGATTTTCACATAGGCGGTAGGTTAGGTTCTTCCTTTAAAGGTTTCGTTGACGAAGTTGGAATCTTTGAGGCTGTCCTCAGTCAAGATGATATACAAAGCATCATGGATAACGGCCTGGAGACGCAAGTCTTTGCAGTTGCGCCAACTGGCAAACTTGCGGTTTCATGGGGCAAAATGAAGGTACGAAGGGAATGAATTTCAAATTGCTATCGACAGTGGTTGGTTCCAGTAGGTGCGTTGCTTGCAGTCGATGGATAACATATGACAGCAGAGCTACAATAAAAACTTGAAACACATCAAAATTACCAATTAGGAGGAAATACAATGTTTATTCGTAATGCAACCCAAATTTCGATTGTATTTGTGAGTTTAGTAGCCATCGGTTGGGTTTTCACACCATCCGGGCATTCAGAGATTGACCCTGATACCATTGTAGGGATGTGGCTGCTCGACGAGGATAAGGGCAAAGAAGCCAAAGATGGTTCAGGCAATGAACGTCATGGGACGTTCACCGGGTCTCCCAAATGGAGAGAAGGTAAATTCGGCCGGAGTGTGGAGTTTTCCGGTGGAGGCGATACTGTCCGAATAGATGGATTGGGGCAGGAATTTCCCACGGAGGAAGTAACCATTACGTCGTGGGTGAAGGTAGAGGGTTTCAACAATCAAGACCTTTTTAGCCTTGAGCCGCTTGAGGTCGGTAACAGGGGCCGCGTCACAGTCCACATGCCGTGGGACGGCGGTGTTCACTGGCAGTTTGGTTCGCCATTTACGGGGATTAATCCAGTTGCGCTCGACAAAGGCGTGGAAGGCAAATGGCAGCACTGGACGTTCGTCCATAGTGTTGCAGATAACGTGTTCCTTGTCTATCAGGACGGCAAGGAAGTGCAAAGAAACGTGAATTCGCAGGCGTTTGTTCAAGGCGCCGCAGATTTTCACATAGGCGGTAGACTGGGGTCCTCATTTGAGGGTTTCGTCGATGAGTTCGCAATATTCGAGGCTGTCCTTAGCCCGGCTGACATAAATAGCGTCATGGAAAACGGTCTTGAAGCTCGCGTCTTTGCGGTTTCACCAGACAGCAAACTTTCGACCTCCTGGGGTCGAATTAAAGAACTAAGAGAGTAAGACCGAACGTGCTCCCACACGGGCATTAGCCTACAATCCATGTGCGGCAAGACCCTTGCGAAGGTTTCAACCTTCGCAAGGGTAGACTTCGCTACCGTACCTTACTGGTACGCACATCTAAACTCTTCGCTGGGCTAACCGAGTAGCCATTGGCAGGTAACGTACGGAACATGGGAACACTGCCATGGTGTAAACATACGATTGCGAAGCGACGCTGACGGATGCGCAGATCGTAGCGCGCTGAAAAAACGGCTTCCTGGTTTGTGCTGGCGTTGTTTCGGATGTAACCTATCGGCAAAATATTTATGAGGGCTCAAACGATGTTTGCTCGTATTGAAACCAGGTTTTTGATTGCATGTATGAGTTTTGTTGCCTTCAATTGGATCGTAGCAACATCAGGGCATACGGAGATCGACCCAGATACTATCATAGGGTTGTGGCTCCTTGACGAAGGCAAGGGGAAGGAGACCAAGGACAGTTCAGGGAATGAACTTCACGGGACGTTCACGGGAACCCCCAAATGGAGAGATGGCAAGTTCGGTATGGGTTTGGAGTTCCCGGGCGGAGGCGATACGGTCAAAATTGAGGGATTTGCCCAGGACTTTCCCGCGGAAGAGGTTACAATCACGTCGTGGGTAAGGTTAGAAGGGTTCAAGAATCAAGACCTTTTTAGTATGGAACCGCTAGAGCCTAGCCGCGTCACAGTCCACTTTCCCTGGGATAACCATGTTCACTGGCAATTCAGCAATACGGGCATAGCACCAATTGCGATTGGCGACGAGATAAAAGGTAAATGGCAGCATTGGGCATTCATTCATAGTGTCGCCGATAACGAAATGATTGCCTACCAAGATGGCGAAGAGGCCCGTAGGACACCGGTCTCCAAGGCGTATGTTCCACGGGCAGGAAGTTTTCACATTGGGGGTAGACTGGGTTCTTCTTTTGAGGGATTCGTTGACGAAGTTGGACTATTTGAAGCTGTTCTAAGCCAAGATGACATAAAGAGAATCATGGACAATGGACTTCAGGGGGGCGTATTTGCTGTTTTACCAACTAGCAAACTTGCGGTCTCTTGGGGCAAAATGAAGATGCTAAGGGAGTGACCCAAATCCACCTTCCTTGGAATTTTCCCGTCATGTTTTGGGTATTCCATTAGAGTGTCTTTTTATCCATACGGCACCAAACCCTAGCGGAGGTTTCAAGACTTCGTAAGGTTTAAATCTTCCCTTACCTATCATCGGGCCTAAGCACTTTCTCAATCCTCATGCAACCTAGTTTTGGGATTAGGTCAGTAATCAATAACGGGTAGAAACAGGACAAGTGAGGTCAACCTAAATGCCAACCCACGATTGCCATGCGACGCTCACCGATACGCAGGTCATGGAGTTTTGCAAAAGCGGGTATTGTTTGTTTGAAGCCGTTGTGCCGGATGAAATTAATCAACGCGTCATTGAATATTGTGATGAACATGAGGGGCAGGTGCCTGCGGGTGAAGATTGGTACATAGAAAACGTAACGCTAAATCCGCAAGTGACCGGAGCGATACGATCCGTCTTGGGCAAGAATTTCCGTTATAATCTATTCGCCGGCAATCATCGCGTCCAATGTCCGAACAGCGTTACCGGCGGATGGCATAACGATGGCGGGTCCGTATACAAACCTCACCTTGACTCCTTACAGGTGTTCTACTATCCGCAGCATACCCCAGTCGAACTCGGGCCGACCGAAGTTGTTCCCGGATCCCACTTTCTAGTTCATTTACAGCGCTGGATGGGACACTATACGGGCATCAAAGGAGCAGTTTCTACTGCAGCGCCCGCGGGCTCGATTTTTCTCACTATCTATTCTATCTGGCATCGGCGGAGTACTTCCACCGCGAGCGGCATCCGTAATCTGATTAAATATTGGTATATACGTACGTCGCCGCCGGAGCGCGACTGGGTTATCGAACCGGATTTTGACCTCGTACGCCCCTATCATTTCCCGCCGGGACAATCCTTTCACAGGGAACATCACCACACAGTCAATGACGCCGCTGAGATTTTTTATTGGTTGTGCGGAAAACACGACGACTATCGCGGGCACACCAACAATTTGCCCGTCTATTTCTCTAGATAGCGAGGGAAAATACTTTGAGCAGGCATGACTGCAAACCGACGCTGACCGATACACAAGTTCTTGAGTTTTGCAGGGATGGGTTCTTAATGTTCGAAGGCGTTGTACCGGATGAAGTCAATCAACGGGTCTTTGACTATTGCGACAAAAACGATGGCCGCGTACCGGCAGGCGAAGATTGGTATATTGAGAATGTGACGCTTAACCCGCAAGCGGCGGGGGCGATACGGTCTCTTCTGGGAAAAAACTTCCGTTGGTCCGGGGCGGGCAACCACCGTGTCCAATGTCCGGTTGAAGAAGTACACCAACAGTCGAACGGTTTGTGGCATAACGATGGCGGTTCGGTGTACACGCCGGAACTTGACTGTCTACAGGTGTTCTATTATCCGCAGGATACACCGGTCGAGCTAGGCCCGACAGAGGTAGTACCCAGTTCGCATTTTCTCCGTAGTTACCATTTCTGGATGGGGCATTATGGCAGGATTCGGAACGCAGTTTCCACCGCAGCTCCGGCTGGTTCGATTTTTCTCACCATCTACCGCATTTGGCATCGGCGCAGCCCATCCACAGCTACCGGTGTTCGCAACCTAATAAAGTATTCGTACATTCGAACTGTGCCGCCGGAGAGAGATTGGATTATTGAACCGGAGTTCGATTTAGCACATTCCTATCACGCGCCTGCAGGACCTCAGTTCCACCGAGAATTCCACCGCACAATCAATGATGCTGCCGAGATTTATTTTTGGCTGTGCGGAAAACACGATCAATATCGCGGCACTCGCAATAATTTGCCTATCTATTACTCTTGATGCCGTGGTGTCGAGTAATGACGATTGAAGCAAAAGTATCCAGCCAAAAATCAACTGCGATGCGGGCACGGTAGAAGAGAAATTCTGGGGTAATTAATCGATGAAAACTTTTAACTGTGAACCTACGCTTACAGACACCCAAATACTGGAAATCTGTAGAGACGGCTTCAAAATGCTCAGGGGTGTTGTGCCAGAAGCGATAAATAAGCAAGCGTTTGAGTTTCTGGATTTACACCCGCACGGCACACCCGTTGAAATCCTCGAAGAGGATTGGTTTGTCGAGAACGTAATACTCAATGCGCAGGCAGTAGGTATTGTGCGGTCGCTTCTGGGAAAAAACTTTGCGCTTCCCACCCGGATGGCCAATCATCGCGCTGAGGGTCCCGGACCAGCTCAACATTGGCACCGGGATGGTGGATCGGTATACAGTCCCGAAATGGACAGTTTACAGGTGTTCTATTATCCACAGGACACACCGCTAGAGTTGGGGCCAACACAGGTGGTGCCCGGTTCACACCTGCTCTTCTCTTTGCAGAGCCATATGAGTCACTATGGCGGTATTCGAGTTGCACATCCAACAGTAGCCCCTGCTGGCTCAATTTTCATCACGATATATTCGATTTGGCACCGCCGCGGCCCATCCACTGCGCGCGGTACGCGCAATCTGCTGAAATATTGGTACCGTCGAACTGTACCGCCCGAGCGCGACTGGATTATTGAACCGGAGTTCAATCTGAAGCAGGCATATCATTTCCCCCACGGCTTAACCTTCAATCGAGAAGGCCACAAGACTATTAATGACGCCGCGGAAATCTATTTTTGGTTGTGCGGAAAGCACGACCAATTTCGCGCGCGCACTAACAATTTGCCCGCCTATTTCTCATGAGAGGGGAGGAGTGGCATTGGAAGCATATGATTTTGAGCCGACACTGACCGATACACAAGTGGTCGAGTTCTGTAAGCAGGGCTACCTGATGCTGGAAGGTGTCGTTTCGGAGGAAATTAACCAACGCGTGTGTGAAAGTGTGGTGGGCGGATTTGAAGATGGGCGGCTGCTTCAGGAGGACTGGTTTCTTAACGATGTGATTCTCAATCCTCAAGCCGCTGGAGCGGTGCGGTCGCTGCTCGGAAAGGAATTTTCTACTCCGGTTGGGTTGCACAATCATCGGGTTGAATGTCCTGCGCCGTCTCAACATTGGCATCGGGACGGCGGATCGCGTCACGAACCGGGACTCAATCATTTGCAGGTTTTCTATTATCCGAAGGATACTCCTGTGGAGCTCGGGCCGACAGAGGTACTTCCCTCCTCCCATTTTTTGTTCTGCTTCCAAAGCTGGATGGGGCACTACGGCAACATAAAGGGCGCAATTAAAACAGCCGCGCCGGCGGGGTCAATTTTCCTCACGGCATATCCGATATGGCATCGGCGGCCCGTGTCAACCGGGCATGGCGTTCGCCATATGTTAAAATACCTTTATTGGCGAACCGTTCCACCCGAACGGGATTGGGTTATCGAACCCGATTTCGAACCAGCCGCAGCAACCTATAGCCGGAAAGGTGCAGCTTCCCACCCACCACGGCAGCAGTTTGACGATTGGTATGATGCCGCAGAGATGTTTTTTTGGTTATGTGGGAAATCTAGCGAGTTGACGGCTATATTGGGTGGTGAAGGATGGCCGGCAGGATACCCTCCGCCGCGTCCTGACGCGCAGATTTATCCCCCCAAAGGATTCCGCCGATTTTAGGCAATTAAAACTCATACGGCGTTTCTCATCAAGACGCCGTGGTTAACCGTGTCAATACGAGCGATGGCGTAAGGAAGCAAGTTGAGTTCAAGATCTCCATCTGCGGTTGGCACGCGTCCGCCCGGTTCCGTGAGAAAAGTTTCGGGAGAAACCATTGCCTTTTGAGCGTTTGTCTCGTTAATTTCGCGCAGTTTGACAGTTGGTGCCACTTTGCGCACCGTGATCCGCTGTGCTTCAGGGGTAAAATTAGCGAGTAGAATTCGCGTCGTTCCATTCTTGCGGAGTGCGATGCCATCCATTCTCAAAGTGTCGCTTGATGTTGTTGGTACAACCCTAGCACCGGCAAACTTTCCCACATCCGCAAACACATGGTACGTAGGAAAAACCCACCCTGGACCGGAAAAAAATTTATCTGGCAACAGTGAACCATCCTCTGTCTCCATCACCCCGCGCCATCCGGTGGTTTCGTAGTAGGTTACGCTAAACACCCCGCTCTCTGAAAGATACTTGAGACTTCCCACAGTCCAGCCTGCGCAAAACAGTGACATCTGCCGAACATCTACCGGCGCAGGCAATTCGCCGGGCGGCTGCTCAGGTTCAGGTCCGGCGGCAGCCGGGTTGAATCGAGCTTTTAGCGTGATTGGTGTAACGGCGATAGGTAGTCCGCCAACAAACTGACGAGCGCTTTCTACGGTCGAGGCTTGCGCTTCGAGTGTTTCCACCAATGAGGCGTTGTCAAAGGCGTGCGCTTGCGGATTGATTGAATAACATACCAAATCCAGCGCGGACACGGGCGGTCGCCCGCGGTTTAGTTCGGTGAAAAAGGCATTTGTGCCCGCACCAATCTTCGCGTCTGCAGCGTAACGCCGTAGGGATTTTCTGGCGAGATTCACCCATTTTTCCGATGTGGATTCTTCCGAAACATGGAAGATAAACCATCTGCAGATAACCGGTTTGACGGTCCCAAGCACCGCTCCCAATTGGCTGAGTTCGCGCGCGGCCGCGCCTGAAAGCGTAAGCGCAATTTCCAGCGGTACGTTGAGCGCCTTCGCCTCACGATTAGCCCGCCGCAGCACCGAGTCGTAATTGGGTTGGGCGAGATTGAGATCCACGCGCAGATGCGAAAGGTTAAGTTTTTTGAGCCGCTCCAATTCCTTCTGAGTTAGCGGCTTGCCGTGATGCGCAATGCCAAGCCCGATACGCGGCAGCGGGACATCCGAATCGCTGCTGATGGCGAAGGTAAGCCCTGTATCTCGATAACCTACCGTGCTTCGGCTATTCCTTAGAGATAACGTGATTGATTGAGAGATTTTCGTCCCTGCCTCGATTTCCACGGGATAGGGAATGCGCAGGGGGGTGCTATAAGTTTTGTAGGAAGCGTCTGTCCAATTCCGTTGATCCTCCATCTCGAAGATGTCGCCGTCGAACCGAACCTCTGCGTGGAGATTGGGTACAACTTCATGCGAGATTGCTCGTACGTCCATGAACGGTTGATGCGGCGAAACGTATTTGGGAAACTCGCCTAGCTCAACCGTACCGTCTACTTTCTCCACGCGGCACGGAAAACCCGCACACTCTCTCATCGGATGCAGCACACAGATTCCTATTCGGTTCCGCAGGAAGGTCGAGCGCGCCTGGCCGTCCATGATGAAGGTGATTGTTCCCTGCGCATCCCCGACAATTGTGCCTTTCCAGAAGAAGTCAATGCCGCCTCGTCTGTTTTCCACGTCGTAGGCAATGTGGAACGCGTCGTTGGTGCGCTCAATCTGTATGTTCGTGAGAGCCGATGGCAGCGTGTTCCAGTTGCGGTCTCGGACGGCTGCATACACTCGGCGCAGGATTTCCGTGTTGCCCAGTCGAATGTAGCGCAAATCGCCTGCCCCAAAAATTAGCGATAGTGGTCCGGCGCGTAGTTCCGTTCGATCGGGCAGAGGCTCATCTTTTCCGTAATATATTGTACGAGGCGGCAATTGGTTCATTGTGACTCTGTTGTTCTCGCTGCATAGCGGCGAAGCTTTTCTTGTAAGCGAGGGTGGTCGAGGACTTCACGGTTTACTACGCTGCGTGGAATCCGCCCTTTTGTGACCTCCAAAATACTTTGGCACGCATCGCGCCCCATACTTTGGAAACACTCGTCTGTCCAGCAGATGGAGTGCGGCGTGACAATGACATTATCCAATGTCAGGATGGGATGATTTTTGTCTATCGGCTCCTCCTCAAACACATCCAGCCCAGCGCCGCGTATACGCCTTGTCCGAAGTGCGTCGGTAAGTGCGTCCTGATCTACGATGGGTCCACGGGCAGCGTTGATTATGTACGCGGATTTTTTCATCAGTGCAAGCCGTTCTGCATTGATGAGGTGCCGAGTCTCCGGAGTAAGAGCACAGCAGATGCAAACGAAGTCCGCCGTTTGCAGCAAAGTTTCTAGACTCGTCAGTTCCACACCCGCCCCCGCCGCTTCTGCCGTTCGCACGTATGGGTCATATGCCAGGTGGCGCATCCCGAACGGCTGAGCTAAGGCGAATACCTCACGCCCGACATTGCCCAAGCCTACTACACCGAGTGCACGTCCGGTTAGCCCCATTCCCATGGCATCAATCCGCTCAATCCAGCGTCCGGAACGAGTCAGACGGTCTTTGATAAGCAGCTTATGGCTAAGCGCCAAGATAAAAGCCATGATGGACGATGCCAGTGGGCGCCGTACACCATCAGGGGTGATAGTCAGCAACACTCCGTTTTGTGTAAAGGCCTGCACATCCACAGTGTCGTAACCCACGCCAAACCGCGCTACAATCGCCAGGCGGCTGACTCCATGAAAAGTATCAGCAGTGACTCGCCGCCCGAGCAATAACAACCCGTCATAATCCTGCACATGGTCTGGCCGCAAGGTCTGCGCGTCCTCCGGCAAAAGTTCAAATTCCACGCCTATCGCGTTATTCAGCAGATTCAGACCCATGTTGTCAAAACTGAACGTGCCATCTGGTTTAACAAAGTCTCGGGTGATTCCCACGCGAAATGTGTGGCGCATTGGCTGCATTCTCCTTGCACGGAGTGGTTACGCATTATTCAACCTGAAACACCAAGTATAGCAGAGATTAAACTGGTGGTCAAACGGATTAAATTGTCAAAATCTAGTTCGGCTAGTGCGATGAAGAAGTATAACTTGGTTAAGTAAGCATCTTTATCAACTCGCTCAATATTTGGGCAGTCGCCTGATGAAAATTTCAGCATGAATCGCCTAGGAAAGTAGGGTGAAGCGCCAAAATTCAATGATGCTTCGACACGCCTGCCCATGCGAGGCACCTTGTACGTACACAACATAAACCTAGTAAATGCTTGCAGGGCATATCAGTTATTTTATCGTGGCATATTTATTGCGTAATTGCCCATGATAGCACAGTCCGTAGATCTTGCGGGAGCGGGGAGGGTTGGTTAAAAACTCGGCTTATGCTTTAAATTTAAGCGCTAGGAAACGTCTTACGATAGTAAATTCACGATTTGAGGGTGACCATCAGGCACCTCATATTCATATGTAGTTCGCCGCCGTCAAAGCGAAGGATCGTACAAAGAAATAAAAATTTTGCTTAAAATGAAAGGGGAAACTCCAAAATGAAAAAGTTGCTGATGAGCTGTTCCCGGGTATGGGTTGCCGTTCTGGTTTTCACACTCCTTCTAAGCGTGAACGCTTTTGCGTTGAACGGTAAGGTGGACGGCGAAGAGATTGACAGTTCAAAGTATATTGCCGACACACTCTGGGTATTGATCGCTGCATTTCTGGTTTTCTTTATGCAGGCGGGCTTTGCGATGGTCGAAGCCGGATTCACCCGTGCAAAGAATGCTGTCAATATCTTGATGAAAAATTTAATTGATTTCTCAATGGGCTCGATTGCCTATTGGGCAATCGGATTCGCGATTATGTTCGGCGCTGGCGGATGGTTCATGGGATTTAGCGGATGGTTTGTCCCATCAGAAACCGATGCATTCAGTTCTCTAGAATGGTCGTCTGTCCCGACGCACGCCGCATGGCTGTTTCAACTGGTTTTCGCCGCAACCGCAGCAACCATCGTCTCTGGTGCGATGGCGGAGCGCACCAGATTCAGGAGCTATTTGGTATATAGCGTTTTCATCACCGGTATTATCTACCCCATTGTTGGGCATTGGATTTGGGGCGGCGGCTGGTTGTCAAATCTGGGAATGTTGGATTTTGCCGGCTCGACGGTTGTGCATTCAACAGGCGGCTGGCTTGCCTTAATGGGAGCCATCGTATTGGGAGCCCGTACCGGCAAATTCAATGGTAACGGCAGACCGCGCGTGATTGCAGGGCACAACCTCCCGCTGGCGGCATTGGGTGTGTTTATTTTGTGGCTGGGTTGGTTCGGATTCAATCCTGGGAGCCAAATGGCGGCGGACGCGAGCGCTATCGCCTTGATCGCAGTTACCACAAACATAGCGGCAGCAGCCGGCGCGATTGCTAGCATGATTACCGCTTGGGTACGGCTTGGAAAACCCGATGCCGGTATGGCGCTCAACGGCGCCTTGGCGGGACTAGTTGCCATTACTGCCCCATGTGCGTTTGTCGAACCGTGGGCGGCAGTGGTAATCGGTGCAATCGCAGGCGTTGTTGTCGTATTCTCAGTCCTGCTGTTGGAAAGCCTAAAGGTCGATGACCCCGTTGGAGCAATCTCCGTTCACGGTACTTGCGGTGCGTTGGGAACGATATTACTTGGTGTGTTCCACAACGAACAAGGACTTCTGTACGCGGTAGACAAGGGCGCAGCCTTCAAATTCCTCGGGGTTCAAGCCCTCGGAGTTATCGCTGTTCTTGTGTGGTGCGTGATTACAGGATACATCTTGTTTTCCACCATCAAAGTGGTCGTTGGTTTACGCGTTAGCCAAGAAGAAGAGATGGAAGGTCTGGATTTACGTGAACACGGTGCAAGTGCCTACCCGGACTTTTCGGTATCGTCCATGCGTTAGCAAAAACATGAATCGTATTGAGGGAATAGGATTATGGCTTGTCATCAATCCTTAAACCTAGTCCCCTCAATACTTGACCGCCAAATTGGTTTGGACACAGGAGCGATGAACAGATGACAAAACTTGAATGCATCATTCGTCCTTTCAAACTCGAAGAAGTCAAAGATGTGCTTAACAACATCGGCGTTCACGGCATGGCGGTTAGCGAAGTTCGCGGTTTCGGCAGGAGCCGCGGGCAAACAGAGCTGTATCGGGGAAGCGAGTACACCATTGAATTTGTCCCGAAGTTGAAGCTCGAAATCGTCGTATCCGAGGAAGATGTGGAAAAGGTTATCCAAACTGTGCAGGGCGCCGCTGCAACAGGAAAAATTGGCGATGGCAAGATTTTCGCCCTGCCAATCGAAGAAACAATTCGCATTCGTACGGGCGAGAAAGGACCTGCGGCAGTCTAACCTGAGTTTGTTAAATTTTCACATCGCGTTGGTCACGAACAGCACCATAACGTCATAACCAATTCAAGTTTCGACGCAGACAAGTAAAAACGTCCATTTGCGGGAGAATTAATTTCGCCGATGGACGTTTTTTTTGCAACTGAATGCGTGGACGCAATCACCCCGCGCCGCGCTTAAAATCGACGCCACGATTGCGGTTGATTGGTGGTGTTAATTGACGAAGATGTCCTCTAGCTTGATTTCAACCACTTTTCCGATAGTCGCCAACTGCTCAATATCCATCTTGTTCTGGTCACCTACGATAGAAATGAGTTTGTGTCGGTTTTGTAGGTGTTCTTTATGAAATGCGAGCATCAGGTCAATCTTGGATTCTTTAATCTGTTCAAATCGCCATTTTCGCGGATCAATCGGCACCTCTAGGCGTTCCCATGAACGCACGGCACCAATAACGTCGCGGAAGCCGAGTTTCGCGGTGCGATAGCGGTTCAGTATAGAATGGCGCGCCTCATCGAAACGTTCCGGCGATTGAGGAAGGTTGTTAATCAGATCGATGAAAGCGGCAACAGCTACGGGCGTTTTATCCGCTTGGCAGGCAATATATCCCCACATTGTATTTTGATCGCCTTTGCGGCGGCCCGTAGCGTATCGGGCATGTGTTGCATAAGCGAGCGCGCGGGCTTCGCGCAATTCCTGGAAGACAATCCCCGCCATCCCGCCGGCAAAGTAGGCGTTGTAAAGTTGGAGTGCTGGATTGTCAGCTTCGTTGTAGTCGTCCCCCCCAAACTCGATATCCACCTGCGACTGCGCCATCTCTTTTTGAAAGATGAAAATTTCGGTATTTTCTGGGAGACGGGCTTTAAGAAAATGGTAGGGCGGGGGCGTTTGAAGCGCGCCCATTATGGAATGGTGCTTTTTTAGGGCGCCCATCACTTCTTCCAGCGATAACGAACCCACATAACTAATGGTGTGTTCGTAGTTCAGGAGATTTTTTATCTCATTGTGAAGTTCATCTACTGTCAGTCTCCGCACGGCTTCACCAGGGAGCATACGCAAATAGCGAGAGTCTTTGCCATAACGGTTGTAATGCAGAAGGGCGCGGCGTATGGCGCGGTAGTTTTTCTTGGCATCTTCTCGGTTAGTCAAAATAATTCTGATGAGTTCTTCCAACGTCGTTGCATCAGCGGTTGGATGCTTTAGATGGTCGAGTAGCATTTTGAGAGATTCGCCGAAATTCTCGTCAAGACCTGAAATGGTAATTGTCGTTTCGTGGTCGCCAACGTCAATGCTGAAGTCGGTTCCCAGTTTGTACCGTTCCTTTTTCAAATCTTCGGCGCTATACGCTGAAGCGCCAGATTTGTCGAGCAGTTGCGCGGCGATGCTCAACTTGTTATTTTGTCGGCTGCCGAGGTCAACGGAAATCGTGAAGGAAAACAGGTCGTTGACTGGATTCTGAGCGTAATAGAGTTTGACACCGTCCTGATAGTTTGTGATTTGATAGTCCTTATCCGAAACAAAGACTGGTTCAATTTCTTTAACCGGCATAGATAAGATCTGTTTGGCAAAAGCGGACTGTCTAGTAGGGTCAATCTTAATGGTGTCGATTTGCGGTTTTTCGATGGATGGGACTTCATGCTGTTCGTCCACACGATAGCCCGCAACGTAGTCGCCGCCGAAATATCGGTTGGCAACCGCGGCGAGTTGCTGTTTTGTTAGTTCTTCCATGCGTGCGATTTCACCGACGGCGTCATCCCAGTCCTGAAAAGCCAAAAAAGCATCTCGCATCATCGCGGCCCTTGAACGGTTCGACTCCAATTGCGCCTTCTGATGTTTCTTAAAGTCGGTCACAATTGCTGGCACCAACCACGCTTCGAACTCGCCCTTTTTGATTAATTCAATCTGCTCAAGCAGCAATTTTTCAACCGTTTCGAGAGACTGCCCCTCTTTCGGAATGCCCCACAGATATTGCGCACCATCGTCGTTATCCATGCTAGGATACGAACCCGCTTGCCGCACTCTCTGCGCCTGATTTAGGTTTAGGTTTATCAAACCGGCGGTCGCATTATCCAAAATCATGTCAATTAGTTTCAGGGCTTCCGCGTCAGCGTGGTTGCGGCTCGCTGTCCGGAACGCTATCAGGACATACTCCTCTCCCTCGTACTTTACTGTTACACGCTCGGCACCCTTCAGCAGCGTTTCTTTCCACTCGTTCGCTTCAGGCAGCTTTTTTGGCTGCCAATGCGAAAAATGTTCGTCAATCATTCGGATAGTTTCCTCGGCATTGATGTCTCCGGAGATGTGAATCGCCATGTTATTGGGCACATAATAGGTATGGTAGAATTCGTACATCTTCTTTAGAGATGGATTCTTCAGGTGTTCGGCGGAGCCGAGGGTTGTCTGTTGCCCGTAAGGGTGATTTTTATAGAGCAATCGCTTGACGGCTTCGCTAATGATACGGCGTTTATTGTCCATTGAACGGTTCTTTTCCTCATAGACCGTTTCCAACTCCGTCTGAAAGAGGCGGAAGACCGGCTCAATAAAACGATTGGATTCAATCATCATCCACTGATGAAGCCGGTTCGCAGGCAGGTCTACCGAATATACGGTCTCCTCCACCCATGTATGTGCATTGACGCGCCGTCCGCCCATGGCTTTGTATAGCTTGTCAAGTTCGTTAGGGATGCCGTATTGCGCCGCGAGTTGAGATGCTTGGTTAATTTCAGCGTAAATTTCCAAGCGCTTCTCCGGATCGGTTTCATGGAAATGCGCTTCGTAGAGATCGGTAATTCTGTCTAGATGCAGTTTCTCTTTATCGTAGTCGAGCGTGCCAAAATTTCGGGTGCCTTTAAAGAGCATGTGCTCCAGATAGTGGGCGATACCGGTCGCTTCAGCCGGATCATGCTTGCTCCCCGCACGCACTGAAATCTCGGCGTAAAAGCGCGGCTCCTCACGGTTTTCTGTGAGATACACCGTTAAGCCGTTGTCCAATTGGTAAATCTGGACAGCCATCAAATCCGCGGCGTTCGGTTCATTAATGCGCCTATATCCCGCCCAGCTTGTGGATACAGTCAAGCTTAAAATTAAAACTGAAAAAAATATTTTGCACAAGACCTGTTTTTTGTTATACATGTTATGAGTTTCCTTTCATGAGAATTCTTTGAAAATCAACAAACTACAAATATCGTAGTGCTCAGATATTCGCCTATATTGTCATTACCATCAAGTGTGCCCAGCACCTAATTCAGCGGGTTAACTACCCGTGAATCGACCACAATCAAAAATTTGTGTTTGACAAATGTTGACAAGCTTTGTAAAATAATGAGCATGTAAAACAATTTTTTTGGAGAATTAGCATGGATGAACTGTTTACAACCAGCCAAGCCGCAAAATGTCTTGGTGTAAGCGTGGCAACGGTATATCGAATGGAAAAGAAAGGGCTAATCGAATCGCGGAGAACGCCTGGCGGACAAAGACGTTTTCTCCAAAAGGATTTGGAAAAATATCTCGAACAAAGCAAATCAATTCAAGCACCACAGAACCCTAGTCAATTTAAAAAGACAACTCTCCTTAAAGAACAATTACGCCTGTTTGGAAATTCCCCGTCAGTTTCACTATTGGACCGCAAAGATAACCTAACGCGGATTAGGACAAAAATACACAAGTCACATCAACATCATAACGAAGAATACGCATTTGACGAGGTAGTAAAAAACTGGTTAAGTGAGTGGGAATTTCGAGGGAAGAACACGAAAACCTATACGCACGGATTTCACACGTACCCTGCGATGTTTATTCCTCAAGTAGCGCGAAAGTTGTTGTTAGAATTTAGTCACCCGGGAGATACTGTAGCCGACATTTTTTGCGGCTCGGGCACCACTTTAGTTGAAGCCATGATGCTACAACGAAACGCAATTGGAATTGAACTCAATCCATTAGCTTGTCTTGTCACAAGAGCAAAGACAACACCTATTGAACCCGAACTTCTTGTTCAGGCATATCGGCAAATTACAGACCATTATGCGAAAACCCCCATCCAACCGATCACCTTTCCAAAAGTATCTAATATGGACTATTGGTTTTCGCCAGAAGCAATGGGCGAGTTAAACGCGCTGAAACAGGCCATAGTGAAGACAGAAAATCAAGCCTTAATTGATTTCTTTTACGTTGCGTTCAGCGAAATTGTCCGTAAAATCTCTTATACGAAAAATGGAGAGTTCAAGCTAGTCCGTGACAAAAATAAAGTTGCAAACGGTGTCGATCTAGATACAATCAGTGCTTTTGGCGAAGTTGCTCAAAACAATATTGCCGCGATGAGAAGTTTTTGTCTAGATTCAAGTCCAGATGTGAATGTTAGGATTATACATGGTGATTCGACACAGGATTTAGATTTACCGGACGAATCGGTGGATTTTATCATTACCTCTCCACCTTATGGTGATAGCCGCAGCACTGTAGCGTATGGCCAATTTTCTCGCCTATCCGCACAGTGGCTGGATATGTTACATCAAGATAAGAAAGATATAGATCGTACTTTGTTAGGCGGTAACAAAAATGGAGATCTTAATGCGGCTGTAAATATGCATTCAGATGTCCTAAAACAAAGTCTCCAACTTATCGCAGAGCAAGATGAAGCACGCGCTAGAGAGGTAGCTAGCTTCTACCATGACTTAAATTGCGCTTTTGAACGTGCTAGCCGATTACTGAAACCAGACAAATACTTTATTATTGTTATTGGCAATCGCACGGTAAAGGGAATTAATCTCAAATCCGATTTGATTATCGCGGATCTTTGTCAATCTCTGGGATTCACAACACATGGCATCCTCTACCGGAACATCCCTAATAAACGAATGCCAATGGAAAACAGCCCAACAAATGTCCGCGGAGTAAAGGCAAAAACAATGCATAGAGAAAGCATTGTTATCATGAAAAAAGGGATTTAGATTAACTCACTTAAATCCTTAATGATAGATGAAAAGGGTTTGATTTTTCCATAATAAGTAGCCTCGGCGTTGCAAACGTATGTACCGTCAAGTTCCTGAACCCTGTCTCGATTTACACTTGCGGGTGGAAAAACGTCCCACGCCGTAACGAGATAAACTCTAATTTTACGAAGTTCCTCGGGAAGGCGTTCATCTCTATATCTCTTCCAAACAATCGTTTGCATGACTCGTTCCGCAAGAGTTGTCTTTGCTGAAAGAATAGCAAGTGGTGAATCTGTGCTCTCATTAACAGCCACGATGTCGACATCGGGTTTGTAATCCTGCCTTTGGTTTCCATCTGTCGAAGTTACAACAGGGCGTTGCGTCAACGCCTTTTTAATCTCACCTTTCGTTACGCAATAAATCGGGATGTCCTGTTGCGTAAAAGCTAGATTTAGAACTTTCGTAATCCACTCGGCGAATTTATTTCCTGCTAAAGGTCTCATTGTATTAGCGATGCTTGTGCTAACCCTTCGTAGGTCAAGCAACATTTCCTCATCAGCTATCAGGCCTGCCCACTTCAACAGGTTTTCTGGCAAGGCATGTTTTTGAACCGACCTAGGAACAACCAGTTTCGCCGCTTCCACCTCTAATTCACGAAGCACGTCTCCTAATCGATTGCCAGCCTCAAGTGGAGAGCCATAGGTTTCAAGAGCCTGCTTCAGTTTATCCTCGAAGAGTCGACGAATCTGCTGGCCATATTGCTCCTCATTTTCATGTGTCCATCCATTTACTGCTACTTTCATTGCCTTACCAATCCTTGATTTATTCTACAGTTTCCTTCGACGTAATCGTGTTGCCGTGGCAGGGTTGTGCAATTGCGATACGGTGCAAGTCTAGGTGCGGGTATTATTGGGCAGCCGTGTTCAACATGGAATTGTACTTTGCTAATTGATGAGTGAATGTACTCTCAACCCTGTATGCTAGCCGTTGTACCCTGTGTCCCAATTCGAAATCCACTTTTGATTTGTTCGTTATTAACTTGACCGCATTCTGCTTTTCAGTTAAATATCGAATCTTCTTAATAAACCCCCACGACAACTGTCTCCTGAAGGTCGGAAAGCAAGCGGAGGTTTCGCACGCCGCCCCACGGATATTGATCGATAGGTTCAGCCCGTTCGGCTTCGTCTCTTTCCAAAAAGCGCGGCATAAAAAACTCTCGAGTCAAGGTCGTCAACATGACCCGTCCGGTTTCCCCGTAATTGACGGGTTCTTCGTGGTTGTCGCGGTCGACCAATTCAATCACGGCGCGCGGTTGCGGCGGATAGTAGATAATCGCATAGTTGTCAGCAGGGTCAAACGGTTTGCAGCACGCCAATCCCATCAGTGTGTTCCCATAGGTCGGGACGAAATCGATCCCCGGTACCAACTCTTCACGGGCAAAACGGTGAAACTGCGCATCCATTTCCGTTCCGCCGCAAAATATACCTTTGATTCCAATCTTTAGCAACGAAATCTTCTCGCATAGCGCTTCCAGGAGTTTGGGGGTCGTAAATATGCATTGGATATTTTCATGGGCTCTCAAGATATTCAGTGCCTGATTGATGACGTGGTCTTTGTAGGCGTCCAATTCTTGGTACTTCCCGTACTTAATCAACCGGTTCACCCATCGCGGGTCCAGATCCACCATAAAACATATGCCGCCGCGGAGTTGAGCCAAATACTCAACAGCAAGGCGCAGCCGTCTCGGTCCGGAAGGGCCCAACATCAACCAATCGCTCCCTATTGGAAAGCTCTCATTGGAAAGGGTTTCACTGAAGATTTCGTAATCGATCTGAAAATCACGGATGTTGATACGCGATTTGGGGACGCCGGTGGAACCGCCAGTCTCAAAAACGTACACCGGTTCCTTCACGTACGCTTTTGGAACCCATCGCCGAACTGGCCCGCCGCGCAGCCATTCGTCTTGAAAATGCCCGAGAATCTTTAAGTCATCAAAACCGCCAATTTCTTTGCGCGGGTCAAAACCGAGGTTACTCGCAAAATCTAGCCAGAATGGAGCGCCGGTCTCCGGACTGAAATGCCATTGCACAATTTCTCGAACGTGGTCGTCCAGTTGCCGGCGTGCCGTTGCGATTTTTTTAGACAGAGAAGCCTTTGAGTTTTCCATGCCTATCCTTTCTCAAATCAATCCACACAAGGAGAGATTATCTCGATTAGGCAATTAAACCACCTTGCTGGAAAAGGCGGAAAATATCATCTCATCCTTGGTTATCTCGACGCTTGGAAGTTTCTATTGACACCCCATTGATTCGTGTGCTAAACTTGAAAATTGCCTGCGAACGGTCAGTTCCTTATCAAAGCGTGTCGGTTGATGCGCGATTCCTTTAGCCGTTATCATGTATGGGTTTCAGCCACCGCTCATATCCCCTCATTGCCGCAGGCTTGAAGGCACTAGAATGCAAAATGAGTTAAAACTATCTGAAGATGAACTTCCACTCTTTCCGCTGCACGTTGTGTTGTTTCCCGGTGCCATACTTCCCCTTCACATTTTTGAGCAGAGGTATCGATTGATGATTCAATTCTGCTTGGATAACGAACGTCCGTTCGGGGTTGTTCTCATCAAGGAAGGCCACGAGGTTGGAGACCCTGCCGAACCCTTTCTCGTTGGCACATCTGTGGAAATTGTCGAAGTGGATCGGCTGCAAGACGGTCGAATGAACCTAATAACCCTTGGAAAGTACCGTTTCGAAGTCTTGGATATTACACAATATGAGCCGTATTTGGTCGGCAAAGTCAGCGTACCGGATATCGCGGATGTTGAGGCGGACGAAAAACAGCAATCGCTTGCGGCGAAAGCCAGCAATTTGTACCAAGACTATGAATCCCTGTTGGAGAAACTGATACCGGGCTGGGAGAAACCGCAAGACATTCCGTCGTCACCGTCCCCTTTGTCATACCAGATTGGTGCAAGACTTCAAATCCCTTTGGAAGAAACACAGCAGTTGCTGGAAACGCTGCCAATTGATGAGCTTTTGACTCGCGAAATCGAGATTCTTGAACGAGAGAACCGACAATTAAAAATCAGAATAATTGCTCAAAGCAACTAAATCCGTATCTCCATCCTAATAATTGCTTGCCCCGTTGTTGAATTCCGGGAGTTCGCTGACCGGGACGTATGCCAATTCAGAGTAGAAGATAAACCCATGCACCGCCTCTTAAGTTCAAACGAAACCATCGACACAACTACAGTTCAAATCAACGTGCGGCACTTTTTTTATGTCAGCAACGTGTTGTCCGTAGCGAGAATTGGGCTTATCCCGTTCATCGTTTACAGCATCATCCGGCACCAATATTTGATGACGCTGGTCATAGGGGGTCTGGCTATCATCTCTGACTTGCTCGACGGCTACCTTGCCCGGCGGTTGAACCAACAGTCGGACCTCGGAAAAATTTTGGATCCGATCGCCGACAAATTGGTAATCGGTGTGGTGATTCTCGCGCTGGTTCTATCGGATCGAAAATTTCCGCTGTGGGCGTTTGCGATTGTCATCGTCCGCGACTGTCTAATCGTTGTTGGAAACATGATTGTGTTCCGCCGCAGGAGAATCATAACGAGATCCAATCGATGGGGCAAATGCACGAGTTTCGTTCTTTCAACAGCTCTGATGCTTTACGTTTTTAATGAATATATTCCCAATCCAATTCCGTTCTATGTGCTAACCATCGGATTGGTGTTAGCGTTGATTTCAGCCTGGAGCTATGGCAAACGCTGGTTGTATCTTATGCAGTTAAGTAATTCGCCCCAGCCAGTAGAAACTATTAACCCCAACAAGTCCCCCTCCGCTTAGCGCGAAAAGGAAGAATCGTCGAATGCCAACTACAGTCACTGTAGCTGAGATTGCGGATCTGATTGGTGTCGAAGACACCATTATCAGGAGAACTATCGAACGACGTGACGACGATCTTCAACCCTATTTGCATGAAGACCCTGAATACAACGCCCAAAACCAATCCGATACAGATTCGCCGGTTTCCGAGGTGCCAACACCTCTGCTGGATTTAGAAGGGCTGCCGCTTCTAATTACCAAACTTTCCTTTAATATTCCCACATTGGACATTATCGAAAACCTTGCCTGCCAAGTGTTGCACCTCACAGTCCTGCGAGAGGAAAAGACAGACCTCACGAGTAAAAACCGAGAACTGCAAGGTCAAAATGCCGAACTTCAAACGCGTATCAACGATTTACAGCATCAGGTCTCGGAACTGCAAGGGGAATTAACCCGGCAAGCGGAGATGCAATCTCGTAGTTGGATTCAGAAACTTTTCAATCGCCCCAATTCTGAGGGTTCTTGAAGTTTTCACCTGTCGTTGAAGCGGCTTTTCCCCGTACCCGTATCGTCCAATTATAGCATAGTTCACTCAGCTTATCCATACTATTGGAATCCTCGCCGTAGATGAAGAATCGCAATCAAATCGCCGCCCTTGCAGCGGTAATTATCGGTTTGGTATTTCTCTATCAGCCGCGTTATATTCTGCTCAAGGGGATTGCGTTGCTGCTTTTAACCCTCGCTGCAATCTTGTCAGCGACCTCCTTTTCCAAAAAACGAATTGTCGAAGGCATCGCTGCAATTAGCCTTGGCGCCGGATTCATTTTTCTTTATCTGCCGGTATCAAAGGACACGCCCATCCTCTCAACCCTACACGGGTCAGCGTTTCATCTCCTGTTCGCCAGCGCTATCGCGTTCGGTATGACAACTCGCCTGAAAAAATTAGCGGCAATCGCCGCCGCGATAATCGCCATTATTGGACTGGTGTTCCTATATCAACCTTACGTATTTCTGTTCACGCTGGACATGCCGGAGGAATTCTATTCGCTCAGACAGTTGCAAGATGCGATTCGTAACGAAGGCCACCAACTGAAAGGCCGTCTTTTCCAATTTTCCATCCTTCTCAAGGATTCCGCTCTTCATTTGATGCTGGCAGGTATGATTGTAGTTGCGGTCGTTTCGCCGCGGAAGGTGTTAATCGAGCGCATGTCACTTGGCGGGATTACACTCGGGTTGGTCTTTCTCTGTCAACCGTTTTGGATCTT
Organism: Candidatus Poribacteria bacterium; assembly: GCA_028819845.1. Classification (GTDB taxonomy): domain Bacteria; phylum Poribacteria; class WGA-4E; order WGA-4E; family PCPOR2b; genus JAPPKS01. The sequence continues at coordinate 133,472 of JAPPKS010000035.1, read as the reverse complement.
GCTCTATCAAACCGGCTTCCAGATTCTATTGGGCGGGTTAACGGCATTCATCGTCGTCGCGCACCGGTAGGATAAGCGAACAAGCGGACAATATCACGCATACCCAGAGCATTCCACAGTTCAATGAGGGATGCCCTCTCAACGTGGGGAGTGTGACGAATGCGACCTACGACCTCCCCGCAGTCGCCCTTGCCAAAAAGCGCTTGTTGACAAAGGGCCGACTTCACTTACAATTTCCAATGCCGCGGTAAATCCAATCGCCAAACACACAGCTCGCGACACCATCGCATTGAGACATTAAAAACTCACGGTAGGGCATCGAACAGTCCAATCGAACCATCATTACGGGTACGCTGTCTTATCAAATTTTATTCTAACTCAATCTGTGGAGGAATTTGCAATGAGAGTTAAGCGGTCTACTGGTATAAAAAGAATTACAATCTTCTGCACAATTATTTTCCCTATCCTTTTTTTGATATTGAATGCGTCATTGGCACGAGATCCTGGTGCTAGCGTGGGGTTCACAATCCCGTTGGCGATTCTGCCATTATTCGTGTACAAGGTGGGATATTGGATAGCGGACGGATTTCGACGGGACAAAGAGTAAAAGCCATCATTAGCCGTCACATGATATGGAGCAGGCATGCTGTTTCGCTATTCACTCAGTTAACGTCTACCCAACCCATGAAGCTTTTTTCTCTCTTACGCCTTGCGGGATGGCGTTAAAGAATTTGTCGTGGTGTTTACCGAACCGTTTCCTCACGATTTCGGGAAACTTGAAAAAGGTGAACACTCCGAGCGACCAGAAGCAGGCAACTTCGATATCGCCGCCGCTGAAGTTCTCTTTAACGATTAAATCGATTTGCTCCTTGACGGTTAAGCCGTCAAGCGCCGTTTTTATATCCATGATATTCGCCTTCAGTTCGGTCAGAATCCGCATTGAGCGACGTATTTTCCTCGGCTGCCGGCAGCGGAATACTGGGGCTGTTTTCGGGGTAAAGTTGCCTCCACTCATCGCGGAGCTGCTCTAGAGGTTCGCGGTCGCCGGTGGATGTTGAATTTTTGTTGTTTTCGGTCGGACCGTCGATTGGTTGCAAGTTTTTGTACATGTCCGATAGTGTCCTCAAGAATGCGATTATGTCTTTGGGGGCACTCAATTCCATCGGCAAAATTTTGGTTGATTTTACAATTTCCGATTGCTTCAAATACACGTCAAACATTAGCTCCGCGGCATGTCCGGCACCGGCTTCAATGAGTTGGTCTCGGTGTGTCCTAAAGTGCTCTTTTGTGTCCTCAAACCGGCGTTTCCATTTTTTTGAAAACTTTACATGGTACGGGTTGCACGTCCGGATTGCGTCTTTTATTTGATACCTCGGCGCAACATTCCAGTGCGGGTGGGTTGAAAGTAGATAATCAATGACGCGGGTCGTGGAGAAGCCGATTGCGTATAAATCGACAACGTCCGTGCGTTCTTCGTCCGTCAGTTTAATTTTTGCAGCCATTTTACGCTCCTTAAGATTCAGTGGTAGGATTGAGAATCGAGGCTAGGAAGCCTCTCCCACAATCCAGTGAATAAAATTTTGGTTGCAACGACCACCGATCAAAAAAAAAGCGAGGGTGGACGCCGTACAGCGCCCTCGCCTCGCCGTTAAAAATATTTTTGTATTTCAGTTGAAACAGTATTGAGCAACTAATTCTGACTCGTTACCGCTTCTCGCACACCCGCCGTAGAGTGTTGAGGTTGATGACCGTTAGTTCAAATCCTCCATGTATCGGGAATTTCCAAGATTATACGGAAAGGTTATTCAGGTTGTCAAGAAAAAATGCAGCGGTCTGCAAAAAAGTTGCATATTGGTCAGAGGAGGGTGGTAATGGCATTTGCGGTGCGGTGTTTGGGGCGTGATTTAGGGGAGTAGATAATGATTCGGTGTTGAGAGGTTTTTGTGAATTGGGTTGCGGCAACAGTGAAACGCGACGTTATTTGGTGGTCGGAAGGTTTTAATGCTGAAGACTATCGTCTTCGCTATTCGCTCAGTTGATCGTTGGGTTTCGCTACATCAATTTTGCCAATGGTGTCGTATGGTGATTAAGAGTGTGAATTTCCCATTGTTACGGATTAGGTTTATCCGCTCTACCCAACCTACAAGAACTATCGCCAGGTCCGGTATATTGTTGGCTACAGATATAAACGTGGTCTTGTACGGCAAAAGGTGGACGGGTTTTGACTTGGAATTTTTCCCTTACGACACCATATCGTCAATCGAAATCCGCAAGGGCTTTGGATCGATATATCGCGTGTCTTTTCGTGTATATTTTGACATAATATATATGAGCAACATTCGTGCCGACAGTTGGTCTGACCATGGGGATGTAACGCATTTTGTTGAAATCGTAAAGCGCATGATTATGGGGGATAGCCCCGTAAAGAGCCCAATCGGATTCTGAACAGGATTAGTTTGAACGATGTAGAACACTCGCACAGCTGAAATCGGAAAGAAAAAATACTGGCGGAGAGTACGAATTATTTGAAAAGAAACTATTGACTATGTAAGGCATGAAGGCATTAAAAGAAACTTTTGTCTTTAAACCAAATTGGAGGATTTCAAATGTTTACCACACAACATTGGCAGATTAAATTGGTATATGCCGGGTTCGGCGGGTTTTTGATGCTTGTCGGGATGTTGTTTTCGCCGGTTACGGCGCTTAGAGACAGAAAATTTGGGGATATTAAATGCACTAGCTTAACCGTCGTTGATGCGGATGGGGGTGAAGGCTTGTTGCTCAATGTCTCAGAATATGGCGGGCGAATCTTCGTGGGCGGAAATGACGGGGTGTCGTCGGCCTTTCTTACCATCAACGAAAATGGTGGGCATGTGCTTGTCCAAGGGAACGATGGGAAATCCGGCGTTTTTCTTAATGGAATGGATAAGAGCGGCGGTGGCGGGTCTGTTTCTGTACAGAGCAGCGACGGGAAACCGGGAGTTGCTCTTGGCGGTATGGATAAGAGCGGCAGCGGTGGGTGGGTTACTGTGCAGGGCAAAGATGGGAAATCGGGAGTCTTTCTTAGCGGCATGGATAAGAGCGGCGGTGGCGGGTCTGTTTCTGTACAGAGCAGCGACGGGAAACCGGGAGTTGCTCTTGGCGGTATGGATAAGAGCGGCAGCGGTGGGTGGGTTACTGTGCAGGGCAAAGATGGGAGAGCAGTGGTGATGCTCCGCACCAATGACCATGGCGGGGTTGTCTCTTCCCATAGCAAAGATCGGCAATCGTCGGCGGTGATTGGCATCAATGAGCATGGAGCATATGGTAAGGCTAAAGGCGTTGGCGCTGAGTTTGTATGGGACAAGCATGGGTATCGACAGTGAAAAGCAGTGGAGAGTGGCTAGTTGCCAGTGGTCAGAGAAAACTGTCCACAATTTCTAATTTAAGGTGGATTTCGAATGAATACGAAACACTATTTGGTTATAAGCTCTTGTAGGTTGGGTTGAGCGGTGTTAACGAATCAACGCATGTATGCCGCGTGTGTTATGAGTTTTGGTAGTGTTCAAAAATTGACCAGGTGAAGCGTAACCCAACGTTTTTTGTTAAATGCGAAATGTATCGCTGACCAGCGATTGTAGTAAACGAAAAGCGTTGGGTTTCGCTTGGCGTATTTTTGAGCCACGTCGTACAGAATCGTGACGCAGGAATGCTTTTGGAATTATTCGATTAACCCAACATACAAGAGCTCTAAACGGTTATGTATCAAAGAGAAGGTGTAAAAGTCGGAACGGTTATCTGAAGGGAGGAATGTCGGTGGGCAAACCCACTCGCATGAAAAAACGGGCAAAAGCTTGATAGAGATGTTCTCGGTTCGGGGGAAGTAATCGAATACGGTTTGGGGTTTTTGCGGCGAACTCTCTGGTAAAATCTAGCGGCAGCGAGTAAGTGCGGCAAAAATCAGCAACGCTGAATGCTCGTTCTGCATTCGTTAAAGAATTTAGTGTTAGATTGGAGGGCGGAGAATTACCGGACAACTCTATAGGCTGCCTCCTCGCACTAATTCATCGCCATTTACTAAGCAATACCAAGGGTATGTTTATTCCAAGACAGGAATAAAAGTCAATTTATTGCTCTTCCCAAAAATTTTCAATGGGAAATGGTTTACTTCGTCCTTTGTATTTTAATTTAACTCGAATTGTACCGGAAGGACGCGGTGGGGGAGTAGTTATGGCAACTTCCCAGTCCAGAATGTCCTCGTCATCGACAAAGCGAGGAATAAGATATTGTTGAGAATCTGAAACATTTTGGGCGATTCCAGACTCAATTTCTCCCTCAAATTGTAATTCATGCGATGTGCTTGTATGTTGGACGGAATGGATTGAAATTCTAGCTCCTATTTTTCGGCAAAGGATTTGATTGACTTTCTCTTTTGCAAAAAACCTTGATATTTCTTAATTGTAACAAGAGTTGTAGAGTTTGTGCAATGATATAGAGGTTCGTTAAAAAACAGAACGGAAGAAAACGTAAACCAGCAACAACCTTATCCACCCAACGAATGCCGCTTGTGTTCCGGAAATTCCGAACGCTAAACAGCCATCTCACGACACCATCAGAATGAGACATGAATAACGTTGGGTTTCGCTACACAGTAACAAGTTTCAGACCGCATTAGCGCCCGGAACCGATTCTACCTATGTTATGTGTTTCATGAATGCCGCTCTACCCAACCTACAAAAGCTTATAGCCACTGCTTAAGCGCGGAATCTGCGGGATCGTCTCCTTCACGGCCCAATCGTATTTTTACCGTCGCTCCGGCGCGGCGCAACGCTCGCGTCAAATTACTGGTCGCCGTTTTGCCAGCTTTGTCCATGTCGGGGAATATCACGGGATTACGCGCCGAGATGTGCTTTATTAGGGACGGGTGATTCGTGAGTTTGCTGAAGGTCGTGAGCGTAGCGATGACCGCTCCGGGTTCTCTTTCATAGATAGCGAGGGCGTCATTTACTCCTTCGCAGATGTTGATGTTGCTACTGTCTGGGTTTCCGCTGACGAAAATCCCACAACCGTTGACTCGTCCGTAGGTTCTTTTATTAACTGTGTTCCATCTTTCAGGTGTTCGCTTTTCACCTAGGGAGCCGATTGCGATGACGTGCACCGCTTGGGGAGCAGGTATCTTTGGGAACGCGTCAATCCAGCGATCGAATGTCGCGACGCAACACACGACTAAGCGCTTCCTAGCGTGAAATCGGACGGAGTGCGGCATCGGCATTTTTGACGGGAGCAGCCCATGGCTCCACCGGCGTACGGGGTGCTCAAATTCCGCTGGCGCCGGGAGGGCATTATTCCAAAGGGTTAATCCGTATTCTAGCTGCCCGGTGTTGTGAGGCGGTTTAGCAATCGGGGGAGCGGCTTTTGGTTGCGGTTTTGTACGGCGCGGCTGGGGCGAGGTATGGTTTCCGGGGAGGAAATCGTTGTCCCTTAGCCACTGGATTGCCTCGTCACGGTTCCCCAAACCTTCGCAGTGCTCCACCATGGCAATCACGCCGCCGGTGACGCCGTTCTCATAGTCGGAAAATTTTCCATTTTCAAGGTAGAGCGCGAAACTGCCCTTGGTTCCCCATCGCCATTCCTTGTCGGATTTCGTTCGGGGCTCGCCCTTGAGGCGCAGGGCGACTTCGGGCGCTATTGCGTTCCAGTCAATTTGGTTGCCGAGTTGCGTTGATGATTGATGTCGATGGTGATGTGATCTGTTGCTTGTTGACTTATCCATTCACGGAATCCTCTTGTATCTGAGGCGGTTCTTCTGGTTGTAGCATGGCAGCGATGTCTTGAGGGAGGGTCACACCATTTTTCTGCTCGAAGTCTGTGACGCTTTTGTAAATATTACAAAATGCAGCAACAATGTCCTCACCTTTATCCGTTGCTACAAGTAGATTCGATATGGCACACTCCCAAGTTTCCATTCTTAGCCATTCGATGCCACAATGGAAATAATTTCCTGAATATTCCGGATCTAGAATTTTGGCTCTGTTGTAATCAGATATGCTGTGAACGCTTTTGCCTTTAAGGGAATACACAAGTCCGCGAAGTGTATAGGCTTCGGCATATTCAGGTTTGAGCATTATTGCTTTGGTTAAGGTCTCACTAGCACGGTTATTGTCACCTAGATGGGCGTAACACAATGCTTGTCCGTAATAAATCCTTTCGTCATACGGGGCAAATTCTAATGCTAAATTGTAGCTCCTAATCGCGGGAACAAGTGTATTCACGAGGTCTTCGCTGGACGGTCTTTGAGGCGGTAGCGTATTAAGCGCTGTGTCAGCTGAAAGAAGAGGTAGTCTTGCCTCATCCGACCATGTCATATTGCGATGGCGTATGAATCCATGTAGATCATTGTAGACACTTTGAGTGGATATGTCTTGGAACTTCCGCAGGTGAATAAGAGTCCACGTTTTAAGGTTGGCGGGCACGGTAATGATTACGATGTCTTCAGAGTCTAAATAGCCTGTGCGCGGCTGGGCGAATATACTCTTCTGCGCAATTATTCGGTTGACCGGACCTAAAGGTTTGTCAATATCATATTTTTCGTCTATTTCCTTCGTTCTATTCAGCACGATTACCCTACCTGGCTTGTCATGAGAGCCGTTGCAGGCGAAAAAAAGAGCGATGTGGTAGTCTGTAGTAAAATCTATGAGGTTGGTTTCAGTTCCGTAATGTTGTAGTTCCGTCCAAATTTCAAACGCTTTTTTTTGTTTGTAAGCGGGGAGGTAGCTATCGAGTTCTTTGATGATTTTCTCTTGTTCGTCAAGTAAATTCAATTTTCCGGATTTAAAGTCATCAGGAGCCGTCCGGTACAGAGTGGAGGATACCTTTCCGCAGTGCTTTTCATCGTCATAGGTTTCAGGTTCGCCACGGTAGATGCAATTGCCATTTGCAGATTGTTTTACTATCGCGCTAGTAATCCTGGACAATTCTTCAAGATAGTAGTCTTGGGGGTTTGTCGAACTTGGAGTGCTCATTATGGTGCTCCAAAGCCAAGCATATCGCTCTTCTATTTATGTTGCGAGTTCAGCGTACAAGGTTGGGTAAACAAAAAAAGGGCATCGGTGCACTTAGACTGTACAAACCGATACCCTTGAAAAGCAATGGGGGAAAAACTTGACACTTTATATTTAGGTATGCTAAAATAATCCATACGTTTGATTTAATTCCTTATTCGTTTTTTCGCGCCTAAACGAAAAAGCGACTTTGCCCTAGCTAGTTGACCGCCGGTTAGGGCATTTTTTTTCGCTCAAAAAGCTATTGGATAGGCATGGTATGCGAAACAAAGATCTGTTAGGTGCAAAGTCCGCCTTTATTGTTCACTCTTGTTTTTGCGTGAAATGCGAAACGCTTTGAACATTGGTGAAGAGTAGTAACCTTCAATTAGCTCTTTCCCCGGCATGTTCGGCAAGAACAGGTAAGCAATGCCAAGTATAACGAACACAGCCGCGATTATAGCGAAGCCATTTTCTATCCAGTGCCATACAGGATAAAAGAAGGAGCCAGGTACACAATTGGTGTTTATCACGTCGAATAAACCTATAATGAAGAAGCACGTTATTGCTACCTTAATTATCGTTTTGTGATGAAGCGTAATTTTGAAGCGCCCGAAGCGTCCAATGAGGTGCAAACCGGCATATAGCAAGCCAATCAGGGCTAGCAACGTTACAAATAAAAATGCCAAAAATCCGAAGCGAATTGTCATCGTATTGCTCCGCTAGTTACTCGTTTGGATACTCCTGCGGTTTGCTAAGTTGGTGTATGACCGTCAATTCCTTCGGCAGGTGTCGTGTTTGGTTCGGGTCTCGGCGCGGGCGTATTGGTATCTGTGTTACCGTCATTGCTCAACTCACGCTTGATTAGCTCTCCGACCATGCTGTTTATCAAGTGGCCGTTCCGGAAGGCGTTACGCTTAAAGTCGTCGTAAATATCCGACTCAATTGAGAACACGTACTGCTTGCAAGCGGTTTGGCGCGGATTTTGCCGGTACCACTTTCGCGTCTTCGTATCCTTCGCTGGCACGGTAACCGCCTCCCTAGGCTGCCGGTTCTGCGGCGATGAATTGTTACACCAAATATAACGTGATAGAAATCATATAATTACTCTCATCGGTTGTCAAGGATTTTTCTGTATGCTTACTTTCAAGAATGCAAGAGTCTTGGAAATCTTGAAAGAGACGCCGGCGTGACGGAGAGGAAGTGATTAGTTATGCAAATACCTAGTGCGCGAATGCTTGAAATCATCAATTGTTACTTTCAAGGTTTCAAAATGTAAAGGATGGTTGAAATCTTGAAAGCAAATGCTACTTTTAGCCGCAGGCGTTGTGTGCGCGGCATGAACAATTGCGTTATCTGAAGCGTTGTTCTTCACTTTGAGCGGTATGCGCCAGCAGTGGCGAGTGCGGAGACGGTTCCGATAAACAGACCCACCAGAACAGCTATTGTTATCATGTGGACATTTCCCACGATTGCCGCACACACTCCCCCCAATACTGCGCCACTCAAGGGGGGATGACAAAGGCATACCTCACTTTTTCATGTTCGATAGCCCATGAGATTCCAAAAATTAGACCAATAACAAAACTCCAGCCTATTACTTCTTCGTCGTCTCCATAAAGGTCGCCATCCAATACGACTTCAAAAGTAAACAGAAACACCAATCCCGCTAGAAAGCCTCCCATGGTGCAAGTGACGATCTTGGGAACAATTCGAGACAGACAGCGAATTGTCATTAAAATTTATCCTCTCTTGCTTGCCGAATTTACTCTGTCACGCCGGGTTTGTTAAGGCTTAACGATTTGCTATCTTGGATATGGAGCGCTCCCAACTAGCAAATTGTAAAATTGTGAATATGACGCAGTGTGTATGGCCGCTTGGATTCTTCAATCTTTGCTTTAGGTTGGGTTGAACGGCAGTTTGTGGAAGATTACATGTGGTAGATAATCTCTAGCGGGATAGAGAGTCCCACGCATTAACACGTATGGAAAACGCCCGATGCGCATCCGTGATAAAATGTGAAAGGATTCCTCTCGGTTCGCAGCGTAGGACCTCTTTGAGTGTGCTAACCAGATTGAGCGCGCCCAACTGACTCCCTGCTCATCAGGCTACCCAACTGCCTGCATCCTACCACGTTGTGCCATCCCAATGAACGCCTTAGCAAGTGCTTTATTTCCAGCATCTCCCTGAATCATTGCCTTAATTGAGGGCTTGGCTCTTTTGCCGCCATTGTCTTTCTTCGTGCAGCAAGAAGTTATGTAATTTCACAGTAACGTATTCACATGTTATTTGCGTAATCCGATGAAAGTCAGTCCCAGACTGCGTTTACGCACTTTTTCTGTCTGTGAAAATACTAGCATTTGGTTCAAGGTACTGTGAAAACTGTGAAAAATTAAAAAGTCTCTCGCTTATTTTTGCCATTCCCAACCGCGTCCCGGTAAAAGCGAATAATGCGCTGTTTTGGTTGAATTCTGCCCCTACACGTGCCCTCAAACAACCGAATGTATCCCGATTCTAATCTTAAGATGCATCAATATCTTCGCTAAACTCGGAGATGTCAGGTGGGAGTTCCAGTTGTGCGGTGGATTCGTCCGCGGGAAGGGCTTCGACCGTTTGAAGTTGCCGCTCCATGGCGCGAGTGCGGGTCTTGGTCTGACCGACTGTATTGGAGGCTGTGTTCAACTGGCGCTCCAACTTATCCATTATCGCGCCGAATTTGCCGAACTCCGTCTTCACGGCTGCAAGAATCTCCCAAACCTCGCTAGACCTCTTTTCAATGGCGAGGGTCTGGAAACCCATGCGCAGACTATTCAAGAGCGCAGCGAGCGTGGTTGGTCCCGTGACGACAATTTGGTATACACGTTGGAGGTCATTCACTAAGTCCGGGGACTGGAGCACCTCTGCGTAGAGCCCTTCGGTCGGCACAAACATGATGGCAAAATTCGTGGTCTTTGGCGGGGCGATGTATTTGTCATGAATCTTCTTCGCCTCGGTACGCACCGTTTTTTCGAAGGCTTTGGATGCTTTTTCCTTCGCAGTTTTATCAGCGTTGTTGTGGCGGGCTTCAACCAATTTATCGTAATCCGCAAGCGGGAACTTGGAATCAATCGGCAGCCACACACAGGAGCCCGGCTCATCGTCTCGTCCCGGGAGGCGGATGGCGTACTCCACTACGTCCTGTGAATTCTCATTCGTCCTTACGTCGGTGTCATACTGATCCCGGCTGAGCACGTTTTCGAGGAGTGTTCCAAGCCGAAACTCGCCCCAAGCGCCCTGTGATTTGACGTTTGTCAAGACGCGCTGGAGATCCCCGACTCCTGTTGCGAGGTTCTGCATCTCTCCGAGACCGTGTTGCACAGCTTCAAGACGCTCGCTGACGAGATTGAAAGATTCGCCGAGCCGTTTTTCCAACGTTGATTGGAGCTGGTCATCAACCGTCTTGCGCATCTGTTCAAGTTTGTTTTCATTGCTCGTCTGCATGTCTTGAAGACGTGTATCGACGGTTGCTCGGACGGTCTCAATGCGAGTTTCGTTGGAATTCGTCAATTCGGTAAGCCTCGTTTCCACCGTGTTTCTCATCCCTTCAACCTGAGTTGTCAGGACTTTGCTAAATTCTCCAATGTTGCCCATCAGCATCTTGGTAGTAGTATCATGCCCTTTCCGAACTTCGTCTCTAATCTCGCGTTCTGACCGAGCAACTTCGTTACGGAGGGAACGCATCTCATCTTGAACTGCCTTTTCACCCTTCTCGCTATCCGTATTTTTCATAAGGTACAATATTCGAAGAACGAGCACAAGATTCACGGCTAACAACAGACCTACAACGACCCAGATAAGTGTTTCAATCATCTCCTTCTACCTCCAGTTGTTTAACTCGGAACTTGCGCAATTTAGTTCAGTTTCTCAATCCAGCCATTGACAACGCGAGCCATCTCGACGAAAACGTTCTCTGCGGTTTGGCGGGAGCGTTTGAGCACTTTGAAACCGTGGTCGGCGGTATCCAGCAGATGCAAGGTTGCCTTGTCTCCGAGTTTTTCGCAAACCGGTGTTAACAAATCCAGTTCCGCCAATTTGTCCCGTGTGCCGGACAGGAACAGCATCGGCACCGTCACATCGCCCAAGTGGTCTGCGCGTTCGGTGCCCGGTCTTCCGGCGGGGTGGAGCGGGAATGCGAAGAACACTAAACCGCGTACCCCTTCAAGCGGGTCATCCGCGGCTGCATGGGAGGACATTCGTCCGCTGTAGGAGTGCCCTCCTACGAGAAGCGGTAGCCCGCTCGCCGCCTCATGCGCGGCGGCAACTGCGGAGCGCACGGTTTCCAGCGCAACGGCTTGTGATTCCCGACCGCCTCCGCCGCGTTCCATGTAGGGGAACTGGTAGCGAAACGTAGCGATTCCGGTCTCTGCCAAACGTTCGGAAATCGTCTGGAGGGTTGGATGCCGCATATTTGTGCCCGCACCGTGTCCCAGAACCAGCAGCCAACTCGCGCCGTCCGGACGAATCAGTAGCGAGGAGACCTCGCCTTTTTCCTGCGTCGCAATGAATTTTGATTCTATCATCTTATGGTTCATTGGATGCGTCTCCTAATAAGACAATTCTGTAATAAATTTTTGTACTCGCTGCCAGCGGCATTGCACGATTTTAGAATAGAACCGTGTTTTGCGTCAAGGCGAAACTGGGGATATTCCGGAAACCGTGCTGTGAAGCGCCTGTGGGCAGGGCTTCGTAGCCGTGCTTATCGGGACAAGGATGTCCCTCCCACAGTTTACAGCATACCGAGTTGGCTAGTGTAGGTGTTTTCTCCTGTCATTCTTGACATAACTATGCTGTGAAGCGCCTGTGGGCAGGGCTTCGTAGCTGTGCTTATCGGGACAGGGAAGTCCCTCCCACAGTTTGCACCATGCCGAAATGAACAATCGCTCTCAGCCCCAACATAGACGGCGTGTAACTCCAGAGACTGGTGGGTAATAGTAAACCTTGGTAAGGGGGAGAATATACTTATTTCAGTTCCCAAAATTCAAGATGTGCCCGCTCTACTCTTTTTTCACGCCCGTTTTTGCGCCCTTTGAGCGGAGATGGTCAATCATGTCCTGGCGATTGAGTTCGATTGCTAGATCGAGGGGCGTCCAGCCTGTATCGGTTTCGGCGTTGATATCCGCGCCCGCGTCGAGCATGAGGTCGGCTTGTTCGGTAAGACCCGACCATTCGGCGAGGGTGTGCATGGGGCGCCAATTTCCCCAAACTTCGCCTTGAGCGTTGACATCGGCGCCGTTTCGTATGAGCAGTTCGGTAATCCGTACAAAACTGTCTTTGGATCCGCGCCGTGTGCGTCCAACCCAATGGAGCGGGGTGAAGCCGTCAACATCGGTGGTTGCGGCACAGGACGGATTGGTTTCGAGTAGGTCTTGGGCGATGCCTAGCATTCCGAAATGCGACGCGGTAAGAATGTCAATTTGTGCGCCTTTGGCGAGCAGATAATCCATAACGGCTTCAGCTTCTTCACAAGCACCGTAGATGAGAGATGCGCACTGCAGCGGCGTGTAACGGCGATGATTTCGGGAATGGACAAGATCGGGGTTCTCCAGGAGCATGCGGCGCACCGCGTCAAGCAAACCGGCGCGAGCGGCGGTAAAGATGTCCAATTCAGCGCCGTTTTCAGCGAGATACTGTACGATTTTTCGATGCTGCGGCCGATGCCAAACCACGTGGGATGCGGCAATCTGAATCAGGCTGCCGCCATGGTCTTGTCTCTGCATAACCGCAAGACGGCGATCTCCTTCAACTAAAGTTTTTACCGTCGAGATGTCGCCTTTTTTGACGGCGTTAATCGCCTCATTTACGCGGGTTTCAAAGTCAATGCCACTGCCTGCCATAATAAAAATCTCCTATGAACGTTTGCGTCCTCTGCAGCGCGAACAGTCTGCTCACCTGCGCCATGCAACCGCCTAACTCGTAGCCGTCTAAACGAAAGGAATCAACCGGGGATGGGTGTAGACACCCCGACTACTCGGTTTTCTCCGCGATGAGCCGAATGACTGCCGCCGTTCCGTTGTGCATCCCTTCATTCAGTTCTACGACGGTGTCCTCATAGTACAAGATTCGCAGCGACTTAAAGTGATGCAAAAGTTCGTTGGGTTTCACAAGATAGTCGGGATTCCTGGGTCCAAAGCCGCTAGACTCCCTGTAGTTGAGGTGGTCAATCGAGAATTGTTCTAGGATAAACATGCCGCCCGGCTTCAGCGCTTCAAGGACTTGAGGGAAGATTGACGTGTCGTAGTAGTAAAAATTTGTGACCAGATCGTACTGTGCATCGCCCATGTCATAGCCGCTCAAATCGGCAACGACGGCATGTACCTGTGTGTTTCTTTCCTCCGCTAGCTTGTTGCATTTTTTTATGGCGACCTCAGAGATGTCAACACCGGTGACATCAAAGCCGTTTTGGGCGAGATAGACCGCGTTGCGCCCCTCCCCCATCGCCAGCACGAGCGCTTTACCGACCTTGAGTCCGCCAATCTTCTGCTTGAGGAAAGAAGCCGGTTCTTTACCGTAGATATACATCTCGCGGTCGTAACGCTCATTCCACCGCGCTTTCGTTGACTCGGATTTGCCTTCCAGTTGTGTTGAAGCTATTTGGCTAAATAGAAATAGTCCAATAGCTGCGGGTATGATTAGATGTCTCATTTTTCTCCTTTTAATGGTCTTTTGTCTGAGATCTCCAAGCCTACGGCAATTGGTTCTCGCCGTAATTTGTACGCTGCGGAATCGATTGGAAGTTACGATTCGTCTGGTAGATTGGTTTTTCAGATTTTCTGCGCACTGATGATATCGAACGCAAATTCGCGCCTTGTATTGGTCATGATAACCGCGTCCTAGATGTTTAGCTATTATAGAATCCTTCTTCGCGTGCTGTCCAGTTTTTTGGGTCGGGCCAAATACCATGATATGTATTCGGTGTCTTTTTGCTTGATTGTGGGTTCATTTTATGGCATGATGGAGAAAGAAATAGCGAGGTGTAAATGCTTGTTGCTGGGTGACCCCCTCGTTGTTCACTTCCTTTACAATCCCACGAGATTTGGCATAGAACTTGCTTATTAAAAACTACGGTTGGATTGGCCCGATTAAAATTGCCGTACAACGGTGTCTTGGCGACGACCATTTAGAAACCGGAAACGCCGCGTGTGCTACTGAATGCACGTTTCATTACGGACGTTTAGCAAATTGAACTACATCAATTGAACGTGCGTAACTCTTACAGCCTCGTTGATGCCGCAAATACAAGGCTGCTGATACTAAGATGGTCTGATGCGGAGATTTTGATTGTTGTTGTTCCCATACGAATCATCACTTGGATTTGACGGTTGCCTTTAAATAGTCCCCCTTTTTCATTCACGAAATGTCCAAGTATTGATTTGAGACCGGTAGGTATAAATGGGCGGGAATTGCAGCGTATCCTGCGCCTGGAGAGATTGCTTCATGCCAACCGAAAAAGACACGATTGAAACCAAAGTCCATTACGACAACGATTTACAATCCCGCCTGTCCTTTTTTCAATTCAGCCATAAGGATGAGGAACATCTCAAGTCGTTGTCAAAGGTATTCGCCCCGCACATCTCCGATATTGTCAATCGCTTTTATGCACACCTGCAAGGATTTGAAGAGACGGCTTCACTGCTTACCGACGAATCGATAGCGACCCGGTTGCGGGAGACCCAACGACGCTTTCTTGAGAGATTAACGGAAGGTAATTATGACCAACAGAATGCAGTAGAACGCTCACAAATTGGGCATATTTACAATCGCGTTGGATTTGCGCCGAAATGGTATTTAGGGGCATATAATCTGTATTTCCAACTCCTAATTCCATTAATATGTCAGGCGTACCGCGATGAGCCGGAATATATCCAAGATGCCATCCTCGCATTGAACAAGGTACTAATGTTAGATATGCAATCGGCAGTCGATACGTATATCGAGCATCAGCAGATAAAAACACAGATTGTTCAATCCGAGAAATTCAGTGCAATTGGTCAACTGGTGGCGCAGGTCGCTCACGAAATTCGGAACCCGCTGTCGTCAATGGAGCTGAATTTAGACCTCCTCGCTGATGAAATCGGCGATGGTGCGAACATTGATGTTGGTGAAGCGCAAGAATTGCTCCAATCCGTTCACAATGAAGTCGAACGGTTGGCTGACATCGTTTCAGATTATCTGTCGTTTGCTAGATTGCCCAAGTTTGAATTTGAGTTAGAAGCTCTCAATGGTGTTATAAGGACGTTTTGTAACTTTGTTGAACCGCAGTTGGAGCAATCCAATATCACCTGTTCGACAGACCTTGCTGAGAACCTACCGCTTACATTACTGGATGACGAACAAATCCTGCGTGCGTTGCACAATTTTCTCAAAAACGCAATTGAAGCTATGCCTTCAGGCGGAGAATTCGTAATCCAAACGCACCTTGAATCCTCGCAGATTGTAATGCGAATTTCCGACACCGGCATGGGTATTCCATTGTCGAATCAGAAACGAATCTTCGATCCTTTTTTCACGACCAAAAAAGAAGGAACCGGTCTGGGACTTCCGCTTGCCTGTGAAATTATTAAGCATCATCAGGGAACAACTTTTTGTGAAAGTGTTGTTGATCAGGGGACGCGGTTTACCATCACGTTCCCAATTCGCGGCGAGCCGGTGAGCGAAATTTGAAAGACGGAAAAAGCTGCCGGCTAAAGCACCGAACACACCACACTTAGACAAGGAAGAAATCATGAGTGAGAACAAACGAATTTTAGTGGTTGATGACGATGCACCTATTCGAAACTCTCTTGAAAAAATCCTAAAACGGGACGGATACAATGTCTTTACGGCCGCGGGCGGTGAATCCGCTTTGAAGTTGGTTCGTCAACAACCGGTGCATCTCATTCTCACCGACTTGAAAATGCCAAGGATGGACGGATTGCAGTTGCTAAAAGCTGCCAAAATACTCTCTCCCGAAATCGAGGTCATTGTGATGACCGCTTTCGGCGACGTAGATTCTGCGGTAAAGGCGATGCGAGAAGGCGCGTATCACTTCATCCGTAAACCGCTTAAGCGTGCTGAGATACGACTGACGATCACCCGTGCCCTCGAAAAACAGAACTTGGCGATAGAAGTTCAATCATTCCGCGAACGAATGGAATCCGATCGTCATTTAAGCAACATCATCGGAAAAAGCCCTGTAATGCGTCAATTGATTGCAAAAGTGCAGCAGGTCGCAGCAAGCAGCGCTAGTGTCCTAATCACCGGTGAAAGTGGGACTGGCAAGGAAATTTTTGCGAATGCGATTCACTCTTTAAGCCCACGCGCTAATCAACCGATGATTAAAGTCAACTGCGGTGCGCTGCCCGATGCCTTGTTGGAATCCGAGCTTTTTGGATACGAAAAGGGGGCGTTCACTGACGCCAAATCGACCAAGGCGGGACGTTTTGAACTTGCAGATACAGGGACGCTCTTTTTAGACGAGATTGGCGAGATGCCTAAACCGCTGCAAGTCAAGCTGTTGCGAGTTCTACAAGATGGAAAATTCGAGCGGCTTGGTGGGACGAAGACCCTTAGTGTGGATGTGCGCTTAATCGCGGCAACAAACAAGAATTTAATAGCGGAAGTCGAATCGGGAAATTTTCGGGATGACTTGTTCTATCGGCTGAACGTGATTACCCTAGAACTACCGCCATTACGCTCGCGAATCGATGATATTCCACTCCTTGTAAATCGCTTCCTAAAAAAATATAGTGAAAAAGACAAAAAGCCCATTCAAAATATATCCCGCCAAGCGTTGGAAACCCTTGAAGGCTATCATTGGCCGGGCAATGTGCGCGAATTGGAAAACGCGATTGAACAAGCGGTGGTGTTGACTCAATCCGATGGTATCGAAAATAGCGATCTTCCGATGTCAGTTCGCGGCAGCGGCAAGGATTCAGATTCTACATTCGCCAAAAAGTCAATTGTTATCCCCTTGGGAACCACTATGGAAGTGGCTGAGAAACGCCTCATATCGGAAACACTTAAGATGACAGGCGGCGACAAGGAATTGACGGCGAAGTTACTCGATATCTCGTCTCGGACCATTTATCGAAAATTGGGAAATGATTCGGATGACCAGTGCGAGCTGCCCGATTCCACAAGCGAAACCTCGCACGATTATTAGCTGAAGTTGGCGGTTCAGGAATGTCTTAAAAGCAATGCCCTTCACAATCTACCCTACCCAAGCAATGTAAACTATCCTATGCTTTTCACACTCGAAGCACCACTTCCATTCCTCAAGCAATTTTGACAATATGTCGAGCGTCCAACAGAGAAATTTCGTAATTTTGACAAGATGTCAATTTTCGCCGCTGGCTCCCCGCTTTTCGCAGAATCCGAAGTGTTAGGCGCGTAATCGTTGAATTGCAGACGAAACCTCACTGCTACTGCCTTCCCCATTACTTCCCCCTTCCATTCTTATTGTCTTCGACAGTTATCCTTCCATCGTGGCACAACAATTGCTAAATCATAAGGACATTTGGATATATTGAAAATTCAATCCTCTTTATCAGATAGGAGAGGCGGATAGAGGTCATCACAATCTCCAGAGAAGGAAGGCGGGTTGAATTTGTTTATTGCCAAATTCAAAGTGGGCTGTGATGAGCTAAACCTACATGCGTAGGCTGAAGTTAACCATTAAACTAAGGAGGGTATTCAAATGTGCGACGAAAATCAAGCGGACGATCAGAACCAGCGTAAAGGTCTTGGTAAAGTTCTGGCGTTCGTACTAGGGGGATTATTCGGTTCAACGCTCGGTATTCTTTTTGCGCCTTTGGCGGGCAAAGATACACGAGAAAAAATTCGTAACGTTTCGAGGGATGTCAAAAACAGAACAATCGACACTGCCAATACAGCGACGGCGGCAACAACCGAAAAAGTAACTGACTTGGTCAGTAAAGGAAAAGCGCGAGTAAACGATGCGGCGGAGACCGTGAAGTCCGCCGTGGAAGCCGGGAAAACCGCTTATTCCGAAAAGAAATCGGAAATTACCGACACTCTGTCTGGCGAAAATAGTGAGGAGGAATCCAAACCCACGAAGAAGAAGGGCAGTTAGATACCATTATTGCAAGCGTCAGCCGTGTTTGAGATTTTTCTCAATTCAGTCTGGGCACATGTCTCGACTTAATATTTTACAAGGGAGAATTTTCGGACTAGTTGTTGACGTAGTTTATCTAAGGCGCAAGTTACAATCCACTGCCGTTCAAAAATCAAAATTGTGCCTTAACAGTGTTTTTTTGCAGTTTAATTTACCATTGGCATCTCATTATTTGCCAAAAATCTCAAAAAGGAGAATTGTAATGTTAAGTAAATGTGTTTGTGTTCTAATTGTAGTTTCACTAACATTAATTTTAGGGCTCATCCCCATTGCGGGCAATGTATCCGCGCAAGAAGTATCCGTTTCCGACTATGAAGTCCCAGTTAGCGCCGCGGACCGTCTCTTGATCGACTTTTCGATGAACCACGCAACAACAGGTTCGACCGCAACCACAAGCAAAGGGAACGTCGGCGGCGTCTACAAGAGGTTTTATGATTCATTGCCTTTTGGGTATTCCATTGATGTCATTGGGTCTGGGTTGATGGATAAGATCATTGAGACCGATGAATATGAATCCAATTACAGCATAAACGGCGATGCCGGAGTGAAGAAGTATCTGAACCAAAAAGGGCGGTCCCTAAAAGACATCTTCGGTTCCCTCCGTGTCAGTTCAGATATGCACAGACACTACGACAGACCGGCTTCTGCGGCGACTGTCGGTCTAGGATATGGGCGATTTATTGAAGCGACCGCGCTGGCAAAAGCCGTTCGCATCGAAGAATTTCTCATAAAAGAGGGCGAGCTAAACGGTCATCTGCCAAAAGCGGCGATTCTTGAAATTAGCAAAATTATCAATCGCGAGAATGAATTTGAGGACAAATTTGGCGAGACATACAAAAAAGAGTGGTATAAAGAAATGGAAACGGTTATGCGTGAGTCGGGCCTGCTCAATGAAACCGGACTTAGTGCTGTCGGAGTCCTTCGCATTGAAGAGATTCTTGAACGCGAGGCTATTGCCGATCGATTTTACGGTTGGGATGTTGCTCTCGGTTCCAAATTCGATATCACCACACCGTACACGGACCAGGAACGTCCCGTCGCAAATCTTGATGTAAGCGCTAGTTATGCGCGTCCGATAGCTTGGCAATGGCAAATCAACGAGCGCATTTCAGTCAACACACCGTTTGATAGCTTCGCATCGGCATACTCGCTGTCACTGTCGAGCGATATTTCCTATGAGTTGTCCAACCGTATAGACCTACGGCTTCGACATCTGCTACGGCTGGATAAACCGGATGGAGCGGATGTGGAAAATAGCCATTCCTTCGGGCTTTCGTTCATCTATTACATCGAGAATAACATAAACCTCGTCGTAACAGAACAACTTGAAAAAGTTCCTGATGAGGACATCACCTCTAATTTTACCGTCTTGCTTAATTATCGGGTTTTCTAAACAAACAATCCGTGAATAGTAAGGCGTTTGCGCGAGTTTGTGAAGCGTAGAGCATCTACAAGCGTTTCACAAACTCCGTTCCTAATTGAGGTATTGGATTCTATCTTAAGAATTGGCAAATTTTAACCTTAGTTGCTAGGATGTGTTGGCGCTGTGCGATTGCCCGTCCGGCAAAAACGGAGAAGGTTGTTGGAAAGTGCTATTGTGGGGGTAACCCGCTCCTTATGGGTCAGGTTCTCGTCAGATTGACTTTTTTAATCATCCTCAAAGGGC
The DNA here is from genome assembly GCA_028819845.1 of Candidatus Poribacteria bacterium. Lineage (GTDB taxonomy): Bacteria > Poribacteria > WGA-4E > WGA-4E > PCPOR2b > JAPPKS01. The sequence goes on along the minus strand of JAPPKS010000035.1, from coordinate 113,635 downwards.
AACGTCAATCGTAAAGCGTGTATCGGGAAAGTATAGAACTGATGCTAGAGTGTAGGAATTGGCGAATCGAATTTCACCCATTTTTTGCATGGGGATTTTTATGGATACGGTGTTGCATAGTCATACCATTCAAGAATGCGCCATTCGCTTGTGTTTTCGGCGTTTTCTCGAAGTTCTAGTATGAAAAACATGTGCCCGGATGGATAAGATACCTCACCTGAAGCATGTTGAACAAATGTGAGGTCGTACTCATACTCAACCATTGCAAGAGTTTCATTTAAGAACTCAATATTTCCACGCTGAGAGAGATTTAAATCAATGCTCTCCATTGCATTGAACATTCTCGATGTTCCTTCGCGTTCCTGCCCGCCGCCCCGAAATATCAGATCGTCGTCTGGATTATCGGGTGTGCCTAAGTCGCTGGTGTAGAAGAAGTCGTCTTCCCATATCGCGGACATATATTGTTCAATGTCATGAATTTCCAGCCCAAATTTCCATTGCTCCCAAATAACGGATTCTATCTGCGATTTATATCGATCGTAATCAAATTCATCCTCTCTGGCATTATTTTCTTGGCTGAAATCCGCTTGCTCTGTCTCGTCAAAAGTGTCTTCGGGTTCAAGGCTCGAAAGCCAAGCGATAAAGTCCTTGATTTCATCGTCGCTACTCTGAGCTGTAGGTACTTTCTCCGGAATGTGCGCCGTCTCAGTCTCTTGGAAATCTGTGTTTTCCTCAACCTGTTGAGTTTGCGTTGCAGCCCTAGAACTACGCTTGACGAACCGAGATTTAGTGATTCGCCGAGCTTCCGGCAAGACTATTTCTACGCGCCGTTCCACCTCGGACGCGTGGTACTTCAACACCTGAAGCCCGATGAATCCAGCAGTAAGAATACCAACGCAAGCGATAAGAATTTTTATTTTCGTTCTAAATTTCATAATGTGAATTGATGCCTTGTCAACGACATGATGAACTCTTCTTGGATGTTTTATTGGTGTAAAATCCTATTTAATTCCATCATTATATGTCAGGTAATGTTTTGACAGCAACCGGCACAATCGGCTTGAAAATCTCGGTTAGACTGGTTATCATTGGTGCAGAGATGATTGCTATGGAAGTCGTGGAGGGGTCAATGGATCGCGCGGTTATATTCGATCTCTATGAGACGCTAATCACTGAAAATCACCCGGAATGGCATGCGGAGGCGCGAACGCCGGGCGAGCGTCTCGGTTTATCTCAAGAGGATTTTGAACGTGAGTGGTTTGCGCGGTACCACGCGCGAATGACTGGGAAGTTTCGGCGCTACAGCGACGTGTTGAGGGAAATATGTTGCGCTTGCCAAATTGCTCCGCCTGAAGAAGAAATCTCCACGATGCAAGCGGAGAAATTGGCTGCGAAGGCTCGGCCGTTTGAACGGATGGATTCGCTGGTTGTTGAAACGCTGTATAAGTTAAAAGCGTCAGGATATCGTATTGGAGTCATCTCAAATTGCGGATATGATGAAATGGCGGCATGGGATTCCAGCGAACTTGCGGTTCAGGTTGACGTGACAATGTTTTCGTGTGTAGAAGGGTTAACTAAACCGAATCCTGCAATTTACGAACTGGCATGTGAGAGGTTGGGCGTCGACAATAGTGCTGCGGTTTATGTGGGTGACGGCGGGAGCGATGAGTTGCGCGGCGCAGATGCGACAGGACTGACGGCGATTTGGGCGACGTGGTACATTGAGAAATGGCCGTGGGACTGGGTGGGATATGTATCCAAAACATCAGATGCCTTTCCGCAATGCCGGCGAATTTGCGACTTGCCTGCCGTTGTAGATGACATGTACACTTGAAGGATTCGAGCACGGGAGAAGCGTTGGTTAGAACCACCGAAAGCGTCCAGTAGGGCGATTCGCTTCTATCTAAGGTCGATTGCAATGGAATTCGGCACGATTATTGCGTAGATTTGCAAAATAGTTCGCCGTATATGCTATCGTCGGCGTTGAGAATTAACTAGGTTCTGTTGACATTTCATCGCAACCGGACAATCAAGAACGGTGCACAGACACATGGCGCTTCGTAGGGGTTGGGTTCCCCAACCCTTTTTTCACAATCAGATACGATTTCGGACTGCTGTAGGTTGTTTGACCAAAATCAACTCAATGTGTATGGTTGGAAGTTCCCTGCCCGCGTTGGTCAATGGGCGAGGTAACCTCGCCCCTACGATTACAGATAGCCTTACAAATGTCAACAGAACCTAGAAAGAATAAGAGCTCTTGGTTATAACATCCGAGAGGAAGCACGATGCGCCTAAATCGACACAGCCTCTTTTTTCCCGCGGTGACGCTGACCGTATTGACAATCACGCTCACCGTGATTCTAGCAATCTCCACATACCGGAACCTGCATCGTGAGCGAAGCCAGATGGAGGAATCAATCACGCGGGAGGGAGCCGCACTGCTGCGCCTGTTTGAAACAGTGCTTCGCAGCCGGGATTATGGAGGCAGGGAAAGAGTTGCCGAAGTCCAACAGTTGGTATCTGCCGCGGCGCCGAATGAGAATATTGCCTACATTTATATGTTTAATCAACAGGGACAGATTTTGGCGCATAGCAATCCCGTAATGGTTGGGAAACTTGTTGGCGGCGACATTCCACAAAGTCCCAAGACTCCGTTGCTGCGGAAAGATGATTCCGCAGAACATCTCTTTGAGGTTCGAAGTGGTTTTCACGCCGTTCCATCTGAACAGTCTCCCACCCACTATCTCGGAATCGGCCTTGAGATGGGTACGCTTGAGCGGGCGCATCATGAAGACCGCCGGCACACCATGATGATGGCTGCCATGCTCATCCTATTAGGTTCAGGTTCGCTGTTCTTTATTCTTGTGGTGCAGAATTTCCACCTTGTCCAACGCACGCTCAATCAGATGAAAAGTTATATTCACTACGTTGTGGAGAGCATGGCAAACGGCTTGATTTCGCTCGATGCTAACGGCGCAGTGACCACAATCAACCGAGCGGCACAAGAACTTGTCGGTGTCTCAGAAACGGAATCGAAATCGCTTGAGATTGATAGACTTTTACCCCCGCACGCAACTGAGATTCAGGAGGTGCTTGAACATAATCACACTATCCTCAACAAAGAGATTGTATTGAAACACCCTGGCGGACTCGCCATCCCTGTGAACCTGAGCGCAACTCAGGTGAAAGATGAGGGTGGAGCCAAGCTGGGCGTGGTGGTGCTGCTGCATGACATGCGTGAGATGGTGGAGTTGCAGGAGCGAGCCAAACGCGCCGAGCATCTGGCATCCATAGGCAGAATGGCGGCGACGGTTGCGCATGAGGTTCGAAATCCGCTCTCCTCGATTCGAGGGTTTGCCCAATTTTTTGCGAATCTCTTTCAGGAAAATACGGAGGAACGCACCTACGCGTTGGCAATGATGAAAGAGTCGAACCGATTGAACCGTGTGGTTTCGGAACTTTTGGATTACGCGCGGCCGCTGGAATTGAAAGTTGAATCGACTTCAATCGAGGCACTATTTCACGACGTGGTCCGGCGGCTTGAGCTGGAAAAGTCAGACTCCCTCGTTGAGGTTATTCAGGAAATACAACCCGATATGCCCCATGTGCTGCTCGATCCTGACCGGATGCTTCAGGTGTTGCTCAATCTCATGCAAAATAGCATTGACGCGATGCCCAACGGCGGCAAGCTAATTCTTTCCGCCATGTTGGACGCAGAACGAAAGTGCGTCCAGATTGTAATACGGGACACGGGAGATGGAATTTCCCAAGCCGATATGCCGAGGCTGTTTGAGCCTTTCTTCACAACGAAAGCACGCGGAGCCGGACTTGGGCTTGCCGTCGTGCGAAAAATCGTGGATGCGCAGGATGGCGAGGTGGAAGTGAGAAGCGAAGCTGGCGTTGGCACGGAGGTAATTTTGACCCTGCCGCAAAAGGAGACATAGAAAGGGGTACTTCAGCGTGCGGTTAAAGATTCTTGTCGTTGACGACGAGCCGTCTCATCGATTGATGCTTTTTGCCCATCTCAAATCGGATTACGATGTCTCCGAGGCATCTGACGGATTTCAGGCGGTGGAAGCCGTAAAACAGCAGTTCTACGATTTGGTGATTATGGACATTCGCATGCCGGGTATGGATGGTTTGGCGGCGCTTCGGCAGATTAAAGAGATTAGCCCGGGAATTGTTGTGTTTATCATGACCGCGTTCCAGTCTGTGGAAACCGCACGGGAAGCGCTTCGACAGGACGCGAGCGACTACATCGTCAAACCGGTTGATGCGGAAGAGCTATTAGGAAATATCAAGCGCGAGTTCTCTTACCGCGACCTGCAACGCGAGAATACACTGCTGAAAGAGCGTCTTGATGAGCAGTTTACCGATTCCAACATTATTGCCCGAAGTGCTATGATGCGGGAAGTGCTGCAGAGCGTTGGGTTAATTGCGCCCTCGGATGCGACGGTGCTCATTCTCGGCGAGAGCGGCACCGGCAAAGAGCTAATTGCCAATCTAATCCATGCGCGAAGTCCACGCGCAAAAAAGCCGTTCATCAAGATAAACTGCGCCGCGCTCACGGAGACACTGTTGGAAAGTGAGTTGTTTGGCCATGAGAAGGGATCTTTTACCGGCGCAACTGGACGGAAGCTGGGACGTTTTGAGTTAGCAGATGGCGGTTCGCTCTTTCTCGACGAGGTGGGGGAGATGAGTCCAACCACCCAAGTCAAGCTGTTACGCGTCCTTCAAGAGCAGCAATTTGAGCGGGTTGGCGGTACGGAGCCGATAACCGTCGATATCCGAATCATCACGGCGACGAATAAGAACCTCTTGGCGGAGGTCGAGGCGAATCGGTTCCGTGAAGACCTGTATTATCGACTCAACGTTGTCCCGGTTCAGCTTCCATCGTTAAGAGAGCGGCGCGAAGACATCCCGCCGTTAGCTGCGTATTTTCTCAAGTTCTATGCGGAGAAGAACCACCGTGAAATCATGAAAATCCTGCCCGACGCGCTTGATGCAATGATGCGCTACGATTGGCCCGGAAATGTCCGCGAACTCGAGAACACAATCGAACGCGGCGTTATCATCGCACGTTCGGAATGCCTAACCACGGAGGAGCTGCCGCCGAATATCCGTCAAATCGCCGAATCGGAAACCGGTTACGATTCCGATGTGACGATAGGCGGCACGATAAAAGACATGGAGAAGGAATTCATCGCTCGAACACTGGTTTCTGTCGCTGGAAATCGTACCCATGCCGCTAAAATCTTAGGCATCACGCGCAAAACTTTACAGAACAAGATGCGGGAATACAATCTCGATCTCTGATCTGAATCAATCAGGTTTATCAATCCTCATCTCCTCAATTTTCCCTCACCTGTATAAAAAGTATCCAGTCCATCGTTCGCTTCTGGGTAAAAATTACACACCGTTGATGCTCTCACTCGAATTTAATAGACATCTTTCCTAATTAACTCAATGTGGTTGACAAAACCGAAGCGTTAAGGGCAACCACAAGGGTTGCCCCTACAGCGTATTAGCCCAATTTGACGGTAGTCGTTTTACACCTGCCGCCCCTCCGGGGCTATCCGGCGGTGGAATTATTTTGGAAAGATGTCTAATGTGGTAATTGCCTGAGTTAGGCGGTATGGCGCGAGTGTGCGCTTTATGCAGTACCTTAAGCGAATCCCATTGGCTTGTTTCTTTGTTTTTTCATCCCAGTCAAGAGGGGTTGGCATTTAATTTGCGTTAAGTATGTTCGTATGAAAAAGTCAAAACAGGCATAAGGAGATCTACCAGATTTTCTTTGTCCCCAAATCTGAAACGAAAAAAGGAGAAAATCGTGAAAAGGACAGTCGTATTCGCAATCTCGATCCTCGGCCTCGTCGTTGGACTCTTGGTTTCTATTTCCACGATTCAGGCGGATAAGCGCTCACATGGGCATGATCATCATGCCGATATGCACCACCACGGTGAGCATACCAAGAAGAGTGGCAAGGCACGCTGCGCGATTGTTGGTATGATGATGAAAGCGTCCGCCATGACGGAATTGAGTCTTGACGGAAAAACGTACTATTTCTGTAATGCGAAACAAGCGGAGATGTTCAAAGTCCATCCGGACAAATTCCTCAAACAGACTTCGCTCGGTCATGCCACGGTCAATCTCAATGTTTTGACAATTGATGAATACAAAGAGATAATGCAGGATTTGGGCATGGGCGGTATGATGAAGATGGACGCGATGAAGGGAAAAACGCACCGCATGAGCGTCTACATAACGCAACAAAATAAAGATCATGACCAACCACTTGAGAAGGCTTACTTCGCATTGAAAATTACCGAATCCAACGGTAAGAAAACAACGGTGCCGTTGTCTTACAACAAAATGATGAAAACTTATGACGCTTTTGCTGCCGTGCCAGCAGACAGTACGCTTCGGGTTCAAATGGTCATTACAACACCTGAAATCGACATTTCGTAGTAGACTAGGGCGTGTTGACATTTGTGTAAATCCCTCCGTAACCGTAGGGGATCAACCGAGTGAATAGCGAGGGCGATAGTGTTTATTAGGTCACCCCGCCCACAAATCAACCGCTGGCGGGAAACTCCTAACCATACAGATATGATTGAGAAAAGAGGGTTGGGTAACCCAACCCCTACGAATCGTCTCGGGGCTGTGCACTGCCCCTGTGATTGTTCAGTTGTGATGAAATGTCAACAGAACCTAATCAGATTCGCCGGTTCAAACCGGCATCGGGTTTGAACCGGCGTCTCGGTTTAGTTACTTGAGAATTTCTGTGAAAGTTTCTTTTATAGGAGCCGTTATGATAAAGCGGATTTCAATGACGTGGCTATCGCTCCTTATGGTATGGGTGTTGTTTCAGGTCGAGTTTAGCGCTCAGGCGGAAGAGGCGGCATCGGCGGCAGAATCACTTCCTGAATCTGCCGAAGCGGCATTGGCTGACGGCATTGATTTGCCGACGCTCATTCGCCTTGCGGTCGAGCGCAACCCCAAACTCAAAATCGCCCGAGCAAAGTGGCAGGCAACTATTGAGAAGTATCCGCAAGTGACAGCCCTACCGGATCCGATGCTGATGTACAGTTATTTCGCTCGGAGTGTGGAAACCCGTGTTGGACCGCAGCGTCACCGCCTCGGTTTTTCACAGGCGTTGCCATACCCCGGCACACTTGATGCCGCGGGGCGAGTGACGGTGAAGGAGATAGAAATTCAGCGGGTAAAATATGAGAAGGTTGTGCGCGACGTGATTGTCGATTTGAAACTCAGCTACCACGAATTGACTTACCTTCAACGGGCGAGGCAGGTCACCCATCAGAATCAGCAATTGCTTTCACAGATATTAAACTTAGCCACCACCCGCTACGCATCTAGTGAAGCAACGCTAAATGATGTCCTTAAGGCGCAAAGCCAGTTGGCGCAACTGTCTTACGATCTGATTCTGTTACGGGAATTGGAGGAGGTCGAAAAGGCGAAAATCAATGCGCTCATTAGCGTATCTTCGCAGACACCGTTGGGTCCGCCTGCACCCGCGGCATACACTGCGCACGACATTCCAATCTCCGATTTGCAAACGAAGGTGTTGGCGGGGCAACAAGAATTACAAATCGCCGATTTGATGATACAGAAGGCTGATGAAGCCGTTGCGCTCGCTAAGCTGAAAACGAAACCGCGTTTCAAACTCGATTTGATGACCGTCGAAACTGGCGAGGGGCTGATGCCGGATGCTATCGACAGCGGGAAAAATCCGATTTCAATCGGAGTCGGCATCTCGATTCCGTGGTCTTCTACGAAGAATCGCAGTCAGATACAAGAGGCGGAGTTGAACCGCGCTGCCGCCATCGAAAACAAGCGGGCAATGGAAAACTCCACGTTGGCGAACCTGAGAAAACTGTACTTCCGCCTAGAGAACGCACGGCGGTTGGTTGACCTTTACGAAGATAGCCTCATTCCACAAGCCGAGGATGCAATAGAAGTTGCTGAAACATGGCATCAAGAAGGCACAAAAAGTGTCGCGGGGTTTCTTGAAACGCAGAGCGTTTGGCTGAACTTTAACTTGGCGCGGCTTCGCGCAATCACCGACTATCAGCAGAGCCTTGCACGGTTGGAACGGCTGATTGGAGGGAGTATATCGCCATGAAGCATTTCATTCTACTCCTTTCCATATTTCTATTTTCGTGTGCGAGTGGACGGGAGGCGACCTATCAAGACCTACTGACGCAATTCGAGGATGCGCCGACACCCGAATACTATCGGTCTGAAATCGCGATGGACACGCCCAGGCCGGATACTGATGAACACACCGAAGAAGACGCTTTCTTGACTGAAGTGGAGGCGAAAGTGCTGAAATTTCAGAGAGAATTTCAAGCGCAATTAGAAAGCGAGACGCCGATTCCGGAACCGTTCTACGGCTTTTCGGTACCGCAGATGAAAGCCTATCGGGAACTCGCAACGGAGGCGGGGAAGGCTGAGGCGACATTGGCAGAATCGGTGAGTCTCGAGTTGTTATTGGCGATTGGATATGAGTGGAGCCCCGCCATTAAAGCCGCACGAAAAAAGATGAGAGCCACCGTAGAGCAGTATCCCCAAGCGGTATATCTGGACAACGTGTTACGGCAGTACAACGCCTTTACAAAGCAGCTAGACACGAAAATCGGTCAACCTCGCCATAAAGAGATGATGGCGATGAATTTTCCATTCCCGGACATGTTGGCACTGAAAGGGCAAATCGTCACCGAAGATGTTCAAATCGCCCAAAGGGAAATTGATATTGCACTTCGAGATTTGGTGACAGATATCAAGTTGGCTTATTATGACTATCTCTACCTCAACGAAGCAATTGAGATCAATCGAGAAAACCAAGAACTGCTTCGTCAGATGATTCAGATAGCTCAAGCTAAGTTTCGCGCCGGCATCGGAAAATATCACAGCGTAATCATGGCGCAAGTGGAGTTTTCCAAACTTTCCGACTCAATTATCACATTAGAAGAGCGGCGTGAAACTGTCATCGCTCGAATCAACACATTATTGAATCGCCCCGCCGATGCGATGCTGGGGAAGCCGCTGCCCTTGGCATATGAGGATGCCGCCCAACCGTTGGGCGAGCTATACGCCCTTGCACTTAAGTCTCGGCAGGAAATTCAGAGGCAGAAACTGGTGATTAGTAAAATGAACCTTATAATACAGCTTGCGGGGCGAATGGCGTATCCTGACGCATCGCTCGGCACAAGCTACTTTGAGAACCGGATGAAGTTATCGCCAACCTTTTCGACGCAGCGCACGCTAAATCCGAAGCATTCAGCGTTGTTTGGACAGAAAGACGCATATATTCGGGAAGTCGAGATTAAGGCAGATGCAATGCAGCAGAAGCTCACGGAACTTGAGAACAACACGCGATTTTCAGTTAAGAAGCACCATTTCGGTATGGAGACTGCTGATCGCAGCATCGCATTATACCGCACAACACTGTTGCCGCAGGCACGGAGCGCTTTGGAAGCGGCGAACACGGCTTATCAAGCTGCGCAGGTTGATTTCATTAGTTTTCTTGACGCCCAGCGCACGCTGTTAAAATTTCGCCTCGGAGAACAGCGGGCGTTCCGCGACCATCGTCAACATCTGGCACAGTTAGAACAAGCGGTCGGACGGGTGTTGCCAAAACAGGCTATGGAGGAGTAGACCATGATTAAGAACATCAATCGGAATACGATAATTTTTCCCCTGTTGCTGCTGACAATCGGTTTTGTTGCGGGGTGCGGAAGGACCGATTCGGCCGAAGAACACACCGCGGAAAAGACTATGGATGGCATGGCGCAGCATGCAGAACATGCAGAACATACGGAACATTCAGAACATGCAGAACACGGTGTAGTCGCTGTCACTTCGGCAGATGGGGAAAAAATTAGGTACTGGACATGCGTGATGCACCCATCGGTCAAGATGCCCGTTGAGGCGGATTGCCCCGTGTGTAAAATGGATTTAATTCCGGTTTACGAAGGCGTCGGACTGACACTTACGGAGAGACAGAAATCGCTGATTCCGGTTCGCACCGAATCGGTTGAATTTCGCAATCTTAACCGCGAAATCCGGACTGTGGGTGTACTGGACTACAACGAAACGCGTATGGCGTATGCTTCGACCCGAATATCCGGCTGGATTGAAGACCTGCACGTTGACTTCACCGGTATCAATGTCCGTGAAGGCGATGAACTTCTTACGATTTATAGCCCGGAACTGTTAGCGGCACAGGAGGAATATCTCACGGCGTTGAAGAGTGTGGATGAATTAAAGGATACGCAATACGCCGAACTGAAACGTACTGTTGAACAGACGCTTTCAGCGGCGAAATCCAAGCTGGAACTATTCGGACTGACTCTGGAACAGATAGATGACATCCGCGAACACGGTAAGGCGCGGACGACGCTGCCGTTGTATGCGCCTAGCGGCGGAACTGTCATCCACATGAATGTTTACAAGGGGCAACATGTGAAGAGCGGCACGAACCTGTATCGCATTGCGGATCTGAAAAGCCTGTGGATTATCGCCGATATCTACGAATACGAACTGCCGTGGGTCTATATGGGACAAGATGTCGAGATTACGGCGCAGTCGATGCCTGACCAAACATTTCATGGGAAAGTCAACTACATCTATCCATACTTTGACGCGCCAACTCGAACGCAGAAAGTTCACATTGAAGTGCCCAACCCGGACGGACAGTTGCGGCCGGGGATGTATGTCACGCTCCGGCTGAAGCCCACGCTAGCGGAAATCTACGCTCTTGAAGCGCAGCCCAAAGCTGCGTATGCGTGTCCAATGCACCCATGGATAACTTCCGAGATGCCTAGCGATTGCGACATCTGCGGCATGGATCTTGAATCAACGCGCCCGGAAGCGGCGGTATCGGGGCCGATGGAATCCGTTTGGACGTGCCCGATGCATCCGCAGATAAAACAGTCCGAGTTCGGTGAATGCGACATCTGCGGAATGGACTTAATCGAAAAACAGGTGCCGGTGGAGGCGCATGCCCATGCCGGCCATAGCCACACCGAGATGAAATCACAGCAGGCAAGCACGACGCAAGAGAAGTGGGTTTGCCCGATGCATCCCGAAGTTCAAGCGGATGAAATGATAGAATGCGACATCTGCGGAATGGACTTAATTGAAACACAGGTGCCGGTGGAGGCGCATGCCCATGCCGGCCATAGCCACTCCGAGATGGAATCACCGCACGAAAGCGCGGCGCAAGAGAAGTGGGTTTGCCCGATGCATCCCGAAGTTCAAGCGGATGAAATGATAGAATGCGACATCTGCGGTATGGATTTGGTTAAGAGCACGGTTCCAGCAAAATCAACTGCCCATGTAGGCATGGCTTCTGTGCAACAGGAACCTCCTCTGGTGTTCAAGTACGCTTGTCCCGACCACCCCGACCAGTATGCGACACTGCCGGACAGATGTTCTATAGACGGTAAACCCCTTGTGATGACTGGAGAGGTCTTATCGGTGCCCAAGAGCGCCGTAATTGACACCGGGTTACGGAAGATTGTCTTCATAGACCGGGATGAATCTGGGTACGAGTTGCTTGAAGTCGAATTGGGGCCAGAAGCATGGGCGGAGGTTGAACACAACGGCCGGGCGGCGAAACGGCGATTTTATCCCGTTATTAAAGGGTTGAATCCCGGGGATATAGTGGTTACGAATGGGAACTACCTCCTCGATTCACAAACGCAATTAACCGGATCAGCGGCGGGTGCGTATGGCGGTGCGCTCGGCGGCGACGAAGGATCCAGCGCACCGCCGCATCGGCATTGATGCCAATCAGTCTTCAGGAAAGCGCTATGGTAAACCGAATTATCGAAATCTGCATGGGTAACCGTCTACTCGTCCTTGTTACGTTCGTGTTTTTGACAGCCGCGGGCTGGTGGGCGCTGAATCGTACTCCGATTGACGCTATTCCCGACATCGGCGAAAATCAGGTTATCGTGTTCGCCGATTGGTCCGGGAGGAGTCCGAGAGACATTGAAGATCAGGTAATCTACCCGCTTAGTATTGCCATGCTTGGTATCCCCGATGTCAAAGATGTTCGGTCCACGTCAATGTTTAGTTTCGGATACATCAACATCATTTTCAAGGATAATGTGGACTTCTATTGGGCGAGAACCCGAGTGCTCGAACGGATGAATCTCGCGCAGAAGGACATGCCCCAAGGGGTGGTGCCGGTTTTAGGACCTGATGCGACCGGAATCAGCCAGGTATTCTGGTACACTGTCGAAAACGGCTATTACTGTACTGACCATCCGACAGAACGGTACGCTCAACCCGGAAAGTGCCCTGAAGATGGAAAGCCGTTGGTTGCTTCAAGGCTTGACTTACATGAACTCCGCACTTTGCAGGACTGGACGATTCGATACTATCTTGCTTCAGCCGACGGGGTATCGGAAGTCGCATCCGTCGGCGGTTACGTGAAACAGTATCAAGTCGATGTCGATCCTAACCTGCTTTTGGCGTACAAAGTGCCGCTTTCGATGGTCTATAATGCGATTCGGGACAGCAATGTCGATGTTGGTGCGAAGGTGGTTGAGGAAGGCGGGATGGAGTTCCTTATTCGGGGTTTGGGGTTCATAAAAAGCATTGAGGACATAGAGGACATCGTAGTCAAGGCGCACGAAGGTGTACCGGTGTACGTCAAGAACCTAGGCACAGTGACGGAGGGGCCCGACTTCCGGCGCGGGGCGTTGGACAAAGCGGGCGTGCCAGCGACCGGCGGCGTGGTGTTGATGCGATACGGCGACAATCCGTTGCGGGTAATCGAGAATGTGAAAGCGAAGACTGCTGAAATTGAACCGGGCCTTCCCGCCGGGGTTCGTATAGTACCCTTCTACGACCGGAGCCATCTGATTCACCGCGCGGCGGAAACACTAAAAGACACGCTAATCGAGGAGATCGTTGTCGCGGCTGTCGTCATTATCTTCTTTTTAGGTCAGGTGACCAACAGCCTGATTATCGCACTGGTATTGCCGTTGGGAGTGCTGCTCTCGTTCTTAGGCATGAAACTCGTCGGCTTGCCGTCGAATATCATGTCCATGGGCGGAATGGCGATTGCGATCGGCGTTATGGTGGATGCCGGAATCGTCATGACGGAAAACATCACCCGCCTACTGCGGGAACCGCATGAAGGCGAGAGCAAACTGCAGGTCGCAACGCGTGCAGCAAAGGAGGTCGGACCGGCGATATTTTACGCGATGCTGATTATTATCGTGGCGTTTATCCCGGTGTTTTCGTTGACGGGGCAGGCGGGCAAGCTGTTCAAACCGTTGGCGTTCACCAAAACCTTTGCGATGCTCGGCGCGGCGATTGTCGCGATTAGCCTCGTTCCGGTTTTGGCATCCATTCTACTTTCTGATCCAACGCGCCGCCCCAACATTTTCGGCCGCATTATTGCAATCGCCAGTTTCCCTTTGAGAAAATTCGCCGACGGCATCACTTGGATTTTAAAAGCCGTCTACGGTCCAATTATTCGATTTGCTGTCAAAAACATATTCACCAAGCTGGTTGTAGTTGCTTTGGCTGCGGCAATTTTGATCGCGAGTATTCCGCTCACGCCCTTCTACAAAAATATCGGGCAGGAGTTCATGCCTCCGCTCAACGAAGGGGATTTGCTGTTCATGCCGGTGCTGCTGCCCGGTGCGTCGATTACGCAAGCCAAAGATGTGATGTCGAAGCAAGACATGATTATGAACCGTTTCCCCGAGGTTTCGATGGTGGTGGGAAAACTCGGGAGAGCGACAACTGCGACCGATCCGGCACCAATTGGGATGTTTGAAACCATCGTCAACATCGTTGACCCTTCCGCGTGGCCGCGTCGTGCCGTCAAATCGGGAGCTGCGGCGAGGTTGATTTCCAGCGTTGCCGAACGACTTTTGAGCGCCGAAATCCTGAACAAGGAACATGCAGGACATATAACTACAGATGTTACAGCGCGTATCGCCGATGATGCGGCGGCACGGATTGATGAAATGGCGACAGAGTATCACAATCCCTTTATCACTGTTGAGCAACGTGAACAGCTGTACCGAGTTTGGTTGTTACGGGTGGTTATGGAAAAACTTCTGGCGCAGATGGGCGAATCAAGTCAACTGGGCGACAGCGAATCAGAAAGCCGGCTTCACGCACTCGCCTCAGAGATTGAACCGACGCTTGAGCACAAAATCTACTTTCGCACAAAGACCCGCGCAGAGCTGATTAACGATCTCACCGAATCGTGCCGTATGCCCGGCGTTTCTCCGATTATGACCCAGCCGATTCGCAACCGCATCGACATGTTGGCGACAGGAATTCAGACACCAATTGGTATTAAGGTGTTCGGAACTGATTTGGCAAAAATCGAGGAAATTGCGGTTCGCATTGAGCAGGAATTGCTCAAACTACCGGGCGCCGTGGGGCCGTATGCCGAGCGGATTGGAAACAAACCGTACCTCGAATTTCATATCGATCGGAAAGAGGCGGCGCGCTATGGGATTAAGATTGGGGCGGTGCAAAAGATTATTATGACCGCGATTGGCGGCATGAACATCACAACGACAGTCGAAGGGCGGGAGCGTTTTCCCGTTCGCATTCGCTATAAACGGGAATTGCGCGACAACGTTGAAGCGTTAAAGCGGGTGTTAGTCCCAACGCCCAAGGGCATACAGATTCCGCTAGGGCAATTGGTCAGAATTGAGCGCCGACCGGGTCCAGCGAAAATCTCATCCGAAAACACCTTGTTGTTTTCGCGGGTGTTCTGCGATGTGGATGCAGATGTCATCGGGCTAGTCAACTTCGTAGAGGCGGCGCAGAAGACACTCGACGAGAAAATCAAGCCAACGCTGCCGCAGGGCTATTTCTATTCATTCAGCGGCCAGTATGAAGCGGAATTGGAAGCGCGTTCCCGATTACTGGTTGTTGTTCCCGTCTGCATCGCGGTGATTTTCATGCTGCTTTATATTAAGTTCCGTTCGCCATCCGCGATGCTAGCGATATTCCTAGCGCTGCCGTTCGCGTTTATCGGGGGAATGTGGATGCAGTGGTTGATGCAATATGTGCCCCCCGCGCTCGGCGGCGGATATGCGATTAAATACAGCACCGCCGTGTGGGTTGGGTATATAGCGCTTTTTGGTGTGGCAGTTGAAGACGGGATTGTATTAATGGAATACCTGCTGGAGCGGGTTCGAAGAGGCGAACCAGTTAAGGAAGCCGCCGTCAACGCGGGTTTGTTACGTGTGCGTCCCATCATCATGACGACCGCAACGACGGTGTTAGCGCTCGCTCCGATTATGCTGTATGAAATCAGCACCAACACCGGGGCGGAGCTAATGAAACCGATTGCGGTGCCGACCTTCGGCGGTATGATCACTGCGACGGTTGCCAACTTGATTTTAGCGCCCGTGCTGTTTTCGCTGTTTTATTGGGTAGAAAACTTGGGGGCTCGGCATCGGACTTCGGAAGGCAGGGAAAATTTGGAATCAGAAGAGTCGCCCGCACCAATGGCGGAAGATGAGACTACTGGGGAAGAAATTCCGGCTTGCGACGACGAAACCACGGAGAACGGGGATTCGGAAGCACCGAAGTAAAAACACGGGTATCTCAACCTTCCATTGACCTTTTCACGTTTATTGGAGGATGTTATGAAATTAAAAAAGCTGTGCGGTCTTTGGCTTCTCACGGCGTTAATATTGATACCGACGGGGGCGATCGGCCTTGAACTGGAACGATATCAGCACGTCACTGATGGAGTGATTCTAGGCATCGGGCGCGGAATTACGCTCTTTAACAAAGAACTGGAATCCAACCGAACGGAGGAAATTTCGCTGGGGACACAGTTAGTACCCGATGTCCTGCACCTCACAGTACCCTTTAGCAATTACAATGTAGATACCCGCGGCGGCACTGGCGACGCCCTACCCATTGGTACAATCAACGTCAACACGGTTGGGCTTGCGTTAACTCTGGCGATACCGGGGAGATGGTCGCCGTTTGTTGGAATTGGCGGCAGTTTCTACTCGTTCGATGAGAAGTTTGAAACGCCCGCGAACATTCAGAACACGTTTGGAGCGGAAGGGCATGCCGGCTTGCGAATCCGTCTAATCGAGAAGATTTTTGACGCGGCGCAACTCCACGGTGTGATTGGCTATCAATTTAGCCGATTGAAGCCAAGCATTAGTATACCGGATAAACCGGAGGTTGATGCTCTGTCGCTGAATCGCCATCATGTGGTATTTCGGTTGGAACTGACCGGTTTGTAGCTCACCGACGCAGACCACGCCTTTTAAAATCGCCATTTAAATTTATTTTACCTCCTCAAACTTTTGCTTGACTCAACTGTGTGATTTGCCTAATATAGGACAGGCGATTATTCACACGCTGCCCGATTGAAGTTTCCAATATTAGACAAATTCAAGTCAAGAGAGATTGAGGGGGATTTTTTATGCCTCATTTTTGGGTATCAAATTGTGTCCCACATGTTTTGCCTCATCAAGGTGCAATACGTTGTCTGCTGTTGTGGCTGCTGTTATGTCCGTTCATTGCGAGCGCACAACCGGACACGATGCAACCTCATACTTCAGCCTACCGAATATCCCAAGACATCAAGATTGACGGGAATCTTGATGAGCCAGAATGGCAAAAAGCCCAGCCGATCAAGCAGTTCCTCCAAATACAACCGAACCAAGGGGAACCGATGACACAGCCTTCGGAAGTGTGCATTCTTTATGATGAGAAACACCTATACTTTGGTTTTACCTTTTACGACTCGGAGATGGAAAAACTGGTTGCCAATGAGATGCGCCGGGATTCTGACGGTTTGCGATCCAACGACTACGGTTATCTGCTTTTGGACACATACAATGATCGGCGAAACGCAGTTTTCTTCCGTTTCAATCCGTTGGGCGGGATGGAAGATACGGCGGTGTCAAACAGCGGCGATAGTCTAAATGGGAGCTGGGATATGGTTTGGGAGTGCCGCAGCAAAATCAGTGCGGACCGGTGGACTTCGGAGATTGCTATTCCGTTCAGCCAGCTTCGCTTTAAACGAAGCGACGTGATGACATGGGGAATGAACTTCGGGCGGGAAATTGCGCGGAATCAAGAGATTGGGGGGTGGAATCCGGCACCGAAGACGTATGGCCCGCTAGGTAAGTACCGCACCGCCTACTTCGGCAGTCTCGTTGGTTTGGAGGGTATTTCCCCGTCGCGGCATCTGGAAGTGCTTCCTTATGTGTTATCGGGTGCAAGCCGCATCGCCGCTGAGGGTGAAACCGATGAGGTGTTTGAAGGCGGTTTGGACCTGAAGTATGGAATAACACCAAATTTAACTGCCGATTTAACCTTTAACACTGATTTCGCCCAAGTCGAAGCTGACCAAGAACAGGTAAACCTTACCCGTTTCGACCTCTTTTTCCCTGAGCAGCGACCGTTTTTCTTGGAAGGTGCAAGCATCTTCGATGTGGGCGTTCCACGTACCGGTTTTCACCGCCC
Source organism: Candidatus Poribacteria bacterium (assembly GCA_028819845.1). Taxonomy (GTDB): domain Bacteria; phylum Poribacteria; class WGA-4E; order WGA-4E; family PCPOR2b; genus JAPPKS01. The sequence continues at coordinate 96,123 of JAPPKS010000035.1, read as the reverse complement.
GCCGCCCTTACTGCTGTTTTACAGCCGCCGCATCGGCCTTGCTGAAGAACGCGCCATCCCGATACTCACCGGGGGAAAAATGACCGGGAAAGTCGGCGCTTACAATATCGGGTTTTTGAATGTGTTGACGGACAGGTTTACGGATGATGATTCTCGGGCGGATGTGGACCGCGTCGATGAACCGCGCACAAACTATTCGGTAATGCGCGTAACGCGGGACATCTTCAGCGGGTCTTCCATTGGAGCGATTGCCATCAATAAGCAGGATGCCGACGTGTACAACCGCACGGCGGGGCTTGACTTTTCGTATCGCCCGAAGCGGGATATGGATTTCCGCGGGCTATTGGCGCGCACATTTGAAGAAGGCGTCTTCGAGCAAGACAGTGCCGTCTACTTTGGCGGCGATTGGCGAACGAACCGGTTTAAACTCGACGGTTCGTATATCGACATCGGCGAGGATTTTAATCCGGGAGTTGGATTTGTTCATCGCAGCGGCATCCGCGGCTTTCGCGGCAACGCCCGCTATACGCCGTGGCCGCGGGCATACGGCATTCGACGCATTGAGATTGGACCGCAGTTTGACTTAGTTCTCAATCGAGAGAATACGTTGGAGACACGTGAGACAAAGTTTGACACTGAATTGCAGTTTGAATCGGGCGATTGGGCCGGTTTCCAAGTCCAGAACACGACAGAACATCTGCGCGAAGAATTCCCGATCCAGGATGCAATCATCGCAGTTGGCGATTACGATTTTACGTCGTTTTTTGCATGGGTCGAGGCCAGCAATAGCCGGAATATCTTCGGGACGTTCATCGTTCAACTAGGTGAATACTATAGCGGTGACATACGCGGTGTACGAATCGACGGGACAATCAAGCCCAATGCCCGCCTCAGTATGGAGTCGCTGGTTGAGTTCAACCGCATCACGTTCCCTGATAAGGCGTTCAATGCCAACGTTTTTGGGGGGCGCGTGAGCTATTCCTTTTCGACGACGCTCTTTACGAAGTTGTTTGCACAATGGAGCAGCGAAAAGGACGCAATCTCTACCAATTTTCTAATCAACTACATCTACCGTCCCGGCAGCGATTTCTACCTAGTTTTCAACCAAAATTACGATACGGGCAGCGGTGGGGCAAATCTCCTCGACTGGACACTCGTTGGGAAGATGACGTATTGGTGGAATCCGTAAACATGCGTTTTCGGCGCGACAATTTTGCTTCCTAGAGCCGCTTCGAGTCGTCCGACACCCCATACAACTCTCGTCCGATTTGATAAGGTTTAGGCATTTTATACAATCCACAGTGCTATGTTGCCGTGAGCCGCTCCGAGATGCGCCGTCCTCGATTCAATATACATGGTTGGGCTTTCCGCGTCTGCATTTTCCAGACCAATCTCTCACTCTACACGTTCACACACGCAATCGGAATATTTCTGGCTGAATAGTCAAATCAGATTTTGAGGCGTTTGGCTTTTTCCTTACAAAGCCCAAAACATTGATGAAAACTTCCAACAACAGGATCGCCCTTAATTTTGACGACACCGCAGAAGTGTCAGTCAAAGGCTTTATTGCCCCGATTGAATATACCCAATACAACTTCCATGAAAGGTGGGACGCATTGGCGAATCTACGGGTTACTGAGCCAGAAAAGCGATACTCTTCGTCAGTATTTCGCGCGTTTCTTCCTGACGAAGCGGTATCGGTTGGTGAGGTCTGGCAAATTGAAGAGGAGGGTGTGCTGACGTTGTTGCGGCAACTTCACCCCAATCCACATCTGGATATGCACATTGATGTGGGGGATTCCCGTGGGTTGTGGGCATGCCTGCGCGCTTATAACAATGAACTTGCCCATGTTGTGTTCCGCATTCATGCAGAATTTGCGTTGACGGACGGTTGGTTCACACCCTCCCAATTCGCCGGACATTTAGTTATCGATCGAATTGAAGACAAGATTGTATTTTTCCAGATGCGCTTACCTGATGGTGTAATGAACTTCGATGTTAACTGGCGAACGACAGAAGAAGGGTGGGAGCGGTCTATAATAATTACCGATATCGGCTTCTGTCCACAAATGGAATTACGTGCCGGAATGGAAACCGGCGTGCAAGACTTTAAATTCATAGAAGCCATTACGGAAGAAGAAGCCGCGCACAATTTGATACTGTGTTTTTACAAATCCCAGCAAATTCATTGGGTATCGCTGGAAGAAGCGTTGAAAATAGCACCAGTGCAACAGAAGCCGATTCATGCCATATCAATTGATGGACCGCTGGCTGACGAGGCGTGCTGAGGGAGCGGCAAAGCCTTGAGGGCAGTTGCCCTCTCACATGACCGGGTCATCAAGTTTTTGAACGAAAATTTCATCAACACTTGGGCAACCAATGCCGAATTAGGGCGTACTTCTAGCCTGCGAGACCCTATTGCGAAGAGACGCAGGCGCGAATCCAACAGCTTTGACACAACGTCCCCTTTGGTGCAAGCAATCAATAGGGGATGGCAAGAAGGTTCGCCGGTGGATTGCTTGGTTATATCGCCCGACTTTGAACTGAAAGGGCAACTTCCGCTCAATGAATTCCTTCAGAACGCCCGGAGTAAGGGCATCCGGCAAGAGGAGAGTTACCTAACGTTTCTCGTGCAATCGTTAGAAGGCAAACAGCCTGGATTGGAGTAGTCGCCAATCCTATCAACGAGCGAACCGCGTAACCGAAATCACCCCAATCTACAGAAAACAAGCATCGGCTGGTTTTGCTACTTCGTGTTACTAGCGCGCAGCAGGTGGATTCCCATTGCACCGTTCAACACCGGGAGCAGCGCATCGAAGAAGGTCCACACCAGCGAACGGACATCTGCGCTGACCGCGGTAAAATCTTTTGCAGCCTTGCTGATGCCGAACCAGTTCCAGAAAAAGAGTATGGCAGCTAACACGAACCCGTAGAACAGCGCGTTGGATGCGATGAACTCTTTAACGTTCGGATTCTCGCGGGTGCGGCGTATGCGAAGGTATCCGAATTCCAAGCCTACAATAATAGAGATTGCGGAGAGCGGGTCAATTATTTTCCAGATGCGGCTGTACGGATGATCGCTTGAGGACGTGTGGTAGATTGGCTCAATAATGGTGTGGATGGCGACGATGGCTCCAATTAGAATTAGAACTACGCCAGAGAACCGCTTGAGTCCTTCCATGTAGAATGTCTCCCTGTTAACGGTCGCTTCAGCGATCGTGGCTGAAGTTGGTGGGTAAGTTTTTTAGACTCAATCCTGAGGTTTACCCCGATTTTCGGCTTGCACGCTTCAATCCGTGGAGAGGCGGAGGGCACAGAGACAATCTTCTCTGTGCCCTCACGTATTTGCGTCTTGGTTGGGAACGGGGATTCACATTCCCGACACGCGCTACCTTTTCTGACGCACAACTAATCAAGGCGGCGGTTCAGGTTAGGAAGTAGTGTGGATTATTGAAAGACGGTGCTGCTTTAATTGTGACCATCCCGATACATACTGATTTTACGTTCTGCAGCACAAACGCATGGCAAGCACCGGTTCTGATGACGAATCACAAACAGTGTTGGCTATTCGCCCGCACTGGAGCGCAACAGATGGACGCCTATTGCACCACTCAACAGCGGGAATAGGGCATCAAAGAAAATCCATACGATCGAACGGACATCGGCGCTGACCGCAGTGAATTCCTTCCCGACATCGCTGATGCCGAACCAGTTCCAGAAAAAGAGTATGCCCGCGAACACAAATCCGTAGAATAGCGTGTTCGCCGCGATGAACTCTGGACCGCTCGCATTTTCGCCGGCACGTCTCATCCGGCAACAGCCGAATATCAACCCCAGGATAATGGCAATCGCAGTGAGCGGGTTGATAATGCCCCAAGCTGAGCTGTACGGGTTGGCGTCCGTGGATGTGTGGTAAAGCGGCTCAATAACCGTGTGGATGGCAACGATTGCCGCAATTAGGATGTGAACGACACCTACAATTTGCTTGAAGACCTTCATGACAATGTCCTCCAATTTGTTTGTCGGTTACAGTTAAATCCTGTCCCAAGAAACGAAACAAAGTATATCGTATCATACACCCGCAAAAAATCAACGAAAATGTTACGGAACAATTTGCTCAACTGTCATGGGAGTAATGGGTAATGCGTAATGAGTAAAGAGTAAAGAAAAATGCGTAATGCGAAATGAGAAAAAGTGGTAAATCAGATTTTGACCGTCAAGGTTGGCTTTGAAGTAACGTGGACAGAGAATGGATGCTAATAGCTTAATTCTGCTGCCTGCGCCGGAGATGGTGAGAAGGGGGATTCAAACCGATAGGGCATAAATTTTAACATACAATAAGCGCATTTGTTGCCTTAGGATGATTCTCGGGAATCGTCCGGGTTAGAAGTATGCGTTAGGAAGGAAGGCGTTGCTATGTTGCAGATTATTTTGGGAAACGACGCTCGTCAGAATTTATTACTTCATCAAAGCGTGCCTACGAGGAGCGTTTATGGAGTGCTAATTGGGCATTGCTTTGGCGTGAGTAGGTTGCCCATAATGTTTTTGGTTTGTCAACTGAAAGCCCGACGTTACCACATCCTCCGCAAACTGTGGCTCTCAGTTTTGCGGTGCGGGCTTTCTTGAAGATTAGGGCGTCAGGATTCCCCTGCACTTCAACTTCTAGGTCCTTTGCAGAGCCTACCGCATCGCTGTGATCCCGAATTCTCAAGTTGTGCATGATATCCTCGGAACCGCACCGGGGACACGTAATTTTCGCCATTGATATTTGTCTCCTAATCCATTGGGATGGTGTGGATTTTGTGACTCTCGTTCCAAGCGCAAGCAAACGGCGATTGACGATTATGGGAATTCAGTGGTGTAGGTTGGGGTTCACTGGATTTGGGAAATCGACCGTACCCCCATTCTTTGGACAGCGATGAATGAGATTCAAGGTGGAAACCGGTGGCAATTTGGTCAGGATTGAAATGCCTGAATTCATTGGAAATATATCTGTGTGTTTTCTAAACACGCCTGAAAGAACTATCTTCGATTTGACGAACGAAGATTCGTTCCGGGGCTTTGGCTTATAACTGATGGTGCGGCGTTAAGGGCAACCACAAGGGTTGCCCCTACAGCGTATTAGCCCAATGTGAGGGTAGTCTTTTACATCTGCCGCCCCGCTGGGGCTATCGGGCGCTGGATTTATTTTGGAAAGATGTCTATTACAAATCAATTCATCACAGGCGATTCTAGGTTGAACGGGTATCATTTCTTCTTTTGATTCATCTGCCATTCAAATCACCTGCTACCGTAGTCAATTGGGCGAAGGGGACAGGTACGCTCGGTTGCGCGAACTACGTTAAGTTTCGCCTTCCCCCGCCGCACGATGGGTTATGAACGGAAACGCGGCAGATACAAAAATTCTCCGCAGTTCTTGCACTTCCTCCGATGTTTTGGAGCACTATCCCAATTGTGACCACCCCGCCATGTCCTGCACGACGGATGGCGCACATAGAGATTCTCAAGTAAAAAAGGTACGCCGCCGACTACCAGCGCCAAAACAAACAACCAAAAGAAAATCTCAAATTGCATTTTAATCACCTCGTATGCTTACTAGATCGGACACGGGACTTCAATCAATTCACTGTTTATAGCAGAGCAGCGGTTGTGAACACGATCTATGTCAAAGCGGCACAGCGATGTGATGGCGCGTTTGAGCTTCTTTGGTTGTGTTTCAGAGAGTTTTTCAGATATGTCATTGCGAGAGGGGGCAATCTCCATTATGTCTCTAAGCACGGCGGTTATATTTAGAAAATCATGTGTTTGTGCCTCCAGTGCATCAAGAACCGCACTAATGAGTTTACGGTGAGCTTCCATATCTGAAATTTCGGCAGGTTTCGGCATACCAATTTATTTTTGTGGACAAGGACAGACTTTACTTTCCGCCATTCTTTGGACAGGAAAAACATGGGATTTTGGGTGCAAAACGTTTGCAATTTGGTCAGATTTGAAATACCTGTATTTTTTGGTAATATACCTTATGTGGTGTTTGAAAGTCAAGCGATAGGCAAAATTTCCATGACGGAGCGTGGGAAACCGTGGCAGAATCCATACGTTGAGAGTACAATTGGCAGAATCAAAGACGAGTATATCGTTGACTCCGAGTACCAGAATTTCCACGATGCCTACAACCAACTTAGTCTAGTATTAGATGTCGTGTATAATCAGACAAGGCCTCATTCAGCGCTAGGCTATCGGACACCTGCTGAATTCGAGGCCGCGTATAATGCACACTAGAACTCAAACCGGAATTCCATCTTGAATCAATTACGCAGCACTAACATAGTTGTATGCGAGACCTAAACTTCAAAATACCTTCTTAACATCAACAATTTCGTGTCCAAACAATTGGGGTCACTGCCCTCTACCCAACCTACAAAAACCTGACCCCCTCTAACTCCCCCTTATCAAGGGGGAGGATTTTACATTCGTTCGGTAGATTTTTCGTTATTCGATCGGCTGATTCACATCAACGAAAACTAGGGATTGGATTCAAGTTTAAGAAACCGAGATTTCAAGAAAAATCTCGGTTTGGGCGGGATTGTTACCTGATTAGATAGTCTCCCTCACTTTGCGAACGATGGATGCGGCGCTGATGCCGTGCTGCTCCATGAGTTCATCGGGTTTTCCGGATCGGGGAAGGCTGGTAACGGCGAGTTTGTGAACTTTAACTCCGCAGGAAGCGACTGCGTCGAGGACGGCGTCGCCAATTCCGCCCTCACGGTAGTGGTCTTCGACCGTGATTAGCGTATTATTCGTGACAGCGGCGGCGCGTAGGAGAGATTCGGTATCAACGGGCTTGACAGAGTAGAGATCGATGACGCGAATGGAGATGCCTTCTGATTTGAGCTGATCGTAGGCTTTTAGCGCTTCATTGAGTGTAACACCAGCCGCAACAACAGTGGCTACATCGTTCGAATCTTCACGAAGGGTCTTGCTGCCTCCGATGGGGAAGTGTTCGTCGCTTGCATAGATTACGGGGGTTTTGGGGCGCGATGTACGGATATAGACGATGCCTTCATGCCGCGCGGCTTCAACGACTAAGCGCTCGGCTGCGACTGCGTCGCTCGGATAGAGGACAACCGATCCGGGGAGGGTGCGGAACATCGCCAAATCCTCCAAACCCATTTGCGATGGGCCGTCTTCGCCGATAGAGATGCCGGCATGGGAGCCAGCGTATTTGATATTCGCTTGGGAAATTGCAGACATGCGAATCTGATCCGCCGATCGGGTCAGAAATGCCGCGAAGCTGGATACAAACGGCACCTTTCCGCACTTTGACAGTCCAATTCCCGAACCGACGAGGTTCTGCTCCGCGATAAACATTTCAAAATACCGGTTGCCGTGCTTTTCCATGAATTGTTCGGCGTATGTGGAATTTTTGACATCCGCATCCAGCGCCACGACCTGCGGGTTTGCATCTCCCAACTTTGCGAGACCTGCCCCGTATCCACTACGGGATGCGACGTCTTCGCCAATCCGATAGTCGGGCGGTGCGACCTCTCGCATCTCGGCAGCGGCTTGATTTGAGGGTACAGCCGGCGTTTCAATTTGAAATCCGCCATTTGAACCGAGCGGACCAAGTTCATCGAGTGCTGCATCAAGTTGTTCGCCTTTGGGAATGGCTTTTCCGTGCCAACCCTCTTTGTCTTCAACAAATGAGACGCCTTTACCTTTGATAGTCTTTGCGACAATCATCGTCGGCTGAATTGCCGACGCTTTCGCACTGTCTAACGCGGACAAAATGTCGTCAAGATTATGTCCGTCAATGGCGATTGTGTTCCAACCGAACGATTCAAAGCGGCGGCAATAAGAATCAATGTCGAACCCGTACATGGTGGGTCCGCTCTGTCCTCTTCCGTTGACATCAACAATACCAATTAAGTTGTTGAGTTTATAGTACGACGCCAACGCGACCGCTTCCCAGACGCCGCCTTCAGCCGATTCGCCATCGCCCATGAGGACATATACGCGGTAATCGGATTTGTCCAAGAATTTCCCGTTAAGCGCCATCCCAACACCAATGGACAGGCCTTGCCCCAACGATCCGGTTGCCACATCGACCCAATCCAGGCGCGGGGTGGGGTGGCCTTCGAGGTCGCTGTCAATTCGGCGCAGATCGAGCAGATTGTCAACAGAGATAATGCCTGCCTCTGCCCAAGCCGCGTAGAGCAGCGGTGCAGCATGGCCTTTTGACAAGATGAAGCGGTCGTTGTTTAGGTTATGCGGATTATGACGATCATAACGCATGGCGTGAAAAAAGAGCGTGGCAACGATATCTGCGGCTGACATACACGTCGTTGGATGGCCGGATGCGGCTTCAGATGTAGATATGATTGAGTGGATGCGTAAATTATCGGCTTTTTGCTTCAGAAACGCCCTTAGGTCTTGGGTCATTCGGTGATATTCCTTTCTGGTTAAATTTTGTCGGGTTCAATAAAAATGCCTCCAAACCTGCGTCTGCAATACATGCTCTTATAGACTGACACTTTTCGTAAAATCGGGCGGCTGCACCTTGTGGATTGGCAACATTGGAAACTCTCCGTTGAAGCCAGTTGTCATCTATTCTCCAACTCATACGCTTGATTTCACTGTAACTGATACAGATTGGCCATGTTCTCGATATGGCATGCCCATAGACGAAGCTTTGTTGTCAAATTCAGATTAACGGGCATATTATACCTGATTATAGATTTCAGTGTCAAAACCATACCATCGTTAGTTTATACGAATTGGCACAAAAAAGCCGAGAGCGAAATGCCCTCGGCAAGGTATTTCAATATGCTAGAATTATATAGCGTACAAACGTCGTTCAGGCGCAATTCTGCCTTCTATCTCCGTCTGCGACTAAGTTTCTTATAAAAATCGTTTCGGGTTCCTATGTGTTCGATTTTGACTTCATTTCCATCTGATCCCAAATTTGCCCGATAGACAACTCTATACGGGACGCCATTCGCATCCACATGATATGATCGCAAACCCTCTAATTTGCCCTTCAGGTTGTCACCTAAGGCAGGGTTTTCCGATAAGATGTCAAAAACTTCTTCCATGATCAATTTCACAGCGTTACTTAAGCGCTTGAATTCGCTTTGTGCTTTGCTGCTTAAGACGTACGAATGTCGAACTCCTTCTTGATTTCGTGCCACGGCACAATATCCTCATCTGTGGGCTGGGCTAAAATTTCTGCAGTGTCTATCCATGCTTGGGCGTCTGTTTGTAATAGACTACTAAAGTAATTCGCCATGGAGTCTAGTGTAATTGTTGCCCGTCCCCGTTCAGACAATGGCACATCATACCAAGATTTTTTCCATGGGGCTTCTGAATGAGAAAGGCTTACTAACCACGAAGCGGGGTTATGCCCGTAATGGTCTAACACGCGGTCAACCGTTAATTTCTGTTCTTCAGTCAAATTGAGCGGTTTTCCTTTTTCCAAATTCTTTATTTTGAAATGTCCTTGGTGTTCATAAAAGAGAGCTGGTACTACAGGTCCATTTGCCCATGCTTGAATTTCTTCATCGAACAAAGGTTCTTCGTCCCAAACTAATGACCACGCTTGACAATAATACACCAATTTTTGAAGTTTCAATGTGGTCATCTCACCATTGCAATGCAAAATGTATGACGCAACATCGAAAACGTTCGACATAATTGACCTCCATTTTTTAAGCGTCAGGTAACAAATTCAAAACACACCTGACGGCGACTTTATTATACAGAACAAACGTCAAGTTGTCAAGTTTAGTTGAGTTCTTGAATTATGCGCGGATTGATTCTGAGCGAAACTAGATGCCTTCCGGAGTAATTCTCAAAAACGTGAATTTTTGTGGAGTCGTAAAAAAAATTTCCCTTCACCTTTAGGCTAAAGTGTTCGTCTATGGGCAAAATTGACAAGGCATCTGAATCACACGCTCTATTTCTGAAATTTTTTTTGAAATTTGTCGTTCATGTTGAAATCTCGCCTCGGTCTGTACCTTTGCGGCTTTTCGGTTATTGTTCAAAATACTTTTTCATATTCCCCGTTGTATGCAAAACGATTTCCCCGTCAATGAGAACGTCATCGATTGCCTTTGTCAACTCTAGCAATGAATTAAACTTACTCTTTGTGCCTTTAATTCCGTGCAGGGTGTTTTTTTGTAGGTATGCATCCCCTTGAGTCCAAGCGTGTTTCGGAAGTACTTTACCCTCCTCTTCAGCTATGGCATTCGTGAAAAATGCAACAGTTACCGCTATCGTTTTTCTATCGTGCTCAGCCATGTTAGATCTCCTCAATTTGTACCCTTGCGGGTTCGGTTTAGTATTGCTAAATTACTGATAAACATCACTCAGACAACCCTTCAAAAATTGAATTTATATATGTAAGTGTTCTCGGCAGAATTCATGAAAATGCCGGACTGTTCCGTTGCGCGCCGAAGAGGAACAGCGGTTAAGAGCTAATCCGCCTTCACGTTTGGAGCAGTCATTTTACTGGGTACGACAGTTTGATCGAATTCTGCGGCGGTCAAGAGGTTCAGTTCGAGGGCAACCTGCCGCAACGTTTTGCCTTCTGTGTGTGCGGTTTTCGCTACGAGTGCGGCGTTGCCGCAGCCAATTTTGGGCGAGAGCGCGGTTACGAGCATAAGGGAGTCGTTCAGATAACTATTGATTTTGTGTAAGTTCGGACGAATGCCGTGCACACAGTTTTGGGCGAATGAGTTGCAAACGTCGCCCAAAAGGCGAATTGACTGCAAGGCGTTAAAAGCGATTACGGGCATAAACGCATTTAGTTCAAAGTTGCCGGAAGCGCCGGCTACGGCGATGGTGGTATCGTTTCCGATAACCTGCGCGCAAACCATAGTCATTGCTTCGCACTGCGTTGGATTGGCCTTGCCCGGCATAATGGAACTTGCCAATCCATCTGCCGGCAGGATAAGTTCTCCAATTCCGCAGTGCGGGCCGCTCGCCAGCCACCGGATGTCGTTTGCAATCTTATTGAGCGAACACGCCAGCGTTTTGAACGCGCCGCTGGCTTCGACAACAGCATCTCGTGCAGCAAGGGCTTCAAACTTATTGGGCGCCGTTACAAAAGGGAGGCCGGTAAGCCTTGCTATTGACGCCGCAGCATTTACCGCGAATTCGGGACGGGAGTTTGCACCGGTGCCGACTGCGGTGCCGCCAATCGGTAATTCATAAAGATGAGCGAGGCAGTCATCTATGGTGTGGAGCGCATGAGTCAACTGGGATGCGTATCCTGAGAACTCTTGCCCGAGCGTTAGCGGGGTTGCATCTTGCAGGTGTGTGCGCCCAATCTTCACGATGTCTTTGAAGGCTTCGGCTTGGTTGGCAAGCGCATTCTCCAAACGTGCCACTGCGGGAATAAGCCGATGGTGAATACTCTCCACCATGGCAACGTGGATAGCGGTTGGAAACGAGTCATTGGACGACTGAGACCTGTTAACATGGCGGTTCGGATTGATGGGATTGTTACTGCCCAAAACCCCGCCCAGCAGCTCAATCGCCCGGTTGGCAATCACTTCGTTGACGTTTATATTCGTCTGAGCGCCGTTGCCGGCTTGCCAGACGACAAGGGGAAAATGGTCATCAAGTGTACCGTCAATCACCTCTTGAGCGGCTGCCATGATAACTTCCGCTTTGGCTTGTTCCAATTCCCCCAATTGGGTGTTTACTTCAGCGGCGGCATACTTCACGATTCCAAGCGCCCGAATCATCTCGCGCGGGAATCGCTCACCGCCGATCTTAAAATTGTGAAGTGAGCGTTGGGTTTGCGCTCCCCAGTACCGATCCGCAGGAATTTCAACTTTGCCCAGACTGTCTGTCTCGAGTCGCGTGTGCATCTATCTCTCTAATTCACCTCTATTTCAATGCCGCTAAGAACCTCCGTAACCGTGTCGCTTTAGCTATGCTTTGGTAAAGCAAGAAGAATCTCTGCGGAGCATAAACCGGTTATATTCGTCAATAGTATGGCGAGGACATCACGGGATGTAAACTCGTTTGGGCACGTTGTCTTGGGGAGTAAGTTTCGGATACGGAAACAGATAAAGCCGCTGGCATCTACAGATATTTGCGGCTTTCGTCTTAATATAAGTTTGTAGAATAACCATCCCACCCTCGACAAGCACATGCTGCGCGGCGACGATGAGAAGGCGCTAAGGGGTATTAAGTCCGGTGCAGCGAAACCCGCGGAAGTTTTGGTTGTCCGAGGGGTCGTAGTTTAGGCGGAGCGCCACAGGCAGGTGGATGGGAATATCGAACCAAGACGCGCCGCGCAACACACGATCCGATGTTATGCCCCTGAGGTAGCCGTTCGCAAAGTCGAGCAACCCCCCAGCCACCGGATTGTTCTTTGGGCCGGTGGTATAGTAACCTGCTTGGTACTGATCCATACACCATTCCCAGACATTTCCAGCCATATCGTGCAAACCGTAGCCGTTGGGCGAAAAACTGCCAACAGGGGCGGTACGCGCGAAACCGTCATCATACCCTTCAAAGACCGTCCAACTGGGAAAGGCTCTCTTTGCAGCTTCATCAGCCAAGTTTCCAGCGCCTGGGGGCGGGGTCGGCGAATCGCCCCACACGTAACGTTTCCCCACCAACCCGCCTCGGGCGGCTTTTTCCCACTGGGCTTCGGTTGGAAGCTGCTTCCCCGCCCATTTGGCGTAAGCGACGGCGTCATGCCAATTGACACCGACGACCGGGTAATTGGGTTGGTTGTATTGTGAATCATTCCAATACGGCGGCGCCCGGTGACCCTTAGCCTCCATGAATTTTTTGTATTGGGCGTTTGTCACTTCATATACATCCATGTAAAAATCGTCTAGATATACCGTGTGTACGGGAAGGTCGTCGTCAGCACCGTCATCGAAATGGTCTCCCATTTGAAACTCACCGGCGGGAACCAGGCGCATCAATGCTCCGTCGGACGGGGATGTAATCTCCACAGGCAGTTCTTCTGCGGCACCGTCGCCATAAGTTCCGATATTGGCGGCAAAGAACACTGCCGTTACTAACAGCATTAGCATTGAAATCAGCGAGGTCGGGGTTGGGGAGAAAGGCGGCTGGATACAATGGACGACTTTTGTCACGAATCTTGTGAAGGCCTGGTATATCATGGGAAGGGTTGAATGAAACGGGCGCTGCCACCGCCGATGCAGGCGGGTGCAGCTACGGCCGGCGAGTTTGCTCATTAACTGATTGAGAAATCCTTACGTCGTGGTACGCTGACAAGAAAACAGGCTGATTATACTGTGCTAACACGCGATATTCTTCCTCTTTCCCACACAACCAGTAGAACATCTCGGCGGCGTCATTGATTGCGCGGTGGTATTCGCGGTGATAGTTGGGACCTGCGGGCAGACCTTTTGCACGCGAGGGCTGGAAATCCGGCTCGCGAATCCAGTCGCGCTCGGGCGGCACAGTTCTCGTATAGCCATACTTCGACAGATTTCGGACGGCCTTCACGGTGGATGCGGTGCGGCGGTGCCAAACGGTGTAGGCGGATAAGAAGATAGAACCTGCCGGGGCAGCGGTGGAAAATGCGCCCTTAATGCTGCCGTAATGCGCCATAGAAGGGATTCCGTCGGCGATGAGAAAATGAGAACCCGGCAGCAGCTCGGTCGGGCCGAGCTCGGGCGGCGTGTCCTGGGGATAGTAGAATCCCAGTAGACTGTCCAGTTTGGGACCGAACACGGCGCCGCCATCTACATGCCAGGGACCTGCGGGCATGGGGCAATCAGCGCGGTGTCCTTCGCCCAAGTGAAATGGATACGTGAAATTTTTCCCCAATAGCGATCGTGCCGCCCCCGCCGCCTGCGGATTTAGGAACACATTCTCGACGACCCCGTCTATGGTCGCGGCGTTACTTCCCCTCGGCTGCGTTGCGAAAAATTCAACCACCTGCCGGTTGATTTCATCGGGAACGACAGCTTCCAGCATCAGGAAACCCTTTCTACAAAATTCCAGCACCTGCGAGTCCGTCAGAGTTGGTTCGCAGTCGTATGTATTCTCCATAGTGAGTTTTCTCCGCGCCGCGATAGCTCATCCTATTGGAACGTAACGCGGCGACCGTCGCGTTGAGTAGAGTTGGCGTTAATCGAATATTTAATTCAATTAGTTTACTACAAAGGACAATTTGTTGTCGAGAAAAAAACACTGCGGTTTTCAAAAGCAGAGGCACATTAGCACCAATTTCTTTCAGCCGCGGAATTTCCTGTTGTTATATTTTCCGAATCATGCTATATTTAAGTTATAGAAATATAGCGCGTTGGTCCAAGGCATGAACATGTGTCAGCCAAATCCCGATGGAGGATTAGGTGTATTTGTGATTCCAATTTTCTGCCTTGTGTGAGGTTTTATTTAACGCATAATCGGGAGGTAAAACAATGTTAAACAGAATGTACGCTATATTTTTCGCCGTTGCCGGTTTAGCCACGCTGGCATGGTATACGGCGGGCGCCCAAATCGTCGAAGACGGGCTTGTGAGCTACTGGCGTTTAGATGAAGAAAAGGGCGGCGAAATCCGGGACGAGGTTGGACCAAACCATGGGACAATCAGAGGCAACCCAAAATTTGTTGAAGGCGTATCCGGAAAAGCCCTGCAGTTTTTTGGGCGCGATGCCGTGTTTTTTGAAAACGTAGGTTTCCCAAATGGGAATGCGGCTACGACATGGTCCGCTTGGTTTAAACGAGAATCCAGTGCTCCATTGTCTCAGTATATTGTTACATACGGGCAATGGAGGGGACCTGGCGGTGAAGGTTTCGGCATTGGGACTGGGCATAATAGGGCTGATCGGCTCTTTATGACGCAATGGGGCCCGAATTTTGATACGTTTGGCCCCGATATCACGACGTTCGACGAATGGCACTATGTCACGGCTGTCTATGACGGAAAGTTGCACAATACCCTGTATTTGAACGGGGAAGTGGTGGCTGAAAAAGATCTACACCTCAAGCCAAACGTACCCAATAATAATCAGGGGGTCATTGGCGCAAATACGAATTTCGATGAGTCAATGGAGGGTTTCATTGACGAAGTCGGACTTTATGATCGCGCCTTAACTGCAGACGAAGTACTACAGAACTTTAATTCGGACATAGAGTTCGGGGTGAATCCCGCCGGGAAGGTATCGACCACATGGGGTAAACTCAAAGCGAGACCGTAATCCCCATTTTATTTGAACCGTAGCGGCGGCGACAGCCGTTCATTAAAACAAGAGCGAATATTCGCTTGGCACGCAATCAATTGTGTGCTAGAATAACCATTCTTCTGATTAACGGAATTTTGCCGGCGGACTTCAATCCATTAGCGCGGCAAAATTAGACAAACTAGCTAACAATCATTCAGCTTAAATTTTTCGGACTTTTCGAGATGGCGAAGGTCCAAATGGTTTAAGGAGGAACATAAAGATGTATAAAAGCATAGCGATTCTTTTTGTGGTGGTAGTAGCGGTCGCGTTTGCTATTACCGCAGGCGCACAAGTCGTCACAGACGGACTTGTGAGTTATTGGTCTTTCGAGGATGGCGACATCTCGGACCAAGTTGGAACTAACGACGGCACGGTCGTGGGTGATCCCGAGACGGTCGCTGGGCACGTCGGTGCGAATGCAATGAAATTTGACGGGGATGATGCTATAACTTTCCCCATGGACGGTTTCCCTACCGGAAACGAACCCAGGACCTTTTCGGGTTGGTTTAAGAGAGAAGTCAGCGACGGCGGTGCGTCTCAGTATATCGCTTCGTACGGCACTTGGGATGGGAAAGGCAACGGCTTTGGCGTAGCGACGCGCGACAACGATAAGATATTTATTGCCCAATGGGGGCTTGATACGGTAGGCCCTACGGTTTCTCTAGGGGAGTGGCACTATGTAGCGGCTGTCTATGATGGAACTGCGGATATTATATATCTGGACGGTGCAGAGGTCACAAACAACGTATTAGGTGAACCCATAAACACCCAAATGGGTAACGGCGCCATTGGAGCCAATCCTAACCCAGACGAGTTCATGGAGGGTTTGATTGACGACGTCGGGCTTTATAACCGCGCACTCAGCGCTGAGGAAGCCACACAGAATTATGAGGCGCGCGCAGGACTGGAGTCAATGACATCCGTAGAGACGGCTGGAAAACTCACGTCCACATGGGCGAAAATGAAGAGCGGCAAATAGCCAACTCTCAACCTTCGGAAGGTCTTAAACCTTCCGAAGGTTTTTTTCACCAAATCTTAAAAATCCTTCCCGACGTTTCTTCCCAACGTCTCCGACACGCTTACCAAGCCGGTGCGATTACGCGCCATTAACTTGGTCGACAATCTCCCTGATTGGTGCAAGCGCGGCACTCACATCGCTCATGGTCGGAAAACACTCTAGCCCGAGAAAACCTTCGTAACCCGCGCGCTTCGCTGCAGTGAGAAAGTTGAGATAATTGATTTCGCCGGTGCCGGGTTCGTGGCGACCGGGTACGTCGGCGATATGGATGTGGCGAATCAGGTCAATGTCTTGCGTAAGGCTGTTTATCAAGTTACCTTCGTTGATTTGATGATGGTAAGCGTCAAAGGTCAATGCGACCGCCGGGCTGTCTACTTCTCTGACGATTGATACCCCTTCCCGCCAAGAGGCAAGGTAGTAGTCCGCATGGTCGACCAATGTGTTTAGGCATTCCATTACGAGGGTCATCCCCTCCCCCTCCGCAATTGGCGCCACGGTTTTCACAGCGCGGACAATGTTGTCACGTTGGCGGCAGCGAAGGTCGCGTTGTTTCTGGTCGCGCTGGTATTCGTACCAAGGCTGTCCGGGCGTCCATTTCACCTCTTCAACCAGCAGCCCCAACAACGAACACCGCATTTGGCGCGCCAACAGGCAGGAATGGCGTACGGATTGAGATAAGGCATCGATCTGGTCTCCGTCGAGCAAACGCAGTCGGGGCTGAACACTAATATTTGCGACAACCAAGTTGTTACGCGTAACTCGTTCAGCGATGGTTGACATGTCCACTTCACCCGATGTCGCTTCCGGGTCAGGACCAAATTCGAGTGCGGACAGACCAAGCTCGGCCACCGCGTCAATGCGGTCAACGAATTCTCGGTCGCGGAACATGAATTCAATATTCGCCGAAAGTTGCAGCATCTTATCTCCTTTTTGAAGCGCACTACACTTTTGATTTAAAGCTTGTTTGAATAAAAAGTGACAAAAGCCAATATTGGGCGTTTGAGTTGCTATACCCAGTGGAACCGTTATCGCGCGGGAATTGCTATCGCCTTCGCTATTCGCTCAGTTGATTCTATTCAGCCGCTTGATCCCCGCCTACGGAGGGTAGTGGGGGCTGTATGAAATGAATTTTCAAACAGATTCTTAAGCGAGCCTTGTCCTGTTAGGCGCATGTGTTCAACTTACGCGGTCTCTTGTTTCGACCACACGCGCTCATCGGTGATGTCACCGGGAAAGCCTCGAACGACGCCATCAAGCCCTTTGTGCGGGCTGGGCCAGCACTGCCCGCCCATTACTGCGAACTCGCCGCCTTTCCCGCACAACCAGAAGAAAAGTTCAGCCGCGTCGTTGCAGTCTCTGGTGGGCGGACGCGTGGTGGGGCGATCGAAGAACTCATAGTCTGCAGTTCGCAAATCGAAATCCGGTTCAATAACCCAATCTCGGACTGGCGGCGTCGTCCGCCAATAGTTGAAGCGGAACAGATGCCGAAGACCCTTTGCCGTCGATGGGGTGCGGCGGTGCCACAGGTTATATGACATAATCAGGATAGAGCCGGCTGGCGCGTCCGGCGGTGCAAAATACACGGTACCCTTGAGATTGCCGTAATGGCCAACGGGCGCGGAGGCTAGGTGATGGGAGCCCGGCAGAATCGCCGTGGGGCCATTCTCCATGGGCACATCCTCCGGGTGGTAGAAGACTTCGAGGTAGTTCAATTTCTTTTCAAGGACGTAATTACCGTCGCGGTGCCAACCTCCCGGCTTCGGCATGGGTATTTCTGCGCGGTGGTCGCTGATAATGTTGGGGAGCGTAAAGCCGCTCCCGAGCAGCGATCGTACCGCCCCGGCTGCTTCAGCGTTGAGTAATACATGCTCGACGAACCAATCCTCGTGCAGCAGAGGGAGGTGAAATTCAATTTCGCCTGATCGCCGCGGCGCCCGGTATTCGGGCCGAGTCTCAGCAATTTCGTTTGTGTATTGTATGACTCGCCGGTTAATCTCATTCGGCACGATCGCCGGAAATAATATGTAGCCTTTCTTGCAGAAATCGAGAATCTGGGAGTCGGTCAACGTTGCGCGAATATCATCCGTTGTTCTCATTGCTCATCTCCACTTTTCAAGCACAAACTCGCCGCCGACCTCATAGGTCCGCGTTTCATCGATCCACAGGGCGAGTTCGGGAAACTTTATTACACGCCAACCGTCTTGGATGGCATCAATCACGTTTTTGTACGGCCAGTCCTCCGGACGCAATGGGCCTTCGCTCATTTCGCCGTTGTCCAGCATCAACATGCCGATAACACCTGAATTAATCGTCCACCCTTCCACCCGCAGGAACAACAATTGTTGCCGGGGCGGGTGTTCTTCCATGGCTTGGAGTATTCCATTCAGGCTAGCCTCCGTAAGAACTCCTTGCGCAAATTCCTCTTTACATCGATTGACTTGCGCTTTGATTTTACTGTATTCCCCCATCATCCTTCCCTTTGTGAGCTATCATGAATCCCCTGCTGTTGCTAAGGTAGTTCCTCCCATAATCATCATAGAGTGTTGCGGGCGTATTCTCAAGAATGGTATCGATTCGATCGAGTTCGTCAGCAGTGAACGCGACACCTGCCGCACCGAGATGTTCCGTGACCTGACCGGGGTGCTTTGCGCCGACGAGTACGCAACTGACCGACGGCAACCGCAGCAGCCACCCGACAGCCATTTGAATCAGTGAGAGGCCTTTGTCCGCCGCTATCTGTTTAAGTTGAACGGCAACATTGACGTAATGGGCAAACGGTTCCCCGCGGAAACGTGTAAGGCGCGCACGCTCGTCGTCTTCCGGGAATACATGGCCTACTCGGTAACGCCCGGTAAGCAATCCTTTCGCTAACGGACTGTGAGCCATGACGCCGATTCCGTTACGTTCGCAGAAGGGGAGCACCTCCGCTTCTACGCGGCGGTCGAGCATGTTATAGCGCGGCTGGTTCGTATGGAGGGGGGCGGTCTTCAGGGCTTCCTCCATATGTTCGACCCAGAAGTTTGAAACGCCAATATAGCGTGTCTTGCCCTGCTCTCGAAGCCGTTCAAGGGCTTCCATTGTCTGATCAATCGGAAAGGACGGGTCAGGGTGGTGAATCTGATAGAGGTCAACATAATCTACATTCAGTTTGCGCAGACTGTCTTCCATGGCGGCGTAGATTGCCGGCGGCGAGTAGTCATTGTCCTGTTCGCGCCATACCTTGGTGGCGAGGAAACACCGATTGCGGTATCCATCCTTCAGCGCCTTGCCCAGCCGTTCCTCGCTCACGCCGTACACTTGCGCCGTATCAATGAGGTTGATGCCGTTATCAATAGCGGCTCGTGTAATTGCGATTACGCTCTGATCGTCAATGGCGCCCATACCGCCGCCGAAGGGCCAGGTGCCAAGCCCTATAGCGGACACCTTGGTTCCGTCTCTCGTAAGTTGTCTGTATTCCATAAAACAGGTCCGTAATAGTTCCCATTAAGATGATAATCAACGGGAAAACTCTGAGTTTGCCGCAGTGTGCGCCCTTACCGCAAATTTGAACGACACATCAGGATGCCCGAAACTCCAGAAATCCGCCTGTGGCTTTGTAGCCTGAAGGTTCTAACACGATAATGGTGGAGCGCCCTACAGCGGATTTCGCCATCGGAAGGGTGACGGTATGGTGCCGCGCGATATAAACGGTAGCGCGTGGGTGTCGATTGATGAAAATGTCGACCGGCTTCATCCGACCTGCATCGGGACCTCCGAGCGGCGGCAAGGCATAGTGCATCGGCACAATCCATGTCGGCTTTAGGAACTCAATCATGTCGTCGAGGTCGTCCAGCTTAACTGTGTTCCTCTCACCGACAATTGGGATCAGCACATCACACTTGTTCTCCCACGGCGCCAGCTCATCGTTACTCAGTCCATAACCGAGATCTCCCAGATGTGCGAACCATAATCCGCCGGCTTTGAAGGCGTACATGGCGTTATCCATCGGGTCATGCAGGTCATGGTCGGCAGCCTCGGCTGTGGCGATCGCTACTAACTGTTCGCCATTGATTGTGGCTGAAGCCGTTCCCAAAGCCACGTCGAGAGCGTTGATGACGCGGGGATTTCCTCGCACGAGCGAAACGTTGTTGTGGGATTCGTCCGTGAGTGAACTTACAATGACGGTGTCGGCGTCGAGGCGCGAGCCGTCATCTTCCAATTGCGTATCGTGATGGGAGTATGGATCGGTTACGATAGTTGGCTTACCGTTCTCCCACAGGCGGAAACACGCGTGACCAACAAATTCGAGTTGTACAGACAAGTTTATTCCTCCTCAACTACGTTCTAGATTTCGCTAATTTCGGGTGTTCTCATGCACCTTTCAGGACACATTCATGCAGAGTTGACGGCATCACGTCCCGACGCGCCGCAATGCTTGCTTTCTCCAAAGTCAGATTAACAGCCGGTTTGCCGTATACAGATTCGCGTTTTGGATTGTTTCAGATGTCATTCTTGCGAACTATTCCGACCGTCCAACACTGCTTTCACGCCATATAAACGGGCAGGCTGCTATCGTTGCCGCGAAAGGCGGCATGATTGCCGCTCAACCATAAGAAAATCTCGGCGGCGTCATTGAAGGCTCTGTGCCCTTCGCGTGCGTAGTAGAAGTGGCCTTGCCGCATGTTATATATCTGTTCAACGTTGAAATCCGGCTCGATAACCCAATCACGTTCCGGCGGTGCGGTTCGGACATAGTGGTATTTCATCAGATTACGGGTGCCCGCCGCCGTAGCCACTCCCTTTCGGTGCCAAATATTGTAGAAGCATACGATGATGGAACCGGCTGGTGCCGTTGTTGGCATAGCACCGCGAATTCCGGTATAATGCCCCATATAATCCCCCGCATAGAGGAAGTGCGAACCGGGCAATAAATCGGTTGGCCCCATTTCCAAAGGGGTATCCTGCGGATAATAGAACACCTTGAGTGAATCTATCTTGGGACCGTAAAGCGAGCCGGCATCTCTGTGCCATCCGCCAACCCCGCTTGGGCACACCGCACGATGGTTCGCCATGAAAGTCGGCAGTTGAAAATTTTTGCCCAATAACGATCGGACGACACCAATTGCTTCCGAATTGAGGATGACATTGTCAGCGAACCAATCGAGTTCAAAGATTTCGTCAGGCAGCCGAACGCGGTCCTGTTCAAAGGGGCCGCCTTCAGCATAGAGGTCGCAGTAATCGCACGTTTTTTTGTTAACCTCATCCGGAACGACAGCTTCCAACATCAGAATCCCTTTTCTGCAGAACTCCAAGACTTGAGTGTCCGTCATTGTGGGTTCGCAGTCGTATGTACGTTTCATGGTAAATGTCCCTCATTTTTTTCTAATATCATTCAATTTAATAGAATTATATGCCTGAAAACGCCAATGATTGTTCATACATTAGATTTAGATGTAAATCCTAAATGGAGGCGCCAGAATGTATTATGCACATTTTGTATTCTATCACAACGGGGATCAGCCCGCAAGCGCAAAAAACATACGTATCGAGCCAACCGAGTGCCTAGCCAAAAACAGCGATTCGGCGCACCGCCACCTGTGCAACAAGTTCCTATTGTTCAACTAAACCGCTATCCACTGCGGGCGGCTTGGAGTATACGATCTGCCCATCCACCGGGTTTGATTGGGCCGCTCAAATCCTCGCCATCCAGCGCGGCGGGCAGCCCCCAGAGTATCAGGTTTAGGTGGGAACCGTAATCGCCGAGCACCTCACCGGTATTCTCATCACCTCGCGTGCCGCCGGCAGAATTCCAGATGTAACCTTGTTTAACGATAGTTTCGTAGTCTCGGCGGACTATCTCCAATCCGAATTCGGGTTCTCCCTCATACACGTACATCATGGCGAGGAACGGAAGGTAGCAGGTGAGGACCGTATAAGTGCCGAACCCGATATTTTGCACTGGCGTTCCGTCGGGGTTGGCGTAATTAAGTGCACCAAATTCGGTAAGGGCAACATTTGTCCGCTTTATGGTATCCAACGTGGTCTTCACTCGATCGCTTCGGAAGACACCATCTAACCCTTCGGACCTCGCCATCCACTCGCCATCCAACTGGTATGCAAGGATTAGGTCGGACTTCTTGCCGGTTGTGGGCTCGAAATAGTTCAAGTAGTAATCTCCGGTCCACAGTTTGGTCTCCAATGAATTACTTCCCTGTGCAAACCAGTCTCTACATTGGTCGGCGAACTCCGTATCCCCCATTTCTTCAGCCATGCGTTCAGCCATCTTTAGATGCGCTAGGTGGATACCTGCCACATGAGCCGTCATTCCGTGGTACTCGCACATCTCAATCCAATCGGTACCGAAACCCGGCGCAAAACCTAGTATGGCGGCGTTCTGTTCATGCGCAACGCTGATTATGCCGTCGGGGCCGAGATCGGGCCTCAAATTCATGGTGTAAATTGTAGTCTTCTTTACGGATTCGTAGAACTCTTTAAGCATCTCGTCGTCGCCGGTACAATTCCAATACCGATTCACAATATCCACATATTGGGGGGCGTTGGTTGCGGTCTGCCATCCGGGCGTTGCACTTACCATACCGCATGGTGGGGTATGATAACTAAACCCGCTGAACATGAATGCGGTGGCACCTTCCGGACTCTGATACGCCTTGAACGCGCGAAGCGTGGACAACGCCAGTTCGGGGAAGAAGTATACGATTGGAATGTTTCCCTCGAAAGTTGGGGGCAGGCATTCAATCTGCGGGCAATATTTAGGGGATTCATTCATGCCGAAAATACCATCTTCCTCCCGGCACCACTCCCCAATCGGCGGTTCTGCTACCGCCCACATGCTGTTTTCAGCGATGTGGTTTAAGCCATTCAGCAGCGAATCCTGCAACCATCCGGGCAATTTCTCCTCTGAATAGAAGACTTGCTGCCAAGCTAGAATGCGTTTTAATAAGGATTCATGATTTTCAGCCAAAACCTGCGCCGCGTCAAGCGCACTGCGGTATCTGGTTGTGTACATATGCGTGTACGTATATCCACCCGCCGTAGGTGTTCCCCCACCTTTCCAACGCGGGCTATACCAACCGAGGACAAACCGTGCAATTTTAGTTTCATGCGGGTCAAGAGAAAAGTCGACCGCCAGGGATGAGCCCGGTTTATATTCCAAGGCTTCAGGAAGCTGAGATTCAATTTTTGCCCAAGCTTCCCCGTTGATACCGAGTTCCCCGCCGTATCGGATTTTTTCGCTTCCTACCACGCCCAAGGCATATCCGATGCCGCGGCTATTTGCCACCGAGATTCCCGAGAAAGTCCCTTCTACGGCTTCACGGGCAAACGTCGTTGCGTCTTCCATCTCCTCATCAGAGGGACCAGGGAAACTGAAGGCGACGGTACCGTTCTGCGGGGTATCTTTCACGTTGCGCAGGTGCACCTCAAAGACCGCACCGGGAAGGAGGGACATATCGACATCTCCCGGAATGAACGGCGCCCAAGCCCTCATTCCAACGCTGACGGGCGTGTCTTGAAGGTCGTATTCCACATCAGCTACCGGATAGTGGCCCCAGTAATGGATTTCACGGAGCGGATCCCGCGGCAGGCTTCGGAGTTTCGGTTCGCCCGCTTCCCAGTAACATACCCAGTCTTGGGCACATTGCGCTTTGGTCAGCAACCGCGGTTCACCCTCAACGCTGATACCTAGGAATGGGCGGTTGACTAGCCGGCGAGGGACATGAGAGTTAAAGAGTGTGCACAGCCCGAAGGTTCCATTGACCTCAAGGTCAATACATCCGGTGTCGATTGCCCCTAGCGGCATACCCTCGTTAGGCGGGCCCATTTCAATTCCGGATTCGCTGCGAGTGCGCTTCGTAGTAAAAATCATCCCGCTAACGGGCGCGGTAAATCCTTCTGCTTCAAACCTTATCCACTCCCGTTCAGGGAGATCTGTCGGGAAGAGTTTCTGATAATCATTCATCAATTTTCTCCTTGCGATTTCATCATCTTCACGCACAGCGATGTTTGCCGCGAGATTTTCCCCCCAAATTCATGGTAACTACGAGGATTTTCAAAAGCAATGCTAGACGATTTTGCCATGTAAAATCCTTGAGTTATTGGCGAATTGATAGTGCAGCCAATTTGAGGGAATTCCTCGCCTAGTGAGCGACGCGAACAGTTCTGTCATATTCAACGTTTTGGCAGGATTGAAATGAAACGAACCACCGGCGGATGGGCATAGATATGCTACCGCAATGCACAAGAGAGACAGGACAAAGCGTTATGCAAGAACTTCTGAAATTATTTTGCCGTGCACATCGGTTAACCGAAAGTCGCGGCCCCCATAACGGTAGGTGAGTTTTGTGTGGTCAATCCCCATTAAGTGGAGGATGGTGGCGTGGTAATCATGGACATGGCACGGCTGCGAGACGATGCCTAAACCATACTCATCTGATTCACCATATGCTACGCCGCCCTTAATACCGGCGCCCGCGAGCAAACAAGTAAACGCTGTGCCATGGTGGTTGCGGCCAACGCCGTCCGAAAACGGCGTGCGGCCGAACTCGGTACAGATTGCGATGAGCGTTTCATCAAACATACCACGCTGCTTCAAATCCTTGACCAGCGCTGAGAGCGGCAGATCGACGCGTCGGGCTTTTGGACGATGTTCTTCCATGTTGCCGTGGGCGTCCCAGTTATCATTTGAGCCAGTGTCAATGAGTTCCACCACGCGTACGCCGTGTTCGACCATCCTTCGAGCCACCAAACACTGCCAAGCGAACGATTTGTTATCGTCTCTTTTTAGTCCGTACAGGTTTAGGGTGGCATCGCTCTCCTTTGATACATCGAACATTTGCGGCGCGGCACGCGCCATACCCTTAGCGGTGTTGTCAGCATTCATTCGGGCACGCAGTTCCAAATCGCCGGGGCGCTGCTGTGCGTGAATTTCGTTGACATCGTGCAGCATGATTCGTTCAAGCTCCGCCAGCTTTAGCGACCTAGCGTTGGATTTTAGATTGCGTATCGGTTCGTCTCCCGGAATGACGCGTACACCTTGATGCACCGGCGGCAAGAAATGACTGTCCCACACCTGCGACCCGGAGTAGGGGATACGCTCGCACAACACCATGTACGATGGCAGGTCGAGGTTTTCCGTGCCTAGCCCATAACTCAACCATGCGCCGATGCTCGGCATCGGAACTGTTGCGGATCCGGTGTGCATGGCAAGCGTCGCTTGAAAATGCTCTACAAGATCGGTGTGCATGCTTCTTATCACGCATAGGTCGTCGACTATGCTCCCAAGGTGAGGGAACAACTCGCTAATCATAAGCCCAGACTCGCCGTACGGCTGGAATTTGAAAGGCGAGCCCTTTGCCGGTTGCGTGGTGTTTCCCCACGCCGGAATCTCTTTGCCGTGATCTTGCTGCAGCTTCGGTTTATAGTCGAAAGTGTCGACGTGTGAGAACCCGCCCGTCAGAAACACGAAAATCAGATTCTTAGCCTTCGCCGGATGATGGGTCAGCTTGGGCGCCAAAGGATGTCCGTTATGAAACTCTGCGGCGAGACACAGTTTGGTTATAGGGCCAAGCATAGTCGTGGCGCACCCGGTGAGTGCATAGTTCAGAAAATGCCGTCGATTGATTCGATGCTCTTCTTTCATGGTTGCACCTGCCTGTCTATTGAAGTTAGTCAATGTAAAGAAATTCGTTGGCTGTCAATACGACTCGCGCGTAGCTTGACCACGTCTCCAATTCGCGTTGTTCAGGCGACATGTCGTACGCATTGAGTTCTTGAGACACTTGTGCGATATATTCTGTTGCGCGCTGCTGTTCGTCAATGTATGCTTCACGTCCATAAGCGACCTGGTGCGCGCGGTTGACGCGCTGGGCAGAGTCTATGGACGATTCAATTAGTCGGTTCGCGAAAGCCGCCGCCTGTTTTTGCACCCATGGATGATTCCTCAGAAACAGCGACTGTTGCGGGACGGTTGATTGCTTTCGCTTGCCGGTAGTCGTGTTGGTGTCTGGCGAATCAAATAGACCGAGGAACGGATGCCGCTGAAGCCGCTGCGTCATCAGATAAACGCTGCGATGGTTTGATGGATAAGTCTTCTTCTTGAATGGGTAATGCTGCGTCCATCTCCACGTGCTAACGGGTGGAAATGGGTGTCCTCCTGGTGGGTTTAACTTCAGAAGCCCGCTGGCTGCCATCATTGCGTCCCGAATTGCTTCGGCTTCGAGCCGGCGGCGGTCAAATCGCCAATGATAGGCATTGGCCGGGTCTATTGAGGCATTCTGAGCGTTATAATCGCTCGCGAGTTGATAGGTTTTCGAGGAGAGAATCAGCCGGTGCATCGCCTTAATCGACCAGCCGCTCTCAACGAACCGCTCTGCAAGATAATCAAGCAATTTTGGATGCGTTGGCATGGCGCCGCTGCGTCCAAAATTGGACGGCGTTGACACAATTCCCTTTCCAAAGTGGTATTGCCAGATACGATTGACCATGACCCGCGCAGTCAAAGGGTTCGCCTGGTCGGCCAGCCACTCCGCCAATTGAAGGCGGCCGCTCTGCCCGCCGGGAATGTCAAGAGAAGTGTTGCCGTTGAGGAATTTGGGCGTGTTTCGTATGGCTACAGGCCCCGTCTCCTTTGGATTTCCCCCAATTTGAATGGGGACATCTACAGGGGTGCCATCCTGGACAGCATAGGCTTGAGGTAAATCGCCGGGCAGGTCCGACCGCGCGAGTTGCTGCTTGAGCTCCTTTTTCATTCTGTCAATTTGCCGTTTAACTCTGTCTCGGCGCTCAGTTAGCATCTTTTTTTGCGATTCGATAGTTGTAATATCCTGCCCCGCCTCCTTCAGTGCAGCAATCTCCTTGTCAACGCTTTCGACAATGAGATTCAATTCATCACGTTTTTTCGCCGGCAAACTTTTACCTTCGAGGCGACGCATCTCGTCCTGAATCTGGGAAAGCTGTTTTCGATGCGAATCGACCCTTGGTTGAGCTTGCTCTGGCAGTAATAGGGGGACGAAATTCATACGCCGTTCGCTTCCGAACCGAAAAAGTTCGGAGCCGGTATAGGGATACTGTGTGCTGGCGAAAATGCCATAGAGGGCATAGTAGTCTTCCATCGTAACCGGGTCGAACTTGTGGTCGTGACAACGGGCGCACCTGAGCGTCATTCCCATAAACGCGCGCCCTACCGTCTCAATGGTGTCTTCAATTATGAGATGGCGCAATTCGTAGGGAGACGTGCCGTAACGGCGGGACAAGGCGACGAACCCCGTGGCGATCACCTGCTCGGCAAAGCGTTCCGGACTTCCACCCTTAGCGAGGATGTCACCGGCTAGCTGTTCTTGAATAAACTCGTTGTACGGCTTGTCCGCATTAAACGCATCAATGATATAATCTCGGTATTGATGAATCTCGGGTATGGGATAATCTGCGTTGTCACCTGCCGTATCCGCGTAGCGTACTACATCCATCCAATGCCGCCCCCAGCGTTCGCCATATCGGGGGGACGTTAACAGTTTCTCCACAAGCTTCTCAAATGCATCGGGGGATGTATCATTCACAAACGCGGAAACCGCGTCGGGCGAAGGCGGCAAGCCGATGAGACTGAAGTAGACGCGGCGGATGAGCGTGCGCTTGTCCGCCAGCGGATTGGGAGACAAATCGTGCGCAGCCCACCCGGCACTGATGAATTGATCTATTGGGTGATTTGACCAAGCGTTTGACGGGACGAGCGGTTCAACCTTTTTCACCGGTTCAAACGACCAGTGGGGTGCGCTCGGATCGGACACTTCCGCACCCCAAGTTGACTCCGCTGGCCACAAGGCGCCGCTGCTCACCCAGTTTTCAAAGTCGGCTACAACGTGATTTGGGAGTTGCTCGTCGGGCGGCATGTGAACATATGCCGTATCATCATGCCGAATCGCGTCAAGCAACAAACTTGCGTCCGGCTGACCGGGAACAATGGCTGGACCGTGATATCCGCCTTCAATCAAAGCTTCCCGCGAATCTACGCGGAAACCGTTGTTGACCTCCTCGCCGCCGTGGCAATTGAAACAGGTGTTTAACAACACGGGACGTATTTTCGCCTCAAAAAAAGCGTGCTGTTCATCTTGAAACTCTTGCTCGGCGCCTGTCGCCGCCGCTAGATTGAGGCAAAATGGTATGGATAAAGCAACTACCATTCCCATTAAAAATACGATTCTATTCCGCCTTAGCATTTTAAACTCCCCATAGGTTGCTAAATTGTACCTGAAAAATACTAAAATCTCAAGGAAAATCAAGGTACGGCGTTGCTTGGCGGCAATGAAAATTAAATCGCCGGCGCCTAACAAAACTCATCTTGGAGATTGCGTGAAGCAAATCGAACAATAATCTCACACCGTACGGGAATTTTTGCCAACAAATCCTAGCTTGAAAATTGACAAATCGGGCTGGTTTATTTCTCGCTAGTTTTTTGGAGAGTGCATTTGCTATAATTTTACTCCTCACGCGGCAGTGACGATAAATTGTCCAAGATACATTGAAATCTAACGAACCTGTAACCTGCGCCTGCGCGTTAATCCTAATTGTTAAATCATACCGGGAAATTTATCAGGATACTCATCAATCCTTTTTCTGGTGACGCAACGGTTCTTAATCTCGGATGAACATGATGAAGAACACCGAAATTGATGTAATATTTCCGGAGGCGCTTTTTGATTACGAACGCTTTGAGCATAGGCATCTATTTGCGAATGTCCGCTATGTGTGGGAAGCGTTGCTGTTATTGAGGGATTATATTGCGAAATGTATTGCCCGGCCGCGCCGCCAAATGAATGCAGACATTATGCAAGGCGCAATCGTAGGGCCCGATGTCATATTAGGTGAAGGTGTAGTTATAGAGCCGAATGTATACATCAAGGGGCCGGCAATTGTTGGCGACAGGACAGTGGTTCGACATTGCGCATACGTTCGCGAAAATGTCATCATCGGGGAAGATTGCGTTATTGGATATTCGACCGAAATTAAGCATTCGATTGTAATGAATGGAACACGGGCGGGCCATTGCAACTACATCGGCGATTCAATTATTGGATTTAACTCGAATCTAGGGGCAGGGGTCAAGTTCGCTAACAGAAAAATTACAGATACAGACGTAATTGCGCGAAATCTTGATGGGGAAAAATTTACAACGGGGCTTCGGAAACTTGGAGCTATTACGGGTGACGATACGCAGATAGGTTGTAATTCGGTGCTGAACCCCGGCACGCTGCTTGGGAGGGGGTGTGTAGTGTACCCGGTACTGTCCGTCCAAGGGACGCATTCTCATCATGAAGTAATCAAGTCTATGTGCGATGTCTAATGTGGATTAATCAAAGAATAGTAATCGGAATCAGGAGTACCTTTAATGTGCGGGATTGTCGGATATATCGGCAACAATTACGCTGATTCTGTATTGTGGACAGGATTGGAAAGACTTCAATACAGAGGATATGATTCAGCCGGAATCGCTGTCATCAGCGACGGCGAATTGAACCTCAGGAAAATGGCAGGTAAGCTACACGTTCTAGACGAGAGCCTTCGCCAGAAGCCTATGCACGGCCCCATCGGTATTGGACACACACGATGGGCGACACACGGCGAGCCGAATGAACGAAATGCTCACCCGCAAGTGGACGAACAACAGACGATAGCTGTCGTTCATAACGGTATTATCGAAAACTACCTTCAACTCCGGCAGGAATTGCAAGCACGCGGCCATGTATTCGTGTCGGATACTGATACGGAAGTGCTCGTACATTTATTTGAAGAAAATGTAAATGGAGACATTTTTGATGCCGTCCGCCGGACGCTTCAACGATTGGATGGAACGTTTGCCGCCGCCTTTATTCACCGGCAGTTTCCAGATTGCATTGTTGCGGCTCGACGCAATAACCCGCTGATTTTGGGACTAGGAAAAGATGAGAATTTCGTTACTTCGGATTTGCCCGCGCTGCCTACCCGTACACAGCGGGTGATTTATCTTGAAGACAATCAGGTTGCTGTTGTAGGTCGAGAGCACATTGAGGTGCGGACGATATCGGGTGAGCGAATTGAACCGCAGATTCATCCTATTCATCTGAGCGCCGAAACAATCGATAAAGGGGACTACCCGAACTTCATGCTCAAAGAGATACACGAACAACCTGATGTCTTACGGCGTTTATACAACGCGTATGTGACGGATACGATGAGGGTTGATTTCGGGGAGTTTGGATTGGATGACTCATTTCTGGGCAAAGTCAACCGTATTGTAATACAGGCGTGCGGCACATCATGGCATGCGGGCTTAATTGGCAAGTATTTGCTGGAGCGGTATACACGGATTCAAACAGAGGTGGACATCTCCTCCGAATTCCGCTATCGAAATCCAATTTTGGAGGGTGATACGCTGGTCATTTCAATTTCCCAATCCGGAGAAACCGCCGATACGCTGGAGGGGCTGCGCGAAGCACGAAGCAAGTCCATGCCGGTATTGGCTATCTGCAACATGATTAACAGTACCATAGCTCGGGAAGCAGACGCCGTGATAGACATTCACGCCGGGTTGGAAATTGGTGTGGCTTCAACCAAAGCCTATACGGCACAGATTGCCGTCCTTGGACTCTTCGCACTGCATATGGGACAGATTAAGGGGTTACTAGAATTTGAAGAAGTTCAACGTTTCCTCGCGGCGCTTCGAAAAGCCCCCATTCTTATAGAACGATTTATCCAAAAGCAGCAAATACAGGTATGCGCGGAGAAATACAGCGATGCGGGCGTGTACATATTTCTTGGACGAAGCTACAACTATCCCAACGCTTTGGAAGGCGCACTCAAGCTGAAGGAAATCTCATATATTCATGCCGAAGGCCATCCCGCGGGCGAGATAAAACATGGTCCTATTGCGTTAATCGACGGCAATGTGCCGGTCGTGTGCATTGCCAATAATAGCAGCATCTATTCGAAGGTTGTAAGCGCCATCCAGCAGGTGCGCGCTCGAGATGGAGTCATCATCGCAATCGCTAGCGAAGGCAACACGGAAATCCATGCACACGCTCAGGAGGTTATCTTTGTTCCGGAGATTGCGGAGGAGCTCTCACCCTTGCTGGTTGCGGTTCCGCTACAATTGCTCGCCTACCACAGTGCCGTTCATCGTGGGTGCGATGTCGATCAGCCGAGAAACTTGGCTAAGAGTGTTACCGTTGAGTAGGCAGTCGTCTTTACCAAGACAAATCAATTTAGCGAAGGGAGCGGCACCGCGAGGTGTCTCTCCCTTTTTTTGTGGTAAAAATTAGGATGGAATAGCAGCGGAAAATGGCTGATTTCTGGGTGAATCAATGTCGATGGTTACCTTTCACTGAAATGCGCCGGTCCGCTTGTGGTGCGGGTTCGTTGAAATCGCGGGGTAACCAAAAGGTAACCAAGAAAAAAGTTGTGTAGGTCTTTTGAGGGGCTGTGATGCTAAAATATTAGCATTCACTATTTAGAGGCGATTTTCAAGAAGATCGGGCGGCGGATCGCCGCGTCAAGGGGAAACCGGATGCGCAAGATCAGGGAAAGATAGTGCCAAAGGGGTCGTTTAGCACGGGTGATGTGTGGGATAGAGAGACTAGCTCAGAGGATTTGCGGAAGCGGGTAGCGGAAAGAAAGCGATAGTTTTTGAAGGATGGGTTGAGCAGAAAACTATCTCCTTCGCTGTTGGCGGAGTTTATCGTTCAAACCATCCTACAAAGACATTACAGACCGGCGTGTGCTTACTACTATATCGCGGCTGGAAGCCGCTCCCACAGGTGGTGTGCGGCGATTCGGAGATTGCTGCTATGGAATTCGGTGAAGACCGCTCTACCCAACCTACAAAGGCATTACAGACCGGCGTGTACTTACTACTATATCGCGGCTGGAAGCCGCTCCCACAGGTGGTGTGCGGCGATTTGGAGACTGCTGCTATGGAGGAGGGTAAATATTAGGATGCCGGCGGTAGGATTCGATGATTTGACTATTTTGGTAACTTCGAGCAAGAACTACAAGTAAAACCTCCCCCTCCTTCTTGGCAAGGAAGAAGACAATTCGTGCGCGGACGATATACGCTTGCCGTAAACAGATAAAATTGATATAGTCATAATTCAGTGTATTTAGTTTGATTCATTGACTGAATTCTAACCAATATTCTGCTAACTGCGTAACTTCTAACAACATTCAATTCTGATGTATAGTTGCTATGCTGCTCCCGCGCGGATATCTACGGACGCAATCCACATTGATGATGCGGAACGCCACCACCTGCTCAATGTGCTGCGCCTCAAAGCAGGCGATTCGGTGCGCGTCTTTGACGGCGAAGGAAACAGCTACACCGCAATCCTTCGTGACACCCACCTGCCCGCACTTTATGCTACCATAATCAAACATCAATTTCATCCGCACACCCCGCCGCATATCACACTTTTCCAAGGTTTGCCTAAGTCGGACAAAATGGATCTCGTTGTTCAAAAAACAACGGAAATCGGTGTTGACGGAATTGTGCCCACGATTTGCCATCGTTCGATTCCAAAGCGATCGGAAGCTGCTCAAGGGAAGTTGCAAGCGCGGTGGCAGCGGATTGCAAATGAAACCGCTAAACAGTGCAGGCGTTCGCGATTGGCCAAGGTGCACGAAGCAAAAGAGATAGAACGGTGCTTTGCGCAAGCAACGCAATTCGACCTGTCAATTTTGTTGTGGGAAAACGAGGAAGAACGGGAAATCAAGGAGGTGTTGCGACGCCATAAAGGCGCAGCATCAGTCGGACTTTATGTTGGACCCGAGGGAGGGTTTTCGGCTGAAGAGACTGAAACTGCCATTCAAAGTGGATTACAGCCCGCCTCACTTTGCCCAAATATCTTGCGTACCGAAACCGCGGGAATCGTGGGTGCGGCGATTGTTATGTATGAATTGCGCGAGGTTTAAATAGGACTAGACGATTTCATCCTTTGTAGTTATTTGGGTTCATATTGTGATAAGCAAGCTTCTCCCACATGGGAATCGAGGCTGGGAAGCCTCTCCTACAGGCTAATCGAGGTTGGGAAGGCTTTCCATACAACAATCGAGGCTGGGAAGCCGCTCCTACAGGCTAATCGAGGTTAGGGAGCCGCTCCCACAAGGGAATCGAGGTTGGGAAGCCTGTCCCACAATATAATCGAGTTAGAACGGTGCGAATGGGAGTTCGGTTTATGACATTCAATTGCGGACCAATTTTTTGCTTGCAAAATCCTAACCGGGTATGATAATATTTAGTCAGACCGCGAGGAAACTTTCCCTACGGGGAAAAACATCGCGGTTGTTTTTTTGTGTATTGCGCTTTGACACCTTGGTTTAATAATTGAGAAGTGTAATTGCTTTAGCGAGACAATCTTTTTAGTACGCCGTTATGAGTTCCTCACTGAAAACTTCAGTTTTCGACTTGTTATCACCCGTGCTGGACGGCGAAGGGATTGAGTTAGTTGACGTTGAACATGAAAACCAAAAGAGTAATGGAACGCTTAGGCTTTTAATTCACAAGCCTGACGGAATAACGACTAAGGATTGTCAACACGTTAGCGAAATTGCGGGACCGGTTCTAGAGGTGCATGGATTTAAACTGGATAGTTATAGTCTAGAGATTGCATCTCCGGGATTGGATCGGCCGCTTATTACGGAACTGGACTTCCGCAGAAATTTGAGTCAGAATATTCAAATTGAAGTGCTTTCCTCATGCGGAAAGTTTTTGCAAATGAGCGGCGTCCTGATAGATGTTAACTCGGAAAAGATTTGGCTTACTCAACGTTCAGGGGAAACAATTCAGGTTAAACTTTCAGATATTACTAAAGCTCATGTCCAACTGATGTGGTAATATTTTTGGATGGAATGAAATGACCAACGACTTACTAATGACTATACGTCAAATCATGAATCAGACGGATCTGCCGCAGGAGATTTTTATCGAGGCGATCGAAGCCGCACTATATTCAGCGGCGAAGCGGCGTTACGGCTCAACGGAAGGTGTATCCATTAAGATTGATTCTGAGACCGGCGAGATAAAATGTTATGTTCCCCAAAAAGTGGTTGAAATAATGCACCATTTCGCGAGAGAGATTCCGATTGAGGAAGCATTGAAAATAAAACCCGATAGCCAGTTGGATGAGATTATCGAGGTTGAAGTGGACCCAAGAGAGTTTGGTAGAATTGAAGCTCAAACGGCGCGTCAGATTCTTGTCCAAAAAATTAAAGAGGCTGAACGGGAACAGATTTATCAGGAGTATAAAACCCGCGAAGGAGAGATTATCACGGGGTATGTGCAACGAGTTGAACGCGGGAATGTCATCCTTGATTTGGAACGAACTGAAGGTATTTTACCGTATAGCGAAAGCGCTCATCCGCACAATTATCAACGCGGCGACACGTTAAAGTGTTTAATTCTGGAAGTGCAAGCTGATGCGAAGGGGCCGCAAATCGTCCTTTCCCGGACACATCCCGATCTAATAGACCGATTATTTGAAATGGAAGTGCCCGAGATTTATGACGGGTTAGTACGCATCATGGCAATCGCACGGGATCCGGGAAATCGAGCAAAAGTGGCTGTTACTGCGCCGTCCGAAAATATTGACGCTGTTGGCACTTGTGTTGGGGTAAAGGGTTCTCGGGTTGAGGCAGTTGTGAGGGAGTTGGACGGGGAGAAAATTGACCTCCTTGAATGGGATGCATCGCCGGCGACTTTCATTGCTAATGCTCTTCAACCCGCTACGGTGGCGTCCGTGAACATTGATGAGGGGGCCGAAAATGCGGGAGTTATTGTGCCGGACGACCAGCTGTCGCTAGCGATTGGCAGGCGCGGGCAAAACGCACGGCTTGCCGCAAAATTGACGGGGTGGAAAATTGATATAAAAAGCGAGTCGGAGGCAGACTCGCAACTTAAGGAGGAAATCGCGGCGGAACTGTTTATTGTTCAGCCGAGTGAATCAGAAGATTCTCCGCAGACAGCAGCGTCTGACGGCGAGGTGGATTTGACGGATTTGGATGGCGTCGGCGCAAAAACTGCGAATGCACTGAGAGACTCTGGATTTTCGACAATACATTCCATTGCGGCAGCAACGTTAGATGAACTGTTAGCGGTACCGGGGATTGGCGCAAAAACTGCCGAGAAAATTCAGCGTAATGCTGTGGAAGCTGAAAGCCAATAATACCAATTAGGACTTACTTCGTTGGACACGGTTACTATATTTCCGTTCCACCGGCCGGGGATAGGGCAGGCACAAAACCTGCCCCTACACACGGTTTATTCCCTGT
This sequence comes from Candidatus Poribacteria bacterium, assembly GCA_028819845.1. Classification (GTDB taxonomy): domain Bacteria; phylum Poribacteria; class WGA-4E; order WGA-4E; family PCPOR2b; genus JAPPKS01. The sequence continues at coordinate 60,597 of JAPPKS010000035.1, read as the reverse complement.
AGGGGGAACCCTTATGGTTACCTTGATTCCGAAATTGAATGGCGCGTCACCGTAAATCCCCGAGAAGAACTTGTTTCGGCTGGCTTGCGATTTTCCCCGAAATCTCTGAATCGGTCCAAAACGCAGACAAGCAGGTTAAGGCGCGTATGTCTGCCCATCCCGATTGCGCAACACCGCAGCTTTCAGGTCTCCCAAAATCACAAACTTTTTTAGGGCGTGAATCGCTCAAAGTAAACAATGCGTATTATCAAACAGGAACTGCTTGACCTGACGAATTAGACAAGCGTGAAGAGGTGTGAATGAAAACCGATAAAACCAAAAACAGCAAGAATATCCGAGTTTACCAGTTGGCAAAACGCTATGGGTTGAGCAGCAAAGTATTTATTGAAGAGCTCCAGGAGTTAGGTGTGCCTGTCAAGAACCACATGAGCACGCTAGATCCGGAAACCGTGGAGTTAATTGAGGCTGAACGTAAATCAAAAAAATCCAAACTTGAAACGCCTTTAGATCGAGGTGAAGCGGCAATTGAAGAAGCCGCTACCGAAGCAGTTACGGTTAAAGAAGAAACCCCAAGTATTCCGCAAGTTCAAGAGGGTGTTTCAGTGGCTCAAATCGCATCAATCCTGGGATTTAAGGACACAGAAATGATTAGGCGGTTGATGAAACTCGGGATAATGGCGAGCATTAATCAACGCCTGGATTTCGACACGTTGGAGAGTATCAGCGAGAAGTTTGAATTTGAAGCTGTCCGCCAATTAACACTAGAGGAAAAGGTGCTGAAGGAAGCACCTGAAGATCCGAAAGATCTCGTTCCGCGCGCTCCCGTTGTCACGATTATGGGACATGTCGACCACGGCAAGACGTCACTGCTTGACGCCGTTCGCGAGTCGAATGTAATGGAGACAGAAGCGGGAAATATTACGCAACATATTGGTGCGTATCATGTGGAATTGAAGACCGGCAACGTTGTTTTTCTAGACACCCCCGGTCATGCCGCATTCACGGCTATGCGCGCGCGCGGCACACAAGTGACAGATATCGTCGTTTTGGTTGTAGCGGCAGATGATGGTGTAATGCCGCAAACGATAGAAGCTATCAATCACGCAAAGGCGGCAGAAATTCCCATTGTTGTTGCAATCAACAAAATTGATGTAGATAGCGCCAGACCCGACTATGTCAAGCAACAGTTGGCGGATCAGGGTCTTATTCCGGAGGATTGGGGCGGGCAAACGATTTTTGTTGAGATTTCTGCGAAGGAAAGTATTGGCGTTGATGAACTGTTGGATATGCTGCTGCTTGAGTCGGAACTGCTTGAACTGACAGCCAATCCAAATAAAGCGGGACGAGGCGCTATTATTGAAGCGAAGTTGGATAAAGGGCGAGGCCCTGTTGCAACAGTGCTAGTGCAGAGCGGAACGTTGGGAGTTGGGGATGTGTTCATCGCAGGCCGCTGCTATGGCAAGGTTCGGGCGTTAATCGATGATAGAGGACACCGGCTTAAACAGGCATCGCCATCGACACCGGTTGAAGTGCTTGGTTTCACCGGGGTACCAGAAGCGGGTGACAGCTTTCACGTTGTAGATTCCGAGAAAGACGCCAGGACCATCAGCGAAACTCGGCAATCAGAACACCGGTATGCTCAACTCGGGCCGCAGAGCCGTGTGAATTTGGACGATCTCTTTCAGCAGATTCATGAGGGCGATATCAAAGAATTGAACGTGATTGTCAAAGGCGATGTTCAAGGCTCGGTTGAAGCCGTATGTGATTCGCTGCGAAAGTTAAACGCCAATGAGGTCAAAGTCAACATCATCCATCAAGCTGTAGGGGGAATTACAGAAACAGATATCTTACTTGCATCTGCATCCAATGCAATTGTGCTCGGATTTAACGTTCGCCCCACAACTGAAGCCTTGATAGCAAAGGACCTCGAAAGCATTGATGTTCGGACGTATAATGTGATTTATAATCTGATTTCCGATGTCAGGTCTGCAATGGAAGGATTGTTAGATCCTGAGGTTCGAGAGGTTGCCGTGGGCAGAGCAATTGTTCGCGAGTTGTTCAAGATTCCGCGGAGGGGTATGATTGCTGGCACTTATGTCAATTGGGGGCAAATCATTTATAACTACCCCCTGCGTGTTTTACGTGACAATCGGCTGATTTATGAGGGGAAAGTAGACTCGTTACGCCGGTTTAAAGACGATGTTACCGAGGTTGCGGCGAACTACGAATGCGGTATCGGCACGAGCGCTTTCGACGATTTCAAAGTGGATGATGTGTTGGAATGCTATACCCACGAACATATCCCGCGCGTATTGAGGTAAATTCGGGGAGTACCCGGTTGGGGGAATCGCGTATTTAAAATTTAACAACTTCCGTTCTCGTTCAATCTATGCGGGAATTCAGTACCTTATTGGGTTGTGTTACATGAAGCCGAGGATGTTCAACGTACAACGCTATGCATGTTGGGATTTGTAAAGCCTTTTTGACGATTTCAGAAAGCCATTCACTGAAACAGAAACGGCGGGTTGTCAAAAGCATTATTGCACGGTTGAAAAATCAGTTTAACGTTGCCGTTGGGGAAGTTGATGCGTTAGATGTGCACCAGCGAGCCGTGCTTGGCATTGTTTCGGTGTCCAACGATTCAGCGCACCTCAACCGCGTGTTGTCGAAAGCAATAAATTTCATTGAGGCAAACGGATTAGCGGAATTAACTGACTACGAGATTGAATTCATATTCTGACGAAGCGGCAATGTTTGAAAACAGGCGTATCGATCGGGTGAGCGCACTCATTCAGAAGGAACTAAGTACCGTAATTCATCGATCCCTTAAAGATCCGCGGGTGAAATTTTGCTCTATTACGCAGGTCGATGTGTCTTTAGATTTGAAATATGCCGATGTTAAGGTGAGCGTAATTGGCGACAAGCAACAAAAACAGGGGGCGATGGCGGGATTAAAAAGCGCCGCCGGTTATCTCCGACGCGAAGTGGGAGGGCGAATTGATTTGCGGTATGTGCCTGAACTGCGTTTCAAGTTGGACCAGTCTATTGACCATTTAATGAATTTAGACGGACTACTGAAGCAGGTGCGCGCTGAGGAAGAAAAACTCGGTATTTCGTCGGAATGCGGCGATGAAATTTCCTAAACCGCTTCATTAGATATGGAAACCTACGATACAGTCCTAGATGTATTTGATGACCACCAGAATTTTGCGCTTTCCACACACATCAATCCCGACGGCGATGCGATTGGATCGGAATTAGCACTTTATTCGTTCCTTAGAGACTTAGGGAAGCAGGTCCTGATTTTCAATACGGATGCTGTACCAAAAATCTACCAATTCCTACCTTTCTCCGATGCTGTTTTACCTCCCGAAGCGCTCCAGGGATATTCACCCGAGATTCTAGTCGTTCTTGACTCAGGAATGCTAAAACGTATTGGTGACGACCTGTGCCGGAGCCTTATCCCGTCTAACGCGATTGTCAACATCGATCATCACGCCACGGCAAATCATTTTGGGCGTTACAACCTAATTGAAGAAGAAGCGTCATCAACATCCGAGATTATTTATCAGTTAATTCAACACCACGGTACGCCGATTGGGAGAGATAGAGCGCTATGCCTTTACACCGGAATCATGTTTGATACCGGCTGTTTTCGATATTCGAATTCCACACCCGCGGCGCATCGAATTGCCGCAGAACTCATTAATGCGGGTGTATCCGTAGATGAGATTTACCGTTTGGTTTATGAAACCACGCCGGCTGCAAGAATTCGTTTGCTTGGCGACGTTCTTCAAACGCTCGGTATGACACCCGACGGCAAGATTGCATGGGGATACGCGACTCAGGAGATGTTCCGAAAAACAGGAACGGGCCGGGAGGATGTAGATGGATTCATCAATCACATACGATCCATTGATACTGTTGAGTTTGCGGTGTTGGTAAGTGAACAGGAAGATGGGCGGTCTAAAGCGAGTCTGCGCAGCAAATCGTATATTGATGCCGGGGAAATTGCCGCGGAATTTGGCGGGGGCGGGCATCAACGCGCCGCGGGCTGCGAGATTGATGCGCACTATGATGCCGCAATTGCGCAACTCGTGGCAAGCGCTCAACAACGAATCAACAAGTTGAAGGAGGTATCGGGCGTTAAGCCTGAAGAATTTAGTGAACGGCTAAACTAATCTTATTGCCTCTGATGCCAATTCTGTCACTAGTATTCACATCGCACATCACGGTTTGTCCGATAATCTACAATGGTTGCCCAATGCGGATTGACGGCGTTCTCAACCTGAATAAACCTGCCAAAATGACCTCTAGGCAAGCAGTTGATCGGATTAAACACCTGTTAAATGTCCGGAAAGCTGGGCATGGAGGAACGCTCGATCCCGATGCAACTGGTGTACTGCCCATCTGTTTGGGGAATGGGACAAAGTTGTTTGAACCGCTACAGCTTGGTACAAAGGAGTACGAAGGCACGCTGACATTAGGCATCACCACAGATACGCTTGATGCAAGTGGACGCATTCTCAGCACGGCGGAGGTAAGCGAGGTTACTTTAGAAAAAATTTATACTGTTTCCCAACAATTTATTGGAGAGATTGAGCAAGTTGTTCCAATATTTTCTGCTGCGAAACGGAAGGGTAAACGGCTGTACAAACTAGCACGCCAAGGAATTGAATTGGAGCATTTACCCAGAAAAAAAGTGTTCATTGAATCACTTGAAATTCTGTCAACCAAAATACCAGAAGTTCGGTTCCGAGTCGTTTGTTCCAAAGGGACGTATATCCGGACGCTTGTATCTGATTTTGGCGCTGTGCTGGCTTGCGGCGCTCATCTTTCACAGTTAACCCGCACGCAATCCGGAATATTCAATATCGCGGATTCTCAGGCTCTTGACAGCCTTGAAAACAATCCCGTTCTTGCTCATCGGACGGTTATGCCGATTGAGGTTGTTATTGAATCGCTGCATCGCCGTTTCCCATTGCAGGCAAAAAGTGCGTTTTAATCCAAATAATGTGTCATTTCATATGAAGATTGCAGGATGTTGTCTTATCAGTTCGAAATGCGTCAAAACTTGGAGACTGATTTTTGGAAATTTTCTACAATCTAGAAGCAGCGTCTAAGTTTTGCCATGCATCTGTTGCCACCGTTGGTGTGTTCGACGGATTACACATTGGACATCAAGCTGTCATTAAGCAGGTATTATCTCAAGCGGAAAAGTCTGAGTTGCCCAGTCTTGTTCTTGCATTCCATCCGCCTCCGCTTGCTTTTCTAGCTCCCGAAAAGTGCCCGCCAACTTTGACGGTTATCTCGAAGCGGATTGAGATACTGGAACGCCTCGGTGTTGATACCGTGATTTTTGCCCGTTTCGATGCCAACTTGCAAAAGATGTCTCCCGACCAATTTGCGCAGCAGGTCTTACTAGAGCAATTACACGCAAAACAGGTAGTCATTGGCTATGAATGGCAGTTCGGCAAAGGGCGAACCGGCAATGTGGAGGATTTAAAGCAGCTTGGAACACAGTATGAATTTGGCGTGGTTGTTGTTGGCCCCACTGAATTTCATGGACTTCCCGTTCATAGTACTCGCGTCCGAGAAGCGATTGCAGCAGGTAAGCTTGATTTAGCGGAGCAATTATTAGGGCGCCAGCACTCGATTCTCGGTAAGGTCATTACGGGGACGGGCCTTGGACGCAAACTCGGGTTTCCAACGGCAAACATTGACGCCGGCGATCAGATGCGCCCGCCAAACGGTGTTTACGCAATCCAAGCTAAATTAGGGAATCGAATGTACGATGGGGTGCTGAATATGGGAACGAGGCCAACATTTGATGGATTGAAGTTCCAGATTGAAAGTCATCTATTCGGTGTTGACGGCATGTTTTACGATAAAGACATGGAAATATTCTTTGTCGAAAAAATTCGTGATGAGCGTACGTTTCCAAACCAAAGCGCGTTAGTGCATCAAATTCAGCAAGACATCGTCACGGCTCAGACAATTCTTAAACAGCGGGAGAATTGACCGTGGTGCATACTACTGGCTGGAAAATTTAATTTACAAAACGATTTGATTATGGTATATTAACCTTCAGGGAAAGGCTTTATGAGGGGAATGTGCCAAAAGGAGGTGAATTGGAGTGGCACTTGAATTTGAAAGGAAAAAAGAACTCTTGGAAGCACACAGATTGCACGATAGTGATACGGGTTCACCCGAAGTACAAGTTGCAATTATTAATACCCGTATCCGGGAGTTGACGGAGCATTTCCGCAATCACAACAAAGACCATCATTCCAGATGCGGCCTTTATAAGCTTGTGGGAAAACAGCGCCGTTTATTGCGTTATCTTTACAAAAAGGATGTTCGACGTTACCACAAGCTCATTGAGCAATTGGGAATTCGGGACACGATCACTGTAAGGAAAAGTTAGCAGTCCACCGTAGGACTTTTTGAGGAGGAAGAAGATAATGAAGGTAGAAATGCAACTTGGAGAGGAAAAGCTGTCGATCGAAACAGGGAAGGTCGCGAAACAAGCGGATGGCGCTGCTTGGGTGCAATATGGCGGAACGGTGGTTTTAGTGACTGTCGTTGCGGATAAGCGGGAAAGCAACTTAGATTTTTTTCCTTTAACCGTTGACTATCGTGAGAGAGCCTATGCTGCAGGGAAGATTCCAAATGTATATGGGAGACGAGAGCCGCGTCCCGGTATGCGGGAACGCTTGATTGCGCGTTTAGCGGATCATTGTATTCGCCCGCTTTTTCCGAAAGATTTTAAACCTGAAGTACAGATTTTAGCGACGGTACTTTCTTCAGATCAGGTTCACCCGGCGGATGTACCTGCTTTAATTGGGACATCGGCGGCATTGAGCATTTCGGATATACCGTTTAATGGTCCGGTCGGGGCGGTTACGGTAGGAAAACTGGATGGCAGATTGGTTATTAACCCAACCTATGAAGAATTGGAAGCGTCTGAGCTAGAACTCTTTGTGAGCGGCAACACATCCGCGGTTATGTCCGTTGAAGGCGGGGCTGACGAACTCCCAGAAGATGAAATAATTGATGCCATCGTTTTTGCCCATGAACAAATCAAAGAAATTATCAAACTTCAGGAGGGTTTGGTTGCATTATGCGGAAGACCTCCGCGAGAGTACCAGACAAAGGAAATTGATGCGGAACTGAATGCACAGGTTCGGAATCTCGCAACGGAAAAAATCCGTGCGTCAATTGGTATGACGAACAAACAGGATCGCGAGGCTTACCTAGAGCAGGTGCAGGAAGAAGTTCTGTCAGAAATCTTGGACGAGAACGAGGAACCAGACAGCGCCGTATCACAAAACGCCATCTCCGTATTGAGCGAAATTGAGAAAGAGGAGATGCGGCGTTCTATTTTGGATGAAGGCAAACGCGCCGATGGACGCGGCACCAAGGAAATTCGCCAGATTGCGGGAGAGATTTCTCTTCTTCCGCGAGTACACGGTTCGTCACTATTCACACGCGGGCAAACCCAGGCGCTTTGTGTTGTAACGCTGGGTACTTCGGGAGATGCGGATGTGGAGCGGGGGCTAATAGGGGAAATCAGCCGCCCGTTCTTTTTGCACTATAATTTTCCGCCGTTCAGCACTGGTGAAGTGAAACGCATGATGGGGCCGGGGCGAAGGGAAATGGGTCATGGCGCGCTGGCGCAAAGGGCGCTCGAACCCGTTATTCCCTCGAAGGAGGAGTTTGCATATACGGTCCGCGTCGTTGCAGATATTCTTGAATCAAACGCCTCATCTTCAATGGCAACTGTATGCGGTGCCACTTTGGCGTTGATGGACGCAGGTGTGCCTATAAAGAAACCGGTTGCCGGAGTTGGCGTGGGCTTGATCAAAGAAGGCGATCAGGAGATTATTTTGACGGACATGCTTGGCGCCGAAGACTTCCTTGGGGATATGGATTTTAAGGTTGCGGGTACGATGGGCGGCGTAACCGCCGTTCAGATGGACATTAAGATTGACGGTGTAACGCCGGAGTTAATGCGAAAGGCTATCCATCAGGCTAGGGAAGCCCGTGTGATTGTCCTAGACAAGATGGGCGAGGTTATTGCGGAACCGCGTGAAGAACTTTCCCCGTACGCGCCACGAATTTATTACCTGCAAATTTCGCCAGCGAAGATTAAGGATTTGATTGGTCCCCGCGGCAAAGTTATTCAGGGAATCCAAGAAGAAACGGGTGTGACAATCAATGTAGAGGATGATGGAAAAGTTGAGGTGGCATCAACAAGCGCGGAAGCCGCTAAAAAAGCGGAAGAGAGAATTCTTGCGGTGACGGCCGTGCCGGAAATCGGCAAAGAATATGCCGGGAAAGTAATTCGGACCACGTCGTTTGGTGCTTTTGTTGAAATACTGCCGGGTCAAGACGGCCTTATTCATATTTCGCAAATGGGCGATGGTTATGTCCGACAGGTTGAAGATGTAATGAACGTGGGTGACGAAGTCGCTGTAAGCGTATTGACAATTGATGAACAGGGCCGCGTTGATTTAAGAATGGCAAATGATGGGCCGTCGGCTGAATCAAGCCCGCCAGACCGGAGTGCGCCGCGCGGCCGTCGAGGAGGACAACGCGACTCTCGTAACAATCGGAATGGCCGCAACGAAAATCCACGCGAGTCACAGCGTCGCGGACCGCCGAGAATTCCTAAAGGACGCGTTTAACTATTAGGGCTTGGGTGTTGCGGGAATTGTCTGATTCTAACCTTTTATTCTATGCTCATACTTGATGAAAGCCGTGTGAGATGCAATCAAAAAGACCGATTCGGGCAAAAAGAGATTTACTGGATCAGAAATGGTTGACCTATTTCTTAATCTTTGTATTACTCTTGTTAATTGCAATCTTTGTACTGTCCTTGAGGTATCAAGATTCGATTGTCCGACATGCAAAACGGCTACTGCATCATGCGAAGCAGTTACTAAATAGAAAAAAAAGCGAACCTCCCCGTCCACGTCCGATGGGAATGCGGCAAAGTGAGAAAGCGGCACCTACGCCAAGTTTCTCACTTTGCATCGCATAGTGCATCTCTCACCCACCCATCTTCTTTTTGTCCGCCGCAAAATTTACAAGGCAGGAGCACATCAGATGTCTGAAAATAAACAATCCTTTATATCTCAATGTGTTCTGATTACGGCGCTATTAATATTGCCCAATTTCATCTTCGGTTGCGGCTATGTGTCAACCTCCTCTTATCTTGAACATATCAAGACTGTTAATATCCCGCTAATTTCTATTGAAGATCCAGACTTTTCTTATGACGCGGATTCAGGGACAACCTACGATGAAATCATTACCGAGCAACTGAGGGATCGGTTTAACCAGAAATGGCGCGACGGCAACGATGCACAACTTGACATGGTTATACTCGACTACGACTTGGAACCGATTCAGTATGATGTCAACAATAATCCGTCTCAATTTCGCATGAGTTTGCAGATTGAATACGAGTTTCGGGATCGCGTGCAAAACAGGATTATTGATCGTCAGGAGAACTATATACAAGTCCACGACTTCTATATTACTTCAGTTACAGGCGAGGAACCGGAGACTCGCCAGGAAGCAACGACACGGCTTATTCGAGAACTAACTGATGATCTTTACAACCAGCTCGCTGAACAGTGGTAAATTGTGGGCGGAAATATCGGAAATTCAGGAATGGGAACGCGGCGGCAGTATCTCTGGTTTTTTCTTACCATTTACGCATTAATCTTTCTCTCATGCCGCGCAGAACAGGGCAATTACACCGCCGTAAATCATGACGGCCACTATCTTTATGGAGTATGGCATGCCCATACAGCCAAAGCGGCAAAGAACCTCTCACGCCAAATAGCGACTGCCTGCGCAGCAAATCCTCCGCAAATTGAGCAACTTTCAATAATCACCGTCGACAAATCGATAAATCTCTTGCCAAAAAACGGGGAAGCATCCGATTGGGTGCGCTCACGGACACCGGATACTTATACGGGTCAAAATCTGTATAAAGATGTGATCGGCGGCAACGCTGGATTGTATCATTCCTACGGATTTGTCGAAGCGGCAAATGTTGAGTACCAAACCCCCAAGCTTGGATCGAAACCCCTGATTTTGGTGGAAGTCTTCGACATGGGAACACCTGAGAAAGCCTTTGGACGCTTTAGCTTCGATCGCTACCCACAAGATAACCACGAGTGGGTCGGCAGCAAAGCAATCATCTCCGGCGATACGCTTAGTTTTTGCAAGGGGAAATATTTTATACAGATTGAAGGTTATGAGTTTGCGAGTGCGATTAAAGACGGCATGAAGGCACTTGCCCGAGTGATTGCCAAGCGCATCAAGGATGCACCAGGCTCAAAACCGGTGCTACTGAGGTTGCTTCCCCGAAAAAATCAAGTGCGGTATAGCGGAAAATATTTTGTATCTGACTCACTGTTACGGGAGATATATCGCTTCCTGCCGGAGAATGAGTTAAACCTGGGGTCGAACGCTTCTACCGTTTCCGCGCAGTATCACCATAAATCTTCCAAAAAACCCACAGATTTAGCTTTGCCAGATGCAATGATTGGATTTATCAGCCGGTATGACAATGCGTCTGATGCAAAAGGAGCTTACGAAGGTTATCAAGGTTACCTCAATGAAAACGCAACCGTTGTCGATACAACGCAATCTGGCGGGATTATTGCCAAGCATTAGCGCAATTACTGGCACGAACCTCGTCTTGGCTGCCACTACACGGCGTGAGTTAAACGAGGAAACCGATTGTATCTATCGACCGCAAATTTGTTATACCTGTCCTTTAGGACAGGTTTGGGTGTTTGAATAGATTCCGCTTATTTTTCTTCAGTAAATTCATCATGCAAGAAAGCCTGAAACGCACGCCGCTCTACGACATACACAAAAAACTCGGCGCGAAACTAATTGAATTTGGCGGTTGGGAGATGCCGGTCCAATATAGCGGCATAATTGATGAACATTTGGCGGTCAGGTCGAACTTGGGGATTTTTGACCTTTCACACATGGGAGAGATTGAAATACGTGGTGCGGGCGCTTTGCCGCTGATTCAGAAACTCATCACCAATGACGCAGAACACAAACTCGTTGATGGACGGATTCTCTATTCCCCGATGTGCAATGAAACTGGCGGCATTGTCGATGATGTAGTGGTTTATCGTTTCCAAGCTGACCGGTATATGCTTGTTGTGAACGCGACGAACATCGGGATGGACTTTGATTGGATATGTGGTCACAATGACACCGGCGCGGAAATTGCGAATCGCAGCGATGAAACTGTGCTTATTGCGCTGCAAGGACGGAATGCCCCGACGGTTTTGCAAAATCTTACCAATACCGAAATCTCGGCGCTCAAATACTTCTGGTTTACCGAAGGAAAGGTTGCCGGTGTGCCGACGGTTATTTCACGGACAGGGTATACAGGCGAGGCCGGATTCGAGCTTTATGCGAATGCGGATTGCGGAACAGATTTGTGGAATGCCATCTATGAAGCAGCGGCTACAATTAGCGGTAAACCCGTTGGATTGGGCGCACGGGACACATTGCGCCTTGAGATGAAGTATTGCCTGTACGGAAACGATATCAACGAGACAACAACGCCGTTGGAGGCGGGATTGAATTGGACAATCGCCTTTGACAAGAAGGATTTCATAGGCCGAGATGCGCTAATCAAACAACGTACCCAAGGGATAAAACGCCGCTTGGCAGGGTTTCAGATGTTGAATCGCAGTGTTGCACGCCCTCACTACGCGGTTTACAACAAAAACCAACACGTCGGGGCGGTTACGAGCGGCCTGCCGTCACCGAGTTTGAAATGCAATATTGGACTTGCATATCTTCCCGTCGAACACAGCAAGATTAACACGAAAATCGAAATCGACATTCGAGGGAAACGCCATCCGGCGAAGGTTGTACGTACGCCGTTTTATCAACCTGATTGAGGAGTAAAGATGCCAGAAGAACCAAAATTTCCTGAAGACCTAAAGTACCGCGAGACTCACGAATGGGCTAGGCGCGAAGGCGGCATTGTCACAGTGGGTATTAGCAACTATGCACAAGAAGAACTTCAAGATGTCGTCTACGTTGAGCTGCCAGAAGCCGGAGCAGCCGTAGCATTGGAACAAGAGTTTGGTGTCATCGAATCCGTTAAAGCAGCATTTAATCTCTGGCCGCCGGTCAGCGGCGAAGTTATTGAGGTGAATGCAGAGCTCGAAGATGCGCCGGAGTTAATAAACGAACATCCCTACAGCTTAGGTTGGCTGATTAAGATTCGGATGAACAATCCGGACGAGTTGGATACCCTCTTGTCCCCTGATGAATACCGGACACTTGTCGAAGGGGAGAGAGATTGACCGATCGGATAACCCTAACTTCCAACGCCGATGAGCGTCAGACTTCAAGGCACCTCCCCTTTACAGACAATTTTGTTGACCGACATATTGGCCCTCGTGAGGACGAAGTAAGTCTGATGCTAGAAAAAATTGGGTATGCTTCACTAGACAAATTGATTGAAGATATCGTACCCGCAGATATTCGTCTAGGCCGCCCTCTTAATCTCGGAAAGGGCAAAACCGAATATGAAGCCCTTGAGGCGTTGAAAGATATTGCTTCTCAAAACAAGGTGTTTCGAAGTTTTATTGGAATGGGATATCACAATTGCATTACCCCGCCGGTTATCCGGAGAAACATCCTTGAAAATCCCGGGTGGTATACACAGTACACACCGTATCAGGCAGAGATATCACAAGGCCGGCTCGAAGCTTTGTTAAACTTTCAAACGATGATAATTGACCTGACCGGCCTCCCCATTGCGAACGCTTCGCTTTTGGATGAAAGTACCGCCGCCGCTGAGGCGATGGGAATGTGCCTCGCCGTGAAAAAACCTAACGCGAGGCGGCAATTTTTTGTTTCAGAATCGTGTCATCCCCAAACTATTTCTGTCCTTCAGACTCGTGCAGAGCCTCTGGGGATAGAGTTCCTTATCGGCGATCATCGGGAAGTTACGTTCGAATCCGCCCCTATTTTGGGTGCGCTTGTACAATATCCTGCAAGTGATGGCGAGGTTTATGACTATTCTGATTTTGCTAAACGAATCCATGATGTGAATGGGCTGTTGGTAGTGGCTGCGGATGTGCTGAGCCTTACATTATTGGCGTCTCCAGGCGAATTCGGTGCGGATATTGCTGTCGGATCCACCCAACGGTTTGGCGTGCCGATGGGATACGGCGGTCCTCATGCAGCTTATTTCGCAACCAAAGAAGAATTCAAGCGCAAGACACCGGGGAGAATGGTAGGCGTTTCAGAGGACGCAGAAGGGCATCCTGCACTGCGTCTCGCGCTTCAGACACGTGAGCAGCACATCCGGAGAGAAAAAGCCACAAGCAACATTTGTACGGCGCAAGTGTTGTTGGCGGTGATGGCGAGTATGTACGCTGTTTATCATGGGCCCAATCGGCTTCGGAGAATTGCTGAGCGCGTTCATCTTCTTACTTGTGCGCTCCGCGAAGGATTGGAGCGGTTAGGATACTCCTCCGGCGGCAGCCCGTTCTTTGATACGCTCAAGGTCAATCTAAATACAGTCAATCTCAAGGACATTTTGTCCGCGGCGCGTGAAAAGCAGATTAATATTCGAGTTCTTGATTGCTCGCACGCCGGAATTTCGCTCGATGAAACAAGCTCTCTTCGGGATGTACATGATCTTCTTGAAATATTCTCACTCGGGAAAAATCTCCCCTTTGAAGTTGAAGATTTAGTTGATATACATGCCGCAAAAACCCCAACCGCACTTCAGGATTCGGCACACATTCCTAAACCATTACGGCGAAAAAGTTCCTATCTTACGCATCCCGTTTTCAATATCTATCACTCCGAAACGGAGATGTTGAGGTACATCCAGAAACTTCAGGAAAAAGATCTGTCATTGGTAACATCAATGATTCCGCTCGGATCTTGCACGATGAAACTCAATGCCACGGCTGAAATGATTCCTGTCACATGGCCCGAATTCAGCCATCTTCACCCGTTCGCCCCGCTTGAACAGGCGGAGGGATACCAAATTCTCTTTAAGCAGCTGGAATCGTGGCTTGCAGAAATCACTGGATTCGCCGGCATCTCCCTACAGCCTAACGCCGGATCCCAGGGCGAGTACGCGGGACTTTTGGTCATCCGCAAATATCATCTGCGCCAGGGCGAAGGACATCGAAACGTTTGCTTGATTCCCCAATCTGCGCACGGCACAAACCCTGCGAGCGCGGTGATGGCAGGGATGAGAGTAGTGGGTGTAATCTGCGATTCCGACGGCAATATCGATCTTGCGAATCTTCGGGCGAAGTCTGAGGAACACCATCAAAATCTTGCGGCAGCAATGGTTACTTACCCATCCACTCATGGCGTTTTTGAAGAACAGATTATGGAAATTTGCGATATCGTCCACGAACACGGTGGACAGGTCTACATGGATGGGGCAAACATGAACGCCATGGTAGGTCTGTCTCGTCCGGGTAATTTCGGTCCGGACGTGTGCCATCTGAATCTGCACAAGACTTTTTGTATTCCTCACGGCGGCGGCGGCCCTGGCATGGGGCCGATTGGCGTTAAGGAACATCTGGTTCGTTTTCTCCCAACCCATCCGGTGGCGGCGGTTGGCGGTGACGATGGGATTGGTGCAATTTCAGGCGCGCCTTGGGGCAGTGCCAGCATCCTTCCAATCTCCTGGGCATACATTGCAATGATGGGCGCCGAAGGGTTAAAGCGGGCAACCGAAGTGGCAATTTTAAATGCGAACTATGCCGCCAAAACTCTTGAACCGCATTTCTCGATACTTTACAAAGGGAAACAAGGATTGGTAGCACACGAATGCATAATTGACCTTCGTGATTTCAAAAAGAGTATCGGTGTTGGTGTGGGCGACGTTGCAAAGCGGTTAATGGACTACGGTTTTCACGCGCCGACGGTATCGTGGCCAGTTCCTGAAACCATGATGATTGAACCGACTGAAAGCGAATCCAAGGCGGAATTGGATCGGTTTAGCGAAGCGTTGATTTCCATCCGGCAAGAAATATCTGAAATTGAGGCGGGAACGGTAGACCGGTCTGACAATGTACTTAAAAATGCACCCCACACTGTTAAACACGTAACGCGGTCCGCGTGGGGTCATGGATATTCTCGAGAAAAAGCGGCGTTTCCAGCGCCGTGGACAAACGAACGTAAATTTTGGCCCCCCGTGGCGCGGATAGATGAGGTATTCGGAGACCGTAATCTTATTTGTTGGTGTCCTCCCGTGTAGATTTTTGGGGCGTTCAACAGGATGCATCTAGAGATATCAAAACTTGTTGTGCCTTAAAGCTCGACGTAAACTTGAACAGGTATGAAAGCAATCGTCATAGGTGTGGGAGAGTTCGGATTTCATGCAGCAAAGCTGTTGACCGCCGAGAACAACGACGTTGTTCTGATTGACCAGTCGGAGACAGCTTGCCGGCGTGCTCAGGAACAGCTAGATCTCTCGACACTCCAAGGTTCAGGGGCTTCACCCCCCTTACTAAAACAGGCTGGCATCCAAGACGCCGAGTTACTTATTGCTGCAACGAACTGCGATGAAATAAACTTACTCGCGTGTTTGATCGCTTCCAAACATGGAGTCGAGACGAAGGTTGCGCGCGTTTCGTCTCCGGACTACTTCGCTAACAGTGAAGATTTATCGCCGCAGGACTTTGGAATTGACCTGCTCATCAATCCGGACCAACTCTGTGCACAAGAACTCTTGCGGCTGCTCAATATGCCGGAAGCGCGTGAAATTGTCGAATTCGAAGACGGCAAGGTACAGTTGGTTGCATTTCAGGTGAATGCCTCCAATCCGCTCCAGGGCAAAACGCTAAGCCAGATTGGAAGGGAAGGCGCAGCTTGGGGAAATAAAGAACTCACGTCGAACATACTATTCACGGCGATAAAACGTAAGGATGGCGCGACGATTATTCCAAAAGGGGGAGACCGCATCTTAGTAGGCGATGAAGCGTTTGCAATCGGAAGCCGCGACGCGGTTATGCATCTACTCGAACTTTCCGGTGTGTCCTTGAATCGAAAACTCAAGCGGGTAATAATCGTCGGTGCCGGGCGAATTGGTATTTATCTGGCGCAAGCCCTCGAAAAGGGCGGGGTTCAAGTCAAAATGATTGAGTCGGACCGTAGGTTGGCCGAAGCTGCATCAACCATTTTGAATAAAACCACGCTGCTCTACGGAAATTACCTGCAGCCCGGTTTCTTGGAGCAAGCCGGTGTCAACGAAGCGGATGGATTTGTTTCCGTAACGGGCGATGATGAAAACGATATTATGGCGTGTGTGACAGCCAAGCAGAACGGCGCTGCCCGTGTGGTTGCACTGGTTCAAAAACCACGTTACTTGCCAATCCTCGCATCTATTCCCACACTTGATGCGGCGGTGAGTCTCCACCTAAATGCAGTCAACAACAGTCTCCGGCTTATTCGCCGCGGGCCCGTGGTGTCTGCGGCATCGTTGCGAGAGGTTGACGCGGAAGTCATCGAGCTTGTTGCGGGTATCAACTCAAGAGTTACGCACAAAGAGATTAACCACTTGAAATTGCCCGATGACGCTTTGATTGGCGCAATTGTTCGGCGCGATCGAGTTTTTGTTCCGACAGGTGACCTCGTGGTTCAAGTGGGGGACCGTGTCATTATCTTCAGTTTACCAGATGCAATCCCTGCTGTCGAAGCACTGTTCTCAGAGAAGTAATGGCGAAAGTTAAAACACAACGCCTTGATTGGCTGATTCGACTGTAACGTCATTTTGATGTAATCCTGAAGCATTGATGCCGCAAAAACGATTAGTTTTGAATCATGAAACCACGCTTGACGGGTTTCTCTATATGCTTTCTCGCGCATAGGAAAAATGGTATAGTCTGCTCCTGATGCTGTGAATTTAAGATTAGTACGGTACACGCTTGGCAATTTACTGGTATGTCTTGCGGCAACGATGCTATGCCCGCTGCTGATAGCTGTGTACTATCAATCGGCAAAGGGCGAAACGGATTTACGAGCGTTTATCTACTCCTTTCTCATCACGCTCCTCGTCGGACTAGCACTCCGTCTGAGGACTAAATCCGGTCAAGAACTTGGAAACAAAGAAGGGTTTGCCGTTGTCACATTAGGTTGGGCGGTTATCGCCCTGTTTGGGTCGTTCCCATATTATTTTTACCATGTGTTCGAGGGGGCGGGGAGAAATTGGCTGGCTGAATTTTCTTTTTGCTACTTTGAATCCATGTCGGGGTTCACAACAACCGGCGCAACCGTTCTCACCGAAATCGAGCATCTTCCCCATGCCATTCTTCTCTG
This sequence comes from Candidatus Poribacteria bacterium, assembly GCA_028819845.1. Lineage (GTDB taxonomy): Bacteria > Poribacteria > WGA-4E > WGA-4E > PCPOR2b > JAPPKS01. Next base: position 43,239 of record JAPPKS010000035.1, on the reverse strand, counting down.
GCGAAGCTTGATGCATTGGCTTGGCGGAATGGGCATTGTTGTGCTTGCGCTGGCGATATTGCCGATGTTGGGCGTCGGCGGGATGCAGCTTTACCGCGCTGAAGTTCCGGGGCCCAGTAAGGATCGATTAACACCGCGCATCGCACAAACCGCCAAACTGCTTTGGGTGGTTTATGTTCTGATTACGTTTGTAGAAGTCATGCTTCTCTGGATTGGCGCTACCAAGTTTGTTGCCCCTGAGCTTCGCGCACCTACGGGAGAAGCGTTATTTGATGCATTCTGCCACGCATTCGGTACGATGGCGACCGGCGGCTTCGCAACCAAAAATTCGAGCATCGGGCATTATGACAGCGTTTTTATTGACGTGGTCGTCATCATCTTCATGTTCATTGCCGGGGCAAGTTTTTCCTTACACTATCGGGCTTTACGCGGTAATTTCAAGAGTTACCTGCAAGATGCCGAGTTTCGGTTTTACTGCCTCATGATCATCCTTTGTACGGGGTTAATCGCTTGGAACACGGCGAGGGTCAAAGTTGGTGAGGAGGTCGTCTACGGTTCGATTGGCACAGCGCTGCGCTACGCATCTTTTCAAGTCGTATCCGTTATCACGACAACAGGATTCGGCACCGCAGATTTTGAACGGTGGCCTTACTTATCCCAAATTATCTTAATTGTATTGATGTTCTTCGGTGGGTGTGCTGGTTCAACAGGGGGCGGGATTAAGCATGTGCGTTTTTTGCTGCTCATCAAGCAGGGGTACACAGAGATTAAACGGTTAATACTCCCGCACGCCGTCTTGCCTATTAAACTCAATGATAGGGTGGTTCCGCCGGAGGTCATGACGCACATCCTTGGGTTTTTCTTTCTATTCGTCGGAATTTTCACGATTGCGACTTGCATGATGGCAACGCTAGGCATGGATTTAGCTAGTGCAGCCGCGTCCGTTATTGCAACGATGGGGAACATCGGCCCCGGTTTCGGATCTGTAGGGCCCGCGGACAATTACGCACATGTCCACCCGCTGGGGAAATTTATCCTCAGTTTTTGCATGTTATTAGGGCGTCTGGAACTTTACACCGTATTGGTTTTATTCTCACCGGAGTTATGGAGAAAGTGAATTAACGTCGCGATACGAAATCATTAAAGTGCATGTAGGATAGGTTGAACGGTTACACAACCCCTATATTTGACTCTACAGGAATTCAGCAGTTATTAGCTTTAGCCGCTTATCAATTATGCAGACCGAAGTCCAAGTACAACAGTTCCGAGAAAATTACAACCGCATTAAGGCAGAGGTCCAAAAGCGCATCGTTGGGCAGGATGAAATCATCGAAGGCGCGTTACTGTGCCTGCTCGCCGACGGACATGCACTGCTCGAAGGCGTTCCCGGCTTGGGCAAAACGCAACTGGTACATACGTTAAGCGAAGTGTTGAGCTTGTCCTTTTCGCGAATTCAGTTCACGCCCGATATGATGCCATCCGACATTACGGGTACTATGTTGCTTATCGAAAACGCACAAGGGCGCAAACAGTTCGAATTTCAGAAGGGGCCGATTTTCGCGCAGATTGTGTTGGCAGACGAGATTAACCGAGCCACACCGCGAACCCAATCCGCGTTGCTGGAAGCTATGCAGGAGCGGACAGTAAGTGTAGCGCGGACAAGCCACAAACTCGATGAACCGTTTTGTGTTCTCGCAACGCAAAATCCGTTGGAGTTAGAGGGGACGTATCCGTTGCCAGAAGCCCAGTTAGATCGATTTCTATTTAAGCTTCACGTGAATTATCCGGACGCAGATGAAATGCTTGAGATTATGCGCCGCACCACAAGGGATGGAGATGTTCCAATAGAGCGGGTGATTGATTCAGAGACGATTCAGTGGATGCGGCAGATGGTTCGGCGTGTGCCAATTGTGGAACATGTGGAGCGGTATATCATTGCGCTAATTCGAGCGACTCATTCGGACAATCCCGATGCACCGGAGATTACCAAGCAGTATGTCGAGTTGGGGGGGAGCATTCGCGGTGTACAAGCGGTCACACTAACAGCAAAGATTAAGGCATTGCTAGACGAGCGCTACAACGTGGCTTTTGAGGACGTACAAGCAGTTGCACTCCCTGCGCTGCGTCACCGCATATTCTTGAACTATGAAGGTAAGGGCGAGGACATCAAAACTGATGAAATCGTCACGAGTATTCTTGAATCTTTAGATGCGGAGTGAAGTCTGGTGGGGGATTGGATGGATTGGCGGCAACTCAATCGCTCATTTCAAGCATTCGCTCAATTGGGCTTCTCGCCCCCTCAATGACCTCCGGGCTCAACGTAACTTCGTGCGGGCTTAAATCGCCGCCGCTATCTAGCGTTTCCAGTATACGCAGCACTTTGTCGAGAGAAACTTTTGCCATGTGCGAGCAACGCACGGAACAAGCCGTCCAAAACTGAATTGTTGGAAACTCCTGCGCCAGATTCGAGGTTAATTCACATTCCGATGCGATAAAGGCGCGTTCCAGCGTGTTTTCTTCGACCCGCTTTGCGATGTCCCTGCGAATCTGGCTGGTGCTGCCGTAATAGTCCGCCTCATGAAGCACCTCCGGGCGGCATTCCCAGTGTGCATAGAGTATTCGCTCCGGATGACCTTTGGGGATTTCGAACGAGTCTCGTATCGCGAGTAAATCTTGGAGTGAGAACCTTTCATGGACCTCGCACACGGCGCCCGGTTCTTGATTGCCTTTGCCCGGATACAGAACTGTTTTTTCTCCCATGAGTTCTTGTTCCAAATTTTGTGAGAAGAAGATATCCGGAACAAAAAGAATCTCCTCGCCCGGCATGGCTTGCGCAATCTTGGCGGCATTCGCTGATGTACAGCAGATGTCTGATTCCGCTTTCGCATCAGCGTAGCTGTTGATGTAAATCATGACCGGAACGCCGGGGTAGAGCGCTTTCAACTTCTTCACATCCTCCGCGCCGAAATTGTCCGCCAATGAACATCCCGCCGATTTATCAGCGACAAGCACTGTTTTTAACGGATTAAGTATCTTTGCCGTTTCCGCCATAAACGGCACGCCGTTAAAGATAATGTATTGTGCTTCTGTTTTTGCAGCGTGCATGCTTAATCCAAGCGAGTCCCCTTGCTCTGATGTTTCAGACAGACCGAACACAAGCGGTTCCATGTAATTGTGGCCGAGCATTAACACGTTGTGTTTTTTCTTGAGTTTTAATATATTGTAGACAGTTTCTGCATGCGCTTCGATGTCGATGTTCGTTAAACTCGGATGATGCCGCTGGTAGAGTTCATTTTTTACGCCTTCAAGACTGAACTCTTCCGTATGCATGCTAAAGTCTCTTGCTGTGGGTTGGGCGTCCATGATTTCATCTACCCCGATATTTTACGGGGGATTTTCACCTCATGTCTTTTTAGTGTCATGATTGCAGTGAGGAAATATTACGGCATTTTATTAAAAGCTACAACAAAGTCATGATACTTGCTAAATTGCTAGAGTTTACATTAAGGCAAAAGGATTTGTCAAGTTTGAACGATTAACGCATTGGATTAAGAGGGGGCGACAGCGTGATTTACAATGGCAGTAGTCTTCAAAACTACCGCAGCCGCTGCGCGCTCCTCCGATCCCGCGACTATTCACCAAACCCATACTCCTTCCACCGTTTGTCGACGAGATCGATTACCTCTTGAGACATCTTGATTTCGTCGGGCCATTCGCGTTCGTAACCCTCTTCACTCCATTTGGTCGTTGCATCAATCCCCATCTTTGACCCGGCGCCTATCAGGGGGGCGGCGTGGTCTAGTACATCAACGGGCCCCTCGACAATGGTTACGTCGCGTTTCGGATCGACGTTGCTGCCGACGCGGAAAAACACCTCCTCCACACGCTGCACATCTACATCTTTATCGACAACGATGATGATTTTGCTGAACATGAGTTGTCCGAGTCCCCACAAGCTATGCATAATCTTCTTTGCGTGGAAGGGATAGCGTTTATCAATCGAGACCAAGGCAAAATTGTGGAACACACCGAACAACGGAAGATTCATGTCGACCAGTTCCGGAAGTTGTGTTTTAATCAACGGCAAGAAGATTCGCTCAGTTGCTTTACCCATGTAGCAGTCTTCCATTGGCGGTTTGCCAACGATGATAGTTTGGTAGATAGGGTTCTTACGGTGGGTGATAGCGGTGATATGAAAAACGGGATATTCGTCCTCAAGCGAATAATAGCCGGTGTGATCGCCGAAAGGGCCTTCTATGCAGGTTTCGTCGGGTTCGATATAGCCTTCAATCACAATGTCGGCGTCTGCTGGCGCAAGCATATCAATCGTCTTACACTGCACCATTGGCACATTGGATTCGCGGAGAAAGCCCGCGAACAGGATTTCATCAATGCCTGTCGGGAGCGGGGCGGTACCGATATAAGACATGACCGGATCGCCGCCGATTGCAACGGCGACAGGCATCCGCTCCCCCGCCTGACGGTATTCGCGGTGATGCGCCGCGCCGTCATGGTGAATCTGCCAATGCATCGCCATTGTCCGTGAATCAATCTTCTGTATTCGATAGGTGCCAACATTGCGCTGACCTGTTTTCAGGCTGTGCGTAAAAACTTGGGGCAGTGTGATATATTTATCCGCATCAAGGGGCCAACATTTGATAAGCGGCAAGCTATCCAATGAGACGCTATCGCCGGTATGCACTACTTCTTGGCTGGCGCCGCGCCGCACGGTCTTGGGAGGGAATTTGGTCAATTTCGCCAGTATGCCGAGTATCTTGACTTTATCAAGAAGCGATTCTGGCGGGCCAAGCTTAATCATTCCTTCAATTTCATCGGCAATCTCGTTGAGGTCTTCCACGCCGAGCGCCATTGCCATCCGCTTGTAAGATCCGAAGGCGTTGATGAGCAACGGCATCTCGCTCCCTTCTACATTTTCAAACAGCAATGCCGGACCTTCTGCTTTACTCACCCGATCGGTAATCTGCGAGACTTCAAGATTGGGTGAGACTTTGGCTTTAATGCGTTTCAGTTCGCCCTCTTGTTCCAATGTTTTGACAAAATCTCTTAGGCTGGAATATGCCATGTTTTACCTCGTGCCGTATCGGAACACAAATTCCTATGACTATCGGGAATCGCGTTACCTGCATTTCCTCGATTCTTTACACGCCCGAATCTCCGGCCGTTATGGGAAAAAGTTGTTATCTTTGGTGGTTGTGGGACACCATCGGGCGGCAAAAAGAAAGTGTAACAAGGCTTCTTGCGCTTCAGGTGTGCCAATTCGATGCAGTGCATCAATCGCATTCGCACGGACATAGCGATTCTCATCGTTCAACGCGGCCTTCAACGCCGGCACCGCTTCATGCGCATGCGTTCCGATCCGAGTCAATGAGAGTGCAGCCGTGAACCTAACCTGAGCGTCCGAATCGTGCAAGGCGTCCGTCAACGCCGGCACAACATCTTTGGGCGGGGATTCAATTATTCCTAACGCCTCAACCATGTTCTGGCGCACCTCCTCTGACGGATCTTTTAGAAGTTTGGCTAGTTTCGCCACGGTGTCTTGAGTCGCTGCCCCAATCTCGCCCAGTGCAAAAGCCGCACCGGCGCGAACCGCGTCAGACTTGTGTTCCAACGCGGCTTCCAGCGCAGGAACAGCCGGCGCGCCGGCCGCGCTGAGTGCGTACGCGGCATTCCGCCGCACCGACTCCGTCTCGTGATTCAATGCATCTATCAACAACGACACAGCGTGGGCGCCAATATCGCCCAACGCGTAGGCGGCGTTGAGGCCGACAGCTTCTTGAGTGTCTCCCAGAGATTCTATCAATGCCGGCACAGCGTCTTGGCTGGCTTCATCACTCATCATTCCCAACGCGTCCACCGCATTGAGGCGGTGGGTAGGGTTCTCATCGCGCAGCGCTTTAATCAATTTAGCCGCATCGCCATTCCTCGACGAATTTTCGTTGTGCGATGGGGCGCCTTTCTCATGCAATCGTTCCCTGCCCGACAACCAGTTCCAACAATGCCGCCACATAGTCTGAGGTTTTAAGGCTGGGCCGCCGTTTTCGACGGGCGACCAGGCCGACATTTCATTGTTCCAAGTGGGTTCTTTCGGCGCATCCATGCGGATGAATTGGAATTTCAACATGAACCGATGCTTGTCGGTACGATTTGCCATCGCCCGGTGCAAAAGGTCATAATGGATAATCGTTACTGTACCGGCACCACCGAAAAGCGGCACTCCGGCTTCATCATTTCCATGTTCACCTGTACAGTAATATTGTGTGCCCGGTAACACCGCGGTCGGTCCAATGTCTTCGGCGACATCCTGCGGATAGTAGAACGCCATTGCCCACCAGGGGCGGTGGTTGCGCATCTTTAAATAACCCCAATAGCTGTCCTTGTGCCAGCCCTGCGCCTCACTGCCGGGCGAATTGTGGTGGGGATGGCGGTGCGGGTGCATGATATAATCCGGACCTAGTATACTGGTAAAGGCGCCCCGGATAACGGGTTGATCGAAGACTTCCTGAATCTCAGGAATCCTCGGCAGCACGTTGTTCCCCGGGTTGCCTTCCTTCTCGACGACCGAGTTAAGCTGCTGGTAGACGTATTCGTGGAAACTAGTGGGTAGATTCGTCTTGACCGTCACATATCCGTTGACAATGAAATCCCGTATCTGATTGTCATTGAAGAGATATCTGTCATCAAGCATTTTTAATTCCTTTTCTTGGTTTTACATCAGAGGCTATTTTTCGTTGCCTACACAATAATCCATCTTCAGCGTAGTTTAATGCAGTTGAAAATTTGATGCGCAACCGTGATAGTTTGTTTAAGTCTCTTATGGTGCAACGACTACCTTCATACACTGCTCGGGTTGCATCGACTTCAGCATTCCGATTTCGGTCTGAGCGAGCGGGTATTCATGTGTCACGAATTTCTCAAATGGAAAGCGGTTGGTATTCCTTTGCATTAACTCCATGCTCGGCGTGTAGCCGGTGAATGGGTGATTTGTCATCCCGATTAGCCGTATATTTTTTGAACAGAAATGACGGTGGGGGCTTAACGATACCTCTCCCGTCTCGACAAAATTGCCGGCCTCAATGTAAACGCCGCCCTTGCGCAGCATCTCCAGCCCTTCAGGCACGACTTCGGCAATGCCGGCACATTCCACGATGATGTCCGCGCCGCGCCCATGGGTCAAAGAACGGACGAATTCGATTCGCTCATCTTGGGTGGTCTGAGTCACATTGAGGGTGTGGTCAACACCAAATTCTCTAGCAAGGTCAAGTCGGAAATCCGCTCCATCGGTGGCGATAATCTGTCCAGCGCCCATCATTCGCGCCTTAATGACGTGACAAATTCCCATTGGGCCGACGCCTTGAATAACAACGGTGCTGCCCGTGGCGAATCCCTCACCGGTGAGCGTGAAGAACTCCTTCGTCTTATCCAGGTTGTAGCTAACTGCCATCAACTCGACCATGACGGCAACTCGCAGCGGAAGTTCTTCGGGAACTTTGTAGAGAAATGCGTTAGGCAGGATGTACATATATTCCGCCCAACCTCCAAACAGGTGAGGAGGAACTGCGGCGGTAAACGCATTGCCATAACCTTGCAGATTTTCACACCAAGGGAACGCAAACGTGTGCCGGCAGTCATAGCATTCGCCGCAAATGACGTCCGGGCACAAGGCGACGCGATCGCCCACCCGCAGCCGTTCCCCGTTGAAGTCGAGGCGCGGGTTCTTGCTATCGTTGATTTCAGCGACGATTCCAACCACTTCATGCCCCGGAATGATTGGGAACGGGGTATCCGATTCTGCGTCGGTGCCGGCATATTGTTTCGTCTCCCCGCGCCAAGTGTGCTTGTCCGTGCCGCAGATGCCGCACATCTCCACCTTGAGGAGCACACCGCCATCTTCCAACTCTGGGAAAGGAAACTCTTGAATCTCGATTTTTCCCGGGTGCACCATTACCGCCGCTTGGACGACATCGCCCATAATCTCTGGTCCTTCCTAAAAAATCAGCATAGACAGTATCGGCGGATACAGTCCTTTTGTTCCAGTGAGCCGATGCACTGCACGATTCCGACGGGCAGCAGTTCACGACCAAACACTGGACAACTACGGCCCGCGCGCAGCGGGTAGATTGTATCATACACGGCTAATTATATCAATCATCCTCTGATATATTGCGCGTATATATGAAACAACTTCTCCCACGGAGGTTTTACCGATACCACACTCAAAACGGGGTATAGGAAAGGCAAGACGCTCATAAATGCTTGTCACACGGAGAGAAAGGCGTTACAATTTAGATGCCGATGGCGTTACATTTTTGCAATGTTTGAGTTTTGATATTCAATGTGACGATGGGCAACTAAAGTCAATTCCCTTCATATTTGCATATATTTCCGCAGGCGCGGTTTCCATGCGCGCGTGCGGACGGGATAAATACTAGGGCGTGTTGACATTTATGTAAAACGGTCTGTAATCGTAGGGGATCAACCGAGTGAATAGCGAGGGATCAAGCGACTGAATAGGGAGTGCGATAGTTTTACTTATAGTGTTTATCTGGTTACCTCGCCCATTGACCAACGCGGGCAGGGAACTTCCAACCGTACAGATTGAGTCGATTTTGGTCAAACAACCTACAGCAGTCCGAAATCGTATCTGATTGTGAAAAAAGGGTTGGGGGACCCAACCCCTACGAAGGGTCATGTGTCTGTGCACCGTTCTTGATTGTCCAGTTGCGATGAAATGTCAACAGTACCTATTTCGGTTAGGAAACCGAACCCACCGCAACGTATAAATAATTATCGGATTAACTATTAGCATCGGAACCTCGGAGGAATTTTAACGGAATAGATGACCAAGAAGTTGTATTTTAGTTTGACCATGTTGTTGGTCTACATTTTGTTTCTACCGGATGCGTCCGCGCAAGATTACACCCGCTGGGGTTTGCCCGAGGGTGCGAGTGCGCGTCTGGGTAGAGGTTCAATAACAGATGTTGCGTTTTCTCCGGATGGGGCGCAACTTGCTGTGGCTAGCAGCGTCGGGATTTGGCTTTATGATGCACGTACTTATCAAGAGACTACCCTATTGGCCGGGCATACTTGGGTCAATACCGTTGAATTCAGTCCCGATGGCGGGACGCTCGCAAGCGGGAGTGCGGACGGAACCATCCGCTTGTGGGATGCCGTTACCGGCGAATCCCACAGAACGCTCAAGGGGCATACGTCCGATGTGAGGAGCGTTGTGTTCAATTCAGATGGCACGACCCTGGTTAGCGGCGGCGGTTGGGAGGACAATACAATTCGCCTGTGGAGCACCGCAACGGGAGCGTTGCGCACAACACTCACGGGGCATGAGTCTGATATTTATTGCGTTGCAATCAGCGGCAGCGGCAAGACAATCGCGAGCGGGAGTAAGGACGGCACAATAATGCTGTGGAATGCCGCCACCGGCAAGCTGCGCCGAAAGATTACGAGGCATAGCGGCGGTGTAAGGAGCGTTGTGTTCAGCGCCAATGGGAGGACGCTCGCCAGCGCGGGGGGGTGGAGAGACAACACCATCCGTCTGTGGAACGCCGCGAACGGAAAGCTGCGAAAAACGCTCAAGGGACATACGGATGCCGTGACTAGCCTTGCGTTCAGCGCGGATGGGGCAACGCTAGCTAGCGGCAGTTGGGACAATACTATCCGCCTGTGGGACGCCGCTACGCGGAAAATTCGCATAACACTCGAAGGTCATGCAGGCGATGTCAATAGCGTTGCGTTCAGCGCGGATGGCGCCACGCTCGCCAGCGGCGGCGGCCGAAAGGACAACACCGTCCGCCTGTGGGACGCAGCCACGGGTGAGCCGCGGGCAACGCTTTCAGGTTATACGTGCGATGTGTGGAGCGTTGTGTTCAACGCAGACGGCACGACGCTCGCCGCCGGCGGTTGGGACGGTGCAATCCGCTTGTGGGATGTTGCCAAAGGCGAACCCCGCAAAACCCTCACGGGACATACAGACGAGGTCGATAGCGTTGCGTTCAGCGCCGATGGCGCGACACTTGCCAGCGGGAGTAGAGACGGCACCATCCACTTGTGGGATATTGCCGAGGGTACGATCCGCAAAGAGATTACGGGCCATGCAGGCGATGTCAATAGTGTTGCGTTCAGCGCCGATGACGCTACACTCGCCAATGACGGGGGTTTGCACGGCACAATTTACCTGTGGAATGCCGCCACGGGCCAGTTTCGCAGCATGCTCACGGGGCATACGTCCCCGATTAACAGCTTAGTGTTCAGCGCGGATGGCGCCACGCTTGCCAGCGGGAGTTGGGACGCTACCATCCGATTATGGGATGCCGCCACGGGGGCGCATCGAAAAACGCTAGCAGGGCATACGGAAGCCGTCACGAGTATTGCGTTCAACGCCGATGGCACGGCACTCGCCAGTGAGGGTAGGGACGGCACCATCCGATTGTGGGATATTGACACCGGAGAGCTCCGAAAAACCCTCACCGGCAAAATGGCGCCCGTCAACAGCATAGCGTTCAGCGCCGATGGCGCCACACTCGCCAGCGGGGGCTGGGACGCCGCCATCCGATTGTGGGATATTGACTCGGGAGAACTCCGCAGAACACTCACTGGACATACCGGCGGTGTAACTAGCGTTACCTTCAGAGCCGACGGCGCTACGCTCGCGAGCGGGAGTATGGACGGTACAATCCTTCTCTGGGAACTCCAGTAGTTACGTGTTTTTGTGAAGATGCATGAGGTTCGTTGCACCTGACGGTGCGGAAACCGCATCCGCCGGCGGAACTCCCAGCGGTCACACGGTGTTGCACGCGCAGAGCGTCTAGTGAGTAACTCAACCAGTTTTTGGATATTGGAATCAGCGGTGTTGCGGACCGGTTTCACGACGCTAGGAAACAACTCAACCAACGGTTATGGGCAATGGTTGAAAACGACGCTTCCACGAACATACCAAAAGCTGCGTCCACCCAGCTACAGCAATCGGTCAAAACGCCCCGGCTTCGAGGAGTCATAGGTGTCGAGATTTATACCCGAAACAGCTGGAGAACTCGATATGTCCAATCTTTTGATGAAAACGCCGCCGGTTCGCACGGTTAAAGGCAAGGTCACCGATGAACGCGGCAACCCGATCGAAGGGGCACTGCTCTGTTCGATATATCACTATCACGAATGCAGAGACGAAAAGCGAAACGAAAACACCGCCGCGACAGACGCTGCGGGAGCGTATTCGATTGACAGATGGGTTAACGACCGTCCACTGCTCTACGCAATGGCTGACGGTTATACGACTGGCGTCGCGCATCTCGATTTGGTCAATCATACTTCGTTCTCAATCGATTTTGCGCTCAAGCCCGCCGTCGAAACATCGGGGCGAGTTACTGACGAATACGGCGAGCCGGTGGAACGGGCTTACGTCGGATTTCACTATCCTCTGCAACAACACGGGGTCTTAGACCCGTGGTCAACATTCACCGATGCGGACGGCCGTTTTTGTATCTCCGGATTGCCTGAAGGCGGGATGCGAGCCAAGGCTTCGCACGATGACTATCACAGAACTGAGGACTGGCAGGAGATAGTGTCAGGAGATACAGATGTCGAATTGGCGTTGACGCCGATGACCCTAGCAAACATCATCGGGCAGGTTGTTGATGCGGATACGGGAAACCCGATTCACGATTTCACCTATTTTACAGACAGGCCGTACAAACCGTCAAAAGAGCGGGACTCAGCTTGGAGGGGATTGAAAGCGGATGGACGCCGCGTTACATCGAAATCTGGAGAATTTACCACCAAGGCGCTCGAGATTGATTGTGAACTTGATATCATCGTAACAGCGGACGGATATGCACCATTTCGCATCGGCAACGCTGTCGTGGGCTGCGAACGGCTTCGATTCCCGCTGGAGCCGGGTAAAACCGTTCATGGGCGCGTTGTTGAAGCCGATACAATGCAGCCGATTGCCAACGCGGCAGTTCGCCATTTCTGTGCCGAACGCCCATTAGTCCATATGCTAGGTGTCCAACGTTTTATTTTTTTTGGCGGGTCGGGTTCAGTTCGCTATGAAAAACAAGGTGGACAATCGAACGTGACCGATGCAGCGGGGCGTTTCGTTCTCAACACTCTTGGTAAGATGGGGGGCTATCTTTACGTCGAACCGCCTGATGACAGCCGACTTGCACCTTCGGTCGTTGGACCAATCGAATTTGATGACGGAGCATCGGAAATCGAGATGGTAATCATGTGTAACCCGGGCGGCACGATTCAAGGCAAGGTGCCGGAACTGCCGGCGGCGGAAATCGCTCACTACAAGGATTTTCATGCCTGTTCAGCGGCACCAATAGAATCTGTCTGGCTCGCGTCAGACGAGATTCCACACCTTAAGATTGAATGCGGCCAGTTGATAGCCAGTTGCGGGGCGCTCAGCCTAGACGAAATGGACTGCGACGAATCATACGAGATACTGGATAGCCGGGAGTTCACGTTTTCGCGCGTTATGCCGGGGCGATGGCGGTTGGAACACTGTACACACCACCCAGATTTTTTCTATGAAACTGAAGAGATTGAGGTGCTTCCGCTCCAGATTGGGAAAGGTGAGACGATTGCCGAACCGTTCAAAAATTGATACATAGTGCGAATCAGGCACACAGAACCCAGCCGGAAACGTTAGGTTTTGGAACAATCTATTCTAGCGCAGTGGCTGCTGAAATTCTCCAGCGAGGCGGCGGGAAATCAGCGATTGCTGGCAAATCTTCTAACAACTCCGGCGACTCGGTAGTTCGAGATGCGAGCGTCCTTTAGACTAGCGCCGCGCTGCAGATAATCTGCGGCAGGTCTGCGTTCTGGGACTGGATGTCCTGCTGCCTCATGTTCCATTCCCTCATGTTGTGTTGGCGGTAGAGTTGGCTTAGGTTTCTGAGCAGCGCATCTCCAGTTACACCATTACGGCGCAGCAGATTAAGCTCGCGGTTAAGCGCGTCGGTAATGGCGCCGCGGAACGCACGCTCCAACAGGTTGATTTGTGCCTTAAGGTCTTCGCCGCTCGCCTCCATGTAGATAAGTTGCAACTCACGGATTACATACCGTTGCGCATGCGACAGCGAAAGTTTGTGCTCACGTTCCGCTTGACGCGCTCTCATCTCTCGGGCGAATTCTCGCTTGACCCGCATGACGGTTTGATTGTAATCGGCGGGCAACGCGCCGCCGAGCAGATCGGGTTCGCACTTGATGGCGGTGAGGATGCGAGGGATGTCTCTAGAGATAATCTCGCCCGCTTCGTTCAAGAGAAAGAGTTGCTGATACCGTCCAGCCTGACAAAAGAGATAGGTGCCCTTTGATTCTCTCGGTATCGCGGCGCGGATACCGTTTCGAAGTTTCGCGATACGTTCAAATTCAGGCGGGTCATCGCGCTGCAACCGCCGCAGCAACTCCTCTGCCTCGTTAAGATCCATCAACTCTTTATCGTCATCGAAGAGGCTCAACTGGTCGCCCTGCCCCTCATAGATGGCGTACATTGCGGTTTCGTTGAGTTGCTCGGATTCATCAAGGATAGCCGCGTCCTCGCCGATGGTGTCGTGAATCTCCTGGATCCGCGAACGGAGAATCTCACGCAACCCCAAATTCCGCTCGATTCCGGTTTCAGGCAGAAAATTGAAGCCGTAAATCACATCGTGTTTGCTTCCGATGCGGTCGATACGGCCGAACCGCTGGATGAGCCGCACCGGATTCCAGTGGAGGTCGTAGTTGATGATTGTATTCCCGTCTTGCAGGTTCAACCCTTCCGCCAAGACATCGGTGGCGATGAGCGTGGACAGTTCCGATTCACCGCGCTGAAATTCGTATTCTGGATTTGCTTTCGGGGCGAACCGCCCCACGGCGCGTTCCTTGCTTTTGTCCCCGCTATAAATCACATCAATATCGCCGCGCTCGTTGCCCGGGTTGAGGTTTTTGTATAGATAGTCTGCGGTGTCCGCGTATTCCGTGAAGATTAGGCACTTGCCGCCTTGCAGCGGGGGTTGTTCCAGACGGCTTAGCAACGATCGCAGCTTCGCGTCTTGTTCGGGGGTAATCGGATCGACTAGATTCAAAATTCGCTGCAACAGTTCTATGTCGTTGGAGAGGTGTTCTTGAAGCGATTCGACATTGAAATCGTCTGCCTTATACCGCTCGGACGCCGCTGCCAAAGCGTCCATTAGGTCTTGCTCTTCGACGGCAGAGGGTTCGTAAAGAATCGCCTGCGCATCATCCCCAGCGGGCACAATTCCGTTTTCGAGCGCCACCGCGAAAAGTTTGTGCAGCTTAAGCAGCCGCCGTATCGTCTGCCTAAAGGCGTGGACGCTTGATTCAAAGCGTTTGAACAGGAGTATCCGCATCAACCCGCGAAGATTTGCCCCGGATCGCTGCAGGTCGGCATACGGATCCTGCTTCTGCTTCGATGGACGCACATAGTTCCAGAGTCCGTACCGCGCATAGGTAAGCTGTCCAGCCGCGAGCGAAGCCGAGTCTTTCCCGCGCGGTTTGCCCAAATGACCGCGCAACTCATGATAAAGCCCTTGATATGTGTCCTCAATGCTGTAGGATACGGTTTCTAACGAACGGTTAGGAAAGAACTGCTTGTTGCCGCCGACGAGGACGTAAGCCTTTCGACCCCCGTCGAGGTACTGCTGAAACTCGGACGGATCGACCGGTTTTTCGGTCTGGGCATCGAAACCGTACCAGCGCAGAATGTGGCTGCGGGTGCGTCGAATCAGAATGTTTCCCAAGAGATCGGGGAGACGCCGCTCGCCCTTCTCAATTTTACGGAAGTATTCTCGCAGGTCGGGCGGGTCAATCGGCAAATCGGTGATGTCGCTCGGGTGGAAGAGTTTAATCTGATGGAACACGTCCCAGGCGCTTTTGTTGCGCGGTGTTGCGGTGAGAAAACAGCAGCGCCGTCCAGATGCCAAGAACGTCTGCAGCAACTTATAGCGCTGCGTGTCGGAGTGGCGGAAGTTGTGGCTTTCGTCAATCAGCACGAAATTGCGGTCGCGGTATCTGACATCGTTAAACACCGAGGACGTCGCGCCATCCTTGTCCTCAGCGTTATCGCCGGCACGCTCGCGCAACTTGCCCATGGAAAGGACGCGGGCGTTGAGGTGATAGACCTCATTGTAGCGTTCCCACATGTTGACCAGCGGCGCCGGACAGATAATGAGCGGACGCGCATGCTCGGTCCATTCAAAGTGCTTGATAATTGACGCGCCGACGTAGCTTTTTCCGAGCCCCACGACATCGGAAACAAATACACCGCCGTTATCGCGGATTATCTGCACCGCTTGCCGCACGGCGACCTTTTGAAAATCCGCCAGATCTTTGGTAATGTCATCTTCCCAGAGTACTTCGCGGTCATCACCGCCCTCCAGCCGGTCTTTCACCAATTCGTACAGCGTCTTCATGTAGATGTCGTAAGGCTTGACGAGCGCGTACCCCCATGAGGCTTTCATCGCCTCCATCAAGGATGCATCGAAGTCGTCAGCTTCGTCCCAAAGCTCGTCGAACCAGCGGCAGAGTTCGGCGTGATTGGTGGTACCGTGCACAACCACATTGAGTTCGGTGTTGTGGTTTAGACCGGCTAATGTGAGGTTGGACGACCCTATGATGGCGGCTCCCTTCTCGTACCGCCCGTCTTGGCGATAGTCGAAGATGTAGGCTTTTGCGTGCAGCCGTCCTTTGGTATAAACCCGCACGAGAAGGCGCTTCTCGGCAATCATCTGTACGATAGATTTGATTAGGGCTTCGGCGTCGTCAGTCTGATCCATGAATTCCACGGACTCGCTGATGTTTTCTGCGGTGTCAAAACCCACCTGTCTTGCATGTGCACGTTTAACATAGCGGTGCGCGTCCGCAAACTCGACGACCTGTTCAAGCCTACGGTGCCCCTCGGCGAGCTGCTCTAGCGTGTTCCGATCCGTGGTGTTGCCGATAAGCAGACGCAGTTCACTGACATTCTGAAGTTCTTCAACAATACTCTGGAAGCCCGAAAGGAAGAAGTATCCGACCGCGAACCTCGCCTTCTCGGTCGAATCGAGGAGGAGGTTAATGTGTTCAACCAGCTTTTCGTTGCGGTTGTCGATGATGTCGTGCGGCATGCCCTTTTACGTATGATCTTAAATCAGGATTTTCGCTTTCTGAGGTAGCTTTACATTTTAAATGGTGTCTTTTTTGAGGAGATGTTTCCATCGAAGAATCACAAGATCCATGATTCGAGCCGATCTGCGATTGCTTCAAGATCTGTCAAAGTACCATCGGCAATACGAAGACCAAGCTCGATTATAGACTCATTGATGTCGAGACGCAGGGAACAACCATTCATCGCAAGAAACCAGAGTGCGCAATCCAAACCTATGCGCTTATTCCCGTCGAGGAAAATATGTCCTGTAATAATGTGATGGGCATATAGTGCAGCTTTTTGGGTCAGAGTCGGGAACAATTCCGTGTCATTCAATGATTCGCCGACCATTTGAACCAAATAGCGCAGTTGATTTTCTTTCAACAACTGATAGTTGCGCACATGCCTGTGGGCAACCATCAGAATATCCTCAACCGTCAAATATCTCAGAAATTGGATAGCACTTTCCATGCAGGTTTGTAGTTATTGACAATTTCTTCGCCTAGCCATGAGTTGTAGATTGCACGTCCTATTTGTTCAAGAAAAGATTCATCGTACCACCCACCGATGTTAGCATGTTCTCGCGCTAACTTGATGAATTCTTCGCGTGACTTTGGTTTTGACCGTGCCATAGCCTTCGATTTGGTGCCGGATAGCTTTTCTACTAAAGCATGATAAATTTCTTCAACGGTCATTGAACGCCCATCAAAATATCCGGCGGTCAAAAGGAATTTTGGTACCTCTGTGGCGTCAAGCCGGATTGGCAAAATTTTCTCTCGGTTCTCCTCAACGAATGCCCTTGCCTGAGCGCTGTGGAGCTCATGTTTCGTCCACAGCCCCTGTGCATAGCGTTCAGAAAGGAATATGACGCAGTAACGCGCCTGATTTGTATAAGCAGAAGATAAGTGAACATAAAGATTTTTGCCCCAAAGTTTCGCCCGTTCAATTGTGTCATTAAAGATGGAATACCCTCCTCCCGTGAGAAGTTTGGCTAAATGTTCGGCGTAGCCACGATCCTCCCAAGCAAACGACAGGGCTACGTCATATTGTCTCTCGTTCATTTTTGCGCTCCCGCATCAAATTTTGGTTTCTTTACACGGCGCAAGATAGTATACCCTATGAGATTGAGTCCACCACAGAATTGATAAGTTTGGAATTGAATCGCCGTGAACCGTATGCCATTTGGGATTACCGTGAGCCGAGGGGCGTCTGTTACAAAACCCCTAACTCCATTTCGGATAGTCGCGTATCTGTAAATCTTCGCGCCATTCGGACATGTTGTCGCCTTTTCGGCCGCGGCGCCGGACACTGACACCGTTCAGCGACCGTTTACGCGCCCAAACCGTGCCCATTTGTTTGACAAACAGGGGGACCGAATCTTCACGGCACTGATCTCGAATCTCGGCGACCCACGCCTCATTCATAGGTCTTGCACCGGGTCCTGATTCGCCTCCGACAATCACCCAATGTATACCGTCTAATCTGAGTTGGCGGAGCCGCCCGATCAAGGGTTCCAATGACAGGAATTTGAGCTGCGCTTCGGTGCCTCGCAAACAGTCAATCCGGAAGGTGTATTCTGCGCTTTCCACACTTACCCCCATCCAAACATTCGGCGGCCAGCGCAGTTTAGGGCTCAATTCGGCAAGGCGTTCCGCTCGTTTGGTGAGGACTTGAAATTGGTGCCGGTCCGCCCGTCTCATAACATCAAAGACTTCTTGGATGTATTTTAACGGCACGTCCTCATGGAACAGGTCGCTCATGGAATTTACAAAAATCAAGCGAGGTTTTTTCCATTTTAAGGGCTGATCCAAAACGTCGGGCACACGTTGGACGCGATTCGTCCACCGAGGTCCGGCACTCGTCATTTTGGCAATCCCCTCGTATGCTAAGCCCTTTTGAGCAAATCGCGCGGCGATACGTTCGGCGTAGCAATAACGGCAGCCTTCAGACACGCGGCTGCAGCCGCGCACCGGATTCCAAGTCGATTCCGTCCACTCTATCTTCGTCTGCGTAACCATTGTAGTCTATTTTCGCAAGATGTCTTGCGCAATTTTTACAGCGGTTGAGGCGCGCTTTGAGCTAAAGGCTAAAATTGTCGATTTCGAATTGTCATGCGCGGTGTTCAACCCGCTCCTAGGCTTGCATGCCGGTTGCCGATGGCGTTTCTAATGTTCCTTGATGCGATTAGCCTGCGTTAGCCTATTTTGATTAGCTCATTTTTCGGCGTTGTATCGGCTGACGTTAAAGTTGACGATGCAGCAGACTTACTTTTGGATAATAGCAAATACCCCCATAATAAAGAAAATCTCTACTATGTAAAAAGTAATAAGGGTGGGAGAAAAGATAACAGATAGCCAGCTACATTTCGGCTTTTTGCTGTGTTTTATAGGATTCATTTCGAAATCGGTGTCGTATTTTGTCCTGATTTCGTTATACACTTGTCGAAATAACCTCTCTTGGCGGAGGAAATATCCGTCTAGTATCCAAATAGGAAGAATGAGGGGCACTGCAACAAAATACGGGATTTGGATTTCATGTTTGGTGATTAAAACCATGACGGCGAGAATGATGGTCATGCTCCAGCCTTTGACCAAGACACAGTTGTTTGCTAGACGGTTAATGATAACTTGGGTCATTTTCAGGTGTTCTACGACTTTTTCAGTGCCGTCCATGGGAGCGCTGTGCTTTGTCTGAATCGCGGATTGCCGCGGATTAAAGGACTACACGGAGGGGATTCGTTTGAAATGCCAATGTTTACATATCACGTTGCCGTTCTTGTTGAGGCTGGGTATTATGATTTCGCCTCTAGGTTTCGTCGTTATCTTGCAAGGATTTTGCGGCGAAAATGGTCAAGCGCAACTCCTCGCCGAAGAGTTCGTAAACAGGGGTTTTGCCGCTAAGTTCATTGCTTTCGTTGAGAATGATTCCGACGCCTTCGCCCCGGCGCTCAAGAAAGTGCCGCCTCTTTACTTGCCTGCCCATATTGTCGTCAAGCGTTGTTTCGGAAAGTAGACGTGCGAGGAGTTCGTTTCGGGTTGCTTGGTTGTAAGGCAAATCGTCCACGGTTAAGGTGTTTGCCAATGCCCCGGGCGAATAGAGTTCCAGCCGGTCTGTGAACATGAACAACCGAATCTTCGAGCCAGCTTTTGAATAATCTCGGTGGACAACCGCATTAACGATTGCTTCAAAAACAGCTCTCATGCTGTATTGCGATCGTTCTATTCTGCCAATGTCCTTGCGGGCGGATACTTGGTTATATCTTTCAACAAACTTGAATGCGTCCACAACCTGTTGGTCCAGCGGTCCCCTAAAATCCTTAGCGTCAATCTGGTAGTTCGCATCCTTGTGCTCGCCATTGTAAAAAACGGCTTGGATGAAGCTGTTATAGAGGTAATCGTCGGGGCTGTCATGACACATCAACAGACCGGCTACCGAGGCGCGGCAATCTTGACCGTCTTTGACCAGCAAGCGCCTTTTGAGTAGCAGGGCTACTACTTTCTCAGGATCGGTTGCTTCCACCGTGATAAATCGCCGATACAGCTTTTCCCTTAGTGTGTCTTTGTGAGTGTTCGGTACAAACTGCTCATCAAAAGAGATTCTGTGTGCCTGCGACCGGCTTTGTAATAACCGCCCCAACTGCTCGGTGGTCATCTCTCTACTACTGCTGCCTTGGCGGATAAAATAACCGTTAGACGATTTATGTACAAATGCGCTTGGCTGCACATCTATTTTCAACAGATTCTTATCGTCGATTCGCAGTTTTTCTGTAACTATGTGAACCATAGGGTCAATGTTGTCGCTGCATATTTCAACCACTGTTTTCTCTATCCTGTCGAGATCGTGGCGGTCAATACCGACAATTTCGCTGTCATCGCCGACGCCGATTAGTATCACCCCACCGTTCGCGTTGGCAAACGCCACGATTTCATCGGCGAGCCCATCTCTGTGAGGCAACTCTCTTTTGAATTCAATCGTTGCGTCTTCTCCCAGATATATTTTCTCGGTGAGTTCGGTTACGCTGTTAAACATCGATCGTTCCCAAGTCAATTTACTAATGTCTGAATCGCGGATTGCCGCGGATTTACGGGAAAAACACGGATAGAATCCCCGGTTTTCCTATCGCTGGGAATCGTTACTTCTCTTGCGGTCTAGTAGATTTTTTTACGGATATAAGCGAAAGTGCTTTAAGAAATGAGTGCACGCCTGCAATCTCTAGGTTACTGATTTCCCAGTCATATTCCTTGGCGAATTTCTTAATGTGTTTGCGTTTGGTGCGCTTCCGCTGTTGGAAAATGTAATGCACTTTCGCAGCGATTGAGAGCGTATTAAAATCGCCCGCCAATGGGAGGCTGTTTAACGTGTCAAGCGCTTGCTTCCAATCTGTGTATCCGTCCTCTTTTTTAATCTCGCCCATTACAATTTCGCTGTCGGATGTCCAAAAATAGGTATGGCGGCGGGTCTCGCCAAAGACGTTTTGGTCGGTTGAATAAGACTCCGTGACTTCTTTCAGAAAGCGGGCGTAAACGAGTATATCTAGGTTTTCCGCAACCGGACTGCTATAAGGTCCATAGTAGTGCGGCCGGAAACCGAGGTCGGTTTTGTTTATTACCGACAGGAAATAGAGTTTCTTTTGGAGCGTAGTTCGTCCCCGGAGACTTTTCTCTGCCTCACTCCCGATGACAAGCAGAATCAGGTCTTGAATGTGCATAGGAACGTTTTCCTTTGAGGGATGATGCCGTATAACGCTCCCTTTTCGACAGATAGCAAAACACTTGAAATTGCCTGAATCGCGGATTGCCGCGGATTAACGGATGACATGGATTGAAAATCTGCGCTATCCGCTTCATCTGTTTAATCCGTGATTCAGATGGTTTTTTCCGTCGCTTCCCCGGCATGGAAAATGCTAACCGGTATTGAGTAGCCGTTCACGCCAATTCACATCGTCTCAAGATAGCTTCGACCTTATCTCGCCTAGCGTGGTCGTTTACATTAAACACCCAGATAAGTCGGTTCATCAACTCATCAACAAGGTCTATTAGTTTTTCTGCGTCCGCTAGGCCTCCCGGTAGACACTCAACGGAAACTGAAATTTCAGACTCAACACTCTCCTGTCGCTTTATTTCCTCTGAGTGTTGGTGTTCTGTATATTTCAGTTTTTCACCCTTGATTTGTCGCAATTGGGCTGCAAACACAATTTCATCTGAATAACAGCATTTCTTGTAAAAGGATTGTGCCACAGGAATCAGGTTACCAAGATCTCGAACAAGTCGGTCAAAGGAAAGGTACTTTTCCTCAACGCCCTCTTCTTTGGTAAACGCGTAAAATTCACTACTTGGTGATTTACTTTATGCCAATCGGTGATAAATGATACCATGTTCATTCAATTCCCAATAGATTGAAGAACCGGGAATTCCCATGAAGCAGACCCCACCTTTAACCTTTTTTGTCCCGAACTCGTCCGCCCAATCATTGAATGGGATTGACGGTTCCACTTTCATGAACTCGTAAATATCAGATGTGGAGATTATCGGACGATGGGGAAGAGCAGGGCGGACTTTTACTGTAAGATTCGGGGCACTAGTTCGAAATGTCGTTTCAGCTCTCTCTTCCATTTGTTCAAAAATCTGCGGAGTGACTATCTGTAAATCGTCGCGACGGTCGTGCATATTCAGGAATTTGTCGGACTCTTCATTCTGATGTGATCGAGTTATTTCTCCATTGCGGGTAATTGTTGTATTAGGACTATCAATGCCGGCCGATTCATTAGTTACCGCCGACTGAAAGGTGCGGTCCTGTAATTTTTCTACTAGTGCTTTATAGACTTGCTCAATGCACACTTCGCGTAGATCAAGATACCCGATCGTTTCCAAAAGCCCCGGAATCTCTGTATCGTCAAGACGGACAGGAAGGATGTACTCTTTGCTTTCTTTAAATGCCCTCGCCTGAGCACTCTGGAGTTCGTGTTGCGGCCACAACTTTCGTGCATAGTGTTTAGACAAGAATATCACACAATAATGCGCTTGATCCTTGTAAACAGATGACAAGTGTTGATAGAGGTTTTTGCCCCAAAGTTGCGCCCTTTCAAATTCGTCGTAGAAAACCGAATATCCTTCCGCGTCGAGTAGTTTGGCTAGCCGTTCGGCCTGGTGTCTATCTTTCCCGGCAAACGACAAAGCGACGTCATACTCTTTCTCTTCCATTTTTCCTCTGCTCCAACATATTTTGGCTATTGATTTACCGCTCTTGACAGCTGACTAAATGAGATTAAGTATACCACACAACCGTTAAGTTTTCAATTGAATCGCTAGCCTTTTCCTATACAGGCAGTTGACGTCTTTAGGTCGCATATCGCACGGAGTTTTCCAATCGGTCATAACTTGACAGGTATCTTTCTCTTCAGTTGGCTTTTCTCATGCACGTAGAAAGGAAGACGTTTCACTTCAGCACTACCGCGTCGTGCTGTTTCCGAATGCCCCGCCAAGATTATCTCGCTGGCAAGGGGTTCAGGAGCCTCGCGGCGAAGGGAATCTAGCGAAAGCCCGGTGAAGAAGACAATCTGGCAGATTATATTGTCTCCATTTTCATAAAAACGGAAAATGTGAAAATGTTTATCTGATGACCAAAAATAACTTTTCGGTACGTATAAATCAGTCACGAAATCTTCGCCATTTGAGGTCTGATGATTCCCGTTTTTCAAAACGAAAGTTCTAATCTCTTTAAAAATACGTTCCTGACCACTGAATTCAGGATGCCAATATAAAAAGCAATGAAATGCTACTTTGGCTATGGCTCTGTCAATGTATGGAATGGCATTTTTATCGGCAGTCGCCATTACAAAATTCGACGTGGGATCTTTCGGTTCAAATTGACTCGCTTCAATCTGAATCTCAGTTTTTGCGTTGAGACGTTTGCAAAATCCGCTTAACTTACCGGCATCTTTAGGATTGTCAGGAAATAGAGCGGCCAAGGCATATCGAAGGTGTTCGTGTTTCTTCACGAACTTAGACACGAATTCTTGTTCTCTTTCGATTCCAGCTACGAAATACTCCGTAGCCTTCGGGCCAAACACATAAGTATTTCCGAAAATGCTGTACACATCGTCGTATTCATCATGATTTGATTCAGATATTTCGCCGGAAGTCCACTTTTCACAGTTCTCCTGTACGACCTGCTCAGCAGTCTGTCCTTCAGGGTAATGAATCAAAACCATTTGAGGAACCCTAGCTTGTCCTAATAGGGTCGGATAGAAGCCGGCCGCCTTTGTCCCCACTTCCTCATGGAGAATTATTAGGTTTCCGTATAGTGAATCTGGATAAAACAGGTTTACAGGATTTATTCCATACGTGCCCGCGTTGTAGAAAACGGAATCGCTATCGCTGCTCCGGTTTTCTGGATTCAACTCAGCTTTTATTATCTTCCATACAAATGCCATGGGGCCCTTGGTCACTAGAATATCATCAAGTTTGCCCAACTTTCCGTTACATTCTACACACAACTTTTTTATTATCCACTCGGGGGCACATTCATTTAATGCTGCGCATTTATGCAATAGAGCTTTGGGAAAAGCATGTTCTTTGTTCAAGGCTTTAACTCTCTTGCAGTAGATACATCTGTCTTCTACCATTGAAATCACCTCGTTTGAAGAAGAATGGCAAATTATACCTACCAAATCCTAAGAATGCAAGCAAAAAGTCCGCATAATGTATAAATCAATTGGTAAACCCCAACATATTGGGGTAGTTATGAATTTTTGCGGATTTTGGTAAAGCCGACACACCATGCCCCTTAGGTCTCCTTCAAACTACTCGCTTTTTGCAGGCGCGCCTGCACAAGATCAATAACGTCTTTATATACGGCATCGCGTTCTCCTTGGGTGAGGTTGAGAGCGTCGAAGATTATTGCGTCAAGGGCGCGACGATCAGAGTGCTTAATCTCATCTTGAATTGCCTCGACTTCTCTGTGGATAAACTGGTTCACCAACCTATCGTCAAAATTAAATATTGCGGGCAATGGAATTTGGAAATCTTTGACTTCATACACAGCCGTCTTCAATGCTCCTTCTCCGAGTGAATGGAAGCCCGAAAGGAGTTTGAAAAGCATAACGAACGTGGAGTTGAGCAAAACCGTTAAAGTGTCGATTTTATCTTGAGACTTTATCCCATAGAATTTATCACTTTCGTAAACAAATGGTGCGTTTCGATGTACCCTGAATGATTGATACATTGTTTCAATCCAAAGCAGTTCGGCATGGTTCCATATGCCTAAATCCCACCACCGCGCTCGACCGCTGCAACTCGGTCTCTGGTCAAACCTTCTTGATTTGCCGTATTCAATGTATTCTAAAGCGGCGGTGCCTTTTAGGTCCTCTTTGTCTTTATTGCACATGAAGAGTTTGAACTTCAATTGGCTTGGATCGATTAGGATGCTTTTGCACTCTCGCGGGCTTTTGATGACGGGCTTCAGGAACTCCTCCTCGATTCCCCAATGTCGAATTGCTTCGTCATCAAGGAAAAAAAACCTGTTTGCCCCTGTCTTTATGCCGAAACGTACCTCGGCGATGTCGCCTAACCTCACTAGTTTGTCTTTGCCTTTCTCCAGGATTGTCCAGTAGATGTCCGGTGCGCGGAGGTACTTTCCGCCCCACTTGTCGCCCGCGTATTTCGGTTTGGGAGAAGCGCCAACAATACCTCGTTCCAAAAGCGTTTTTTGAGAGACTGGATCGACGCGGTGTTCGGGTGTGCTGTCGCGTTCCGGGGCGGTTTCAATCTCATAGAAAATCACGGGATCTAGGATGGCTTCAAAAGGGGTATTGAAGGAGACGAATCTTGCCGTACAGTCCAACCCCGACTGGCGACTTTCGTCGGGCGCGGAGAAGAGACAGATGACGGTGTTCACATCGGCGGATGCGAAGGAACGCCGCGCGCGATTGTCGATAATCTGTTTGATGCGGCAGTGCTTGAGGGTGAACTCCTGGAGGTCTTTTCCGTAGCCGACATCGAGCCACGAATTGGACGTAATGAAACAGAACGACCCCTTGGGATTGAGAAGTGAAAGCCCGTGGAAATAGAAGTAAATGTAGAGGTCGCTTTTGGCGTCGAGTTTTTGTGAGACGGCGGCGGACGGGTTATCCGGTTTGACATCCTTTTCGCGTTTGTAACCGAAATAGCGCGGGTAGGCTTGATACACGGATCGGGCGAGTTTTGCCTTACGTGTCTTATTGAACACCTTCTTTTGTGCGTCTGTCATTTCTTCGCGCGATAGTTTCGGATCCAAAATATTCTCCTGCCGGACATACGGCGGGTTGCCAATAACCATATCGAACCCGCGTCTGTCGTCAGCAAAGATTTCGACAAAGGCGATGTCCCACACAAACGGCAATGTTCGCGCGTCTGCGAGGGCGCCGTGAGCTTGGACAAGCCGGCCACGGTCTATAGTCAAAGTTTCAATCTGTTTCCGCCACTCCGCCGCCTCCAGTTCAAATTGGTGAGCAATTCTCTCTTCGATTGTGCCATCAAGCCGGATCTGTTGCGCTCTTGGTCCTTCAATAAGCTCCTGCAAATCGCCAATCTGCTTTTTGATATCTTCGGCACGTGTATCTATAAGGGCTTGGAAGAGCTTCTTTTCCTCTTGTTTGAGTTCCTGTTCGGAATCGTAATGACAAGTCCTGTCATTGTTAAAGAACTTTAGCTTTTCATTTTTGAGGCGGGTGGTACGGGCTTTTAAGGATTTTGGTATCTCGCTGAAATCAGCACGGATTTGGGCGAGGTTCATGCCGCCGATTTCTTGGACAAGGCTGTCGCCGCATCGTATGTTAAAGGAGAAGTGCGGGAGCAGCGGCTCGTTGCGCAATTGGAGTTCAACGGTGGAAAACTCTGCGTCAATGATGAGCGCCAGCCAGAGCCGCAACTCCGCGACGTGGCATGCCCACTCCATCACGTCCACGCCGTAGAGGTTGCTTCCGATAATTGCCTTCTTGCGGTCGAAGCTGGATGCTTCCCGTCCAAGCGCTCGATTGGCTCTTTCGCGCAGGTCGTCGAGGATTTGGAGCATCCCGACGAGGAAAGCGCCGGAACCGCAGGCGGGATCTACAATTGCGATATCGCTTAGCCGCTCTCCAATCGGATTCCAAAGTTTTGCTTCGATGAGCCTCTGATCGGCGTCGGTTTTGTCGTCCGGGTCGAAGGCGAACACGGCTTGGTAAAGCGCCGGTTTGTGTTCCTCTCCCAAGTGATTCGCAAGGTTGTCCACCAGCGCGAGGCGGCACATCAGGTCAATCTCGGTGCGCGGCGTGTAGAAGATGCCGGCGTCGCCGCGTTCATCGGTCTCCGCCGAGACGTTAACGAGGCTTTCGTAGACCTTACCGATCATCTCCGGATCGACGGCGACCTCCTGATCGAGCGGGCTGTCTTCGGCGATAGTGAAGTTGTAGTTTTCAAGAAAATCGAAAATACGCACGAAGCGGGAATCAGAAATATGGAAATGGTGTGACTCGTCGAGGGCGTTCTCGGTGAACAGACCGCCGTTGAGGTAGGGAGCCGACGCCAGCGCTTTTCTGATTTCGTCCGGAAACTGGCGGTGTCCGCCGTGGAATCTTTTGTTAAACGCCTCGAAGAAGAGGACGTTGAGCCAACGCTCGACAAACGAATCGTCCGGCTGGTTTGCGGAACAGTAGCTCTCCCAAAACGTCCGCAGAAAGCCGGAATCGTCACCGAGCCAACGTTTGCGCTGGATGAAGTAGAGGAACATGCAGCGGTTGAGGAATTGTAGGGAATAATCGTGCGCCCACCCACGTTCGTCCGTCTGATCTTTCAAGTCTTTCTGCAGATTGTCAAAGACGGATTTGTAGTCTTCAAAGAATTGCTTTGTGACGGCTTCGACATCGAAAGCTGATTCGTGGCGGGTCTGGATGTCGAGGGGTTGAATGGTTTCGAGAATGGGACTGATGGATTCCAGGTCGAGCATGGCAATCCGCTCGGACGCGGTGCGGAGTTTTTCGTAGGGGCTGATTGTGATGCGGCGGTACATGCGGCGTTTTTTAGCGTCGTCCGTATCGTATTTGATATTGACGAAATGCCAGTGCGTCTGTTCACGGTTGCTAAAAACAAACATGGCGTAAGGGTGGTTACCCAAGAGGCGCGAGATGATGGGGCGTTCCGCCGTCAGGAGCAGGCGGTCAGTATTGAGATGGACGTAGATGATATGAAAAGCGCCGTCCGTTCCGCCGGCGGCGAGAAGGATTGGATCGTTGGCGAGGGCGTCTCCGCCTTGATAGGAGAGCGGGGCGTTGCGCTGGTCGTAGTTTAGCTCGGACCAGAACAGTTTTTTGAGGGGTTCGATGCCGCGGAAGTTCTGGAGGATTTCTAGGATTCTTTGATGTTGTGTGAGATAGTTTGGCATGGGTGCCTCTATTTGTGATGGTCAGTTGGGAGAAACCGAGTTTTTTGAAAAATTAGCTAGGTTGCGTGTTATGAACCTCCTCCTCCTTGGTAAGGAGGGGGATAATTGTTCTTCTCCTTGGCAAAGGGAATGCAGAAGTAGGCAGGGCGTGACAGGACTCCGTAGAAGAAAAAAAGGGGTTGCCTAGCAATCATGACAACCCCAATTGACAAGAACGATTGGATTTACTCCATACTACAATTAGACATGCAAAATAATGAAAGTCAAGAGCGTCGACATTAGAATTTGGGTCTCAGATTCGTGTTGAGAAATATGTCCGGCTACGCTTATATCTCCTAATTTTGCGTTCGATACTAGATACCAACTTGATTCAGAAGGAATTGGCTCTATACTAAAACCGACTCTAAAATCATCAAATATCCATTCGATGAGTAACGAACCGTCTTGTATGGAAAAAGCATGAATTTGGGGAAGGCAATCCAAGTCAACCCCTCGGCTTTGGAAGGTTAGGCTAATTTCTGTTAAGATCCATAGGATTCTTCTCGCACCATCAGCGACATTCTTATTTTCGACTTGACCTACAGCACTCCCAACGGGTGTGGTTAGGTATTGAACGGACAACGGCAGATCTCGCAAATCAGAGTGTTTCATTTTATTTATCTCCCACCGACGCTTTGGAGACCCACACGGAAATTCCTGTAGTCAGAAACGAATACGGATTTAAGGTCCGATAATTATACGACACCTCTCACTCAAGTCAAGCAAAATCAATGAATTGAGGTAAGAATAGGACGCCGACGCGGATTGAGCTGTGTTTAGTGAAATGGCTTGCAGGTGTACTGATTTTGGTGTATGCTGTCATCGGGTGGGTTGGGTGTTGCGTTTGCACGTACGGAACGGTAATTCTATCAGAAATGAATTAGGAGGTGCAACGATGAGAATTCTGTTGGTGCTCGTATTGGTGCTATTGTGTGCGTGCGGCGAGGAACATATCGAGATAATGACGCTGGGACCTTACGAGGTGCCGTGTGTAGGGGCTTTTGAGCAGGATTGTTACCTCGAATACAACGCGGACTCAGAACGCTGGGAGTTTTTCTACGATGCGATTAGCGGCTTTGATTTTGAACCGGGATACTTTTACACGCTTGAAGTCAGGTTAGAAGACATTGGCACCGAATACCAAGATGCCGGACGATACGATTACCACCTCGTAAAGATATTGGACAAGAAGAAAGCGCCGGATGATTTCGACCACAAAAGAGGCGACAAGCCCGAGTAGCAGAGGCTATGGAGAATTGAGCATCTGTCACACACGGGATTCGGAGGAATGAAAATGAGATTGTTGTTGATGGCGGCGTTAGCGGTTTTTTGCGCCTGCGGCGGGGAGCATATTGAGACATTGACGTTGGGGCCCTACGAGGTGCGGTGCCAAGGATTTGTCGAACAGGACTGTTACCTTGAGTACAACGCGGATTCAGGCCGTTGGGAATTTTTCTACGAATCGATTCAGGGCTTTAATTTTGAGCCGGGATATTTTTATACCCTCGAAGTCAGGTTAGAAGACCGCGGACCCATTCAGGACGCCGGGCGATATTCCTATCACCTCATTAAAGTCATAGAAAAGAAGGAAGCGCCTGATGATTTCGATCATCAGAGAGGCGACAAGCCGTCATAGGGTATGGGCAGGGATATTATCAGAAGGATACAAGAATGTTGGTTTTCTCGGAAGCCGGCGCCGAATGCAATAAACTGAACGCATCGGAACAACCAGCACGCGTTGGGTTACGCTGCCTCTTGCGGCATTTCTAACGCAATCAAACCTGCAAAAACCGATTTGAAGCGGCAGCGGCTATGAGATATATCGGTTGCAAAAACAATCTACTGTCTTCTATTGAGGAGGTCGTGCGAACGCACTGTCCGCGGGAAGGTGTTTTTTGTGATCTTTTTGCCGGCACGCATTCGGTCGCGGCGCATTTCAAGAGACTAGGGTTTCAGATTATATCCAACGATCTGCTCTACCTCGCTTATGTCTTTGGACGCGCGCTGATTCAATACAGCCATACACCCGCTTTCAACAAGTTAACGGAACTCCCAGTGGCTCACCCGTCAAACCTTTTTAATGGGATGGATTCGTACACGAACGTATTGAACTATTTGAACCAGCTAGAGGCAACCACCGATGGCTTTATCTACAATACATACTGTCCGGGCGGGGAAAACGTCTACAACCGACAGTACCTCTCCGATAGTAACGGACAGAAGGTCGACTCAGTTAGGCAGCAGATTGAAGCGTGGCGGGAGGATGGGACAATCACCGAAGACGAGTATTATACCCTCCTACTTTCGCTTCTGGAGGCGGTCTCGAAAGTGACCAACATCTCTGGGACATACGGCGCGTATCTCAAAGACTGGGACGCGAGAACCTTCAAGGACCTAACGCTTGAACCGTTTACACCGATTGCATCGGACAAGGAACATGCCGTCTATCAGGAGGATGCAAACCGACTCATTGGGCGGATTGACTGCGACATTCTCTACATTGATCCGCCGTATAATAGCCGCCAATATATTTCGAACTATCATCTCCTCGAAACTATAGCCCGATATGACAATCCATTTGTTTACGGCAAAACGGGGATGCGGCCATATTCCGAAGCGGAGAAGTCTGCGTACTGCTCAAAGAGCGCGTGTCTGCCAGCGTTTGCGGCGTTAATCGCGCGAGCGCGAGCAAAGCACATCATCGTGAGTTATAACAGCGAAGGCATTATGGGCAGTGCGGAGATACTTGGGGTTCTCAGTCAAAAAGGGGAGGCGCCTGAACTGATTCCCATCGATTACCGCCGCTTCAAAAGCAGCTCCACCGGCGCGCAAAAAAATAATAACCTCGTACAAGAGTATCTGTTCTATGTCCAATCGAAGTGAGACGGAAACACCAAGAGG
This sequence comes from Candidatus Poribacteria bacterium, assembly GCA_028819845.1. Classification (GTDB taxonomy): domain Bacteria; phylum Poribacteria; class WGA-4E; order WGA-4E; family PCPOR2b; genus JAPPKS01. The sequence goes on along the minus strand of JAPPKS010000035.1, from coordinate 12,743 downwards.
AGTGCCGGATGCGCGCAATAGGCTCAACGACTTAACCGGCAGAGAATGGGTCTATTTTTTAAATTCAATCGACTTGATTGAAGGAGAGCCTGACCTGCTCTCAGGTGAGTTCCTCAACGACCTGCCGGAGGAGCAGTGGGCGGCGTATCAGTCGCCCATCATTGACACGTTCTACCCGACATCCGGTGAAGCCGGGTATGCCCATCACATCCGAAAGCGGCATCCGTCACCGAAGCCGCCGCAACTGATGAAGCGGCTCATCGAATTTTTTACCAAACATGATGGTTGGGTGTTCGATCCGTTTGCGGGCGTCGGCGGCACGTTGTTGGGTTGTTCGATGGCAGGGCGCCGGGGCGTGGGTGTGGAACTGTCCCAGTCGTATCTCGACCTATACCAGAGCGCGTCCGAAACGTTGAATTTAGAACCTCAGACGGTTTACCGCGGCGATTCGAGGCATCTTGAAGAGATTTTTAACGGCGAGGATTACCATTTCGATCTGATTCTGACCGATCCGCCGTATGGGGATATGCTCTCAAGAAAGCGCACCGGCGAACGGAAGAAGAAAACCGGGGATGATTCGCCTACGCCGTTTACGGATGAAGCGGACGACCTCGGAAACATGCCGGCAGAACAGTTTTACGACGCCTTAAAATCCGTTATCGCGCAATCCATGAAATACTTAAATGTCAAAGGATACGTTTTGGTCTTCTGTAAAGACCTCCAACCGACGGATGAATACCACAACCTCATCCATGCCGATGTGGTCAATACATTGGCGCAAATACCGAATCTCCGGTTCCGCGGGTATAAAATCTGGTACGACAAGTCGCTTAAACTCTATCCGTTCGGCTATCCGTACGCATATGTGTCCAACCAACTACATCAGTTTATTTTGATTTTTCGGAAGGAAAAATAGGCGAGTGTGGAAAAACTCCGCACCGGTTTTCTTGACCAAAGAATTGAGGCAAATCTATTCGCCGAATTCCGAGGGAGGGGCGGACGATGAGAAAATGGTATAATGCGGCGGTCATCTTGATGTTCGTTGTTGGTGTTGCGCTTATCGCCGGTTCTGTGATTTATTATATTTGGGCGGTGGAGAGATTAGGGGACATCGGCGAATCGGGCGATGATTTCCTACCAGAGTTGCCGGCTCATGGCAGTGATGATTTTCGCCTGCCGCCGCGGAAGTTTTCCGCCAAGGAGCGACCGCACGAGACCGAGAAAGATAACGGGACTTCCGCTCTACCTAACCTACAAGAGCTTCAAGCAGCATTAGCTCAATTTGCGGTGAAAAGGGGGTGACACTGGTGAAATGGAGGTATTGGGCAGTCTATCTGTTTGCCGCAGCGTTTTTACTTGCAACTGTGAATTTCACTGGGTGCGGCATCTATCGCCGAGCCACTTCTGTAACGGGGTCGGGCGATGATACCGTTGTTGTAACGGGTACATCAGGGTATTATCATCGGCGGAGCTGCCGTGATGTCGGACTTGAAAATAAGGAGTTTTTTCTATCCGATGCGGTGCAAATTGATTATAAACCGTGTCCGACCTGCCGTCCGCCGCATCTGAAAGTGGATGGGGATTCAGGGAATGCAGAAACCGAGTTTTGAAGAAAAAAACTCGGTTTCTAGGGAGAGCGAAGGAGATTACGAATTGTCGCTCTAGGCGCTTCAAGCTGAGCGGCAATTGCAGTCTGGACTAAAAAATGTTAGAATTGTCGGCGATATTTTTTGGAAACGTAATGGTCTAAGTGATGACCACGACCATTTCTTGGACTATGGGTTTATGCGCGTCCACAACGTACCCCCTCTAACTCCCCCTTGCCAAGGGGGAGAACTGAATAGTTGAAACGGTGCGGTGCATAATCCATCCTCTTGGCAAATATGGGTTTTAAAAACTAGATTTGAATTGCGAGTCCTTTAGGTTCTGTAGGGTAGGACTTCATATACGAAAGGAAAACTATGCGGGTCAAAGATAAGGTTGCCATTATTACAGGAGGCGGTTCAGGGATTGGACGCGCCGCGTGTCAGCTCTTTGCCGAAGAGGGCGCGAAGGTGGTTGCCGCCGACATCAACCTTGACGGTGCGAACGAGACGGCAGAACTCGTGCGGGAAACTGGTGAGGCGGTGGCGGTTGAAGCGGACGTTTCCAAAGAGGCAGATGCACAGAAGATTGCCGATGCGGCAGTCGAGGCTTTCGGAACCATTAACATCCTCGTCAACAACGCCGCCGCATTTATTTACGGCCGGGTTGAAGACGCGACGGAAGCGGATTGGGACCGGATTTTGGCGGTCAACGTGAAGGGGCCCGCGTTCTGTGTTAAGGCGGCGCTGCCTGCAATGAAGGCGGCGGGCGTCGGTTCAATCGTCAATATCGGTTCGATCAGCTCCTTTATTGCGCAGCCGGATTATGTCCCCTACAACACCTCAAAATCGGCTGTGCTGAATTTCACGCGATGCCTTGCGATGGACCTTGCACCCTTCAACATTCGGGTTAACGCAATCTGTCCGGGTGTGACGCATACACCGGCGCTTGATCAGGCAATGGTGGAGTTTAATTTTTCGCCTGAAGACGCGCAAAAAGAGTGGGGCGACCCGGCGCTTCTGAAGCGTGTTGCCCGCCCGCGGGAAATTGCACACGGCATCCTGTTTCTCGCGTCCGATGACGCTTCATTTGTTACAGGGACTCATCTTCTCGTGGACGGCGGATACACGGCGCAATAGAAACACTAACAGAATTATGAATATCTAACGAGATGCCCTTGTCCGGGTGGACGGCAACATGATTAGTGCACTCACAAACTTCCCACCAAAACCGCCATTTCTTGTTACTAATCACTCATAAGATTTACGCTCCTCGTCCATGCTGACAACTGCGGGCGGGTAGAAGCGGAGCAACCTAACCGGCCTTTTCGCGCTCAGGCCTGCCACCCTCGGCACAGTTGACAGCTTAAACATCCCCACCAAAAAACCAGACGTAAAACGCACATCCGCAGCGATTTCCACTACCCGCTATGAAATCAACCAATAACATTATTACCTCAAGAGCAGTTGTCATTGGATTGATTCTAGTCGTCCTTAACGCTTACTGGATTGGAATCGCAAGTGAGCTGTGGGGTTATCTGTTTACCTTGGTTCATCCCTGCTCAAACGCAATTTTTACCCTGGTTCTTCTCATTGTCTTCAACTACATATGCAGGAGATTCACGAATAAGATTTCGTTATCAGCCGCGGAACTGTTGATTATCTACATAATGGTGACGATGGTGTCGACGATATCGGGCCATACGATGATGGATTATTTGGTTGGGGCATTAAGCCATCCGTTTTGGCACGCATCGCCAGAAAATGAGTGGCAGCGGCTGTTCTGGCAATATATACCGCAGTGGTTTTCCGTTTCAGATAAGGAGATATTGAAGGGTTACTTCTACGGCGAATCCACATTCCACACGGTTAAACATCTCAAAGCGTGGGCAATTCCGATTTTGATGTGGTCGGCTTTCATTTTCTTCCTCTACACTTCGCTGCTGTGCATAAGTTCTGTTCTGAGAAAGCAGTGGGACGAAAAAGAGAAGCTGAGCTACCCAATCGTACAACTGCCCATCGCTATGGCGACGGACCGGAAATTTTTCAATTCAAGGATGATGTGGGCAGGATTTGCAGTCTCCGCGTCCGTCCGCATAATAAACGGATTCCATGACCTTTTCCCGCTGCTGCCAGAGATTCCTTCCGGATTCAGGATTGACCAATTTCTCACCGAAAAACCGTGGAGTGCTATAGGATACACGTTAATCTTCTTCAACCTCTCCGTTGTCGGGCTTACCTATTTTATGCCGCTCGATCTGGTTTTTTCATGCTGGTTCTTCTTTTGGCTGACGAAGACAGAACGCGTGTTTGCGAGCATGGCAGGAACGAAATCGCTCTATCTAGACGAACGAGCCGGGGGCGCGTGGATGGGCATCGGTTTGCTCGCACTTTGGGTTTCTAGACGGCACTTGATTAGCTTTGCCAAGCACGTGTTTGGGTTGAATCGAACCGACGATTCGAGCGAACCGTTACGATATAGGCCGGCAACTTTTCTGTTTTTCATTAGCTTTGCTTTTCTGGCTCTGTTCTGTTCCCTTGCGGGGATGTCACTATGGACAGTTGTAATGTTTTTCGTTCTCTACTACCTACTCGCCATAGCTATAGCCAGGGTTCGGGCAGAACTTGGACCTCCCTACCATGAAGTAATCGGCATAAACTTGACCCCTAGAGGGATGATGGTAAAGATGTTCGGATCGCGGCGGCTCCGCGGAGAGAATCTGGCGGTAATGACGCACTTTCATGCGTTCAACAGGTGCAACAGAGCCCATCCGATGGCAAGCCAGGTGGAATCCCTGAAGATTGGCGCACGGGTCAATGCGAGTAACCGCAGACTGATACAAGCAATGATGTTGGCTATCGGCGTCGGCGGAGTAGCGGCGTTCTTGGCGTATCTACAGGCAGCTTACACACACGGTGCTCAAGGCAGAGGGGTCGGTTACCATTTCGGCCAGGAGTGCTTCAGGCCGCTTCAAAATTGGCTCCAGTATCCTCAGGGGACGGATGCCGGCAGCGTAACATCCATGGTCGGCGGCTTCTTATTTGTATGTTTCTTGTATGCGATGCGGACGCGGTTTCTGTGGTGGCCGCTTCATCCATCGGGATATGTCCTATCCGGCGCATCGTGGGGCGGGATGGTATACTTTTGGTTTCCTACAATGGTGGGATGGCTCATAAAGTCACTAATCATCACCTACGGGGGATTGAAGGTGTATCGGAAGGGTATTCCCTTCTTTTTCGGGCTAATCTTGGGGGATCATATTCCACGAAGCCTTTTTAGTATCTTGGGCATGGTTCTCAACGTCCACATGCCCTCTGTCGGTTTTTTTGGATAGCGATTGAATAATTTGAGTTTGCAGGAATGGACCGTTATCGGTTATGATAGCGGCTTGGAAGCCGAAACCTGTGGCCGCTAAAAGGCTGTAACGCTAATGATTAGTTCTTATGTTTAATTGGGCGGAAAACCGAAATGTCAAGTGAGAGTCTTTTATTCATCATAGGGTCAACCCTTGTGCATGCCCATGGCGGGATGGCTTTTGTTGCAGCGTCAGAGGAGGCTATGCCGTGGCAAATTCCCGCGCGGTGCAATTTTGGGAACCCTGGCGAACTACAGATGGAGGCGTTGTCTGGAAAATGGGCAATCCAATCCGGACTGCTTGTCCAATCGGATCCAACCACCCGCAGCGAGGCGGACCTTCAGCACGGGAGTGCGGTCATTGTCCTACCCAATCCCAAATTCGAGCGGTGCCGTGTTAGGGCGCTTGTCAAGCTAGACAACCCCGACACACCGGAGGCTGAAGCGGGCGTTGCCGTGCACGTAAAAGACAGAAATACCTACATCATCTGCTCTATCCGCCGGGGGAAGGGTGACTCCTTATACGCGGCGTTGACGAGGTTTGGACCGGGCTACGATTTTGGACGGATGCCGGGAGATTTGGCGCAGTTGCCCAGCGCTCAACGCAATTCGTGGCATCAGATTGAAGTTTACGCCGACGGCGCGCACGTGCGGGCGACCTTCAATAACGGAGTTACGCTCACCTATTCCTTCCCGTTGGTTGAAGGGAGTATGCCGTCGTTTCCGGAGGAGGTGCGGCGTCCGACCCATGTATCGGACCAGACCACAGACATCCATCTGGTTTCGAAGTGGGGGGCGGAAGTATTTCAGATGAGCGGGAAGGTAGGTTTGGTTACGCGCAACACCGCGGCGCGATTTGCGTATTTGGACGTGGACGCTCTGCCGCCAGACACGGTGCTGCACACCGCGTTTAACCCGCCGTACGAACGGAACGGACGCATCTTGCCGCGTTGGGAGTTCTCGTGGATAATGGAAAAGTACACCGATTGGTTCCTTAATGCCCGGAATCTGGTGACTGGCGGGGGCGGAAGCCCGGAAGCCAAGGGCACGGATTTTGACAAGATGATGGATGAAACCGGCTGGCCGCCTTACTTTTTCACATGGGCAACAATTCTCGACGACATTGGATTCGACTCCCCCACCCAATGGCCGACCCACAACGGTCCGCCGACGATATTCGGATTTATTCAATATTATTTGTACAGCGGCGATGCGCGGCCTATTGCGGCTGCGAGGCAATGGGCGGACTGGCTGATTGATTCGTTCAGCACCCCCGAGGATTTCCCTTTCCCCAACCTGCCAAAGAGCACCTTTGGCATCCGGGAAGAACAACCGCTAACCGGCGGATTAGCGGACGTGATTGAACTGGATAAGGCGTCCTATACCGGGGTCGCCTATCTGTCGCTTTATGCGGTGACAGAGGAAGCAAAATATCTTCAGGCAGCGCAAAAAATTGCCGAATCGCTGTTACCCCGTCAGCGGCGCGACGGCAGTTTTCCGTTTCGGGTCAGCCTGGAGACGGGCGAAGTTGTCGGCGAATACACCGCCAGCCAGTTGTGGCACGCGCAACTTTATAGGAATTTAGCGCATCTGACGGGAAATGCGGATTATCGGCAAGCCGGCGAACACGCCCTTGCTTGGCTGGTTGAAGGGCCTGTGAAAACCAACCGTTGGTGGGGCTTTTATGGGGACAATCCGGAGGACACCGATTCTGAAGGTGAAAAGTCGTTCGATCAGCAAACTGCGCTCATGACCGCTCAGTGGTTGATCGACCATCTCCACGAGAACGAGGAGTATTTGGCGTGCGTTAGGGGCATCCTCGATTATATACAGGAGAAATTTGCCATACCGGGCGGTATTCACAGGGGCGTTCCGTCGATTGGTGAGCAGACGGGCTGGCCTGCATTTCTGCCGCATCACAATATGCGGCTGGCAGAAACCTATGCGCGGCTGTATGGCGCGACTGGGGACATGGAAGCCAAGGAGCTCGCGCTTCGCATCACAAACTCGATGACATGGATGGTGCAGTCTGACGGCAAGTACCGTCAGGGACTAAACTCCGGCATCGAAAATCGGACGTGCCTGCTTTTGGACTTTAACACGCAACTTTCGCGTATCATGGCAGAGTTTCCGGACACTGCGCCCGACGGCGAGAACCGTCTGCTGTATAATTCCGGTTATGTGAAGAAAATCAGATACTATGACAAGGCAATCTGTTACGATAGCCTTACGCCCAGCCAGGATATCCTGGTTGTGAGTTTCAAACCGACGCAGGCAACGATTAACAGCCAACCCATCCCGGAAGCCAAGACGCCGCCGCAATCTCGTTCGATTACGGCGCCCGCCGGCTGGCTGTACGAACCGGACACGGGCCGCCTGATTGTGCTGCATGAGCGCGGTACGGTGGAAATCAGGTAGTTTAAGCCTTCGCGGCGAATGCGTATTAAGGGCTTTCTGGAATGAGATACGCCGACCGTTTTACGTTCGGAGGATGGGCTGCTTCTAAGAAAAGTTCAATTTGCCGGCTAGCCGGGGATGCCTCGACCGGAATCTTGACAACCCGCCACGGTGCGGAGCGAAATTCTGGGACAAGCGAGTAGCCGCCGCGCCCGATTTCTCGGCCACCGACGGTGCTGCCGGGCAACACCGCCACCCGATGGGTCGCGTGAAAGACTAGCGCCAGAAGGGCATTTTTAGGACACGGTTCGATAGCGCCCCGAACGTGAATGACGGAGGTCTCCGCCTTCTCGAAGGACAGATTCAGTTGTTGAGAGGGCGGGACTGGAGGTGTCACGCACAATTGCGCCTCCTGAAACGACTCAACCAATTCCGGGGTCTCGCCAACAGGCGCAAGCTGGAGAAGAACAACCTCAAAGGGTCGAAGATACCAGTTTATGGATTCGCCGAAACGCCATTTGGAACGGCGCGGCGTCACCAATCGAGCCGGCATGGGATAGTGCCTATAGAGATGCCACGCTCCATCACGCGCTATGCCGATGCTTTCATCCAAACGGAGTTCCACACGTTGATCCTGCCATGTGGGATTGTTCACGGCGGCGAAGACGTTTTGTCCGTCGGAGCAGGCGTAACCGTAGGGTTCGCCTTTCCATGGATCGCCGATAATTGGCTTGGAATTCAGGAAACATTCGGGATAAGCCTTGAAGACTTTGGCGATGCGAGTCAACGCAGCGATGTCTTCGCCGGAGAAGCGCTGCAGGTCTGCCCATAGATGTAAAACACCGGTGCCGCGGCAGATGTCCAGCACAAGGTTTTCAAGCCAGCGTTCAAAACCGAGGGGCGCCCATCCGGTGGTCATCCAGACACCCAACGAATCGCGGCCGGCAGCCGGTGTATCGTGCCGATACTGTTGTGCCTGATCCAACATGAGCATAAAGGTGTCCCGATCGTAAAGCGTCGGATAGGCGCTCGGCGTCTGCATCTCCATGTTCAGGCCGGTGTCGAATGCGGTATGCCCGTGGAGCAGCCACCACGGCGAATCGTGTCCCCAGTACAAGAAGAGCCAGATTTGCGGGCACAATTCGCGGGCATGGTCATAGATTCTGATGTTGGCATCCTGAATCGGCTCAACCGAGTATTTGCCGGGCAGGTGCAAGCGTTTTTCGGCGTGTTCACGGTTGTAGCACCGCGGCTGCATCCCGTCGTGCTTTAAGCCTTCGATGCCGTGATCGGCGAGATGGTGAGAGAGCACGCTTCGCCAGTGGTCCTGTACCTCGTCTGGAACGGTGCACCCGCCGGTCAGCCATAATCCGAAGCGCATCTCTAGCTGGTTGGCTCTTTCAATTATCCGACGCGGACCGTTCGGAAAAGTTTTTTCGTTCCACACCTTGAGTCCGAACCGTTTCTCGAATTCCCACCAGCCGGCGTCCATCCAGAAATAGTCGAACTGAAGCCCAACCTGGTTCTGTAACTCTTCCATCTTGTCCATGATGGAGAGGCACACCGATTCGGAAGGGGGATCTAGACGGCCCCAAGCGTGCGTCCTACCCCAGGCAGCGCCGAGCGCGTCGTAATGCAGCGAGGTCTTCATCCCAACGGCTTTTCGGCGCATTGACCGCGATATGATGTAGTCCCAGAATGCAGTGCGCGCCTCGCCAGCTCTCGCCATGCCCCATACCGCTTGTTTGGAGGTGTACATCTCGCCCGGTTTCAGATGGCGCCCCGGAAACAGCCGTAAGCGCGCTCGCCCTTCACTTCCCTGTGTCACGCCCGACGGATGCGCGATGCTCGCAAATGCGGTATCACCGAGGTAGATGGGAAGGCCCCTGAAGCCTTCGGTGACCGGAACATCAATACGGTAATCCCCCAGATTGACATCCAAGAGGAGTTGTTCGGCATCCGAGGTGTTCTTGAAGGTGAGCCATTTTCGCAGAGCAGGTTCGTCCGCCTTCCATTCGTAGTGGAGGTGGAGTTCGCCGATACTCGGCTGGGTGTCCAATGCGATTCGGATATGGTGCGCTTTTGGCGTCCCAACGAGGACTTCTAAGTTCTTTGCTGCGGTGACGGCGGTATCTTGGAATGCAGTGCCGACGGATACGAATTGGTCGCCTAACAACAGGATACGCGTGGATTCGTAATGCCGATTGGGGTCTAGGCGTCTCAACCGTGCGGGCCGGCAATCGAACTGCGACCACGCTTGGACGGCGAGGACGTTGCGTCCGTCAAAGCGAAGGGCGCGGTAATGCGGGTCGCCAGGATTCAGCGTCACCAAACCGGGATCGGTCCACTCCTGCCGGACGCGGCGTTCACCGATCGGCATTCCGTTTACGAAAAACCGCTGTTCGCCGAAATCGTAGATGCCGCAACCGCCCAACCCAAACGAGACCGAACGGCCGGTTGCCTCCGGCAGATCGAATGCAACGCGGTACCAGTTGTAGCCGTCCGGGTTTGGGCTGCGTGGTGTGCCGCCGGGGCCTGAACTGAGCACCCACGGCGAATCGGTATCTTGCCACTGGCTATCGTCGAATTCAGGGCGGTGAAATCCGAGGCGGAATCCGTTCTCTTCGTCCGGCGCGCTTGCGCCGCTGCCGCCGGCGGCTTGTTTCCACGCAAGCAGTTCGATGCGCTGTTGCGCCGCGGAGAATCTCAACCCGCACTCAGGACCATTGCCCAAGCCGATCCGTTCGCCGGTCTGACGATTCTCAATGACTACCGCCTGGACGCCCTTCGAGAGGTCGAGTTGCCACCGAAAATCACGGCTGCCGAGGATGAGATTGCCGTCCTGTTGTTCGATGTAGCAGCCTCGCTCTTCTTGGGGATAAGCAGTTGAGCTTGTCAGCAACAACATCAACACTCCGAGACTTCGAGACATTTCCGGGCTCTTCATTGGCGGAGGATTTGTGAGGTGATGGCTGCGAACCGCATCTAAACAAGGTTTCTTCCAAGCCAAGACTGAAATGATTCGGCTGGGAAGGTTAAACCGACCGAAGCGCCGCCTCTAGCGGTGTTTCGCCTTCGAGCAGGCTAAAACACTTGCCGACGGTGTTTTCCAAGTCGAGACACATCACCAACGCAGCGGCGAGGTTTTCGCGCGAGGTCTGGCCGTCGCCGTGTATTTCAGTGTTGACGACGACCTCGCCAGTGCCGGGTTCATCGGTCAACCCGCCCGGACAGATAATCGTATAGTCTAAATCGGATTGGGAGAGGTGAGCGTCGGCATGACCCTTGGCTTTGTGGTAATGTGCGATTGCCGAACGGCTGTTCACGTCCGCATTCAGCGCGCTGAGCATGATGTACCGGCTCGCGCCGAGCACCTGAGCCGACACCATTGAGCGTATCGCCCCAATGTGATCCACGAGTACGGTCTTGTCTTTTCCTGTATGGCTTCCGGAGCCCGCGGCAAAGATTATTGCATCACAGCCTTTGACCGCGTGGTCGATGGGATATTCCAGATCGGCAAGTACCGCCGGTACGCCCATACCGTCAAATTTTCCGCGTTGCTCCGGATTACGGATCATGGCAATCGGTTGGTGAGGGCTGTCTTTCAATCGCTGCACAACGCGAGCCCCTGTATTTCCATTTGCACCAATGACCAACACTTTCATATTTCACCTTATTTTATCTTTGGAGGTTATTTGGCGGTTGGCAGCGTAACCGAGCGGCTTGCCACCCGAAGCTGGGATTCGCGGTAGAACGGTTGACTCCACCCCCGCTTGATACCGCTGACGGCTTCGACCCGAAAATAGGTCAGGTTTGGTTCAACCTTCCATTCTAAACGGTTGCCTCTAACACGGTGCAATGCGGCACCGCCGTCGCCGATGACGCGCAGTTCTCTCGTACCCGCGGCTTCCACGACCAAGGTGTCGGAAGACGAGCCATTTGACCCCAGCGCAATTTTTTCAAAGGCGGGGTATGTACTGGAGAAAAATGCACCATTTTTTAGTTGCTGGACGATGGTACTCCAACTCACGGGTTCCGGTGTGTCTTCGGGCACTTGGACACATACCCAACCGTGGCCCGGCGTGACATAGGCGCAATGAAAATCATCGGTGGCAACGCCCCAAATTCGCCCGCCGCCGGTTAAGATTTGGTCCCAGAGCGCGACATTTGCCATTTCGTCGCAGCCCCGCCCCTCGCGTAAGCCGTTAAAAATCTCAAAGCCGTGCAGCATTCCGACTGCATCGCGGATATCGTCCTCGCCGCAGTCCGGATATTCCTGCGGATGACATCCAACGACAAAACCGCCAGCCTGCCGCAGCAGCTTTGCTCGTTCGGTGTAGATGTCCGTTCCTGTGGGTGTTACGTCGTAAACGCCTAACTCTAGGATGTGTCCTTTACTGCCGTTTTCTTCGCCCGGGATAATCGTAAGGCTGTTTTCCGCTTGCCACTTCTGCCACTGTTCCGGGGAATGCGCCAAATTGTGGTCGGTGATTGCCAGGAAATCATAGCCCAAATTGGCGTATATCTGTCCGCTGACGCCGGCATCCATGAATTTCCCGCAGCAGGTGTGCGCATGCAAGTTGCCGCGAAGCCAGCGGGATGAATTTGAATAGGGGTTTTTGTAGCCGGAAATGGCGCGCCTCCTTATACGTTCGTTCAATGTATCATCAATCGTCTAATTAATGCTTGAATTCAGGCAGAGGATATCCCATTTGCCCTTCAATGTCAACGCAAAATGGGGTTGGATTTTTGTCTGCGATCAAAGGGTATGAGATGAATCATCGTTTTCCTGCCGTAGTATTTCAGAACACCGGCTTTTGGAATTATTTTGCTCTGGATGGACGCTATAATGGCTATATCTAAGGCCGACAGCGGCCCCTAACGACTTTTAATAAATATTTTTGAGCGACGCCCGGTTCGATTCCGCCTACCGACAACCATTCCTTCAAAGGGGTGCGACATTTGTCGCTTTTGTCAACTTTTGTCGCACCTTGCTCAGACCCTTGTCTGGTAAGGCTTCGCGCGCTACTTCTCCCCAATTTTCCCGATTTCTGTAGACAAATGTCGCACCCCTTTGCCTATCCCACCAGTGCGCAGTCCCTCCGGACCGAAAAAAAATTAAACTGCCCGAACCCCTTGCCACATCAGGGTTTCCGAGGCCAATCTGTTTCCAAATTGTAGGGAATTATTCGTTTTGGCACACAAATTGCTCATAAGGTAGCCAAGATTATAAATAAGCAGCCTCGTTAATCATTGGATTTTTCACTAACCCTTAAACAACAAGGAGGGGTGTACGATGTTACGTCGTAAGGCAACATTGCTAGTGATTCTGATTGTTTTAAGTTTGAGTGTTCGGCAGTGACCCCAATTGTTTGGACACGAAATTGCCGATGTTAAGAAGGTATTTT
>JAPPKS010000011.1 GCA_028819845.1 Candidatus Poribacteria bacterium | reverse complement strand
ACGCCACGCTGATCGTGACCAATGGAGACCCGCTCGAAATCATGACGCAGGTGGAGCGGGCCTTCATCCAGGGCCGTCCAGTCGATATCAGCAGCAAGCATACGGACCTGTACGACAAGTATCGGGAACGACTGGAGCAGGTGAAGTGACTGTTGATTGTGTTTGGGAAGATAAACACGATCAACCCCGCCTTATTGATCCTGAAATGATGTCAACAGTTCTCGGAGTAATTGTAAATATTCACGTAGAACTATATGGTAATCAGGTATCCGATGGCGATACTCAAGAATCAAACTCAGGTGTGGACTTTATTACAAACTAAATAATTAGGTAAAAAAAGGGGGGCATTTGAATACGCCTAACTGGAAAAACCGGACATTGTTCCATGGTGATAATTTGAAATTCATGCGGGCCATGAATTCGGAGACTGTGGACTTGATCGCTACCGACCCACCCTTCAACAAAGGCCGCGATTTTCATGCCACGCCAGACTCTTTGGCGGATGGCGCCAAGTTTCAGGATCGTTGGTCGTGGGAACAGGACGTACATTTGGACTGGGTAGATCAAATATCGGATGACTACCCGCACGTTATGCACGTTATACGGGGTTCTCGTTCCAGTTACGGCGATGATATGGGAGCGTTCTTGTGTTTCATGGCGGTACGTCTAATCGCCATGCGACGACTATTGAAACCGACAGGATCGATTTATCTACATTGCGATCCCACGGCCAGTCATTATCTGAAGGAACTGATGGACGCAGTTTTTGGACGCAAGAACTTCCGAAATGAGATCGTATGGCACTACAGACGATGGACCGGCAAGGCAAAACGTTTTCAAAGTCTACACGACTTGATTTTGTTCTATACAAAGACCGATACCTACACCTGGAATCAGCTATATACGGAATACACTTCTGGTTCTGTCGATCGGAAAAAACAGGGCGTATTACATCGTTTCAAATCAGGACACCAACCAGTACTTGTTAGTGAGGGGAGTATTAACGAAAAGGGTGTATCGGAAAACGATGTTTGGCAAATTCCATTTGTCGCTCCGTCAGCTAAGGAACGCACAGGATACCCAACCCAAAAACCACTTAAACTATACGGACGGATAATCGAAGCTTCCAGTAATGACGGAGATATAGTTCTAGATCCATTCGCGGGTTGCGCCACAACTCTCGTTGCAGCTGAAAAACTCGGTCGTCAATGGATTGGAATAGACCTGTGGAACAAGTCATCAGAGGTAGTTGTGGATCGACTGAGACATGAAGGACTGCTTGGTAGTAGCCAACCTCACGGAGCGGGACAGGGCGTTATGCCCCTGCATGGTGATTTAACTTTTACCAGTGAACTTCCCGAACGGACTGATGATGGAGAAACTGCTGTGCCATATCTACGTCCGAAGGTGATGGTAAAAGAACCAGAAGGACCGAAGTATACGCGCCAGCAGATGTATGAACACCTGTTGGATCAACATGGAGTCAGGTGCCAAGGATGCGATCGCGTGTTTGATGATCCGAGATACCTTGAACTCGATCACAACACACCGCGTTCCGATGGCGGTTTGAATCACATATCAAACCGTGTTCTGTTATGCGGACCGTGCAACAGATTGAAAAGCAACACTTTTACGTTATCCGGGTTACGCAAGGAAAACCAGAAACGCGGATACATGTATACGCCAATCCAGTAGAAGGGAATTGCATCTTAGCAAAGAGCAATCGAAATAGAGTAAATCCGCACCCCAGGGTGTGGGCTAAAACCTCAAGCTACCAGCCGAGTACGGCCGGGCCGTATAGGAAGAGTAAATCCGTATTGGTGCGACATTGTAAGAATCTGCGAAAGCAGGAGGTCGCAACGTGAACATCATATGGGAGGATTGAGCATCTTCTTCTTAGTTATCCATCAGGATGGCGATTACAGACAACGGGAGAGGTAGCATGGTCCGTTCTACCATCTTTGGGGTCGTGATTGTCGCATTCGTATGCAGTTGTTCGTCTTTATATGTCCATCCGCCATCGACCCCGAACAATTCACCGAACCGAGAGCAACCAACGGCCGCTTCGCCCCCTGACTCGGGGACAGAACGTTGGGAATGTTACGATTACGTCTATGACTCAAAGAAGTTGGGAACACTGACCGCCGACCGGATTGGAGCCAATGGTACGGTTGATTTTGCCGGAATCTTCGCAAGCACCCAGTTTTCAATTCAGGGCATAGACCGCCGTTGGGATTGGGGTTGGGGTACAGACGGTCGATCTGATTATGCCTTCGTTATTAGTCCCGATGGGACGGGCACGTTCTATGATTTTAGTTTTTCAAGTGATGGGACGGCAAAGCCGAGCGATCTCTTCAAATGTGCAAGGCGCTAAGAATCCATTCCAACTTTTAATCGACACTTTCGTAGATAAAACCCAATCGTAAGACAATGTTTTACATTCTGCTCATTGACTTAGCGAAACAAACCTAACTTTGTCTGAACCGTCATATCTATGAAATACGATCTTCTAAATGTACTTAAAATACTCGAAATTTTTCAGGGACTTGCGATAACACAGAACGGTAACTGGTAAGTTTCATGTAGGTAATTGGCTGTTACGCCCATCAGGTGTAATTGTTGGGTCGATACGTTCTGTTTCGAAACCCCAGGTTGTACTACGTAGATCTTGAGATTCATCGAACACTGGTCCAGGTCACACATTTCTCGGATTGATAGTAATAGTGCCTCGTCCCCAACCTCATAACGACTGGCACGACCTCGATCGACACGACCTGCCTCCCGCCGTAGCAGATGTGTAAATAGGTCGACCTGCTTTTCTCCCGAGAACATCCATGCAATGCTTTTTTGGGCCTGCCCACAAACTTCGTACAAATCTGAAATCCTCGAACCTGGCAATGAGCCATGTGAGTACTTGCAGTGGTAGAACTCAACGTCAATGCTTTTCGGCTTTCCCTGGGCTTCGACTATGCGGATGCTAACTATGTCCGCAGCCTCTCCATTCCCATCATCATCGACAATCATATCGTAGTCGCCACGCTTGAGTTGTTGAATGACCCGTGCCTGAATGGAATCCTGATCTTTTGTCTCACCCTGAGATTCTTTTCTTATGTCCACTCCAGTCCAGTCCCATGGTATGATCTTTTTTTGATCATAGGGTAGAATGGGCTTATTCAACTCAACGTACTTGTTTCCTGCCAGACTAGAGCCATCGGAGAACCAGAAAATCGGAGGCTCGCCATAAAAGAAATCAATCAAGGGAGATTCAGAGTTACCTCGACGAATCATAACTGTTCTGCCATGAGGTAACTTAAATCGATAATCTGGTCCATTGTCGCCTTCATAGAACACTAATTCAATTTCAATCTGTTCTGTATCGGAAACGAGAGCAAAAGTTAGAGAGCCTGAAAGAGGCGTATCTACGATAGAGATATCTAAGTTACTAAATAGGTATTCTTCGCCGTTGATTATAAAGGCCCACATCACCTCTGGTGTTTTATACATTTCTTCAGGCCAATCACAAGCGATTGGCATCTTTGCCGGGCGTTCATTAATAGTTGTTGCATTAAGAGTACCCGACAGCACATCGTCTGGATCTATCTCAGCATCTATCAACTTCGATCCAACCATCTTGCACCAAGCAGCCAAGACATCTATTCGGTTGCGACTGTGGCTCCAAATTCGACCTTTGCGAGATGCTCCAATTGTCACTCGCTTACCACCTTCAAATCCAGCCCCAACTAGTACGGTTTTTAGCGTCTGCTGGCGGTGAAGTTCGGACAGTCCGGATTCGACATCTGCGCCCATTCTGGCAGTATATCGGATGTTTCTACCTAATTGCTCCGATAGACCTACATTCTGAAGTCGAAGGCGGTTGATGCCGTAAAACGAGCGAAATACCTGCTGTCCCTCTATCAACTCCGCATCTTCGCCTCCAATTGCCTTTGCAAGAGCCTTGTATTCACCTGAGTTTGATGAACTATTTATGAAAAGCAGATTCTGATCTGGGGACCATATTATTACATACAATTCCCATTGCCAACTAAAGACATTGTCTAGATCGCTCCAATCTGGGAATGATCGTTTCGCAGTGATTACAACAATTGTATGTTCTCTTTCATTAATTGACTTGTATACTTCACTGCAACTACCAAACGACGGAATGCCTCTTGAGAAGTTATCGGGAGTCCAGTCGGTACAACTCGTTTTGTATACGACTGTACTGATAGCTGGCCTGACAGTAACAAGTGATATTTCATCTGGAAACTCCGTGAATCCTGCCATGAACTCCTGCAGAGATTGCTGCGATTCAACTATCTCATCGCTCAACTCCGGTAATAACACATTCCAGTCAGGGTCTCGAAAGTACAGTTTACGTAATTCTTCCCGAACGTGGATATCTGCGGTGTTGGCTATAAAGGTCGCATCACCTAAATCTGGTTTTGACCGTGTGAATCTTCCAGCAAGTTGTAGTGTAACAGATAAAGACTTACGAATATCGTGAAATGCAGCGATTTTTAATTCTGGTAGATCAAAACCCTCTCCAAGCATATCCACGCACACTATGATTCGTGATTCACCAACTAGAATCTGCTCGCGGATGAGTTCACGCTGGCGCCTAGATTTGATTCCAGTGTGTAGTTCGACAGGTTTGAATTGACCGTATTGTTTGTAAACCTCCATGACTTCTTTAGCGCGTTCAATACTTCCTACACGTGCCATCAAGATGTGGCCTTTATCCTCATCTGCGCGAAGTTGCTCAATGGCTTTAGTGGCAATGGCATCGTCTGAAAGCTTAGGGTTAAATTCCATCACTCTTTTGAAGTTTATCCGCGTAAAGTAGCCTTCTTCTTGCGCTTTCTTTAATGGATATCGATAGACTATTTTGCCATCGAGTGGTTTACCATCTTCTCTAAATGGCGTGGCTGTGAACTGTACGACTCTACGCTTCTGGAATCGATCTTTAAACGCTTTCCACGTTGGTGCCTCTACATGATGTGCCTCATCAATGAAAAGATAGTGGCAATGGCTAACCATGCGGTCTTGTATGGCTCGGCCACACCTACCAGCGATACTACTTGTAGTGACCACTACGTGGCACCGAGAGAACATGGAGTCGACGTCCTCAATACTATTAGGAACGTGAAGCAGCGTACCAACGATAGGGTGTTTCGCACGAGTCGCCAATACAGCACTGGCGGGATCTTTGAGTATACCAAGAGTTAGGAACTTATCAGCAATTTGTGTACGTAATACGTCAGTAGGAACAACTACCAAAAGACATCGACACAGAGTTGAAACAAGTATTGACAACATCGTCTCAGTCTTTCCTGTTCCAGTCGGCATCACGATGGTCGCTGCAGTTGAGGATGTTGACCAGTGTGCTTGGATTGCGTGCAATGCCCCAAGCTGTGGCTTGCGAAGTCCCAGTCTGTTTTGTTTCAAATCCTCTTCAGTAAAGAAGAAGGCACCTTTCCAAGAATTCAAAACCGCATTAATTTCCTCATCATAGTTTAAACCAGTCTCAGGCAAAAGAGGGTGCTTTAGCCATTTTCCTTCACTTATGTCTACATCTTGATTCGGATCGATATCTTCCGCCATTAATACGTGCGAGTAATCGCTAGGGATCCGCCGACTTCTTGGAACAACTAGGACTGATTCAATTGTGTCCTGAGATCGAAATAGGTGCCCTTGGGTCCTACCTTGATTTATGGGGGTGAGTGTGCCTTCAAGTCCTCGTTCGTTCTCACGAATCTGCCGGACGATATTTCCCCCAATTTGCTTTTCTTGCCACAGTACACTTGGTAAAGTAATGATCATAATTCGCTACAACCTTTGCGAGAATGTTTGACACATCCGGTGACCCAAATTGTTAAATATGCAAGAAAATCTTCCGAACTAACTTGAACAATGTATGCACAATCTAAGACAATCTCTTATGTTTTACAGGCAAGAAATCATGCAGAATGTATTTAAATCATCATCTTGGATTCCATGACTACTTGACTCAAGCATAAACGACAAAACCTAACTTACTACTTCGTGTCTTACTCAATACTCCTGAGCGGTTGCGGCAGCGCGGGGAAATTCGTGGCCCAGGTGGCCGAGCTAAGCGGGCGCGCCCGGGTGACCGCCCTGTTCGACCCATCCGGGGAGCAGCTCGCGGTGGCCCGGTCGCGCTACCCCGATGCGGTTACCGGCGACGATCTCGGATCGCTGATCGCCGATGTGCAACCGGACATCGTCGCCGTGGCCGGACCGGACCATCTGCACGCCGGCCAAACTGTTCTGGCCCTGGAACTCGGCGCCCATGCCCTGGTGGAGAAACCGCTGGCCACGACCGTGGCTGACGCACGGCGTGTCATGGACGCCGCCGACCGGACGGGCCTGACCGTGATGACGGATCATACCATCCGGTACATGTATCCCTGGCAGGAGATGTCCCGCGCCGCCCGCTCGGGCGACATCGGCGACATCTTCTTCATCCAGGGCGACTATATCCACGACATGTGGTCCATCTACCATCCCGACGAGCGCAGGCATACACCCTGGCGGATAGACGACAGGAATCCGCAGAACATCCTGCTGGGCGGCGGCTGCCATCCCATCGACAACATTCTTTCCACGGTGGACTCGCCCGTCGTGGAGGTCTTTGCCTACAGCAGCAAGATGAGCGTGCCCGAGTTTCCCGCGGACGACTGCTATATCG
>JAPPKS010000009.1 GCA_028819845.1 Candidatus Poribacteria bacterium | reverse complement strand
CTTAGCACTAACATAGAAAACCACTACCTCCGAAGACTTGTGGGTAATAGTAAGCTTGCCAAGGGGGAGGATTATTTGTGCTTTTCCCCCTCCTTACTAGGGAGGGGCTAGGGGAGGTATACGTTTGTTAGGGTGTAACCTCCTCATTCCGCTAATTCCAGCCCTAGACTTTCCGCTGTTTCAACCATTTCATTCCAAACGCTGTCCTCAACCGGAATGCCTTCCGTTTCGCGGCGCTGTGCCGTCCGAAACTCAGGCTCGCCGGGAAATAGAATTTCATCCACACCATGTCTCCGTCGAGACGACTTCATCCAGTCGATTTGCCCTTGAACCGTTTGGATGAATTCTTCTAACGGGAGAAAGGCGTCAATGTTAATTGCCTGAAAGAATATCCCATTGCCCTTCATTGGCGCCTCTGGTCCGTTACAACCTACGCCTGACAATGCGCCTGCCAGCAACGTGGCGACGATGCCCAACCCGTAGCCTTTGTGTCCCATGACGCCGCCGAGAGGTAAGATTGCGCCAGTTGGCGGTCCGTAGAAAGCGTTGGGATCTGTGGTTGGATTTCCCTCGGAGTCAATGATGCACCCTTCCGGCAAGGATTCGCCCGCGTATTGGGCGGCGCGAACTTTGCCTTCCGGCACAACCGATGTAGTTACATCTACAAGCACGGGCCACTTTTCGCCGCTCGGCATAGCGAATGCTAGCGGATTTGGGGAGAGCCGCCGATCAATTCCTCCCCACGGCGCCATCATACCGGGGGTTCCGTAAGAGTTGATGGCAGCCATACCGATCATCTGTGCCGCAGCCGCCATAGTGGGATACTCTCCCACGCGGCCCACGTGATGGCTTCCGCGCACAACCGCCGTACCAATCGAACACCTGCGCGCTTTGTCAATCGCAAGCTGCATCGCCTTCTGGGCAATCACCATGCCCCATCCTGAGTTGCCGTTTATCACGGCAGAAGCGTCCATTTCTCGCTCAATTTCAATCGGCGCCCCCGGTAAAATCTCGCCGTTCCGAATATCCCCGACGTACTGTGCGATACGCAAGACGCCGTGAGAATCGTGCCCCATTAAGTTTGAGCGGACAAGCGCTCTGCTTACGATTACAGATTCTTCATGCGGCGAACCGGCTGCATCCAAAATCTTTGTGCTAATCTGTTGTAGCTGGGAAGCAGAGAAATACTTCACACGGTTTTCCTCCAAAATGGTACATCATCCACTTTAAACGCAATTCACTTTAAACGCAGGACGAAGCCGAGAGCAAACTTAAACATTCCAACATAGCGTTAAATTTTACCGCCGAGCCGCGCGGCGTAGTGAGAAAATGCACGGATAATCCTTAGCAGTTCCTCGCTGCCTATTCGGCGGATGTAACGAGATGCAGCGGCGTCAGGCCTTTAGCCACCCGATCGATGTTCTCAACCACTAATTCCGCACGGCGTTGAACAGTCTCCTTAGTTACTCCAGCGATGTGGGGCGTGCAAAACACGTTATTCATCTGTTGGAAAGGGTGGTCGGACAACAGCGGTTCCTGAGCAAAAACGTCCAGGCCGGCAGCCCGAATCTGACCTTTTTCTAAAGCCTCAATTAGAGCCGGCTCGTCCACGATTCCACCGCGTGCAATGTTAATCAACGCCGCGGTCGGTTTCATTATTTCTAATGCTCGCCGGTCAATCAGATGCCGCGTCTTTGAGGTAAGCGGCGTGTGGATTGATAGGTAATCTGCCTCGCTCAACAGGTGGTCCAACCGGCTCGGATCGCCAAAGAACTCCAAGTGCAACTCGTCTCGAATTTCCTGAGAAACATCAACGATATCAATAGCCGCCAAGCGCATGCCTAGCGCATGGGCGCGCTTTGCGAGTTCACGCCCGCTTGCACCCAACCCAACCAAGCCTAGCGTTTTTCCCGCCAACTCGTCATTTACCGGAAGACTAAAATTTTCCGCTCGTACATTTTCTTGCGCTGCCGTGTAGTTTTTGGCGATCAAGAACATCAAAGATAGGGCATGTTCTGCCAGTGCGACCGCGCTAAAAGGCCCAGGCGTGTTCGCAAAGGGCATACCCTTTTCCAAGAAGTAGTTCACGTCCCAGGCATTTAAGCCAACTGCCATGACCTGCCACAATTTTACGCCGGCATCTACTGCCGCATCAACCATCTCCCGCGTACAGCCAACACACTCCACGACGACGTCAATGTCTTTAAATTGGTCTAATACCGCCTGCGTCGGATCAAAATGCCTGATCGGATACCTGTCGTCTAACGCTGTAACAACGCCGTCGCACCAATAATGCAACTGCGGCGGGGAAGGGAGAATTAGCACTTTCACTGAATAAACCTCCTGTCAAGCTTCATCACTAGGAAATAGATTTCATCATAAACCCATTTGGGTTCTAAGCACGGTCTTGTGGGAAACACTTTTCGATTGGCGGTAAAGTTAAGGTAAACAAACGAGCAAATTTATCACGGGATAGAGTTCGTGTCAAGCGTTTTTGTGTCTGCAGCTATTGAACACAGGGATGGAAATGTAGGCAATTTAGGAGTTTCTTGATGGATACTTCAATCGGTGTTATACCACTTCACTTATCTGATTGGCTTGAGATTAGGTAGGCACCAATCACGTGAAGTTTTAATTTCTTCATGCAGGCGAGGGTGCACCATCTGGTGCAACCTGACAAAGCGGATTAACCGTTTAGCGCAGAAATGTACAATCTTCGCCGGTGTTTAAAAACAGTTAGCGCCATAAGTCGGAAGTTTTTATATTCGTATGCAGTGCACGGCAAAAAAGTCAGATCGACCGCCGAAACGCAGTCATGGAGCGGGCTGGACTAATGCCGCTCTTCCATCGCGTACCCCGCATGCGCAGGGGTAATTGGTATTTTTGCACCCTGAAATGCAATTATGGCATATAAATTGCGCACACTGCAAATTACGTCGCGCAATTCCTTAGATGGCGCGGCGGGAGAAGACTTAGCTACCATAACACCGCATGTTGACTTTGGAGGGAAAAAAAATGTCTGCCAAGAAAACCTCAAGCGCTTTGATGACGTCGATGATTCTTCATGGAGTCGCTGTTCTGATTCTAGGAGTTTATCTCGTCACACAAACCCCGCAGTTCAAAGACTTGGTCAGTGCGGAAATACTGAATCCAGCAGATCCGCCTAAACTCAAACCGCGTATACCCCCTAGGAGAGTGGTAAGACCTGCAACTCCGACGGATAACACCGTTTTCGTTGCGCAAGTTCAGGTCCAACCCAGAGTCACAACCGCTGCAGTGGTTCGTACCGCTACCTTCGAGCCCCAAACGGCGCTCGAATTTTCGAACAAATTCGTCAGGTTGAACCAACCAATAGATCCAAACGTCCCCAAATTCGTCAACCCGAACGTGCCGGTTCCGCGAGCAATGACCCATGCTGATTTGCCGGTTTCTGATGCGCCGGGCGTATTGGCGTTTTCCGGCCCCGTTGCATCTGCACCGAGCGCTGGGACGTCAGCGATTGGACGTGGAATTGCTCCCGGTACGGTTCAGGCGCCATTTGGTCCTCAACGTCCGCCCGGGTTGGCGATGGTGGAACATGTTGGTGCTACTCGCGATGCCCTGGAGGATGTAGTTGAAAGCATCACACTCGGCAATGATGACGTTCCGCCGCTGCCGAGGGGTGAGCCTGGGGGTACAGTCATCGGTAAGGGACGCGACATTCGAGGCGTATTCCGTTTTACCCGAATCCGTCATAACTTGTCTGATTGGTGGGCGGATGCGTCATCGCTGAATGCGCTGACGAAATGGTTGAACGAGCGCACCCATATAAAGACTGACATGAACGTTGAAGGCGGTGCGGTAAAATTGACGGACGCTGCCCTACAAAAAACCCCGCTGGCATTTTTTACAGGACATGACCCTGCCCTCGCTCGTTCCCGTGGACTCGCTCAAAAGGGCGGTTACGGTTCAACGCTGAACAGCAGACTCACGGAACCGGAAGCGGTTGGACTGCGGCGTTACCTTGTGGAGAGAGGCGGCCTGCTCGTCTTTGACGATTGCGGCGTAAATGCCGCCGACCGTGGATTTACTCGCGTTTTCCTCGCTCAGATGCGCTATGTCATGCCTGAACATCAGGTTGGGCGTATTCCTAACGACCACGAGCTGTATAATAACTTCTATGAAATGGGCGGCCCGCCTGTTGGATTTGATATCTTCTGGTTTGGCACTAAACCGCCGCCCAGGCGGAATTTCCTGGAAGGAATCTCAATTGGTGAAAAGCTTTCGGTGTTAGTCGTGCGGCGAGATTACATGTGCGCCATGGAGGCACAGTAAGCCTGCCGACGCGGTCCGTCCACTATTCGCCAGGCGTATATCGGTTTATGACCAACGTTGCTGTTTACTCATTGACGCACGGTCGAATACCTGATTACACCGGATATATTCCGGAAAACCAACTGGCGAAGCAGAACTTGCCGACGCGTGCGCCAGAAGCCGCCAAGATTCGCATGGTTGAGTAGCGTTGGGGTGATTTCCATCGTCGGCATCAGGAAGTCATCCATGAACGGCGATTTGTACATTAGCGGCGAGTGGTTAGTGAATTTCGTGCTTTCCACTAACCATTCGCCGCATTTCACTTTCGTGTGATTTCAGGCTTTTGCTAACACCTTCTCGAATGATTCGCGCCAACTCGCCGCCAAGGCGGGGATGCTTAAAACCTCGTGAATTTCTTCCAAATTACCGCTGTCGAAATACAGCAGGTGGTGTACCGCCTTTACGGTTAGGCATTTGTGCCCAACCTTAACCCGTTCGATCGCATCGCCAGCGCCGACCTCCCCCGGTTCCAGTACACGCAAATAGAACCCCGACCGTCCGCTCGCCAAGAACTGTTTCGGAAATGTTGGAATACCCATCTTTAGCCCAAGCTTAAAACACGGCACGCGCGGCTGCGACACTTCCACCAATGCCGACCCTACCCGGAAAATGTCTCCGATATGAACGCCATCCTCCAACATGCCGCCCACGGTAAAGTTCTCGCCGAACTGCCCGTAGGTCAAATTGTCACGCGAGAGTTCTCGCCGCCAATGCTCGTAATGCTCATTTGGGTAGGCGTAGACTGCCTTGTCCACGCCGCCGTGTACCGTTGAATCGCCCTGCCCGTCACCGTCCAAGTTCAATCTTTTAAGGACAACACGCCCCTTCACCGGAACTTTGAAAATCCCTGTGGGTATCGTTTTACCGTTATATGAGACAGGCTTGGGTTTCGAAACATTTACCGAGAGCAACTTCATCTGTAGGTCTCCCCCACATGAGATTGGGCGGCGATTAAACTCACTCGCTCAACTCATCCATAATTTTCTCCATATCCTCAAGCAATTCCACCTCATAGCCGTCTGGATCGGTAATAAAGGCCATTTTCATGCCGCCCGAGGTGAATTGCTCACGCCAACCGTCGGGCCAGATTTCAAGGCCAGAATTTTCCAGTTCGTCGCAGCAGGCTACGAGATCCGGTACGCCGATGGCGAGGTGCATCAAATCTTCCGGAACGCTCAGTTCATAATCGGGGGAATAGGTCAATTCTAGGGTGGGGACATTACCGGGTAACTCCAAATGGACGATTTGGTTGCCCGCCGGCGATCTGTCGCTACGGCGTTTCACAACGAAACCGAGATTGTCGCAATACCATTTGATTGATTGCTCTAGATCACTGACTCGAATACGTGTGTGCAAAAATGTAGCCATATTTTGATGTCCTTTCTGCAGTTGATTTTTGGCTATGGCACTTGAGACGTTACGCCAATCCGTTGCCCAAATTCAAGCGCTAAACCACTCCCAAAAAATAGTGCGGCTTTCAATCAATGATAGCACACCACTCCCCGTTCGGCAAGCCGATAGTCCGGCAGCAATTACTCCCATTCTTGGAACGAGCCGCCAAACTATGCACAAACAGTTCGACAACATTGACGCAAAAAAAGAGAGAAAAGACAAAATTACGGATTTTTGTTGATCAGATGACGAAAAAGACGTAAAATGCCTGACGGCGGTCGTCTCATAGTTTGATACATTTTCCTTCAGCCTGCGGCATCGTTTAAGCCAAAATAAAGGAGATCGTGAGATATGTCAGAACTAACGTTAAAACAACGCATACACAACGGGGAAGCCGTTAATGTCGGCGGTGCGCCCATGGATTCCACCAAGGAGCAACTTGAGGATATCTTCAGCAAGGACTCATACGATTTGGTCGGTATTGACAGCCAACACTCGGCGTTCGTTGAAAAAGAACTTGTTCGGTTTTGCGGCATGGCGGAGGACCTGGGTGTGCCCGCTATGTTCCGTATCAAACACACACGGCACGCGTTTCTCATTGGCAATTACGTCGATTTGGGGCCGCTAGCCATCGTGGTGCCGCAAGTAGAGAACGAATCGACGGTGGACGAGGCGATTGATGCGTTCTACTATCCGCAGGTGGGAAAAAGGAGTTGGGGGCCCAGCTCCGGCTACGGCATAAAAGCGATTCCTGACCGTCTCGAATACGCCGAATGGTGGAACAATAATGGTATTCTCTGTCTACAGATTGAATCTGTTAATGCCGTTATCAATGCCCGGAAACTGGCAAAACCCGGGGTTGATATGCTTGTTTTTGGCGCAAATGACTTGAGTTTTAGCCTAGAATCCTACACCAATCCCCCTTTCAAAACGGTTGACGACTGCATTCGCCACGTCGTGGAACAGATGGAGGGTACGGGGGTAAAGGTAGGTGTTGGCACATCCCCATCGGGGAAATTCTAAACCGCCGCAAATTAATATCTCGGTTTTGCGAGGTCGATAATTTATTGGGTAATTTAGGGAGCGCGACAGTCCTCGGGTATTAGCGTAGTAGACATCACTCGCGCTCCATAAATTTTCGCTTGTAGGCTTTAAATTTCCTTGACATGTGTATTTATCATCGTGTAAAATGCAATAGAAAGATGTTTTACACAAAATCTGAATAAATAAATTTTTGTTGGCGAGGCGAGGGCGCTGAAGGATGTCTAACCTCGCCTTTTTTTTCTCAAATTGAGCGGAAATCGTACATTTAATTTCATTACCACAGGATTGACTACTCGTGCTGAACCGTAAAATCGTAACCGCAAGCCTGACGTGCAACCCGAACCGTGAGAAGTGTCCCAAAATGGAAACTTCGAAATGGGGCACAAAAGGGCACAAAAGGGCACTCTTGCGCGAGTCGAAACTGACGCGTGGATAGGTACGCCGAACATGCCATGGAGCTAGTGTTGGACGGGTTTCTCAAGTGTCGTCGAATACCAAAATTCAATCAAGATTGTGCCGGTGGACATGAGTGTCCCCAAGGACTCAGCCTCGCATAAAGGGACACCGTTGCAATCTGTCAAAGTCATTGGGTCAAACGCAAATTCGGTGGCGACCGACCCTTGCCAGTCCTTCCCATGTTTACCGGCTTGACATTTATTCCCGCTGTTGACACACGACACCGATGGAATCGAAAGGGTATTGAGAATTTTCATACGTTGACTCGCACGCCGCGCAATAGTAGGACGACTCAACATCTTGCACCCCGGTACAAGCGTTGTTATCCACAGTAGCGGAATTCACCATTCTGCTAACCGAAATACCAACGGCTTGGGTTACCGCCAGCGGTATTCTCTCATCGGATTGCAGAACAAGGGCCGCCGGTACAATAGGTGTGTTACCGGCAACCTTATCCTCGCGAAGGCGGCGAATTATGGAGGCTAGTCTCTGGAACCTTGGCGTAAAAATTGAAGACCTAAATCAGGAAGTCAACTTTTTCGAAGCTTTAGGCGGCAAGGTTCTGGTGCGAGAAACTCGTTCAAGGGCTGATGGCAAAACTTACGAGGTGGCGTTACTGGAATTCGGGGGTACGCGGCTGTCTTTGATGCCGGCGCCGCTGTTCGAAAAATCGCTTAACTACCCGCTCATGACCGGATTGACCCATGCGGTGTTCGAGGTTGAAGACTTGGACAAAGCCTGCGAACAAGCCGCGGGGCTGGGAGCAGAAACACTATTCGAGCCGCGGCAAATCAGTGTTGGATTGGGAACGCGGCGCATTGCCTTTTTCAGATCACCCAACGGCCTCGTGTTCGAACTAATGCAAATCCTAGAATCAAAGGTGTGAAAAAGCGGTGTCAGGCTTCAGCGTCACACATTGCGATTTTAGCTCAACGCTGCCGGATTTCCGTAAGGACTGGTATCGGGTCTCTGTTATCGTAATCTGCCGGTTGGGATAGATGCTCGGCTGTTAGTGTGTACATACCAACGTGGATAGTCACAAAAGGATTAGACGTATGCAAATCGGTATTCGTGATGTGATGTTGCCCGTTCCCTTTGAGGAAACATTCGCCCAGGCGGCGGAACTTGGTTTTGACGGCCTGGAGTTCCGCATTGGAGATAACTATCAAGACCATTTACTGTTCAGCGAGGAAGGGGTCGAAAAAGTCCAAGAATTAATTGATTCGTCACGATGTAGTGTCGCCGCACTTACGGCTCAGGCGTTGATTCCACGCACCTTCTTGAATCCTGATGATGACCTGCGTCGTGAGGGAATAAAATTCGTAAACTATTTGGCGCGCGTTGCACCGCGGTTGGCGGCTAACTTCATTGTATTGCCCTTTTTTGAGGAGGCGACGTTAATTTCAGAACACGCCACGGCACCGCGCCTGGTGGATGGACTAAAGCGTACAGGCGTGGTTGCCGCGCAATACGGCGTCACACTCGCTCTCGAATGTACATTGAGCGGTGAGGACCAACTTCGTCTGCTCGAGGCAGTTGATATTGAGGCCGTCGCCCTCTGTTACGATGTGGGTAACGCCGTAAGCGCGGGCTACGACCCCGCCCGGGAAATCCGAATGCTTACCGCGGAGCATATTGGCTATCTGCACATGAAGGATACGGATTCGCAGCCTCTGGGCGGGGGACAAGTGGACTTCGAAGAGGTCAGCAAAGCAATTGTGGATATCGATTATGATGGTTGGTTCGTACTGGAAACGCCGGCCGGTGAGGATGCTTTCGCTTCTGCCAAAATGAACCTCGATTTCACGAGGCGATTTGTGGCAAGTATCCAGTTGCCGTCCGCGTGACAACGCGTGTCTGATTTCCGTTCGGATTATGGAAAAAGAAACCTACATCCATAACATTTTCTCCGCGATTGCAAGGCGTTACGATTTTCTCAACACCCTGTTGAGTATGGGGTGTGACCGGTCATGGCGTAAATTTACCGCCCGAGTCAGCGAGGTTGCACCGGGCAATAGCGTGCTTGATGTTTGCACAGGCACCGGTGAACTCGCGCTTGCTTACGCGGATGCAATGGGTAACGGTAAACCCGTAATCGGCACTGACTTCTGCTTCGAAATGCTAGCGATTGGCAAAGAGAAAGTAGAAAAACAGAAAAGGACCCATGATTTGGTTGCCGTAGAGGCGGATACGCTCCAACTTCCATTTGCGGACGATACCTTCGATATCGTGTCAGTTGGGTTCGGTATTCGCAACGTCGCAAAGCTAGAGCGCGGAATCCGCGAGATGGCACGAGTCGCCGTCAAAGGCGGCCGTGTTGTAATTCTTGAGTTTACTCAGCCGTCCGCACCGGTTTTTAGCAATCTCCATTTCTTCTATTTCAAAAGGCTATTGCCCGTAATCGGCAATTTAATTTCAAGAAACAAAGACGATGCATACGGTTATCTTCCAGAATCAGTCATGCAATTTCCGAATTGTGAACAGCTTAAAGCCGTAATGGAAGGCTGCGGTCTGGCTAATGTGCGATACTATCAAAAGACCCTTGGCATTGTTGCCATCCACGTCGGTAGGAAGACTTGAATATTCAATACCGCGCTCCCCTAAACCAAACTGAACTTGACGATTCAATTCAATGCAGCATAAGTGTGTTCGATGAATCGGAGCACATGTTCACGAACATTGTTAAACTCGATCCTTGGTTCGACTTAAACAATACCCGCGCCTGCTTTGTAGATGGGAAGGTGGTTAGCGTCGTTCAGATATTTCGGCGTACCATGCGAATTGGCGGCAGCGTTGTGCAGATGGGGGGAGTCGGAAACGTCAGCACGCGGCCTGAATACCGCCGTGCCGGACACTCATCGCAAGTCATTCGGGACAGCGTTCAATACATGCGTGCGGCGGGTTACGACCTCTCGATTCTCTTTACGGACATCCAATCGCATTACGCCAAGGCGGGTTGGGTGATGTACCCTATGTTCAGGACACGCCTGGCTTTACCTGAAAAGCTTGAAAATTCGTCGGACGTGATCGTTCGGCAATGTGACCTGGATCAAGATGAAGGGGCGTTGCGGGAAATTTACAATCGCTTCAATGCGTCCCGTACAGGGACGATAGTCAGATCTGTCGAATATTGGAACAACCGGCCGAAGTGGCGTGATTACGATCCCACACTCTTCTGGACAGCGCGGCAGAACGGCCGCATCGTCGCTTATCTCATGTGCGACCGGTGGTTCATCCGCGAAATGGGTTATCTGCCGAATTTTGAAAGTGCAACTATTGAACTATTCCACCGCTTCTTCAATCAAGCGAATGTTGAGGAAGTTAATTCAGTTGAAGCCATTGTTCCGCACGAATGCCGCGAGTTACTTACAGCTACAGGCTGCGCAGTGAAGCGTGTCGAACATTATCATACGATGATTCGGATAATTGACCTCGAATCTCTGCTTACGAAGATGCTGCCGACATTCGAAACAAGGCTCAATGACTCTGACTTTTCGGGATGGGGCGGATCGATTGTTATCCGCTGCGAAACCAAAATTTTATGCTTTAGTGTTGACGGAGGAATTTTCAAGCGCTCAGCATTAATCGGAATGCCAAGCATCGAGCTCGCCGTCAGCCACACACAACTGTTAAAT
The DNA here is from genome assembly GCA_028819845.1 of Candidatus Poribacteria bacterium. GTDB lineage: Bacteria > Poribacteria > WGA-4E > WGA-4E > PCPOR2b > JAPPKS01. Next base: position 41,747 of record JAPPKS010000009.1, on the reverse strand, counting down.
CTGTTGTTCGGAAATATGACGCCGCGTCAGATTGCGTTCTCCAACGAATTGACGCTTGACGACAGTAAAATTGAGCTGCTTGGTGTACTTTTCCCACCCGGGGAGTTGTTCTTGTGGGAAACTGATAGGTTTTAACGTTCTCTAATTCTCAAACAGCCGTTGAATATGGGCGACGACCGATTCTGACAACCCTTCAAGACTGTAGCCCCCTTCTAATGCCGACACCAGCCGACCTTCACAACACTGCGCAGCAATTTTTGCCATAATGTCAGTCAAATCCGCAAAACCCTCAGCGGTCAAGTTCATTGATGCCAACAAGTCCAAGCGATGCGCATCGAATCCCGCCGAAATTATAATGAAGTCCGGCGCAAAATTATTCAACGCAGGTATGAGCAAACTTTTGAACACCTCAATATAGTCGTTCGCCTCACTCTCGGCGCGCATCGGCGCATTTAAGGTCGCACCGATTCCTTTGCCAGCGCCAATCTCGCTAGCCAGTCCTGAACCGGGGTAGAGCGGAAATTGGTGAATAGAAAAGAAAAAAACCGATTCATCGCTGTAGAAAATGTCTTGCGTGCCGTTGCCGTGATGCACATCCCAATCCACAATCGCAACTTTCCCGACATTGTGCTCTCGTTGAAGAAATTTAGCCGCAACGGCGACATTATTGAATAAGCAAAATCCCATGCCTCGATCCGACGTGGCGTGGTGGCCAGGGGGACGAACAAGGGCGAACGCATTTTTAACTTTACCGGTCATTACGGCGTCAGCCGCCGCAAGCACGCTCCCCGCGGAGCATAACGCCGCATTATAAGAATCGGTTGAGACCGGGGTATCGGAAGCGAGTGGAACGCTCTCAGCACTATGGCGCTTGACTCGGGCCACATACGATTTCGTATGCGCATCGCAAATCTGATCAATCGTGGCAATTATTGGTTTTACTTGAACTAAATCTGACCAAAAATGCGACGCCTGAAGGGACTGAATACAAGCCTTTAGCCGATCCGGACGTTCGGGGTGTCCGTGTCCAGTATCGTGCTTCAAAAAATCGGGATGGTAAACAAAACCTGTTTTCTTCTCAGCATTCATTGGATTCCGCTACCCTAGAACAGACTGAATTACCTACCGATGATTTCACGGGTCTTCTTAAAAATTGCCCCTTGCCGTTTCATCAATGCGATAGCGTCATTGCCCGCACTCTCGTCCACCGCCGCAATGGCATCCTCGACGACGATTACGTTATGCCCTCGATCAAGCAATCCGCACACTGCCGCTTTGACGCAGTAGTCCGTCGCAACGCCGTAAACGATATGTTCATCCGCGTTTGCCGCCCGGACAATCTCTGCCGTGTTCGGATTCGTGAAGACGTCGTATGTCTGTTTCTCTAACAAGACCAGATCCGCCCCACTGACCACTTCGTGTGGATGGGTTCCTGATGCGGTGTTTGTGATGACCTGCGTGTTGGCAACGCTTGTCTCCTCAATTTTTTTCTGCCCCGGCGTATCTTGTACGCAATGGGGCGGGAAGACCTCAAACTCTTTATCGTCAGGCGCATGTGCATCCGCCGAGGCGATAATTTTCACCCCAGTTTCAAGCGCGTGGTTAGTAAGCATATGTAAATTTTCTCGGATATCCTCTGCTCCCGGCACCGAAAGAGCGCCGTCAGCATCAATGAAGTCGTGTTGCGTATCTATATCGACAAAAACTTGTCGTGCCATGCGTGATTCCTCCTTCAATTTATTGGGTTGGGTCCACCAATCCCTCACAAGTGTCAGTTGGAAAGCTTTAATTTAACGACACGGCTTCGTTCCTTTGTTTTTACCTTGTATTAATCAGTCATTAGGAATCTTTACAGAAATTGCAGTTTGCCATAGCGCAACGGTCAACACTTCAGTAACTGTGCTTCGACAGTTTGACCCGCTTTGATGGTCGCACCTGCCGGAATAATTATGAACCCGTTTGCTAGAACGAGCGAGTAAAGAATGCCGGATCCTTGCGGTCCCGTCGTCTGGGCATGAAATTTGCCGTTGCGCGATGTAATGATTGTCCGCAGAAAGTTTACGCGCCCATCCCTGTTTACCACGTCATCATCTAAAATGGCTTGGAACGTTGGACGAAGTAAATCGGAATGACCTGCCATTTTGAGCAGGGCAGGACGGACAAATAATTCAAACACCACAAGCGACGATACCGGGTTCCCCGGCAATCCGAAGATTGGCACGCCGTCAATGAATCCATACGCCTGTGGTTTTCCCGGCTTCATCGCGACCCGCCAAAAATTTATCTCACCCATCCGGGCGAGAACCGCTCTCACGCTGTCGTGGTCTCCGACTGATACGCCGCCGCTGGTGACGACAGCGTCGGCTTGACCCACTGCATCGCGGAACTTGCGTTCCAACACCACTTCATCGTCGGTGGCAATCCCCATATCGATTGGGAAGCAATTAGCTTCCTGAATCTGGGCGCAAATGCCGTATCGGTTGCTATCTCGAATCTTGCCCGGCTTCAGCGGTCCGCCGAGAGGTGTTAGCTCATCGCCTGTCGAAATCACCGCAACTTTGGGGCGCTTGTGCACCTCGACTGCCGGTAGATTGAGTGAGGCAAGCATGGAAATTTCCGGCGGATGGATTTGCTTGCCTCTTGACATCACGAGATCTCCTTGCATTACGCTTTCACCGGCAAAGCGTACATTCTCATCTTTTTCTACACTATCAAGGACCTTAACCTGATTCTTTTCACATTGCGTTTCCTCTATCATCACAACGGCATCTGCTCCATTGGGCATCATTGCCCCCGTCATAATCCGGGCAGCTTGGCCGCTTGCAACGCACTCGGTTGGAGCATAGCCTGCGGGTATAGATTCGACAATCGAAAGTTGAATTGGAAAATCTTTGGAAGCCGACTGTGTATCTTCAGCAACCACTGCATATCCGTCCATCGCCGAATTGCGAAACGGCGGTATATGTTCGGCGGCGTGCACATCTTCCGCCAAGACATATCCGAGACAGTCCATAATCCTGAGTTTTTCCGGCGGCAAGACGCGGGTTGCGTCCAATATCCGTTTACGCGCTTCCTCGACACTGAGCATAATGACTTCCCTCCTGTATTCTCACTCGCGCAAATCTCTCCCGTAAAACAACATGATAAGTCAAACCTCGAAACGGAGATGATTAATCCAATTACTGCGTGTGTTCATATCCGGAAACCTGGTTGAACAATGGGTGATAATGCGTTTCTTGGGCGTTTGCGTTGCTAAAATCTGTGTAGCTTCTACCGCACTGTCTGTTCGTCGTTTTGGCTATGACTTTTCATATCCGAGAAAATGCCCTAATGTCTCCCATGAATCCACACGTAGCACGGTGCGTGAAACATCACGGACGGAACCAAATCTATCTTTGCCGGTAATTTCTCGCGTGGGAATACCAAACCGCTTCATTGCCTGAACAGCGGTTTGCTTGGTGCCAATCAACACCCCGACATCAGCCTCCAAAATGGCGAGTAAATCTGTAACTGAATCACCGATGTACAATGTGCGTCCGATCCGTGGCTGTAGCTTGCGGTACTGTTCCTTCACATCCTGCGAGGGTGTAAATTGATTGCGGTGGCTTTTCCGCCTCAAAAAGTGTTTCAGTTTATCTTGTGCCGAAATCACGCGTAAATGAATTTCCCCTGTTGAACGCCCTGATTTATCAAATATCAGGCTATTGGTTACAATCTGATCGCACATCTCTCCCATCGCGCCTTGAATAAAGGTCTTTGACCAATTAGCAGAGAGTATTTCAATCTTTACACCATTCGCGCGCATCGCCTCCATTAGCGTGAATACCCCAGATCTCAATTGAACGCACCGGCCAATCTTCCGGAGCGTCTCCTTTGTGAGCCCTGACAGGAATTTTCTTTCTATGACTCTATGGGTAGCGTCATATTCCAGGACCTCAGCGGCATCAAGGAATCTCCGGAGTCCAGCTAGGTCTGGGTGAACTTCTAGATTGTCCTCCGTGCCGGTCGTTCCCCCGCTGTCATTGGTAAGCCATTCGTTCACAATCCGAGCGTGCTGTTTTGAATACCATTCCACCGTTTCACGCCATTCTAAGAATGACGGTTGCGCTCCCATGTCGCCGCCAGTTGCCCGATGTTTTGCGGCGTTCTGCACCAATAGACCCAGCGTATCCACCTCAGACACCGTTCCATCAAAATCAGCAATCAGTTTTTCAATAGGGGGCATAACATGTGACGAATTACATCTCAATAAAGCCAATACGCAATTCGTTCAAAGAATTCGAGGTCTAATGTTCAATCAGTTCAATTCAAGCGTAAAGTTAGTTCGCTTACACGCTTGGACCAATCATTTTATTGGGAACGACAACGCGATCGAACTCTTCCTCGGTCAATAGATTCAACTCAAGTGCGACTTGGCGCAGCGTCTTGTTTTCCGTATGGGCTGTTTTTGCTACTAGAGCGGCGTTGTCATACCCGATGCTAGGCGCCAGCGCCGTCACCAACATTAAGGAGTCATTCAAATATTGGTCGATTTTTTCGCGGTTCGCGCGAATGCCAAGAATGCAATTTTGCGTGAATGACGTGCAGGCGTCTCCTAAAAGGCGAATTGATTGCAGCGCGTTAAAGGCGATGACAGGCATGAACACATTTAGTTCAAAATTTCCTGAGGCGCCGGCTAGTGCTATCGTCGTATCGTTGCCAATGACTTGGGCGCAAACCATCGTCATCGCCTCGCATTGTGTTGGATTGACTTTCCCCGGCATGATGGAACTCCCCGGTTCGTTCTCTGGTAGGGAAATCTCTCCAATCCCACAACGCGGTCCGCTCCCAAGCCAACGGATGTCGTTTGCAATCTTGTTCAGTGAGCACGCCAATGTTTTGCAAGCACCGCTCACCTCGACAACAGCATCTCGTGCACCGAGAGCTTCAAACTTGTTCGGCGCCGACACGAACGGAAAGTCCGTTCGCTTAGCGATTGCCGCTGCAGCTTTTGCGGCATACTCTGGATGGCTGTTTAATCCCGTCCCTACGGCCGTGCCGCCAATCGGTAATTCATAGAGGTGCGGGAGGCAATTTTCGATTGTTCGAATTGCGTTGGTAATCTGCATTGTGTACCCGGAAAACTCTTGTCCCAATGTCAGGGGCGTCGCATCCTGTAAATGCGTACGTCCGATTTTTACGATATCATTGAATTCTTCCGCCTTATCATTGAGCGCGTCACGTAGGACAGTCGCCGCTGGAATAAGGTTATGGTGGATGCGGTCTGCGATAGCCACATGAATTGCAGTCGGAAATGCGTCATTGGTCGATTGAGACTTGTTGACGTGATCGTTCGGATGAATGGGCCCTTTGCTCCCCAGGTTGCCACCCAGCATTTCAATTGCCCGATTAGCAATGACCTCGTTCGTATTCATGTTCGTCTGTGTACCGCTGCCGGTCTGCCAGACCACAAGCGGGAAGTGATCGTCAAGAAGGCCGTCAATCACTTCTTGTGCGGCTTTCAAAATTACATCCGCTTTATCTCTTTCAAGCAGACCTAGTTCAGCATTCACTTCGGTTACCGAGCATTTAACGATTCCAAGCGCCCAAATCATCTCGCGTGGGAACCGTTCACCGCCAATCTTAAAATTCTGGATAGATCTCTGCGTCTGCGCACCCCAATACCGATCTGCGCGAACTTCAATTTCACCCATACTGTCCTTCTCAATTCGTGTGTCCATCTACTCCTCCGGTAGAAATTCTATTCATATTTGCTGTCTTGAAACAAAGGGAAGATCTGAATGCTATTGGTCTTGAGTATTGAAACCGTGTATCTAGATCTACAAACCTTGAATGTTTACTTAAACATCTGATTATATCATTTTTGGGGTGCTTTGCTCAAGTTAGAACATCTGCTTAGATCGAAATTGGTCACAGAAAACAGTTGATAAGTTCAATCAAGCGTGGTATATTCTTCTTTCGAATCGGAATATAATATTCATGTTACTAGGAGAAAAACGATGCGTGGAATATCGCCATCAAATCCTTATCTCACCAACAATTTACTGCCGCCTCCGCCGAGGAGTTTCCGCTACCGGCAGTGGCAAGCGCGCGGATATCAAGCTGCCCTGCAACCGATGTCGTCCGATAGCGAAATGGGAGTTCTCGTTGGACAGATGGGGTGGATGGGAAGCCAAGCACATGCCCGCGGTTATCTGTGGGGAACAGCCGGCAATATGGGTGCATTGCTCTCTGAAGCCATTGATTTACGCTGTCTGGTTCCGCGCGATCAATCCCCGCGTTACTCCTTGCCGGCAGCCATTACTGTAAAACAGCTTGCGGGGCGGCGGGTGCTGATTACCAAGTCCGGTTCAAGATTAGACGCCATTGCAGTAGAACATCCAGCACTGAATTTAACAATTGTTGAAATCGATGACGATGGACGCCATTACCGAATGAGATATGGCACGCCTCCAGTGTCCATATTGGAACAAGGACAGATTACAGCGCCCAAACCAACCAGCGAATTATTCCACTATCTCTTGATATTTGACCAACTCGAAAATCACGGGTTCAAGGCGCTTGTACATTTGCAGCCGAAGTTTTTGAACCTAATTTCTCGGAGTGAGTATGGGAGTCCCTCACGATTCTACGATTTCTTGAGGGGTTACGAACCAGAAACGCCAATCATTTATGAAAAATCTGGCGGCATCGGTTTCGTCCAAGAGAAAGCGCCAGGTATACCTGAGCTTTCTTATGAAAATCTGCGCCTCTTCAAAAAGGAAGACTTACCATCCAATCAACGTCACGAAATGCGTCATATACTATGTTGGGTTGGACATGGAACCTTCTCACGCGGTGCAGACATTCTTGATGCATATAAGCATGCGGAATATTTTGAAGCAGCCGCGCAAATGGCGTGGGAAGCCAATCAGAAACGAATCAATGCTCAAGCCTACAATAAAGATATTATCGATTGCATTCTCCGTGAATTTCGGCAGAACCAGTCTCCTCCACAAGAGCATCACAATGAGGATGAGAATCTGTATAATTATCCGTAATCAGCATTGACTCCTGCAAGCGTGCCATAATTAACCTGATTTCTTTGACATTCGTTTAAAGCCTTTGATAGAATATGCTTGTAGACTGCTGTGCTGACCGCCAGTCCGATAAACCGTCCCGATAAGGAGAACTAGATGAGTAGAATTGACCCTGCCCGTCCGACGCTAGACTCTGATGAGCATGAAGATGAAAAAACAACCATTGCCCCCTCGCCAACCGGTGAATCAGCGCCTTCCACAGAAACAGCAGATGCTATCCGCGAAGTAATTCTTGGGCCCAAGCTGCGTGAGGATGAAAACCGATTCCGTGTAATAGAAACAGAGTTAGAAAACCTCCAACAATCGTTTAATGCACTCTCCCAAGATGTCGACACAAAATTGGCCAATAAAATTGACGAATTGACTGTGGATTTGCATGAAGAGTTAAGAGAGTTTGAAAACAAAATCAATGAACAGATTAATCAAGTAATTGGAGAAGTAATCGCAGATGCTCGCAAAATTTCCATAGTGGCGGACACGTTGGTCCAGGAGGTGCAGGAAAAAATTGACAAAATTAACAATTCAAATGCCGTTCAAATAGCTGAGTTGCGCGACCAAATGCGACGAAACTGCGACACATTGAGGAATGAGTTAATTACTGAGACGGACTCGTTGGATGACAATAAAATTAGTCGTTTGACATTGGCGAATAATCTAATCGCCCTCGGAATGAAACTCAAGGAAGGGGAAGGCTTGAACGAAACGGAATTGACTGAATAGCACTTCTTTGGTTAATTTTGCAGCGGTGAATCCGCTAAAATTCGACTCTCGCGGTCGGCACATCACGTAGCGCAGGTTGCATTGAAAATTACTTATTACGCCTTACGCCGCCAAGATTTTCCCCGCCGATAAACGCTAACAAAAAATCATCTCGCAAAAGGAGAGTAAGAAGGTGAAATCAAATCCCAGTGAATTCATCACGGGGTTTTTTGAATTGCAGGAGGAGCTTGAAATCCATTTTGACTCCTTTACGCGGCCGGCCCAAAAATTGACGCCAGAAACCGCACTGTGGCGGCCGCCAATGGATATTTACGAAACTGTCGAAAGCTTCGTTATTAAGATTGAAGTTGCTGGACTAAAGGCGGAAGAGGACATCCAAATTCGTCTGGATGGAAATATCTTGACAATTAACGGTAATCGACAAGATTGGACCGCATTAAAAAAGCAACATTATCATCAGGCCGAGATAAATTATGGGCGGTTTGAGCGATCTATCGCACTACCAGACGTTCTCTCAGATTCTATAAAACCTCAAGCCAGATACGCCGGCGGTTTCCTTGAGATTGATATTCCCAAAGTCAATCGTGAACAATCGGAAGAAATTGGCCGTCAGAATGAAAAAGAGATAAAAAACGAACAGGAGCTAAAGGAGGCGAATCATGGTGGATGAATTCGTGAATGAACAAAAAACGGATATGGAGATTCCGAAAGAACTTCCGGTTCTAATTGTGAACGATCTCGTCATTTTCCCTCACATGCCTCCCGTTCCGCCGTTTTCCCCTCATCATCTAGCGTTATCTGGGAAGACAGTCACAGCCGCTGTCGATGATGCGATGATCAACACATCTAGAAGCATTTGTGTCTTTAAGAGGCTGAAGGAAACAGATTCACCGGTGATTGATGATTTTGCTCCGGTTGGAGCGTTAGTCCATATAATTAAGTACCGTACAGATGATGAAAATGTATTGATTCTCGCGCAAGGTCGTGCCAGGGTTCAAATCGAAGAGGTCATTCAAACAGAACCGTTTGTGAAAGTACAGGTTCGAATTGTTGAGCAAGATGAAAAAGAGGAAACCACCATTGAGATTGAAGCCCTTAAGCGAACTGCGGTTGAACTGTTTCAAAAAATAGTCAAGCTATCGTCAAGATACCAGGAAGAGCTAGGTATCATCGCTGATAATTTAGATGATTTGGAACGTCTTGCGGATTATATCACCTCAGTGCTCGATCTCAAACCCGACGATAAACAGTTGTTGTTGGAAACAATTCCTATCAAAGACCGGTTAAATCAGCTTATTGTAATACTTACCAAGGAGTTAGATCTTACCGAACTAGAGAGCAAGATACAGTCGGATGCGGAAGCTGTGATAAACAAAGGACAGCGTGAATATTTCCTTCGGGAACAACTGAAGGCGATTCAGACGGAGTTGGGCGAGGCTGATGATTTATTACTGGAGGTGGAAGAGATTCGCCAGGAAATCGAAGCTGCAAATATGCCCGAAAAGGCGCGCAAAGTTGCGGAAAAGGAGCTCAATCGCTTGTCTAAAATGCACGCCTCCTCTCCGGAATCCACAGTTTCCCGGAATTATCTGGATTGGCTAGTTAATCTGCCATGGGCAGTCTGCGCTGAAGATGAACTCAATATCTCTCATGCTCAGCAGGTTCTTGACGAAGATCACTACGATTTGGAAAAAGTCAAAGATCGAATTTTGGAATATCTAGCCGTACGCATGCTCAAGCAAGATATGAAAGGGCCGATTCTCTGCTTTGTGGGTCCTCCTGGGGTCGGAAAGACTTCATTAGGGAAATCAATTGCGAGAACCATGGGTAGGAATTTCGTCCGTATCTCTTTAGGCGGCTTACACGATGAAGCGGAGATTCGAGGACATCGGAGAACATATATCGGCTCAATGCCGGGGCGAATTATAAAAGGACTGCGTCAAGCAGAATCCAATAATCCGGTTTTTATGTTAGACGAAATCGATAAGCTCGGATCGGATTTTAGAGGCGATCCCGCGGCGGCGTTGCTTGAAGTGCTTGACCCTGAACAAAACAATACGTTTGTGGATAACTACATTGACACCCCGTTTGACTTGTCAAAAGTGATGTTTATTACAACCGCTAACCAGCTTCACACCATCCCTTCCCCCCTACGAGACCGTATGGAAATTCTGGAGCTGCCTGGCTATACCACTAATGAAAAAACGGGAATTGCCAAACAGTATCTTATTCCACGACAATTGGAAGCTCACGGAATCAGTAGCGAATTGCTCTCAATTTCGGACGACGCGATTCGTACAGTGATTGAAGCGTATACTCGTGAGGCAGGCGTCCGAAATCTTGAACGTGAGTTGGGAGCAATTTGCCGGAAAGCCGCCCGCAAGATTGCCGAACGCGGCGCCCAATTTACACATGTGACCCCCATCGGGATTTCGGATTACCTCGGTCCAATCAAATTCCATTCTGAAATTGCCGAACAAGAGGAAGAAGTGGGAGTCGCAACGGGAATGTCGGTTACCGCTTTTGGCGGGGAAATTTTATTTGTTGAAGCGACAAGCATGAGTGGTGAAAGCAAACTCGTCTTGACGGGCCATCTTAGTGAGGTGATGCAGGAATCTGCTCAGGCAGCTTTGAGTTACGTCAAGTCTAAAGCCGGAGAATTAGGATTTAACCCGGATTTCTTCAGGAAGAATGACATTCACGTACACGTGCCAGCGGGCGCCATTCCGAAAGATGGACCTTCTGCCGGTATCACAATTGCGACAGCGCTCACGTCGCTTGCCACTGGGCAAAGCGTTAATCCTGAAATTGCCATGACAGGAGAAATTACATTAAGAGGACGTGTACTACCAATTGGCGGCGTAAAGGAAAAAATCCTCGCGGCTAAACAAGCGGGAATTAAAACCTTTATTATTCCGAAGCGAAATGAAATAGATCTCGCAGAAATTCCAGATGATGCAAAAGAGGGGCTTGATTTCGTGTTTGTAGACCGGGTTGATCAGGTCTTTGCAAAAGCGCTTAGCCCAAGACATTAGAACAGGGTGCATTTGGATGGAAGGAATATTCGGACAGAATTTAAACCTTCACAGTCCAACTAACGTGAAATCCAAAACGCTTCCGCACAGGATCGTTGCGCGAAAGATGAGGGCGTGATCATTTGAATTGATAAGGATTCGGAATCTATTTGGGCTACATTTTACGCTTGAGATTTCATACCATAACCTAGAAATCCTTGTGTTGACATTTTTGTGCTCATTTTGTATACTTTCCTGCGTTCGATCCAACAAATTGGAACAACGCGCACTGACACCGTGGCATCCGGATCAAAAATGGCGAGAAAAAAGAATCGGCAACTCAATATTGCACATAAACGTGCGAAACGGAATCAGGTTGGAAAATCCCGGCAGCGGCAGATGGCATTCAGAAAGCAGCGCATGCTAGAGAGTGCAAAATCAGATGGAGAACAGTTACAAGACAGAATTATGAAAAGCGGGTTGCTAGTTAACGAACCTGAACTAGAGAAAGTCAGATTTGATACAGAGCGCCTCTATCAAGCAATACGTGAATTGCTCCACCTCCCCCCTCCAAACTTCGTGCGATCCGAAGACCAGGACGAATTGACGCGAGGCGAGGATTGGATGGAAACGATTTCTGAAAAATTCCGCGACGAAGTGCTGCCCTGCCTGATTACACCCAATTTCCTCCAACTAATTTCCCAGTCGCTTAAAGCCTGCGAAACGCGGCTAAAACGTATTGGCGCTAGGGAAAAAGCGGAGATTGCAGTAGTTACGCGAATGTTTTTTGATCTTGCTGAACCAGCATCACTTAATTTCCATCCACTCATCTTGAACATTTGTGTTCGTACGCTAGAAACCGTGTCTACCCAATCTCAACTTGGACGGGATGAGCACGAAGCGATACAATGGGTAATTTACGATTTACTAGCGATAAGTCAGGGTGAGAACATTCGAGATCAGCAGATACACACAATTGATGAACAGGTTTCTGACGGCTTAGACAATGGCTTTCAAAAATCGAGCGATATTGCAGATTACTTTTCGGATGAAGATGAACCCACTCAGACATCTCAGACGCCTACACCGAGGGAGTTGCCTGCAAAAGCATTGTACAAGAACTTGGATTGGGAGAGAGTGCGTCAGACGTTCGAATTGGGAGATGGATATCGACTCACCACAGATGGGGAACAACAAGCTCAATATTCGCACAAAACACAGCACCGATATGTTACCCTTACGGCGGATAGACTCCTGCTCCAATGTCCTCGAAAGGCACAATTAAACGATGCCATGCAAGAGATAGAACAACTCTGTGGTAAATCTGTGTTTTATCTTGCAAAGGTGTTGGATGAATAGTGGTAAGGAGGTGATTGAATGGCGCGCAGCAAGAGTGGACGAGTTCGACGAAGGACACTCATTCATCAGCAACAAAAACGCCGCCTAAAAAGAAAAAAACAGACGTTAAAAAAGACGGCTTAAGTGTTAAATTTAGCGGTTTTACGCGGTGATTGGACTGGATGAACGATAGCAGGCACGATTGATTCACTTGCTTGCAATTCGTTGACGATTGGCTTCGTAGAGGGCGACTGACGCAGCGATCGCACTGTTCAGAGAATCCGCCGACCCTGACATTGGGATAGAAATCAACGCATCACACATTGTTTCAAGCTGTTTGCTGATTCCGGATTGTTCATTCCCAACAACTAGCAGCGTTGGAACCGTAAAGTCGACCTTGTCGATTGTTGTTGACGCATGTGGGCTTGTTCCAATGACTTGGAATGCGCCGAGAGCCGCACGAACTTTTTCACGCCAACTCCGGAAGAATGAGTGGCATTTAATCCGAATTACAGGTAATGCAAACAGAGATCCCATCGTGGCTCGAACTGTTTTGGGATCATAGAGATCGACAGCGGGCTCCATTATTAATACTCCGTGTGCGCCCATAGCGTCCGCGGATCTGATGATTGTCCCCAAATTGCCTCGATTCTGCGGATTTTCCGCTGCGATGACAAGAAGATTTGATTCAATCGGGATGCGGTCAATATCGTCCTCAACTTGCGAAATGATTGCCATCAATTCTAAATCGTTTCGGTCGCACAATTTGCTGTGCAGGTTTTCTGAAATTTGAAGGTGAATTAATCGATCGGATTCAGCGACTATCTTCTTTGCCCAATCTGATCGGACCAGCGACGGACAAAAAATCAGTTTTTTCACATTCCAACCGTGACTGATTGCTTCAGAGACTGCGCGTACTCCTTCTACGAAAAACTCATAGTGGGTATTCCGCGCCATGCGTTTTTCGCACAACATCCGAATGTATTTGATGTGTAAGTTTGAAGTAGAACGAATCAGCATCAGACTACACTCCGCGGTGCACCGATCAAAGTGTTAAGAATGCACTCCGTCATTGTTTTCCCCATTAATTTTGCGGGCGGCTTAGACTAATTGGGCGCTTCGTCATCGTCTCAAATGCTAGATCGCGTGCCTAATGATAAATCCTCTTTTCTAGGGTATCATATTAGGTATCCATTGACAATTATTGAAAAATATTTGAGTTTGGCAATTTCAATGTAGATTGCAGAAGTTCACGGCGCGGCAAACACCTCGGTTTTTATTTTTTGTGATTAAATGAGTTGATTAGGAGAAATCCCAATGGCTAAAAATGTTTTAGAAATAACTGACGACACATTTGAGGAAACTGTTTTAAATTCGGAAATGCCGATTGTTGTTGATTTTTGGGCGGAATGGTGCGGACCGTGCAAGATGATTGCCCCAATCTTGGAAGAACTCGCCGACGAACATACCGGCCAGTTCAAAGTCGGCAAGCTCAACGTTGATGACAATCGTGACACTGCAATGAAATACCGCGTCCTCAGCATCCCCACGCTGCTAGTGTTTGGCGATGGGGAGGTTAAAGGGCAGATAGTCGGTGCGTTACCAAAAGGCGCCCTGAAGGAAAAGATACTCTCCGCGTTGTAGAAAATGGATACCGAAACGGGGGCAACAATGCGCAAAACGGAACTTTTATGTGTTTTGCGCCCGGTTCATTCGTTCAATTGTGAAGGAACGCATATTCGATGGATTTAATTTGGAGAGCGTTCTATAACACAATCGTAGTTCCCGCACTGTTCGTCGGATTCCACATCGGTGCAAGGTTTAACGCAAAGACTCGTGAGGGGATCACCGGCAGACGAGACGTGTTTACGAATCTGAAAAGCCAGTTGGAATCCTCACGAGAAATCGACCGAACGGTTTGGTTTCATTTCACCTCCGTTGGCGAATTCGAACAAGCCAAACCGCTAATCGAAGCCGTTAAAGATGACACACGAATCGTCCTAACTTACTTCTCCCCTTCGGTACATCCCAACATTGCAAAATATCCGCATTGCGATGCAGCCTCCTATCTTCCTCTTGACACCATTCGTAACACTAAACGGCTCATTCAACTTATCAAGCCGTCCGTCCTAATCTTTTCCAAGTTCGACATTTGGCCCAACCTAGTCTGGTACGCATCCAAAAGTAAGATACCAATCATCCTCATCGCTGGATCGCTGCATGCAAAATCCAAACGATTGACCCCCTTTGCCCGGTCTTTTTTCAAGTGCGTCCATCATCACATTTCGGTGCACTGCGTTATATCAAACCTAGACGCACAACGCTTTCGACGTATTTGCCCGTTAAACGCTCAAATCCAAGTCACGGGGGATACTCGTTTTGATCGGGTTTTTCAACATGCGGCCGCTGTTGATGCCGACGCTCAATTCTTCCCGGGGCAATCTACCTTAAAGCGTCCCATCTTAATAGCGGGAAGCACTTACTCGACAGATGAACGAGTTCTGTTTGAAGCATGCCATCTCCTTCGCCGAGATTCCCCGCAGCACATGCCGAGTTTAGTCCTGGTCCCCCACGAGCCTACAACCGAACGGATCTCAGAAATTCGGACTCAATTGGATCGGCAAGGATTTACACACACGTGTTTTTCGGAGCTGAAAGCAGTGGACGACCTAAGCAAAATTGATGCAATCGTAATTGACATTGTGGGTATGCTCGCAATACTCTATCGGCTAGGAGATTTAGCGTTTGTCGGCGGGAGCTTTAACGGAAGCGTACACAACGTGATGGAGCCAGCCGCAATGGCAAAACCTATTCTATTCGGTCCTACCATCCATAATGCACATGAAGCATACCTACTGAAGGACCGGGGCGCGGCACGTTTGGTCAATTCTGTTCAAGAGATGGCGACTGTTCTTAAATTGCTGCTTTCCAACCCAGGCCTGTGCGATCGGATGGGGAAAATTGCGATGGAAACCATTGAGGAAAATTTGGGAGCTACCCAACGGACACTTGCTCACATTCAACCTTATTTGACATAATGAATGTGTTTGGAATTGGTGATGGCGTCGGATTGTGTCCGCCAAAACACCACTGATTACAAGGTTTAAATTAACAACTCGAGGCTATTAAGCGATGAACTGCGCAATGCTTATAGAGATTCAAAAATAGGCATGTATGCCCGTTCCTACGTAAACGCCGGCAATACCGTTGGATTGAGACGCGTCTTTTTCCCTGCCAAACCCTTGACCTACTTCCGCGTTTAAGCCGAGCGGAATCCCTCCAAATGAAAACACTAGTTCGCCTCCAAAAGCGATTCCTGCCGCTAGCGTCGTGGTTTCGACCTTTGATCTGACATGCTCCTCTTCATACCGCCAGCCACCCTCTAAACTAAAATGCAGCCGGGCTAAGTTCCGCCTGCCATTATGCTCGAAAATGGCATATGAAACGCTTGCGCCTAACATATGGTCGCTATCCTGATTATTGAGAATAAAACGTCCAACGGTTTGAAGATAGACGGGCGCAAGCCCGTTGTAACGAAAACTAATTCCGCCAAATGCGGGTGTGGCTCCCTGGAGTCCGATACCGAAATTTTTGGTGAGATCAGATGCGTGTGCTTGATTCGAAAAACTGACAATTAACCCCAAACATACACAAGTCAGTGTTGCAATTAATATTACCGCTGATTTTCGGTTTGAATCGTGTTTCCCTGTGATTCTCAAAGTAAATTTCTCCTATCAATCTATTTTAGATTTTTTGGTCATTGAGCAATAAGCATAGTCACCCGATGCGGCTCTGCGATGGACGGGTGATGCATGAGGACATCATCCAAGCCGTCTCCGTTAAGATCTATCAACTGGGTGTATTCCTCGTACGGCATGTTGATTGATACCTTTTGAGGCTTCCGGGCGAACATTTTCGGGCCGCGCTCACCGATGAAGACGTAAAGTTCTTTCAGTCCATTCTGTACCAAAAGGTCCGAGAGTCCGTCGCCGGATACGTCCCCGTAGAGCAGCGCCGGAAAGTGCATGGCTTTCTCCCCTGTATCTCCAGGAGTATACGCTTTGATTTTACGAGAAGTGTTGGGGTCGTCGGGATACGAGTTGTCTGTCAAGCGGTAGAGATTGAGATCTAGCAACGCTGAATCCGTGGCTATCCCCCTTACCAACATACCGATGATTTTGAAGATACCCGGATTAATGACCGTGAACATCACATCGACATGACCATCGTGGTCGAAGTCGCGCGTAGCTATCTCAAACGGGATTCCGTCTGCCCGAATCATGGTGCCAACCTCTGATTTGAATTCAGTGGCGCCCGGCGCCGGCACCCCAAAGTGCACCTCGTAGGTGGAGCGCATACTCCACAACTTGGATGTCTGACCGAATAGGCGGCCACTCCCCGCCTGCAAGGAAAATACCGCCAGGTCGGCGACACCGTCATGGTTCATATCGGTCAATTCGTGCAACACTCTTCCCGTCATTACTCCAGGTGCACCGTGATCAAAACGCCTGCCACGTACCCCTTCCGGCGCGACAAGCAATGAGAGGTCGTCCGAATCGAATCTCACCTCCGTGCAGAAGGTCGCCGTATCTGGAGAAAACAGCCCGTGCTCATCTTGATGATGAACTACGAAGTGGTCCTCACGCCAGAAGACGAGGTCAATGCGCCCATCTCGGTTATAGTCCACCTCGTGGACGCGGCTTTCATTCCATGGGATGAATCGGTACCCGTCAGCCGTGTAGATTTCACTCATCTTAAACGAGGGACCAATCTTTACCGGATCGGCGAATGCACCATCGTTCATCTGGATGAACACCCAGAAGCCGTCAGCATCCGGCAGGACTATATCGTCTCGATTATCACCATTGAGGTCCCGCGTAATATCAACATGAGGGACGTCAATTTCGTGAGGCGGGACATTAGAACTAACCTCAACCAGCAAGTGCTCGATTGATGTTTCGGGCTCGAACCAATTTATGCGACCGTGCTCATATGTAATCAATCGGTCGCGTCCTTTGATGTTAACCACGTCGACGAATAGTACTTCCGGACGCAGCGTTGCGTCGAGCTTTATTGCCCAACTCTCGCTGTTAAATTCGTACAGAAATAACCGGCGATTATGCGCCGTGTCGATGCTCACCACTACAATTTCCGCGGTAATACCGCCAAGAAGAAATCCTGTCAAAACGGTTTGGTGTTTTGCTGTGCCCGTGACGATCTCGTACCGCTTGAAAGAAAATTCCTCGGAGGCAAGGCGTATCGGATTAACCTCTTTGCCGAACAACGTCGTGCATCCCGATAAGAACACTCCAAGAACCACTATGGAAAGCAGACTTCGTTGGTAGCAGTCCGCCTGATTGCTTGGCGAGTTAAGAATTGCATAAAGACAGTGTTTGTAGGATTGGAAATGCTTATTAATTTTTGTTTACCTTTCATTAGATTTCATCTATTAACATAGATAATTAAATTAACAGTGTTAACAAATTACCAAAAAAATATATAAAACCTCGCCCAATAATTCAAAATCTACGCCTTCAAACCTCCGATCATCGTGTGTATCACCGTGTCAATCAATTTATCTTTGGCTGTCCAGGGGAAATCGGGGAAATCAATCAGGAGCATGGTAACTCCGTGAACTGCTGACCACAGTGCTTGACCGGTGATTTCGACATCCACTTGGCGGAAGGTCTTCTGTCGAACACATTCGGAGACCATTGCACTCAGGTAATTAAACACTCTTTCGCCAACCGATCCTTCTGGCAGACCTAAACCCTTCTGGTATTGAGGACGGACGACAAATGTCAGCTTGTAATCCTGCGGGTACTTTAGACCGAATTCGACATAGGCTTTACCACTTTTTCTCAGGTTCTCAACGGGGTCGCTTTTATCCTTTTTCAGTAGTTCAAATGTATTCAATAAGTTCAGGAGAGTTTCTTGGCAAACGGAATCCAAAAGATCTGCTTTTCCATTGAAGTAGAGGTAAATCATCGTCGGCGAATACTCAATCTTATCGGCAATCTTTCGCATAGAGACGTTTTCGTAGCCTTCATTGACGAACAACTCTCGCGCGGCAGCAAGAATCTGACGCCGTAACTGCTCTTTTTCCCTTGTTCTGCGTTCTTTAACACCCATTACATAACCATTAATTTACATCGTAATTTAACTTAACGCCGTTAAGTATATCAGACGACGTCTGCTTTGTCAATAATTTAGTTCAAATGTTTTTTCTGTCCCCATGGGACAACGCTTGCGAGGAACATACATCAGATATTACGGCGTTGGTCAGCAACGCTTCAATTGCTATTCCAACACCGGATATTCACATTTGGAGTTGAAGAGAAATGTAAACGCAATGCGAAACTGTGCGGCGTATAGATTTGGTTCCACAGTACCACATCTATTTGAAGCGTGCTGCATTGGTAGGTTCAGCACGCACAGTCATTCTATTCCAAAACCCTTTGCAATGAATGACTTTGCTGCGTAGTTAACGTTTTTGAAATCGCAGTTTGTGCAAACTTGGCAGGGTTAATACCAAAGGGGCGTGGGCTGGTAGTTTTGAGTTGTTTTTTCTTTCCTGAAACTCGTGCTAGTGCTTGGACGCAAACTCGGAATTGGAGGCAGTGATGCGGTCCAGCGTTTTTGCCAGAGGATAGGATTGTTCTACCTTGGCTGAACCTACACCGACGGGAATAAAGTTGCCACCTTGAGCATCCCAGATTGCTTTATTGAACCGGTAAGCTCGATCCCGCGCGGTTTCGTAGATTGCATCCGAAAAAACGTCCTGCAACCCACAGATCTGACCGTCAGCATTAATACTTACCCAAGCGGACACCGCCACGGCGCGGCTGTTGACCGTAGCGATAGCATCTTGGAAGGGCAGCGGCGTCGGGAACATGAAATGAGAACCTCGGCCATCTCCCTGGGTCATATAAAAGCAGTCACGCATGAATAGGTTGAGTGCGTCCGCCAAAGGTTCCACGGCAAGCAAAACAGGGTCATCTTTCCCTCGGTATTCTCCGCCGGTAATGACCGCGAGCTTTTCTGTGGAGGCCGCTAAAAGCACCTCACCCAGTCCGTCCGATGGGCTTTCTGAGTTCCAGTTTTTCGCTCGACGGCTCCAAATTCGCTTGATGTTAAACCTTTCGACCGCGCCAAGTAAATGCTGTGCAATTTCTGCTTCACTCTTGAAATCTAAGAAAATTCGACGATGATGTTCCACATCCCAAATCTCCAGTACGCAGCCTACTCCCCCGGTCCGGTTGAGATAGGAAGTGAGGGCGCCCGATGCTGATGCTTGATTTAGGCTCCACCATATTGGCAAATTAAAAGCTGAGGGACCTGTTTTGTCAATTGCCAGCAACCCAATTCTGCCAGGGCGAACCAACGGAAGTTCCGCAAAGCCGGGACCTTGTCCCGAGATGTTTCCTGAGAAAACGTGAAGTACTTTATGCCCTTGTCCTTCACCAGTCTTCCACACGTTATAGGCATTTTCTAGCCGACCTATATGCGCACGTTCCACAGTAGGAAGGAATTTGGGCAATAATTTGAGGAAAGCATCGTTAAGGTTTGCCAATTCTTCGGTAGGGTGTCCAGCCGTAGTTTCACCGACTAAATCCTGCCCCAAACCATACCACTTATGTCCCAATACCTCCGCTACCCACACTTGCCGGAAAAAAGTACGGTAAGCGAAAAGATGAATATCATTGTTGTCGGCGCCACGGTTATGACTCATCAATAGATGCCCATCGTCGCCGACTTCGATTATTTCGGACGTTTCAAAAATTAGCCCTGCATCTTTCCCTTCTTGCAGGCTAGCCTCCGCAACATACCGAAACAGGTGAGGCGGTGTGGTATGTCCCACTTTGCCGCCGCTGTCGGCTTTGATATCTGAAAGTGTGAATTTAGCCTTTTTGTTGGCGGTTTCTAACAAGGGGTCGGAAATTTCAGGAATGGATTCAAATCGCGCCTCCAAATGTTGCGCTTCCTGTGAGGCGCGCCGTTCTGCAGCGATTGGGTTCACGTAAGGTTCAAACTCGCCGTGACTGACCATTTTTCCGATTAGGTCCGCGGCATCTCGTTGCAAGCGTCTCGTCTCAGGGCGGTTTTGGTCAAAAACGTCAACCACATCCGAATCACTCGGAATCTTTCCGTAGTCGTAGGACTGATAGGCATAGGCGACTACTTTCGCTGTACCTTGAGGAATTGAATTGCAGCGCGCCTCCTCAAAATTAACCGGCAAGAGTCCAACCCGGTATTTGCCTTCGCCGCCTCCCGGTCCAAAGCAGAATTCTCCAACGGCTTGAGTGAATTCACCGACAGCGGGAAGACCTGACTGAGAGCGACCTATCAAAACTGGGTTTTTGGCACCTTCGACCACAAGGGCGGGTTCTCCGCGCAGTTCACTTTCACCGAACTTACCGCGGACTGCGTAAACGCGGCTGAGACGCCATTCATCGGCGTCTGCAATTAACGCGACCATTTCGTTAAGGTTTCCAGGGCCAAACTCATAGGTTCGTACATTTTCCACGCCGTTCTTGAGATCCGCAATTGATTCAACTACCCCCAAATAATCATTTCCCTCAATACGCCTCCCTGAACCTTTATCCGGATTGAAAAACAGATTAAAGACTGCGCGGTTGAAGAATCCCCAGCTTCCGTTGATAGCCTTCGCCGCAAATATTGGTTCGGCGCCCCTCTCGGTAAAAGGGAAGTTTAAGTAATACGTCCCCAACGCTTCGGATTGCTGCCCGGAATCAAGTGTCAGGATTTCCTTTGCCTCGTCAGAACAGCGTTGCATTTTTATGGCTTCTTCCAACGCAATGAGACCCGCATCAACAGCGGCGCGGACCGCGGCCTCAATAGGATGATTTTTATACGCGCCGTTTACGATGAAGTCTTCATTGTAGGTTGTTATGTGTAGATGTAAATCCCCTGCAAATCCTCGTACCCACGCACCTCGCAACCAGTTCTCTAATTGTCCGCCTTGAAGTTCATTGCGTGCCAATTCTACAATCTGATTGGGCAATTCGCCATGAATCCAACGCCCCAAATCGAGAGTAACAATGGTGACGTTAGATTGTCCGTGTGGACGATTTTCTCTAAATTCATCAAACGAATCGGACATTCATTCACCTCCAAAGTTGCTGTCACCCCCCATATACATCTTACTATTTACAAAACCGCGGATGAATTCGGGATCGCCGCTTTTTAGACTGAACTAAACATACTGAAGTTAGGCAAGTGTTCACTAAAGACATGTATTAAGACGGGAAAAACAAAAGCCTAAAAAAGGCAGGCAACAGCGTTTTTATAAATTGTTAGTATACGACTCTAGTGGGAGATTGTCAATTAAAACTGCTACGTACCGCCGGCTATCTTGATTGGCGCGGCATTACGTCATTTGTTTATCGGGGAGATAATTTCACGAAAGGCTTTAATGTGCGAAAGTCCAGTGCCGCAGCATCCACCGACAAAATATGCACCTGCTTGGAGAAGAGTTGGTAAGTAAATCACCATTTCTTCTGCGGATTGCGAATAATATGTACGCTGATTCTCGTCCAGGCGTGCCATACCTGCATTTGGATAAGCCATCAACCGTTTCGGTTTTACATTGTTAATCGCCAATGCTTCCTTCAACTGTTGTATTCCATTTATCGCATAGGGCATCCCAGTGTGTTGCTCGTGCTTGACTTCCGCGCCACAATTTAGACCTAATATGTGGACATAATCCAAGAGATTATCACCATTGGAGAACTCCCCGCCTGACAAGATACCTAACAAATCCGCCGCCGAATGCCCCCAATCTGTACGGTAGACGACATTGCCGCTAGCGCGGTCCTTCGTGTGCTTATATGTCAAGTTTACGGCGATAGGAAGCCCGTATTTTCTGGTAACATCGACTGCTATTGCGGCTTCCTTCGCGGAAAACATAGTTTCTATACAGAAAAAGTCAACGCCGCCATCTGCCAGAATGTTCGCTAGCCTCTCGTAAACATCCCTGACAACAGCGTTCGGGATTCCAAAATCTATATCGCCGCTATCGGCTTCAATTGCGCCGGGCGAAGGCCCAATCGATCCCGCTATATAAATTTCCTTGCCAGCTTTTTCAACTGCTACCTTGGCATGTTCTACCGCCAACCAGGCGATATTGTCGGCCGCAAGTCCCTCTATTCCTGCCATTTCAAGATGCAGCCTTGAAGCTACAAATGTGTTTGTTCCTAGGGCATTAACACCTGCTTCAATATAATCAGAATGAATATCAATTACCACATCTGCGTGCCGTTCGTTTGCAAGCGCGCTATTCGTCAGCTCTATCCCCCTGGCAAACAGTTCTGAGCCAAATCCGCCGTCGTAAATCATAGGGCTTGGGTCGGCTAACCTCTCAAGAAACGTCCTCATTTGAAGCGCTCTAATTTTAAATTTTCGACCATTACATTGCTTTGGTACACCATTATTCTAGATTAATCCCAAAGGCGAGAGCTTCTAGGCAGATATTATTCCAAGTTGTCTCATCAATATCAATGCCTTCGACCGTCTTCCGTTGAGCGTTACGAAATTCAGGTTCACCAGGCGCTAAGATTTCCACAAACCCGGGGGCTAGTCGGCTCGATTTGATGTGATGAAGCAGTGATTCCACTTCGTTATAGAAAGCATCAAGAGTGGTGAAATGCTCAATGTGGTATACGGTAAATAACACGCCATTGCTTGCCATTGAACGTTCACCAGCGGCACAACCCTGACCGCTCAAGGCACCGCCCAAGAGTTCTACTACAATACTCAAACCGTAACCCTTGTGTGCTACTACTCCGCCTAATGGGAGGATGGCTCCGGGCGGAGGACCTGTAAATTTTTTTGGATCCGTGGTGGGATTGCCTTGAGCATCGATGATCCAACCCTCCGGAACCTGCTTCCCTTGGTTGATAGCAACCCGAATTTTACCTTCAGCAGATACCGAAGTAGTCATATCAACAAAAATAGGCGGGGCTTCCCGGCGCGGGGCGGCAAATGCAATCGGGTTGGTACTTAGGCAGCCGTCGATGCCTCCAAAGGGAACTATTTGGTAACCGAGCCGGCCCGCATTGACAAAGGCAAGACCAATCATCTCTGTCTGAGCGGCCATTAAAGGATAGGCGCCCACGCGCCCAACATGGCTTGTATTCCGTAAGGTCACTGTGCCAACACCGTGGCGGCCAGCCTTTTCAATTGCCAAGTTCATCGCATAGGACGCGCCGATTTGCCCTAGCGCGCCGTGGGCGTCAACGACCGCAGTGCATGGGTTTTCGCTTACAGTCTCAGGTGTTTCACGAGGTTGGAACCGGCCTTCTCGAATAGCGCGCAGGTATTCGCCAAACCGAATTGCGCCGTGAGAATCATGACCAAAGAGATTGGATTCGATCAGGTGATTAACTACTACGTGCGCATCTTCGGGTTTACACCCCGCGGCTTCAAAAAGCTGGTACCCGATTTGACGAAGCGTCTCAGGTGAGAATTTGGGCATTATTGGAATTAATTTTTCGGTTTTCTAAATTTATCGTCGTAATCGGTTTCGAGTTCACGTAAAAGCGAATCTAATACTAGTTTGGCATCGCCGGTCCGCTGGCGTTTCTCGGTCCATTCCCATTGGTCAAGATAATTGTCACTTCCGTACAAACCTTCTTGCATTGCGATTCGATCGATGTCAGCTTGGAAACGAGCGGGCATCTCTCGCGAGATTGTTTTCTTTCCCTCAAAAACTCTCACCTGGGCTGGAATGCCTTTCCAGTACAATATTTGATATTCAGCCACGGTTTAGCGGAGCTCCAATTCCCCTTTTCGATATGCTTTTATAAAATTAGCGCAATATTCGTCCCTACCCAGAAGCATATCTTCAGCGAGTTTGTAGGCCTTTGACTGTCGATCCATTGCCATAATCTTTCGAGGGTCACTCGTGACAGGATCGATGATCCCACTGTCCGCACCGGCGTCAATGGCTAACATCATAAATACATCGTTAATGAGGCGGCGGCATGGCAAACCGAATGAGGCGTTGCTGAAACCGCCGCTAATATGGAGATTGGGACCATATTTCTCGCGGATTTGCCGTATCGCATCGAAGCAGTGATTGCCGTATTGGCTGTCGACCGAGATTGGAAAGATTACGGGGTCAATGAAAATATCATGAATCGCAATCCCTTTATCTAAGGCTTTTCCCACCATGAAAGAGGCATTGGACACCCGCTCTTCGGCGTTTTCTGGCATTCCGTTTACGCTCGCTGCTTGAACAATGACCCTCGTATGATACTGTTTCGCAAGATCTAGGGTTTCAAGGCGTTCCGGTGCTGCTGAATTTAGCATAGTTTGGACAACTTTGCCATCAGCGGCCTCGAGTCCCGCTTGTATGATTTCCGTATTGGATGAGTCCACCGACAATGGAATAGAATACATCTCCTGCACGGTCTGCACAAGCCATCTCATGGCAGCCTTTTGTTCCTCAAGATGCAATGAGACCTCGTCTACATTCAAGTCTAAGTAATCGGCTCCGGCGTCTAACTGACGTTGCACTAGTCGCATCAGGTACTCGAGCCCTTCACCGGCATGAGGATTTTTTTCGGTCATGGCTGCCTGAATGGCGATCTTGACGTGTTTAATGCGTCCTTCCTCGTAGTCCTGAGTTTTCTTGATGCTATCGGGGATGACGAGATACCGGCGTTTTTTGTTTCTATCTAGATAGCGAATGGATTCGACGCCGTCAGCGTTATTCGTAACGAGCTTCCCTTTTCGACGCACCACACGAGTAGTGTGGACATTTTCACCAATAATTATGAATTCTAGACCGTTAAGCTTCATCTTCGTCTCCTAAAGATATGTGGTCAGGTTTCCTGTAGGCCTCTTATCTGGTACGTGAGCTGCCCGACACTTTCTAAAGTCATGACATGTCAGCTAACTCCTCCGGCATGGGTTTAAACTGGCACCCTTCCACGAACACCTCGAAGAAATCGGGCGTTGTCTCTAGTTCGACATGTTCGATTCCTTTAACCAGATACTCGATAGCGTCACGCTTTTCCCGTGATAGGAGAACTTCCCGCGCGCCCTGCACCGCCGCGTTTCCAACTTTGACGATTCTATCGCCGCACACTGGCGCAAGAAAACCGATTTCGATGGCGTTGTGAACATCCACATAATTTGCGAATCCACCGGCTAAATAGAGCCGATTGATTTCCGTTGGGTCAATACCGAACTTTCGCAAGACAATAAATTGTCCGCAGTAATTGGCTGCCTTGGCTTGAGCCAAGTTGCTAATGTCTTCCCGGGAAAGCGTAATGCCATGTTCGGGCACAACGGTCATGTCATACTGTTTTCTATCAGCAAAAACACCTTTTGCTGTCATCTGATTATGGCGGCGAAGTTCTGCCAACAGGTCGATTAATCCCGATCCACAGATTCCTTGTGGTGCAATACCGCCAATAGTGTCATAGTTGATATGACCGTCACCCCACCGAATAGACTCGATGGCTCCTTCGTATCCTGGCATACCGAATTTAATTCCGCCGCCTTCAAACGCGGGACCTGCCGGACAAGACGCTGTTATCAGCCTTCCTGCGTGTCCCACAACTACTTCAGTGTTAGTACCAACATCTACTAGCATGACGGCTTTTTTCTGCGATACCATGTCAATGGCGACCAAATCGGCTGTAACATCGGCGCCCACATGGCTTGCAATCAACGGCAACCCATAAACTCGGGCTCTTGGATTCGCCCGGAGACCTAAACGCCGTGTTTTCTCAACAAGCGAAGTCGTGTTGAGTTCCTCTGCGATGTACGCATGTTCAATCACGGACTTGTAGGGCTTTTGGCCGATGCTCTGCACATCCAGCTTGAAGAAAATATCGCGCATAGTCGAGTTGCCCGCAACAACAATCTCGTAGATTTCCTGACGGACAAAGCCCAACCGTTTTCCCATCTCGGCGATTTCGTGATTCAGAGCATTGGTAACCGCCTTGCGTAACTCACCGGCAAACACGCCATCATATGAAATACGATGCATCACATCGCTGCCGCCGAACCGCTGAGGATTTTCAAAGGAGTTGACGCTTACGCTTTCGCCGGTCTCAAGATTTACCAAATCCATTACGACGGTTGTGGTACCCAAATCTATGGCAAGACCGTAAATGTGCCCGCGGTATGTGTCGATAGCTTCCCTATCGTAGTAGACTGTATCGCCCTGGCGGGTGACCATCGGTTTGAGCTCAACGGGCTTTTCTTGGGTAAGTGTGAGAATCCTGGGCTTTCTGCGCAGCGGCGAAAACTGTACATCGACATCAGGGTTCTCGACAACTGCCTGACAAGCAAGGCGGTAATTTTCCCGTAGAAACGACTCAGCTTCGTTGCGCGGACGTAATGCCTCTATGCCTTGCTTTATCTCAACTATACACTCGTGACATTGCCCCGTACGAAAACAGGAGGTCGGCACCTGTACCGCCAATTCGTCAGCATAGTCGAAAACCGTTTTGCCGGCTATAAGTTTACGCTTTGTGTCATCATGCGTTATGGTACCCTTTCCATAATCGCCATCTCTCTCAATAAAAACCCCTACATCGGCCTCAGTATCCCAAGCACCGCGATAGTCTAGCTTATCGTCGCCGCCGCACATCAATGACTTCCCTTTTTCACGAGGTTTACGCTGATTTCTACAGCCGAATTTGGCGGTACATTGATCGAACCGGTTTTTGTAAGGACACCTATATGCGGCTTGTTCATCGGCGTGCCCCACGATGCTAGCGAACAATTCCGTAATTTTGTCCAACCGTTTCCGGTATTCTTCCTTGGCGATCTTCGGCATAATAAATCTTATCCGCAAATTCAACGCACAGACTTGATTTTTGGCAGTGACTAAAACCGAGCTAGACAACTTCGCCGATAAGCGATTAAGTCCAACAATGCGCTAATTCATTTGCTTGGCTAATCTTTGCATAGTTGCTTCATCCGAATAGTGAGGTGGGAGCATTAAGCAAAACTGGTGCAGGATCATTTATAACCTTCCTTCGTCTCTAAGTTCTACAACTAGTTGCTTCGCCAGCGCCACACACGCAAGTGCGTCCTTCCCATATCCGTCTGCTCCCATATCATCGGCAAACTCCTGGGTCACCGGTGCGCCACCTACCATAATTTTGACATCTTCGCGGAGATCTTCGTCAATGAAAGCTTCAATCGTCTTACCCATGTTGGGCATCGTCGTAGTCAAGAGTGCCGACATTCCTAGCACCGGCGCACCGTGTTCTTCCACGGCATCAATAAATTCGTCGTCTGAAGTATCGACGCCCAAATCGTGTACAACGAATCCTGCGCCGCGAAGCATCATGATGCATAGATTCTTGCCAATATCGTGCAGATCTCCTTTCACTGTCCCCATGATAACGGTACCAATCGGCTCAATCCCCGACGCGGACAGAATCGGTTCAATATATGCCATACCTGCCTTCATGGCACGTGCACAAGCGAGGACTTCCGGGACGAAAATGAAATTTTCTCGAAATTTTATTCCAACAATGCCCATCCCAGCGATGAGGCCATCGTCCATAATCTCCAAGGCCTCGGTACCCGCGTCCAAAGCTTCTTTTGTTAATTGATCCACGGTATGGTGGTCACCGTCAACAAGTGCGGCAGCAATCGCTTGCATCGCGGTACTTGCTTGGGCAAATATTGCGATAGTGCGCGTGCGTTCATCGGCACGCTCAATGTATTCTTCGATTTCATCCCTAATGAACTCATTTACGATGTCGGTAATTTCAGGCATAGTGTGTCTCTTTAAGTTTCAAATTTATTCTTCTTAAATCTAACTCGCATTTTGAAGGTGCCAATCATTGACGGCAGCGGGAATCTCTTTTAGGTTTTCAATCGAAGTTTGCAGCGGAATCGCACATTCAGGACCTACAAGTTCGACGCCCGCATCAAGATTTTTGTAGACTTCCTGGCGCACTTCCTCAGGGCCTTTTGCAAACAACGTTTCGGGATTGTTGATATTTCCGACTAGGGCAATTCGCTTCTGCATCACTGCCATAGACTCATCCGGGGCATTCTTGGAGTCGTAATGGAAGGCTGCGAAACCAGTTTGTGCGATGTACTCCATACGGTCGACCGTGCGCCCGCAAATATGTAGAATAAGCGGGATTGGAAGGCGTTCGGCGAACTCAATGTGAAGATCCCGCAAGTACCGCTGATAATACTCGCCGCTGACCAAATCCCCAGTTGCGTGATCGGGTAAGGTTAGCGCATCCGCCCCGGCTTCAATCTGTGCTAACCCAAACGCTATCGTGATTTCTTTCATCTTATCCAGCGCGAGTTTCGTTTTTTCCGGATCGTCTAAGGACAGCAGCAGAAAAGGCTCGACTCCGAAACAGTGGTATCCGAGTGACCAGGGTCCCATCGTCTTGCCGATCACAGCGACTTCTTCGCCGTACTCCTTTTTGAGGATTTGGATCGCATCGGTCACGCAGCGAGTGTCTTGGTGAGTTAAGAGATTGGGCGGAATTTTGATGTCCTCAACGTCTTCCCAAATCGGTTCTCGCATTTTCACAGTGGGCCAGTTATCCTTTTGTTCCCATTGAATCTTGCAACCGAGTGCGGAAGACTCTTGAATAATAGTGAAAACCGGCATAATTGTGTCGAATCCTAACTCAGTATAACCAGTCGCTGCTAGCCGTGCCATCAGGTCCGGCTGCCGGTTTGCCTCAGGGAACGGCGCATCTACCAAGTCCATCAATTCCACCGTGGCCACAGATGTCGGATTGCAAATGGGCGTCCGATCCACCGGTGCTCTTTGCAACGCTGCAAGGACACGTTGGCGACTCGTCATCAATTGAGTTTGCATCTCGTTTTTCTCCTAACGTAAAAAGGACCAGTCATTACTTGCGTTCAGACTATTCCTGTTGGCTGGGAGCTGACAGCGTCCCTCGTGATGCAACCGCCTGCTGTTCCCGCATTACGGCGCGTACATTCGGCGCACGAACCAGTAATAGTCCAACCATGGCATCGTGGACGTGTCCACAAGAAAAAGCCACTCGATCTGCATCTTCACCTGTTTCATCCATCTGCCCGAGTTTAATTAAACCTCCGCCAATAGCCGAAATGCGCTTTTCTCTGTGGCGCCCCTCGCCATCGGCCGTGATTTGATAAACCCCGTTTCCGAGACTGAGGACTGTGATAGTAAAACCAGACTTCTTGTCGAGAGTATTTAGAGGGCGCGGTTCGATCTGCTTAGCTGGGTCGAGCTTGCAGGCTTCCAGAAAAATGCGCTTACAAGCAAGTTCATGTATTGTCTTACAAGGAAACCGTAGCAACCCATCGGGAGTAAATTCCATGCCTCCCAAAATTTTCATCGCCCTTCGCACAAATGCAATGCGCTGCTCGGTGCCGTCAAGGCGACTATACGTATGAACCAAAAACGCGGGACCCTCATCCTGTTCCTGGCTGTACAAGCCAATAGTAATATCTTGAAAATGGGAATCCATCGGAACCAATTCAATCCGCCTTCCAATATCAATTGTCTCACCCATAATTTTAATCCTCTCGGGTAATGAATTAATCGCATTCTCGGCTGTTCGTTCACAATGTAATTTACTTGACAACAGAGAAAGTTAGAAGCATAATAACTGATGGTCTGACCTTTAGTAATTTTATCGTAAAATAATAGAATTGTAAAGCAAATTTTTTCGTGCAATTTGACTATGGTTGCATGCACCGTACCATTGAATTGTGAAATGGAAAACACGAGGCAGCGTGAATGACTATGAGACACCACAACACGATCAACTCAGCCATGGAAGAGATGCGTCCTATTGCTCGTACGTCTCTGAGCGATGAAATTGTATCTCAAATTGTCGACCTGATTTCGAGAGATGTGCTTAAACCCGGTGAACGGCTTCCCTCTGAACGTGAGCTATGTAGACAATTTGGTGTGGGGCGCAGTTCGTTAAGAGAAGCGCTGCGTTCTCTTACGGTAATGGGAATACTAGACGGGCGAGTTGGTGACGGCACTTTTGTCTCCAACGACAATGAGCGGTATTTAGAAAAAGCCCTGCAGTGGAGTTTGTTGCTCGACCGAAAAAAAATCCAAGATTTGATTGAAACTCGGCTGATGTTGGAATCCCAAACCGCATTTCTAGCTGCCCAAAGGGCTTCGTCCGAGAACATTGACGAAATCGAGCGAACGCTTAAGGGAATGGAAGCATCAATTCTGCAGCCCGAGAAATATTTAGAATTCGATGTGCAGTTCCACCTTACGGTTGCTCAAGCCACACAAAATTCGATACTTTATAACCTACTAAACATGACACGCAATTACCTGCAAACGTGGATTAAAGGGAGTCTAGCCGAACCCCCAATTCCTAAAGCGGAAAGACGCGCAATTTTGTCCGTTCGAGAGCACCAGAAAATTCTCCTAACGCTCCAAAAAAGGCATGCTGAAGAGGCACAGCAAGCAATGACTCAACATATCCTGTCTAGCAGCGTCGATCTACAAACACACTTTGAACATAGAACGGGTACAACGAATTCAACGCTGTCGTAGTTGACAGTTTTTTTTGTTAGATTCAACTGAGATGAGCATGAGAATTGTAACGAGTTTAGAAATGGGGAGTCAATTCAAACGAGAAAAGTGTCAGATTTTTTTAAATTAAAGTTTGAATCTTTGAATGACTTATGGCTTGATCTATACTTTGACAATTTGTTACAATAAGATTACAAAGGAAAACCGATAAGACCCGAGGATTGCACGTTGACTCGCATCAAAATATGTGGAACAACGAACCTTGTCGATGCATTGATTGCGGTGGAGGCAGGTGCAGATGCGCTCGGTTTTATATTTGTCCCAAACACACCCCGATATCTCCATCCCGATGAAGCGGCAAAAATTATCGAAGATTTACCTCCCTTCATTACAACCGTCGGACTGTTCGTTAACGCCGAACAGAGCGAAATTAATAAGGTTGCAAACGACTGTTCTTTAGATGCGATACAATTACACGGTGAAGAGTCGCCGGAATTATGCTTATCATTGAAACGAAAAGTTGTCAAAGCATTCCGTGTTAAAGACGAATCGAACCTGTCTCGTTTGGGCGATTTTCGCGTCAGTGCGTATTTATTGGATGCTTATGTGAGAGGGGCAATGGGCGGCACAGGTAGAGTTTTCGATTGGAACCTAGCAGTAAAGGCAAAACAATATGGCCGAATCATTTTGGCTGGGGGGCTAAATCCCGAAAACATTGCGTCAGCGATTATGCAGGTGCGTCCGTATGGTGTTGATGTCAGCAGCGGCGTTGAAATAAGCCCGGGCCGCAAAGATCCTGCCAAAATCAAGGCATTTATTGACGCCGTGAGAGCAACAACAGTTTAAATGACGCAGACTATCGAACTAATCTACAGACGTTTACCGGATCGCGTTAGCCATTTTCAACAGGACTTGCTTTATGAAGACAAAGACTTAATCGTAACCCTACAGCAGGTCAAGCCTTCAAAGCCAATCGTGATTGACGGAGTGACTGTGCTTGGGGATGACTTTACCGCCATTTGGTTTGTCTTCGCCGACCGATGGTATGACATTGGCAAGATATATAATCTTAACAATAAACTCACGGGCTATTACTGTGACATAATTATGCCGATGAATCGAACAAAAACGCATTTCGAAATTACAGATTTATTTTTGGATTTGTGGGTTTCGCCGGATGGAAGATATCAACTTCATGATGAAGATGAATTTCAGAACGCGATTTTGCACAATTGGATACGGGGCGATGTAGCAGAGAAGGCAAGGAATATGCTACAAAATCTGATTTCCGAAATTGAATCATGTGTTTTCCCGCCCGAAATTGTTTTTCAGTGGGGATTACCGCATAGAATAAACATTGGTTAGGCATTGGGTGTGTGCCTCATTCCAATGTGATAAGCACGAAAAATTCACGGAGGTTATAGCAATATGTCCATGAAAATGGAAAGGGTTGGCAGCGATTTCAGATTATTCTCAGGGCGTGCGAATCCGGAGTTTTCAAAGGAGGTCGCTGCCATTCTGGACGTTGAGCTTGGCAGGATTTCAATCCGTCAGTTCCCAAACAGCGAGACCAGCGTCCAAATTGAAGAAAGTATTCGCGGTACGGATATTTATGTCATTCAACCAACGTGCGAACCAGCTAACGACCACTTGATGGAATTACTCCTTACCATCGACGCAATGAAACGTGCATCTGCAAGACAGATTACCGCTGTTATTCCGTACTTTGGTTACGCCCGCCAGGACCACAAAACCACTGGGCGGGAACCGATTAGCGCAAAGTTGGTTGCAGATCTATTGACCACCGCAGGCGCGAATCGTGTCGTGGCACTGGACCTACACGCATCGCAGATTCAAGGTTTCTTCGATATTCCTATGGATCATTTAACTGCTGTCGCAACATTGGTGAACTACTTCAGAGAGAAGCATATCGAAAATGGAGTTATTGCCTCTCCTGACGTTGGACGCGCTAAGTTAGCAGAAAAGTACATGGATATGCTCGAACTACCGTTAGCCTTAATGCACAAACGGCGCAGCGGCGTGGGCGGTCAGCAGGTTGAATTTGTTGAACTCGTCGGTGATGTCGCGGGCAAAACCCCGATAATTATTGACGATGAAATTGCGACTGGCGGTACGATTTACAAACAGGTCGAAGCACTATCCAAAGCGGGCGCTAATCCCTCATATATAAGCGTTACCCATCCCGTACTCGTCGGTTCTGCACTTGAACGGCTAAGTCACCCCGGCATCCAAGAGGTGGTCGTCACCAATACGATTCCTGTTCCGGCAGAAAAACAGCTACACGGAAAGATTAAGGTGCTTTCCATCGCTCCACTGGTCGCTGAAGCCATCTTGAGGATTCACCAACATCGTTCTGTCAGCAAGGTTTTCTTCGATCAGCAATTGTTGTTTCCGGTGTGATCAGCGCGCCGCATTGTTGAACGAGAGAATAGGATTCGATACACCAAAAATGCCTGAGGCGAGGAAGCGATACCCCGTGGATCCCGCAGATAAAAAAGACGCATCTACGAAGTCGCCATCCGAGGAGGACGATGTCCTATCCGGGTGCGTTGTCTTTGTCGCCCTAATTTTAGTTCTAATTGGCATTGCTCTTTCGTCCTTTGTCAATGCCATTGTAATGGCATGTTATTTTTTGGGCGAAGTTATTCACTTTTTAAAATATGGGGGACCTATAGAGCCTACATTGGTAGGCGATGTAGCGGTGTTCCCGTTGTCAAACCTTTTGAATTCGACTGTTAAACATGATTGGTACTTCGTTCGTGAGATTGCACGATTTATTAATTCATGGCCAGTAATGATTGGCGCCACTATATTTGGAGTCTTGTCTTTTCTTGCTGTAACACCTTTGTTTCTCCTAAAAGATCTGTGGGAATTCTGTACGAAAAAATACTGAAAACTAGCCTAATGTTTGGCTACTTCGGCTGGCTCTCGTCCTCCGTCTGTCTCTCCTCCATGCGTCTCAGCTAAACCATCGGACACTGCCCAATATGCTAGAGTCCGCAACTGATTAAACACCGTTTTAGAATGCCCTTGCGGTTCTCTAAATCATCCATGTATTACGGCAATTCGGACGCCGTATTCAGCATTTTATGATAATCGTCCCCGAGCACCGCGCTAATGCCTTCGCTGTTGTGTTTCAACACGGTCTCCAGTTTCTTCTTCAGTATTCGGTGTCCTTTGTCTTGGATCTCTTCGCAAATCCGCTGCAGTAGCTCATCGGAATATGCACCATTGAAAATTTCCGGCGCGTCGGTCCCAACATCTTGAAGAGCACCGGCGCTGTCTTCCTTGTCAGATACGGACTATTAGGCCAGTCCTGTACGATTTTAGAAAAATTCGGCAGTTTCGACGGATTGTTAATCTTAGGAGTTACGCAGTTAAACGTCCAAAGGTTGGTAGTAGGGCAACAAAATATGTCAGGTGACGTACCATGTAGTGAAAGACCTGCCGGACGCGCAATAAATTGCGCTACTACAAACTGAACTGCGTAGGTCCTAAATCTTTCGAATTGTTCCCCGCCACAAGCTGAACTTGAAACGGCTCCAATGCCTAGCGATACGGCGTCTTCACGTCCCGTATCGCGTGGACCAACTGCGGACTGTCAATGCGTTGCACTTGCTTTTCAATCGTATCGAAAAAATCGGTTTAGGACGCTTCCAATGTCTCTATCTGTATGCCTTCATGCCGTGGCGCGGTCATTTTAGTTTACGGCGGCATTTCTCGTGATTCCGCCAACTGTTATCTCCGATATAAATTCTAGCTAGCTAACAAGGAATCTTGGTGGGTTGATGGACATACTCGCGCTCCTTCTTCTGAGGTGGGGTCTAAATCGAGAAATTCGCCCGGCAGTTCGAACTTGGTTACAAACTTGTGGGCGTAAATGGTTGCGGGGGCGCCACCATCAGGAGGGAGTTCAGGGGCAAAAGCGGGGAGGTCAATCGACAAACTCAAATACGTATTCGGGTGTGTTCTCAGGGCATTCGTGATAATCGTATCAATTCCGATCGGTTTATTCGCAGTAGCGACCAGCATTGACAACCTATTTGATGATAAAACCGTTGAAAATCAACTGATGATGTGAAAATCGTGTTTTCAGGTTTTACGACTCGCGCTTCTTGTGCCACCGCTTCTCAAAGTTGTCTTGCGGGTTGAAACCGAGAATCCGTTTTGCTTTGTCGTTAGAGAATTGCCGATGCGGTAGATTGCTAAAGATATTGAATACCTCGCACCGCGACGGAAGTTCGACAAGGTCAATCTCCAATCCCAACCTGAATACCTCTGCCGCATCTTGCCACGAGACAGAGAACGAATTGATATCTGTGCCTTCACCCGCAACATCATGAGAATAGAACGCTAGAAAAAGAAAACAGAGCACATAAATGTCATGATTCTCTGTGAAAACTTTACAAATTTCCTGCCCGAGTCCCTTTGAGATTGCATAAAGGAGTGTGCCCGGATGCGGAGGCACATCCGGATTAATTTCGTAGTCGAAGTCCGTGTAGGAACTTCCTTGGATCGTAAAATGCGGACCGGTGTTAATCACTCTCCGAATGCCGTGTTTTACTGCGGCGCACATGGTGTTGTAGCAGCCGCGTGTGTTCACATCAAACGCGAGCTGGCGATCCTCACGCAAAACCGAACAGTTGATGATAGCCTCCATCCCCTCCGCAGCTTTCAAAACTTCATCCAGCGATCCAACGTCAACGTGCATTGATTCATGTTCGGTCTCAATCGGTTTGATATCTGTGATGCGCAGATGGTGATATGGTTCTAACGCCGTCACGAGATGTGGGCCTAAAAAACCGTGTCCGCCCAAAATCAGTACCTTCATTGTTCACCTTTCAAAAGAAAACTGCGGATTGAATTTTAGGGAATCCTTCGCCTTGAGGATGGAAAAGCGTGAATCTAGATATTCCGATTGGACGTGGAATATTTCCCACTTTGCGGCAGGCGCGTTTAGCGCACACTCAAATACGTGGACCGCGTCTTTCAGTTCAAGCCATGCCGCGTCAAATGGTTGGTTTGAGACTTTGGCTTCGGTGACTAGTGCACCTAATCTAAGACAAGTGATGTTGATCAGTCCTTCGCGGGCAAATTCGCGGCACACGAATTCGCCGAGGTGCTTAGAGAGCGTGCAAGCGTCTGTTGTGGGCAGCGGACGCCAGCATTCAGTGACAGTCCAATCTTCATCATACTGCTCCATTAGGCCTAGTGTACTCGCGTAGATGACATGCGATACATTCTCGGCAGCGGAAGCTAACAGCAAGTTGTACGTGCACCGTGTTAAAAAGTCGATTTCCAAATTTGCTGCATCGCATGATTCTGAAAGCAGGACGTGGGGCAACGCCGCTAGATGGATTATGGTATCTATTCCCCGCACTAGCTCGTTAGTCGCCTCACCATGACCGAGATCACTGCGGACGAACTCAAGATCGGATTCGACATCAACCAGATCAGTCAGGCGAACCTGATATTTACTAGAGAAAGTTGCCGCTAATGTTTGACCTAAATCAGAAGCTGCAGAAGTGATTAGAAGTTTCATCTTGAAATCTCCAAAATTGTTATCTGGCCGGTCTCGTTCGGGCAAGCGTCAATATATCGACTTCAGTAGGGTTCCCAGTCAGGAGAACCCTTGACGCTTCGTCTACGGTTGTACCTGTTGTATAGATGTCATCGACAAGCAATATTCGTTGATTGGAAATGGTTTCTATCGAGCGGACTTCAAAGGCGTCAGCGATGTTCTCAATACGTTCCTCGCGAGAATTCATGCTGCTTTGCGGCGCAGTGTCTTTAATGCGAAAAAGGATATCCATCCGGACTGGCACGTGCCAGATCTCCGCAATACTCTGGGCAATCTGTTCGGATTGGTTAAATCCTCTATCGCGTTGGCGACGAGTATGAAGCGGGATGGGGATTAAAAAATCATAGTCGGCGGCGAAGAGATCCGTGGGAAGATGCACTTGAATTAACTGATTCAAGTGTTTTGCCAGAATTCGCTTCTTTTCGTATTTGAAGAGATGGATAGCCCCACGCACAGTGGGTTCATAAAATGCGATGGCGCGTCGTTTGCCATACCACGGCGGCTGCTTTCGACAATCTGCGCATACATCGTTATTATTTGATGCGCTAGAGTTGAGCGGTGTGCCACAGATTCCGCACCACGGTGTTGACAGAAACTCAATTTTTTCCCAACAGGTGTCGCAGATGTAGTGGACGCCACCGACGCCCATAGGCAATTCGCAGCATCGACATTTCGCGGGGTAGATAAACGTGATTAGACTTTCTAACCATCTATTCATCACGCGTATTTGTGCTCCGGTCCATTTCTCCAGCAGCGATGAATGCACTTTGATAAGGGGTAAATCCTTCTTTCAAATTGTCCCCCGCTTCCGGCTTAGAACTTGAGACTCACTCCTACCTCGACTGTGGTTTTCCGAATTGGCTCGAAGCCAAAACTCTTATCCGGTTTTTCCACCTGCCGAAACCGAAACTCTCGGATAACCGCCACCTCAATGGGTGCATACGCTTCATACCCAATCCGCACGGTGAACGCGGATTTTTCATCAAGGCGGAACAGATCTTCGAAGAATAATGGGTCTTTGCTTCCGATGCCATCCGGGTATCCCGTATCCGGTTCGCCGATGTTACGCTTGACATAAAACGCTCTGAACGACATCTTATCTACCAGGCCAGATTCAGTAACGCCAATGTATAACTTCGGCTCGGTCGTGTTGTAATCTTCAAATGTGCCTAGCAGATGTACCATTGGAGTCGGCCGCCAGGCTAGCAGTGAGAAGAATCCGCGTCCTGGCCCGTCAATTTGGGTGTCCGTATCCTTTCCCAGAAAGTCTGGCACATTTGCCTTAGCTGCATCATAGGTGTAGTCAAAAATGGTAGGACGGTATGCCTCGCCAAAGGTCCGATACTCCACCT
The DNA here is from genome assembly GCA_028819845.1 of Candidatus Poribacteria bacterium. Taxonomy (GTDB): domain Bacteria; phylum Poribacteria; class WGA-4E; order WGA-4E; family PCPOR2b; genus JAPPKS01. The sequence goes on along the minus strand of JAPPKS010000009.1, from coordinate 4,119 downwards.
TGAACAAGGCTTGAAAAATAGATAAACCGATCCCGATGGCGTTTCCGCTTGCGAGCTCAATCATGCCCGATGAATCTGAAGTGGGTTTTGTGTTTAGGAAGGCAATTTCATCGTACAAGTTTACCCGCATCAGCCTGTTGTGAATTATCGGGAATCCGACATCCACACCTAACGCCACGAGCGGATCTTCATTCTGATTGCCCCATGATGGGTCAATATCAGTTAGGTAGGTACCTCCGAATTCTAGACGGTTAAGGATTGCCGACTCATGCTCTTTCTGCAGTGGACGAATGTATGTCCGCCCACCAAACACTGTCGGATTGCTGACGTTGTTTATGACAGTCTCTACCCCGTATTTCTTAGTGTCATTGCTTAGGTTCAGGCGTATTCCACGCCGATCGTGGTTGGAATAGCCGGACATGATGAATCCATACCCGATGGTGACGTAATCCAATTCTCCGAATCGGGTGTAGAACGAATCGCCGAGGTGTCCAAAACGCACATACCGGACGGTTCGCAGATAGGAACTGGGATTGTCCCAGTTCTCAGCATCCTCAGTAAAGATTTTATCCTCGTCATTTTCTGCGCTCGGATTGTACAAAACCACGAAACCTAACCCAAACCCAATTTTGCCAAGGTTGACCTCCGGTTGCAACTGCATTCGGAAGAACGGATCTTCGTTGATGATGGTTAAGCCAACACCGGAAAGGTTAGTTTGCTGGAGGATTGCCTCTTCCAATCCCGACGGTGATTCGTATAGCGCGGATTCATTCTCGGTATGCTGGATTTCGCTTGACTCAACTTGTCCATAAACCTGAATCGTGCAGGGAAGCACCAAAATGACGACCCAAAACACGAAAAAGTCGTTTCGACTCATAGCTCATGCTCATGCCTGCATTCGTACCGACTAATCTTATCGAATCCCTACACGGTAAGCAAATTCACTCGGCGCTAGATTTTTTAACTCGATACGACTCGTCCATCCTTCATCTGGATAACACGGTCTGCATCCTGCTTCAGCCCTTCATGATGCGTCACAATCGCAATCGTTGTTTGGTGTTCTTGACGTAGTTCACGGATAAGATTCATTAAATTTGCACTTTGACGGCTATCAAGATTTGCTGTGGGTTCGTCGGCGAAGACAATTTTAGGGTTATTTGCAAGTGCACGCGCAAAGGATACACGCTGTTTTTCACCCCCGGAGAGCTGCGCAGGACGATGATATAAGCGCTGTTCCAACCCTACCCGAGTAAGCAACTCCTTTGCCCGTGCCTCTGCACTGTAGCCTTTGATTCCGGCAATGTTCATCGCAACCATCACGTTTTCAATGGCCGTCAGGTAAGGAATCAGATTAAACAGTTGAAATACAAAGCCAATTCGTTCCCGGCGAATGACAGAAAGGTTTTGGTGACCGTATTCAACTGGTTTCCCATCAATGCACAGAGCGCCCTCGCTCGGTGTGAGAATGCAACCGAGCAAGCTAATCAGGGTGGTTTTTCCGCATCCGCTGTCTCCCATAATCATGACCAATTCGCCCGCCTCAATTGCAACATCAACGCTATCAACAGCCACCACGGTAGCATCGCCTTGGCCAAACCGCTTGGTTAAGCCATTTCCCTGTACGATTGCGCCCATTAAATTTCTCCTCTGAATGCGACCATAGGATCGATAGAAATAGCTTTCCGCCCAGCGAGGTAACCACCGCTACAGCAGACAATGAAGCTGATAATCGCCACGATCACGGCTTCGACTAGGTGGATTGCGACAAATATTGGAGCGGCAGCCGCGAAGATGAACGACAGAACAAGCCCAAATATTATCCCGATAATGGTAGTCAAAGCGACTTGCTTTAGAATCAGGGATATCACATAGGAATTTGACGCGCCGATGGCTTTCAATGTACCAAACTCCTGTGTCTTTTCAAGCGTCGTGACGTAAGTTATCATGGCAACGATAATTCCGGTGGCTAACCACAGCATCGCGCGCAAGAACTGAACCGCCTTCATTGGTTCATCCACGTAGGTCTCGAGAATGTCCCCAATAGTCTGCTTAAGCGTATAAACTTCAATCATTTTCGATTCTGCATCCGATCGATTTAAGGCTTCCACAACTTCGTCGGACGGACGTCCGTCCGCGGCTTTTGAAAGGATCATATTGACATACAGTATGTTGTCTAGCATCACATTTTGCGCGGTTCGGATATCCATAAATAACAGCGGTGTGTCAAGTACAAACATCAGGCTTTTGGCTTTGCCGACGACTTTAAGTTTGCTGCCGCCGATCGATAGGCGTTCGCCTATTTCAAGGTCCATTTTTTCATCAATGACAACCTCTGGTGACGGGATATCTTCCGGCCGATAATCCTCGTATTGACTCGGCGTGAACAAACGTCCTTCGACTAAACGTACGGGCCCGCCGAGTTTTCCGTTTTGATATCCTACGACAATGGCTTTGCCGGTCTTACCTCTGATTACAGGCCGCGCTTGTGCAAAAACGAGTTGTGATGTAGATTTGGGTTTCAGATCTTGGGCATTATTGAGATAGGCAAGATACTCCGGGTTGATCATTGAAAAGCCAACGAACGCGCCACCGGAGCCTTCCGCGGAAATCCAAATATCTGCCCCCGTAGATTTGACGTACTGCTGTGCTTGTATACGCATGCCATTCATAATTCCGCCCAACATCAGAATTAGTGCAATCAATACAGTGATAGCGATTGCAGTCATTGCAATGCGTGCTTTGCGGAATGCCATGTCTTTTAAGAATGTGCTTTTCAATTCATTCCAACCTTCCCTCTACCATGTGGAATTCAAATACGCCTATATTAACAGCAAGAGTCATTCAATAAAATTCTTGACAGGTTTGAACGAAGCTAGGAAGACATAGGGGAAAAATTAGTAATCTGTAACGCCCAATTATTGATTTTTTGATGTATCAACCTCAGTTATCGTTGGCAGGACGCCCAATCGTTCGCAATTCTTAATGTAATCATTGAAGGCCGTGGAATGGTTGAACTGCTCTATCCCAAAGGCACGCCACCCGGAGCAATTGATAACGGCTGTTCAAGATGCACGAGTCTGCGCGGCCCCGCTGTCGCAAGCATTTTTTCGCCGTAAATTTTGCCTTCATGACCTATTGTCATCCCTACTTCCTTCTGGAGAAGATCCATCTGATCTTCTTTATACCGATAACTACAGTTAATCGTAAACATACGGCGTTGCGTGCTACCGCCCCATGAACCGTGTTTCAAGCCTTGGTTAAACACCACAACGTCACCGGGATGTGTCTCCATTACCGCTGCCGGCACATCGGTAGCGTCAATTCCATAGGTCTCACCCAAGGTCGCAACGCCTTGCTGTATGGTCTCGGCATAAGCTTCCCCATATCTGTGGCTGCCAGGGATGAATCGCAAAGCGCCGGTGTTTGCGGTCAACGGGTCGAGGTAGAACGCCATCTTGCAGTGACGAATGCGGCGCGGCCAACCGCCATCCGAGTGCCATCCAGAATCGCCGCTGTAGAAATTGCCGTCGCTGCCCAAGTAAACGTAATCTTCCCCCAAAAGGCTGCTGAAAATTCCATCAATGCGATCGTCGTCAAGCAGCGAACTGAGATATTCGCTTTGTCCGATAAACGGTACAATGTAAGTACGCTGTGTTTCAGGGTGTTCTACATTCAAGTCCACCCAAACCTGTTCAAAAGCTTCGATAATCTGATCAATTCGGTCGTTGAGCAGGCCGGGAAAGCACAGATATCCAAAGGTTTCCATAAAATTCAGTTGCTGCTGCGTAAGTTTGAAGTCAGACATAATGAAACTCCCAAGATTTTGAAAGGGTTTATTCACATTGATTGACCGGACGAGAAAGATATTCCCGCCTTACAAGGCACATGTTATTGACCTCGAAATGGACTTCGTGATTGTAGGATAGTGTCATGGAGTTGTATCTCATTTATTTGCCGTCCAGTTTCGCATACTAGATATTAAATTTGCTCTGAAATTTGTATTTCTGGTCTTGGCAGATTATCAAAAAAGAGAACAAGTGTCAATCGAAAAGCAACCGGATAAGCAGGGCAAACGCACCTGATTATTCAGAATAGAGTTTCTAAAATAGTAGTCAAGTA
>JAPPKS010000004.1 GCA_028819845.1 Candidatus Poribacteria bacterium | reverse complement strand
CGAGCGACATTTAGCCCCAAAACCGGGGTGCGTGCCAGCTTGAAGTTTGAACAGTTCGGCACGAAGTGGGCGTATATCTACACCACCCGCAGTGGTATCCGTTACAAGTTTGAGACGGTTGACAACCTAACCAGCACCAAGCAAGTGTTGACTGAAATTTCGGATCCGAATGGCAATCGTGTGAAGCTGCATTATGAAGCGCAACCTGAAACTCCGGCAAGGTCTCACCGCTATCCCCGGCTCGCCGCGGTCGAAGATTCGCTGGGTAGGATACTGAAGTTTTCCTATGATCACACTGTAGACGACGATGCGCTCCCGCGTTTTATCACCAAGATTGAGTTCGGTCTAGGCACGTCAACCGCGCTAACCACGGTCTATAATACGGTCGAGTATGGCTATACTCGCTATCGTAGGCACCCCTACTATAGCACCTCTGGTCATATTGATTGCCTGACAGCTATGGCGCATCAGCTAGGAACTGGCGACCCGCGAGGCAGCGAGGTCAGGACGCAATATGAATACGTCAGCTCAGACTCGCACGGCTACCGCGACTTCGGCTCTCTCGCCGCGGTGGTCTCGCCGTTGGGGTATCGAACCGAATATCACATTTATGAAAGGAAAGTGAGTAGTGTACGCGCCAGAGATGTTGCCGATTACAATAGCGATGAAGGCACCGTGCTGCACGAGCGGTTATATTCGACGCCTTACACTAATAGTATGACAGTGTACTCCAAGAATCCGGTAGATAGAACGGATAATACAAGAAGGCGCCATAATAGGTATCGTGTCAATACAGGGCAAATCACTGAAAAATACTACGGGTGGAGGCTGCCGGACTATTTTTCGTGGCGTTGGAGCTACGCTAATACGAACGTAACCAGTGCTTCTCACTATGACAACAATGATAGTCAGTTAATCAATGGAACGTACTATACTCGTAAAAGTTATTTCTACCGTATTTACTATGAGGGCGCAGACTCAACCCACAACCGTCAGATGGGCAATGCCACGAAGTGGGAGCAGTACCACTCCAGTTATAGGACGCCTTCCAACGCTGCGCGCAAGTGGGAAGCGGACTACGAGACGAAATACAACCGTCCTATCTGGCAGATCGACCCGATGGGTCACAGGACGGAGTTCAGCTACGACGATAAAGGCAATCTAACTGCGCAGCGCAGCAAGGCGAATACCGGCACACAGCCCGTCGCCGTTGACCACGACATCATTACCATCCACCAGTACGACGCCTACGGCAACCGCATCAAGACCACGTTCATGCCGGATACTACTCAAGAGAAGGTTGTCGAGACGGTCTATGATTCGATTAAACACACCTACCCAATCGAAGTCAAGACCACCGTCACCGTAAACGGCGCAGACCATATCATCAAGACCAAATCCGAATGGGATACAGATCGCGGCTTGAAAACTGCGGACATCGACGCGCAAGGCAGACGTACCGAGTACGCCTACTGGCAGGATGGTGCACTGAAATTCACCCGCCGCGTCGTGGACGACCTCTACTCCATTCCGACATACGACAAGAATGGGCGAGTCACTCAGACGCAAGTCCGTCAATCCAACTGGCAGACAGGCAGGTTGATAGCGCAGACCAAGACGGAATATGACGCAATGGGACGAGTTACCAGAACGCACAGCTTCAACAACGACGATTGGACAACCCCATACGCCACGACCGAATCAATGTACGACGTTTTTGGCGATCTCAGCCAGACCAAAGACCCCCGCGGCTTGCTAACCACCTACACCCGCGATTTCCTCGGCAGGGTGACGAAGCAGACTCTTCCGGGCGGCGATTGGGTAGAGACGCGGTACAATTCCATCGATCAGATAACAAAGGCTTGGACGAGTCAAACCGGCAGCGAAACTAGCCCCGCCGTCAGCAACACCTACGATAACTTGAACCGCATCTCACAAGTTAGTTACTCGACCGGCGAGACGGTGAGCTACACCTACGACCGCGGCGATAATGTGCTGACCCAGGCGACCAACGACGGCTCGGAGACGTACACCTACACCTTCACCCACGATCAGTTAAACCGCATCATTACCCAAGACAATTCGCTGTTGGGCTACAAGACCTTCTACGAGTACGACGACGCCTCGATGCGGACGCGTATGTCAATCCAACCGTCATCGGGCGGTACGAAGGTGTACGATGCAACCTACACCTACGACGAGGCGAACCGGCTGCTTTCCGTGCGGGACGCGCTGGCGGGCAAGACCGCAAGCTACGGCTACTTCGACATCGGTGCGCTCAAGACAGCCACAAACCCCAACGGCATCACCGCGCATCGAACGCTCGATAACCTGAACCGGTTGGACACCGTGCAATACATGAAAACCGCGACCGAAGTGCTCAGCTCCCTCGATTACGCCTACGATGTGAAGTCGAATGTGATTGAACTGGAACGCGATGACACCGGCGCTGGCGGCGCAAACAAGATCTTCAGCTTCTGTTACGATAACTTGTCTCGCTTGATTACAGCCAACTACGGGGACGGGATTGTCATGTACACCTACGACAAGTCCGGCAACCGGATGGCGCAGATTAGCAGCATTGACGGCACGACCGCCTACACTGTTGCGCCTGATAGCAACCAGTTGACCTACCGATCGCTTGTTCCGGAAGATAGCGATTTTTCGACGATGAACTACACCTACGACGCCGAGGGGAAGTTGACGCAACGAAGTGAAGGCAACGATTCAGACGCATTGAGCTACGGGTTCGGCTCGAGGTTGACGCAGATACAAAAGACACGCGGCGGCACACTGCAACAGACGATAAGCTACGCCTACGACGGCGGCGGGAAGCGCGTGAAGGTGACCGATAGCGGTGGGACGCGCTACTTCCTCTACGACGGCTTGATGCCGCTGTTGGAACTGGACGCAAACAAGAAAATCGCCGCCTCCTACCTCTATGGCGCGGACGGTGTCGTCTACCGCCGCAAACACAATGCCGCCGCGCACTGGCACTTCGACGAAGGCACGGGCACTGTCTCGCACGATGTGGACGGTCAGCACAACGGAACGCTTGGCGATGGGGATACGAATAAGGCGCCGGCTTGGAGTACCGAAGACGGCAGCAGTCTTCAATTCGATGGTACCAACGATGTCCTCAAAGTACGCGACAGTGATGCCTTAGACCTAGTGGGCAATACGCTGACCATAAGCTGCCGGGTGAAGCGGGCCGCGGCGGCGAGCGGATATCTGCTCAAGAAATCGGACGCCTCAAACGGGTATCGGCTCTGGATAACTAGTAGCGGTGCGGTTCAGTTTGACTTACTGTTCAGCGGAACTACTAAGACCGTCACCAGCGCCACGACCATCCCGTTAAACACATGGGCGCATGTGTCGGTTCGCTACAACGGGAGTGATATGAACATCTTCATCAACGGAACCAAAGAGTCTGCATCGACCGCAGCAACGGGTTCTTTAGTGGCGACAACTGCGGCGTTGTGGATGGGATATTACGATGGCGCCAGTCATCACCTCAACGGTTATCTCAACGAGGTGTCAATCTATGACCGTACGCTAACCGACACTGAGATGACTGATTTAGCGAACAATCGGGTGGGACGTTATGAATACCACTACACGAACGCGCTGGGCAGTAACATCGTCTTAACCGACGGCAACAAGAACGTGCTTGCCCGCTACGAATACGACGTGTTCGGCGCCGTGCGCAATGAGGTCGGTACGGGCGACACGCCGCGCAAATTCACTGGTAAAGAGTATGACAGCGATGTTAAACTCTACTACTACGGCGCGCGGTATTATGACCCGTATACCGGCAGGTTTACACAGCGTGACCCCGCGGGAGACGGCATCAATTGGTATGCTTACGCCGCGAATAACCCGATGAAGTTTATTGACCCCACGGGGATGTATATTGTCCTGCCGGGCGGCACCGAAATACGCGACGTTCCTGAAATAGATGCCGATGGTAACTATATAATGCCCGACGGTTTGTCAAGCAGCAGCCAAACGGTTTGGAATTCAATGTTCACAGGGGGGATAAACGGTACAGGAATCGCTGGAAGTGAAACCGCGGGCGGTATGCTTGCCTATGTTATTAACAGCGATAGGCGAGTGGAGATTCGGTTTAGGGAGTATTCGGAAGAATCGGGTATTTTCGGCGAATCCCAAAATCTGGGCGAACTTATTCTGGTAGATATCAATACGGAGCGCAAGGCGGAGAAGCTGACAATAACTCTACTTCATGAATTGTCTCATGTCCACGACTATATGACGGTACCGGCAGACTTCGTGCAAAGCAATCCATACCATGCTAGTTTTGTTTCGGAGTTGAAGGCTTATGGTCTTGGAGCCAAGTATGCAAGAGAAATGGATAGAGAAAATGGAAATTATAAATTCGGCTCGTATAGCAGGGCTACCCAATTTGAAAGACGGCACTTTACCCCCTATGATGAGGATGGCAATCGCTACGGCCCTGTTGGTCACTACGGCTATAATTCCACGAGCTTTTACATGAGACTTCACGCTTTAGCACGTGGGTCAGCGCACTAATCTACAGGAGGCAAAACAATGAACAAGCACAAACGAGTCTGCCTTATCTGTCTACATCTGGTCTACATGGCAAGCATAGTATCTCACGCTCAACAAGATAAGGAAATCGCATCGTTAATTCAGCAATTTGACCATCCGGAGGCGCGTGTTCAACACAGCGCGGCGTGGAATGCGGCGTCCGATGCACAGCGTTCACTCGTCGAAATTGGCGAACCCGCAGTGCCGGCTTTGATTATGGCATTAGACCACAAAAATCCCGCTGTGCGCCAGCATACTGTGGAGGTGCTGATTGGTATACGGGCTAAAAACAACCGCATTATCAATGCCTTGTCAACGCCAAAGCATTTAGGCGTGAAGAATCTTCCAAAGCATTTAGACCTGAATCGTAATGCTACTTACCGCATCGAAGACATTACCCGCCTCAACCAAAACATTAAACGCGCACTGATTAAAGTCTTAAAAGATGATGATGCTAAGGTGCGTTCTGAGGTAGCGAGGTATTTCTTGGACTCTCCCAAGATTTCCTCGAAAGCATTAGCGCCGGAAGTTGTTTCGGGCTTAGCCCTGTCACTCTATTATGGATCGCCCTTCTTTAGTGGATCCAATGCCGTTGAGGTTCGGTCCAAGATGTCGAGTACAGCACAGATAGCCCATGCGTTGACGTTGCAAAATAATGATGTGTTGCACAGCAGCGAATGGCCGCTTCGTTTCGGTGCCGCCGTCGCTTATGGATATGCGATTGGTAGGCGTGGGGTGTTCATAGAGGACGTGCCCCATCCCTCCGAAACGATAAAAGCGATAATTTCTACGTTAGCTGAAGGATTAACCCATCCGGATTGGAAGACACAAGAAGACGCGATTAGGGTCTTAAATTCCCTTAGTTATGATGATAGAGCGAGGCAAGCGCTTGAAGCATTGCCGCCTTTCGGTATCGTATTCCAAACTATCAGACACGGGCAAACAGTTGTGGATTCCTATGTTCTCGATTCATTGAATACCGACGGCATTACTTTCAAATTCAACCGTTCAATTCACAGGATGGGGACGATTACAATCCACCCTGTTGATGGTGTGCCAAAAGTAATTGGTGAACCGCTGGCTTGGAATATTGAAAAGAGCACCCATTCAGTGACCATAACCCCCCCGGAAGGCAAAGAACTGGTGAACAAGCAGGAGTATACGATTCAACTCAGGGATTTTAGGGATGTTCTGGGGTATCATGAACTCGGTGCCAATATTGACTTCAGAATATCAGTCGGCACCTTCAGACACGCCCATTAAAGTGCCTAACTCGAAGGAAAAACTATGAACAAGCACAAGCGATTTGGCATTATCTGTCTATATTTAGCGAGCATGGCAAGTATGCTGTGTCATGCTAACGATAAAAACATCCCATTGTTAATTCGCCAACTTGAACATACAAATGATGATGTCCTAAACATCACGTATGAATCACTCATCGAAATTGGCGTACCAGCCGTGCCCGCCTTGATTGAGGCATTAGGCGATTCTAATCGCGAATACCGCACAGAAGTATCGTCTGCCTTAGCGCAAATCGGTATGCCCGCTATGCCGGCATTGATTGCAGCATTAGACCACGAAAATGCCATTGTGCGTCAGGAGGATGTGGAACAACTGCTTGTTTTAACTTTAACGAATGAAATTCCCTTCAACCACAAGGACTATAAAACATTGTCCGCGCCATAGTTAAAGCTCTAAAAGATGATGAATATAAGGTGCGTTTTGAGGCAATGGAGTGTTTCTTGGGAATGGGCGAATCCGTGACGGACTTACCGCCAAAATTAGCGGCGGAAGTCATATCGGGCTTAGTCCAGTCACTCTATTATGGATCGCCCTTCTTTGATGGAATCACTGCTGGTATGGTTCTTAACAGGATAGGCGATCGTGGACGGGCTGCCCTAACCGAGGCATTGCACAGTAGCTCATGGTCACTTCGTTTCGGTGCCGATTTCGCTTATGGCTATGTGTTCCGACGTATACACAATAGCCGGGGTATGCTACTGCACCACTATATAAAACCTCTCCCCAAAGCAGTAGTTCCTATTTTAGTTGAAGAATTAACCCATCCAGTTTGGAAGATACAAGACGATTCGGCTCGTGCCTTACTCAGACTCGAATTGCGCCATTGCCGCATTTGCGAACACAATGATGAAGTGAGAAAAGCGCTTGAAGCATTGCCACCCTTCGGTATCATATCCCAAACTATCAGAGATGGGGATGATGTTGATGCAATCCGTACATATCGGAATCCCGGATTTCTCAATTCATTGAATACCGATGGCATCACTTTCAATTTCAACCGCTCAATTCGCGGGTCTTGGAAGATTACAATCAGCCCATTTACTGAAACGCAGGACGCGGCGGAAAGGAAGGCCAAACGAGTTTATGGTGAACCGCTAGGTTGGAATGTCGAAAAGGACAGCCATTCAATAACCATAACCCCTCCAGAAGGGAAAGAACTGGTAAAAGATCAGCGCTATATAATTCAACTCAGGGATGTTCGGGACATTCTGGGAAATCAAATTGATGCCGAAATCGAATTCTCAACAGTAGTGATGCTCCGTGCTCCGTAGTTCCCCACACGCCCGTTAAAGCCTCTAACTAATCATGAAACTACAATTCACCTTGCTGTTTCTCATAGTCTATCTTGTTCTGGCAAGTTGTAGGTTAAACAACTCCGCAGACAAAGTGATTAGTGACATTGAGTATGCGGTCTACCGAGCATTAGGGAGTCAAGCTCTTGTTTACGTGGGAAATGCGGGTCACGCTTTAGCGGGAGTTGCCTATTACGTGCTACTTGTGCGCAACAAGGATGGTGCTTGGAACGTTCAAAACTTGACATTAGCTTGGATTTCATAAACCCATACCTTAAACCGCGGAGGAAAATAAACACCTTAATCTAAAGGAGAAGAACGCATGACAAGAAACATCTACGCTTTAATCATTTTGTTGTTATTTGGTTTTTCTAGCACGGTAGTGGGTCAGTTTGGCGACCCGGTGCCGCGGTATCCACAAGAGATGGACG